>CAWGEH010000011.1:0-98707 GCA_963821505.1 uncultured Alphaproteobacteria bacterium
TTCTGGGCGGCTCCGCCGCCGCGCTGCTGGGCCGCATCGATGAGCCCGGCGTCCTCCTCGCCTTTTCATTATCAGGTTGTCGTAAAAAATATATAAACGTATAAGTTGCATAAGGCGCCAAGGGATGCTAGAGTTGTTATGATGGAACGCGCGCATGCACGGGTTCGGACATGCTGGTCCATACGATTGCCTGCGATACTTTTTGTCAGGCTAGCCTGCCGGCGGCCACGGATGGGCGCATGGGGCAAGACACCGAACTCGACCGATTGGGTTTCTGGCCGCGCGCGGCACTCGAGCGGTTGAGCGCCAGCTGGATCACGACCGCCGAACAGTTGGTCGCCATCGCGGCTACCGCGGACGGCATGGCGGCGCTCGCACAGGAGACCGGTTTGCCGGCGCGCGAGCTCGAGCAGCTCGTCGACCGCACGCGGCAGGCGCTGCCGCAGTCGCTGCGCGAAGAGCTGTCGAAGCCCGCCGACACATCACAGTTTGGAACCGGCGCGAATGAGCCGCCGAAGAGAACCGAGCAGTAGGTCGCACGGCACTTGGTGCAAGCGCCCCGTCACAGGAGAAGCAAATGGCCGACAACAGCAGCGGCAATGGTCAGGCGCCCGATTTCGGAGGTCATCCGCTCGAGCAGATCCCCGGCTTGGCCCCGCAGGAGATCGCCGCCCTGCAGGAGCACGGCTTTTCGGACGCGGAGCAGGTGGTGGCCGCGCTTGCCGTCCCCGATATGATGGATGGGCTCAAGGCCGCGATCGGCGTGTCGGACGCGGGAATGGACAGCCTCGTGCAAAAGCTGCGCGAGGTGGTCCCGATGATGGCGGCCGCCGACACGGGTGAATTCACGCTGGGAGCGCTGCAGCCGACGCCCGAGATCGAGGCGATGGTGATGGAATCGATCCAGCCGCAGATCGCGGCAGCGCCGTTGCCGCCGAGCGTCAATCACGCGGCGCAAATGTCGCCGGGCAGGCAACAAGGCTCGCGCGGCACCTGCGTGTCGTTCGCCATGACCGCCGTGCACGAGTACTACGAGCGGCTCAACAGCGGCGGCGTGCAGGATTACTCCGAGCAATTCCTCTACCACGAAACCAAGCTGATCGACGGCAACCCGGGGACCTGCGGCACGTGGCAGGTCAAGGCGGCGCAGGTGCTCGGCAACCTCGGCCAGTGCCGCGAGCAGGTATGGGCTTACAACGGCAAACCGCCGTGCAACAACAACGGCACCGAACCGGGAGCGGCGCGGCCGGATGCCGCCAAGCACAAGCTGGCAACGGTCATCCTCGATCCGCGCAACGTGACCGCGATCAAGACCGCGCTCTTCAACGGCTGCGTGGTTGGTTTCTCGATCCCCGTCTACAACAGCTGGTTTCAGTCGAGCGAAACCGCGCGAACCGGACGCATCACCATGCGCATCGGAAGCGAGCCGGCAAACGGCGGGCATGCCATGTGCTTGATCGGATACCAGGACGACGGCCGCTCTCCCGGCGGGGGATATTTCATTCTGCGCAACAGCTGGTTCGGCGCGTGGGGCGCGCAATGCCCCTATGGCTCCGGCAACGGGACGATTCCCTATGCCTACATCAGCAGCACGAACTGGGAGGCAGTGACCACGCCGCCGCCCCCCAATTATCAAGCCTGAACGGCAGCCCGGCACAGCACGAGCATCGCATGACGACGGATACCGAAGACGCGCTGCCGGTGATCGCGGCGACGGTGCGCAACGAGTCGCCGTTCTCGGCGGCCAAGCTCGAAAGCCGCGCCGGCCACGACGTCGGCTTCCTCGGTGCCGATCTGCCGTTGCCGTTGCCGCCGCCCTCGGCGTCCGCGCCGGACACCTGGCTGCACTACACGCACTTCTCGATCCTCGTCGACCGCGTTCGCCGGCAGCCCCGGCTCACGATGGTGGATATCGACGGGGCGAGGTGGCAGGAGATCAAGCGCAAGAAAGGCGACACCTGGTATCCCGACCCGCGTCTGCGCAAGGACGAGCAGCCGGAGAAGCGTTTCTTCGAAACCGCCGATCCGGTGTTCAACCCCGACCACAACGACTTCGGCTACGGCCACATGGTTCGACGCCAGGACCCAAACTGGCAAGATGACGGCGAAACGAACATCGCCGCGCGGTCCGAGCGCGAGACATTTCACCTGACCAACGCCGCGCCGCAGGCGGAAAAGCTCAATTCCGGACCTTGGAACGATCTCGAGGACGTGGTTCTCGACGATCTCAAGAAGAATTTGAAAATCCGCGCCGTGGTGCTGACCGGCCCGATATTCGCTGCCGACGATCCGCGACTGTTCGGCACCTTCCCGATCCCGCGGCAGTTCTGGAAGCTCGTGGCCTGGCGCGCCGGCAACCAGCTCGCCACGGTCGCCTGGAAGCAGGGCCAGACACCGGGGACATTGCCGAGCGCCGCGGCCGAGGCGCTGCCCTTCGACCGGAAGGTGGCGCAGAACTGGCTCGTTCCCGTGCGCGAAATCGAAGACCTCACCGGCCTCGATCTCGCGACCTATGTTGCCGCCGATACCTATCTCCTGCGCCAGCCGCCGCGGGCCGCCGCCGACGTGCCGCAAGAGCCGCTGCGCCTGCCGACGAACGCCAGCGATCTTCTCCTGGCCGATATTGTCCCGCCCGATGATACCCTGCCGGCGGTTCTCGGCCTTGCGCAGAGCGAAATTCGGGCGCGCCAGACCGCGATGGCGGACCGGGAAGCCGCGATGGCCGGCGCCGAGCTGCCTTCGATGGCGGCGACCTTCGGGGCGCGCGGATCATCGCCGGTCGATCTCGCGCAACGCGTCTCGCAGCAGGCCTATCGCCTCATCGTCCAGCACGAAACGGGCGGTCGTGCCTACTACGAGAAGGTCTACAAGAAGCGGCCGGTCTGGCCCTTGGAGAAGTCCGGCATCACCATCGGCTGCGGCTATGATCTCGGCTACGTGTCCGCCGCCGAGTTCGAGCGTGACTGGAGCGCGCTGCCGGCCGCCGACCGTTCCGCGCTCGCCGCGACCGTCGGCCACCACGGCGGCAACAGCTCCGCGCAGGCGCTCAAGGCGCTGCTCGTGCAGGTCAAGCAGATCATCATCGAATGGGAGCTGGCCGAAGCCGTCTTCAAGGCCGCAACGCTTCCGAAGTTCGCCGTGAGTACGAACAGAGCCTTGCCCAACTGCGATCTCTTGCCGGGTGACTGCTTCGGCGCGCTTGTTTCGCTCACGTTCAACCGCGGCGCCAGTTATTCGCGTGCCCCCGATCCCCAGAAGGATCCGAATGATCGTTATCGCGAGATGCGTGCGATCGGCGTCGCGATGAAGGCCCGCGACTTTGCGGCCGTTCCGGCCCAGATCCGCGCCATGAAGCGGATTTGGCTCGGCACCGCGGTGGAAGCGGAGATGAGCCGACGTCGCGACGACGAGGCAAAACTGTTCGAAGCCGGCTTGGCGGTGGCGTGAAAGGCCGAAAGCTGAGTTCACGCCGAAGCGTTGTGCGAGGAGATCGTCTTGGCCGAAGCCCTCAAGCGCATCTACGACCTTGCGGTCCTCAAGGTCACGTTGCTGCCGGGCCGGATCTCGGCAAGCGATTCCTCTTCGGCTTCCCTCTCGAAGGAATTGCCGGATTCACCCCCGAAGCGATCGTCGGCTTCAGTCTCGAAGGAATTGGCGGCGCGGGTGCAGTTCGTGCTTCAGGAGCGGGACGGCAACGAGGTCGTCGATTCCCCCAAATTCGAGGTCGCGGCGCGCGAAATGGGAGTTCCGCGACGTCTCGACTGGAACAGCATTCGCGAGCGCGGCCACTACCCCTTCCGCTTGCCGCCCAGCCTGCTCGATTGGCTCCGCGCGCGAATTGAAGAAAACGCTCTGCGGAACCGGGTGGTGTGGCTGCATCTGGTCAAGCCATACGGGTACCTCGGAATGTTTCCGTGGGAGAGCCTGCTGAAGCCGGTGCTTCCCTGCCCAATCCTGCGATTGCCCGACTTCGTCATCGACCCGCCGCAGCAGACGCCGTCCGTCATGGACGTTGCGCTCTGCTGCCGGCTCGGCGACGCCGAGGATGTGTCGTCCACCGTCGATCTCATCGTCAGGACCGCAAAGGCGCTTGCATCGAGCGGCGGTCAACGACCCGTGCGGGTTGCGGTCTTGGCCGACGGGCCGGTCTGCGCGCAACTGAGAAGCTCGCCGGCAGTGAAAGCGATACCGGAGCTTTCCTGCCAGGAGGTCAAACCCGGCGTTGCCGACGAGTCCGCGCTGACAACCTACGTCATCAATCCGCTCGCGGCCGCATCCAATTTCATCGCCAACCCGATCCGCGACTGGCTGCGAAAGTTCGGCGGGCGGCAGTCCGATGCGCCGTCGAGCAGCGACTTGCTCGCAACCGCGACGGATCCGGTGACAAGTCCCTGGCTGCGGGCAGTACGTAAGGCGCTCGGCAATCGCAGCGTCGACGTCGTCCACGTCATCGCGCATTCGATACTGACCTTGGAACGCGGCGCGCTGTTGCTCGACCAGACCGATCTCGAGTCCGAGCACGCAAGCAGTCACCTGGTCCTGGCATCCGAATTCCTGGCCTTCCAGGCCCAGATCGGGGCTTGGGCCGCCGGTTTCTCTTCCGTCGCGAACAACTTCTCCGACATGGGACTGCGGCAGTTCGCCGACGATCTCGCCCAGTTGCGTCCGGGGCCGCTGCTTTATCAAGATGCCGCCGTGGACGTGGCCGGCGACGAGTTGCGGCAGGCTTACACGTTCCTGCTGTCCGCCAAGCCGGCGCTTCCCCCATCCTCGCCGGCAATCTTCACCTACTGCGAGCCGTTCCGCGTGCTCGACGCCAGCCGACCCGAAGCCAGCCTCGAGGCCCTGAGCGACCGCTACGCTCGCAAGGACGCGCTGCCGCAGCACGCAGGGGTGCGCGCGGTCTTCCAGAGCTCGGACAACGTGCCGTCCTGGGTCGCCGCGAGCGAGCGCTTCGTCGACCTTTACAAGCTGCGCTTGGCGGCACTGTCCAGCAAGAGCGGCAATGGCTCAAGCGAGCAGAGCAACGAGATCCGGGCGACGCTGCAACGCATCCAGGACATGGTTGCCAAGGTCGCAGGTCCGGGGAGCGGTATGACATGACGCAGCCCACAGTGATCAGGGTCGGCAAGGGCGACAACGCCGCGCGATTCTGGTGCCAACTGGTCCAGTCGCCGCTCGGCGATCAATCCGGAATCATCGACATCGACATTGATGCGGCGGGTGGTGCCGACGGCGAGGACGTGGTGCGGACTGTGGGGGCGCAATTGTTCGGGGAGCTCTGCAAGAACACCAAGGTCAAGGATGCCATCGATCATATCCTGAAGTCACGGGACGGCGTTCAGCCGATCTACATCGACCCGGCGGTCCTGAGCGCACAAGCCATCAAGTGGGAAACCCTGTGGCAGGAAGATCTCGGCTTTCTTGCGCTCAATTCGCGGTGGCCGATCGCGCGCCGGGCGGAACCGCAGTTCGGGTTCGAGACGAGGGTGAAATTCAAGCCTCCACTTCGCATCCTGGCGGTCATTTCCGCCGACAACATACCCGGCGAGCCGGAATGGAATGCGCTGCGAAATGCGGTCGAGCTCAACAAGAGCGCCGAGTTTCCCATCGAGATCCACGTGCTGACGGGAGAGGAGGAGCTTTATCAGCGGATCAAGCAGGAAAACCTCGAAGGGATCTCGGTCGGCCCGGTGCTCGACAGCGCGTCCAAGCTGGACATCGCGATCGGAACGTTCAAGCCGCACGTTCTGCACTTTTTTTGTCACGGTGACATCGATCAATCGGCGTGGCTCTACATTCGCACCAACCTCGACAACGCACCGTTGAAGCTGTCCGTCGACGAGCTCCTCGGCTATCAGGCCGTCAAGAAGGTGTGGCTCGTGGTGCTCAATTCCTGCCGCGGTGCTACCGTGCTGGAAGACGCCGCGTCCATGGCTTGCCAGTTCGTGACCAAGGGCGGGGTGCCGTTCGCCATCGGGGCGACCGAGCCGCTGGACGCACGCGACGCCAACACGTTCTCGGACGCCTTCTACGCCCGCCTTTTTCACAACTTCTCGAACGGATTCTCAGCGGCGCGGCCCGATGACGAAATCACGTTCGAATGGACTGAAGCCCTGCACGCCGGCCGCGCCGCCATCGACGCCCAGTACGAGAAGCGCTCCGGCAAGTTCCAGCAGTGGACGCTACCGGTCCTCTACGAACGGCGAGATCGCTTCCAGATTACCCGCGACGCCGCGCAGACCGCCGTCGCGGGAACGAAGGCGGCCGCAAGCGAGGACATTGCTGCGCTGCGGCTGAAGATCGCGATGGAGTATTTGGCGGCGCTTCCGCCCGACACGCCGGAAGCCGCCAAGAAGGCACTGATTGCGGCCGCTCTCGCGAACGCCCCGGGAGCGTGATCAGGAGAGCGACCACAAATGCCTGCCGACAGCGATGCCCTGCCTCAAGCGCTGACCATCAATGCCTGGACCGGCGAGTCGGCGGACAGCCGCGGCGCCTTTGCGCCGAATACCAAGTCGTGGGCGACGAAGCCGGCTCCCGGGTCGAAAAAGACGCTGGCCTTTCATCTGCCCGATCTTCGCGACTGGAAGGATCCGTCAGTGGGCTGGGGCTTGCTGGTAGAGCATCGCCCCGACCGGTCGGCGGCCGATGCCGCCGCGCTCAAGGATATGCCGGAAGCCATCCGGCAACTCGTTGCGTTCCGCAATGGCGTGGTGCTCGGGTGGGACAAAGCCAACGGCACCAACTCGTTGATCCGCTATCTGCCCGACGGCACCACCAGACGAGTTGTGATCGGAGACATCCAGCGCGGGACCGCTCCTGGCGCCCTTCCACATTATATTCTGATACTCGGCGGCCCCGACAAGATTCCCTGGCTGGTCCAGTACACCTTGAATCTCGTAGCCGCGGTGGGGAGGCTCGATCTCGACGAGGCCGGGCTGAACAACTATGTCTCCGCCGCGATCGCGAACTGGGCGGAAACGCCGTTGGATGTCTCCCGCTGCGTGCTGTGGAGCGTCGACCAGGGCGGGACCGACATCACAACCCTGATGAAGAAGACGGTGGCGGCGCCCTTGTTCGATGAATTGAAGGGGGACGCTCACATCGGAGCGCACGCGCGGTTCCTGACCGACAAGGACGCAACCCACGCGCGGTTGATCGAGGCGGTGTCGACGGACAAGCCGGCCTTGATCGTGACCACCAGCCACGGCAAGACCGGCCCGTTGAACGATCCCGACGTCATGCGCCGCGACCTCGGATTGATGGTCGACCGCGCGAACGCCGCGCTTCCGCTGGCGGATCTTCTCAATGTCTGGCAGCCGAACGGCGCGATCTGGTACGCCCACGCCTGCTGTTCCTCCGGCTGCGATACCGGCTCGGTGTTCGCCAGCCTGTTCGAGGCGAGTCCCTTGGCGAAGACGCTGGAGGACATCGGCAAGCTCGGGGCGCAATCCGCGCCGCTGCCGCGGGCGCTCCTGGGTGCCAAGAAGCCGCTGCGCGCCTTCATCGGTCATGTCGAGCCGACATTCGACTGGACGTTGAGCACTCCAGACATGCAGCAAAACTTGACTGCATCCACGATCGTGGCGCTCTACCAGAACCTGTTTGAAGACGATCCCATGACGGTCGGCGGGGCTTTCGACAAATACTTCATTCAGGTCGGCAATCTGTTCAACCAATGGTACACCGCGCGTTTGGCGGTAATGAGGTTCGAGCCCGGCGCCGAGCGCAAGGCGCTTCGCGCCCAGTTGGGCGCGCTCGATCGCAGAAGCCTCGTCATCCACGGCGATCCGGCCGTCGCGCTGCCTGCGCTCGGCTGATCGGTATCCCTTCCCCATCTCGGCTCGAGTCTTTGGTCCGCGACGGACCGGCGCGCATCACCCGGTTGACCGATATCAAGGTGCTCCCGGCAGCGTTGGGAGATGATATCCTTGATATTCTCTTGGCGGCGAACGGAGCTCTGACATGCCCAAAGCCATCCGCTTTCACCAGCCCGGCGGGCCCGAGGTCCTGGTGTGGGAAGAGGTCGCGGTCGGCAAGCCCGGGCCCGGCGAGGCGCGCGTGCGCCACACCGCGGTCGGATTGAACTATGTCGACGTCTATGTCCGCCGGGGGCTCTATCCCGCGCCGTTGCCGAGCGGGCTCGGCGCCGAGGCCGCGGGCGTGGTCGAGGAGGTCGGCGCGGGCGTCGCCGACATCAAGCCGGGTGACCGCGTGGCCTATGCCGGCGGCCCGCTCGGGGCCTATAGCGAGGTCCGCGTGATGCCGGCGGACCGGCTCGTGGTCCTGCCCGATGGCATCTCCGACCAGCAGGCCGCGGCGATGATGCTCAAAGGCCTGACCGTGCAATACCTCATCCGCCAGATCCACAAGGTCGCCAAGGGCGACACCATCCTCTTCCACGCCGCCGCCGGCGGCGTCGGCCTCATCGCCTGCCAGTGGGCGAAGTCGCTGGGAGCGACCGTCATCGGCACGGTCGGCAGCGAGGACAAGGCGAAGGTCGCCAAGGCGCACGGCTGCGACCACCCGGTCATCTATACGCGCGAGGACTTCGTGGCGCGCGTCAAGGAGATCACTCGCGATCAGAAGCTGCCGGTGGTCTACGACTCCGTCGGCAAGGACACCTTCATGAAGTCGCTGGATTGCCTGCGGCCGAGAGGGTTGATGGTGAGCTTCGGGCAGTCCTCCGGGTCGGTCGGCGCGGTCGATCTCGGCATCTTCGGGCAGAAGGGCTCGCTGTTTTTCACGCGACCGACGCTCAACACTTATGCCGCCGCTCGTGCCGATCTGCTGGCGATGGCCAAGGATCTGTTCGCGGTCGTGCTCTCGGGGGCGGTCAAGATCGAGATCAACCAGACCTATCCGCTCAGTCAGGCTGCACAGGCGCATCGCGATCTTGAAGCGCGCAAGACCGTCGGCTCGACCGTCCTGATCGTGTGAGCGCGGGCGCTCTTCCCTCGCGTTCAATCTTCCGACTGCAGCGGCAGGCGCACCGGCTGGCCGGAGGCCACCGCACGCTCGATGGCGATGGTCGTTTCCAGGTTGATGCGGGCCTGCTCGGGGGTGGTGTGGACCGTGGGCGCGCCGGTCGCGAGATGGTCGAGCCAGGCGCGCGTCTCGTTGCCGAGCGGGCCCCAGAAATCGCCGACCGCCCAGTCGCCCGCAGTATTGCTGCCGAGAAACGCCATCTCGACGGCGTGGTCGGGCACATAGGCGTGAGGAATGCCTTTCTCCGAGAACAGCAGGTGATCCATGTGGTCGTCGTCGATGATCATGGTGCCTTCGCTGCCGAGAAGCTCCACGCGGTCGGATTGACCGAGCGTGGGATAGCGCGCCGGCAGCGCATAGCTCACGCCGAGATTGATCACGGCGCCGTCCGCGAAGGTCACGATCGCCCAGGTCACGTCATGGGCGCCATAGCCGGCCTGCTTGAAGATTCCATGTTGCCCGCGCGCCACCACCTCGACCGGCCGATTGCCGTCCAGGAACCAGCACATGAGATCGACGTAATAGGTGAGCACGTCGAGCACGGGCGTCGCGTGCGGATCGCGCTTGAGGATGGCAAAGGCCTGCGCGCGCGAATTGTAGACGCGCGCCGTGCCGCCGACGACCTTGCCCAGGCGGCCGTGCAGCATCTGCTCCTTGGCGCGCAAAAAACATTCCTTGTAGCGGCGGCTGTAGCCGACCCGCAGCTCGCCTTTGGTCGCGCGCAGGGTTGCAAGGATTTTGTCGGCATCATCAAGCGAAAACCCGATCGGCTTCTCCACCAGGACCGGCTTGCTCAGCCGCAAGGCCGCGAGGATCGGCGCCGTGTGCTCCTGCTCCGGCGTCGAAACGATCACGGCGCTGACGTCGGGATGGCCGATCACCTCGTCGTTGCTGCCGGAATGGACATCGGCCCCGGCCGCATCGGCGAGGGCGCGCGCGCGGGCGGGATCGCGGTCGGAAATCGCGAGAAAGCGCACCGCCGGATGTTTGGCGGCGAGCCGCGCGCGCAGCGTGCCGATGCGGCCCGCACCAACCACGGCAATGCCGATGTCGGATCGCTTCATTCGTCCTCTCCTGTCCGGGCCGACCCTGTTCCGCCTCACCCTGAGGAAGGCGCGCAAGTGCCGTCCCGAAGGGTGGCGGCCTCATGCTTCGAGACGCCGTGCTTCGCACGGCTCCTCAGCACGAGGAGGCTGCGTCATTGCTCGGAGCGCTGCCGATTAGTCGAACTTGCGCACCTCGTCCTTCAGGTCGCCCCAAATGCGGGCGTAGATATCGCGGAATTCGGCGGCGACCGCGAGCTCGGCCGGCGGCAGCCGCGGGCGTGGCAGCGCGATGGGCACGACCGATTTCACCCGGCCCGGCCGATTGGTCGAGACGATGACGACGTCGGAGAGGAAGATGGCCTCATGCAGGTCATGGGTCACGAACAGGACGGTGCGTTTGTTGCGCTCCCACACTTCGAGGAACAGCTCCTGCAGCAGCAGCCGGGTCTGGCTGTCGAGCGCGCCGAACGGTTCGTCCATCAGCAGAATATTGGGCTCGATCGCAAATGTGCGCGCCACCGCGACGCGCTGGCGCATCCCCTGCGAGAGCTCGTGGCGATAGTGCCCCTCGAACCGGTCGAGCCCGACCTTGCGCAGCCAGTCGCGCGCGATCTCCCGCCGATTTGCGACGCCGCGAACCTCCAGACCGAAGGCGACATTCTCGATCGCCGTGCGCCAGGGCATCATGCCGTCGCGCGCGAACATGTAGCCGACGTCATGGCGGATGCCGGTGACGGGGCGGCCATCGACCTCGACCTTGCCTTTGCTCGGCGGCATGAGGCCGGAGACGACGTTGAGGATCGTCGACTTGCCGCAGCCGGACGGACCGACGATGGTGACGATCGCGCCTTCCGGTACCTCGAAGCTGAAGTCGCGCACGGCGATCACCGGCGCGCGATCGCGCGGACGAAACACGATGCCGACATCGGCCAGACGAATCTTGGCCGGCAACGCGGATATGTCGCCGATCTCAGGCACTGGTGAGCGACGGCTTCCAGCGCAGCAGCCGCGCTTCGATCTTGCGCATGACCGCGCTGAACAGCCAGGCGACCACAGCGAGCGTGATCAGGCCGGCGAACACGCCCGCCGTGTTGAAGCTCGCGGCGCTCGAGGCGATGAGATAACCCAGCCCGTGATTGGAGGCGAGAATCTCCGCCACGATCACCCCGAGCAGCGAATAGGTGAGGCCGAGATTCAGGCCGGTGAAGATCCAGGGCAGCGCCGACGGAAACGTCACCTTCCAGAGGATGTCGCGCTCGGACGCGCCCATCAGCCGGGCGATGGTGAGGATGTCGTTGTCGACGTTCTTGGCGCCGCCCAGCGTGTTCACCAGCAGGATGAAGAACACGAGGGTGAATGCGGTCACCACCTTGGCGACCACGCCGATGCCGAACCACAGGATGATCAGCGGTGCGAGCGCCACCCGCGGCAGGCTGTTGAGCGCCAGCACCAGCGGCGCCAGCACCTCGTCCCAGAACGGCGAGCGCGCGAGCAGCAGCCCGCAGATGATGCCCAGCGCGGAGGAGACGACGAACGCCACCAGCGCTTCGTAGACCGTGATCGCCACGTCACCCGCGAGCGCGCCGCTCTCGAGCTGATGCCACAGCTCCTGCACGATCAGCAGCGGGGTGCTGATCCAGAACGCGTCGACCAGCCCGATCGCCACCACCAGCTGCCAGAGCCCGAGCACGACGATGATCACCGCCGTGCGTGCGATGAGCACACGGCGGCGATCGAGCTCCGCTTCGCCGCCGCCGGCGAATTCGGCGTCTGCCGCGACTGCCTCGATCTCCGACGCGGTCACGGTCAATGGTCCGACAGGAGCGGAAGCTCGCGCGGCATGAGGTCCTGCGCCACCACTTGCGACCAGGCGACGGGCTGGGCGATCAGCTTGCCCGCCAGCAGCATCTGGCTGATGTTGCGGATCGCGGCGGGCGTGGCCACGGGGGCGAAATTCCCGCGGTAGGTTGTGAGGTAGCTGCGCAGGAGATCGGCGTCGATGCCGCGCATATAGGCCTGCGCCACCTTCACGATCTCGTCCAGCTGGTTGGGGTCCTGGATGCGCTGCTCCGCTTCGACGATGGCGGCGACGACGGCGCGCGCCGCCTGCGGGCGTTCCTTGAGCGTGGAGCCGCGCGCGAACACGCCGTTATAGGCAAAATCGCGGAACAGCTCGGGCCCTTGGCCGCTCTCGATGTTCAGCACATGCTTGGCGATCTTGAGGCCGGTCACCGCCGCGGTCTGCGTCGGCTCGACCGACATGTTGCCGTCGATCAGCCCGTTCTTGAGGGCCGCCAAGGCGGTGGTCGGATCGCCCACCGGCACGATCGTCACGTCCTTCTGCGGATCGAGCCCGGCCTCGCGCAGCAGGAACCGCAGCGTCACGTCGGTCGACGCGCCGGGCGTGCTGATGCCGATCTTCAAGCCCTTGAGATCGGCGAGCATCTGCGGATAGGGCTTGCCGGCATTCGGCGTCGGCACCTGGTTGCGCACGATCACGCTGAACGGCGGGCGCGTCAGCGTGACGACGAGCAGCTTGACGTCTTGGCCCTTGCTGGTGACGGCGACGCCGTGCTCGATGGCGAAGGCGCCGAAGTCGGTGGAGCCGCTGATCAGGATGTTCGCAACCTGGATGCCGGTGCCGTAGACGAGCTCGACCTCGACCCCGTGCTTTTCGAACAGCTTCAAATGCTGGGCGACATAGACGGGAAAGCAGCAGAAATTGCTCTGGAAGGTCGACATCTTGACCTTCTCGGCGGCGCTGGCAGGGCTCACCAGCATTGCGAAGAGTAGCGCGGCGATGGCGCCCGCGCGGCCGCCGTGTTCCCTCAGGCCAAGACGTGATCTGCTCGAGCCGCCCATCGTTTCCTCCTGTCCCTTGTCATCTTGTTCTTGTCGTTGTGCCGCTTGCGCCAGGCCGAAATCGCTTCACATTGGATCGCGATTTCGCTCTGAGCATTTGTTTCGTTGCATGATCCTATCCGAAAAGTCTGCAACTTTTCGGGATATGCTCTAGGCCACGTGCCGGATCGGCACGTCGCGCCGGTAGCGGCGTATTCTATCCTCGTCCACGTCGATGCCGAGCCCCGGACGGTCGGATACTTCCACATGTCCGTGCTCGATGCGAATGGGTCGCGCGGTCGCATCGTCGGCCAGGCCCTCGTTCGAGAGGGTCAGGCCCCACGCGATCTGCGGCAGCGCCGCGGCGACATGGGTCGCCGCCGCGCAGGCGATGCTCGATTCGCCGGTCTTGGCGGCGACATTGACATTGAGTCCGAGCTCTTCGCACAGGCGGCCGGCCTCCATCACGCCGCGCATGCCGCCGAGCTTGATGGTCTTCAGGCTCACCCCGCGCGCCGCGCCGCGCGCGTGATGGCGGCGGATGTCCTCCAGCGAGTGGATGCTTTCGTCGGCGCCGATCGCGATGGTGGGCGCCGCGGCGGCCACCGCCGCCATGCCGGCGATATCGTCCGCATGCACGGGCTGCTCGAAAAAATCGAGTCCCGCATCCGCCACCGCGCGAACGTATTGCACCGCTTCCTCCGCGCTCCAGCCCTGATTGGCGTCGGACGAGATCAGCGCGTCGCGCCCGAGAATCTCGCAAACGCGGCGGGTGCGCTCGCCGTCGACCAGTGGTCTGTCGATGCCGACCTTGATCTTGAATGCCGAATAGCCCTCGGCCTTCTTCCTCGCGGCCTCGCGCAGATCGGAAGCGAGTTCGCCGGTGCTGATCACGCCGAGGATCGCCATGCGGCTTCGTCGCTTGCCGCCCAGCAGCGCATAGGCCGGCTGGTTGGTGGCGCGTCCGAGGAGGTCGTGCAGCGCCATCTCGATCGCGGCCTTGGCCGCGCTGTTTGCGTACATCCGCGTCGCCATGGCCCGCAGCGTTCCGGCGATGTCCTCCGCCGGCCGGCCCTCTACCGCCGGCATGAGATAGCCGACCGCGGCCATCATGCTCTCGACCGTCTCGCCGGTCATGGTCGGCGCGGAGGCGGCCTCGCCCCAGCCGACGACGCCGTCGTCCGATTCGATGCGGACGAGCACGTTGTCCGCCTGCCTGATCTCGATGCCTGCCATGAAGACCGGCTTCTTCATCGGGAAGCTGACCGCGATCGGCTCAACGCGCTTGACCTTCATGGTTGCAATCTCCTCGTCCGGACCGGTCAGGCAGTATGCTCCTCGAGCTCGACGAGCGCGCCAAAAAAGTCGCCGGGGTGGATGAAAGCGATGCGCTCGCCCGCGACGTTGTGCTGCGGCTCGCCGCCGCCCAGCACGCGCACGCCGTTCTGCGCGAAGCCGCGCACGGCCTCCTCGACGTCACCGACGCCGAGACAGAAGTGATGAATGCCGCCCTTCGGATTGCGTTCGAGGAATTTGGCGATGGGCGAATCCGGTCGCGACGGCTCGATCAGCTCGATCTTGGTGGCGCCGAGCTCGATATAGGCGAGGCGCACGCCTTGCTCGGCGTTCACCATGCGCGGTCCGAGATCGAGGCCGTACTTGGCATGGAGCTCGCGCGCAGCCGCCTCGATGTCCGGCACCGCGATGGAGACGTGGTTCAAGCCTTTGATCATGATTGTCTCTGCAGTTGACGGTACATCGCCGCACGCGAGGCTGGCTCGGTCGGCTCCCTCTCGCAGCCTTAGATCACCTTTTTCCGGCGCAATTCGACGATCGCCTTCTCATCGAGGCCAAGCTCGCCGGTCAGGATCTCATCGTTGTGCTGGCCGAGCGTGGGCGGCGGGCGCCGCACCGAGCACGCGGTGTCGGAAAACTTGAACGGTATCCCCAGCATCCGCAAGGGTCCGATGGTGGCATGCTCGACCGTCTCGATCATTGCGCGCGCGGCTGTGTGCGGATCGTCGAGGGCCTCCGCGACCGAGTTGATCTTGCCGCAGGGAACGCCCACCGCCTTGAGCTTGGCGAGCCAGGCATCGGTGACGTCGCGCGCCAGCGCGGCGTTGATCAGGCCGTCGATCATGGTGCGGTTCTCGACCCGGGCGCGATTGCTCATGAAGCGCTCGTCCTTGGCCCATTCGGGATGGCCGAGCACCTCGGCGGTGCGCGCGAATTGCCGTTCGTTGCCGATCGCGAGCGCCATCATCCCGTCTGCGGCCTGATAGGTCGTATACGGCACGATGCTCGGGTGCCCGTTGCCGAACCGGCCGGCGTTGCGGCCGGCGGTGAGATAGCTCGACGCGACGTTGATGAGCATCGCGAGCGAGCTTTCGTAGAGGGAGAGCTCGACCTTCTGGCCCTTGCCGGTGCGCTGGCGCGCGTTGAGGGCCGCGACGATGGAGCTGCATGCGAGCATGCCGGTGCAGACGTCGACGATCGCGACGCCGTATTTCGTCGGGATGCCGTCCGGCTCGCCGCAAATGCTCATGAGGCCCGACTCCGCCTGCAGGATGAAGTCGTAGCCGGGAAGCGCCGCCTTGGGGCCGGTCGAGCCGTAGCCGGTGATGGAGCAACGGACGAGGCGGGGCGCATGTTGCGCGAACCACGCCTCGGTGAATCCCCATTTCTCCAGCGTGCCCAACCTGAAATTGTCGATGAGCACGTCGGCCTTTTCGATCAGGCCGGCGAGGATTTGCTGTCCCGCCGGCACCGCCATGTTGAGCGTCAGCGAGCGCTTGTTGCGGTTGATGCCGAGGAAATAGGCGGCCTCGCCGGCGACGAAGGGCGGACCCCAGCCGCGAGTATCGTCGCCTTTTTCCGGCGGCTCGACCTTGATCACCTCGGCGCCCATGTCGCCGAGCATCATGGTGCAAAGTGGACCGGCCAGGATGCGGGTCAGGTCGACGACACGGATCCCGGCGAGGGGACCATCGGCAGCATCGCTCATGGATTGCGTCCCGGATTACTTTCCGCGCATGGAGGGCGGCGCGTTGAGATTCTTGGCGCAGCCGTCGAGATAGTCTTCGAGCTCGCGCTTGTTGCGCATGCGGAATTTCTGGAAGTCGGGCTTGCGGCCGGCGAGAAAGGCGTTCATGCCCTCGAGGCTTTCCTCCGAGCCCCAGACATGGGCAAGCAGCTCCATGCCGTGCTGCCACGAGGCATAGAGAAGATCGGATTCGAAGTTCAGGCTCTTCTTGGTCATCCGCAGGGTCTGCGGGCTGTGGCCCTTGATGATCTCGCACCAGATCAGCGTTTCCTTCAACAGCTCCTTCTGCGGCACGCACTTGTTGACGAGGCCGATGTCCACGGCTTCCTTGGCGGTGAAGCGGCGGGCGCAGAAGATCATTTCGCGCGCGAGCCGCTCGCCGATGAGGCGCGGCAGATATTGCGTCGCTCCCACGGTCGGGCAGGCGCCGACCCGCGCGCCGGTCTGCCCGAGCACCGCGTTCTCCGACGCAATGACCAGGTCGCACCACAAGGCGAGCTCGTGCCCGCCGCCCATGCACCAGCCGTTGACCATGGCGATGACCGGGATCGGCAGGCCGCGGATGGTCATGGCGAGTCCCTGCATGCGGTCGTTCCACATGGCGCCGTTCACCCAGTTGAGGCGCTTCATGGCGTAGAAGTCGCCGCCGGCGGAGAATGCCTTGTCGCCGGCCCCGGTCACGACCGCGCAGGCGATGGAAGGGTCCTCGCGCGTCGATTTCAGCGCGTCGATGAGCTCGTCGAGCGTCTGCTCGCGAAACGCGTTGAGCACGCGCGGCCGGTTGATGGTCGCCCATGCCACCTGATCCTTCACCTCGTAGAGGATATCCTCGTAGCGCCGCTCTTTCGTATTGCGCTTCTTTGCTGCGGGCGTCTTCGCCATGTCTTTTCACCGTGATGTGTCGTTGTCGGCGCGGCCGGGATGCGCGTGGACTATTGGCTGAGCTTGAGGTCGATATCCTGCACGAGCCGCTTGTGCAGCTCGAGCTGCTCCCGGATGAAGGCGGCAAATTCCGTGGGTCCGCTGCTCGCCGGCTCGATCCCCTGCACGCGCAGGCCGGCGATGACCTCGGGGCTCCGCGCGGCTTCGGCCACGGCCGCGCTCAATCTGGCGACGATGGCGCCCGGCGTCGCCGCCGGCGCCATCAGGCCGAACCATCCGACCGCCTTGTATCTAAGTTGCCCGGCCTCGCGCATGGTCGGCACGTCCGGGAGCAGGGGCGAGCGCGCGTCGCCGCTGACGGCCAGTGCGCGGACCGATCCGGCCTCGATGAACGGCACCATCCCGGCCATCGGTCCGAAGTAGAACTGCGTCTCGTTCGCGATGGTTGCCGCCAGCGCCGGGGCTCCGCCCTTGTACGGCACATGCACGGTATCGTTCTGGATGCCCGCCAAGGCCACGAACATGGCGACCGCGAAGTGGCTGGTGGAGCCGGGGCCGCCGGACGCGTAGTTGAGCTTGCCCGGCTGCGCTTTCGCGAGCGCCACCAGATCCGCGACGCTGGCGACCGGCAGCGCGGGGCTCGTCACCAGCACGTTCTGCACCAGCGCCAATAGCGAAATCGGCTCGAAATCCTTGATCGGATCGTAGGCGAGTTTGGACGTCACCACCGGAGCGAAGGAGTGGGTGGAGACCGAGCCCGCGAGCAGGGTGTAGCCGTCGGGCGCGGCATGCGTGGCAGCCTCCGCCCCGATCTTGCCGCCGGCGCCGCCGCGATTGTCGACCACGAAGGATGCGCCGAGGATGACCGACATCTTGGCCGCGATGATGCGCACGATGGTGTCGTTGGCGCCGCCGGCGGGGTTGGGCGAGATCAGTCTGATCGGGCGGTCCGGATAGGTCTGGCAAAGCGCGGCCGGTGCAAATAACGTGAGGCCGAACAGAAGGACAATTCCAACGCGCATTCGACGCTCTCGCTCCATCGCGCTCGCCGGCATCATAGGCGCGGCGCGTCGGTGCGGGCAAGTTCGCCCGGCCGGCCGGTCATCGGGGCGCAACGGAGGAGACGAGCGCAATGCAGGATTTGACTGCGCGCGCCGACAAGGCCGCCCGTCTCCTGAAAGAGCGCGGCGAGACGATTGTCGTCGCGGAATCCTCGACCGGCGGCCTGATCTCGGCGGCGCTGCTCGCCCTGCCCGGCGCGTCCGCATACTTTCTGGGAGGCGCCGTGGTCTACACCCAGGTTGCCCGCCGGGCGCTGCTGGATCTCCCGGATATCTCGGCGCTCGGCATGCGGGCGTCGACGCAGGCCTATGCCGTGCTGCTGGCGCAAACCGCGCGGCAACGCTTCTCGGCGAGCTGGGCCTTGGCGGAGAGCGGCGCGAGCGGCCCGACCGGCAACCGATACGGCGACCCGGCGGGCCATAGCTGCATCGCCGTTGTCGGGGCGACCGGCGCCGGAGCGAGCGAGCGGGCGGTCACGCTCGAAACCGGCAGCGACGATCGCGTCGCCAACATGCACGCCTTCAGCGCGGCCGCACTCGATCTGCTGCTGGACGTGCTTGCTGGCGCGACCGCCAAGTCGTCCTGATCGCGCCCTCACAGCGCCTGCCAGTCTTCCTTCTTCGCCTCCCAGCGGTCGAACACGTCCTTCGCCGCCTTGAGCGCGTGGTTGGTCTTGGGGAAGCCGACATACGGCGCGCATTGCAGGATAGTCTCGATGATCTCTTCGCGCTTGGCCCCGCGGTTGAGCGCGCCGCGCGCGTGCAAGGCGACTTCGTTGGGGCAGTCGGACGCCACCGCGGCCGCGATCACGATCAGCTCGCGCGTCTTCAAGTCGAGATGCGGCCGGTCCCAGATGGTGCCGAAGCAGTATTCGTGGATGGCGCGGGCGTGCGTCGGGCAGATTGCGTTGAGCTCGTCCCACGTCTTCAAGCCGTCCTTGCCGAAGGCCTGGTCGCGAATCCTTTTCCCGCGCGCGGCGCGATCCTCGCTCATAGGTTTCCTTCCCCGTGTGGAGCTTGTCGCAGCCGCGCCGACCATAGCGGGTCGTCATCGTGGTGGAAAGCGCGCGGAACGGGTCGTGCCGCGCCCAGCCGATGCTAGTGCCCCGAACCCGAAGTTCGCGCACACCGTGCGGCAAATGCGATCGCGAACTTCGGGTTCAAAGGGGCACTAGAATCATAGAGTTGCTAGTGGTCCTTAGATTCCGAAGTTCGTATCTGAGCGTGCTGCAAGTGCTGACGAACTTCGGAATCGGACCACTAGGCACTCACCGGCAACGTGACGGTAAAGCAGCTTCCGCGCGCGGGCTCGTAGATCACGTCGCCGCCGTGTTGGCGCGCAATCTGCCTGACCAGCGCCAAGCCGAGCCCGGTGCTCTTCGGACCGCCTCGTCCCGGAATCCGGTAGAACGTTGAAAACAGCCGCTCGCGCGCATCTTCGACGATCACCGGCCCGCGATCCAGCACGCTGAGTACGGCCCGGTCGTCCCGTCGTTCGACGGTCACCTCGATGGGCGGCTTGCCATGCAGTTGCGCGTTTTCGACGAGGTTGCGGATCATTCGACGCAGCAGCATCGGATCCCCGCGCACCGTCACCGGGCTTCCTTCGACGCAGCAATCGTCGTATCGGGCGCATTCCTCGGCCGCGAGCGCGGCCAAGTCGATATCCTCACGAGCATCCAGCTGCTCGGTTGCGTCGAGGCGGCTGACCAGAAGGATCTCGTCCACCAGTTGGTCGAGCTCGGCAATGTCTCTCTCGAGCTGCGCCTTGCGTTCGGGGGGCGTCCCGGCGAGCTCGAGACCGAGCCGGATGCGGGTTAGCGGCGTCCTCAACTCATGCGACGCATTGGCGAGCAGCATTTTGTGCGCGTCGACCAGGCTTTCGATCCGGGCGGCGGCTTGATTGAAGCTCTGCGCCAGCCGTGCAACCTCGTCGCGGCCTTCGACCTTGACGCGTGCGCGCAGATCGCCGGCCCCGAGCGATTCGACGCCGCGTTGCAACCGCTCGAGCCGTCCGGTGAGCCGCCTGACGACGGGACGGGCGCCGAGCGCGACGACAAGGGCGATGGCCCCGAGAAAGCCCGCGAGCACGAGCGCGCTCAGGCGTTGCCGCGACGGCAGGCGCGCGACGAGCCGGCGACCGTCCGGCAGCGGTATCGCGACGGCCGGTCCGGCGGCCGTGCGCAGCCATCCGCCGTTGCGGCCGATGCGCCCGGGAACCGGCAGCGGCCGGCCGGCGGCGGCCAATGGCTCGTTGGCGCGGCTGAACAGCGCCAGATCCGCGCCGAGACGCTGCGCCAACCGATCGATCGCCTGCTGCTGAACCTGCGGAGACGCATCCACCGGCGGAACGAACTCGGCGATGATTTCGCCGGCAACCTCGAACTGCTGTCCGAACGGAGGAAAGCCGGCGATGAAATGCCAGAGCAGGCCGGCCGTGAGGACGACAAGAACCAGACTTGCCACGATCGTGAGATAGACCTGAAGATAAAGTCGTCTCATCCAAGCTCGCTTGTCGGTGAGGCCGCCGCGAAATGCCAGCTATCTCTCAGTCCTGGGCTTTGGCGAACACGTAGCCGGCGCCACGCACCGTGATGACGCGCCGCGGCTTTTTCGGATCGGCTTCGATCGCGGCACGGATGCGTGACACGTGCACGTCGATCGAACGGTCGAACGCTTCTATCTGTTCGCCCTTGACCAGGTCCATGAGCGCGTCACGCGACATGACCCGACCGGCATGTTCGGCAAGCGCCAGCAGCAGGGCGAATTGATAGCCGGTGAGCGGACAGGGCGCGCCGTCGAGGCGTACCTCGCGCGAGCCGCGATCGATTTCGAGGCGGCCGTAGCGCAACACGTCAGGTGCGGGGCCCACGCGGCGGCGGCGCAGGATCGCGCGCAGTCGAGCCAGCAGCTCGCGCGGCTCGAATGGTTTCGGCAGATAGTCGTCTGCCCCCATTTCGAGCCCGACGACGCGATCCATCGGATCGCCGCGGGCGGTGAGCATCAGGATGGGGCTGTCGGAGCGCGCGCGGATCAGCCGACAGATTTCCAGGCCGTCGGTGTCCGGCAGCATCAGGTCGAGGATGACGGCATCCACCTGCTCTCGCCCATGCAAGGCAAGGCCGCGCGTGCCGTTCTCGGCATGAACGACGTGAAAACCCGCCTTGCCGAGGTACTCGCTGACCATCTCGGCAAGACGGGAATCATCTTCGATCAAGAGGACGCGTTCACCCACGATGACCCATCAACCGCGTCGATCAGCCGTGGTGCCAGCGTGACCACAGAGCACCGACTGCCATCCAGTCCGAGACCTTCCTGCGCTGCTCGGGGCTCAGCACATCGGCGGCATCGGCCAGCGCCTGCGCAATGCGTTTGCTCGCGGTTTCCGCAGAAGCCATCTGCTCCGCGCGCAGCCGCTCGATTGCAGTACGATCGATGGTGGGCGCGGTCAAGAGCGTGACCGCCTGAGCGCGCGCGGCCTGCGCTTTCTCCCGCAGCGGGCGCAGGTCGGCGACGGCGGCCTTGGCGATGTTCGCGAGCTTGACCTGTTGGTCCTGCGTTGCGTCGAGCTCGATCGCCATGTGCTTGGTCATGCGGTCGATCCGATCATCGATCTGGGCCGGAGTGAGCGGCCCGCCGAAAAGGCCGCCGTCGTGCCAGCTGATTCGATGCCAGCTCGCACCTTGGCCGAACGCCGTCGACAGCACGTTCCCGGTGATGCCGGCCACGAGGGCCACGGCGATCAACGCGATCAGGAACGTGCCTCGTCGACCGCTCCGGACCGGAGACGCGATCTGGTCCGGGTTCGAAGGCTTGGCATTGGTCTGGTCAACCATCCTGGACTCCCATCTGGTCGCGGGCGGCAGTGCCTGCGGACGGCAAGTTAGGAGGTGGCGTTTTCCCACCGGTGTCGCGCGGGTAAAGTTTTGTAAAGCCGCGAGCGCCCTGGCGCATGTTCCGGAAAAGTGGGAACCGGTTTTCCGAACAGAACATGCGCAAATCGAAGAATCGAGAGCTCATCACGAATTCGACCCGATTGGGATGCGCTCCAGACTCGGGTCATCACGGCGGCAAGGCCACCTTGCCGCCTGCCCCGGCCTAATTCTGTGCCAGCGCTCCGATCAATGCCAGGACCTCGCGGCGGCTCGGGTGCATGGTCCTCTCCGCGAGACCTTCGGTTCGCCGCGCCGGTCAGCGCTTGCCCAGGCGCGACACCGCATAGTCCACGTATTGATAGTCGATGACCTTGCCGAGGTCGGCGCGTGTCTGCTGCAGGCCGAGCTTGAGGAACCAGTCCTGGTCGGCCTCGAGACTTCTTGATCTCCATTCGTCCGTCCGGATCGAATCCGGTGGGCGCGATCTTGGCGAGGAGGGAGAGGTCCTCGACCGCCGTATGCTTGGCCAGGATCGCATTGACGCCCTCGCGGTCGACGCCCCCGGTGACGGCGGCGAGGTAGGCGCGCGTGCCCTTGAGGTACGCCACCATCCACCGCTTGGCCGCGTCCGGCTGCTCTTCGGCGAATTTCTGCGAGTAGATGATCACCCCGTTCTGGCCGGTGAACGGGAGGAAATCCTCCATGCCCTTCCAGCGGATGCCGACGTGGCGGGCGGTCGCGAAGGTGATGAACGGCTCGAGCAGCGTGGCGCCGTCGATCGCCTTGTTGCCGAGCGCGGCAACCATTTCGGGCAATCCGAGCTCGACCAGCTCGACCTCGCTCGGTTCGATCCCGCCGAGCGCGAGCGCCTTGCCGAGCTGGGTGGTGCTGGAGACGCCCTTGCCCATGACCGCGAACTTGCGGCCCTTCAGATCCTTGAAGTCCTTGACGGTGTCGGCGAGATCGCTGCGGATGACGATGGCGGCAAAGCCGAATCCCTTGGCCACCTGGCCCTTGTCGGCGACGAGCTTCATGCCGATGCCGCGCGCGAACGCGTTGAACAAGGCGGGCGTCACCGCCGAGCCGCTCACCTGCACCTCGCCGGTTGCGATCGCGGGCAGAATCTGCGGCGCGGCCTTGAAGCCGATCAGTTCGACGTCGAGCCCCTCGTCGCTGAAGTAGCCTCTGTCCTGGGCGATGAATATCCCGGCATCGGATACCGCGCCGATGGCGCCGACCTTCAACGCCACGCGCGGATTGAGCGGCGCGGTTTGCGCCGAGGCGTCGGAAGCCGCGGTCGCAAGCGCGGCCGAGAGGCCCGCGGCGAGCAGGGCGGCAACTCGAAAACCCATGACAATTTCTCCCTGGCGTGTGGCCCGTCGTTGCAGGCGCGGCAAGCTTGATCTTGCCCTGTCGTTCATCCTCCCTGCGGCCGCAGTTCTAGACCGTGGCCGGTTTCTCGGGGGAAAGCGCAACCTTGCTCTCGTAATATGACCACAGCAGGTTGAACAGGCGCGGATTGTAGGTGCTTTCGGAGCAGTCGCGGGCCTCATCGGCGGACAGCGCGATGGCTCCTCCCACGATCTCGGCTTCCAGTTGCTTGCAGGCGTTCTCCTCCAGGAAGGTGCAGCCGAAGAAGGCGGCCTCCGCGCTCTCGCCGACAACGACGCTGCCATGGCCGCGCATCTGTACCGCGATCCGGTCGCCGAGCGCGCGCGAGAGATCGGCGGCCTGCTCGTCATTGACGACGAGCCGCGGGTTGTTCCAGGTCGGCACGCCGCCGTGGAGAAAAGAGCCGTGCAGGAACACCGGCACCAGATCGCGGCCGGCGATGCCGAGGACCGTCGCGTGCCGGGCGTGCAGGTGGGCAATGCACATGCACTCGGGACGGTCGCGATGAATGCGGGTGTGGATGCGCCATTCGAGCGGGATGAGACCGCCGGGATGCTGAAGAATATTGCCGTCGATATCGAACACGAAGATGTCGTCGGGCTGCACCGTCGCCTTGTCGGTGCCGCCGCCGGGGCTGAGCAACACCCGGTTGGTGCCGGGCACGCGCACGGACACGTGCCCGAACATGCCGATCGTGCCCTGCAGATTGAGCATCCGCGTCAAGATCGCGGTCTTGCGGCGCAACGCCGTTTCGTCGTCCACGCGCGCCTCGTGCGTCCTGGAGGTCACGCCAGGCACGCCGTGAGGAAGGCGACGAGTTGCGGCGAGGCGATGACGGTCGCGGCCGGATTGGCGGCCGGTTCCTTGCGGTGCATGAAGCCGTGCTCGGCGTCGGGATAATATTGCCAGATCGTCGGCGCGGCGCGCTTGCAGAGTTGCTGCTTGAGCGCCGCATAGGTCTCCACGCTGGCGACGTGGTCGTGCCCGGGTTGCACGACGTGCACGGGGCAACGGATATCGGCGGCGAGCGCGACCGTATCCTGCTCCTGGTTGGGAAGGCGCGGACTCTCGATCGAGGGATAGGCCGCGGCGCAGGCCTTGATCCGCTTGTCCTGCGCGGCGGCCATGAGCACGTAACGGCCGCCGAGACAGAAGCCGAGCACGCCGACCGAGGTCAAGTGCAATTCGCCCAGCATGAAGTCGATCCATGCCTTGACCCTGGCGTGCATTCCGGCATCGTTGAGCTTGCGCGCGCGTGCCTTCGACTCCTCGTAGTCCGTCGTCAGCGGCAGGCCTTCGTAGTGATCCCACACCGCAGCCGCGAGCCCGGCGCGGGCAAGCGTCTCGGCGTAGCCCCGCACGAAGGCATTGACGCCGAAGATCGTCGGCAGGATGACGACGCCGCCCTTGGCGGGCGCGTCCGGCTGCGCGAGGAAGCCGAAAAGGCCGGACTGCTTGATGTCCTGAGATTTGGGCGACATGATAACTCCCTCCGCGTTTGGCTTCTTCGTGACTGACGACGTTATTCCGCGGCGACGGATTTTCCGAGCGCGGCATTGACGGCCGGCATGACTTTTTCGGCCATCAGTTCCATGGACTTGCGCCCGAGCCGCGCGTCGGTCCAGTCCTTGCCGCAATACAAGAGCGTGCCGAAGTCGCCGATCTGCTCGTGCAATTGCAGGATGCGATCGACGACGCGGTTCACGCTTCCGCGGATCACGATGTTGTCGAAGATGTAGTCGAAGGTGATGTCCTCGTCGGGCATTTCGGGACCAGGCTTGAAGGCGATCATGCGCCGCGCCTTCTTCAGCTTCTCGGTGAGCTGGCTCATGTAGAAGCGGTAGGGGCTGCCGGGATCGTCGCCGCCATAGGCCCGCGCCACCTTGTCGTCTTCGGCCACGAAGATCGAGCGCGCCACCCGCCAGTTCGCGCGGTCGGCCTTGTGCCCGCCCTCGGCGCAGCCCTTGGCGTAATTGGCCCATTGGCTCCTGAGACAATTGGGATGCAGGAAATGCGAGGAGATCGGCCACCAGCCGCGCCGGCCGAGCGCGATGAGGCCCTTCGACTCCGGATCCGTCGCCGTGCCGGCGATGGGCGGATGCGGCTTTTGATAGGGCTTGACGATGTCGCCGATGCCGACCTCCGGCCACAGCGTCTTCATCGTCGAAATGGTCCAGTATTTTCCCTTCAGGTCGATCGGCGCGGTCCCCGCCCACAGCGCCAGGATGTGCTCGATCGCCTCCGCGAACATGGCGTTGCGGTCGACGTCGAGAAGGCCGAGCGCCTCGGCATCCGAGCGAAGCACGCCGGCGCCGATCCCGAGGATGAAGCGGCCTTCGAACAGATTGTCGAGCATGGCCGCGTTCGAGGCCACCACGACGGGATGGCTGTGCGGCAGATTGACCACCGCGGTCCCGACTTTCATCTGCGAGGTCACGCCGAGCAGCGTGGCGATGAACATCATGCTGTTGGGAATGTTCTCGGCCGCGTCGGTGAGGTGCTCGCCGCAGTAGCCTTCGCTGTATCCGAGCCGGTCGGCGAGAATGAAGGCTTCGCGATCCTCCTTGAGCGTTTCGACATAATGCCTTGCCGGCGGATGGACCGGCATCGTGAAATAGCCGAGTTTCATGCGTTTCTCCGAGCCGGCCGGGAGCATCGGCGGCGGCGCATTGTTGTCTTGCGGCGGCTGTTGCACAAGAGCCGGCGGCGTGCGGTACGTCGCCCGCGCTTCGATTGCGTTCGACGACCAAGGTGCGACCTCGGGGCAATCTTGGCGTGTGGCGAGCAGGACAAATGACACGTGCTAGCTTGTCGCGCAGCACGGGGGAGTTGCCGATGGCACCGCGAAACGGACGAGAGTTCATCGACGGCCTGCGCCGCAATCCGAGAGAGGTTTGGGTCGCCGGCCGGCGCGTCGGCGACGTCACGACCGACCCGGTGTTGCGGCGGCCCGTTCACTCCATCGCGCAGCTCTACGACCTGCAGACGCAGCCGGAGCACCGCGACGTCATGACCTACGAAAGCGAGGACGGGCCGGCCGGCAGTTCCTTCATGATCCCGCGCACGCACGCGGATCTGGTCAAGCGCCGCGAGTCGATCAAGATCTGGGCCGATGCCACCTTCGGCATGGTCGGCCGCTCGCCCGACTATCTCAATACGGTGCTGATGACCTGGGCCGAGGGCGCGGACTTCTTCGGCCGGCGCGGCGAGCGGTTCGCGCGCAACGTGACGGACTATTACCGAAATTGCCGCGACCGCGACTTGTTCCTCACCCATGCCATCGTCAACCCGCAGAGCGACCGCTCGAAGGCGTCGCACCAGCAGGACGACGCTTTCATCCATCTCGGCGTGGTCGAGGAGACCAGGGACGGCCTGATCGTGCGCGGCGCCAAGATGCTGGCCACCCATGGACCGACCGCCGACGAGCTCCTGGTCTATCCGCAACCCGGCATTCGCGCGGGCGACGAGCGCCATGTCCTCGCGTTCGGCATACCGACCTCGACGGCGGGGCTGCGCTTCATCTGCCGCGAGCCGTTCGACGCCGGCACGCAGTCGGAATGGGACCACCCGCTCGGCGCGCGGTTCGAGGAGCCGGACGCGGTCTGCGTGTTCGACGACGTGCTGATCCCCTGGGATCGCGTCTTTCTCTACAACGACGTCGCGATGGGCAACGCGCTGTTCGCGCAGGCGAGCATCCGCAACCATACCGGTCACCAGACCGCCATCCGCGGCCTGGCAAAATGCCAATTGCTGACCGGCGTGGCGATCGCGGTGGCGCGAGCGGTCAAGAGCGACGCCTTCCTGCACGTGCAGGAGCAGCTCGGCGAGCTCCTCGGCGATCTGCAGCTCATCGAAGCCGCGATCCTGATGGCGGAGGCGAACGCCGAGCCGACCGGCCGCGGCGCGCTCCGCCCCGCCTACGCGCCGCTGCAGGCGCTGCGCTATCATCTGCCGAAGATGTACGAGCGCATGGTGCAGGTCACCCAGGTGCTCGGCGCCGGCGGCCTGTTGATCAATCCCATGGAGGCGGATCTGCGCTCCGAGGTCGGGGCAGACATCGCGCGCTATTATCGCGGCGCCGGCGTCGATGCGGAAAACCGCATCCGGCTCTACAAGCTCGCCTGGGACGTCACCGGCACGCAGTTCGGCCAGCGCATGCTGCAATACGAGCGCTACTACGCCGGCGATCCGGTGCGGGTCGGCGCCTCCTATTATCTCGACCACGACGTCGCGCCGCTGCTGGCGCAGGTCGAGCGTGCGCTCAAGGCTTGCTAGCGCATGGGCTTGCCGAGGGCGTCCTTGGCAATCTGATCGGGGTTAACACCAAATTAACCGTGGCGCTGCCACGTTACGCACCTCGGGCGATGCAGCGACAAGCAACGCCGCGCGATCGTGATGCATGGCGCGACCGGACGCAACGGCTCGCACTGCGAAAGCCGCACTCCGCGCCGGTCTCGTGCGGGCGCTGGCCACGTTCGACGGGATCGTCCTCGGCCTGATCCGGGATGCGCACCAGGCGAAGCGACCGTGACTCGGAGAGCACAGATGCGATTCATGACGCTAGGCCTCGCTGTCGGCTTCTGCCTCGCCTGGAGTGGAGGCACAAAAGCGGCTTGGACGTCAGCGAAGTTTCCCGGCGAGCAGGATCGGGCGGTTCAGGGATGCGCCGATAATTCGAAGGCGGGAGATTGGTTGTGCATAGTCGTGCGCTGCGACCGTCCCGGCGCGCAGCTCAGCGTGCATTTCTCGGCGCCCGGACCGGATATTCAGGGAAACATCGAGCTGATCATCGATGAAGATACCTACCGCCTGTCGGTGCCGCCGTCGCTGAAATCACCCCTTCCGCTGTCGACCCGCGTTCAAGCCGTGCCCAATGGTCTTATCGATGCAATGAAGTCAGGGCACATGATCACGATTCAGGGTTCCTACCTCCAACCGCCCTACAATCAAATTTCATTGGAGAACTCGCGAACAGCCATCGAGAGCGTCGAGCGGACATGTGGGCGCCCATTCCCGAGCGCCGCAAGCCTGTGGCGGCGTATAACGAGAGGCGTAGGGTTCTAGGGCGAGTTCCGTTCCGCTGGAATCGGAAACTGCTCCCGGCGGCGGCGCTACCCGAACCTGCGCGCGCCGGGAAGCGCGGCGAGCGCCGCGTTCGCGACCTGGCGGTCCTGCTCGCCGGTGCCGGAGCCGACGCCGATGCCGCCGATGACGTGGCCGTCGACGATGACCGGCAGGCCGCCCGGCAGGTTGATGCGCTTGCCCCTGGTGGCGATGGCGAGCTTGAGGTCGATGCCGGCGGCGATGTCGCCGGTCGGGATGCCGTAGGAGGCGGCGGTCTTCGCCTTCATCAGCGAGGTATCGATGGATTGCGTGAAGGCGCCGTCCATGCGGCCGAACGCGAGCAGGTGGCCGCCGCCGTCGACGACGGAGATGCATTGCGGCACGCCCATCTCCTTCGCCTTCGCCATGGCGGCGTTGAGGAGCTTCATCGCGCCCTCCGACGTGAGCTTCAGCGAAGCAAGCGTGTCTGCCATGGATTCACCCCTGTGAGCGTCCGACCTGTTGCACGTGATAGCCGGCGACCTTCTGATAGCGCTCGAAGATCGCCCGCAGCTCGTCCGGACTGATGACGTCCTCGAGCCGGTTGAAGCGCTTGCCGCCGGTGCGCTGCTCCACCGTGTCGACGATGACGTTCGGCGGGGCCGAACGGTTCTGCAGCACGATGCGGCTGGTTGCCGGCAGGCGGGCGGCTTCGTAGGCATTGAGCGCCGCGGCGGAATCGGCCTCGGCGGCGAGCAGGCGCGCCAGCGTGGCGGCATCGATGATCGCCTGCGCGCCGCCATTGCCGCCCTGCGGATACATCGGATGGGCGGCATCGCCGAGGAGGGTGACGCGCCCGAAGGTCCAGCGCGCGAGCGGATCGCGGTCGACCATCGGATAGGAGAAGATCGCATCGGCGCTGCGCATCATCGCCGGCACGTCGAGCCAGTCGAAGCTCCAGTCGCGGTAGACCGGCAGGAAATCCTCGAGCCGCCCCGGCTTGTTCCAGTCGACCGGCACCGCCACCTCGCGCTCGATCTCCGCCACCCAATTGACGAGCTGGTTGCCCGCCGCGTCGATATTCTCGCGGATGGGATAGACGATCAGGGTCGAGTGCCGCGCGCCGATGCGCGCGATGCTGCGTCCGGTGAGGTACGGCTTGTGCCGCGTCACGCCGCGCCACAGGTTGATGCCGCGATAGGCGAACGGGCCTTCATTCGGGTAGAACTGCGCCCGTACCGCCGAATGAATGCCGTCGCAGGCAACCAACGCGTCGCCCCGCTGCGGCTCGAGCGTCGTGCCGTCGGCGGCGACGAAGTGCGCGGTGACGCCGGCACCGTCCTGCTCGACGCCGATGCAGCGCCGGCCGGTGACGAAGTTCTCCGCCCCGAGCCGCTCGCGCACGGCGTCCAAAAGCACCTGATGCAGGTCGGCGCGATGGATGGAAAAATGCGGCCATTGATGCCCGGCGGCGAGCCCCCACGGCTCGCGATAGACCAGCTGGCCGTGGCGGGTGAAGAAAGCATAGTCCTGCGGCTGGCAGGCCACCGCCGCCAGCGCGTCCTCGAGCCCCAGCAGGCTCAGCTCCTTCACCGCGTGCGGCCCGAGATTGATGCCGACCCCGAGCGGGCGGATCTCCGGCGCGGCCTCGAACACCCGAACGCGGCCGGCGGCCTTGGCGGCGTGAGCGGCAAGCGCCAGCGTCAACCCGCCGATGCCTCCGCCGATGATGATGAGCTCCACGGCCCGCTCCGGATGAACGCGTCCGCTGATATCGCATAATCCCGCTCGCCGGAACCTCGCAAATGGATAGGGCAGCTGCAATATTGCCTGTCCGATCGCGGACGTGCATTAATCGCGCCATCGACCTTCGATTGCAGCCTTTGAGCTGGCCATCCGATTCGAGATCGCGCACATGCGGGTGAACGATACCAGGGGTTTCGATTTCGGCCTCGGCGAGACCGCGGACATGCTGCGCGACAGCGTGCGCGGCTTCGCGGCCGACAAGCATCGCGCCGCGCGCCGACGAGATCGACCGCAGCAATGCCTTCCCGCGCGACCTCTGGCCGGAGCTGGGCAAGCTCGGCGTGCACGGCATCACCGTCGAGGAGGAATGGGGCGGGGCGGGACTCGGCTATCTCGAGCACTGCGTCGCGATGGAGGAAATCTCGCGCGCCTCGGCCTCGGTCGGGCTGTCCTACGGCGCGCATTCGAATCTCTGCGTCAACCAGATCCGCCGCAACGGCAGCGACGAGCAGAAGCGCCGCTATCTCGGCAAGCTCATCTCCGGCGAGCACGTCGGGGCGCTTGCCATGTCCGAGCCGGGCGCCGGCTCCGACGTCGTGTCGATGAAGACGCGCGCGGAAAAGAAGGGCGACCGCTACATCCTCAACGGCAGCAAGATGTGGATCACCAACGGCCCGCAGGCCGAGACGCTGGTGGTCTACGCCAAGACCGATCCGGCAGCCGGCGCGCGCGGCATCACCGCCTTCCTGATCGAGAAGGGCTTCAAGGGCTTCTCCACCGCGCAGAAGCTCGACAAGCTCGGCATGCGCGGCTCCGATACCTGCGAGCTGGTGTTTCAGGACTGCGAGGTGCCCGCGGAGAACGTGCTCGGCGGCGACGGCGACGGCGTGACCATCCTGATGTCCGGCCTCGACTACGAGCGCGTGGTGCTGGCGGCCGGGCCGCTCGGCATCATGCAGGCCTGCATGGACGTGGTGATGCCCTACGTCCACGAGCGCAAGCAGTTCGGCCAGCCGATCGGCGAGTTTCAGCTCGTGCAGGGCAAGATCGCCGACATGTATGTCGCGATGAACGCGTGCAAGGCCTATGTCTACTCGGTGGCCAGGGCCTGCGACCGCGGCGAGACCACGCGCGAGGACGCCGCCGGCGCCATCCTCTACGCCGCCGAGAACGCCACCAGGATCGCGCTCGACGCGATCCAGCTCCTCGGCGGCAACGGCTACATCAACGAATATCCCACCGGGCGATACCTGCGCGACGCCAAGCTCTACGAGATCGGCGCCGGCACCAGCGAAATCCGGCGCATGCTGATCGGCCGCGAATTGTTCGACAAGACGCGCTGATGCAACGAGCGGTGAGGGCGTATCTGCTGAGATGGAATCAGGGCGCGCGGCAAACTCGGTCTGCTCCCTCCCCCCTTGAGGGGGAGGGCTGGGGAGGGGGGTGGTCCGTTTGGCAACTTCGGTGCGCCAATTTCACGACCCCCACCCCCAACCCCTCCCCACAAGGGGGAGGGGAGCAGACTGAACGTGCGGCGCTGTTCTGCACTAACCTCAGGGCAACCTGCTCTAATTGCGACACCCGGCTACGGCGATGACGCTCCTCCGATCCACCCTCGATGTCGACTCGCGCGAATTCGCCGCGCAACGCCGAGGCGATGAAGGGCCTGGTCGCGGACCTGCGGGCCAAGCTCGACGCCGCGATGCAGGGCGGCAGCGAGGAAGCGCGCGCGCGTCACGCGGCGCGCGGGAAGCTCCTGGCGCGCGAGCGCATCGACCTGCTGCTCGATCCCGGCACCCCGTTCCTCGAGCTCTCGCCGTTCGCCGCGTACGGCATGTACGGCGGCGACGTTCACTCCGCGAGCCTGATCACCGGCATCGGCCGCATCAGCGGCCGCGAATGCGTCATCGTCGCCAACGACGCCACCATCAAGGGCGGCACCTATTACCCCATGACGGTGAAGAAGCATCTGCGCGCGCAGGAGATCGCGCGCGAGAATCATCTGCCCTGCGTCTACCTGGTCGATTCCGGCGGCGCGTTCCTGCCGCTGCAGGACGAAATCTTCCCGGACGAGCGTCACTTCGGCCGCATCTTCTACAACCAGGCGCGCATGTCGGCGCTCGGCATCCCGCAGATCGCGATCGTCATGGGCTCCTGCACGGCCGGCGGCGCCTATGTGCCGGCGATGTCGGACGAGAGCATCATCGTGCGCAACCAGGGCACCATCTTCCTCGGCGGGCCGCCGCTGGTGAAGGCGGCAACCGGCGAGGAGGTGAGCGCGGAGGAGCTGGGCGGCGCCGAGGTCCACAGCCGCCAGTCCGGCGTGACCGACTACTACGCGATGGACGACGCTCATGCCATCGGCATGGCACGGCGCATCGTCGCCGATCTCAACCGGGTCCGGCGCTCGTATCTCGAAATCCGCGAGCCGCGGGAACCGCTCTTTCCGGCCGACGAGCTCTACGGCATCGTGCCCGCGGATCCGCGCACGCCCTACGACGTGCGCGACGTGATCGCACGCATCGTCGATGCCTCCGAGTTCGACGAGTTCAAGGCGCTCTACGGGCAGACGCTGGTTTGCGGCTTCGCCCACATCCACGGCTTTCCCATCGGCATTCTCGCCAACAACGGCATCCTGTTCAGCGAGAGCGCGCTCAAGGGCACGCACTTCATCGAGCTCGCGAGCCAGCGCAACATCCCGCTGCTGTTCCTGCAGAACATCACCGGCTTCATGGTCGGGCGCAAATACGAGGCCGGCGGCATCGCCAAGGACGGCGCCAAGATGGTCACCGCGGTCGCCACCACCAACGTGCCGAAATACACCGTCATCATCGGCGGCAGCTACGGCGCCGGCAATTACGGCATGTGCGGGCGCGCCTATGGTCCGCGCTTCCTCTGGATGTGGCCGAATGCGCGCATCTCGGTCATGGGCGGCGAGCAGGCGGCATCGGTGCTCGGGCTGTTGCGCCAGGAGGCGACCGAGGCCAGGGGCGGCAGCTGGAGCGCGGCGGACGACGCGGCGTTCAAGGCGCCGATCCGCGAGCAATACGAGCGGCAGGGGCATCCCTATTACGCCACCGCGCGATTGTGGGACGACGGGGTCATCGATCCGGCGGACACCCGCACGGTGCTGGGCCTCGCGCTCGCGGCCGGCCTCAATGCGCCGCCGCCCGAGCCCACGCGGTTCGGCATCTTCAGGATGTGATGGTGTCGACCGCTCGGCGCTTCGACAAGCTCTTGATCGCCAACCGCGGGGAGATCGCCTGCCGCATCATCCGCACGGCCAGGCGCATGGGCCTGCAAACGGTGGCGGTGTTCTCCGACGCCGACCGCGACGCCATGCACGTGGCGCTCGCCGACGCAGCGATGCTGATCGGTCCGGCGCCGGCGAAGGACAGCTATCTTCATATCGAAGCCGTGATCGACGCGGCGCTGACGGCCGGCGCCGGCGCAATCCATCCCGGCTATGGCTTTTTGTCGGAGAACGCCGACTTTGCGCAGGCGTGCACGGAGGCCGGACTGGTCTTCGTCGGTCCTTCCGCGGCGACCATCCGCCTGATGGGCTCGAAATCGGCGGCCAAGGCGCTGATGGAATCCTCCGGGGTGCCGGTGGTGCCGGGCTATCACGGCGATGACCAGAGCGTTGCGGCGTTGCAGGCGGCGGCCGAGCGCGTCGGCTATCCGGTTCTGATCAAGGCCTCGGCCGGCGGCGGGGGCAGGGGGATGCGCCTCGTCGAGACCGCCGACGCGCTGGCAGAAGCCATCGCGAGCGCCAAGCGTGAAGCGGCGGCGGCGTTCGCAAACGATCAGGTCCTGATCGAGAAGTACATTGCGAGGCCCCGGCACATCGAGGTGCAGGTGTTCGGCGACACCCACGGCAATGTGGTCTCGCTGTTCGAGCGCGAATGCACGCTTCAGCGTCGTCATCAGAAGGTGGTGGAGGAGGCGCCCGCCATCGCCGTCACCGCCGAGCGGCGCGCCGAAATGTCGGCGGCGGCGCGCGCCGCCGCGCAGGCCGCCGGCTACGTGAGCGCCGGCACCGTCGAGTTCATCACCGACGCGGCTCACTTCTATTTCATCGAGATGAACACGCGCCTGCAGGTCGAGCATCCCGTGACCGAGATGATCACCGGCCTCGACCTCGTGGAATGGCAATTGCGCGTCGCCTTCGGCGAGACGCTGCCGCTGCGGCAGGACGAGATCACGGCCGACGGCCACGCCATCGAGGCGCGGATTTATGCCGAGGACCCCGGCAAGGGGTTCCTGCCGGCGACCGGAACGATCCGGGAGTGGCGCGCGCCGGCGGGGGCGGGCATCCGCGTCGATGCCGGCTTCCGCGCGGGCGACGCGGTCATGCCGTATTACGACGCGCTGCTGGCGAAGCTCGTCGCCTGGGGCAGCGATCGCGCGCAGGCGCTCGCCCGCATCACCGCGGCGCTGGGCGAATTCGAGATCGCGGGCGTGACCACCAATCTCGCATTCCTCGAGGCGCTGATGCGCCATCCGCAGGTGGCCCGCGGCGAGATCGATACCGGATTCATCGAGCGCGAGCTTTCGGCGCTGACGAGCGCGAGTCAGCCGGTGGCACCGCTCGACCTCGCCGCCGCCTGCGTCGCGGTCCTGGCGCGCGAGCAGGCCGTCGCGCCGGCCGCCGGCTCGCCCTGGGAGCGCAGCGACGGCTGGACGCTCACCGGCCGGCGCGGCCGCCGCTTGAGCTTCCGGCACGACGCGGAGCGATACGACGCGCTGCTGTGGTACGGCCGGGACGGCTTGCGCATGCAATTCGGTGGCACGAGCGCCCGGCTGCAATTCGTCGCCCGGGCGGGCGGGCTGTTCGACCTCTGCCTCGGCGACGCGCCGGAGCGCGCATCGGCGGCCTGGTCCGGCCGTGATCTCGAGCTGAGCACGCCGCGCGGGAGGCTCAAGCTCTCCTGGATCGATCCGTTCGCGGCGGATGCGGCCGAGGCTGCGGCGGCGAGCCGCATCGTCGCGCCCATGCCGGGCACCGTGACGCGCATCCTCGCCCAAGCGGGGACCGATGTCGAACGCGGCGCGCCGCTCATCGTGCTGGAGGCGATGAAGATGGAGCACACCTTGCGAGCGCCCGTCACCGGCCGCCTGCACGCTCTTAAATGCGCCGTCGGCGATTTCGTGCAGGAGGGCACGGAGCTCGCCGATCTCGAGCCGGTCGCGGATACGGAGTGACAAGATCGGGCATGGACACGCAGGTTCTCATCGTCGGAGCGGGCCCCACCGGGTTGACGCTCGCCATCGATCTCGGACGGCGCGGCGTGCGCTGCACCGTGATCGAGCAGAAGGAGGCACCCCAGTTCCTCCCGAAGATGGAGCGCTGCAACGCCCGCACCATGGAGATCTACCGGCGCATGGGCATCGTGGAGAAAGTGCGCGCCGCTGGGCTTCCCGCGCACTGCCCCATGGACATCTTCATCGTGCTGTCGCTGGTCGAGCCGCCGCTGGTGCACCACGTGCACCCGTCGGTGGCCGAGGCGAAGGCGCGCATCGCCAAATCCGAGGACGGCGGCGAGCCGCTCGAGCCCTATCAGCTCATCTCGCAATACACGCTCGAGCCGCTGCTGAAATCGATCGCGGAAACGCTGCCGAGCGTGACCGTCCGCTACGGCTGCGAGCTCGTGGCGTTCGCGCAGGACGCGAGCGGAGTGACGGCACAGGTCCAGACCGGCGACGGGGCGTCCTCGCCGCTGCGCGCGGCCTACCTGGTCGGCTGCGACGGCGGCGGCAGCCTGGTGCGCCGGCAGCTCGATATCAAGCTCAACGGCGAGGCCAACATCCAGCAGCTGCGCCAGGCGCTCTACTATTGCGAGGACCTCTACGAGCGCATCCCCATCGGCAAGGGGCGCCACTATCACGTCGCCGACGCCGAAGGCAGCTTCCTGATCGTGCAGGATTCGACCCGGCATTTCACCCTGCACTCCGTCGTCGAGACCGACGCCGAGATGGCCGACATGTTCGAGCGCACGGTGGCGATGCCGGTCAAGTACGACATGCTCTATGTCGGGCAGTGGAAGATGAACCTGCTGCTGGCCGACCGCTACGGCGAAGGCCGCGTGTTCCTGGCCGGAGATGCCGTGCACCTCGTCATCCCCACCGGCGGGCTCGGCATGAACACCGGCGTCGGCGACGCCATCGACCTCTCCTGGAAGCTCGCGGCCACGCTCGCGGGCTGGGGCGGTCGCAACCTGCTCGCGTCCTACGAGATCGAGCGCCGGCAGGTGGGAGCGCGCAACGTCGCGGCGTCCGGCTTCGCGGCGGAGGGACGGCGGACCTGGCGCAGGCTCTACCGGCCGGAAATCCGCGAGCACACGCCCGCCGGCGCCGTGCTGCGGGAACAGCTCGCGCGCGTCGCCGACGTCGAGCAGCGCAAGGCGAGCGAAATGATCGGCGCCGAGCTCGGCTACCGCTACGTCGGCTCGCCGTTGATCGCGGCGGAGCCGGGGGAAGCACCCGAGCACAATTTCATGGCCTACGTGCCGACCACCTGGCCGGGCGCGCGGCTGCCGCACGTGTGGCTGCGCGACGGCGGCGCGATGCAGGACCGTATCGGCTACGGCTACGGCTATACGTTGTTGCGGCTCGGCGGCGCGCGTGCCGACGCGGCGCCGCTGCAACGCGCGTTCGCGGCGCTCGGCGCTCCGCTGCAGGTTCTCGATATTTCCGACGAGCGCGCGCGCGACGTCTACGGCTATGATCTCCTGCTGCTGCGTCCGGACATGCATATCGTCTGGCGCGGCAATGATGCTCCGCAGGCGCCGGACAGATTGGCGGCGCTTGCGACCGGGCACTGAATCAACTCGTTGGGGCGTGCCTGTGGGAGCGCCCTATCCACCAGCGTGATGACCAACAGACGGGAGGATGCCTTGGCGACCATTCCGAAAGCATTGCACGAGCACATCAACACGGCCTATCCCGCGCATGTCTGCCTCGTAGGGACCGCCTTGCCGAGCGGATACGCACAGATCACCCCGCGCGGCAGCACCATGGTCTATGACGACGAGCATTTCGCGCTGTGGGAGCGCGGCAAAGGATCGACCAACGCCAACCTCGCCGACGGTACCAAGGTCACCATCTATTTCCGCAAGCCGCCGCTGCGGGAAGCGGGGCTGCTGCCGCGCGGCGGCATCGCGCGTTTCTATGGCACCGCGAAAATCTACAAATCGGGTCCGATCTACGAAGAAATCTGGAAGCGTCTGATCGAGCCCGAGAAGAAGGGCGATCCGGACAAGAAAGGTTTTGGGGTTCTCATCAAGGTGGAGCGGGCCGAGGACCTGGGCGGCGCCCCGCTGACGCTCGCATGAGCTGATCACGCCGGCTCTGTGGGCGAGCGCTGGGGAGGGGTCGTTGTCGGCGATGCGTCAGCCAACTTCGACCCCCGCCTCCAACCCCCCGCAAGGGGGGAGGGGAACGCACCGAGTTCGCGGCAACATCAGGCCGCAGCGAAATCGTTTTCACACTTCCAGCACGATCGACCCCGTGGTCTTGCGCGCTTCCATATCGGCATGGGCCTGCGGCGCGTCCCGCAAGGGATAGGTCTTGCTGATCTCGATCTTGATCCTGCCGCTGCCGACCATGGCGAAGAGATCGTTGGCGGTGGCGAGCAATTCCGCGCGGGTGACGGTGTAGTTCGACACGCTGGGGTGGGTCAGGTAGATCGAGCCGAGCGCTCCCAGCCGTCGCGGCGGCATCGGGATCGGGATCGCCGGAGGCCTCGCCGAAGGACGCCATCACGCCGCGCCGGCGCAGGCAGCGGAGCGATCCCTCGAACGTTGCCTTGCCCACGGAATCGTAGACCACGGGCACGCCCTCGCCGCCGGTGATCTCGCGCACGCGCTCGGCAAAATCCTCCCGCGTGTAGACGATGGCATGATCGCAGCCGTGCGCGCGCGCCACCGCGGCCTTCTCGTCGCTGCTCACGGTGCCGATGACGGTCGCGCCGAGATGCTTCGCCCACTGGCACATGATCAGGCCGACCCCGCCGGCGGCGGCGTGGATCACGATTGTGTCGCCGCGCTGCACCTCGTAAACGTCCTTGAGAAGGCACGCGCGCGGTCATGCCGCGGATCATCATCGCGGCGGCGGTGCGCTCGTCGATGCCTTGGGGCAAGCGGGATGAGGCGCGCCGCCGGCACGATGCGCAATTCCGCGTAGGAGCCTTCCGGCATGCCGGCATAGGCGACGCGGTCGCCGGCCGAGACGGCGTCCACCCCGGGTCCGACCGCGTCGATCACGCCGGCGCTTTCGAGCCCGATGCCGGAGGGCAACGATTTGACCGCATGCACGCCGCTGCCGCATCAGCACGTCGCGATAGTTGACCGCGACCGCGGGTTGCGCATGCGCACCTCGCCGGCGCCGGGCGCGCCCACCTCGACCTCCTCGAAGCGCAGCACCTCGGGTCCGCCGTGGCGATCGAAACGAAACGCCTTGCTCATGCGCTTCGAGCTCTCATTCGAAAGGCGCTCCATCATCTCGGCGAGATCATTGAGCGCGTTGAAGCGCGGCTGCGCCGCGATATGCGGCGACAGCACCACGTTGTCGAATTCCAGAAGCTCGTCGTCGCCGCGGCCCGGCGCCTCGTACAGCGGATCGAGCGCGAAGCCGCCGAGCCGGCCCGATTTGAGCGCCTCGATCAGCGCCGCGCGGTCGACGATGTCGGCGCGCGAGATGTTGACCAGGACGGCGCCGGGCTTCATCTGCGCGAACTGCGAGCGGTCGATGAAGCCCTGCGTCGCCGGCCCGCTCGGCAGTTGCGGCACGACCCAGTCGCTCTCGGCGAGCAGCTTGTCGAGCGGCACGTAGCTCGCCTGCGAGCGCGCGCTCGTCCGCCTCCGGCAGCCGGGTGCGCTGGTGGTAGAGAATGCGCATCCCGAACGCCGCCGCCCGGATCGCGATCTCGCGGCCGATCTCGCCGAGGCCGATGATGCCGAGGGTCGACTCGTTGAGCATGCGCAGCCCGGGAATGCGCGGCCAGTTCGAATTGGGCGTGTGGCGGCGGTCGAACGGCTTGTAGCTGTAGCCGAGCTCGCCGAGCTGCTCGACGCTGATGCGTCCGGCGAGCCGATGCAGCTTCTTGGCGAGCGTGAGCATGAGCGCGAACGCAAGCTCGGCGCAGGCGATATTGGCGCGCCGCCGGATGGTCAGCACCTTGATGCCCCTCCTGGCGCAGGCGGCGGTGTCGATGTTGCGCGGCTGGGCGCCGTATTTCTGCACCACGCGCAGCGCGCTGCCGGCGGCGAGCTCTCGCGTCGCCGACGGCGAGCGACTCGACGATGAGCGCCCGACTTCCCGGCAGCGGCCGCGCGCATCTCCTCCGCCGTGTCGACCAGCCGCACCTCGCCGGAAACAGTCCGCCGACGCGTGCGCGCACGCGCTCGCAGTAGCCGGCGAAATCGGGCTCGTCGTGGGCGAAGAAATCGGCGTAGGCGGCGTAGCGCTCGCGCGACGTGTCCGGGTCGAGCACGATGCCGACCACGCGCAGGAAGCGGTCGTCTTCGACCACCAGGACCGACTGTCCGCCGGCACGGGATGAACTCCGGAAAAGCTCAGGGCGCGACCGGCTCGAGGTCGAGCTCGAGCGCCTGTATCACCCGCGCGTTCATGTTGTAGCTGCCGATCAGCACGGTCAATTCGACGATCTGGCGGTCGATCGAAATGGCGCTTGACCTCGGCGAACACGTCGTCGGGCACCTCGATGTCGCGGGTCATGGTGTCGGCATAGGCCAGCGCCGCGCGCTCGCTGCGCGCTGAAGAATTTCGAGGGCGCGCCAGTCGGCGAGCGCGTCGCATTCCTCGAGCGTGAGCCCGTCGGCGAGCGCCAGCGACGGCACGTGCTGGCGCAACACGTATTGCGAGTTGGCGAGATGGCCCATGCGGATGATCACGATCTCGCGCAGCCGCCCGTCGAGCGCGGTCTTCCAGCGCACCGCGTTGGAATGGTTGAACCAGCTGTCGGCGAGCGCGGGAGCAATTGAGCAGCATGCGATAGATGTTGATCAGCTTGCCGCGCCGCCCGGCGCGATATTTCTCGATTGCCTCGGCGAATTCGGGATGGTCTTGCTCTTGGATCAGGGGAACGCGGGCCATGGATGTCCTGTTTGCATTATCGTTGGTGCCTAGCGCGACCGGCAGAGAGCGCGTGTAGGGTGGGCACAATCGCCTGCCGTGTCGTAGCCGCGTGGCCGCGCGCGGGGCGATTTTGCCCACGCGCGAAGATCGCGCGACGCGCCTTTGCCCACCCTGCATTCGTGCGCGGGACCACGAGGCATCACGTCACTCCATCTTGAAGTGGGTCGCCTTCATGACCGGCATCCAGCGCGCATGCTCCTCGATGATGAACTGCCGGGTCGGCTCGGGGCCGGAATCGAGGATCGGCTCGAAGCCCGACGTCACCAGGATGCGTTGGAAATCCGCATCCGCCATGACCTTGCGCGTCGCCTCGCGCGATCTGATCGACGATCGCCTTCGGCACGCCGGCCGGAGCAAAAAGCCCGTTGAGATTGCCGGCGATCATGCCGGGAAGCCCGGCTTCGATCGCGGTCGGAATGTCCGGCGCCGCCTTGATGCGCGCGACCGAATTGATCGCGAGGATGCGCACCTTGCCGGCGCGATGGAACGCGAGCAGCGGGCCGCCCACGTTCGGGGTCATCATCGGAATATGGCCGCTGGCAAGGTCGGCGACGCCGGGCGCCGAACCCTTGTAGGGAATGTGCACGATGTCGGGGGCGCCGATGAGCTGCTTGAACAGCTCGCCGGCCAGATTGGTGAGCGTGCCGGCGCCGGCCGAGCCGTAGGACAGCTTGCCCGGATTGGCCTTGGCATAGGCGATCAGCTCCTTGAGGTTGTGCGCGGGCACGGATTCGTGGACCACGATGGAGGTCGGCGCGTTGCACAGGATGTAGATGCCGACGAAGTCCTTGAGCGGATCGTAGGGCGGATTGCTCATGATCGCGGGGATGAGCACCTGCGTGCTGGTATTGCCGAACAGGAAGGTGTGACCGTCCGGCTGCGCGCGCGCGACCTCGGCGGCGCCGGTCACCCCGCCGCCGCCGCCGCGGTTCTCCGTGACCACCGTTCCGAGGACGGGCTTCATCTTGTCCGCCCACAGCCGGCCGACCACGTCGGTGGCGCCGCCCGGCGAGAACGGAACCACGAGCCGGATCGGGCGGTCGGGGAAGGCGAGCGCGGTGCGCGGCAGCAGCGTTGCGGCCGAAAGCGAGGCCAACCCGGCGGCCAGCACGTCACGTCGGTTCATGCAATCTCCTCGAAATTGGGGTGCGAAGGCGGCGAAGCTTGGTCCGGATCGCGGGCGATGTAAATCGCCGCTCACGTCGTCGCCTCGATCATGGCGCGCAGTTCCGGCGTCACCTCGGGCATGATCCCGAACCAGGCGCGGAACGCCGGCCGCGCCTGATGCAGCAGCATGCCGAGCCCGTTCACCGTCGGATGGCCGCGCTTGCGCGCCGCCGCCAGCAGCGCCGTCTCGCGCGGGATATAGACGATGTCGGAGACGAGCGCGCGCGGCGGCAAGCGGTCGAGCGCGAGGTCGAGCGGCGGCGCGCCCGCCATGCCCTGGCTGGTGGTGTTGACCAGCATCGCCGCGCCGTCGAGCGCGGCGTGCCGGTCCTCCCATTCCAGCGCTGCGATCGGGCCGCCGAGTTCCCGTTGCAGCGCCGTCGCGCGCGCGAACGTGCGGTTGATCAGCCTGATCTCGCGCGCGCCCTGGTCGATCAGGCTCACCAGCACGGCGCGCGCCCCGCCGCCGGCGCCGATCACGACGATGGGCCCGGCATCGGCGCGCCAGCCGGGCTGCGCCTCGCGGATGCTCTCGATGTAGCCGAAGGCATCGTGGTTCTGCCCGGTGAGCGATCCGTCGGACGCGACCACGACGCAGTTGATCGCGCCGATTCGGCGCGCGACCGGATCGACCCGGTCGACGATCGCAAGCGCCGCCTCCTTGTGCGGAATGGTCAGGTTGCAGCCGGAGAACCCGAGCGCCGGCAACGCCCGCAACGCGGCGCGCAGGCCCTCCGCCTTGATGGCGAGCGGCAGGTAGGCGCCGGCAAGCCCGTGATTGCCGAGCCAGTAATTGTGCAGCTTGGGCGAACGCGAATGCATGACCGGGTCGCCCATCACGCCGGCGAGCAGGAAGCGATCAGGCTGGGTCATGGGTCGTTCGCCGCGACCTGATGACTGTAACGGTGAGGTGCGAGTGGCCCATTGGGCGGGCCGCAAGCTCGGTATGCTCGCTCCCCAACCGAGCCCTGGCTTGCCAGGGTTCGGTCACTCCCAAGACTTGCCGGAAGCGGGCAAGCCCGGGTTGCGCGGGGAGGCGAGCGCACCGAATTCGCTGCTCAGGCGCCGCAACAAGGCTCATTGTTCGACCGCCCACCTATTGCGTATTGGGAACAAGCTTCTTGACCGTCTCGATCATCGCCGGCGGCGTCGCATAGAGGTTGGCCACCAGCCGCTCCAGCTGATCGGGCGGGCGATAGGTCATGTCCATCTTCATGCGGGCTGCTTCGCTTGCGAGCGCCGGATCCCGGAGCGCCTCGGCAAAGGCCTTGCGCATCACGTCCACGCGGTCCTTCGGCACCTCGGGCGGGAAGACGTAGGGTCGGCCGAACTCGGTGCTCGAAAAAACGAACCGCATGAGCTGGCGTTGCTCGTCGCTCTTGGCATAGTCGAAGATCGAGGGCACATCGGGGATCTCCGCGATCGGCGATTCCTCCGCGCGCAGCAGAAAGACCAGCTTGCCGTCGCGTATGAGCTGCTCGTAGATGCGGAATTGACCATAGGAGGCGCACGCCCCCTGCACCTCGCCACGCTCCATGGCGAGCACGGTGTCGGTGGTGCCCTTGTAGCCCTGCACGATGCGGAATTTGGTGCCGAGCACGTGGTTGAACACGGTCGGCAGGATGCTGAGCGCGGAGCCGGCGCCGGCGCCTCCCACGATGAATTCCTGCGTGAACAGATCCGCGGGGGTCTTCACCGGCGCCGAGACCCAGCGCACGCAGACCCGCGCCGGCAGCGACGTCGCGCCGAGCCAGTTGAAGCGGCGGGGATCGACCTCGAGGTTGGCCTGTCCCATAAGCGCCTGGCTCGGCACGTTACGCGAGAACGAGCCGAGCACCGTTCCGTCGCGCGGCGCCTGGGCGTAGAGGAAATTGGCCGCGGCGATGCTGGCGGCCGCCGGCATGTTCTGGACGATGATGGTCGGCTCGCCTGGGATATGCTTGGCGAGATAGCGCGCGAGGAAACGCCCGGCGAGATCGTAGTCGTTCCCCACGGGATGCCCGATGATCATCCGGATCTGCTTGTTCGCGTAGAAATCCTGCGGCGCCTGGGCTTGCGCGCCGGGGCAAACGCCCAGGCACAGGGCAGTCGTCCCCGCGAAAGCGGGGACCCATCGTGCCAAATACGTCGACCTCCGGAATATCATCGAGGGTCGCCCGCCTATTCCGCCGCGCGCTGGCGCAGCAGCGCGGCCGCCGCCTTGTCGTAGCTTTCCTCGCGCGCCAATAGCGGCTTCAAGCCGACGAGGTCGTAATAGTCGTCGAGCGGGATGAGATGCTCCTGGCAGGGCGCGAGCGAGTTGCCGTGCTTGAGCAGGCGCAGCACGTTGCGCACCGCCTGCGCCGCCGCGAACAGCGCAACCGACGGGAAGGTGGCGGCCGAGACTCCGGCCGCTTCCAGCTCCTCGAGGCTGCGCGCCTTGGGGCCCGCAGCCTGCGAGAGCGTGGCCATGTGCGGCCCGCCGACCTCGCGCAGCACACGCTTGATGTCCGCGACGGTGTCGACGCCCATGGGCTTGGCCATGTCGGCGCCGGCTTCCATGAACAATTGGCAGCGGGCGATGGCGGAGTCGATACCCTCGACGCCCGCGGCATCGGTGCGCGCGGCGATGAACAGGCCGGGATCGCGCCGTGCGTCGAGCGCGGCCTTGACCTTGGCGAGCATCTGCTCGACCGGGACGATCTGCTTGCCCGGCAGGTAGCCGCAACGGTTCGGGAACACCTGGTCGCTGATGAACAGGCCGGCGACGCCCGCCCCCTCGAAGGCGCGCACCATCTGGCGCACGTTGTTGACGCCGCCGAAGCCGGTGTCGGCGTCGACATAGACCGGGATTTCGACCGCGGCGCAGATGCGCGCATAATGGTCGGCATAGTCGCGCATGTTGGACTGGCCCATATCGGCCTGCGCCAGCATGCTGCCGACGCCGGCGTAGCCGCCGGCGACCATCGCCTCGAAACCCTCGGACTCGATGATGCGGGCGGAGAGCGCGTCATAGGCGCCCGGCATCAGCACCAGGCGCGTGCCCGCCATGAGCGCTCTGAATTTCGTCCTCACGTTCATGGGTTTTCTCCGTCAAGGCGGTTCGCGTCCGCGCGCGCGGAGCGCGAGCGTGCGATCATTCCCGGCTGTCGCAAGCCGTTTGCAGCCAGGGCTGCGCGGCGGCCATGCGTCGTTCCCAGCTCCCGATCTCGTCCACGTGCTTGAGCGTGAGGCCGATATCGTCGAGGCCTTCGATCAGGCGCATGCGGTCGGCCGCGGGAATGTCGAAAGCGATATCGGGACCGCCGGGGCCGCTGATGCGTTGCGTCTCCAGATCGACGGTGAACGGCGCCGCACCGTTCACCGCCACCACCCGCTGCTCGAAGGCCTGCGCCTCCGGCGTTGCGAGCACGATCGGGAGCAGGCCGTTTTGCAGGCAGTTCTCGCGATAGATGTCGGCGAAGCTCTTCGCCACGATGACGCGGATGTTGTTCGCCAGCATCCCCCACACCGCGGCTTCGCGCGAGGAGCCGGCGCCGAAATTATGGCCGGTCACCAGAATCCCGGCATTCCTGAACTGCGGCCGGTTGAGCACGAAGTCCGGATCCTCGCTGCCGTCGTCGCGCCGGCGCGCGCGCATGAACAGGAGCGTCTTGTAGTCCGGCTTGAGGCTGCGCATCGACTGCACCGGCGCAATCTGGTCGGTATTGATGTCGTCGTGCAGCAGCGGGACGGCGACGCCGGTATGGGTCGTGAACTGCTGCATCACGCCTGTCCCGAGGTGAGGCGCCGCACGTCGGCGATGCGTCCGGCGACAGCGGTGGCCGCGGCGGTCGCCGGGCTGACGAGATGGGTGCGCACCTTCGGACCCTGGCGGTGCTCGAAATTGCGGTTGGTGGTGGAGACGCAGCGCTCGCCCGGCTCGCCGCGATCGCCGTTGCCGCCGGCGCACATCGAGCACCCGGACTCGCCCCAGAAGAATCCGGCGGCGCGGAAGACACGGTCGAGCCCGGCGGCTTCCGCCGCGCGCTTGACCGTGGTCGAGCCGGGCACGACCATGGCGATGACGCCGTCCGCGACGTGGCGCCCGCGCACCACGTCGGCGGCGGCCTCGAGATCCGGCAAGCGGCTGTTGGTGCACGAGCCGATGAATACGCGGTCGACCTTGAGGCCTGCGAGCGCCATCCCGGGCTCGAGCCCCATGTAGCCGAGCGCGCTTTCGACCGCGGCGCGCCGGTCGGCCTCGACCGCCGACGGATCGGGTACGCGGCCGGAAATGCCGAGCACCTGGCTCGGATCGGTGCCCCAGGTGATCTGCGGCTCGAGGTCGCTGCAGTCGAGCACGTGTTGGCGGTCGAATTCGGCGCCCTCGTCGCTTCCGAGCGTGCGCCAATGGGCAATGGCGCGCTCCCACATCACGCCTTGCGGCGCGTAAGGACGTCCCGCAATCCAGGAAAACGCCGAGTCGTCCGCTGCCACCAAGCCGGAGCGGCCGCCCATCTCGATATTGAGATTGCACAGCGTCATGCGGCTTTCGATCGGCATGGCGCGCACCGCCGCGCCGGCATATTCGACGACGTAGCCGCGCGCGCCCGCGACCCCGAGCTCGCCGATGATGCGCAGCGCCACGTCCTTGGCGGTGACATGGGCGCCGAGCCTGCCTTCAAGACGTATCAGCATCCGCTTCGGCCGCTTGAGCGCCATCACCTGCGTCGACAGAATATGCGCGAGCTCGGTCGTGCCGCAGCCGAAGGCGAGCGCACCGAGGCCGCCCACCGTGCTGGCATGGCTGTCGGGGACGGCATGGGTCGCGCCCGGCAGCACCATGCCGAGCTCGGGCGCGACGACGTGCGAGATGCCCTGTTCCGGGTCGTCGATGTCGAACAGCCGGATGCCGTTGCGCCGGCTGCCCGCGCGCATCGCCTTGAGAAAGGCCGCGCCCGACGGATTGGTGCCGTCGTCGCGCCCGGGCTTGGTGGCGACGGTGTGGTCCTGCATGGAGAAGGTAAGATCGGCTCGACGCACCGGCCGCCGCTGCTTCTCCAATTGCTCGAAAGCGTGCGGCGCGTGCAACTCGTGCAGCACGTGGCGGTCGATATAGATGAGGTCGCGGCCGTCGGCGCGCCGCGCGACCAGGTGGGAGTCCCAGATCTTGTCGAACAGGGTCTTGGGCATGACGGCGGTGCTCGACGTTCCTCGCCGGCTGGTTCATTGCAAGCTGCGAGTCGAGTGTATCGCGGGCGGTGAAAGGATACACCCCCGGAGTTGAGCCCCGGGGGTGGTGTCTGCAGGCCAAACCTGGCGCGGACGATCTAAGCCAGCTTCACGTTCTTCAGCGGCAGGCTGCGCACCGGCTTGCCGGTCGCCGCGTGGATGGCGTTGAGCACGGCGGGCGCCACGACGCAGATCGTGGGCTCGCCGACGCCGCCCCAGAAATCGTGGGTCGGCACGATGACCGTTTCCACCTTCGGCATTTCGGCGAGCCGCATGATCTCGTAGCTGTCGAAGTTGATGTCCACCATGCGGCCGTCCTTGACCCGGCACTCGCCGTAGAGCGTGGCCGTGAGGCCGTACGCCACCGAGCCTTCGACCTGGGCGGCGATCTGGCCGGGATTGACCGCATGCCCGCAATTGAGCGCCAGCACCATGCGATGCACCTTGAGCTTGCCCTGGCTGCTCACCGAGACTTCGGCGACGGCGGCCGAGTAGCTGCCGTAGCCCATGAACTGCGCGATGCCGCGATGCACGCCGGGAGGAAGCGGCTTGCCCCAGTCGCCTTTCTCGGCCGCGGCGTTGAGCACGGCGAGATGCTTGGGGTGCTCCCCCATGAGCGCGCGGCGAAACTCGAGCGGGTCCTTGCCCGCGGCGCGCGCGACCTCGTCGATGAAGCATTCCATGTAGACGGCGTTCTGGTTGGTATTGACGCCACGCCACGGGCCGACCGGCACGTGGGTGTTGCGCATGGCGTATTCGATCAACAGGTTGGGCACGCTGTAGCCGAGCTGGGCGTCGCCCGGCTCCGCCCACAGCCCTTGCAGCTGGCGCATGTCCCTGCCGCTGGCAATCGCCGCCTGGTTCAAGGTGGCGTTGATCGATTGTCCGGACACCCGCACGTGCAGCCCGCTGAGCTTGCCGTCGGCGTCGAGACCGGCGGACAGCGCGCACTGCGAGATCGGGCGGTAGAAGTCGTGCGCCTGGTCTTCTTCGCGACTCCAGATCAGTTTGATCGGAACGTCCGGAAACTCCTTGGCGATCGCCACCGCCTGGTGCACGAAATCTTGCGTGCCGCCGCGCCGGCCAAAACCGCCGCCGAGGTCGATCCGGTGAACATCGCATTTGGCGAGCGCAACGCCGGAAGCCTCCGACAGCGCGGCAAGCGAGGCCTCTACGTTCTGGCTAGGCACCCAGGCCTCGGCCTTGTCGGCGGAGATTTTGACGGTGGCGTTCATCGGCTCCATGGTCGCATGGGCCAGGAACGGCGTGCTGTAAACCGCCTCGACCTTCTTCGCCGCGGCCGCGATTGCTGCGGGCGCGTCGCCGTTCTGTCGCGAGCCGTTGGTCGCGGCTGCGGTCAGCCCCTCCTTGAGATGCTCGGCAATGGTCGCGCTCGATTGCGTTGCGGCCGCGCCTTCGTCCCAGACGATCGGCAGGGCATCGAGCGCCCTTTTCGCCCGCCACCAGGTGTCGGCGACGACGGCGACGCCGCTGTCCTTTACTTTCACCACCTTGCGCACGCCGGGCATGGCGGCGATCTTCGCCTGGTCGTAGCTCTTGAGCTTGCCGCCGAACACGGGGCACTGCTTGATCGCGGCGCACAGCATGCCCGGCAGCTTGACGTCGATGGCGTAGACCTTGCTGCCGTTGAGCTTGTCGGCGGTATCAAGCCGTTTCAGCGGCTTGCCCGCGATCTTCCAATCCTTCGGATCCTTGAGCTTGATGCTCTTGGGGTCCGGCGGCGCGAGCTTGGCGGCCGCCGCAGCGATCTTGCCGTAGCTCACCGACCGCCGGGATGCAGCGTGGGTGATCACGCCGTTTGCCACGGTGAGCTCGCCGACCGGCACCGTCCAGGCCTCCGCGGCGGCCTGCAGCAGCATCAAGCGCGCCGCGGCCCCGCCGCGGCGGACATAATCCTGCGAGGTGCGGATGCCACGGCTGCCGCCGGTTCCCATCTCGCCCCAGGCGCGCTTGCGGGCGAGGTTGGTGCCGGGGGTGATCTGCTCGGTGGCCACCTTGCTCCAATCGCATTCGAGCTCCTCGACGACGAGCTGGGCGAGGCCGGTGAGCGTGCCCTGGCCCATCTCCGAGCGCGCGATGCGGATCACGCAGGTGTCGTCGGGCCTGATCGCCACCCAGATATTGACTTCCGTGCCGGCGTTGCCGGGGCTCTGCGCGATGGCTTCGCCGAAGCCGGCCGGCAGGTTGAAACCGAGCGCGAGGCCGCCGCCGGCCGCGGCGGAGCCGATGACGAACGTGCGGCGCGACAGCTTCGCGGCGTTGCCGCGGGTGATCTTTTTCACGGGCTGGGCTCCCTCAGGTTCTGGATGTGTCGTTGGCCGCCATGTGCACGGCGGCTCGCACGCGCTGATAGGTGCCGCAGCGACAGATATTGGTCATCGCCTGGTCGATGTCCTGGTCGCTCGGCTTCGGGATTCTCTTCAGCAGCGCCGCAGCGGCCATGATCTGTCCGGACTGGCAATAGCCGCACTGCGGCACGTCGACCGCCGCCCACGCCTTCTGCACGGGATGCGAGCTGGAGGGAGACAGGCCTTCAATGGTGACGATCCGGTCGCTGGCGCGCACGTCGCCGACGCGGATCGAGCAGGAACGTTGCACCTCGTCGTTGATATGCACGGAGCAGGCGCCGCATTGCGCGATGCCGCAGCCGTATTTGGTGCCGGTGAGACCGACCTGCTCGCGGATGACCCACAACAGCGGGGTCTCCGGCTCCGCTTCCACGTCGCGGATTGTGCCGTTGATATTGAGCTTGGCCATGAGCTTCCTCTCGCGAGTTGCCTTCACGAATCTTGTTGTCGTCTTGCCGGTGGCCCGGGGTGAAGCGGATTGGAGCGATTGGAAAGTGCCTCCCAAGGCTATGTGAAGCATAGCGCATTCGCTGCCGTCCTGCCTACGGCCGTCCCCGTCCACAGCCGCCTGAACGCGGATACTGGCGACCTCTCGATGTGTCGACCGCTTGATGAGGAGAGCATGATCCCGAAAAGTGGATACCGGTTTTCGGAAAAGATCATGCTCCACCAATAAGCTCTAGGAGAGCGAATCTCGGATTGCGCTTGCCTTCATCCGGGCTACGCTCGCGGCTTCCTGGAGTCGCCGAGATGGATTATCGGGAGCCGGCATAACGGGCAATGACCCGCGTGCATGGCTCGACGGTTGGCACCCCGAGGTCCTGGCGGCGCAGCGCATCGCCGGCGACCGCACCTCGCGGGAAGTGGACTTCGCGGCAGGGCAGGCGCCGATCCTTTACCTGCAGCCTGATCACGATCCGGTGGCGCATGTCGAGGACGCCGGTGCCTACAAGGCACGCTTCGGGGAGCGCGTGACCATCGCGCGGTGATCGCGCGCGAGCCACGCGGTGATCGCGGAGCAGCCGGAGGCGGTCGGCGCGGCGCTGATCGCCTATGCGCGCGCGCTGTGGCCGGACAAATCCGCGCTGCTTGAGTTGGGATAGTCCGGGCTACGCGGCGTGATCCTTGGCGCAATGCCGGCATCTCCGACGCCGCACGAGATAATCGAGCCTCCCGCAAGGCATCGCGCATGTGCGAGCTCGTTCGAGCCCTCCCGTTGTGCCAGCCCATCGCCCTGCCTACATAGACATGACGCCAGGTACCACCGCGAGACCGTGATGGAGCGATCCGTGCCCGAAACCAGTCGCCCCCGTGCCGAGCCGGAGATCATTCCGCCGGGCGCGGCGGATCTGCATTCGCGCCGGGGGGCGCGCGCGGCCTTCGAGGGCCGCGGCACCCAGCGAATCTACGTCGCCCGGGTTGGCCCCTTCGGTTTCGCCATGGCGGCGCTCGCGGTCGCGCTGCTCGCGGCGGCCGTTTTTCTGTTGGTCCTGGGCGCGTTCGTGATTTTGATTCCGCTCGCCGGCCTGGTCTTGGCGGCCGCGGTCCTTTTCGGCCTGTTCCGCGGCCCCTTTCGGCACTGAGCCGCGCCAGCGGCGATGGCCCCGCCTCAAGGCCGCTTACGCCGGTATTGCGGCCAGGGCAGGCCAGCATCGGACGGAAGTCCTCTCGATCATTCTGGGCGTGTGTGGCGCAAAATTATTGCGGGCCGGTACCTGAGGTACCGGCCCGCGTAGCCTTATCATGGACATTAAAGTGCGTAGCTGATCGTCCGAGGGGATCGGACGTTGCGATCAGAGGGCGCTGACTCCGGACTGCTTGAGGAGATCCGCCATCTTGTTCCGGGCATAGAACATGCGGGTCTTCACTGTGGCGGCCGGCACCCCGACGATGCGCGCGACTTCGTCAACCGACTTCTCATGGTAATAAACGAGGTCGATGACTTCGCGGTGCGCCGGCGAGAGCTGGGTCAGGCACTTCTGCACGATGGTATTGCGATCCCTGGTATTGACCACGGTTTCCGGATCGTCGGCGGTGTCCTCGATAGTCGCCGCCATATGGTCGTCCAGATGCTCGTCGGTGCGACGCCGCATGGCCGACAGCGCCTTGTAGCGCGCGATCGCGAGCAGCCAGGTGGAAACCTGGGATTTCGAATTCGAAACCCTCGGCCTGCCGCCAGACGTCGAGGAACACCTCGCTCACGAGATCCTCGGCCAGCGACTGATTTCCCGTCAGGCGAACGATGAACCGGTACACCCTGACGTTGTGCCGGGCGTAGAGTACTTGCATGGCGCGCTTATCGCCATCGGCAATCAGCCCGATCAGCGTCTCGTCCGCCGTCTCCTGGACAGGCGTCCGGAAGCGCGGCGGCGCGACATCGCGCAACACGTATTCGGTTTGCATGACGATCCCCTCTTAGTCAGCCCTTAAGGATACTGACTAACAAACACCTGTTGCTTGGATGTTACGTCGGGGAAGAAAAATGGCTTCGTCGGCGGGGTGAATTGTTTCGTCGCCTGTGCCGCGACGACATCAAAGGTATTGGGATATGGGGAATTGTTTCGTCCGATGATGCAATTCTGCATCAGTCCAGCGAAGATGCTTCGCCGGTCGGAGAAAATAAGTAGCCCCCGCCGCGGACGGTGCGGATGACCGAGGGCCGGGCGGGGTCGGGCTCGATCTTGCGGCGGATGCGCATGATCCGCAGGTCGATGGCCCGGTCGAAGGCCTCGGCGTCGCGGGCATTGGCCAGTTCGAGCAGCCGGTCGCGGGACAGCACCCGCTTGGGATTGGCGGCGAAGACCTTCAGCAGGCCGTATTCCGAGGCAGTGAGGGGATGCTCGTTGCCCTCATCGTCGCACAGCGCCTGCGCATCATGGTCGAGCCATTTGGTTCCAAACCGCACCCGCGTTCGCTCGGGCGCCGGCTGCGGGTGGCTGGCCGGGGCCTGCGGCGCCGGCTGCGCGCCGGCGCCGCTCCTGCGCAGCACCGAACGGATGCGGGCGAGCAGTTCGCGCAGCTCGCACGGCTTGGCGAGGTAGTCGTCGGCGCCGAGCTCGAGGCCGACCACGCGATCGATGGCGCTCGCAGTCGCGGTCAACATGATGACCGGCACGGTCATGCGCTGCTTGAGATCACGGATGATCGAAAGACCGTCCTCCACCGGCATGTTGAGATCGAGGACGATCAGATCCGGAACCTGCTGCGCGATGGTCTTGCGCAGGCTCGCGCCGCCGTCGCACAAGCTGACGCTGAAGCCGTGCATGCGCAGATAGTCCCCGACCATTTCGCGGGCGGGCTGCTCGTCATCGACGACGACGATGTGCTGCGCTTGGCTCATGTTACCGGCAACGTCAGCTTGAACGTCGCGCCCTTCCCGGCGCCCGTGCTTTCGACCGTAATTCGTCCGCCATGCAGATCGACAATCCGCTTGACGATCGAAAGGCCGAGGCCGGTCGAGGTTTCGCCGGCGGTCGGCTTCGCCGAAAGCCGCTGGAAGCGGCCGAACAGGCGAGAGATATCTTCCGGCGAGAGACCGGCCCCCTGGTCGGTCACGCGCACGATTATATTGCCCTCCTCGCGTGCCACCAAGAGGTCGATGGCTCCGCCGATCGGGCTGTATTTGATCGCGTTGCTGACGAGGTTGTCGATCGCCTCGCGGATGCGATCGGAATCGCACATGGCCGCATGGTCGGGGGGAGCGATGACGGTGATGGTCTGTTCCTTCCGGGCGGCGAGCGGCCGGTTCGCCTCGGCGACTTCCTGGACCAGAACCGCAATGTCGATGGGCTCGCGCCGGATCGTGATGTCGAGGGCGTCGGCCATCGCGTCCGACACCAGGTCGTCGACCATTTCGGTGAGCCGGTTGGCCGCGTCGCGGATATGGGCGATCTGCACCTGCACGTTCTCGTCGAGCGCGCCGGCCGCGCCGATCATCTCTTTCAATATTTCGGTTCGGCCCAGGATCACCCCCAGCGGGTTTTTCAAGTCGTGGGCGACGGTTCCGAGGATTTCGCTCTTGAAGGCGTTGGCCTGCCGCAGCCGTGCCCACTGCGCGGTGAGGCGGCGGTTGGCGGTGGTCAAGTCCTGCGTGCGCGCGGCGACGCGCTCCTCGAGCCGGGCATTGGCCCGCTGCAGCTGCTCGTACAGAATGACATTGTCGAAAGCGATGGAGAGCCGGCTGCAGAAGATCTCGACCAGCGCGCGGTCGGTGTTGGAGAGGTGCCGTGCCGCCTCCAGCACGACCACGACTTCGCGGCCGCTCAGCGTCTTGATGTAGAGGACAGAGCGGCGCGACGAGAACTCGTGATGGCGCCGCGTGAACGCCTCCTCGACCAGATGCCGCAGATCGTGCTCGATGATTTGCGAGACGTCGCTGCCGATGAAACGGCTGTAGCAGCCCGACCCCGCCAGCACCGAGAAGGTCTCATGCGCGTTCTGGGCCTCGCGCAAAACCAGAATTCCGGCGCAATCGACATTGAGCAGCGACGCGATCTGGGTGAGAACGCCTTCGGCCAGCCGCTGCATCGACTTGAAGTCGAACAAGGTCGATGCAGCCTCGATGATGATTTCGAGCCCGCGGCGGGTCTCGACCATGCGCTGGAGCTGCTGGTGACTGCGCAGCGCGGCGGTCAAAGCGGTGAACAGCTTGTCGGCCGTGAGCTCGGTCTTCGCCTTGTAGTCGTTGATGTCGTAATCGACGATGACGCGCCGCTCCGGCGCCTGGCCCGGCTGGCCGGTGCGAAGGATGATGCGTACCGTCTCGTTCTTGAGCTCCTTGCGGATGTATTCGACCAGGTTGAGCCCGGCGGTGTCGCTCTCCATGATGACGTCGAGCAGCACGACCGCCACGTCCGGATTGCTGCGCATGAGCTCGCGACCCTCGGCCGCCGAATAGGCGGAGAGGATTTCAAGGCCCTGTCCGTTCAAGCGGTAATCGCTGAGCGCGAAACGCGTGCCGTCGTGCACGGCCGGCTCGTCGTCGATCACCGCGATCTTCCAGCGCGGCCCGGGTTCCGCAGGCTCGTCGCCCGGATCGTCGATCAAGTGGACGATGTCGTCTTCAGCCATGCGCCTTGTCCATCATTGGTGCCGTCTCCGTCGGCGGCGATTCCCTCGGCGCTACGCGCGGCAGGGTGATGCGAAATCGGGTGCCCCAGCCGAGCCGCGATTCGAAGGTCAGTCGGCCGCCCAGCTGCTGAGTCACGAGATTGAAGATGATGTGGAGGCCGAGGCCGGTTCCACCCTCGTTGCGGCGGGTCGTGAAGAACGGATCGAGCGCGCGACGCTGGATCTCCTCGGTCATGCCCACGCCGTCGTCGGACACGAAGATATCCACGTCGTCGCGCACTTGCCGGGCCTCGACGATGATGTTTCCGGCTCGGCCTTCGGGAAAGGCATGCACGACGCTGTTGAGGAACAGGTTGGTCAAGACCTGGCCATAGGAACCGGGATAGCTGTCCATGACGATGCCGGAGGGCACATCGATCGTCAGCGCAATGTGCGATTTCTTCAGCACGGGGCGCAGGCTGGCGATGATTTGATCGGTCGATTCCCGCAGATCGAAAGGGCGCCGGTCGGCATGGCTGCGATCGACCGCGACTTGCTTGAACGAATGCACGAGCTCGCCTGCACGCTGGAGATTGGTCACCAGTTGATTGGCGGCGTCCCGCCCGCCCTCGAGGAATTCGTCGAGCCGCGAGCGCCGCAGCGGGCCTGAATTGACCTCCTTGGCGAAGTCGTCGCACCTGCGCGCAAAGCTCGACGCCACCGTCAGGCTGATCCCGATCGGGTTGTTCACTTCGTGCGCCACGCCCGCGACCAGGCCGCCGAGCGCCGCGAGCTTTTCCGCGGCGATGAGGTTTTGCTGCGCCTCGCGCAGGTCGTCGAGCGCCTTCTCCGCGCGCTCCTTGGAAGCCCGCAGCTCGTTCTCGGCCTTGCGCTTGGCGATGGCGTTCTCGCGAAAGACCGCGACCGCGCGCGCCATTTCGCCGATCTCGTCGTGTGCCTGCGTCCCGTGAATGGGCTCGTCGTATTTCTCGGAAACGACGGCATGCATCGCGGCCATGATTTCCTTCAGCGGCAGGATGATGCTGCGTGCGATCAGCACACCGATGACGACGATCAGGGTCAGGAAAATCACCGCGACGAGCGCCACGTTTTGATAGATATCGGCGAGCGTGTGGTCGAAGCTTCCCTGCGCCTGCAGCTCGCGTAACGTCATTTGCGCGGAGAGCTTGTTGATCACCGCGATCATGGCCGCCTGGTTGTCGTCGATCGCCGTCTTCAGCAGATTGGTGCGCATCGCGAATTGTTCGGCGAGCGTCTTCATTCCGTCGCGGAACAGAGCGGCGCGCTGGGCCAGCGCGGTCAGTGCGGTGCGCTGCAGATTGTTCTCGGCGAGGTCGATCATCACCGGGATGGTCTGCTCCACCGTCGTGATGTTCCTGCGGGCTTCGTCGGCGGCGTCCGAAGCCAGCGAAAGATAGAAGGCATTGGCGGCGACGAGGCCCGCGGTGAAGGCCTCGCGCGACTTTCCGAGCGAAGGCAACAGCAGGGCGTCGCGCTTGCCGATGGCGCCCTCGATGATGGCATAAAGCCCCGCCATCTCCTTCGCCGGCTTGAGCACGTCGTCCTCGTAGGTATGCGAGATCAGGGTCTGGACCGCGCGCACCTCTCCGAAGCCCTGCAGAAATCGCTCGGTCACCGCCCGCAGCTCGTCGGCGGAGCCGGACAGCACGGGATCCACGGCGCCGCGGTTGCGCAGCGTGCTCAGGACCTCGCCGTGCAATCCCAGAATCTCCGTCAAGACGTCCTGGCTCGGCTGATTGATGTAGCGGTGGATCAGGTTCTGCAGGCGGCTCGCCTCGCTCTCCAGCAAGACCAGAAGCTTGTCGGACTCGCGCACCTTGCGCACGTCGTCCCAGGCGCGGCTCAGAACGTTGGCGCCGTTCCAGATGAGCGCGGCGAGGATGATCGCGACCGTCGCGTTGAGGGCGGCGATCGACAGCAGGCGCCACCTGATCGGCAGCACCCGGACAAAGCTCTCGGTCTCCAGATCAAGGCTTCGCCGCGACCGCGCATTGCGCACGGCCGGCTGTTCATCCTTGAGGGCGACCAAATCGAAACTCATTGAACCTGGCGAATACGTTCGATCAACTGACGCAACTCCGGATCCGTCACCAACTTCGCATATATCGCGGTCATCGCGTTCTCGAACGGCTTTCGGTCGAAATCCGAAATGATGGTGTTGCCGGCGGCCCGCGCCTGCTGGCGTGAGCGCTCCTCCAACCCACTCCACAGGCCGCGCATGAAAATGCTCGACTTCCGGGCCGCGTCCCGGAAAATCTGCCTATCCTCGGCGGACAGGGTTTCCCACGCGCGCAGCGACATGACAAGTACCTCGGGCCCCATCGTGTGCTCGGTCAAGGTGTAGTAGGGAGCGAGCTTGTAATGGCCGGTGGTGACGTAGGAGGGCCAGTTGTTTTCCGCGCCGTCGATCAATCCGGTGGAAAGCCCGGTCAGCACCTGGCCGTAAGGAAGCTCGACCGGCTCGGCGCCGAGCGCCTTGATCATGCCGAACATCAGCTCGGATTGCTGAACCCGAATCCGCAATCCCTTCATTTCCGCCAGCGTGCGGACCGGCCTTACGCTGTTGTAGATCGACCGTGATCCGGAATCGTAGAAGGTCAAGCCGACAAAACCGTGGCGCTCGAAGCCGGCCAGGACTTCCTCGCCGATCGCGTGATCGAGCACCTTGTGAAGGTGGTCGAACGAGCGGAACAGAAACGGCAGCGCGAGCACGTTGGCCGCGGGCACCAGCGAGCCGATCGGGGCCACATTGGTGCGATTGAGATCGATGGCGCCGACCCGGGTCTGCTCGATGGTGTCGTTTTCTTCCCCCAGCTGACGGGAATGGAATACGCGGATGTGGTGGCGTCCGCCGGTCCGTTCCTCGACCAGGCGCGCCATGAACAGCAGCGCCTGCACGGTGGGGTAGTCCTCCGACTGGGTATCGGCGACGCGGAACTCACGCGCGCCGGCGACCGGAAGCGCGATCCAGGTGGCGACCCATACGGCCGCCGCTCTCCGCAAATTCACGTGCGAAATGAAGGACATGACCCCTGCCAGCCGAAACCGCGAGCGCCGTCGAGAGTATTCGCATCGGCCAAAGGCCGTCAATCGACGCGCCGCGTCGGACCGCGGCCTCATGGGATCGCGGATACGGCTGGCGAACGGGCAGCGCGCGCCGTGGCGCAGTGCTTGGCGTCCGGGCTCGACCTTGCGGAATCGACCTTGCGGCTGCCGACTTACTGCGTGGCCTTGATGCCGAGATCCTTGGCGATCGCTGCGATCTTGGCGCGTTGCTCTTCGGTCGCCGCAGCAAACTCGGCCGGCCCGCCGACGTTGAGGATCTGGCCGGTGGTGGAGAGCCGCGCGCCAATCGTCGGGTCGGCGGCGACGACTGCGGCAATGTCCGCGGCGATGCGCTGGCGCAGCTCCATGGACATTTCCGGCGGGCCGAACAGACCGACGAGCCCATCGAGCGTGAGCTCGGGATAACCGGCCTCCTTGACCGTGGGAACGTCGGGCGCGGTGGGAGCACGCACGCTGTTGGTGACCGCCAGCAGCTTGATCTTGCCAGATTGCAGCTGCGGCCGAACGATGGCGAGCGCCGATTCGTAAACCTGCACCCGTCCCTCGGCGAGATCGTTGGCCGCCTCGACCGGGTTGCGGTACGGAACCTTGGTCATGCTCAGGCCGGCGGTTTTGAGAAATCCGGCGAACAGAAAATCGAGTGCGCCGGTCACCCCCGCCCAGTTGAGCTTGCCGGGCTGCGAGCGCACCAGCCCAACCAGCTGATCGAGCGATCCGACGTTCAGAGACGTGGGCACCGCGATGGTGATGATCGTGTTCGACACCCTGGCGATCGGCAGCAGATCGCTCGGCTTATAGGGCAGGTTGTCGTGCAGATAGGGGTGGGCCGTGAACGATGAGGTGGGTGTTGCCAGCAGTACATGATCGTCGTGGGCGCTCACGAACGTGCTGATCGCGACGATGGCGTCGCCGCCGGGCCGGTTCTCGACCACCACCGGCTGGCCCCAGCGCGTGGCCAGGCGGTCCCCCAGCAGTCGCGCGCCGATGTCCACGCCGGATCCGGGACCGAGCGGCAACAGGAACCTGACCGGTCGCTGCGGCCAAACCTCTGCGCTCGACGGCGGCGCCCACAACAGGACCGGCGCAAGCAGGCCTAGGACGATCAATAAACGCAGCACGCGGCGCATGGGCTTCTCCGATGTCGTGTTTGAATTGGGTCAACGAGCGTTGACCAACGGACCGGCCAGACGGCGGTGCCGGTCCGTCGACGGTCAATGCCCTTCCACCTGGATGTTGGCTGCCTTGATGATCGGCCACCACTTCTCGATCTCGGTCTTGTGGTAGGCGGCTAGCGCCGCCGGGTTCTGCTGGTCGCGCGTCGCGATCACCTGGCCGAGATCGGTGAGGCGTTGCCGCACCGTTGGATCGGCCAAGGCGTCCACGACCGCAGCGTTGAGCTTGGCAATGACGGCCTTGGGCGTGTCCTTGGGGACCCAGAGCCCATGCCAGAACGAAATGTACATTCCCGGCGCGCCGATCTCGTCCGTGGTCGGGACGTCGGGCAGGGCCGGCCAGCGAGTGTGGGCCATGACGGCAAAAGCCTTCATCTTGCCGCCGCGCACATAGGTCAGCGTTTGCGACGCCTCGGCACACATCAGGTCGATCTGCCCGCCGACCAAATCCTGCATCGCGGGCGCCCCGCCGCGATAAGGCACGAATTGGAAGCGGGTATGCGTCTTGTCCTGGAAGTAGAGGCCGCAGACATGCGCCGCGCTGCCGGCGCCGACGGTCGCGGCCGATGCCTTGTCCGGGCTTGCCTTGAGCCAGGCGATCAACTCCTTGGCGTCCTTCGCCGGCAATGCATTCTTGCCGACGATCAACATCGGCGCGAACGTGAGCAGCGACACCGGCTCGAAATCTTTCTGCAGGTCGTATGACGTGCGGTAGAGCGCGCCCGAACCGACAAAGCTGGTCCAATTGCCGAGCGCGAGCGTGTAGCCGTCAGGTGCCGCCTGGGCGGCACGGCCGACGCCGATGGTGGACCCGGCGCCGGTCACGTTCTCGATGACGATGGTCTCCCCGAGCGACACCCGCATGCGCTCGCTCAGGATGCGCCCGAGCGTGTCGGTCGGGCCGCCCGCAGCGAACGGCACGATCATCGTGATGGGATGGGATGGGTAATCCTGCGCCGGCGCGCCGACGACGCTTGCGAGATGCGCGCATGCAAACGCCGCCGCGAATGCGACGGCACGCGATGTCGTCTTCATGTATCCCTCCTGGCTTTTTGGGCACGATGACACGAGCGCGGACAACGCGAAAAGTCAGTAGTGCTGTCATTGTCGGCAAATGACCCGCGACATATTGCTGCCCGCCGGCTGAGGGTCGAACCTTACGGGTTCAAGCCATGCGACGGGGTTCGCGCGCCAGCACGTTGTCCACCATCTCGCCGGCGAGGCCGAGATAGCTCGCGGGGTCGCACATCTTGTCGAGCTCGGCGCGCGTGAGATGCTTGGAAATATCGGCATTCTGCGCCAGCAGGTCGACCAGCGGCACGCCGGTCGCGGCGACCCTGCGGCAGATGTCGTAGACGAGGTCGTGGGCGCGCTGCCGCCCGAGATGCGGGCCCAGCCCCATCATGACCGCTTCCGACACGATCATGCCCTTGGTGAGGTCGAGATTGGCCCGCATGCGGTCGGCGTCGACCTCGAGCCCCGCGACCATGAGCCTGGTCTGCGCCAGGGCGCCCGACGCGAGCAGAAAGATTTCCGGCAACGAGATCCATTCGATCTCCCACGGGCCGGTCGAGCGCTCGTGATCGGCGACCGCCGCTTCGAGCAGGGCGGCGACGTGCTGGCGCACCAGCGCGACCGTCGAGTGGATATAAAGGCACGAGATCGGATTGCGTTTCTGCGGCATGGTGCTCGACGACCCGCGCGCCTCGTGGAAGGGCTCGTAGACCTCGGCCACTTCGGTCTGCATCAACAGCTTCACGTCCATGGAAATCTTCCCGAGCGTGCCGGTGAGAAGCCCGAGAAAGCAGGCGACCTCGCCGATGCGGTCGCGCACCGTGTGCCAGGCGATGTCCGGCTGGCCGAGGCCGAGTTCCTCCATCATCGCGGCCTGCACCTTGAGCCCGTCGCCCCCGAGCGAGGCGAGCGTTCCGACCGCGCCGCCGAATTCGCCCACCAGGACGCGCGGGCGCAGCTGCGCCAGCCGCTCGCGGTGGCGCTGCATCGCGGCCAGGAGCGCGGCGGTCTTGAAGCCGAAAGTCAGCGGCACCGCCTGCTGCAGGTTGCTGCGGCCCGCCATCGGGGTGTCGCGGTAGCGCCGCGAGAGATCGGCGAGCGCGTCCGCGATCGCCTCCATGTCCTTTTCCACCAGCTCGAGCGCGGCGCGGATCTGCATGATCGCCGCGGTGTCGGTGATGTCCTGCGTGGTGGCGCCCCAATGGCACCATTCGCCGAGGCCGTCGGCGCAGAGGCCGACGATCTGCTGCACCACGCCCAGGATCGGGTAGCCGATGCGCTCGGTCTGCTGCTTGAGCCGCACGAGATCGATGTTGTCGATCCGGCACTGGCGCTCGATCTCGCGCGCGGCCTTGTCGGGGATGACGCCGAGGCGAGCCTGCGCGCGGGCGAGCGCGGCCTCGATTTCCAGGTAATAGGCAATCCGTGTTTCATCGGAAAAAACCCGCCGCATCTCTTCCGTGCTGAAGATGTCGCGGAAGATCGCGGAGTCGAGCGCAGTCGCCGTCATGCTGTCTCTCCCGCTCAGGCAACTTTGCGCCCGAGCGCCAAGCCATCGAGATGCGCCAGCACCTCCTCGACATGCATGACGTCGGCATATTTGTGATGCAGGTCGAACAGGTTGATCTTGTGGCTCATCGGCGAGCGGTCGTAGGTGCATTCCTCGACCACCACATTGTGGAAGCCGTAGGAATAGGCGTCGACGGTCGAGGCGCGCACGCAGCCCGACGTGCTTTCGCCGCAGATGATCAGGCTGTGGATCCGCTTCTGCTGCAGATGGGCGATAAGCGGCGTACCGAAGAAAGCCGAGGCGCGCTCCTTGTAGATCACCAGCTCGCCCGCCGCCGGCGCGAGCTCCGCCTTGATGTCGTAGGTGTCATCGGCTTCGCGGCCGATGGTCCGGTTGGTGGAATGCACACCGCCGGTATCGACGCGGCGGGTGGTGTAGATGATCGGTAGCCCGGCGCGGCGCGCCGCTGCGAACAGCGCCTGCGTCGGCGCCATCGCCTTCCAGGCGTGCTCGCCGCAGGAACCGGAAAATTCGCGGTCGACCTCCTTCACCGGGCGGTCGCCGCCGCGGTAAGCCTTGTTGTAGAGATCGATGGCGAGCACCGCCGGGTTGTCGCCGACACGAACCTTGCGACGATAGGCCTGGTAGATCTGGATGGTGTCGGCGTCGATGACATCCTTCCAGCAATGGTCTTCGAAATCGCGCGCCATGATGGGCTCCTGCGTTCACGCTACGAAGGCTGTCGTCGTCCGCGAAAGCGGACGATCCAGTAGTCGCGGGCGGCGAAGTATGCAAGCCATATACGCAAGCCATGCGTCACACGCGTGCCGGCATTTCCTCAAAGGTCCGCTTTCGCGGGGATCGCGGTGGAGTGCTACTCCATTCGTACGTTCTTGCTGAAATCGTAGCCGGCGGAATGCTCGCATTCGTAGATCTGGACCCGTCGTAAGCGGTCGTAGGCCGGATCGAGCACGCGCGCGAGGAACGCGAGCTGCAGCGCCCAGCCGGCTTCCGCCTGAGCGCGGCGATAACGGCCCGGCATGGTGTCGTTGAGCCAGCCGTGCGGCGCGTCGGCGTAGACCTTGATCGTATAGCTCTTGTCGTGGCGGTCGAGGCAATCGCGCAAGCGCCGCACGTCGGCAAGCGAGATCACGTGGTCGGTCTCGCCGAAAATGCCGAGCACCGGGCAGTCGATGCCGGCGATGATGTCGTCGAGCGGCTTTGGATAGCGCGCATTGACCTGCCATTCGCGTTGCGATGCCGCGCCGTACCAGATGAGCGCCGCGGCAATCGGCCGTTGCGCCGCCAGCACCAGCGGATGGCGTCCGGTCTGGCAGACGCCGGCGACGGCGATTTTCGATGGATCGACCTGCGGCAGCGCGGCGAGCTCGGCGATCGCGGCGTCGAGATAGGACACGGCCTCCGGGTCCGTCATGTCGTAGCCGACGTCGCCGCGATGCAGCGCCGCTTGATCCGGATGCTTGTGGAAGAAGTCGGGCGCGATGCAGACAAAGCCGGCGCGCGCGAACCGCATGGCCAAATCCTTGGTGTGCTGCACGAGGCCATAGCGTTCATGCATGAGCACGACCGCTGGGCCCTTGGCCTTGCCCGGCGGCACGGCCAGATAGGCCGGGAGCCCCCCCTCGCAGGAGACGATGCTGACGGCGATATCGGACATTGCGGTCAGAGCACGATGCTGGGATTGCGCAGGTTCTGATCGCAGTCGATCAGGTTGACCTGCCGGACCTGGATCTCCCAGCGGTGCGCGGTGCGCACGAAGCGGTGGCCGCACCAGCCCGATAGCAACCGGGTCCCGTCCACGCGGAACTCGCTGATCAGGAAATTGGAGCGCACCATGCGCGCGGTACTCTCATTGGTTTCGAACACCTCGACATTCGAGATCATCCGCACGGTTCGGGACTTGGGGGCCTGCGACCAGGCATACCCCGTGCGCAGCCGGTAGATGCGGTCCTCCATGCGTCGGCGGTCGTCGAAGCAGATGGCGATTTCCCGCCGCGGATCTCCTCCCTCCGGCGTCCCGGGCACCCAGTAGATGCATTCGGGCGCATACATCTCCAGCCATTCATCGAAGCGGAGCTGGTCGAGCAGGCGCGCCTCGCGCTCGACCAGCATGCGGAAACGGTCGCGCACCTCCGGCTGCGCGATCGCCAGCTCCTCGCGCTGCCAATCGGTGAAGCTCTTGACCAGGCCTTGATAGAGCTGCTCGTTGACGTAATAGGAGCTGATCGACGGATCGTGGACCGTTTGCATGTTCACGGCTCGCGCTGAACCACAAGCTGCGGCGTCGCCTTCATCAGCCGCTTCCACTCCTTGATATATTCGCGCATGAACGCCTCGTCGGTGGCCGGAGCCGTGATGATGCCGTTGGCGTCCGTCTTCACGCGGCCGGGAATGCCGAGCCCGCGATGCATATAGATCCACTCGTCCTCCTGGCATGCGAGCCCGCGCTGGATTTCCTCGAAATTGGCGAGGTCGTCGACCTCGCCGAAATTCGGGAATTGCTCCTGCGTGCGCATGCGCAGCGCGTTGATCTCATCGACCGCGCCGCCGAGGACGCCGTCGTCGTCGACCACCGCCGTGCCGAACCAGGTCACGTTGGTTTCATCGACCGCGACCGGCTCGAACACCTGGATGTGGTTGCCGAGCAGCGAGAAGTTGGGAAACACGTTGATGTTGACCGGCTCGGACGAGGCGAGATCGAGGATATCCTCGGCCCGGGCGCCGAAACGGCGGCGCAGCTCCTGCTGATAGTACTCGGTGCCCGGTGCCGGGCCTTCCACCGCCCACAACCCGCCGGGGCGCTGCTCGATGTTCGGCCGCTTGTCCTTGAAGTGATGGCCGTGGCCCATATAGGCCATGTACATCGGCGCGGTGTCGGGAGAACCCTTGTAATAGGACATGCCCTTGTTGGCGACGTCGGCCTGGCGGTTCTCCATTTCAAGCAAGGAGCGGTGAGAGAACACGACGTGGTAGCCGTCGCCGGAATTGTCGTAGGCCAGCTTCCAGTTGCCCTTGTATTTGAGCCGGTTCGCCTCGCGGACCGCGATCCTGCCCTTGGGCTGGCGGTCGAGCCATTCGTCGATCGGCTTGGTGATGGCGCCGAGATAGTCGATGAGCGCCGGCGCGTCGGGATTGAGCGTCGCGAAGATGAAGCCGCGATAGCTGTCCACCCGCGGCACCTGCGCGACGTTGAACTTGGCATCCTTGAAGTCGCAGGCATAGCCGTCGGGCCAGGGCACTGCGCGCAGCTTGCCGGTATTGAGATAGCTCCAGCCGTGATAGGGACAGGTGAAAATGCGCGCCGAGCCTTTGTCCTTGCGGCAGAGCGTGGTTCCCCGGTGCGTGCAGCGATTGAACAGCGCACGTATTTTCCCCTGCGAATCCCGCAACAGGATGAGAGGGCGCAGGCCCAGCCGCACGGTGATGTAATCGTCGTTTTTCGGGATCTGGCTCTCGTGGCCGAGATAGACCCAGACCGCGCCGAAGATGTTGGTCATCTCCGCCGCGAAAATGGCGGGATCGGTGTAGATCAGGCGGTGGACGCGGTCCTCCTGGACCAGCTCGTCCCAATCGTAGAGGTCGGCCGCGCTTTCGATCCGAGACGCGTTGATCTTCTCCAGCATGGCACCATTCCTTCGCCCGTGCCCCGGTGAGATTGCTGCATGACAGTGCCGCAGACTCGGCGGGGCTCCCTCTCCCCGTTTGGGGAGAGGGCGGGGGTAAGGGGGTTACGGGCCTATCGAGAGACCTTAACCCCTCACCCCACCTCTCTCCCACCCGAACTCGGGTTTACCCGAGTTCGGTACTTCAAGCTGGCCGAAGTCGGATAAATCCGACTTCGGCTGGGAGAGGGAGCAGGCCGAGTTTGCTGCTTACCCTGACTTCACCTCACCGAAGCGCGCTCCATCATGCCTCCGCCTAGAAAAAATCGAAATACTCGTTCTGCTCCCACGCCGTTGGATCGTCGCCTGGCGGCGTGCCGGTATCCTTGAGCCATTGCGCGAACCGACTCGCCTCATTGCGCTTGAGCTTGAGAAAATAGTCGACGAACACATCGCCGAGTTGCGCGCGAAAGAGCGCGTCGCGCTCGAGCGCGTCCAGCGCCGCCGGCAAGCTCGCGGGCAGCATGGGCCGGTCGGCGTTGTAGGGGTCGTCGTCCGGCGGTCCCGGATCGAGCCCGTTCTCGATGCCGTCGAGCCCGGCGACGATCTGCGACAGGACATAGAGGTAAGGATTGGCGGAAGGCTCGCCGATCCGGTTCTCCAGCCGGGTCGCGGGATCGCCCTGCCCACCCAGCACGCGGATCAGCACGCCGCGGTGGTCGTAGCACCAGGTGGCCCGGTCGGGCGCGAGCGAGTTCGGCCGAAATCGCCGATAGCCGTTGACGGTCGGGGTCGCAAACGCGGTGCAGGGGCCGGCATATTTCATCAGCCCGCCGAGAAATGCGCGGCCGAGCGGCGACAGGTATTCATGCCCGCGATCGGGCATGAACATGTTGCGTCCGCTCTTGCCGTCCGCGAGCGACTGATGGAGGTGCCAGCCGCTCGAATAGCAGCCTTTGAGCGCCGGCCGGCACATGAAGCTGGCGAGATAACCCATCCGCCGGCAGATCTGCCGGGTCGCCGTCCGAAACAGCAGCGCATCGTCGGCCGCTTCCAGCGCCGGCCGCGCGGCGAAGGTGCACTCGACCTGGCCCGGCCCCCATTCGTTCTCGATCGAGCGCAGCGGCAATCCGATCTTCTGGAAATGGCCGGCCAGCGCGGACAGCACCGGCTCCATCAAATCCATGTTGGATTCGGAGTGATAGGAAAAGCCGGGCTCCGCCGGCGAGGTCTTGATCGGCTGCGGCCGCACGCCCGGAATGCCGACGTGCTCATCGGCCAGACCATCGTCGGCCACGCGCAGGAGATACCATTCGATCTCCAGGCCCACGACGCAGGCCAAACCCCGGTCTGCCAGCCGCTTCACGCCTCTGCGCAACAACTGGCGGGACGAGAAGTGAAAAGGCGCGCCGCTGCCGAAATATTCATCGCACAGGACCCAGCCGGTGCCGGGCGCCCAGGGCAGCACGCGAAAGGTGGACGGGTCGGGAACGACGGTGAGATTGGGCGAGCCGGTCATCTCGTCGAGGCCCATTCCCCCGCCGCGCGTGAACGAGGCGAAGGTGCGGGCATTGGCGCGATCGAGCGTGGTGGTCGCGACATTGATGTTGTAGCCGGTCTCGAGCGCGGCCAGGAACGCCGGCACCGTCAGCGCCTTCGCGCGCGAGGCGCCGTGCGGATCGGCCCAAGCGAGGCGCACGAGCTGCAGATTGTCCTTTTCGATCCTGCGCTTGAGCTCCCTGGCCTGCTGGTTCTGCTCGTCCGTCCAGAGGCCATGTCTGGCGATGAATTCGAGAGACTTTGTCACCTGCACCGTTCCATGCGCGATCGCGCGTGGGACTCTAAAGGATGCCGCCGAGGCGATCCAGATTTGCCGGAGCCGGCATCCGGGCCCGGAGATTGCGTCCGGTGGACCCTCCGCGCGCGCCCGCGCTCGCGCACAAGGGGTGGCACGGATCCAGCCGGCGGAGCAGCCGGAGGTGGAAGGGCTCGTTCAGAAATTGGAAAAAATATTGATTTTGTTACACGCGGCGGCTTAGCTGGTTCGGCCGCCGGGATGACAGGAGTGAACATGACGGTCCCTGCGATATGGTTGCGGCTCGCGCTGTCCTCGGCGCTGATCCTCGGCGCCGTCACCGGCGCTCAGGCCCAGGCTTACCCGAGCAAGCCGGTTCGGCTGGTGCTTCCCTATGCGCCGGGCGGCATCATCGACTATGTCGGCCGCACGCTCGCGCAAAAGCTGACGGAAACGCTCGGCCAGCCAGTGGTCGCGGAGAACCGGCCCGGCGCCGGCGGAATTCTGGGGACCGACTCGGTCGCGAGGTCGGCGCCTGACGGCTACACGCTGGTGTTGATGGATCCGGCCATCGTCATCAATCCGACGCTGCAAGCGGACGTTCCCTACGACGTTTTCAAGAACCTGCAGACGGTCTCGATCGTCAGCTCCTCGCCCGAGGTGCTCGTTGTGAGTCCCGCATTGCCGGTGAAGACCTTTGCGGAGCTGGTGGCGTACGGCAAGGCGAATCCGGGCAAGCTCAATTTCGCCTCGGCCGGCATCGGCACCACGCCGCACCTCGCCGGCGAGATGTTCAAGCTGCGCACCGGCATCGATGCGACGCACGTTCCGTACAAGGGCATCGGCGCATCCTTTACCGACATGATGAGCGGCAAGGTGCAGATGGCATTTTCGAGCATTGCCGGCGCCCTGCCGTTCACCAGCGACAACCGGGTGCGGGCGCTCGCGACGACGGGGTCGAAGCGCAGCAGCGTCTATCCCGACCTTCCGACCGTCGCCGAGGCGGGGCTCACGGGATTCGAGGTCGATTTGTGGCTGGGAGTATTCGCGCCCAGCGGCCTGCCTGCGCCGGTCCTGGCGCGTCTGAACGGAGAGCTGAAAAAAGCGTTGGCGGCTTCCGACCTCAAGGCGGCGTTGGCGAAGGTGGGGGTCGAGCCACGCGGGACCAGCCCGCAGGAAGGCGCCACATTCCTGCGCGCCGAGTTCGACAAATGGAAGCAGGTCATTACCGACGGGAAGATCAAGGACAACTGATCGGGTGGACTGCCCCGACAGCGCCGAGTGTATGATGCCGGCATGTTGCGGGTGAGGGGCAGGATGAGAATTCGCGCGCCGAAGGATTTCTGGTCGGGCGGGATGTTCTGCGGCTTTGCCGTGGTCGCCATCCTCGCCGCGCGCGGATATTCCTTGGGGACGGCCGGCAGGATGGGGCCGGGATATTTCCCGCTGCTGCTCGGCGGCCTGCTGGCGGCGCTCGGAGGCTTATTGATCGCACGCTCGGTCGTCCTCGACGGTGAGGCGATTCCTCCCTTTCACGTCGTGCCGCTGGCGATCATTGCGGCGGCGGTCGGCCTGTTCGGCGCGCTGATCGAGCCGCTCGGCCTGGTCGTCTCGCTCGCCGTCCTGACGGTGTTGTGCGCCTGGGCCGGCCCGCAATTTCGTCTCGCGGAAACGGTGGCGCTGACGACCGCGCTGATCGTGTTCTCGATCGGCGTTTTCGTTTATGCGCTGGGGCTTCCGCTCACGATCTGGCCGAGCCTGTAGGCCGCGATGGACGTGATTTCCAATCTCGGGCTCGGATTTGCCGTCGCGCTGACCATCCAGAACATTGCTTACTGCTTCATCGGCGTCCTGCTCGGTACCATCATCGGCGTATTGCCCGGTATCGGTCCGGTCACCACCGTCGCCATGCTGCTGCCGGTCTCGTTCACGCTGCAACCGGAGTCGGCGCTGATCCTGCTCGCCGGCATCTACTACGGTGCCCAGTACGGCGGCTCGACCACGGCGATCCTGGTCAACATCCCGGGCGAGGCGTCATCGGTGGTGACCACCATCGACGGTCACCAGATGGCGCGGCAGGGGCGTGCCGGTCCGGCGCTCGGCATCGCCGCGCTGGGCTCGTTCTTTGCCGGCTGCGTTTCGACGCTACTGATCGCGCTCGCGGCGCCGCCGCTGGCGGCGGTCGCCTTGCAGTTCGGCCCGGCCGAATACTTCTCGCTGATGGTGTGCGGTTTGATCGCGGCCGTGGTCCTGGCGCGCGGATCGCTGGTCAAGGCGATCGCGATGGTCGTGCTCGGGCTGCTTCTCGGTCTGGTCGGGACCGACGTGAATTCGGGCGCGCGGCGCTTCAATTTCGGCATGACCGGACTTGCCGACGGCATCGAATTCGTGGCGCTCTCGATGGCGATCTACGGCATCGCCGAGGTCGTCTACAACCTCGAAACGGCGCAGCAGACGACCGTCGTCTCCAGCGCGGTCGGCAGGGTGTGGCCGAGCCTGGCGGATCTGCGGCACTGCGCCGGCTCCATCCTGCGCGGCACCGCGCTCGGCGCGATTCTCGGCGTGCTGCCGGGGGGAGGGGCGCTGCTCGCGTCGTTTGCGGCCTATACGCTCGAGAAGAACGTCGCCCGACCGCCGCGCACGTTCGGCCGTGGCGACATCCGCGGCGTCGCCGCGCCGGAATCGGCCAACAATGCGGGCGCGCAGACCTCGTTCATCCCGATGCTGACCTTGGGCATTCCGGGCAATCCGACCATGGCAATGATGATCGGGGCGCTGATGATTCACGGCATCGCGCCGGGGCCGCGGGTGATGACGGATCGGCCGGAATTGTTCTGGGGCCTGATCGCCAGCATGTGGCTCGGCAATCTCATGCTGGTGGTCTTGAACCTGCCGATGGTCGGCGTGTGGGTGCGATTGCTGCGGGTGCCGTACCGGCTGCTCTATCCCGCCATCATCGTGTTCTGCTGCATCGGTGCCTACACCATCAACAGCAAGCCGTTCGACGCCTTCGTGATGGCATTCTTCGCGGTGTTCGGCTACGTGGCGCTCAAGCTCGACTGCGAGCCGGCGCCGCTCATTCTCGGCTTCGTGCTCGGTCCGATGATGGAGGAAAATCTCCGCCGCGCGCTCCTCATCTCGCGCGGCGATCCGATGGTGTTCCTGCAGGAGCCGATCAGCTTGGCCTTTCTGCTGGTGGCGGCGGGGCTCCTGATCGTGCTGGCCGCGCCTACCATCCGGGTCACGCGCGAGGAGGCGCTGAAGGAGTGACCGCTACGACCGCCGGAACCAGCCGACGATCGAGCTCCAGATCACCTTCGCCATCAGTGCAAAGCCTGAAATCGGCTTCGCTGCAGGAGCTGCGGCAGGCCGCGCCGCAGCGGGCCGCGCCGCAGCGGGGCCCGCCGCCGCGGCCGGCGGCGGTGCGGCTGCCGGAACGATCGATGGCGACGGCTCCACGGGCGGTGGCACGCCCGCGGCCGCAGGCTCGGCCGGGCGGTCCTGCCCGAGCTTCTCCTGCAGGCATTTGGCGAACTGGTTCATGAGCTGCGCGGCGGTCGCCTGGATTATGCCGACGCCGCGGCCGTATTGCGCCACTGCGCCCGACAGAGTCAGGTTGGTGTGAACCAGCACCTTGGAGCCGCTTCCGGCCGGCTCCAGGCGGAAAACGGACGCCGCGTTGGCGCCGCCGCGGCCCTTGGCGTCGGTGCCTTGCGCCGAGACCCGCGCCGTGCGCGCCGCATCGTCGATTTCCTCGAACTTGACGATGCCCGCGAAAGTCAACGCGACCGGCCCGAGCCGAACGCCGATCTTGCCCTTATAGGTGTTCTTGCCGACCACTTCGGTGAGCTCCGCCCCCGGCATGCAGGGTGCGATGCGTTCGATGTCGAGCAGCACCGCCCAGGCCTGGGCCGGCGGCAGCGGCACTTCGAATGAATTGTCGAATTCCATGACGCCTTAATCTCCGTAGCGATCGGAACGTTCCGCGTCGCGGCCGGGCCTGTCGCGGCCATCCCATCAACCTTCGCCAATGTCTTTCGAAGATGATGGCCGCGCGGGTCAAGGCCGCGCATGACGCATTGGTGTCCTCAGAGCTAGCCGTGATAGCCGACCATGTCAGGCGCGCCCAGTCGTTGCCAGATCCAGCGCGCGCAGGCGAACAGCCTTTGGTCGTCGTGGCGCGCCGCCACCAGCTGGATGCCGACCGGCAGTCCGTTCGGCCCGCGGTGGGTCGGCAAGGTGAGAGCGGGCGTGTGCAGGATGGTCCAGATCGCCTGGAAGCCGGGATCGCCGGTCTCGGCGAGGCCGCGCGGTGCCTCGCCGTTGACGGCGGGCGTCAGCAGCACGTCGACATCGTCGAACACGGCCGGCAGCCGCGCCCGGCAGTCTTCGCCGAGCTGCAAGGCCGCGACATAGTCGGCGTGCGGCATGGCGCGCCCGATCTCGATGCGCTTGCGCAGCCGCTCGCTGATCCGCTCACGATCGCCGTTCCATTCGTGCGCCATCGCCGCCGCGCGCTCGTAATTGTTGATGGTCTCGCGCGCCGCGGTGCGCAGGCCGGAGAATTCAGCGGGCAGCACGATCTCCCGCACGCCCGCGCCGGCCTTGCCGAGCCTCTCGGCTGCGTCCTCGACGGCAGCCACCGTCTCCGGCTTGCGCCGTTTTCCACAGCGGCGTGCGGCAGAGGCCGACGCGCGGCGGACGCTCGAGCGAAGCGGGTGCGGACGGCGCGCGCAATTCCAGCACCGCGCTCAGCAGCTCGATGTCGTCGAGCGAGCGCGCGATCAGGCCGAGCGTGTCGAGGCTTTCGGCTGCCGGATACACACCCTTGCGGTTGAACGCGCCGAACGTCGGCTTGAAGCCGAACACGCCGCAATAGGAGGCGGGGCGAAGCACCGAGCCGCCGGTCTGCGTGCCGAAGGCGGCCGGGACCATGAAATCGGCGACCGCGGCAGCCGATCCGCTCGACGAGCCGCCGGGCGTATGGGCGACGTCATGCGGATTGGTGGTCGCAGCCGGGCTCATGCCGGCAAATTCGCAGGTGACGGTCTTGCCCAGGATCACCGCGCCGGCCGCGCGCACGAGCGCGACGCAGGCGGCGTCGGTCGCGCTGCGGTGGCCGTGGTAGATCGGCGAGCCCATCTCGGTCGGCAGGTCGGCGGTATCGATGATGTCCTTGACGCCGATCGGGACGCCGTGCAGCGGGCCGCGTGCGGGACCGCGGTCGAGCTCGCGCGCCTGGGCGAGCGCCAGCTCGGGATCGATGCTGGCCCAGGCGTGCATGATCGTTTTCGCGCGTCGTCGATGCGGGCGAGGCAATCACGCACCACCGCCTCGCAGCTCGCTTCGCCGGCGGCGATCGCGCGCGCGATCTCGGTCGCGGTGAGCTTGTTGAGCGCCCGCGTGCGGGGGCCGGAGGCCTTGATCCGGGTCGAGCCGATCACCCCGCGCTCAATTCTTGCCCGCGCGCGCGGCCGTCGTGCCGGCGATGCGGCCGAACACCGCGCCCGAGGTGAGGCCGGAGCCGCCCGGATAGTTGAAATAGAACAGGCCGCCGACCAGCTCGCCGGCGGCGTAGAGGCCGCGGATCGGCTGGTAGTCGGTGTTGAGCACCTCGCCGTCGGTGGTGATGCGCAGGCCGCCGAAGGTGAAGGTAGTGCCGCAGGTCACCGCGTAGCCTTCGAACGGCGGCGTGTCGATGGTGTTCGCCCAGTTGCTCTTGTTGATCGCGAGGCCGTCGGTGCGGCGGCCGTCCTTGACGTTGGGATTGAACGGAATGTCGCTGCGCACCGCCTTGTTGTACTCGGCGATGGTCTTGAGGAACTGCTCGGCGTTCACGCCTTCGAGCTTGCTGCGCGAATTCCTCGATGCGTGTTGGCGACGACCTTGGTGATCTGCCGGATGCTGGTACTCGTCGCGCTGCAGGTGCTTCACCTTCTGGTCGAAGATCTGCCAGGCGAACTGGCCCGGCTGCTCCAGCACCACGCGGCCGTATTTCGCATAGGTGTAGTTGCGGAAGTCGGCGCCCTCGTCGACGAAGCGCTTGCCGGTGGCGTTGACCAGGATGGCGAACGGATAGGAGTGCTTCTGGAACTGGTCGCCGACCGCGAGGTCGCCGAACTCCGGCGCGTTCATTTCCCATTGCACCGCGTGGCAGCCGGACCAGTTGCCGCAGGGGCTGGCGCCGATATCCAGCGCCATGCGGATGCCGTCGCCGGTGTTGAAGCGGGTGCCGCGCACCTTGGCGAGGTCCCAGCCGGGACCGAGATAGCGCGTGCGCCATTCCGAATTGGCCTCGAAGCCGCCGCAGGCGAGCACGACCGACTTGGCTGCGCAGCTCGCTTTCGACCCGCCGTCATGCCGGATGCGCACGCCCGCCTACCCGGACGCCGTCGATAGAGCAGGCTGAGCGCGCGCGTCTCGTAGCGGATCTCGATGCCGCGCTTGGTCGCGGCCTCGGTGAGCATCTTGATCGAGGCCGGGACCGCCGCCGACCGCCTCGACCGTGAGGCCGCCCCAGAACTTGAACTTGCCGTCGATCTTGAACGCCTGGCGGCCGTAGATCGGGATGAAGCGCACGCCCTTGTCGCGCATCCAGCAGAACGTATCGAAGCTCCGGGTGACCAGGAGCTCGACCAGATCCGGGTCGGCGCGGTTCTGCGTCACCCGCGCCATGTCGTCGAAGAATTGCTCCGCGCGTGTAGGTGCCGAAATCGGTGGTGGCGATCTCCTGCTCGGTGAGATCGGGCACCAGCGCCTTGATGTCGTCGACGCCGTTGTAGACGACGCGGACCGAGCCCGCGGTGAAGCGGCTGTTGCCGCCGGATTCATCCTCCGGCGCCGCTTCCAGCATCAGCACCGACGCGCCCTGTTCCTGCGCCGCAAGCGCCGCGCAGAAGGCCGCGTTGCCGCCACCCACGACGATGACGTCCGCATCCAACTTCGCCATTCCAGACCTCTATCGTATTCCTGTCATTAGTCGGCGGTCGAAAGCGCAATTCATTCAACCGCGGCGGCGGAGACCCCGCCGTGGGCCTTCGACCAGCCCGCCGGGTCGTGCATGAATTTTTCGACTTCGGCGAGCTTGGCGGCATCGAACTTGCCGTCCTTCTTGGCGACCGCCAGCACATCCCACCAGGTTGCGAGCGAATGCAGCGTCACGCCGAGATCGCTGAGGATCTTCCGCGCCTCGGGGTAAATGTCGTAGAAGAAGAACACCAGCACGTGCTCGACCTTCGCCCCGGCTTCGCGCAACGCTTTGCAGAAATTGACCTTGCTGCGGCCGTCGGTGGTCAGGTCCTCGACCAGGAGCACGCGCTGCCCTTCGTCCAGATGGCCTTCGATCTGCGCGTTGCGCCCGAACCCCTTGGGCTTCTTGCGCACATACAGCATCGGCAAATCAAGCCGGTCCGCCATCCAGGCCGCGAACGGAATGCCGGCGGTCTCGCCGCCCACGATCGCGTCGAACTGCTCGAAGCCGGCATCGCGCATGATGGTGGCGGCGCCGAAATCGATCAGCGTGCGCCGCACGCGCGGAAACGAAATCAGTCGCCGGCAGTCGGTATAGACCGGGCTTGCCCAACCGGAAGTAAAGATGAACGGCTTGTCCGTCATGAAGCGGACCGCCTCGACCTCGAGCAGCATTTTCGCCGTGAGCTCGGCCATCACCTTCTTGTCGGGAAAGCCTATGCCTGCTGTCATGATCCGATCTCGCCGTTATGCATCGATATCGCCCGCTCTGTCGTCGTTCCGGGGCGAGCGAAGCGAGGAGCCGTCCATGCGCCGCTTTCGCTCGCCGTGACAAGCGGAGATTTCAACTGGCCACAACCTTCCATTCGATCGTTTCCCCGCCGCGATAGACCAGCGCCTTCTCGTCCGGCCCCTCGACCTTGACCTCCTCCGGCGCGGTCCACGAGACTTTTTCGAGCGTGATCCGCTCCTCGTTGGGCGGCAGGCGATAGTGCTTCGGGCCGTTGAGCGAGGCAAAGGCTTCGAGCTTGTCGAGCGCGCCTTCCTCCTCGAACACCCTGGCGTAGGTCTCGATCGCCACCGGCGCATTGAACAGGCCGGGGATACCGTTGACCGAAAGCTTCTTCGCCACCGGATGGGGCGCCGAATCGGTGCCGAGGAAGTAGCAGGCCTCGCCCGAGGTCGCGGCCTGGCGCAACGCCGCGCGGTCCTTCGCCGTTTTGATGACCGGCATGCAGTACATATAGGGCTTGAGCCCCCATCCCAGCCAATCCGTGCGGGTCAGGATCAGGTGATAGGGCGTGATCGTGCCGCCGAGCTGCGGCGCGGCGCTGCGCACGAAATCGACGCCGTCCTTCGAGGACAGATGCTCCAGGATGAACCGCAGTCCCGGGAACCGCCGCGTCCACTTGGACAGATAGCGTTCGATGAACATGGCTTCGCGGTCGAAGATGTCGATCTCGGGATCGACGTCCTCGCCGTGCATCAGGAACGGCATGCCGATCTTTTCCATCCGCTCCAGCACCGGCATGACCTTGCGGTAGTCGGTGACGCCGGCGGCCGAATTGGTGGTGGCGTTGGCGGGATAGAGCTTCACCCCGGTGAACACGCCCTCCCTGAAGCCGCGCTCGACGTCGTCGGGCTCGGTGTCGTCGGTGAGATAGCACGTCATCAGCGGCTTGAAGGTCGAGCCCTTCGGCAGCGCGGCCATGACGCGCTCGCGATAGGCGATGGCGTCCTTGGTGGTGGCCACCGGCGGAACGAGATTGGGCATCAGGATGGCGCGTCCGAAATGCCGGGCCGTGAACGGCATGACCGCCTTGAGCATGGCGCCGTCGCGCACGTGCAGGTGCCAGTCGTCGGGTTTGCGGATGGTGATGCGCGTGGTCATCTTATCCTGCCAAGCATGTCGGCGGTCATGTCGGCGAAAGCGGGCGTCCGGTCATCGGAGCATTTGCTTTGCGCGGCCCCATGCGGCGACCCTCGGCGATGAGTGGATCGTCCGCTTTTGCGGACGATGACAAACCCATGGGTGGCGCCTCTCGCCCCAATGCTTACCCGATCGGCGCCGCGGCCGCAGCGTAGGTTTCCCGCGGGGCTTCGTCGACCATCGCGCCGGTGAGATCGGCGACGCGGGCAACGCCGCGCTTGGCGCACCATTGCTCGAGCCCCTCGATGATCGCGATCAGCCCCGACGGATTGCGGAAGATGAGATAGCCGATCATGACGGCGCTCGCGCCGGCCAGCATGTATTCGACCACGTCCTCGACCTTGACGATGCCGCCGCAGCCGATGATCGGAATCTTCACCGCCTTGGCGCATTGGTAGACCATGCGCACGATGATCGGCTTGATGCCGGGTCCCGAGAGGCCGCCGAATTTGTTGCCGATCGCCGGCCGGAAGGTATTGGTGTCGATCTTGAGGCCGAGGATGGTGTTCGACACCACCAGCGCGTCGGCGCCCGCCGCCTCCGCGGCCTTGCCGACGGCGACGACGTCGCCGGCATTGGGCGAGAGCTTGCACCAGATCGGCTTGTCGGTGGTCTTTCGGATGAGGCTCATCACGTCGAACGTGTGTTCGGCGTGGAGCGCGAAATTGCCGCCCTTGGGGTCGCGCGTGGGGCAGGAGATGTTGACCTCGAGCACGTCGATCCGCGACTTGGCGACGTCGCGCGCCATGGCTTCGAAATCCTCGATCGTCGTCGCCGAGATCGAGCCGACCAGCGGCGGCGTGAAGCGCTTGTAGTCCGGCACCTGGTGGCTGAGGAAATAGTCGATGCCCTTGGTTGGCAGGCCGATCGAGTTGATCATTCCGCCCTCGACCTCGGACACGCGCGGGGGCGGATTGCCGGCGCGGAACTCGCGCGACACGGTCTTGGCCACCAATGCGCCCAACCGGTTGAGGTCGATCACCTGGGCAAGGTCGGTCGAGAAGCACCCTGACGCCGGCATGATCGGGTTCTTGAGCGTCACGCTCCCGATCTTCACGCTCATGTCTACCATCCGACCGCCTCCTGCAGATCGAACACCGGTCCCTCGATGCACACCCGGCGCAGCTCCTTCTTGCCGTCGACCTCGAAGGTGCGCACGCAGACGTAGCAGGGCCCGAGCCCGCAGGCCATGACCTGCTCCATGGCGACCTGTCCGGGAATGCCGTGCGCCTTGGCCACCCGCTTCATCAGTTGAAAGAGACGATTGGAGCCGCAGGTGTAGAACGCGTCGGCTTTGCCCTGCGCGATCAGCCGCTCCAGGATCAGCTCCACGTTCTCGACCGCGCTGGTGCCGTCGCTGTCGAGCACGCCGATCACGTCGCCGACCTTCGCGAACAGGTCGCCCGCCATCACGAATTCCGCGTTGCGCGCGCTCAGGATCGCGGTCACGCCGATGCCGCTCTCGGCCGCGAGCTGGGAGATCGGCGCCAGGGTGGCGAGGCCGACGCCGCGGCCGAGAACCACGATATGCTTCCACGCCGGATCGACGTGAAAGCCGACGCCGAGCGGCCCGACCATGTTGAGATCGTCGCCGTGCTTGAGCCGCGCGAGCCCGTGGGTGCCGCGGCCCACGCACTTGTACAGGAACTCGATGCGGCGTTTGGCCTGGTCGATGCGATACACGCTCTGCGGCCGGCGCAGCCACAGTTCGCCCTCGTCGGGAGACGGGCAGAGCAGGTTGAAGAACTGGCCCGGTTTGACCGTCAGCGCCTTGGGCGAAGCGTCCACCACGAGGTGCTTGTATTCCGCGTTGACCCAGTCGTGCGACACGACCGGGCACAGGGATTCCTCGGCGGGAATATGCTCCTCGGCCGGCGCCGGTATGCTGCTGCCGACGATATAGGGTGCCGATGCGAACGGCCGGTGTGCCATGTGCGTCGAGAATCCCGTGGGCCGGTTCCTGCTGCGGACTGCGCTCGCCGCTTTGCCGCGGACCTGCGCCGAGACGAGGGAATAGGCCGCCGCGTGTCCCAAAATCAAGATTTTTTCCAAATTTTGTACAAGCGGCGCGTTAAGTATTATATTACCGTCACGCGGGCGCTATGAACCGTTCATGAGGCTGCGCATCAGCCGCACCGCCGCCGCGCCCTTGAGCGCCCGCTGCCAGAGGTCCTTGGCCATCTTCTCGTGCAGGGCGAGCGCCTCCGGCGCCGACGTGATCATCGCCACGCCGACCCGGATGTTCGGTTGCTCGCCGAGGCGGAACGGGCTCAGCGCCAGGATCTGCCGGTCGGGCTGACGGAACAGCTGGAAGCTCGCATGCGGCAGCGTATCCGGCACGATGCCGATCTGAACCCCGATCGGCTCGTCCTCCATGAGCGCGATGAAATGCTCGGCTTCCGCTCGCGCCAGCGCGCGCCGCTCGCGCCGGACCTTCTCAGGGAGCCCGAGCCGGCCGACCAGGCCGTTCTGCAGGAAATGCTGCATCTCGATCGCCGAGATGAGGTTCACGATGCCGGGCTGACGCCGGCGGTAATTGTCCCTGCGCTGGCGCAGCACCGCGGCGATCTCGTCGATCTGCGCGAGCGCGCGCTTGCGGCCGGGCAACGCGTCAGGAATGCTTTCCCGCAGGATGTCCGCGAGCGCCTGATCGAAGGCATCGGAGGCGAGCAGGTAGGAGATCGGGCCGGCGAGCACGATGATGTGCTCGGAGGTCTCCTCGATCTGCCGCATGCGCTCGAAATAGCTCACCGCCGAGGCGATATATTCGACCCCGACGCCGAGCAGGGTCGGCACCGACACCGAGAGCAGTTCCGCGAGCTTTTCCAGCGTCTCGATCTTGGCGAGCTCGCCCTTCTCGAAGCGGTAGAGCGCGGTGCGCGAGATGCCGAGGCGGTTGGCGATCTCGTCGGCGCTCAGCCCGGAGCCGAGCCGGAACGCCTTGAGGCGGTTGCCGATGTCGTCGAACCGGATGGCCATGCCGTCGTGACGCCCCCCACCATCGTCATGCCCGGGCTCGTCCAGGCTCGTCCCGGGCATCCACGTCTTTCCTTGTTGCCGCGGCAAAGACGTGGATGGCCGGCACAAGTCCGGCCATGACGGAAGAAATCATGGCAATTGCGGCCGCGCCGCCAGCGCCTGCAGCCGCTTGGCGGCATCGAGCGTCGCGATGACGATGTTCTGATAGCCGGTGCAGCGGCACAGATTGCCGGAGATGGCGATCCGCACCTCCTGCTCGGTCGGGTCGGGATTGTCGCGCAGGAACTCGATCAAGGTGGTCAGAATTCCCGGCGTGCAGAAGCCGCACTGCAGGCCATGATGCTCGTGGAACGCCTGCTGCAACGGATGCAGCTCATCGGGTGAAGGGGCGATGCCCTCGACGGTGAGAATGTCGTGGCCGTCCGCCTGCACCGCGAGCATCAGGCACGAGCGCGCCGAGCGGCCGTCGAGCAGGATGGTGCAGGCGCCGCACACGCCGTGCTCGCAGCCGAGATGGGTGCCGGTGAGGCCGAGCTGATGACGCACGAAATCGGCGAGCGTGACGCGGACCTCGACCTCCTCCTCGTAGCGCTTGCCGTTGACCGTCAGCGCAATTTTCCGCGTCTCGCCCATCGCCGCTCCTTACTGCACGCGCCCGGCCTGTGCATCGATGAGGCGCGCATGCGCCTTCTCGAGCGCTCGCCGCGACAGCACCGCCGCGAGATGCTGGCGATAGGATGCCGGCGCGTGCACGTCGTCGATCGCTTCGAGCTTGCGGCAGCTCTCGCAGGCGTCGCGGAACAGCTCCTTGGCCGGCATCTGCCCGACGATCGCTTGTTCGAGCTCGCGGGCGCGGGTCGGCGCCGTCCCCATGCCGCCGATCGTCACCGAGGCGCGCGTGATCCTGCCGCCGCCGTCAGCCTCGATCAGCGCGGCGGCCGAGGTGATGGCGAAGTCGCCATGGCGGCGGGAGAATTCGATGAAGGCATAGCTGTGACGGGGGGACCATTGCGGAAAGCGCACGCCCACCACCAGCTCGTTCGGCTCGAGCGCGGGCGTCATGTATGCCACCGGAAACTCCGCGAACGGCAATTCGCGCTGGCCGTTCGGCCCCGCGACCGTCACGGTCGCGTCATAGCCGGTCGCGAGCGAAACCAGCTCCGCCGCCGGATCGAGATGGCAGAGCGAGCCGCCGATCGTGCCGCGGTTGCGGGTCTGCCGGTGTCCCACCTGCAGCAGCGCCTCGTGCATGATCGGCCAGCGCATGCGCACCACGTCGGAAAATTCCAGATCGCGCTGGCGGGTCATGGCGCCGATTTCGAGCGCGCCGTCGGCCTCGCGGATGTAGGACAACCCTTCGACGCGGTTGAGATCGATGATGTGATCGGGCTGCACGAAGCGAAAATTGAGCATGGGCATCAGCGACTGCCCGCCCGCGAGCAGCTTGGCGTTTTCCAGACTGCCGAGCAGTCCGACGGCCTCGCTGACCGTTTTCGGATCGTGATAGCGAAAGGGCGGTGGCTTCATCTCTGCTGCACCGAGGGCGGCTTCTTTACATATAGCGGCAACTGTGCATCAATCCAAAAAAAATGCAATTTCCCAAATATGGGACAAATCTGCGGGTGATCGTCTCTGGGAGTGATCGTCTCTGCGAGTGATGTCCCTGCTCGCATCGATGCCGACCGCAGGCGGCCGCATGACCGAAAAACGCGAGATCACCCTCACCATCAACGGACGCAGTCACGGCATCCGCATCGATCCGCGCCGCACGCTGGTCGATGCCATCCGCGACGATTGCGGTCAGACCGGAACGCATGTCGGCTGCGAGCACGGGGTCTGCGGCGCCTGCACGGTGCTCGTCGACGGCGAGCCCGTGCGCGCGTGCCTGATGTTCGCGGTGCAGGCCGAGGGATGCCAGAATCCGCACCGTGGAAGGGCTCTCGAGCGGCAGCGACCTCAGTCCCCTGCAGCAGGCCTTCATCGAAAATCATGGATTGCAGTGCGGCTTTTGCACGCCCGGATTTCTGATGCTGGCGACGGGCGTGCTCGAGCGCGAGCCCGACATCGGTGATGACGACCTGATCGACGTTCTCGCTTCCAATCTCTGCCGCTGCACCGGCTACGAGAACATCGTCAAAGCGGTTCGTGCCGCCGCCGCCAAGATGGCGGCGCGCCGATGACGGCCGGCAACAACAAATGGATCGGACAGTCGGTCGAGCGGCTGGAGGACCCGCCGCTGGTGACGGGGCCGCGGCCGCTTCGCCGGGGATATCTCCTTTCCGCATCAGCTCCACATGCGGCTCGTGCGCGCCAACCATGCCCACGGCAGGATCGTCGCGATCGACGTTGCGGGAGCGCGCGCCTTGCCCGGCGTGATCGCGGTATGGACCGCGGCCGAGATCGCCGACGTGCCGCCGATCGATTTCCGCGAGGGCCGGATTCCCGCGCTCGAGCCCTACCGCCAGCCGGTGCTCGCGATCGACAGGGTGCGATATGTCGGCGAGCCGGTCGCCGCCGTCTTTGCCGAGGACCCCTATGTCGCCGAGGACGCCGCCGACCTCGTCGGCATGGAGATCGAGGAGCTGCCGATCCTGCTCGCCGCCGAGGCCGAGCCGGGCGAATTCTCGGCCGGCCGCAATACCGAGGTGGCGGTGATACGTCAGGGCTACGGCGACGTGGACGCGGTGCTTCGCGCCGCGCCCACGGTCGTGGAGCTCGAGCTTGCGATCGGCCGCCATTCCGGCGTGCCGCTCGAGACCCGCGGAGCAATCGGCCGTTACGACGCCGCGCGCGACATCCTCGAACTCCACGGCGCCGCCAAGGTGCCGCATCGCAACCGGGATTTGCTCGCGCGCATGCTCGGCCTCGCGCCGTCCTCGATTCACGTGCATGAATCCGACGTCGGCGGCGGCTTCGGCATCCGCGGCGAGCTCTATCCGGAAGACGTGCTGGTCTGCGTCGCGGCCATGCGTCTCGGCCGGCCGGTGAAATGGCTCGAGGACCGGCGCGAGCATTTGATCGCCGCCAATCATTCGCGCCAGCAGCTGCACCGGATTCGCGCGGGCGTCGATGCCGAAGGCCGCATCCTCGCCATCGACGATCGCTATTTCCACGACCAGGGCGCCTACGTGCGCACCCATGCCGCGCGGGTCGTGCACATGACGGCGGGCATCCTGCCGGGACCGTATCGCGTCCCCGCCTATCGCGCGGTCGGTCATTTCCGCCTGACCAACAAGACCCCGGCCGCCACCTATCGCGCTCCCGGCCGCTACGAGACCACGTTCGTGCGCGAGCGGCTGGTCGATGCCATCGCGGCAAGGCTGGGCATGGATCCCAACGACGTGCGTCGGCGCAATGCCATCGCCGTGGACGAAATGCCCTATCACCGCCCGCTGGAGGCGCTGGGCGAGGAGATCGAGCACGATTCCGGCGACTATGTCGGGCTATTGGACAAACTCCTCGCCACGCTCGAATGGGACAAGCTCAAAGCCGAGCTCGCGCGCCGCCGCGCCGCCGGCGAGGCGGTCGGCGCCGGTTTCGCGATGTTCGTGGAGAAGAGCGGGCTCGGCCCCGCCGACGGCGTGCGGATCGAGGTCGACACATCGGGCATGGTCGAGCTCGTCACCGGCGGCGCGTCGCTCGGCCAGGGTTTCGAGACCGTGATGGCGCAGGTCTGCGCCGAGACCCTGGGCATCGACTACCGGCGGGTGCGCGTCACCCATGGCCAGACCGATCGGATCGCCTACGGCATCGGCGCGCATGCCTCGCGCGCGACCGTGATGACCGCGTCCGCCACGCACAACGGCGCGCTGAATCTGCGCGCGAAGGCGATCGAGGTGGCGGCCGAGCTGATGCAGGCGCCGGCCGAGGCGCTCGAGGTCGTCGACGGCAAGGTGGTGCGCAAGGATCAGCCGGCGGGGCCCTCGATGAGCCTCGGCGAAATCGCCGGTCACCTGGCGCCGACCTCGAAAACGCTCGGTGACCGCACGCCCGGCCTGTCAGCCGAAGGCTGGTTTCGGGTGGACCACCAGGTCTATCCCTACGGCATCCATTTCGCGGTGGTGAAGGTCGATCGCGACAGCGGCGGCGTGCAGGTCGAGCGCTACGTCATTGCCTACGATATCGGGCGGGCCATCAATCCCGCGCTGGTGAAGGGCCAGATCGTCGGCGGCTTCGCCCAAGGCTTGGGCGGCGCGCTGCTCGAGGAATTCACCTACAACGAGCGCGGCGACCCGCTGGCCACGACCTTTGCGGACTACCTCATGCCGACGGTGCGCGAGACCCCCAGGGTGGACGTCATCTTGCGCGAGGACTACACGAGCCCGCTCAACCCGCTCGGCATCAAGGGGGCGGGGGAGAGCGGCATCACCGGCGTCGGCGCCGCGATCGCCTCCGCCATCGACGACGCCATCGGGATGCCGGGTGCCGTGACGCAGCTGCCGGTGACGCCGCAGCGCCTGAAAGCGATCTTGGACGGCCGACGCTGTCGGTAGCCGGCATGGAGCCCAAGGCGGCTACGGGCTAGCGCATGTTCCGGAAAAGTGGGAACCGGTTTTCCGAATAGAACACGCGCAAAATCGAAGAATCTAGAGCGCATCACGATTCGACCCAATCGGGATGCGCTCTAAGCAGAATGGGGCAAGGTGACCAGCGGACGCTCTCGCGGAGCACGTCCTCACCTGGCAGAATTGGACGTGCGCCCTCCCAACGGATGTTCGGCTTTTGGGACCCGAAGCGGACATTGCGTGAGATCGCCGCTCCCGCGCCCCGCGTTTGGCTACCAAGCGACCCTTACCCCGCCCTTGCCGGCATAGCTCTGGCCACGATTGGAAAACTCGCCGTCGAAGCTGGCGAACAGCCAGGCGTTCTGCCTGATGGCGAGTTTGGCGCCGGCGTCGATGCGGACGGCGTCGCTCGCCGCGCGCGGACCATCAACGGTGAACGCCGCACCCGGCAGTGCGATGAAGACGGCGTTGATCGCCCGATCGGGATGAAACTCGTGCACCCACGATAACCGTGCGTAAGGCGACAGCGCCATTCCATTGCCAAAGGCGAAACGGCTATCGAACTGAGCGCCCACGAAGGTCGGCAGCGAGGACACGCTGATTGAGCCAAAGGTCAGCCCGAGCGGGTCCGCTGCGCCCGCCGGGACCGGGTTCGCTTCGGTGAAGCCGTTTTGCCAGAGTTGGGCGAACTGCACGGCTGCAAACGGTGTGACCGCGAAGCGGCCGAAGACCTGCTTGGCGCCCGCTTCCACGCGCCCGCTCAGGAGATTGCTGCCGAAGCTCCCGGTCGCGGTCTCGGCCGGGCCGATGCCGACGATGTTGCGGGTCGTGTCGTTGCGGTACGTGCTGAAGCTGAGCGCCCCCGACGCATACAGCGAGCCCCAGGTCTTGACCGCGTAGCCGCCGAAATGCGCCCCCTCGAGATGGCCGCTGGTGATGCGATCGCGCACCGAGAAGTTCGAGCTGCTGCCGCCGATGGCGAAGCCGGCCAGGAGATCGGGAGCGAGCTGATAATCGAGCCCGCCCGCCAAACCGCCGGTGTTGTGGGAGAGATCGGCGCTGCCGACGCCCGCCTCCCCGTTAAGCTTCGCGCTGCCGTCAAAGCCGGTGAGCCAGGCGCGCCAGCGCGGCCGGTCGATCGGCGGCTCCTTCGTGATCGCCTTGAAGGCGGGATGGTCGGCCCTTTTCGCCGGCGCGTATGACAGCGGCTCGCCGCCGAGCGTGACGCCGCTGACGTCGACGGTCTCGCGGTTACGCCAGAACGCGCCCTGGTCCATCATGATGGAGTTGAACATGCCGGCCGAGCCGAACGCGGTCTCCTGCGTTCCGCTCACCCCCTCGCCCGAGAGCATGTCGAGCGCCGCCGGAATCTGGCTCGCCGCCAGGCCGAACAAATGAAACAACGCGCCGCCGCGGTCGAAGGCGCCGTCGAGCGCCGCGGCGACCGCGGCCTGGTTCTGCGTGAGGCCGGTGATGCGGCGGCGGATGTCGGACTTGAGATTGAGCTCCACGTCGGTCGGGGTATAGGCGAGGCTCGCCGTGACGAACGCCGGCAGATTCGTGACCAGCGCATCGAACGTGCCGGTCCGTCCTGCCGCCGCCGAAATGATCGTGTAGTTGCGCGCGAGCCTGCCGCCCAGATACGAGACCGCGACGGTCCCCGCCAAGGTCGCCGTCCCGCCGGCATTGGTGCGGTCGGCGCTGTTGCCCTGCACCTCCACCATGTAGACGCTCGCTGCCGCGAAGGCGAGATTGCCGTTGACGGTGAGCGTGCCGACCGAGTTGCCCGGCGCCAGCGTGCCGCCGGCGAGAATGCTGGTCGGGCCCACCGCGCCGTTGCCGCCGAGCGCGCCGCCCGCACCGACGAGCACGCTGGAGGTGATCGAGCCGTTCACCGTGAGCAGGCCGGCGGCCACCGTGGTCGGCCCGCTGTAGGTGCTGGCGCCGGTCAGGATGGTCTGCCCGCTGCCGGCCTGCACCACCTGGCCCAGGCCCGAGATGGCGCCGCCGAACGTGGAGCTGTCGGAGCGGTTGAACACGAGGAACTTGTTGGTGCTGGCGTTGCACGACGCGTCGCCCGCGTCGGCGCAGAACGCCACGTCGCCCAGGATGCTGCCGCCCGTCCCGCCGGCCCCGAGCGCCAGCACCCCGTCCTTGATGGTGGTGCCGCCGGTGTAGCTCGCCGCGCCCGCGATCGTCAGCGTGCCGGTGCCGTATTTGACCAGCGGCCGCGAAAACGTCGTCCCGTTGAGCGCGGTCCCGTCCGTCAGGTAGGACGCATCCGGCATCGAGCTGTTGTTGGCGAGCCCGAACTGCAGCGCCGTCGCCTGCGGGAAGTAGCTGGTGACGTCGTAGAGCGCGAACACGCCGCGACCGACGGCTCCCGCCACCAGCACGTCAACGGCGGGATAGTAGACGAGCTGCGCCACCCACGCGTTGGGCAGGCCCTGTCCGAACGCCCGCCAGCCCGACAGGTTGCCGTTGTCGCTGTCCGCGACCGTGATCGGGCTTTGCTGGCTGCCGATGAGGCAGCCATTGGGCCCAGGGTCGCAGGAGAGCGGGGTGTTGAGGCCGCCCACCAGCAGCGCGTTGACGCCGTTGTTGGAGATGAACTCGACCGCCGTCGGCCGGACGAAGCCGGCGGGCAGGTTGGAGGTCAGGGGCGTGATCGTCGTGCCCTGGTTCTGCGTGCCCCAGAGGTTGACGCTGTCGGCGACGTAGAACCTGATCTGCCCCGGCGAGGTTTGCGCGCTGGGCGAGGTCGGGTCGAACACCGTCGCGGTCGGCGACAGCCCGCCCGCCAGCGCATAGGCGGGCAGCCGCACGAGCGGCGTTCCGCCGGTCCCGACATTGCTGCTGAACCAGAGCTCGCCCTTGCCGTTGCTCGCCTGCACGCCGGCGAGCAGCGCGTTGGGATTGGCGGAGCTCCCGGTGTTGTTGGCGGCGGGGATGCCGTAGGCGAGCGTCGTCACGGTGGAGTCGTCGTCGACCGTGCCGACGCTGGTCGTTTGCAGCGGGACGCTGCTGGCGGAGGCGGGCGTCGTGTCCTGCGCGACGTAGACGTTATTTCCCGTCACGCCGTTGAAGTCCTGGAAGCCGGGCGCGATGGCGAGCATCGTCGGATCGGCGCGGTTGAGCACGAACGGCACGGTAAAGGGGCTGTTGTTGACGATCTCGCTCGAGCTGTTGGGAGCCCAGGCGATGCATCCTGCAAATGGGCCGCTCGATGGGTTGTAGCTGCACCGGAGCGGGGCGCCCAAGGCGAATGACGTATCCGGATTCGGGCTGATCTGATTGCCGTTGGCGTCGAACACCATCCGGTTGGCGGCGCCGAGACTGTCGGTCGTGAGGTAGAGCGCGCTCGTGTTGCCGGTGAATTTGCCGTTGATGAGGACGTTGGTCCCGTCGGCTCCCGCCAGGGCCGCCCACAGCGGGCTTCCGGGCGCGGATTGCAGCGCCACGCCGGTATCCTGCATCGCGGCGGCGAGCCGCTTGTTCAGGGTGTCGTAGGCGACGCTGTAGCTCTCCTGCACCTGCAGCGTGCTGGTGTTGAACCCGGTCCAGACGCCGTTGTCGCTCTGCGGATTGCTCCGCATGTAGACGCCGCCGTCGCTGGTCATCCACAGGTTGCCCGCGGAGTCGACGACGAGGCCGCGCGAATCCGAATGCGCCGTCGAGCCGTTGCTGGTCCGCGCGAGCGTGATGCTGGTGGCGGTGTCCCCGCGCACCCGGAAGGCTGCGACCGTGTAGGGACTGTCGGGGATGCCGTCGCCGGTGACGTAGACGATGCGCGTGTCGGTGGGATCGATCGCCACCGCGAGGTTCACGGCCGCCTGCATGACGCCCTTGTTGGTGTCCGGCACCTTGAGCGCCGACCAGGAGCTCCCGCCGTTCTGCGACAGGTAGAGGCCGGTCAGTTGCTGGCCGTTGCAGTTGGGTTGGACGCAGTCGGTCGAGGAGGGGGAGGGCTGGAGTTGGGCGATGGCGATGGCGACCGAGCCGTTCGGTCCGGCCGCGAGCTTGGGGACGAGCTGGAAGGTGGTGGCGCCGGTGATGACGTTGGTCCCGCCGCTCACGGCGGTGGCGCTGGTGAACACCGCGGACCAGCTCTGTCCCGAATTGTGCGAGATGTAGACGCCGGTGGCCGAGGGGGTGCTCGCCGAGGTGACCGAGACGTAGAACGTGCAGGAGTTCTGCGTGCCGCAGTTGCCGGCATTTTGCGGGTCGGCGACCAGCGCCGTCACCGGACCGGCGGGAAGACCCCCCGACCCCGACACGGGGCTGAAGCTCTGTCCGCCGGTGACGCTGCGGTACAAGCCGTACGCGCCGCTTGCCGCGGTGGTCTGCCTTGGATTCTGTTCCTCGAAGGTTGCCGCCAGGATGGTGCCGCCCGCCGCCGCCACCCCGATCACGCTCTGGCCGGTGAGGGAGGCGGCGCCCAGCGCCGACCAGGTGTTGCCGCCGTCGCTCGAATAGAGCAGCCCCGTGCGCGCGCCGCCGCGTCCGATCGCCCCGCCGACATTGAAGTTGTTCCAGGCGCCGTTCGAGGTGATGCCGATGCCGGCGATCAAGGTGTTCCCGCTGGGATCGGTCGGGTCGAGCGCGAGGCTGCCGATCGACAGCGAGGCCTGGTTGTCGGTGAGCGCCTTCCAGCTCGCGCCGCCGTCGATGGTGCGCCAGATGCCGCCGTTCACCCCCCCGATGAACATGGTTTGCGGGCCGAGCGCGGGATCGAGCAGGATCGCCTGCACCGCGCCGCCGACGGTGCCGTTGGGCGGCGCATCGCCGCTTTGGACGATGTCGATCGGCCCGGACTTGGGCGACGGTCCCTGCGGGATAAAGGTTTGATTGACTTGGAGTTGCGCAGCCGCGGCGGTTGGCAGCGCAAATGCGACGGCGATGACGAGCCCGCGCAACCCTCCCAACATGACACGCCCCGATCGCACAGCAACTCAAATTCCCCCGTTGCAATATGCCAAAAAATAGCGGAGCGCGTGTTGCTGAACCGTGGTTTCGCTGCCTTTCTCATTGGGTGTGGCGGTGGAGACACAGCTGCGTCGCGGTTCTTCCTCGGCGCCAACGCTGAGTGTCTCGATGTCTACTTCCGGCACCTCGAGCGCATCCCGATTGGGTCGAATCGTGATGCGCTCGAGATTCTTCGATTTTGCGCATGTTCTGTTCGGAAAACCGGTTCCCACTTTTCCGGAACATGCGCTAGCCGCCCGGGGCATATGCGATGGCTTGTCCGCAGCTGGCGAAAGCTGACGCGCATCCCCCGCGCATCCCCACGTCCGTTGGTCAACCCAACGAAACTTGCTTAGACTGCGTCGCCCCGGCGAGCGAGGAGTGCCCTATGACCATTGCCGATACCCAGGGCGGGAAACGCGCATCCAAGAAGGTCCCGAGCAAGTCCCGGCAGGATCTGCGCGCGTGGATCGATGCGCTGCGCGCTGCGGGCGAGCTCCAGGAAATCAACGGCGCCGAGCGCGAGGCGGAAATCGGCGGTATCGTCGACCTCTATATGCGCAAGATGGGCAATCCGGCGGTGCTGTTCGACGATATTCCGGGCTACCCCCGCGGCCACCGCATTCTGGCGAATATTCTCACCTCGGTGCGGCGCATCAACCTCACGGTCGGCCGGCCGATCGACGACTCCGCGATCGAGCTGGTGTCGTATTGGCGCAAATACATGAAGGAGGCACGGAGCATCGCGCCGGTCGCGGTCAAGTCCGGCCCGCTCATGGAGAACGTCAGCGGCGGCAAGGACGTGAACATCCAGAAAATCCCGACGCCGCGATGGCACGAGCACGACGGCGGCTACTACATCGGCACCGGCTGCATGGTGATCATGAAGGATCCCGACACCGGCTGGATCAATTACGGCGCCTACCGCGTGCAGTCCCACGGCCCGAACGTGGCGACCGTCATGTGCTCCAAGGGCAAGCACGGCGACCTGATCAAGCGCCGCTACCACGAGCGCGGCGAGCCGTGTCCGGTCGCGGTCGTGGTCGGGATGCACCCCGCGTTGTTCATGGTGGCCGGGCTGGAGATTCCCTACGGCAAGAACGAGTACGACGTCGCCGGCGGTCTGATCGGCGAGCCGGTCGAGGTGATCAAGGGGCCGGTGACCGGCCTGCCGATCCCCGCGCAGGCGGAAATCGCCTTCGAAGGCTTCGTCCATCCCGACGATCTGATCGCGGAGGGACCGCTCGGCGAGTGGACCGGCTATTACGCTGGCGGCCAGAAAAAGGAGCCGGCGATCCGCATCGAGACCTTCATGCACCGCGACGATCCGATCCTGCTCGGGGCGATTCCGGGCGTGCCGCCCGACGACGACTCGTTCTATCGCGGCACCTACCGCTCCGGCGCGGTCTGGAACCAGCTCGAAGCCGCCGGGGTGCCCGAGGTGAAGGGCGTGTGGGCGCACGCCGCCGGCGGCAGCCGGCTCTGGCTCACGGTCGCCATCAAGCAGCAATACGGCGGCCATTCCAAGCAGGCCGGCCTGATCGCCTCGCAGTGCCACGCCGGCGCCTATGCCAACCGCGTCGTCGTCGTGGTCGACGACGACATCGATCCCGCCGACATGGACCAGGTGGTGTGGGCGATCTGCACGCGGTTCGAGCCGCGCGAGGGCATCGAGATCCTGCGCGGCTGCTGGAGCACGGTGCTCGATCCCATGGCTTACGGCAGCGACGATCCGCGCAACGCACGCGTGGTGATCGATGCCTGCAAGCCGTGGTCGCGGCGCGACACTTTTCCGATCGTGGCGCGCTCGAGCAGGGAGCTCGATGCGCGCATTCGCGCGAAATGGGCGCACGTCTTGCCGCGAGGGTGAAGCGGCGCTTTGCCCGCTGGCTTGCGCGGCGCTATAGAGATCACGAAGTCCAGGAAACGGAGAGCAGCATGGCGCGCGCCGGCGGTGAGGCGGTTTCGAAGCCGCGGATGCAATACCACGGGCTGCGCGGCTGGCTCGAGCAAGTCGACAAGATGGGAGAGCTGCGCAAGGTCGACGGCGCCCACTGGGACGTCGAGATGGGCGCCATCACCCACATGCTCACGGAAAAGAGTCGCGGCACCGCGCCGGCGATTCTGTTCGACAACGTGCCCGACTACCCCGCGGGCTACCGCACGCTCTACGGGCAGCTCTCGTCCGTGCGCCGCATCGCGTTGACGCTGGGCCTGCCGCTCGAATACGCGCGCAAGGTCGATGTCGTGCAGAACTATCACGCCCGCATGCAGGATCTCAAACCGCTGCCGCCGCGCTTCGTCAACGACGGGCCGATCTTCGAGAACGTGGTCGAAGGCGATGACGTCGACGTGCTGAAGTTTCCGGTGCCGCGGCACCACGAGCTCGACACCGCGCGTTTCATCGGCACTGCCGATTGCGTCATGACGCAGGACCCGGATACGGGCTGGTTCAACCTCGGCGCCTATCGCAGCCAGGTCTATGACGGCAGGACCGTCGGCTGCCAGATCACCGAGGGCAAGCACGGCCGCATTCATCGCGACAAATATTTCGAGCGCGGCGAGCCGATGAAGGTGGTGATCCTGTGCGGACAGGATCCGCTGTTGTTCATGCTGTCCTCGAGCCCGTTGCCCGAGATCGGCGAGATGGATATCGCCGGCGGCCTGCGCGGCGAGCCGATCGACGTCGTGCGCGGACCCTATACCGGGTTCCCGATCCCGGCCGACTGCGAGATCGCGATCGAAGGCGAGACGGTGCCCGGGCAGGTCAAGCCGGAAGGTCCGTTCGGCGAATGGATGGGCTATTACTCCGACGACACGCAGGCGCGCCCCTACGTCAACGTGAAGACGATTCTCTATCGCAACGATCCGATCCTCACTTGCGCGCCGCAGCACAAGCCGGTCGACGAGACCGGCCTGCTCAAGGGGGTCGCCGGGGCGGCGCAAATCTGGCGCGCGCTCGAGGCCTGCGGCGTCCCCGAGGTGCTGGGCGTGTGGAATCACGAGGCCGGGCCCGCCACCCGCTTCACCGCCATCCAGATCCGCCAGCGCTATCCCGGCCACGCGCGCCAGGCGCTGCATATCGCCTCCTCGTGCCAAGGCGGCGCCTATGCCGGCAAGTGGACGGTGGTGGTCGACGAGGATATCGACGCCGGCGATCTCGACCAGGTGCTGTGGGCGATGTGCACGCGCTTCGACCCGCTCACCGACATCGACACCATCCAGAAGGCCTGGGCCTCCAAGCGCGATCCGCTGTTTCTTCCCGGCAACTTCAACAACCGGGTCCTGATCGATGCCTGCATTCCCTACGACAAGAAGCTCAAGGGAACGTTCCCCGTCACCGTCGACGTCAGCGCCGATCTGCGCAAGCGCTTGCGGTCGAAATTCCCGCAACTGTTTGCCAAGAATTCGTAGGGTGGATCGAGCGGGGCGAAATCCACCGCGTGGTCCGATGGAAACGATTGCTCGATGACAAATGATCGGTTCGGTACAACGATGCTGGGATTGATGGGTTTCGCTGCGCTCAACCCATCCTGCGTACTGCGCGCTGAGACATGAAGACACACGCCATGCACCTGATCCGGCCCTATGCGATGATCACCGCCGCCGTCGTCGCCGCCCTTGCGCCGCGGCCCGCGCTCTCCGGCGCGGTCGAGGATTTCTACAAGGGCAAGACCGTCTCCTTGCTCATCGGCTACAGCGTGGGCGGCGGCTACGATGCGTACGGACGGCTGCTGGCGAGGCATCTCGGCAAGTACATTCCCGGCGGCGCCAACGTGGTGCCGCAGAACATGACCGGCGCCGGCAGTCTCAAGGCGGCCAATTACCTTTACTCCGTCGCTCCGAAAGACGGCTCGGTCATCGGCACGTTCTCCCGCAGCCAGGGCATCGCGCCGCTCCTCGACAAGGCCGAGTTCGACAGCAGGAAGTTCACCTGGCTGGGCAGCGTGACCGACGAGGTGAGCCTTTGCGTCACGCGTCACGACGCGCCGGTGAAGACCTTCAGCGAGCTCCTGGTCACGCCCGCGACCTTCGGCGGCGAGGGCGCGGGCTCCGATCCCAACATCTTCGCGCTCCTCTACCGCAACGTCTTCGGCGCCAAGATCAAGATCGTGACCGGCTATCCCGGCACCAATGACATCCAGCTCGCCACCGAGCGCGGCGAGGTCGACGGGCTGTGCGGATTGTCCTGGAGCACGCTCAAGGGTCGCTACCCGCATTGGCTCACCGACAAGAAGGCCAATATCCTGGTTCAGGCCGGGATCAAGAAGCAGCCGGAGCTCGCGGACGTCCCATCGGCGACCGAGCTCGCAAAACAGCCGGACCAGATTCAAATCCTGAAATTGATCCTGATCGGACAGGCCATGGCGCGGCCGTTCGCAGCCCCGCCCGGCATTCCCGCCGATCGCAAGGCGGCGCTGATCACGGCTTTCGAGCGAACGACCGCGGATCCCGATTTTCTCGCCGAGGCGCGACGGCTCGACCTGGAGGTCAATCCCGTCAGCGCGGCCAAGCTCGACGCCTTGCTGGCGGAGGCCTATGCCACGCCCAAGGACGTCATCGCCAAGGCCGCCAAGGCCATGTCGGACTGACGCGGCGACGATGGGTGGATTGATCGGAGCGCGCATTCCTCGCCTCGAGGATCAGCCCCTGCTCACCGGCAAGGGACGTTTCGTCGACGACATCGCGCACCCCGGCGCCTGGCAGGCGGCGTTCGTGCGCAGCCCCCACCCGCACGCCGCGATCCGCGGGATCGACGCCCATGCCGCGCTGGCGCTGCCGGGGGTGCGCGCGGTGCTCACGCTCGACGATCTCGCGCCGGTCCTCGCCCAGCGTCGGATGCTGCGCCACTCCAATTCCGGGACGCCGCTCGACCGCTACTGGTCCTTCGCCCTCGCCGACGGGGAGGTGTCTTACGTCGGCGAGGCGGTCGCGCTGGTCCTGGCCGACGACCGCTATCTTGCCGAGGACGCGGCGGCGCTGGTCGCGGTCGACTACGACGTGCTTCCCGCCGTGTCGGACTGCCGCCGGGCGGCCGAGCCGGCTGCGCCGGCGGTGCGGCGCGAGCTCAACACCAACATCGCCGCCGCCTACAGGGTGGCCTACGGCGATGCCGACGCGGCCTTCGACAAGGCCGCGCACGTGTTCCACGAGGAGCTGTGGCAGCATCGCGGCGCCGCCCATCCGATCGAGGGCCGCGGCATTCTCGCGGAATGGCGCGATGACGCCGTGACGGTCTGGGCGTCGACGCAGAAGGCGCACGACCTGTTCCAGTCCTTGACCGCGCTTCTCGATTTCGACGAGAGCCGGCTGCGCGTGGCCACCCCCGACGTCGGCGGCGGTTTCGGTCCCAAGCTCTGCGTCTACCCCGAAGACATCGCGGTGGTGGCGGCCGCCAAGCTCTTGCGGCGCTCGGTCAAATGGATCGAGGACCGGCGCGAACATTTCACCAACGCGGCCCAGGAGCGCGACCAGTATTGGTCGATCGACATCGCGGTTGCCGCCGATGCCAGGCTGCTCGGCGTCCGCGGCCGGCTGATCCATGATCTCGGGGCCTATGCGCTGCAGGACGTCAACATTCCCTACAACTCCGCCTCGATGATGAGCGGGCCCTACATGCTTCCCGCGCTGTCGATCGACGTCACGGTCGCCGCCACCAACAAGACGCCGGTGTCGTCGGTGCGCGGCGCCGGCTATCCGCAGGCGGCCTTCGCCATGGAACGCCTGATGGACCGGGTGGCGCGCGAACTGCGCCTGGAGCGCGCCGAAGTGCGCCGCCGCAATCTCATTCCGGCGGCGAAGATGCCCTATACCAAGCCGCTCAGGGCGCGCTCCGGTGCGAGCATGCAGTACGACAGCGGCGACTATCCGGCCTGCCAGGCGGAAGTCCTGCAGGCGGCCGGCTGGGAGGATTTTCCGCGCCGTCAAGTCGCCGCGCGGGGCGAGGGCCGCTACATCGGCATCGGGCTCGCCCATGGCATCAAGGGCACCGGGCGCGGTCCGTTCGAGTCCGGTCTGGTGCGGGTGTCGAATACCGGGCGGGTGTCGGTGTTCACCGGCGCGGCCGCGATCGGGCAGGGGCTGCGCACCGCGCTGGCGCAGATTTGCGCCGGCGAGCTCGGCCTGCGCGCGCGAGGACATCACCGTGGTCCCCGGCGACACCAGCGGGGTGGCGCTCGGGCTCGGTGCCTTTGCCAGCCGCCAGACCGTGACCGCCGGCTCCTCGGTGCTGCTGGCCGCACGCGCCGTCGCCGACAAGGCCAAGAAGCTCGCGAGCCACGTGCTCGAGGCGGCCGAGCACGATCTCGAGATCGCGAACGGCGAGGTGCGCGTCGTCGGCGCGTCGCAGCTTTCGGTCAAGCTCGGCGAGCTCGCGCGCATCCTCAAGGGTGCGCCCGGCTACGGCTTTCCGCAGGATATCGACCCCGGCCTCGACGCCAACGTCAATTGGCGCACCGACGCGCTCGCCTACGCCAATGCCTGCCATGTTGCCGAGGTCGAGGTCGACCCCGAGACCGGCGGCGTCAAGGTTCTCAATTATGTCGCGCTGCAGGATTCCGGAATCCTGATCAATCCGATGATGGTCGACGGCCAGGTGCGCGGCGGCGTGGCGCATGGCATCGGCAATGCCCTGCTGGAATGGATGGGCTACGACGACGCCGCGCAGCCCGTCACCACCACGTTCGCCGATTACCTCTTGCCCGGGGCCATGGAAGTGCCGGCCATCGAAACGCTCTACAAGGAGACGCCCTCGCCGCTCAATCCGCTGGGCGCCAAGGGCGCGGGCGAGGTCAGCACCATCCCGGCCGCGGCCGCGGTGATCTCCGCCATCGAGGACGCGCTGCAACCGTTCGGTGTACGCATTGCGCAGACGCCGGTCACGCCGCAAAAGCTGGTCGAGCTCATCGCCGCCGGCGCCAAGTCGTGACGATTTAATACGTCATGCCCGGCCTTGTGCCGGGCATCCACGCCTTGTTTGTAGGGGCGATAAAGACATGGATGGCCGGGACAAGCCCGGCCATGACGTGGAGAGAGAGAGTCCTGAGACATGCGAACCGGCTCGGAATATCTTCGCTCGCTCGATGACGGACGGCAGGTGTTCGTCGACGGCGAGGCCGTCAAGGACGTCACGCGCCATGCCGCATTCCGCGAGGCGGCGCGCTCGATCGCGCGGCTCTACGACATCGCGGCGGCGCCGGAGATGCGCGAGCGCATGACGTTCGCGTCGCCCAAGACCGGCGAGCCGGTGCTGCGCGCCTACCAGATTCCGCGCAGCCATGCCGATCTGCGGGCGCGCCGGCTGTTTTCGGAAACCTGGGCCGAGGCGACCTTCGGCCTGATGGGCCGCACGCCCGACCACGTCGCCGGCTTCTTCTGCGGCTATGCCGCGACGCCGGGCGTGCTGGCGGCGGGCGGCCGGAAATTCGCCGACAACGCGGTCGCCTTCTACGAGCACATGCGCGACAACCACCTCTACGCCGCCTACGCCATCGTCCCGCCGCAGATCGACCGCAGCAAGCCGGCGCACAAGCAGAGCGATCCGACGCTCTACGCCGGCGTGGTCAAGGAGCGCGACGACGGCATCGTCATTTCCGGCGCGCAGCAGCTCGCCACCGGCGGCGCGATCGCCGATCTCATCCATCTGAGCTGCATCCATCCGCTGCAGCCCGGCGACGAGAACTACGCCAACTGCCTGGCGGTTGCCGGTCAACGCGCCCGGGGTCAAGCTCTATCCGCGGCGGCCGTTCGCGCTCGCCGCCGCCAACTCATTCGATTATCCGCTGTCGAGCCGCTTCGACGAGAGCGACAGCTACGTCGTCTTCGACAACGTGTTCGTGCCGTGGGAGCACGTGTTCATCTACCGCAACCTCGAGGTCTCGCGCGATCAATGGTGGAAGACGCCGTCGCACCTCTACGGCAACCATCAGGCGCAGGTGCGCTACGTCACCAAGCTGCGCTTCATGATCGGCCTCGCCAAGCGCATGAACGAGATGACCGGCAACGACGGCAATCCCGCGGTGCAGATCATGATGGGCGAGCTCGCCGCGCTGGTCTCGATCTTCGAGACCATGCTGCTGGCGCACGAGGCGATGGCGCCCATCGACCAGGACGGCGTGCTGTGGCCGTCGAAGACCGCGCTCTACTCGGCGATGGCGCTGCAGTCCGAGCTCAACGGCCGCATGCTCGAGATCATCCGCGAGCTCGCCGGCTCCGCCATGATCACGCTGCCGTCCTCGCTGCGCGACTTCGAGAATCCGCAGACCGCCGGCGACATCGAGCGCTACATGCGCTCGGCTTCCTCCGACGCGAAAGCCAGGGTCGCGCTGATGCGGCTGGCCTGGGACTTCATCGGCTCGGAATTCGGCAGCCGCCACCAGCAATACGAGAAGTTCTACGGCGGCGCCTCGTTCCTGGTGAAGCAGAACGTCTATCGCAACTTCGATTTCAAGCGCGCCTGTGCGCTGGTCGACGCCGCGCTCGCCCTGCCGCCGCTGGCGTCGGATTGAACACCGCGGCGCCGCGCAATCGGTAGGGTGGGCAAAGGCGCACGCGCCACAGGCGGCTCTCCGCCCGGCCTATCAGCTCGCGCGCGATTTTGCCCACGCGTCGATGCACGATTAACGTGTGGGCAAAGGCGCGTTGGATTTTCGAGTTCGCGGATGCGCATTCGCGCTTTTGCCCACCCTACTGCTGCTTCCACAAATGCGAAAACTGCGTCGCCACCACGGCCTCGTAGGGCACGTCGCCGGCGAGGATGCCGACGTCGCGCGAGAACTGGTTCATGCCGGCGACGAAGGTGGGCGAGATCGCGGCGTCGTAATAGGGCAGATCGCGGCGGATGAGCTCGGCGATCAGTTCGGCCTCCGCCGGCGGAAACAGCTTGCGGCCGATCTCGGTCGCGCGCGCGACATTTTCCTTCAGCGCGGCATGCGTCTTCACCATCGCCCGCACCACCGCGGCCGCGGTCTCGGGCGAGCGCTCGATCAAGCGGTCGGTCGCGGCGATCGACGCCATGGTATAGTTGAAGCACGGTTTGGGCCCGTCGCCGCGCCGCACGTCGAGCACGACGGTGCCGGCGCCGCGACGCACCGCGACCTCGGTGCCCATGCCGTTTGCCCAGAAGCCGTCGATCTTGCGCTCCTCCAGCGCCTTCGCCGCGGTCACGCCGAAATTGACGCCGGCGCCTTGCGCGCCCGGCACCGGCGCGATGTTCACCTCGTCGCGGGCGATGCCGGCTTCGAGCAGGAGGCGGCGAAGCCCCATGTCGACCCATGGCGCCGCGCCGATGCTGCGTCCCTTCACCACGCTGAGGTCGCCGCGCTTGCCGCCGAGGTCCTTGTGCATGACCAGGAACCAGTACATGCCTTGCCCCTGCGCGCATAAGAGCTTGGCGCCCCGCCATTGCGGAAACGCCGACAGCGCAGAATGCGCGGATCCGCCGACGAGATCGACCGCGCCGTCGCGGAGCGCCGCATAGCACTTGTCGACGGGATAGATCAGCTCGAGCGAAACATCGAGGCCTTCCTGCTTGAAGCAGCCGAGCTCGATCGCGGCGATCGCCGGAAAATACGAGTTCGAGATCATGTCGGGCACGGCGAGCTTCATTCTCTATTCTCCCGCACTGTGGCGCAGAGTGGTCCCGTGCCCGGGCGCGGGCAGCGAGCGCTCTTGCGCGAGCGAAAACGAAATCGGGGCGCCCCGTCAGAACAGCGCCTTGATCGAAGCTGCCGCGGCGAATGCCTCGGCATCGCCGTTGACGAAGCCGGTGATCTGCAGGCCGAGCGGCAACCCTTCGTCCGCCAGCAGCGGGAGCGAGATCGCGGGAATGCCGAGCAGGGACGCGTGCACCGTGCAGTTGGGATCACCCGTCGAACTCGAGCCCGATCGGTGCGGCGGCAGGGGCCGAAAGGCTTACGCAGGCGTCGCATTCCGCTGCGAGCTCGGCGTAGAGCGCGCGCGTCTGGTCGCGGAGCGCGAGGTCCTTGCGGTAGTCGTCGAGGCTCATGGCCTCGGCCTCGGCGAGGCGCGCGAGCATCACTTGGCTCAGCTTGCTCGCGTCCCGCTCGCGATAGGTATTGAGCGGCCAGCGCGATTCCCAGCCGTTGATCCGCATCGAGAGTTCGCGCGCCTGCGCGATCGCGGCCTCGACTTCGGCGACCTTGACGTGGGACTGCCGCGTCAAAACGTCGATTCCGGCGCTCCTGAACCGCGCCAGCGCATCGGTCATTGCCTGCTTGGCGTCCGCCGACGCGGTGGCCCAGCCGGCGGTCTCGAGGAAGGCCAGGCGCCGCGGCTTTCTCGCCGCCGGTGCGCTCGCGGGTCCGAACAGGCCGGGATAGCCGGGATCGCCCCCGGCCCGTGCCGCGATCTCGTAGGCGACCTGCCAGGCGTCTTCCAGTGCCGCCGCCAGCACGCCGGTCGCGCTCTGGCTCAGCCCGTCATAACTGCCGCCGCGATTGAGCGCGCCGACCGTGGCCTTGAAGCCGATGCAGCCGCAATAGCTGGCCGGACGGACGGTCGAGCCGATCACCTGCGTGCCGAGGCCGGCGCTGATCATTCCCGCCGCGACGCCGGCGGCCGAGCCGCTGCTCGATCCGCCGGGCGTGCGGTGCAAGTCGTGCGGGTTGCGCGTGCCGCGCGGCTCGCTGGCGGCGAATTCGGTGGTGACGGTCTTGCCCACGATGACGGCGCCGGCCTCGCGCAACGCGGCGACGCTCGCGCCATCGCGCTCGGAGCGGCAAGCCGACGAACAGCGGCGAGCCCTGTCTCGGTCGGCATGTCGATGGTCTCGATGATGTCCTTGATGCCGACCGGCATGCCGTCGATCTTCGACAACGGCCGGCCTTCGCGCCATCGACCGGCGGAGCGGTCGGCCGCCGCGCGCGCGCCGTCGAGGTTGAGATGGACGAAGGCGCCGATCTTCGGCTCGAGCGCCGCGAGGTCGGCGAGGCAGCGTTCGAGGAAATTGCGCGGCGTGTCGGCGCCGCTCGCAAAGCGCGGCGTGCTCGCGAGGTATGGCTTGGTCGAGAGCTTCAGTGTCTCGTCCGGTGCCAGCATGGTCACGTCCTCCCGAGGCTCGAAGCGTTCCGGCGCCAACTCTAGCGCAATTTCCAAGTCAGTTGCGCCAATCGCTCGGCCGTCATTCCAAGGATCGGCTTTTACTGGCGCCAAGTCGGGCTAAAGCCGACTTGGGTGGCGCGCCCCGCAATGACGGCGAATCGATGCAACACCGACGTCAGCGGAAACAGCGCTCGCTCTACCTCTTGCTCTCGTCGTAGTA
>CAWGEH010000012.1:0-278816 GCA_963821505.1 uncultured Alphaproteobacteria bacterium
CCGACGCTCTAACCAACTGAGCTACGCCCCCGCGGGCGCCGTGCGGAGTTAAATACCCACCCTGCCCAAGTCAAGGCAACTCCCTTGCGCCCTCCGAAAAGCCAATATCCATGGCCAAATCAGAGGCTTCGCTGGGCCCGCGCACTCCGCCAGAGCCCGTCATTGGCCGCTTTCCGACGACCGGCATTGAAAAAACCCACATTTTTCGCCAATAAGTCATGGTCAGACCCTATCCGAATCGTCTAATGCCACTGCGTACGGAGTGGCTTTTGAGGCCACGTTCTGCAACGAGGAGGGCCAGCCATGGCAAAGAAACCGGGCGCACAGGCGACCGTGACCCTGAAGCATCTCGCCGCCAATCTCTCGGAATCCCATGAAATGTCCAAGAAGCAGACCGAGGCGGTTCTCGGCGACCTCGTGGGCTTGGTGACCAAGCATCTCAAGAAGGGCGACCGCATCCGCATCGGCGGCCTCGGCATCCTGGTGGTGCGCAAGCGCGCCGCGCGCATGGGGCGCAATCCCGCGACCGGCGAGCCGATCCAGATCAAAGCCAGCAAGAAAGTCGCCTTTCGCGCGGCCAAGGAGCTCAAGGAATCGGTTTGACGCTCCGACGACGGAGGGCGGACGACGGAACACCCAGTGAATTCCGTCTTCCGCCGTCCGTATGAATTGTAAAGAGCGTGGGGTGAACGCCCCGCATCGGGCGCCGCGAATCTCGATTTGAGGTCATCGGTCGACCGACGCCGCTCTCGTCGGATGATCAATGTCGTTGCGCGGATATGCGCCGCAGCGTCGGCCGGTGTTCACCGTTGGCTGGTCTACACTCTTGCCGGCTTCGACGGACAGTCTTCACGGCCGAGGCCTCACCAGCCGACGCGACGCGCGTGCCGCTCATGCGAAGGCTGGTGGGCGGTGACGGACTCGAACCGCCGACATCCTGCGTGTAAAGCAGGCGCTCTACCAACTGAGCTAACCGCCCGCGCATCACCTTTATCGCCGCCGCGCGCCGCGAGGCAAGCGTGGCAAGTCACGCACCCCTCTGCACGCGCGTTGCCGGGGGGATGACCTCCTCGACCATCGGCGCCCGCATCGCGCCTCAGAGGCGCCCCACGATGCGGGCCTTGCGCGAACAGCAAAGGGCGGCGCCGCAACGGGCGCCGCCCGGACTTTGGCACTGGACGGTTTGCAGAAATCAGGTCGGGGCGCGCACGGGATTCTTGGGCGGGTGGAATCCGGCTCCGACCGAATCCTTCTCGCACATATAGGCGCCCTGTTTGGTGTGGCCGTAATTTCGACTGCCGCTGACGTGGTAGATCTCGGACCTCAGATTGACCCAAACCACTGCATCGGCTGGGCAACTCGTTTTGGCCTCGGCTTCGGTCGCGTACTGATCCTTTCCGGCCGGGGCCGCAGCGGCTCGCACTGCGACCGGCACGCCCCGGCATTCGGCCACGAAGTCCCGTTTGGTCTTGCCGCTCGCCTGGATGGCCGCTTTGTCGGCGCTCCATTCGTCATTGCATTGCTTGACAGTCTTCTGCTGTGCGATCGCGGATTGAGACCAAGCCAGCAGTCCCACCAATGCCGCACACGCAACAGTCGCGGTGAAGGTCGATTTCATCACACATGTCTCCGGGAATGTTTCGCCGGACGCCCGCGACCTCGTCCGGTCGAGGGCGCCAGCGGGAACGAACTGCCGCGTTGGCAAGCTGCAAGCTGATATGCAGGTCCGACCGGCAGCGTGACTATGTTCGCTCTTTGTTCTTTATGTGTCAAGAACAAAAGACGAACATCAGCCGGCGATCAGAAACCGGAAGAGGGGCATAGATGGGTGGCAAAAGGAAACGGCGGCGCCCTGCGGCGCCGCCGTCGATGATTGTCGCCGCCCCCGCCGCCCGCTCGCGGCAAGCCTCAGTGCGCGGTCGAGCATCGAGGAATCCGCCTCGACCGCCGGCTCGGTGGTGACCGAGGTCTCGGTCGGCTTGGCCTTCTCCTCGTCCCACTCGATCGGCTCGGGCTTGCGCGTGAGCGCGCGCGCGAGCACCTCGTCCATGCGCGAGACCGGAATGATCTCGAGACCCTTCTTGATGCTCTCGCTGATCTCGACGAGGTCCTTGGCGTTCTCCTCCGGGATCAGCACGGTCTTCATGCCGCCGCGCGAGGCCGCGAGCAGCTTCTCCTTCAAGCCGCCGATCGGCAGCACCCGGCCGCGCAGCGTGATCTCGCCGGTCATGGCGACGTCGCGGCGCACCGGAATGCCGGTCATCACCGACACGATCGCGGTCACCATGGCGACACCCGCCGACGGGCCGTCCTTCGGGGTCGCCCCCTCCGGCACGTGCACGTGGATGTCCTTCTTGTCGAACCGCGGCGGCTCGATGCCGAAGGCGACCGCGCGCATGCGCACATAGGAGGCCGCAGCCGAGATCGATTCCTTCATCACGTCGCGCAGGTTGCCGGTGACCGTCATCTTGCCCTTGCCGGGCATCATGGCGGCTTCGATGGTGAGCAGTTCCCCGCCCACATCGGTCCACGCCAAGCCCGGTGACGACGCCGACCTGGTCCTCGTCCTCGACCTCGCCGTAGCGGTACTTCGGCACGCCGAGATAGTCCGCGACGGTCTTCGCCTCGACCGTGATCGACTTCTTCTTCGTCAGCGTCAGCTCCTTCACCGCCTTGCGGATCAGGGTCGAGAGCTCGCGCTCGAGGTTGCGCACGCCCGCTTCCCGCGTGTAGCGGCGGATCAGGAGCAGCAGCCCCTCGTCGTCGATCGACCATTCCTTGGGGTCGAGGCCGTGCTTGGCGATCGCGTGCGGGATCAGGTGCTTGCGCGCGATCTCGACCTTCTCGTCCTCGGTGTAGCCGGCGATGCGGATGATCTCCATGCGGTCCATCAGGGGCGGCGGGATGTTGAGCGTGTTCGCCGTCGTGATGAACATCACGTTGGAGAGATCGTAGTCGACCTCGAGGTAGTGGTCGTTGAAGGTATGGTTCTGCTCGGGGTCGAGCACCTCGAGCAGCGCCGACGACGGATCGCCGCGGAAATCGGCGCCCATCTTGTCGACCTCGTCGAGCAGGAACAGCGGGTTCGACGACTTCGCCTTGCGCATCGACTGGATGACCTTGCCGGGCATCGAGCCGATATAGGTGCGCCGGTGGCCGCGAATCTCGGCCTCGTCACGCACGCCGCCGAGCGACACGCGCACGAAGTCGCGGCCGGTCGCGCGGGCGATCGACTTGCCGAGCGAGGTCTTGCCGACGCCGGGCGGGCCGACCAGGCACAGGATCGGGCCGGTCAGCTTGTTGGCGCGCTGCTGGACGGCGAGATACTCGACGATCCGCTCCTTGACCTTCTCCAGGCCGAAGTGATCGGCGTCGAGGATCTCCTGGGCGAGCTTGAGGTCCTTCTTGACCTTGCTCTTCTTGTTCCACGGGATCGAGAGCAGCCAGTCGAGATAGTTGCGCACGACCGTCGCCTCCGCCGACATCGGCGACATCTGGCGCAGCTTCTTGAGCTCGTGCGTGGCCTTTTCGCGCGCCTCCTTCGAGAGCTTGGTCTTCTTGATCTTGTCCTCGATCTCGGCGAGCTCGTCCTTGCCTTCCTCGTCGCCGAGCTCCTTCTGGATCGCCTTCATCTGCTCGTTGAGGTAGTACTCGCGCTGGGTCTTCTCCATCTGGCGCTTGACGCGCGTGCGGATGCGCTTCTCGACCTGCAGGACCGAGATTTCGCTCTCCATCAGGCCGAGCACCTTCTCCAGCCGCTCGGTGACCGACGGCGTCTCCAGGATCACCTGCTTGTCGGGAATCTTGACCGCGAGATGCGAAGCCACCGTATCGGCGAGCTTGGCATAGTCCTCGATCTGCTGAACCACGCCGACCACTTCGGGCGACACCTTCTTGTTGAGCTTCACATAATTCTCGAACTCGTTGATGACCGAGCGCGCCAGCGCCTCGGCCTCGACCTGCTCGCCGCTGGAATCCGCGAGCACGACGGCGTCGGCCTCGTAGTATTCGGCGCGGTCGGTGTAGCGCTCGACCTTGGCGCGCGCAGCGCCCTCGACCAGCACCTTGACGGTGCCGTCGGGCAGCTTGAGCAGTTGCAGCACGCTCGCGAGCGTCCCGATCTCGAAGATGGCGCCGGTCGCCGGATCATCGTCGGAAGCGTTCTTCTGCGTCGCGAGCAGGATGAACGTGTCGGAGCGCATCACCTCTTCGAGCGCCTTGATCGACTTTTCGCGCCCGACGAAGAGCGGGACGATCATGTGCGGGAAGACGACGATGTCGCGCAGCGGCAACACCGGATAGGCCCGGGTCTCGCCGGGGATCGAGGGGCGGCTTTGGCTTTGCGCTGGTCATGGCCCGAATGTCCTTGTTGTTGTGCCCCTCGCCCGTGACCCGCGGTTGCGGCATCACGGTCGAGTGCAGAGGTGGGCCGGGAAGGGAGACACGGCTCGGCCCTGGAGGACCGCCGTGCGCCGGAGGGTGGGTACGAAACCCTCCCCGGAGAATTTCGAAGCGATCCTTCGTACGCTTTTTCGTTCGCCCTCAATAGGTGGCGACGGGCCGCGCCGGTGTCAAGTAAGCCCGGAAATTCAAGCAAATAGCCACGTTAGCGGCACCGCGCCGGCGGCACCCGGGCCGAATCGAGACGCCGGCCGCCCGCCCGCGGTTGCAGTGCACTCAAGCGCTCGCGTCGCCCGTCCGGTCGGCCCGGTCGGCGTAGATGTAGAGCGGCCGCGCGGTGCCCTCGACCACCTCGCGCGAGATCACGACCTCCTCGACGCCTTCGAGGCTCGGCAGGTCGAACATGGTGTCGAGCAGGATGCCCTCCATGATCGAGCGCAGGCCGCGCGCGCCGGTCTTGCGGTCGATGGCCTTGCGGGCGATGGCGCCCAGCGCCTCCTCCGCCAGCGTGAGATCGATCAACTCCATCTCGAACAGCCGCTGGTACTGCTTGACCAGCGCGTTCTTCGGCTGGGTCAGAATGAGCTTGAGCGACGGCTCGTCGAGATCCTCGAGCGTGGCGACCACCGGCAGGCGGCCGACGAATTCCGGGATCAGGCCGTACTTCAGCAGGTCCTCCGGCTCGACCTCGCGGAAGATCTCGCCGGCCTTGCGATCCTCCGGCGCCAGCACCTTGGCGCCGAAGCCGATCGAGGTCGACCGGCCGCGCGCGGAGATGATCTTCTCGAGGCCCGGCGAAGGCGCCGCCGCACACGAACAGGATGTTGGTGGTGTCGACCTGCAGGAACTCCTGCTGCGGATGCTTGCGTCCGCCCTGCGGAGGCACCGACGCGATGGTGCCTTCCATGATCTTGAGCAGCGCCTGCTGCACGCCCTCGCCCGACACGTCGCGGGTGATCGAGGGGTTGTCGGACTTGCGGCTGATCTTGTCGATCTCGTCGATATAGACGATGCCGCGCTGCGCGCGCTCGACATTGTAGTCGGCCGACTGCAGCAGCTTGAGGATGATGTTCTCGACGTCCTCGCCGACATAGCCGGCTTCGGTCAGCGTCGTCGCATCCGCCATGGTGAAGGGCACATCGAGGATGCGCGCCAGCGTCTGCGCCAGCAGCGTCTTGCCGGAGCCGGTCGGGCCGATCAGCAGGATGTTCGACTTCGCGAGCTCGACGTCGTTGTGCTTGGTCTGATGGTTGAGCCGCTTGTAGTGATTGTGGACGGCGACCGAGAGCACCTTCTTGGCGTGATCCTGGCCGATCACGTAGTCGTCGAGAACCTTGCGGATTTCCTTGGGCGTCGGAATGCCGTCGCGCGACTTCACCAGCGAGGACTTGTTCTCCTCGCGGATGATGTCCATGCACAGTTCGACGCACTCGTCGCAGATGAATACGGTCGGTCCGGCAATGAGCTTGCGCACCTCGTGCTGGCTCTTGCCGCAGAACGAGCAGTAGAGCGTGTTCTTGGAATCGCTACTGCCGACCTTGCTCATTCCATCTCTCCGTCGGCCGGCTGCCGCGCCGGGCAAACCGGTCGCATTGCAGCAAAGCATAACAGGGGGCCTCCTAAGAGTCCGTAGCATCAATGCCACACATCTCCGCGCTGTTGTCCACTTTGGTCCATTCCCGCCCAAATCACCCCTAGCGAACCACGGTAGCTTAGCGATAATCAAGAATTTATTAATGATGAAATTTCAAGCGCATGGCGACTTTTTGACCGTTTCCAAGCCGGCAGCCCGGCGCCGCACCGGAGCAAGATGGGCCGGCGAAGCCATGCGTCATCAGGCCTTGCGACATGTCCTCCGGGCGCTTGTCGATCACCTTGTCGACCACCCCCCACTCCACCGCCATCTCGCCGGTCAGGAAGTAGTCGCGCTCGAGCGCGTCCTCGATCTTCTTCAGCGGCTGGCCGGTGTGCTTCACGTAGATTTCGTTCAGCCGCTTCTTGAGGTTCAGGATTTCCTGGGCGTGCAGCATGATGTCGGTCGCCTGGCCCTGGAAGCCGCCGGACGGCTGATGCAGCATGATGCGGGCATTGGGCAGCGCAAAGCGCATGTCCTTGTGGCCGGCGGCGAGCAGCAGCGAGCCCATCGAGGCGGCCTGGCCGACGCACAAGGTCGAGACCGCGGGCCGCACGAATTGCATGGTGTCGTAGATCGCGAGCCCGGACGTCACCACGCCGCCCGGCGAGTTGATGTACATCGCGATCTCTTTCTTCGGATTGTCCGCCTCCAGAAACAGGAGCTGCGCGACCACCAGCGTCGACATCACGTCCTCGACCGGACCGCTGATGAAGATGATGCGCTCCTTCAGCAGCCGCGAAAAAATGTCGTAGGCGCGCTCGCCCCGGTTGGTCTGCTCGACCACCATCGGAACGAGGGTGTTCATGTAGGTCTCGACGGGGATCACGCATGGGTCAGCCTATCTCGGTCGGCGGGTGGCGACGGCGGAAAACCCCCGTGCTGCTCCAGAACCGCCACGCATGTCTTGATGCACTCATCACAGATATACACGGATGGACCGGCCACAAGCCGTCCGACCGCGTCGGCACCTCGTCCGCAGAACGAGCACCGCAATCCTGGCCGCAACAGGCGGCCGATCCGTGCCAGCCCGCGCCGGGCTTCATGTCCTTATTCCCGATTCGCGCCGCCAACGCATCGCTTGAGTTATCATGCTGCGCGCAAGCGAGCGCCTGGTAAATATTGGCGCCCAATCGCAGGCGCTGGCAGGCTTTGGACCATCCGCTCGGTGACCGGCGGCGGACAGGCTTCCGCGATGGTCACGACGAACGAGCGTCACCGCGGCGGCCTTTTCGTCCTCGTCGTCCTTGAGCAGTTCCTCGCGCGAGACCTGCTTCTCGCTCACCTTGGCGAGCTCGAGCAGGAAATCGACCACCTTCTCTTCGAAGATCGGCGCCCGTATGCCCGCCACCGCGCCGGGATTCTTGCGGTAGTACTCCCAGACTTCCTGCTCGCGTCCCGGCACCTGGCGCGCCCGCTCCACGATCGCGCGGGTGATCTCGTCGTCGGTCACCGCGATCTTGTTCTGCTCGCCGATTTCGGCAAGCACGAGGCCCAGCCGCACCCGCCGCTCGGCAATGCTGCGGTATTCCTCCCGCGCCTTCTCTTCGGTCGTGCCCTCGTCGGCGAAAGTGCGGCCCTGCGCCTTGAGATCGTTCTCGACCGCGTTCCAGACGTTGTTGAACTCCTCCTCGGCCAGCGTCGGGGGAAGCGCGAATTTATGCATCTCGTCGAGCTTATCAAGGAGACTGGCGCTTGAGCGTCTGGCGGCTGAGCGCCGCGTGCTCCTGCTGCAGCCGTCCTTTGACTGCCTCCTTGAGCTTGTCGAGCGACTCCAGGCCGAGCGATTTCGCAAACGCGTCGTCGACGGTAACCGCGCCAGGCGCCTCGACCGATTTCGCCGTGACGTCGAACTCGGCCTCCTTCCCGGCAAGCTGCGGCGTTCATATAGTTCGCCGGGAAACGTGACCTTCACCCGCCGCGTTTCGCCGGCGCCCATGCCGATGAGCTGATCCTCGAAGCCCGGGATGAAGGTCCCGGAGCCGACATTGACGCCGACATCGCCGCCGGTGCCGCCTTCGAACGGCGCGCCGTCGAGCGTGCCGGTGAAGTCGATGACCACGCGGTCGCCCTTTTCGACCTTGGCGCCCTCGCCTTTGGCGGCGAACGGCCGGTTCTGCTCGGCGATCTTGTCGAGCGCTTCCTCGATCTGCGGCGTCGGTCACTTCCGCGACCTGACGCTCGAGCTTGATGCCGTTGAAATCGGCGAGCTCGATCTTCGGCAAAACCTCCAGCGCGAGCGTATAGGCGAGGTCGGATTGCCCGCCGATGACCTTTGCGACCTCGGTCTCCTCATTCGGGATCGTGACCTTGGGCTCCATGGCGAGCTTGAGACCGCGATCCTCGACGATCTTGGCATTGAGCTCGCGGATCACCGCCTCGATGGTCTCCGCCATCACCGCGCTTGCCGTAGATCTTCTTGAGATGCGCGACCGGCACCTTGCCCGGACGGAAGCCGCGCAACTGGACGCGGTCCTTGAGCTCGCCCAGCCGCTCGCTTGCCCGCGCCTCGAGATCGGCGGCAGGCACCTGCACCTGGAATTCGCGCTTGAGACCGTCGGAAAGGGTTTCTGTGATTTCCATGGCAACAATCTACATGTTATGGCCGCCGTCGCGGCGCTCGTGCAGCGGACTCGACCCCGTCGATGCGCCTTTGGCTTAGCGTGGTGCGGGCGGAGGGACTTGAACCCCCACGACTTTCGTCACGGGAACCTAAATCCCGCGCGTCTACCAATTCCGCCACGCCCGCAAAGGGCACCTTCGGCGCTCAACCGACATCGGGGATAGCCGATATCGGCACCTACCGATGTCGGGTTTTATCCGGGTATCGGCACACACACAAACTGCGCAAATCGGCTATCGCCGACGTGCGCTGCGGCCGGGCGGCGCGGCTTATATCACGCCTCAAGCGCGGCGCACGACAAAAATGAGGCGCCGGCTGCCCCCTCCTCAACTGCGGATTCCGGACCAAACCCGGGCGCAGGCGGCCATGCCGACATCGCGTCGACATGGTATATATCCCTCTCGCCGCGGCAGCGCCCTCCAGTGCCCTGATCCGGCTGCGAAAGCCCCGCAGATAAAAGCGCCGCACGTCCCACGGGAGCGCACATGATCAGGCCGCATCTCCACTTGCTTGCCGCGTCACACGCGTTGGCCGGCGAGAAGGCGGATTGAGCGAACCGGGCCGGCAATCGATGGGACCGCAAGCGTCAGGGGTATCGCGTCGATGCTTTCTTGCCGGCGTCGCGGGGGCAGCCTTCGGTCTGCCGCCGGACGGGCGGGCGCAAACGACATCCGACGGTTTCCGGCTCCTGCGCGCCCGCGCCCTGGGCGCCGGCCAGATGGGGCAATCGGCAAGCTCAGTCTTGCGCTACGACGGCACCATGCCGGGGCCGACGCTGCGGGCCAGGCGCGGCGACGAGTTCCAGGTGCGTCTGGTCAATGACCTTGCCGAGCCGACCAGCGTGCATTGGCACGGCGTACGCCTGCCCAATGCCATGGACGGCGTGCCGCCGCTCACCCAGCCGATCGTCGCACCGGGCGCAACCTTTGATTATCGCTTTCGCCCACGCGACGCTGGAACGTTCTGGTACCACGCGCCCGCTGCCCGCCATATCGATCAGGGCCTCCACGGGGCACTGATCGTCGAGGAGACCGAACCGGTCGACGTCGACCGCGATATCGTCCTCGTGTTCGACATTCCCGCCGAAGGATCGCCCGCACCGGCTCTGGTCAATGGAGCGCTCCGGCCCGATATCGCGGTGACGAGCGGAGAGCGCCTGCGCCTGCGGCTGATCAACGCCACCGCCGCCCGCGGTCTCGCGCTCAAGCTGGAAAGCCACGCGCCCTGGGTCATGGCCATCGACGGCCAGCCGGCCGAGCCGTTTCTTGCACGCGAGAGCCCGGTCGGGCTGGGACCCGGCAACCGCGTCGATCTGTTCGTCGATACCTTGCGCGAGGCGGGCACCGTCGCCGCTCTGGTGGCAGGCCCGGACCAGCAGCCGATCGCACGGCTCGTTTACAAGGGCGATAGCGGCGCTCGCATTAGCGCTCGAGGGCAACCGCGCCCGCTGCCGCCCAACCCGCTGCCCGCGCACATCGACCTCAGAAATTCGCTGAAGACCGAGTTGGCGCTCACCGGCGGCAAGCCGCTCGAGGCGGCCGGACCGCCGCTGCTTGCGGTCAGACGCGGACGCGCCGTGACACTGGCAATTCGCAATGCCGGCAGCAGTCCGCAGGTCGTGCACCTGCATGGGCATCACGTCCGCCTGCTCGATCGTTTGGATGACGGCTGGAAACCGTATTGGATGGACACGCTTGTCGTGGGCGATGAGGTCGCGCGCGTTGCCTTCGTCGCGGACAATCCCGGGAAATGGCTGATCGAATGGCGCACGCTGGAGCGCCGCGATAGCGGCGCAGCGGTCTGGTTCGCGGTGAGCTGATCTCGCCGGCGGCAGGATCAGCGGCGGGCGGCGAGCCGACCGAACAATTGTCGGTAGATGCCGGGTATGGCTTCGGGCAGATCCTCGGCAATCAGTCCGGGCCCGGCCGCGACGCCGGTTTCCCCATGCAGCCAGACCGCCGCCGCCGCCGCCTCGAACCCGGGCATGCCCTGCGCGAGGCAGCCGGCCGCCATCCCCGCAAGCACGTCTCCAGCGCCGGCCGTGGCAAGCCACGGCGGGGCATTGCCGGCGATCGCCGCCCGCCCGTCGGGAGCGGCCACGACAGTGTCCGGCCCCTTGAGCAGGACCACTGCACCGGCGGTTTCGGCAGCCCCGCGCGCCCTTTCAAGCTTTGAGCGAGCTTTGTCATTCATCAGCTTGAACAGGCGACTGAATTCTCCTTCATGCGGCGTGAGAATCGTGGCTGCGGGTGGCTTCCTTTTCCTGATGGCGGCGAACAGCGCCTGCGGCTCATCGGCAAAGCTGGTGAGCGCATCAGCATCGAGCACCACTGCCCGCTCGCCTGCGAGCGCCGCCAGAACCAGTTCGCACATCGGGCGGCCCACTCCGCCGCCTGGGCCGAGCACCACGGCGTTGCGGCGGGGATCGCGCAGGAAATCGGCAAACTCATCGGCGCCATCGACCGGCCGCACCATGACGGCGAGGTTGGCCGCCGCGTTGACAGCAAGCGCTTCGCGCGGGCTCGCGATCGTGACGAGACCGGCTCCCGCACGCAGGGCGCCGCGCGCGGCAAGCCGCGCCGCGCCGGTGGAGGCAAGCGAGCCGGACACCACGACGGCATGCCCGCGGGCATATTTATGGCCCTCGACCCGCGGCACCGGAAAGCTCTCCGCCCAAAGCTGCGGCTCGTTGGCCCATGTCCGCGGCTTGATGCGATCGAGCACGTTCGCGGGGATGCCGATATCGGCGACGCGAAGGGTTCCGCAATGGAGGCGCCCGGGCAGCAGCGCGTGGCCGACCTTGCGGCGGAAGAACGTGACCGTTTCAGCCGCGTTGACGGCGAGGCCCATCACCGCTCCGGTGGTGCCGTTGATCCCGCTCGGGAGATCGACCGCATGCACCCCGGGCGATGCGTTCATGGCCTCGATCATTGCGCGCGCGATGCCTTCGACCGGCCGGTCGAGGCCGGCCCCGAACAGCGCATCGATGACCACGTCTGCGGCGCCGAGGCTCGCGGGCGCGGCCGCAGCAAGCGGTCCGCTCCAGCGCTGGGCTGCGAGCGCGGCATCACCTTTGAGCCGGTCACGCTCGCCCACCAGGAGCACGCGCAGGCGGTAGCCGCGCTCGACCAGAAGGCGAGCGGCAACAAACCCGTCGCCGCCGTTGTTGCCGGGCCCGGCGACCACGGCGATGTCCGTGCCCGGCGGATGGCGGGCGGCGACGCTGTCGGCAACCGCCCGGCCGGCATGCTCCATCAGCTCGATGCCGGCGATTCCGCCTGCAATAGCCGACCGGTCGGCCTCGGCCATCTCGGCGGTGGTGAGCAATTCGATCATGCCGGGAGCCACAGTAACGCCATGCCGGGGTACACTCAGTCAATTCCTTCGCCCCCAGCGGCAGATAGGCATCTCTGATCACAAAATAGGCAAATTGCTCAAATTCTAATCTCGGGCCATCGTCCGGGCATCGGCACGCGTGCGCGGATGGATGTCAAATGCCTGACCGGCATCCACTTTTTCCGGCCGTCGGGGCTTGGCACGGACCCTGCAAACCGTGAGCGCGGCCAAGCCGGCGGCGCGCTCCGGCAGGCCATGGGAAGGAAACGCGATGAAGAAGATCGAGGCGGTCATCAAGCCCTTCAAACTCGACGAAGTGAAGGAGGCCCTGCAAGAGGTCGGACTGCAAGGCATTACCGTGACCGAGGCCAAGGGCTTCGGTCGGCAGAAGGGGCACACCGAACTTTATCGCGGAGCCGAATACGTCGTGGATTTTCTCCCCAAGGTGAAGATCGAGATTGTGCTCGGCGAGGACATGGTCGAGAAAGCCATCGAGGCGATCCGTCGCGCCGCCCAGACCGGGCGGATCGGCGACGGCAAGATCTTCGTCTCCAATATCGAAGAAGCCATCCGGATCAGGACGGGGGAATCCGGACTGGACGCTATCTGAGCTGCGGGTCCTGCACGACTTTACCGGCCTCGCTTCAGCTGCAAGGCCAGCCATACGAAAGGTACGCATTCCATGACCACCGCCAAAGAAGTCATGAAGATGATCAAGGACAATGACGTGAAATACGCCGATTTCCGCTTCACGGACCCGCGCGGAAAATGGCAGCACGTCACCTTCGACATCAGCTTGATCGAAGAGGACACCTTCGCCGAAGGCCAGATGTTCGACGGCTCCTCGATCGCGGGGTGGAAGGCGATCCACGAGTCCGACATGTGCCTGATGCCGGACCCGAGCTCTGCCACCATCGATCCGTTCTTCGCGGAGACCACGCTCTCGCTCGTTTGCGACGTGCTCGAGCCGACCACCGGCGAGCCGTATAACCGCGATCCGCGCGGGATCGCCAAGAAGGCCGAGGGTTATGCCAAGGCTTCGGGCGTGGGTGACACCATCTATTTCGGCCCGGAAGCCGAATTCTTCATCTTCGACGACGTCAAATATTCGGTAACGCCATACAACACCGGCTTCAGGCTCGAACTCGGTCGAGTTTCCGACCAATTCCGACACCGATTACGAGGGCGGTAATCTCGGCCACCATATCGGATTCAAGAAGGGCTATTTCCCGGTGCCGCCGCAGGACACGGTGCAGGACATGCGCTCGGAAATGCTCGGTGCCATGGCGCGCATGGGCGTGAAGGTGGAGAAGCATCACCACGAAGTGGCGTCCGCGCAGCACGAACTCGGCATGAAGTTCTCGCCGATGGTGGTCATGGCGGACCAGCTGCAGATCTACAAATACTGCATCACCCAGGTGGCGCAGATCTACGGCAAGACCGCGACCTTCATGCCCAAACCGATCTACGGCGACAACGGCTCCGGCATGCACTGCCACCAGTCGATCTGGAAGGACGGCAAGCCGGTATTCGCCGGCAACAAATACGCCGATCTGTCCGAGACCTGCCTCTCCTACATCGCCGGCATCATCAGGCACGCCAAAGCCATCAACGCCTTCACCAACCCGACGACGAACTCCTACAAGCGGCTCGTCCCGGGCTTCGAGGCTCCCGTCCTGCTCGCTTATTCCGCACGCAACCGTTCGGCCTCCTGCCGCATCCCCTACACCACCAATCCCAAGGCCAAGCGCGTCGAGGTCCGCTTCCCCGATCCGCTCGCCAATCCGTATCTCGGGTTCGCCGCGATGCTGATGGCCGGCATGGACGGCATCAAGAACAAGCTCGATCCGGGGCCGGCGATCGACAAGGATCTTTACGACCTGCCGCCGGCGGAGCTCAAGCAAATCCCCACCGTCTGCGGCTCGCTGCGCCAGGCGCTGGGCGAGCTCAGCAAGGACCGCGACTTCCTCAAGGCCGGCGGCGTGTTCGACGACGACTTCATCGACAGCTATATCGACCTGAAGATGACCGAGGTGATTCGCTTCGAGCATACCCCGCATCCGGTCGAATTCGAAATGTACTATTCGGCGTAGCGTCCTCCCATCATCGCAGTTGCGATGCACCTCCACGGGGCGCCTGCGGGCGCCCTTTTCTCTTGGTGCGGCGCATCCGTGCTACCGGCACGCGAAGGAGTGAAGCTCGGCGCCGCCGGAAACGCCGCTCCGCGGCGCGCGTTGTCACGGGTTCATGTGCCGATGGCGCCGGCGAGCGGCACGAACAAATCCTCGATCGGAATCGGCTTCGCGATGAAGTGCTGCTCGACCATATAGCTGACCAGCGCATGCAAGGTCGTGCGGTTGGCCTCGATACCGTAGGGGAACGCATCCCCTCCGAAGACGCGATCGATCTCCTCGACGTCGTCGATCAGCCACGGCAGCATGGTGGCGAGCGAGCCGGCGTAGCGCATGCGGGCACGGGCGCGCCGTTTCGATTCCACGAATGCGTTGTACAGACTGGTCGCGATCCAGCGCTGCCGCTCGTACAGCTCGCGGCGGATGGCGATGAGATGCATGATCGGAAAGATCTTGGTCGTCTCATAGAATTCGCGCTCCCGCGCCCGATAGTCGGGAAACAAGCGGGCGACGTCGGGATGGCGCCCGAGCTCGTCCGGCTTGCGCGATCCGATCAGCGCGTCGATTTCGCCGCGCGCGAGCAGCGCGCCGAGCGGCTCGCCGCTGCTGTTCTGCTCGATCGCCACCGGCCGCAGCAACGGCGGGGCATGCGGCCTGCCGTGCGCGCCGATTTTCTCCACCGCGCCCTGGAGCCAGCGGATGGTATCGAGCTTCACATTGAACTGATGCGCGAGATGTCCGCGCGCCCAGATCGCGGCGGTCTGCGTGTAGAGCGGAAGCCCCACGCGTTTGCCTTCGAGGTCCTTCGGCGCGCGGATACCGCGGCGGGTATTGATGAAAATGTGGCCGTGACGGAACACGCGCGAAGGAAAGACCGGCAGCGCCACGAATGGACAGTCGCCTCGCCCCATCAGGCTGATGAACTCGGAGGCCGAAAGCTCCGCGACGTCGAATTCCCGCCCGCCCACCATGCGGTCGAAGACCTCGCGGCCCGCGCGCAGCGTGATGCAATTGAGCTCGATCCCCTCGGGGGTTACATCGCCCTCGCGAATGGCCTCCATCCGATCGTAGCGGCAGCAGGCGAAAGTCAATTGCAGGCGGGACATGGGGACAAGTCGGCCGCCGGGTCAGCGCGCAGTCGACGCAGAGCAGGCGACGTCCGCTTTGCCGGTGCCGGCGCGCGGCCGCCGCCGCATCTCAGCGCTTGGAGAACTGGAACGAGCGCCGTGCCTTGGCCCGACCGTACTTCTTGCGCTCGACCACGCGCGAATCGCGGGTGAGAAAGCCGCCGCGCTTGAGCGCGCCGCGCAGATCCGGCTCGAAGTTCATCAGTGCCTTGGAAAGACCATGGCGCACCGCGCCCGCCTGGCCCGACAGCCCGCCGCCGGACACGGTGCAGATCACGTCGTATTGGCCGTTGCGGTTAGTGGCCACCAGCGGCTGCTGGATCAACATGCGCAGCACCGGCCGTGCGAAATAGATTTCGAGGTCGCGCGTGTTGACGACGATCTTGCCGGCGCCCGGCTTCACCCAGACCCGCGCCACCGCATCCTTGCGCTTGCCGGTGGCGTAGGCGCGACCCTGCTTGTCGAGCTTTTGAATGTATCTCGGCGTCTCGGGCGCCGCCGCCGGCTTGAGCGCGGACAGCTGATCGAGCGACTGCATGGTTTCGGCCACGGTCACGCGCTCCTCGTGTTCTTGCGGTTCATGGCGGCGACGTCGAGCGTTTCCGGATTCTGCGCCGCGTGCGGATGATCGGGGCCGGCATAGACGCGCAGATTGCCGAGCTGCACGCGGGCGAGCGGTCCGCGCGGCAGCATGCGCTCGACCGCCTTCTCCACGATCCGCTGCGGAAATTTGCCCTCGAGGATCGAGCGCGCGCTGCGCTCCTTGATCCCGCCGATATAGCCGGTGTGATGGCGATAGACCTTGTCCTCGCGCTTGTTGCCGGTAAACACGACCTTGTCGGCATTGACGATGATGACGTTGTCGCCGTCGTCGACGTGCGGCGTGTAGGTCGGCTTGTGCTTGCCGCGCAGCCGCATCGCCACGATGGTCGCGAGCCGGCCGACCACGAGACCGGTGGCGTCGATCATCACCCACTTCTTTTCGACGTCGGCCGGCTTGGCCGAAAAGGTCTTCATGACAGCGTTTCCATGCACGGGCGGCAAACCATTGCAATCGAAAGCGGCTCATACACCAGCGGCCGGGCCGTGGTCAATGCGGCCCGCAATATAATAGCCGCGTTAAATCAGTGGCTTGCAATAATGGTTCTATAATACCTGCGGCCAACCTAGCCGCGGCGCGGCGGGATGGAATAGGTCGAGGTGACGTGGGCAACGGGGTGGTCCTCGCCGTCGGAGCGGATGATCACTTCCCCGGTCGCGAGCCGCTTGCCGAGCTTCAGCAGCCGCGCTTCCGCCAGGAGGTCGCGCCGGGCGGGTTTGCGCAAGAAATTGATATTGAGATTGATGGTCACGGCCAGCGGCACCGGACCGATCGCCGCGAGCACGGCGACATACATGGCGAAGTCCGCGAGCGCCATCATGGTCGGCCCGGAAATGGTGCCGCCCGGCCGCACCGAGAGCTCCCGGAACGCCTGCCGCACCCGGCAGCCCCCCTCCCACAGCGCCTCGATCGCAAGACCGCTGTCGGAATGAAAGGCCTGGGGAAACTCGGCAGCCAGAAAGCGCTCGAGCTCGTGGATCGTCATTACCACCGGCATTCGCCGCCCTCCCCTGCGGCGCCAGCACTAAACGATCAGGCGCGAAGAAAAAAGCGTATGCGAGCCGGGCCGCCGAGCGCGTGCCGGCGCGGCGTGCAGATCGCTATTCCTTCCCGAACTGTTTTCGCAGTTCGTCCTTTGCGCGCATCAGCGTCTTCTTGCGCGCAGCCGGCAGGTTCTTACCCGCGCGGTTGATATAGAAGGTGAGCATGGACAGCGCGGAGCGGAACGGATCAGCCTTGCGGCGCCGGCTGCGCTCCGCCGAGCGCTTCAGGGATGTCGCAATGCGCTTGGGATCCTTCGAGGTGAAAACGCCCTGCTCGAGGGTGAGCGCATCGCTATGCTCGGTCACCCAGCGCGACCAGCGCCGGCCGGCGCTGCGCTTCACCACCACGCTGCGCCGGGAAGAGCCTCCTTTGCGCCGCCGGCTCGCCGGCCTGCGCCCGCCGCGGTTGCGCTTGTTCGATGCGTTCGATGCGGCGCGCTTGCTTGCCATCACGTCACACCATCGCGTTTGTTGCCATCACGTTCGTTGCCATCGCGTCTTGCCATCAGGCGATGAAGCGGATGCATCACCGCGCGGTGGCAACGCGCGGGCGATGCCCATGTTCCCGTGCCGGAGGCTTGCGTCGCGTGCGCGCGGCGTTAAGTAGGAGGGACCAGGTTTCGATCGATGCAGATGAAATCCAAATCCCCCGCTCGTGCCCACGCCCGCGCGGAACCGGCCGAGCCGATGATCTTGCGGGAGAGTATCGGCAATATTGCCGTTCTCACGCTCAACCGGCCGCAGGCGCGCAACAGCCTGTCGGAAGCGATGCTCGCGGCCTTGCGCCAGGAGCTCGACGGCCTGGCAGGGGACGCGCATGTCCGCGCGGTGGTGCTCGCCGCCCACGGACCGGCTTTTTCGGCCGGGCACGACCTCAAGGAGCTGATCACCCATCGCGCCGACGCAGACGGCGGACGCAGCTACACCCGGCAGCTCCTGGAAAACTGCAGCGCCCTGATGCTCGCCGTCCTGCGCCTGCCGCAGCCGGTGATCGCGGCGGTCGAAGCAACCGCCACCGCCGCCGGCTGCCAGCTGGTAGCCACCTGCGACCTTGCCGTTGCCTCCACCACCGCCAAATTCTGCACGCCGGGGGTGCATATCGGCCTGTTCTGCTCGACGCCCATGGTCGCGCTCGCGCGCAACGTCGCGCGCAAGCATGCCATGGAGATGCTGCTGACCGGCGATATGATCTCCGCTGACGACGCCTACCGTCTGGGCCTCGTCAACCGGGTGGTCGAGCCGGGCACGGCGCGCGAGGAGGCGTTGAAGCTGGCGCGCAGGGTCGCCGCCGAATCGGTGACGGCGATAAAGATCGGCAAGGAAGCATTCTACCGCCAGCTCGAAATGGGCGTCGCCGATGCCTACGACTATGCGACCGAGGTCATGGTGAACAACATGATGGCGCGCGATGCCGAGGAAGGCATTTCGGCTTTCGTCGAGAAGCGCTCCCCCAAGTGGGAGGAGCGGTGACGAACCGCGGCGGTGTTCCGCCGGCACGATACACAGGCGCACGGCGCTCATGAGTTTATCGCCCGCATGATCGCCTCGGCGCGACGGCGCAAGCGCGGCCTGGCGAAATCCAGAAAGGCGCGCAGCTTGGGCGGCGGGTGGCGTCCGCCCGGATAGAGCAGATGAATCGGCAGCTCGTCGCCCTCGTAGGCCGGCAGCAATCGCAGCAGTGAGCCGCGCGCAATGTCCTCGGCGGCCTGATAGCTGAGCACGCGGGTGACGCCGAAACCCGTTCTCGCCGCATCGAGGGCGGCCTCGGCGGTGCTGACGACGAGCCGCGGTCGTACGGCAATGCCGGTTTCGCCGGCCTCGCTATGAAAGGCCCAGCGTTCGATGCCCGATATGCCGCCGAACGCGATGATCACGTGGCCGCCGAGATCGGCCGGTGCCCGCGGCGTTCCGTGCTGCCGCAGATAGTCCGGCGATGCGACCACGACCCGGCGCACCGCGCCGACCCGGCTCGCGACCGCCGAGCTTTCCGCCAACGCGCCGATGCGCACCGCGACGTCGAGCCCCTCCTCCACCAGGTCGACCGGCCGATCGACCAACGAGAGCGCCGCCGACACATTGGGGAAGCGAGCGAGGAACTCGGTCACGATCGGCATCACGTGCAGGCGCCCGAACAGGATCGGCGCGGTGATGCGCAACTCGCCACGCGGCGCGGTGCCTTCACCCGCGGCCGCTCGTTCAATCTCGTCGAGGTCGGCCAGCACGCGCCGGCCGCCGGCCACAAACCGGTCGCCCGCCTCGGTGGTGCTGACCGCCCGCGTGGTGCGATTGAGCAGCCGCACCCCCAGCCGGGCCTCGAGCTCTGCGATCGCGCGCGTGATTGCGGTGGGCGAGCGTCCCAGCCGCCGCGCCGCCGCGCTGAAGCTGCGTTGCTCGGCCACCTCGACGAAGATGGCGAGGGCGTCAATCCGATCCATTGTTTCAATTATAGCAACAATGATTTGCGATCTGTCCATATTATCCTTTGGCCAGAAATTGTCCATGTTCACCCCGTTCGCGGAGTTGCTCCCGGCTCCGAACCGGAGGCCCTGCCCCGATGACCACGCCGACCACCGTCGACCCCGCGACCGCCGAGCCGAAGGCCCGAGCCGGCGCGAACTCCGTGGACCCCGCCATGACCAACAACAGCGACATCGTCTTGACCCCGGCCGCGCGGCGGGCGCAGGCGCAACGCGGTTTCGCGCGCCTCTACGAGAAGCGCGGCGCCGCCGGCTTCCCCGACCGCGTGACGGACGTGCTTGCGACCTTCATCGCCGAGCTCGACACCGCGTTCCTCGCCACGGTCTCGGCCGCCGGCGCGCCCTATATCCAGCACCGCGGCGGTCCCAAGGGCTTCATCAAGGTGCTCGACGAAAAGACGCTCGCCTTTGCCGATTACGCCGGCAACCGGCAGTACATCACCATCAGCAATCTCGCCGGCAACGACCGCGCCTATCTGTTCCTGCTCGACTTCGCGCGCCAACGGCGGATCAAGGTCTGGGGACGCGCGCGGGTGGTCGAGAACGATCCGGCGCTGCTCGCCCGGCTCAGCGACCCCGGCTACCGCGCGCACCCGGAACGCGCGATCCTGTTCACGGTGGAAGCCTGGGACGTGAACTGCTCCCAGCACATCACCGCGCGCTTCACCGAGACCGAGGTCGCGCAGGCCACCGCGCCGCTGCTGCAACGCATCGCGGCGCTCGAAGCCGAGAACGCGCGGCTGCGCGCGGCCACCGTGCAGGCGGGTCAGCCGAAGGCGTAACCCGCCGGCGCGGACATGGCGGATTACGTTTCGCCGGTCCGCCCACCGCCCTTTCCCAACGCCAGGGGCGCGCCTATGTTCGCAAGCAAAGGCGGCGCGCGGCATGAACCACGACAGCTACGACGACAGCTACATCCGCGGCATCCTCAACACGGTCAAGACGATCGCGATGGTCGGGGTCTCGGCGAACACCAGCCGGCCCAGCTACTTCGCGTTCAAGTATCTGCTGGAGCGCGGCTACCGCATGATCCCGGTCAATCCCGGCCTCGCCGGGCAGGAACTGCTCGGACAGAAAGCCTATGCCAGGCTCGCCGACATCCCCGAGCCCGTCGACATGGTCGACATTTTCCGTGCCTCGCAATACGCCGTCGCGATCGTTCAGGAGGCGCTCGCGCTCACCCCGCGCCCGCAGGCGATCTGGATGCAGCTCGGCATCCGCAACGACGAGGCCGCGAGGCGCGCGGAGGAAAACGGCATCAAGGTGGTGATGAACCGCTGCCCGAAAATAGAATACGGCCGACTGTCGTCGGAGATCGCCTGGATGGGCGTCAACACCCGCACGCTCACGGCCAAGAAGGCGCAGCTCTTCGGCCGCGGCATTCAGCGCATGGCCCTCAACCGCGTCACCCTCGCGGGCGGCGCGACCGACGCGACGACGCGCGCGCAGAAGCGCGACGAGAGCGCTCGTTAGAGCGCATCCCGATTGGATCGAATCGTGATGCGCTCTAGATTCTTCGATTTTGCGCATGTTCTATTCGGAAAACCGGTTCCCACTTTTCCGGAACATGCGCTAGCCTCCGCGATCCGTGTCTTGAATTTGTCTCGACACCCCAGGGCGCCGAATCGCGACCGGCGGCCGAAGCCTTGACGCCCAAGGCTGCTTCGATAAATCAACATCAGGATCCGCGGACCGCCCGGTCCCGGCAGGACGAGGACCGGCCATGACCGACCGCATCCCAGGCTTCGCCACGCTTGCGATCCATGCCGGCGCCCAGCCCGATCCCACCACCGGCGCGCGCGCCACGCCGATCTATCAGACCACCTCGTTCGTGTTCGAGGACGTCGACCATGCGGCCTCGCTGTTCGGCCTGCAGACCTTCGGCAACATCTATACCCGCATCGGCAATCCGACCAACGCGGTGCTGGAGGAGCGCGTCGCCGCGCTCGAAGGCGGCACCGCCGGGTTGGCCGTGGCCTCGGGCCACGCCGCGCAGGTGGTGGTCATGCACTGCCTGATGCGCCCGGGCGAGGAATTCGTCGCCTCGAAAAAGCTCTATGGCGGCTCGATCAACCAGTTCAACCACGCGTTCAAGAATTTCGGCTGGAACGTGGTGTGGGCCGAGCCCGACGACATCGGCACCTTCGAGCGCGCGATCAGCCCGAAGACCAAGGCGATCTTCATCGAATCGATCGCCAACCCGGGCGGCGTCATCACCGACATCGAGGCGATCGCCAAGATCGCCAAGAGCGCCGGCGTGCCGCTGATCGTCGACAACACCTTGGCGACGCCCTATCTGTGCAAGCCGATCGACTACGGCGCCGACATCGTGGTGCATTCGCTCACCAAATTTCTCGGCGGCCACGGCAACTCGATCGGCGGCCTGATCGTCGACGGCGGCACCTTCAACTGGTCGCGGGACAAGCGCTATCCGATGCTGTCGGAGCCGCGGCCGGAATATCACGGCATCGTGCTGCACGAGACCTTCGGCAACTTCGCCTTCGCCATCGCGTGCCGCGTGCTGGCCTTGCGCGACATCGGACCGGCGCTGTCGCCGTTCAACGCCTTCCTCATCCTCACCGGCATCGAGACGCTGCCGCTGCGCATCCAGCGCCACTGCGACAATGCGTTGGCGGTGGCGCAGTGGCTGGTCGACCGGCCGCAAGTGGCGTGGGTGAGCTATCCGGGTCTTGCCGGCGACCGTTACCACAACCTCGCCAAGAAATACGTGCCCAAGGGCGCGGGCTCGGTGTTCACCTTCGGGCTCAAAGGCGGCTACGACGCCGGCGTCAGACTGGTCTCGAACGTCAAGCTGTTCTCCCATCTCGCCAATATCGGCGACACCCGTTCCCTCATCATTCATCCGGCCTCGACCACCCACCGCCAGCTCACCGACGCGCAGAAGGTGCAGGCCGGCGCCGGGCCCGACGTGGTGCGTCTCTCGATCGGCCTCGAGGACAAGGAGGACATCATCGCCGACCTCGAGCAGGGCCTGGCGGCGGCCTGAGCCCGCGCCGTCGCAGGGCCGCAGTCTCGACGCCAGCCCTGCTGCGCGGCGCGTTTGGCGCCGGCCTAGGCACGTTTCCAATCGCATCGATCCCTGCATCTGCCGGGTGGGCGTCGGCCCAACTTCCGGCGCCGTGAGCGTCCGAGACGCCGCCGCCATTGTAAACAACAGGCGAAGAACAATCGACCGGGCCCGGAAGGGCGGATCGCCCCCGGCCGATGGGCAGCTGCCACCTCTCCCGGGGTCGCAGCCGCGGCCGCACGACTGCCAGCCGTGCCAGTCGCACCGCCACGCCTCGGCGCCTGCGGCCGCCTTCCATACGTGATTCGCGTTACAAAGTCGAGTAAAATTTCGCGGCCTCAGGCCTTGCGCAGCGTGCGGCCGACATAGTCGCGAATGCGCGCGAGCGTCTCCGGCGCGGTCCAGATCTGCGCGATCGCGGCGTCCACGTCCGCCCGCTCGCCCGCGCGCGCGAGCCGCTCCAACGCCGGCGCGCGCGTCTGCCGTTTGGTCAGCGCGAAGGCGGGCGGCGAAAGCGCCGCCAGCGTCTTGGCGGCGGCGACGGCGCGCTCGATGAGCGCGTCCGGGTCGGCGAGCTCGTGAACCCAGCCGCGCGCCACGGCCTGCGGCGGCGCATAGGTCGCGCCGCCGAACAGCGCGTCCTCGAAATATTGCGGCGCAGTCGCGCAGCGCATGATCTCCATCGCGACCGGCGGGAACGGAACGCCGACGAGCAGCTCGGTGACCCCGATGCGGCCGCCGTCGCTCGCCATCAGCCGCCTGTCGGCGGCGCAGGCGAGCACGCAGCCGCCGGCGATGGCATGGCCGTTGATCGCCGCCACGACCGGCTTGGCGTGCGAGAAGACGGTGGCGAACATCGCGCTCAGCGCCGGCAGGAATTCGCGGATATAGGGCGCGCCGCCGTCGAGCAGGCGCAAGAGGTCGACGCCGGCGGAAAATATCCGCCCGGTTCCGGTCACCACCACGGCGGGCGCCTGCGACACCTCTCCGAAGCGCGCGGTCAGCGCCTTGCAGAAATCGGTGCTCATGACGTTGGCCTTGCCCTCGGCCATGCGCAGCAGCGCCACCCCGTCGTGCTCGCCGACCTCGATCACGCGGCGTGCTCGCCGGTCATCGCGCCAGCCGGCGTATTGCGCCATCGCGCGGCGCGGCCGCCGCGTGGGCGGGGCGCTGCTCGAGGCGCTGCGCGTGCAGCACGGCGACGGCGAGGACGACAATGGCCATGGCCTGGTGCGGCAGGGCGAGTGCCAGCGGGGCCTGGTGGATCAGCGTCGTGATGCCGAGCGCGGCCTGCAGGGTGACGGCGGACGCCAGCGCGAGCGCGCCCGTGAGCGCCGCCCCTCCCCGCAACGTGCGCGCGACATCGGCGGCGTGCAGCACCGCGAGCAGCCACAGCGCATAGGCCACCACACGATGATCGAACTGCACCGTGAGCGTGTTCTCGAACAAGTTGCGCCACAGCGGCGTCTGGAAGAACAGGCCCTCCGGCAGCAGGGCGCCATCGATCAGCGGCCAGGTATTGTAGATCAGGCCGGCGCGCAGCCCGGAGACCAGCGCGCCGAGATAGATTTGCACCAGCACGAGCGCGAGCAGGAGCATGGCGCTCATGCGAATGCGCGCCGGCGCGGCGACGGGCGCCCGCGCCAGCAGATCCTGCGCGGTCCACAGGATGGCGGCGAAGATCGCGCAGGCGAGCGTCAGGTGAAACGCCAGGCGATATTGCGAGACGCTGACGCGGCCGGCGAGGCCCGACGCCACCATCCACCAGCCGACGACGCCCAGCGCCGCGCCGAGGGTGAAAATCGTCCACAAGCGCGCGCGCAGGCGCGGCTCGATCCAACCGCGCCAGAGGAACCAGATCAGCGGCAGCAGAAACGCGCCGCCGACCAGCCGCGCCAGCAGGCGATGCGACCATTCCCACCAATAGATGGTCCGGAACTCGTCGAGGCTCATCGCGGCATTGCGCTCGCGGTATTGCGGGATCGCCTTGTACTTGTCGAATTCGGCCTGCCACGACTGCGCATCGAGCGGCGGCATCACGCCGGTGACCGGCTTCCATTCCACGATCGACAGCCCGGATTCGGTGAGCCGCGTCGCTCCGCCCACGACCAGCGTGATGAAGACCAGCGCCGCGACCGCGAGCAGCCACAGCCGGACCGCGGCGCGGCGGGATTGTGCGGAAGCTGCAATGCTGACCATGGCATTATTCGCTTGCTGGCGGCGGCGCGGACCATATAGTCGCGTGCCTGTTCCCGCAATCGAGCGAAAGAGCGCGAATGCCCATTCGTCTGCGCAAGCTCATCGGCGCGGTCGCCCTCATCGTCCTGGTGGTGAGCTGGGCGCTGATCGCGATGGCGCTCGCGCAAGCGCCGGTGATCAAGGCCAATGGCGCGATCGAGGTGATCTACTACGTGGTCGCCGGGCTCGGCTGGGTGCTGCCGGCGATGCCGCTCATCCGCTGGATGTCGCGGCCCGATGCCGCATAGCCCGCCCCTTCGCTCCCGGCCTCACCCCGATCGCGAACTCTTGCACCCCGGGTGGCGCCAGCGTACACGTGACGCGTCATGGGCGGAGCGTAGCGCAGCCCGGTTAGCGCACCAGTCTGGGGGACTGGGGGTCCCGAGTTCAAATCTCGGCGCTCCGACCAAAAACATCAAAGACTTAGCTCAAATTTTCAGGCGTCAATCTTCCCAGAAGATGCCCCTGGGAAGACCATGGGAAGATAGCTGGAAGCCCTAGGGAAGCCGCTGGCGCGTTTCCAGCCCGCCCCGCTATCTCGACACCTAGGGGAGCGATTCGCTGCGTCAGCGGGTCTCGCTAACCCCGCCGCCATGACTTCGCAAACGCCGCCAGCGCCGCCTCGCGTGTGGGCTCAAAGCAGCTGGGCACTCCACTGTGATGGCCATCACGAAATGTCGGATTTGGGTGCCGCCGGTGAAGCGGTTCACGGTGACGGAGAGAACCTTGCGGCAGTGTTCCCCGCCAGCGATGGATGGTCCACGCTGGATTGAATGGAGAAGATCATGAACATCCCAGAGAAGCCGCACCAGCGCTGCCTTGCGGACGTAGAGCTTGATGCGGTGAGCGGCGGCGAGGGCAACCTTGCATACGCCTGTATTCGCGGCGCGACGCAGTACCTCCAAGATCACACCTTCAAAGCGAGTGGATTTGGTTGGGACCTTGCTCGCGAGCTGTCTTGCCCTCCTTCAGGATTATGAACATGACTCCCAACCCCGATACGCAAGTCTGTTATCCAACCATCCTCGATGATGCCGATCTTGACGCGGTGAGTGGCGGCGATGTGCGTGACGCCGCTATCCGTACAGCACTCGGCTTCGTCTTTAATCGTGCGCTGAACGGATATATTGAAGGCGAGGAATATAGAGCAATCGGGCCGTTGTGTCCTTAGCTGCTAGTGTACGGCCAGTCGAGACGCGTGTTCGGCATACGCCCCACAACACGGCCCCTTGCACCGGGGGCCGTTCGCGTAAGCGCGATAGGAATGCTTAAAATAGATTTCGCGAAGACCTAGCAAGTCTTCGCGCACCGCGCCCATGCATCAGCTCTCCCGCCGCCATGACTTCGCAAACGCCGCCATCGCGGCTTGGCGCGTCGCCTCGTAGCCGTGCGTCGGGGTGCGGTCCTCGTGCTGCCCGTAGGCCAGCGTCCACAGCCAGGATGCGTAGCGGTGTCAATGGTTGGTAAAAAATCCTTACATTGACGCGCGCTTAACGCCGCGCAAAGAATCTCAACATGACGATTGTTGAGGTTACCGGCTGCATGTTGCGCGCTGCGCGCAGTCTCACCGGCCTTTCACAGCAAGAGCTTGCTGGCCGCGCTTCCATCTCGCGTCCGTGCCTGACTGCTTGGGAAGGCTCGAGCGGTAGCGTTCCTAACGCGGGGACGCGTGCCCTGCACCGCGTCGTCTCGGCGCTCGAGGCAAAGGGCATCGAATTCCGTCCGAACGGCGTCTCCATCAACAAACATGCTGCGCCGATCGGGACCGTCATTCACAGCGAAGGAGCTGCGGCATGAGTTACTACGATCGGATGATCACTGTCGTGGGCAATCTCGATTTCACCGGCGATCCGGTCGACGAGTTCGCGGATGGCGCCTTCGTGCTCTTGGCTGCAGCGCTGGCGAAACTGCCTGCAAGCGAGCGGGAAATCTATTTGAACAAGATCGAATGTGGCGATTTGCGGAGGGCTGTCGCGCCATTCCTGGACGTGCGCTCGCCGCTGCCGAGGACTGCTACCAATGGCAATGGACACGATCACTGAGGCCCCCGGGGCCGCCACTGAGGCCGCGCCGCCCATTCTCCGGGCCCCCAAACCTGCTCTTCAGGCCCCCGCGCCGCCAGTGGGTGCCACCACTTCAGTAGCGGATGCCGCCGCTCCGGTGGCAAAGGCCCGGCCCGTCAAGTTTCCTGTGAAATTCCATCTCGCCATCACGATTGAAATGGCGGAATCGCTGCGCCGAATAACGGCCGGCAACCCATTGATCCGGACCGAGGCCGAGATTGGACGGGCCGCGCTGCATACGTTCCTGCTGCAGTCCGATCCGCAATACGTTCATGCCGTAAGCAATGGGGCTTCCGATGTCTAAGCCGCGCGGCATGATTGCGATCATGTTCGGCCATCCCTCACCGATGGCGCACGAAGATGAATCCGAGCGCGATCGCGGGAAGGATAATTCAGAGCTCGAACATTTCGATGACGGCCCTGGTGAACCGGACATCCTCAGGATGCTTTATCTCTGTCTGCGCAACGGCGATCAAGAAGCAGCCCAGGCTGCCACGAGAATTGCCCACTGTCTGCAGCGCATGGCGCAGCTCGGCATACACGGTGACAAGCCCGGGCTCACGGTTTGGTTTGAGCGGTGCAGACATCTGCTGATCGACGTAGAGGAAAGAGCGTGTGACCACGATGGCGAATAATCAGAGTTATTTGCAGCAAGTCGCACAGATGCGACAAGAGCGTGCGCAGCGCGAGGCGGTGCAGCGCTTGCAAGAGATTCGGGAGGAATACCAGCATAATCAACGCGAGCGCGACGAAGCTTATGGGCGCGGCGACCGCGAAACCTTCGAGGCGTACGACGACTACTGCCAGCAGCTCGAGCGGGATTGGAACGCTTTGAGCCCGCCGCAGGTCGATCCTCGCCTTACTGAGTTTGCTCGACGCAACGCACCGTTTCTAGAACGATATGGGCAGCGCGCTGTGCAGGCGTTGGACGCGGCTCACCAGTACCTGATGCGCCCCCGCAATCCGCACACCAACGATCCGCGCTATACCGGAGTCGGCCTGCATCCCTCGCAGATGTACACGTCACTCTATTTCAACAAAATGAAGGACCTGCTCGAAATGCACGGCGAGAGCTCGCTCGGAGTCAAGTACGACAGAGCCGAGGAAGGCTTGACGCCCAATGAAGCTGCGAAAGCTTCGGGCCTCACGCCCAAGCAGTACAATCAAGCGCTTGCCGAGGTTCGTGGGCAAGGCCGGCTCGGCACAGATCAGAAATAGGTAACCATGTCGAGCTTGCGCAAAAGGTATCAAGGCCGATTGGAAAGCCGCAGCGACGACGGGCCGCCGGTGGCATCGGCGCCAACGGTTGCTGCCAAAATGCCGCCGGCTGCTGTTGTTGCTGCGGAGCCGCTCAAGATAGAGCAGCCCGAATCGCCGGCCGAGCAAGCCGCCAAGAACGCGATACAACAGCGGCTTGAAGAAAGTCAGCGTGCCGAAGCCCTGCAGCGGCAACCCGCCGAGCACCCAAACTTCGCGACCGAGCCGCAAGATGATCCGGCCGAGCAAATGATAGCTCGTTCCAATCTACCCCCGCGGATGCAGCACTGGCTGCGTCAGCACCCCGATTGGGTCACCGACGCCACCAAGAATGCGCGCATGCAGAAGATGCACCACGTGGCGGAATGGCAGGCGGGGCAGGCTTTCACGGACGATTACATCAATAAAATGGAAAGCCTTCTTGGCCTCGCACCGGCGGAGCCGGTGACTGTGGCAGCACCTCGCGCCGCTCCCGCGCGGCAGCAATATGTTTCAGCGCCGGTACATCGCGACACGCCGTCGTTTGTGACCGGAAGGCCGCAAAGCTCGCCGATGCAATTGACGGCTGAGGAATTGGAGCTTGCGCGCACGCTCGGGATTTCATCGCAGCAATACATTGAGGGAAAAAAAAGAATGCTCAGCGAGAAGGCCGGAGGGCTGCACGCTGATGGACGATAAGCCGTATGAAGTTCTATCGCCGACCAAGATTCGGTTAGGACCGGTAGCGCGTGACCTGTGCAAGCTACACAACATGAGCGAGCGTGAGATGGCGCAGCATCTGCTGGCGCAGCACAAGTTGCAGCGAGCCGGGCTCACACAAAAGGAAGGGGAGTTGTAACGTGTAAACGGCAGAAAGATTGCGTGAGCTTCTAGAAGCGAGGTTCGAATAACATGGTAATCAAATATGCTGACGTGCCGCAGCTAAGTTACGGCTCGAACGGGCCCGACCATGTTGACCAAGAAAACTGGCGCGGGCGCTTTCCCACGAACGCGCAAAGTATGGAAAATGCTCCCGAGCGCAGCGCGAGTCCTGTGTGGGTTTTCGAACCGAGCGGTGAATTCCATCGGGCCATCTTTTATAAAGGGCAGTGGCAGAAACTCGGCGTCGAGCGGGATCCACGTGATGGCACTTCGCGGCTGCGGATGACCGGCGAGGCCGTCCAAAATCCGGTACGCTGGGCGAGCAGCTGAAATGAAATCCCGCAAGGCAGCAAATGGCCAAAGGCAAGCACGGCGCCACAACGCTGCGGCTCGCCAGCGCCATCGATTGAATTTGAAGAAAGCACACGGGCCGTTGATTCCCGATCGCGTCTTGAAAGCCTTGGCAGAGATGGCGCTACCGCCGAACAAGAAGCTTTACGACGCGAAGCTTCGAGAGTTGCTGAGAGGCGTGTGATGGCCTGGTCCAATAGAGCGCGGCTGAGCGGAAAACAGGTCAAGGGAATGTTCAGGAAATGGCGGCGTCCGCCGTTGCCCGACAATCCTCTCGGTGTTCCGAAGGGCGTTATGAAAGCGTTAGCAGAAGAGCACTCACCGCCCGAGCCGAAGGCGTACGAAAAGAGGCTGCGCGAGCTAATGCAAACCATCGAAATCAATGGAAGGAAATGAACATGGTCGCCAAGGGTAACAAAGACGGGCACAATCGCGACTACGGCTACGTCAGTGGTCGTAAGACCGTCGAATTGGAAAAATGGGGCCGCGATACAGCGACAAAGCGCTACGGCTCATTGGATTATCAGCATTCGCCCCCGCCGCAGCCGAAAGACGGAAGCCAGCCGCAGAAACTTGGCGATAGAGATAATCTGCCCGACCCTAGCTATCCGCGCGATGCACCGAAAGATTGGGTTCGCGGCTTCGGCAAGGGCGGCGTCGAGTTTGCGGAATCGATGCCCAACTATGACCATTTGCGCGGCAAGGAGCCGACGGGCCGGGGAAGAAAATGATAGCTCGCAATCCTTATGCAGGTCGTCGCCCTAAACCGCCGGCGAAATCCTCTGGTGGCGGGGTGTCGCGCCAATCGACCAAGCAGCCAAGTGGCCACGACGTCGCGGACAAATATCTGCGCGGCCAAGCTGGCGGCGAGGCGCATCCCTTCTACATCCCCGGCGGCGGCAAGGCTGCGGCCCGGCCGAAGGGCACAAGTAAATGATTTTAACAGAGCGCCAACATACTGCGGAAGCGCTGAGGCACGAACTCAACCGCATCGGTTGCCATGTGATTAACGTCATGCCCTTGGCGCCTGACAAACATCTACGCTTTCAGGTTTTGGATGACGAGCGTGCTGCCATGCTCGAGAAGTTATCGTCGTGGGGTTGGTCGCCGACGATCATTTCCAGCGGCCCAAGGTTCTGTCTTGACGGCACAGCTCGGCCCGCGTCGACCTATGAGTTGAGGATCGACGATGACCGGCCGCCGGTCGTGGATGACCGTAGTGTGAAGCGTGACGAAGTTGTGAGCGGCGAGCTTAAGGCATTCAGGAAATTGCACGGGCTAAGATGATACTCTCTCAACCAAGTTGCCCCTGTGCCGTGGCCCGGCATGGCCCGGCGTGGCGAGACCTGGTGAGGGCCGCTGGCATAGTGCTGGCGGCCTTTCTGCTTGGATGAGATGCGATGAGCAAGGCAACACGCAAGTCAGTTAGTTCTGAGCCAAGCCTGCGCGACAAGCTGTCCGCGAGCTTCATAGCCGCCTTCGAGAGTGATTTTGCGGCTAACGGCGCCGCTGTTATCGAGAAGCTGCGCGAGAAATATCCACAGCACTACGTGGAAATTGGTGCGCGGCTCATTGCAGCGACGCAAGAGCCGGACGGCCCGACAAACTTCAGCAACGTGCAGTCAATGGAAGACATCGGCCGCAAGTTGCTCGAGCAAATCGGCGTCAATGAATTTGCTATGACGGATGATATGATCCAGCGGGCCGTCGAGGCAAACGATCGCCTCGTGGATGAACTCGCCCGAATTGCAGACCTTTCAATCCAATGATGCCGCCGCAATTGCGTAAGGCAAAGCGCCGTTCCAGGCATTCAGAGCCACGACCAGTTGTTGAATTGTTGCCGCATGTTGATATTCATGAATTGCGTCACATACTCCCACGCCATGAGAACGAGATTGTTGAGCCAAATGTTGAGCTTAAATATCCTTTAGTGGCTCGCCTGCGGCTTTCAGCTACTTGCATCGAAATCACGGATCGCATCAGCGCCTTTCGGAAAATCGCGGCCTGTGCTATTATGTAACCAATGTGATCGCGGCACTATCAGGCTATTCTGCCGCTACGGCACTTTCGCTTGCAGGCGTTGCCACAAAGCCGTCTTCGCCTGTCAAAAGTACGATCAAATAGGCCGCAAACGCCTTGCCGCCTCTAAACTGCGCCTCCAACTCGGCGGACTCCCTTCCATAGACGAGCCAATTGCATTGAAAGCCAAGTGGAAACACCAGCAAACCTACAAGAACGCTCGCAAGCAGCTCGATAGGCTAGAAGCACCAATCAAAGCATATCGCTTCAGAAAGCCACTCAGCGCGTCGTTGTTCGCCTACTACGTCGCATGACCGTCTCGCCCCGCGCCTGTTCTAAAACCTACGCCTTGTGAGTTGGGTTGAAGCGAACTGTTGGGGTGCGCTTGCATTCCAAGCGCACTTTGCTGTCGGCGGGCATTCGAAGACTTAGAGCGAGGTCTTCCAGGTAGTCCTCACACGAGAGACGGGACGGGAACGGCCCACGCTCTTGCGTGATGTGGATGCTACTGGGCGATACCATTACAGAGAGAATCAAAAGAAACGTCACCGGCCCCCCCTTCGGTGTTCTGCACCGACATAAATGCCGGGCACACCCGGGCGCGTATGCAGAAACATCCGCCGGGCCTAACACTTAACTCGCGTCAGCAAGAATGGTTGCGCGATCTTGCCTTGATTGGCGGGCCTTTGCGATGATCAGCCATCGTCGTCACTATCGGCATCCAATGATTGGCCTGAGTATCGGGGTTAGAGGCAGGGATGCGGCTGAGCGCACCGCAGCATTCGCGTCGCCCGAGCGGACAAGCTGCTGGCTGCTGCGGCTCTTTGTGCAGCTCTTGAGCTGTCGCTGGGCGCGTTGAGTTAGCGACCATCGGCTGACTAGACTGATGGTTTAGCTCAACATTATCCTTATGTTTCAATAGCTTGATGTTCTCGCTCTATCGCTTGGGAAGAGCATGGGAAGACGCGCGTCGCAGCCCGCGAGCAGCGCGGCGCGCCAAGCTCTCAAGCGATCGAGAGTTGATGAAGAGATCGGAGAGAGCGAGAAGACAGAGAAGATAGAGAGATCGCTAAGTCTTTGATATTATTATTTTCCTTTTCTGAAATATAGCACCTGTTCCACTATGGGGGGCCGCCCGCGGGAGGGGGGTGGAAGTGGTTGAGGAGTCCCCTCGCCCCTCTAAACCAGCCCAGGTTCCAGCAATGGGGGCCCGTTCCCCAGAGCTGGGTCCCTGCGAGTGGTTTCCTCTGCCATGGCCATAGCCCTTGCTGCGTCCTTGGCGCGGACACGGTTGACCAGGTCGGAGAGGAAGCCGTTTGGGCGGACTCCCCGCCACATGTTTGGGTATCTGGCGTCGGCGACGTTACGGGCGACCTGTTTGCGACCGAGGTAGCGGTCGTCGTTGCGCCACTCGCCGGGGGACCGGCTGGCCGGAGAGGTTGAGGATATTTTTTGGATCTGTGACGTAGCTCACACAGAAGAGGTGACCTCCCCTGTTACCCGATAAACAAAAACAATGTTTCATGAACGGCGGGAAAGGCGGGAACAGCGGGAGGGTCACCATGCTTTCTACGCGGCATTGCGGCTTTGGCCGCCACGGGTTCGCTTGCCCATCAGTGCTTCTGGACCGACCTAACAAGCCTTGCCTTCCGGCCCTGGCTGTCTGTCTGGGACTTGCGGTTTTCTCAAGCGCCGCCCTCGCGCAAGATCAACCAATACCAGGCGGGCTGTCGAGCGGGCTCGATATCAGCACGCAAACTCGGTTTCAGATTTGGCGAACGACAACGCTCGGCTCCTACAAGGGTGTCGATTCTTATCGCGATGCCCTCGATGCAGCGAAAATTAAAATTGGCAATGCCGCCGACGAGATCCTGGGCCGGCCCGCGTTTCCTTACGTAAGAGGGAAAACGCACGTGGAGCTTACGGTCGTTTCGGCCGCTGAACTCGGCGTGGAATCCGAATTTGCCCTAGCAGAGGTTTACAACCGTGCAAGTCAACTTGGCCTTGTGCTGTGCCCTGCCGAGGTGGGACCGCAGTTGCGACTGGACTATCGCGATCAGCCACTCGGCGAATTTATCCTTATCGCGATGGAGCCGGTAAGCACCTACAGTGGAGAACCCACGATCTTGTCGCTGGTGAACTTCGGTAGCGGTCTCGCGCTCTTGGCTAGTGATGGCCGATCCGAGTTCATGGTGTCCCCGTATGTTCGTTTCGTGTTCGCCTTTCCAATACGGGTCGCCGCGGAATGAGCGTTCAGTGCAGCGGCGCATACCGCGCAGGCCGGTGCCGCCGCCTTATTCCATGAACAGCAGAACAGCAAGAGGGTCACATGCTTCTACGCGCTTTTGCGGCCGGACTGGTCGCGTCGGTTCCTCTAGTGCTCCCACCGGAGCTTTTCGCGGGTGGGGAATGGCCGGAGGGGCCTAACAAGCTTTGGTTTGAAAGCCTGCAACGCCCCGACAACGATAAGAACCCGCAGCGGGACAAAAACTCTCGTTCCTGCTGCGGTGTTGCCGATACGGTGAAGACGAAATTCAAGGTCGAGCCGGGTAACGAAAGGTATCCAGAAGATCGGTGGTACGCTTGGTTCAATGAAGACTGGATTCCGATCCCGCCGGAAAAGATTGTTCAAGATTACTCGCCTGATGGACAGCCGTATCTCTTCATGTTTGCCGGCACGGTCCAGTGCTTTGTGCGGCCCAAAGGCGGTCTTTGAGAGTGTTGATCGCCATTTCTATTTGGTACCCCTACTCCTCCTTGGTCCCTGGCGGGCGCTCAACGGGCCGTTTTGGTGGTGGAAAAAACACTATCTCGCCGCCGATCTTCCTCATAGTCCAGCCGATCTTGACGCCGTAGCCCTTCTCGATGGCAGTTCTGATGAGATGGTCCGCGAGGGGGGAGCCTTGGAACGCAAGCATCGCCCCCAAAACCAGCCACAGTAACGTTCTGCTCTCGACGATAATTCGCTGCGGCGGCGGCGGTTGTTGGAAGGCCGCTACCAACTCTTTTCGCGTCCTAACCGTAATTGCCGCCGCGTGGAACCCACCAGTGCGGTGGAATGTTGCTGAAGTGGGTGTCGGTTTGGTCGTCATCGAGCATCTCATTAGTACGACGCGGCTCCCTTGCCCCCTCCAATCACTCTCGAAGAAAAATACCCAGACCGCAATGCTCACGACTGCAGAAATGACAATTAGTGAAAATGAGAGAGCGAACATGTCTGAACCTCAGATGGCGCTCACCTTCAGCGCACTACTTTAAAATGCATCAATAGCCTTGGAAGCGCCCTGGATTCTGGCAGCCAGCGAGCATCAGCAGCGCGGCCAAGAGAGAAATATTACCTTGATGGTCATCGCCCCCAATCTTCCTCTTCCTCGCGCTTCACCGCAGGCGCATTCGGGTTCTTCATCTTGAGCCAATCGGCTGAGCGGCCTGAGTGGTACGGGCGAGCCTTTCCGCTTCGATACGATGCCCTCCAGCCCCATTTTGCAGGCGTCGCGTTTATTGCGGCGCGGGCTACCCGAAGCCTCAATAGCTTCCGCGCGCGGTCGTTTCAGTCACCGCGCCGCCCTCCACTTGTCGAGGACGTGCTTCAGCGATTGCTGTTCCGCACGGTTGACGTGGTCGCAGCGTTTCCACGCCACGGGCTCAATCAACTCCATGATCGCATCCCGGACGCAGGCGCGAAGGTCGTTCGGGTCCATCGCGTCGATTTCCCAGCAACGATCCCCGTAGTTGCGGACGAACCACTTGTAACGCGTGTCCTTCTTCTTATCCGTTGCGGGAACGACGGCAGCCCACGCACTTGTGCCCGTGTCAGTGCAATTCGCCTTACGGTGACGTGACTGCCATTGTACTTCTCGAGCCGATTGGGTAGGTCGTGCTCGCTCATGTTCATCCCGCTCGGGTCGAAGTCCCCGACATAGAGCGCGATCACTTCTCGGCCATCGTCGTCCTGGGCGATGTCGTTGACGACGGTGGCGCTGCTGAAGCCGTGCATGACGCGGAAGCCGACCGCATACTCATCGAGCACGGGGGCGAGCACGCCGCGGATCGTCCCCTTCTCGCTCCACACCTCGCAGCGGACCGGCTGCTGGTTCCAGAAGTCGCGGCGATAGGAGCGTGCGACAGCGCGGGCGTATGCTTCGGGGTTGTCCCAGGTCGATGTCCGCTCAAGCGAACGGGTCTCATCGACGATCCACCCCAGGGGATATCTCCCCGTTCGCGCGCGATCGTAAGCAGGCGATAGACCCGCTTCATGTCATTGACCGCCATCGAGGGGATCAGGCCGGCGGTGAACAGCTTGTAACCCACACCGCGGCCGGTGATCGGCTGCGCCGCCTTGGCGGCGGCGTACATCGCCTCGATCAGGCTGAGCGAGGCCCGCGCCATCCCCCGACCCTTTTTGGGACTGGTCTCAATTTGCTCGGTCATTGCCGCCCCCATGCTGACGATGGCGCCGTGATCGTGCGTCGCCGCCACTCAGGATCGATGTCGAGGACGTCGTCGCCCTTCGGCCCCAACGCGGGCTTATTGAACCGCCGGTAGACGGTGACGCTGTTCGTTGGAACGCCACGGGCGGTCTTCCCTTGGATCGCGGCCGTGGCTTCGGTGAGCGCCGTCACGCGCCTGCCCTGCAGCAGCCAAATCAGTCCGGTTTCGTCGTACCTGCTTAGTCGGCGGTAAGACGGGTGCGGTCGCTCTGGCGGCCTATGCAGGCCGAATAGGTCGGCGCTGGTCCAGCCGAGGTGCTCGAGCTGATTCGCCCCATTTGGCCAGGAAGGCGCGGCCGTCCTCAACGGCAGCTTGCCACCGGTCTACCGGGACGAGATCAGGGCAGCGAGCTTCGAGTGCAGTGTAGATGCGACAAAAGCGACTTAAGCGACCAAAGGTATGCGGCCGGTTGTCAGGCGCACTATCGACGCAACCCGCGGGAGGGGTTTTGTCGCTTATATCGCTTATGTCGCGGGTCGGCTGCTCGCGAGCGATGATGTCCAGATACTTACCCACGGCCCGCCTCCGTGGTCGCAAACCACACCTCGACCGGCCGTCCGCCTGATTCCTTATGCTCCGTTCTGGCCCGTCCCTTGGTCACGAGCAGGGCCAGCGCCGCGCCAACGCGGTCGCTCGACCGATGGCGGCCAAACAGATCGCGGATGGCCGTCCTGGTCATGCCGCCGGAGCCCGCCTGCCGGAGCGCCAGCAAGATCTCGTCGGCAACCGGGTCGCCCAAGGCATTGCCGAAGATGCGCGCCGCCGACGCCTCGCAATACTCCCAGACGGCTAGGGCGGCCTTGAGGTGGACAACATCAATGTGCGCCGCACCGTCGAGCAGCGCATAGACCAGCGACAGGCGAATCACCTGCGCTTCAGCCCGTGCCGTGACGGCTCCCAATAGCCCCGGCTGTGCCGCTGACAGGGACGGATAGACCGCTTCCCATTTCGCCCTAGCCTCCGGCGTCATGGTGAGACGACCAGCCTTGCTAGCGGCCTCGACCGCTTTCTTGATGCGCGAGGCCAGGCCCTGGATTGTAGCCGCGTCCAGATTGCCGCCGTGGGGCAATGTCTTCGAGCGCTTGATGCACGTGAACAGGAACCTATTGGCGAATCCGTTGGCCGCGTCTATCCGTGTGAGCCCTGCCCGGATGTCGTCCTCGGTGCTGTGGCCGATGATCGAGACATGCGGCCCGGTGACTTTGATAGGCGAGTGCCGGGTCATGGTCGCGAGCTTGTGGCCGTCCCACGCTTTGCGGACCATTACAGACAAGGTGTTGCCGGGCCGCTCCATCGCGGTCAGCGCACCGGCGAACTCGGCCTCGACCACCATCAAGCGCTTGTCGATGACGCCCGGATCTATGACTTCAAATTGCTGCTCCTTCGCGCTCCATTTCTTAACTTCATCGCGGATAGGATCGATAAATCCCTCGCCAGAGGACAGCCCACCTCTAATCCGGTCTTCAACCCATTGTGCGTCGGCTTCGGTGAACACCGAACGGGCGCGGCCGTCGCTCGTGCCCTTGCGCGCCTTGGAGGTGTCCCCGACGAGAACGCCATAAAGATTCGTATGGTGCTGATCGGCCTCGATGAGATAGTGCGGCGCACCGCCGACGACGTTGCCAAAGTAAATGAGAACCTGAATCAGGACGGCGACCGGATCGGCCTCGGTGTGCGGCTCAATGGCATTCACCACATCCCCGGCGAGCCCGTGATAGGCCGCCTTGTCCATCGTTGGCCACGCGACAAAAGCGTCCGAAGCGACAAAAGCAGCACCGTTGCCACTTGGGGCTTCTTTCTTGGCCCTCGCCTGTTCGGCATGTCTTACGCTTGCAAGGGCCTCGGCTACATAATCAGGCATTAGCATCAATCCTCATTAGCAAAGCTTCAATTCTCTTATTGATTTCCGCCGTGGCCGCAGCATCGCAGCGGGACAGCCGCTCAATGTTTGCTGGCTCTTTCAATGCCGCGATCCCGCGCTCGCGCACGCTCAACACAACGGCCTCGATGGTCACTTGCGGAGTCGGTCGGTTACCGTTGATCTCGAAATGGGCTTGTTCGAGCGTGACACTCGGCTCCATCAAGCGCCGCAGCCGAAGAATGTTCGCGTCCTTTGGTTTCCTGGCCTGCTCGGCATCGGCTTTGCGGCAAGCGGCGCAGAAAGTCGGATTCGGACACGGATCGCGGTCGCAAGCGGGGCAAATCATGATGATGCCCCGCAGATCCTGCGGAGCGCGTAGAGCGCGCTAATGTGCTGCCAAGTGATGGTTTCCCAATCGGTGCCATCGAGTCGCGATTGCTCGCGCCACCATGCCCGCCAGCCATTGGGGTCAATGCCCGTCGAAACGGCGGTGAGCGCGCTCATCGCTCGCCCTCCATCTCGGCGACGAGGTCGAGTGCGGCGCCCAAGGGCGAGGACGGCTTACCCCGTGGATCTCTAAGAAGCGCCTTGCGTATCGTCTCGAGGGGGACGCCGCGCTGCAGGGCTAGGCTGGCGACTACGGCCGAGTCCTTGGCGGCGGAATCACTATGCGAACCGGCTAAGTCGCCGTTGGCGAAATATGAATAAGTCGCCGCGTATTTCAGCCCGTTGGCTTCGAAGGTACGGGTAATTGACGGCCGTCTATTTGGAAGGCGGTTGCGCGGCGTTATATTCCGGAATATATGACCCATTGCTTAGGTTCCTCACCAAGGACCTCCTAATTCCCCGGCCCTTCCACCGGGGAGCGAATAGGCCCGGCGGCTAACCCCCGCCGGGTTTCCCTTTAGGTGTCGCCTTTCGCGGCGATGTATCTTAGCAATTCGTCGTCCGTGAATACCCAGGTGCGCCCGATGAGCTTGCCCGTGACGTGTCCGGCCTTCTGCTCTGCGCGAAACTTGTTCACGGATAAGCCGACTTCGCGAGCCGCGTCCTGCTGATTATAGGCGCGCTGCCGCGGCTTCGTGGCCTCCAGCCGCGCAATCCGCTCGCGTAGTTCGGCAATGACTTGGTGTTGGTCCATGGGGTGCTCCGTTGCGCGCTATTGCGCGCCGGGCACTTATTTATTGCCAATTCGAAACGGCAGAAAGGAAAAAGCAGTCACCCCAAAAATCAGATTAGGGTGACTTTAGGCTTCGAAATCTGGGTTTTCGCGCCTGATGCGCGCCCTCGCCTCGTATACGGCGTTTCGCGATAAATCGAATTTGTCCATTGCGGATTGTACAGCGGATTCAGTTTTCCACCCCGCGTGTTCTAGGGACTGGACGTAAAAAAATATCTGAAGATCCGTTGCAGCGCCGGCTGGCCGCTTTCTCTTCCTCGGCTTGAATAAAAGACGCCGCCCAAAGCTGCCGCCCAAATCCAGCGAGGCTAACAGTCCCCCTAATACGTCGGGACTTAAGTCTTGGCAGTCGCACAAGAGCAACCGACCCAGGGCTTCAACGCCTTGGCGTTCATGCGGGCTGTTTTCGGGCGGATACAGATGACAATCGCGCCCAGTCTTTTCGTTGCGAACTGTGGTCCCGTAAAACAATTCCCCGGCAAGCTTTTCATCTTGCGCCCGGCTGTGCCCCTTGTGGTACGGGCGCGGATAGGGGCTGCGGCCGCTCACGACACGAGCCCGCTGATGTGCTTGCCCCACAGATCGAGCGCGTGTCTTTTTTCGTCTTCATAGGCATGCAGATTGTAGGTCGACGCAATACCAGCCTTGAAGCCGCCGACATGGCCCAGAACGCATTCAACGATGTGCGGCTGAACAAGTCTTGCGAGGCCGGTTGCGACGGATCTTCGAATGTCATGAATGACCCACGGCGCTTTTAGCTTGGCCCTTTCGTCAAGCTGCCGTTTGGCTCTTGAGAATCCGCTGAAACCACGGACCCCGGTGCCAAATACAAGCTCACGCCCATTTTCACGCGCCCTCCCCTTCAGGATTTCTAATGCTGGCGCGGATAATGGAACGACATGCGGCCTACCGTTTTTCGTGCGGCTCGGCGGCAGCGTGATAATTGACTTGTCGAGCTCGACTTCGTGCCAAGCCAGGTTGGCGATCTCGCGCAGCCTTTGGCCGGTTAGAATCAGCAATCGAATGAGGTCGCGGTAGTCGCCTTGTTCTGGCACGCCCTGCCAGATAGTCCGCAATTCCGCATCGGACAGAACGCGACTGCGGGCAATTTCCTCGTGCTTGTTGGTTTGCGTTGCATGATTGACGTCGATGTAGCCCTCGCCGATGCACCAATTCAGAAAAGCCGATAGGCTCGAGCGCGTCCTATTCGATTGAACCGCACCGTTTTCGACCGTGACCCGCGCCAACTCATCAGCGACCCGGCGACGATCGATTTTCTTGATGTGTAGCCGGTGCAGGGGCGCGAGGTTGCGCTCAAGGTGGCGGCGGATCTCCTGCAGCGTTCGTTCGCGCCGCCGGCCCTGCGGGCGGCCCAAGTAACGAATCAGGCACTTGCCGAAGGTGTCGCCGGCAGCGTCGTGGGCGGCTTCTTTCTCAAGCGCTGGGTCCGAGCCCAATGTCACCTTGGCGGCAAGGATCTGCGCCGCCGCCCTCGCCCGCTTGACGTTGGCCTCTTTAAAGGTGACGCGGCGATTGGTGCCGTTGAGCTTGTATTGGAAGATGAACCGACGGGAGCCGCCGCGGCGAACACGAACGCCGAAGCCGGGGAGCAAGTCATCAAAGGCGATGATTTCGGACCTGTCTTTGGGCACCGTGAGCGCGGTCACGGCGGCATCAGTCAATCGCATGTGAGGTCCCCCTGGGAATCTGGGAAGATAGAGTCGGAACGCTGGGAAGCGTAGGTGCGCGTCAATACTGATGGTCTAAGCCAGTTTATGGGCAGAAATCAATACCTGGGAAGCGCCTACGCGTACTTACGTGTCAAATCTTAGGTCTGGGGGACTGGGGGTCCCGAGTTCAAATCTCGGCGCTCCGACCATCACTTAGCAGGAACCCTTCAAGTGGCAGAAAGGACCGGGTAACGGACGGGGTAAACTGAAAAATGTCTCTCCCGCGTCCCGAGGCCCGCCACAGACTGCCCGCGGGGTTTAGGGCGCAATAGAAATTTCGGGATCGAGAAGTTGGTCTGCAAGCTCAATGACGTCGCAGAGAGTACATCCACGACCGTGACGCAGGCAGGTGGTTACTCCGCCATGATCCCTCCAGAAAAGGAGTTAGATATCTCATATTCGGTGATGTCACACCGCCAAAGAATGGCTGTTCAACCAACAGGGGTTTTTGACGGGACAATAACTCCTGTCTGGAAGCGTCGCCACGGTTACCAACTGATTCGGACCTCGCGTGGCCAATAGTAGGCGTGGTCATATTGGGTCCGAGTGAGATACGGGGACGTATCGCTGCGTCGAATTGCGGTGTCTGATGAGATGGATCACCCGTTTTCTCAACATCAGAGCGCCGGTCGCCAATTCAGCGGCGGAGTTTCGCCAAATGAGTGGAAGTAGACCGTAAGCAGATCACTCTCGGCTATCAAAAAGTGCCAGCGATCCCACTGGCGCCGCCGCCTTCATGAGGCGATCTGCCGGAGCGGTAATCCCGAGTCGTCCCTTTAAGTGTCGCTGTGCTCGATACGCTAGCAAAGGGCGGACGCGCTCTGCCTCAAGCTTGTTCGCGCGCCGCACAATGCTCTCTTGCGTCGTCCGCCGTTTGTCGTCGGCCTTCAGGCCGGAGCGGCAGCGAGCCGCCGCACCGGCTTCTCCACAATCGGCAGATTAATCGCCGCTGATAAGAGTCCGAACAGGATCGCGAGCCACCACACGGTGTCGTAAGATCCGGCGCGCTCGAACAGTGCGCCGCCGAGCCACACGCCGAGGAAACCGCCGATCTGATGGCTGAAGAAGGCGAAGCCGAACAGCGTGGCGAGCCAGTGCGTGCCGAACATGACAGTGACGAGGCCGGAGGTGGGCGGCACGGTCGAGAGCCAGAGCAGGCCCAGCACCGCCCCGAAGATCAGGGTCGCCGCCGCGCTCGGCGGCAGCATGATATAGACGAGGATCGCCAGCGCGCGTGCGAAATAGATGAACGACAGGAGGTAGCGTTTGGGCACGAAAGCGGAAAGCCAGCCGGCTGCGATAGCGCCCACCATGTTGAACAGCCCGATCACGCCGAGCGTCCAGCCGCCGATCTCGGCGGGCAGTCCGCGGTCGACGAGATAGGCCGGTAGGTGCACGGCGATGAAGAAGATCTGGAAGCCGCAGGTGAAGAAGCCGAGCACGAGCAGCCAGTAGCTGCGGTGGCCGAACGCTTCCCTCAGCGCCTGCGCCAGGGATTGCTGGGGCGGCGCGGGCGCAGCAGTCGCTGCGGCGTCCCGCGGCGCCGCGAGTGCGAGCGACAGCGGCACGATCAGGAGCACGATCGCGGCAAAGATCACGAGTGTGTGCTGCCACCCATAGCCGTCGATCAGCGCCACCGCCAGCGGCGAGAACAGGAATTGTCCGAACGATCCGGCCGCGGTGCCGGCGCCGAAGGCAAGCGACCGCCACTGCGGCGGCATCAGCTTGCCGAACGCGCCGATCACGACAGTGAAGGAGGAGCCGGCGAGGCCGAAGCCGATTATAACGCCGGCACTGAGATGGAGCATCGCCGGGGTGCTGGCATAGGCCATCGCGGCGAGGCCGAGCGCGTAGAGGACCGCGCCTACGCTGAGCACCGGCGTGGGGCCGAAACGATCCGCCATCGCGCCGGCGAACGGTTGGGCCGCGCCCCACAGAAGCATCTGGATCGCGAGCGCAAGCGCGAACAAGTCGCGGCCCCAGCCGTGCGCGCTCGACATCGGGGTGAGAAAAAGGCCCATCCCCGAACGCGGGCCGAAGCCCAGCACGCCGATCAGGCAGCCGCATGCTAAAATAACGCCAGCATAGTGCGGCAATCGCGCCATGCGTTTCATGGCAGGCTCCCTTCCAAGAGCGACTTTAGAGTGAGAGTGCGGCATGCAATCTTTGTCATTGCCGGGTGACGACGACTTCCAGGTATTCGCTGGGCACGACCATGGTTTTGTCGCCGGAACGATTGAACCGCTCGAGGAGTGCCAACAGATCGTCGGTCAGAGCCGCTTGCGCCTGCGGTTCGAGCGCGGCGAAGGTCTTCAGGAGCGGGCCGTAGTATGTCTTGAATACGTCGAGCCAGTGCTTCGCCGACCGGTAGCGGAACACGAAGTCGCGTTGCTCAAGCTGAATCGACGAGGCCTGCGCCCCAAACAATTCGGTGATGCGCGCGCCGGCGCCCCAGAGCGCCGGCGACTTGACGCCGGTCGGCGGCGGCATGTGCTTGCCGATGGTCTTGAACAACTGGCCGATGAAGCCTTCCGGTGTCCAGTTGGCAAGGCCGATTTTGCCGCCCGGCTTGCACACGCGCAGCAGCTCGGTGGCGGCCTTGTCCTGGTCTGGCGTGAACATTACGCCGAACGTGGAAACCACCACGTCAAAGCTCGCGTCGGCGAAAGGCAGCGCTTCGGCATCCGCCTGGCGAAACTCGACCGCGAGCCGCTCGGCCGCCGCCCGCTCGCGGCCCCGTTCGAGTAGGGCAGGCACGTAATCTGTCGAGACGACGTTGCACCAGCGGCGCGCCGCTGCCAGAGTGACATTGCCATTGCCGGCTGCGACGTCGAGTACCGTTTGTCCGGCGCGCAGGTCGAGCGCCTCGCACAGCGTCTCGCCGACGATCTGCAGCGTCGTGCCAACGATGGCGTAGTCGCCTGAGGACCAAGCGCCCTGCTGACGAGTCTTGATGGCTCCGAGGTCGGGCTGCGTCGGGGCATGCGCGGCGCGAGCCGCAGTGGAAATGGCGTTCATTTCTGGCTCCTTTGGCTAGTTCGTGACTGTGAGATTGCCCTGGTGCGACGGGGAATGCTTTGACAGGTGCTTGATTTGCCCCTGAGATATTCTTGATTATTCCGTGAGACGCGCTGGTTTTCGCAGGATTGGCTATGCAATTTCACTTTGGAGATCATGTGCTTGACGTCGACCGCCGCGAGCTGCGCCGGGGCGCCCAGGCGGTCGCAGTCGAACCGCAGGTGTTCGACCTCCTGGTCTATCTTGTGCAAAACCGCGACCGAGTCGTCAGCAAGAACGATCTGATGGCCTCGGTGTGGGGCGGCCGTATTGTCTCGGAGTCGACCTTGACCAGCCGCATCAACGCTGCGCGAAAAGCGGTCGGCGACAGCGGCGAGGACCAAAAGCTGATCCGCACCATTGCGCGCAAGGGCCTCCGCTTCGTCGGCGCGGTCCGCGCGAAAACAAACGGCGACGAACCCGCACATGCTACCGGTTCGGTGCCGGATGAAATCCGCGAGCAGTCACGCCTGGGCTTGCCGTTGCCCGATCGGCCCGCGATCGCCGTGCTCCCGTTCGTGAACATGAGCGGCGATCCGGAGCAGGAGTATTTCTCCGACGGCATCAGCGAGGACATCATCACTGCCCTGTCCAAGCTGCGCTGGTTCTTCGTGATCGCGCGCAACTCCTCGTTCGTCTACAAAGGCAAGGCCGTCCACATGAAACAGGTCGCTGAGGAGCTTGGCGTCGGCTATGTGGTCGAGGGCAGCGTGCGCAAGAGCGGCGATCGCGTGCGCATCACGGTGCAGCTCAACGACGTCGGCACCGGCAGCCACATCTGGGGGGAACGCTACGACCGCGATCTCGCTGACGTTTTTGCGGTGCAGGACGAGATCACGGAGGCCATCGTCGCCGCGATCGAACCGCAGATCTATGCCGCGGAAAATTTTCACGCCCGACGCAAGCCGCCGGATAGCATGGATGCTTGGGATCTGGTGATGCGGGCGCTGTCGCATTACTGGCGGGTGACCCGACAAGACAATGTCGTCGCGCAGGCGCTGCTGGAGAAGGCAATTGCGATCGACCCGAACTACGGTCAGGCGCTCGGACTCCTTGCCGCCAGCTATACATTCAGCGCCCACATGGGTTGGGAGGACATGGCAAGCACCGTGCCGACTGCCCAACGCGCTGCGCTGGCGGCGATCCACGCCGACAGCGAGGACCCTTGGGCGCACTACGCGCTGGGCTGCGTCTATCTGTTCACGCGGCGTTTCGACAACTCGCTGGCCGAGTTCGACTTGGCATTACACCTCAATCCAAATTTCTCGCTGGCTCAGGGCTATTACGGCCTTGCCCTGTCCTATTGCGGCCGGTGGGAGGAGGCCGACGAGGCCGCCCGTCGCGCACTGCGGTTGAGCCCGCGCGATCCATTCGCGGCAGTCTATGCCGGGATCGCCGCCTACGCCCAATTCATCGGACGCAATTACGACGAGGCGATGCGACTGGCGCGCGAGGCGATCCGGCAGCGCGGCGATTTCGTCGGCGCCCACCGCGTACTCGTCGCTGCCGCCGGCATGGCCGGACAGACAGAGGTGGCCACGGCCGCACTCCAGGAGCTACGCCGCGCGCAGCCCAATATTTCACTTGCCTGGATCACTGACCAAATGCCGATCAAGCAGGACGCCGATCGGGAACACTATTTGGAAGCCTTCCGCCGCGCGGGTTTGGATTAGCTTTGGCAGCAGGTGCAATCATGCCGACGTCCGCGTTGGGTCCAAACTCGGCCATTCGGGGCTGTCGCTCAATGTCCGGACTGCTCCCGAAAGCGGCGGTGTAGCGGACATCGGTGGACGTCTCAAAAGTGCCCCACTCGGACAGAGACACAAACCGGGATATCCGGAATAGTCTTGGGGCCCCAGCCCTTGAGCACGCCAATTCGCTTGCCGATCCAGTCGGTCAACGACCCGACGGTGGTGACGCCGATGCGCTTGCCCTTGAGGTCGTCGACCGACTTGATCGATGAGTTGTAGCTGACCATCACCGCCATGTTGGTCGGGATGCCGGCCATCGCGGCGACCGCCTTTACCGGTGCGCCCTTGGCCATGAATGCCGGGCCCGCTGTCGATGCCGTCAGCGATCAACACCTGCTGCAGCTTGGCGTCGCCGCCGAAGGCCGATGATGGGCGTCTCGGCAGGCCGTGTACGCATAAAATCCAGATCGGAGGATCACGGCTCGTCAATGTCAGGTTTGGAATGCTTTGAGGACTCGAGTCGATATCGCGCCAAGTCTCAGAAGTGCCAAACTCAGTCATAGCGCCGATTGACTTCCTCACCCGGCGGCGGCCGAGTAGCGCTGCGGCGCAGCGTCAGGCCTATCCACCTCCCATTCGGGCTTCCGGGCAATCCCGAAAATCGCTACGCTAAGTCGGGGTCATCTGGGAAATCCAGGTCAACGAAGCCGATCGTCTGTCGGCACAATCAAGGGAGGAAGTTCGATGCGTAAAGTCATTGTGACGACAATCGTGGCGTGCGCCGCGATCCTGCTCTGCTCCGGCGCCTTTGCGCAGGTGCCGGCCGATCCGAACAATCCGAACGAGGCGGTGCCGGACGCGATGCCGACCACTCCGTATGGTGAGCCGATCAATCTTGAGACGGCCAAGAAGGTCGCGGCCGGCGCCGCTGCCGAGGCGACCAAGCGGAATTGGCAGGGCATGTGTATTTCAGTCGTTGGCCCATCCGGCGATCTGGTCTATTTCGAGAAGGCCGACCTTTGCCAGTTGGCCTCCATTTCGATCTCGCAGCACAAGGCGCGCACCGCCGCACGCTATCGCCGCCCGACGGTGGTGTTCGAGCGACTGCTCGGCAAAGGTCCCTTCTTCGCCTATCTGCCCACGCTCGACGACGTGATCATGTCGCGTGGCGGCAATCCACTGGTGGTCGGTGGCAAGATTATCGGCGCGATCGGCGTGAGCGGCGGCAGCGGTTCGCAGGACGACACGATCTCGCAGGCCGGCGTCGCAGCGCTGAAGTAGCCAACCCGATTATTTTGCGGAAGGCTCCTGCCGGGGTTTAACCCCGGCAGAACGTTTTGAGGCAGCTAGAGCGCATCCCGATTGGATCAAATCGTGATGCGCTCTAGATTCTTCGATTTTGCGCATGTTCTATTCGGAAAACCGGCTCCCACTTTTCCGGAACATGCGCTAGAGCGCATCCCGATTGGGTCAAATCGTGATGCGCTCTAAATTCTTCGATTTTGCGCATGTTCTATTCGGAAAACCGGCTCCCACTTTTCCGGAACATGCGCTAACATTTGGCGAGCCACCTGAATGCGCAGTGCGTGTCCGAAATGGCTCAACTCGGCCGTCCCGCGACGTCCGTGACATGTCTGCTCTACCCTCAATATCTGCCGTGATATCGCAGAGCCGCGAACGGCAGCTCCGCGCCAAAAGGCGACATCCCGCCGGCGATATGACGGCAGGGTCGACCAGGAGAGATCACTCAGTTAGAGCGCTGGCCCTTCATCTCGAAACGAAGGGAGCCTTGGAGTTGCCCTCCAAGGCTCCCCTCGAAAAACGCTCGGGGAGGTTCTACCGAGCGGTCAGTAAATGGGACCCCCGAACTTATAGGAGAGTCCAGCACGGACCACGTCGGCGGTCAGATGACCGGTGGTTAGAGCAGTGCTAGAAGTGGTTACGCTTGTACCGTCGACGGACCTAGTAATTCCGGTCCCAGTTAGGCCGCCCTGATCGCCGAAATCGTAGTGCAGATATTCGACTCGGAAGAGCCAATTGCTATTGTAGATTTTGGTTTCGCCGCCAACGCCGGCAACCCACCCAAAGGACGTTCCAACACCCGTTCCACTGGAGGTCACGACCGAGACCGCGGTGGTCCCCGCCTGCCCGAATATGTTTTGCGTTTGGTTTTTAGTCGACACGAAACGGGTCCAGGCGAGCCCGCCGGTGCCATAAATCAGCGTGTTGCCCCAGACCAGAGTCCCAAGGCGCGCACGCGCCGAGGCCAGCAAGTCGATGTTATCCGATCGGCTTAACGTGTTGGTGATCTGTTGGGTAGCCGTAGTCGTGATAGCATTGAACGGGAAAACAGGACTGATCGTGGTGGTTGTAGTTGTAACTGTCCCAGTGGACGCGCCCGCCGTGCTTGCCTTCATGCCGGTGCCGGAAATGTCAAATTCCAGCCCGCCAACCCAGTTGCCCCATTGCTGGTTGTAGCCGAAGTGCCCGCCGTAAACGCCGCCATTGGTGTTGAGCCCGGTGATGGTCACGGGGTTGATATTGAAGACCTGAACCCCAGGAACGCCACCGTTTATCGGCAACTCGGTGTCAGTGAATGGATCGTGTCCCCATCCGTAGCCAGCATGGCCGCCCACGTAAAATCCAGTCCAATCGCTGACGGGCGGCGCGTAGGCAGGCGCCGGCGCCCTAATGCCCTGGTCAGCGGCCATTGCAGCGCCCGCTACCATGACGGCAACCAACGCGCCACTTGCCATTAAAAGCTTTTTCATTTGAGCCCCCTTCGGTCCGAGTTAGAATCCGAATTCCCCAGGCCGAGCACGCTAATCTCGGTCCGAGTGCGGGTCTTGGCCACAGGCGAAATTGCGCCAGGCCAAATGCGAAATCTTTTAGATTTTGTGAAGGCCGATGCATTTCGGCAACAAACTGGGACGCCGCCGTCGGCGGATTTGTTAAGGCGATCCAAAATCCGGGCTAGCTCACGAAGCCACCTCTGCTGCACCCACCATAAGCTCTGCTGCACCCACCATAAGCAAAAACAAACTCGCCGACCCTTAATGCAGTCCGTGCACGCGAAGAGACCGCTGTACGGTTACACGTTTTTTACATGACTTCGATGAAAAAGTTGCGGACCTGGTGTTATCGTTGCGTCCCTTATGGTCCCAAGCAATTTCGGCTTGCTCCGTTTCTCGACGGACGAATTGTCCGAGAGTGCGCGGTTGCCTATTTTTCAAGAAGCCTTCGGGCGTGCGATCGCGAAAGTGGTCTTCGAGCCGGTCGCGGGCACGTCCCTACGTGTGCAAGCGTCCGTGCGCGCGCTACCGGGGCTTAGCGTTTGGATCGGCGCATTTTCCCCGATACATGGGCGACGAACCCGTGAGCTCATCGCGGACGGCAATGACGACGTCGCTTTGTGCATGTGCCCGGAGGGCGGAAGCATTATCTCGCAATTCAGTCGGGAATTGACCCACAGCGGGGGTGATGCCGTGCTCCTATCCTGCTCGGACACGCTGTCGAGCACGATGGTCGAGCGGTCGCACCATGTCAGCGTGAGCCTACCGCGCAAAGTGATGGCGACAATGGTTCCCGACCTGGAGGACGCCTTTCTGCGCCCGGTGCCGAAGGACACCGAGGCACTACAGCTGCTCAAGAGGTACGTCGGCGTGTTGGAGGAGGGTCAGGCGCTAGCTACGCCTGAGTTGTGCCGGCTCGTTGTCAGCCATGTGTACGACCTGGCGGCGGTCGTTCTCGGCGCGACGGGAGATGTGGCAAAAGTTGCAGAACGCCGGGGGGTGCGTGCCGCGCGGCTGCGCGCTATCAAGGCGGATACCGTCCACGCCCTCGGCGACCACGGAATGACGGTGACCGCAATCGCGACACGTCATCGCGTCACCCCGCGCTACGTGCAGCTCCTGTTCGAGAGCGAGGGCACAACGTTCTCTCGGTTCCTACTCAACCAGCGGCTGGAGCTCGTACACCGCATGTTATGCGATCCCCGCTTTGCGGAGATGACCGTCAGCGCGATCGCCTTCAAAGCCGGCTTCGGTGATCTGTCCCATTTCAATCGCGCCTTCCGACACCGCTACGGCGAATCCCCCTCAGACGTGCGCGACGCCATGCAGCGCACGAACGAGCGTTGAACCTGTTTCCCGCCGAGGTCTGCGAGAGGATGAGATGAGATGGAGGATCGGTCTTTCCGGCGCCTGCGAACACTGGTGACCCAAATGGCCCAGTCGAGGCCTGTCCGCTAATGAGATCGCAGGCGCGCTGATATCCATGATGGCCCGGAGCTCAACACGCTCCAATCAGAAGCCGGATACATTGATGCAAGACCGCACATCCGCCAGATCGACGAAACCCTCTTGCAACGCACGGCCGGACCATACAAATGGGTCAAAATGCGAAGAACTCGAACCGAGCATATGTGGTCCGCTCTTGCCCTCTAAAGCAGACGTTAGAGCAGAGGTGCGGGTTGGTCGCGTTCGTGCCAATTGCTAACTCATGCACCGCAACAAGTGACCATGGTCAGCTCACGCTCGATGAGCTGGTTGGCCACTTTGATGAACCAGTGAGCTGCGAAATCTCACTACCCAGAGCGTCAGGGTTTCAGTCTGGTTATTTCCGCCGAACTCCGCTCGATAGGAGCGTCAACGACCATACTGTCAAAATCGACGTTCATGCTTCCATCTACTATGGGCTCGCGTGGCAGCATTTCCGAAGGCAGATACCATGGCTGCTTCTCCACAACCCCATTTTGGACCGCTTGTGCGACCAATTTTCCGATCTCTTCACCCTCCAAAGGAACTAGCTTCTTATCGGTGTCATACTTGTAAAGCTGAGGACAGTAATACAAAGCATGGATTCTTGGATCATATCCTTCCAGCACGAGGAAGTGTTTGGGCTTAAGAAAAATATTGTACTTTGTGACGATTTTTTTCTCCAAGGTGGCCAATGCAACCCGAAGCTTCTCAGCTGATGGGCCGATGATGGTTCCAGCCTCTAGCAGAATAATCCAGTCCTTTTTTACGATGTTGTCCGGATGGACCGGGATGTAGTTGATTGGCACCTTTCTTCGGAAGAGACCCATTGTCCTACTTCTTTGTCCTACTTCTTTGTCCTACTTCTTTGTCCTACTTCTTTCCCATCGCAAGTTGCACTGGGGTTGATTGTGCTAGGGTACACAGGAGCTTACGCCGACACAACCAGGCCGGTTGGCACCCAAGCTAGTAGCTCACTACGATGGCCCGGCCGGGGGCCGAGGTCTCTTGTGGGTCAAAATGCGAAGAACTCACATTGAACATATGTCGGCCGGTCTACCCTCGATAGCCGACATCGCTCGGCGCGGTTGGTACGATCATCACAGACGTGCGCCGTGCAGCCCTGCTGTTCTCCCGTGTGACAGTTTACAACCGCAGCGAGGTGCAGACCCACGTGGTCATCGACCGGTTTTCTCAGGGGCACACGCTCCGCCCTGGCGAGCGCAAGCACGGCGTCGAGCTGCCCAACGACGAGATCGCCTATTTTCAGGAGCAGCGCCGCCCTGATCGGTTCTACCCCACCACCGACCCCACCAAGCCCAGCAGCCCGAAGCCCCCGCATCCGATCGTGATCGAGGGCATCGGACCGATACCTCTGGGTAAAGGCTATGAGTGATCCATTCGGGAGGACTCATAACCTAGCGCAGTCTCCTTCCTTCAACTCCAGGCCGGGGCGCGTTCCACCGGTGCGCCACGCGAACGCCCGGCATGGGTCGTGCTGGGTGTCAAGGCCGTGGAGGCGCGCGGCGTCCGCGCCGCGTGATGCCTTGGGTGCCAATATGTGAGGACACCCGATGTCTGGCTGGGCAGACGAATTCTAGGTCTCCGCGCCGGTTGGCAGGCGCACTGTAAAGACCGAGCCCTTGCCCGGCTCGCTCGCCACCGTCACATCGCCGCCCATCATGCGCGCGAGCTTGCGCGATAGGGCAAGGCCGAGCCCGGTCCCGCCATAGCGGCGTGCGGTCAGAGAATCTGCCTGGGTGAAGTCCTGGAATAGCTTCGCCTGCTGCTCGGCAGTCAGGCCGATGCCAGTATCCGCGACGGCAAGTTCGATCCAGGAATGACCGTCCACCACCTTGCGCACCCGAAGGGCGACCTCGCCTTCTTTCGTGAACTTGCAGGCATTGCTCAGCAGATTGAGCAGAATCTGCTTGAGCCGCATGGAATCCGCGGTGAGCGTGCCCACGCTCTCCGGCGCTTCGACAACAAGGCGGTTTTTGTTCTTCTCGGCGAGTTGTTCCGCGGTGCCGATGACTTCATCGATAAGCCGCGCCAAATCGACCGGCTCGGGATTGAGTTCGAGCTTGCCGGCCTCGATCTTCGCGAGGTCGAGAACCTCGTTGATGAGGCTCAGGAGGTGGGCGCCGGCCGCATTCACGCGGCGCAGCGGTTCCAGGGCCTTTTCCGTGCCGAAGCGCGCGGCATTGGCGACCATCATTTCCGTCAGGCCGATGATGGCGTTGAGCGGCGTGCGCAGCTCGTGGCTCATGCTGGCCAGGAACTGCGACTTGCGCTCGCTCGCCTCTGCCAACTGCCGGCTCTTGTCCTCGATTTCGGCTGTTCGCTCCATGACGCGCTGCTCCAGCATCCGATTATGAGCTTCGAGGGCTGCCTCCGCCGCCAACTGTTGGGCGCGGACAGCAACCACGATGAGCCCGGTAAACGTGATCACAGCGATGAAGCCTTGGAGCAGAAGGATGGACTCGTTGGCAGTGTCGACAACAAAAGGACCGACACCGTGGATGGTCGAGACAATGGCGATGACGATGATCGCCGTCGCGGCAAGCGTGACGGCGCGGGCACCCGCCCGGAATCCAGCCCAAACAAACAGTGGCAGGAAGAGATAGCTGATTGGGTAGCCGGTCCAGGCTTCGACGGCCGCAATCAGAATTGCCAGGCTCGTGATGACGACGGAGATGGTCAGGACGTTTGCATCGGGCCGCGGTTCGCGATACCAGGCGAGGATGAGAGACCCGAACACCGCAATGCCGGCGGCGTCCGCAAGAAAGTACGTCACCAACGTGATTTGAAATTCCTCTGTCGGGACAATGCCGGTCGCCCACAGCGACAATGTCCCGACCATGCCGCCGACGAGTGCGGCGGCGAGACACGAGCCAACCAGGAAAATCACGACATCGCGCGGGCGCTCGAACGGATGCCAGGTGCCGGCAAGTTGCCGCAGCAGCGCGACCGAGATCGACGCTTCCAGCATTGCTGCGACACTGGTGCCGGTGTTGGCGAGGACGTAGCTCGCCAGCGTCATGTGAGGCTCCGCCAGAAGCGGGAAACCGTTCAGAAACTGGCCAAGAAAGACCGCCGGCAGGATCCGTGGTCCGAGGATAGCGGTTGCTGCTACCGCGATGCCCGCGGGCGGATAAATCGGACTGATCTTTGCCTGGCCTATGCCGAAAACCAGCACCACCAGCCCGGCGATGCTGTAGGCCACCAGCACGGCCAGGTTAAGGAGAATAGAGCCCATGACGTCGCGCGGCGTGTCATCAGCCGGCGCTAACGCGCGCGCGAGCGGTTCCGTCCAACGTCGCAATCGATCCGTCATTGATAGAACCGGGCGACCTCCGAGCTACCGGGACAGTACAGCCGCAGCAGCCTGTGTCGTAAACAGCAAACGGATTCCTGCCAGCTCGGGGAGCCGATCGACCTGATTGTCGGCCCAACGGTGCTCGACCGCCAGGCTCTCGCCTTCGAGATAGCCGGTCTGCTTCAGGCCCTGACGGAACGCGCGCAAGCGGCCGGAGAACACGTCAAGGGATGAAGCGTTGAGGAACCCGATCACCGGAAGTGCCGCCTGCTGCGCGCGCGCCGCCAGTGGCCACGCCGCCGCGCCGCCGAGCAGAGTGATGAACTTGCGACGTCGCATGCCGGACACGGGTTTCCCCTCCCAGGGGGTCTGCCGCACCCTCAGCCTGCCATAAGAGCGGCCGGCAAGTCCTAGGGTCGGACCTGAATTGTTCTGAATCTTTGAACGGCCTCCGCAACAGCACGCGACCAATGGGCGTGGACGGCAGGCACGCAATGGCGACGACTGGGCGTCGAGAATGCAGAGGGTGCGGAATGCAAAGGCGCCGGAATGGTCATCGCTGCTTTGCGCCACGAAAACTTTCTCGGAAGTTTCGCAAATTCCAATCACCACTCAAGGAGGAGTGATCATGCGCAACAGGTTGAACGTGATGGCCGGCATCGCTGCGTTGTTCGCTGTGGTCCCAGGTCCAAGTCTCGCCCAATCCATCGATGAAAGCTTCCACTACAAGCTCAGCACGCAGTTCAGGGGCGATGGAATGAAGCTGGACGTGTTCAATGGCGGTCCGAAGAACAATCGAACGAGACTGGAGCCGGACCAGGACGTCTCCGGGCAATTTTGGAAATTAGTTGGGAATGGTGACGGCACTTTTCGTTTGTCGACCCTCTTCCGAGGGCAAAACATGTGCTTGGACATCTTTAACGGCGGTCCAAACAATAACGAGCCCCACCTGACCCGCTGCGGAAACTTCACGGGGCAGTTCTGGAAGCTCAAAGAGGACGGCGGCGCGATTCGGCTGACGACGACGTTTCGCGGCCCGCGGATGTGTCTCGACATCTTCAACGGCGGCCCAAACAATAATCAGCCGCATCTGGCGCCGTGCGGCAACTTCACTGGTCAGCTCTGGACATTCACGAGAACCGATCAGCGCGCGGAGAACGACTGGCATAGCCCCGGATCAGCGTCAGGCGACAAAGCATCACGATAAGCTGCCACCCCTCACCAAAGATGAAAGAGAAAAGCTGTGCCTGGCGCAGCTGCTTTCGTCGACCGCATCAAATTTCTACCGGGGATGAAAGTTATGCCCCATTGGCATCCCGATACAGTTCGTACGGTCTTGGTCATGTCCGGCACCTTCTATTTCGCCGTCGGCGAGCAATGGGACGAGAGCAAACTCAAACCTTATCCGGCAGGCACGTTGTATTCTGAACCCGCGAAAACGCCCCATTATGCATGGGCGAAGGACGGCGAAGTGATTTTGCAGGTCACCGCGATTGGGCCGACCGGCAACACCCCAATTCCACAACAACAATGAGGTCGCAAGCACAAGGCTAGCGTCAAGTGGGCAATCGCCAACCGTTTTGTGAGCTGCGAGTCCGGCGTGGGTCAAAAGCGGAAAGGCTCGCAGCGAGCATATTCCGTCCGGATTACCCCCAAGAGCGGACATCGTTGATGCGTTCTGGCAGGTCGTTTCGTGCCAAACCGGACTCATGCACTGCAGCAAAGATCAAAATTACTCAGATTTAGGACCGAACCTTGTCTCGCATCAATTGCGCGACCTGAGGCTTAGAGAGAAGAGATCGAGTCGACGACTTCCTTTGTGGGGGGAATGGTTCCGCCGCCAGACCCCTTGCGCTGCCTGGCCCCGGAACGCAGGCCTGCCTGATTTCCGCCGTTTTGCGGAAAAAGAGTTTGCACCGTCGGCCGCCCTCCAAATCAGCCCCGGCACGCTCTATCCGCTGCTGCATGCCCTCCAGCGCAAGGGCTGCCTGAAGTCCAGAATGCAAGGGGTCGGCCCGGCGCGCCCGTCGCCTCTATCGGGCAACAAAAAAGGGGCACATCGATTTTGCCAAAGGCAAGGTTCGTGAGCTCTTCGGGGAATTAATCGAGGGACGGTAACGCGGGCCGTGACACTGCCGCCCTCGGACGTTCCGGAAGGAGATCCGGTCGGCTTAAACCTTCGCAATCGCGATTGCGCTCGTGTCAGTAAGCCGACAGACTCGGGCAACGAAGACCATCCACCGCTCAGGGATATAGTGCGACCAACCCAATGGCCCTGACACGACGCAACTTTGCCATCGGCTGTGGAGCGTTCGCATCGAGCGCGCTTATCTGCGCGCGGCAGGGCATTGGTGACCTCGCGCCGTTTAGCGCCCCTCTGCCAATCCCGAGGCTCGTGGATGCAGCCAAGCAGGGGAATACGGTCAACCTCAAGGTCATGTCCGGCCGGCATGCGTTCGTTCGCGGGAAGCCGACGCGCACCTATGGCTACTCGGCGCCAATTCTCGGGCCAGTCATCCGCATACGCCGCGGCGATGAAATCGAGATGACGGTCGAGAATGCACTCGACACGGTCACGACAGTACATTGGCACGGGCTATTGGTGTCCGGTGACAATGACGGAGGGCCGCAGCAGCTGATTCGTCCAGGCGGTCGTTGGCGTCCGGTCTTGAAGATCGATCAACCGGCCGCGACGCTTTGGTTTCATCCTCATCCCCATCACGACACTGCCCGACAGATCTATATGGGCCTCACGGGAATGATCATCGTCGATGACGGGACGGATGCTCGGTTAGGCTTGCCGCGGACGTTCGGAACAGACGACTTGCCGTTGATCCTGCAGGATCGCACATTCGATTCTGACGGATCGATACAATATGAGACTGACGGACTCGCCATCGTATATGGCGCGCGAGGTGATACCGTCATTGTGAACGGGGCAATAGCCCCGGTAGCCAAGGTTCCGCGGGGCCTGGTGCGACTGCGACTTTTGAATGCTGCCAATGCTCAGAATTTCGAGTTGCGTTTCAGCGATCAACGCACATTTCACGTCATAGCGTCGGATGGAGGCTTCCTCCCGGCACCGGTTGCAGTCGCCCAACTCAGAATCTCACCCGCCGAGCGTTTTGAGGTCCTCGTCGATTTCGCGAATGGAAAAGCAGTCGCGCTTGAGACCGGTCCGGACGAAGAAATGGGAGAATTCGGCCGCCTGGCACCCGATGGCAGCGCAGATTACGTGCCCGTTATGCGCTTTGAGCCGACGACGACGAAGCCGCTTATCCAAGAGACGCCGGCCCGTCTTGTCGAACTTTCGCCGGCCTCCCAGGCCTCAGCGGTGCGGCGACGGCAGTTCATTGTAAGCAGCGGAGTTTGCATGAACCGCATGCAGGCTGGCGAGCATGCCGACATGGTCGCCCTAACAGGAATAAACGGACAGACGTTCGATATGGAGCGCATCGACGTCGAGACCAAGGTCGGAACCAGCGAGATCTGGGAGGTAGTCTCGGCTGGAATGGCACACCCGTTTCATATCCACGGCGCATTGTTCCGCATCTTGTCCATCTCGGGAGCACCGCCGCCCGCTCATCTCACGGGCTGGAAAGACATAGTGCTTGTCGAGGACAGGGCGGAGCTTCTCGTCACTTTCAATCAGCTGGCAACGCGCCAGCACCCCTTCATGTATCATTGTCACATCCTCGAGCATGAGGAGGCCGGACTGATGGGACAGTACGTGTGCGCCTGATGCATCCGGGGGCAGTGAACACGGCAAACTCGTGCATCGCAGCAAAATCGAGAGCTAGCGCATGTTCCGGAAAAGTGGGAACCGGTTTTCCGAACAGAACATGCGCAAAATCGAAGAACCGAGAGCGCATCACGATTCGACCCAATCGGGATGCGCTCTAATGTCCGACTCGGGTCATTCGCGTCGGAGACAATCGGCGCGATCCAGCGGCTAATGTGCGCACTGCCCCGCAAGCGGACATGCGCGAGCCAGTGCTACCCTCATCGCCCCCCGCGCCGATCTACTTTCCAACTCCCTTTCGCAGCGCTTCATAGTCGCGACGCTCTCGGCATGTCCGCTTCGCTCCGATCGCGTCCGTCATTCGGCACCACAGCGAAGTGACGCGACGTGTCACAAGCCGCCATTGTGGCTGACAAGACCGCACGCCGGCCTGCTCTTCCCGCAAGCCAGCACACAACCTTTTTTGTCTTGGCCTGGCCGCAATCTGTGTGACAGAATTGCTACGATCAAATGTCAGTTCGGTTACACGCGGAACGATCCATGAGTTTGCAATGGCCGGCGCGGTCAAGGTCCTTGGCTTGGTCAAATCCGCTCGCGTGGTGGTGGTCTCTGTTGACGCTCGTGAGCGCCATCAATATCGCGGCTTGGTTCTCGCTGTACTACTACCTGCAAAAACCGCGGACCGGCGATCTCGGCAGCACGTCCGGCATCGAGCTGATGCTCCTTCTCTGCGCGGCATATGTCTTTGGCTGCGCATTCAGATCGTTCCTTCCTCGCGCGGATGTTCAGCGGATCTGCCTGTTCGACACCTGGCTGTCGAGCGTCATGATCGGACGGTCGGTGGCGACCGTGGCCGAGGTCTGCTTCGCGGCGCAGTGGGCGATTGCCCTACATCAGCTGGGCACGATGACGGGAGCGGACACCACCTTGAACGCCGCGTGGGTGATTGTGCCGTTGATCCTGATCGCGGAATGCTTCTCATGGCATGCGGTGCTGACCAAGAAGTACTTTGGCAACGCTATCGAAAATTCGATATGGGCGTTGGCTTTCTTCATCGTCGCGGTTGGCCTTTGCCGGTTGCTGCCAGAGTTTGACGGTGCAATTCGCGAAGCCCTCGTCGTCGCGATCATCGGCATCGCAGGCTATCTCGCGTTTCTGGCGACCATCGACGTCCCGATGTATCTGACGAGATGGCGGGCCGAAGTTGCAAACGGCAGCAGACCTCTGAGCCCTCTGGAGGGTCTCCGTGACGCGAGCTTTCGTTGGGTCGTGACACACGACATCGCTGAGTGGAAGGACGAGATTGCCTGGATGTCGCTTTATTTCAGTGCGGCGGTCTGGGCCAGCCTCGCGCTGTGCGTTTGCTGCTCGCTCGAGGATCATCTCTCGCACTATCGTAGCGAAGCAACGGTCGCAAGCTGGTCCTCGAACGCGTTGGCAATAGTTAGCAAGAGCACCCGGTAATGGCGCGCCACAGCGTTAGGCGTGCACCCCGGCGGATTGCGCCTGCGGGTTAGACCGCCGCACGCCCTGCGAAATGTCCGCTACGGTCATTCACGTCGGACGGACAGGGCCGACGAGGTCGCGGCAGTCCGCAGTACCTCCAATACCGACCGTAAATTCAACGCCCTGGCACCTGTAGCGAAATGCCACAATGGCCGTGAACAGATGCAGCAACCCGGAATGCTATTCGATCACCTCGTCCGCGCGCGCGAGCAGCGTCGGCGGAAATTCGATCCCGAGCGCCTTGGCTGCCTTGAGATTGAGCACCAACCGCAACTTGGTGGGTCGCTGTACCGGCAGATCGGCAGGCTTTGCGCCCTTTAAGATCTGCCCGGTGTAGACGCCGACTTGACGGAAGGCATCAGGGATGCTCGCTCCGTAATTCATGAGACCGCCCGCCGCCGTGAATTCGCGCCACGGGTAAATAGTCGGCACCTTATGACGCGTCGTGAGAGCAACAAGTTGATCGACGTGGTTGCCAAACAAAGGGTCGACGCCGATTTGCAGCGCCCCAACTCGATCGCGTACAAGGGTTGCGAAAGCGTCCTCTATTTCGATTGGATTGCTCGCATTCACGAGCAACAAATGCAGGCCAAGCGTGCGGGCCGCAGATTCCAACTCTTTTGCTTGCGCCTCTGCCACGACCGGATTGGCTGGATTGACCAGCAGCGCAATCGACTTGGCTGCTGGGACGAATTGGTGCAGCAATTCCAGGCGTTTTGGAGCCACTTCGACATTGAGGTATGCGACGCCGGTGAGATTGCCGCCCGGATGATTAAGGCTTGCGACAAGACCAAGCTCAACCGGGTCTGATGTGGTGGACGGCGCCCGCTCCCAGCAACGAGGTGCCATAGGGTGATCGTTGCGATCGAATCACATCAGGGAGCCCTCCACATGCAAATTTCGACGATCGGCTTGGATATCGCCAAGAACGTGTTCCAGGTTCACGGGATCGACGCGGCCGAAAAGGTCGTCGTCCGGAAACGGCTCCGACGGCGCCAGGTGCTGGAGTTCTTCAAAGCGTTGCCACCGTGCCTGATCGGCATGGAGGCCTGCGCCACGGCCCATTACTGGGCACGTGAACTCACGAAGCTTGGCCACCGGGTGCGGCTGATGCCAGCGAAGGACGTGAAGGCCTACGTCAAGCGCAACAAAAACGATGCGGCCGACGCCGAGGCGATCTGCGAAGCGGTTCGGCGACCGACCATGCGCTTCGTGCGGATCAAATCGGCCGAACAGCAGGGTCAGTTGATGCAGCATCGCACGCGCGATGTGCTGATACGCCAGCGCACCCAGATCATCAACGCCTTGCGGGCGCATCTGGCGGAGCTCGGGTTGGTGGCGGCGCCGGGCAACGCCGGGGTCAACGAATTGCGCGCGATCGTGACGGACGAACAGGACACGCGGTTGCCGATCGATGCACGGGCCAGCGCCATCGTGCTGGCTGCGCAGCTTGAAGCGTTGGAGAGTGTCATCGGAGCGATCGAAAAGCGGATCAAGATGCAGCATCGCTCGAGCGAGGCGAGCCAGCGGGTTGAGGCGATCCCGGGCATCGGGGTTATCGGGGCGACTGCGATCGTGGCGACGGTGGCGGACCCGACTATCTTCCGGTCGGGACGCGATTTCGCGGCCTGGATCGGACTAGTGCCGCGGCAGGATTCGACCGGGGGCAAGCAGAAGCTCGGACCGATCTCCAAGCAGGGAGATCGCTACTTGCGGCGCATTCTCGTCGTCGGGGCGATCGCTGTGTTGCGGCGCGCCCAGGAGAATCCCGGGAAGTATCCCTGGCTCACGCAACTCCTGGCGCGGCGACCCTTCAAGGTCGTGGCGGTGGCGCTCGCCAACAAGATGGCGCGCATGGCCTGGGCGCTGCTGGCCCATGGTGGCACCTATCGGGCGCCTGAGCTTGCTGAAACTGCCTAAAGGGGCTCGGCGAGGAAGAGAAGAGGAGATGTAACCGCGTTCACGAACTGCAGGGGTGATGAAGACATTGATGCGAAACGGTCGAGACCGTCGATCGGAAAACCCGTCTTTGGGTCATGCGAAGAAAGAACGCGTGAGTTTGTTTGGGACCGATCAGCGGATCACATCAGGGCCAGCGGCCAGACGGCCGCGCTCAAAGGCCGAATACATGACCGCACCCGAACGCTTCGCTGATAGTCAGATTCCTCTTGCACCGCGGGCGCCGTCCATACATGACCCGATCATAAAGACGGTCGGGATGACAGTCGTCGCCCCCTTTGCCGGCAACGCCGCCGGGCTGCCAGCCGCAACGAGCACCGCCACCCGGCGTTGAACCAATTCCTTGGCGAGACCTGGCAGTCGATCGTATTGGTCCTCGGCCCATCGGTATTCGATCGTAACGTTGCGGTCCTCGGCATAGCCGGTCTCGGCCAAGCCTCGTTTGAAGGCGAGAAGGGAGCCTCCGGCCGACGTCTCAAACGATGAGACGCCCAGGTATCCGACAACCGGCATCGCCGGCTGCTGCGCGCGCGCCGCAACGCGGCAGCCGCGCCGCCCAGCAGCGTGATGAACTCGCGCCGTCTTAGGTGATCGAACTGCATCCGCTGCCCCTAGCCAGGGTGACAGGATAGCGGATTGGCGAGCATCAAGTCAGGGGCTCGCCGCAGTGCGGGAATTCGACCCGGCTTATGACCGCATCGGGTCAAAATGCGAAACCCTCGCAATGAGCATATGTCGACCGGTCTACACCCGATAGCCGACATCGCTCGGCGCGGTTGGCACGGCAGAAGAGTGCCAAAAGCGCCCGTCCCAGCACCTTCCGCTTTGAGTTCGCTTCACCCCAGCGAGCAGACATGGTTCAGCGCGACTGAAAGGTCCGTTCAGCATCAGCTGCGGACTACTGCACCGCAGCATGCTATCATTCGATCGCTACATCCGCCTATCATTCGATCGCTACATCCGCGCGCAGCGGGAGTGACTCTGGGATTGTCAACCCAAGCGCCTTGGCGGGGGTTTTGAGGTGGCGACGAGCCGCAAGTGCGTCGGTTGCTCGACCGGGATGTCGGCGGGCTTGGCAACTTGACTTACTCGATCACCTCGTCGGTGCGGGTGAGCCCTCATCAGGAGAGACAGACATGACCAGGGCATTCATCGGCTTTATCGTAGCGATAGCCGTTCTATGGGCGTCCAACGCCATCGCTCAGACTGCCGAGCCGCAGCCTGCGGCGAAAATCGTGGTCGATCCGCCTTTGGCCGAGCCGTTGAGCCGCGGAGTCGTGTTCATCCAGTACCGCACCGAAAATCTGCAGATCGTCCCGGTGTTCGGCCCGAACGCGCTCGATGTGTCGCCCCGCATCGGGCATCTCCATGTCGCGGTTGATGGCGCGCCGTGGGTCTGGGCCGAAACCAGCGGCGGGCCTCTCATCGTCGCCGGTCTTCCTGCCGGACCGCACAAGGTCGAGATTACGCTCGTAAACGCAAACCATCAGCCCCTGGATCGAAGCGTCGTCGTGGAATTCGTGATCCCCGGAGGAAAGGCGGCGAAATAGGGACCTCCGCCCGGAGGCGGGCCGGGGGTCAGCAGGGTCATCGCCGAGTCGTGTAAGGCGCTTAACTCACCGCTGCGTGCGCGACTGGGCTCCGAAGCGTACTTCAGCGCAGCTCACACCGGCCGAGGAGAGCGATCATGTCCAAAACGTCGTCGTTCCCGACCCCGCGCAGCGTTCTGGCCACGTCCGCCGCAACGGGTGCGGCCATTGCGGTAGTGCTCGCCGTCTTGGGCGGCAGGGCCATCTCCGCGCAGGACAAGTACACGGTGCAAGTGCCGAATGGGCTCGCGTTCTCTGAGTTCAGGGGATTCGAAGACTGGCCGACTGTCGCCGTCAGTCAGGCCGGAGCCCTGATCGAGGTGATCCTCGCCAATCCCGTGATGATCGACGCCTACCGGGCCGGCGTTCCCGGCAACGGCAAGCTTTTTCCCGACGGCTCCAAGATGGCAAAGATCTATTGGAACGCGAAAAAGAGTGCGGAGGCCCCCGCTCCGACGATTGTGCCGGACACCCTGCATGACATTGATGTCATGGTGAGGGATAGCAGGAGATTTCCGGACACCGGCGCATGGGGATGGGCTGAGTTCGACCATGACCCCGCGTCCGACACGTTCACGCCCCTTGGGAGCGGGACCAATTGCGGGTACGAGTGCCATACGATCGTGAAGGCAAAGGATTACGTTTTCACGGCGTACGGGAGGAGGTGAACGGGGTACAGGATCGTCACTAGATGTTCTATTCGGAAAACCGGTTCCCACCCCGGATCAAGTCCGGGGCAGGCTTTTCCGGAACATGCGCTAGTGCCGTCCGCTCGCGCTGTCGCCGGAACCGTCGGCGTTTTACGTTTGCATCAGGAGGGAAAGGGGTCCGCATGAAAACGACTCGAATCATGACGGTAGCGGCGCTGATCGTCGCAAGCGGTTTGGCGCTGCAGGTGGCGCGGGCGCAGCAGCCGGGAATCAAGCGGACCGATCTCCAGCGGCACGATCTCGGCGTCCCCGGACGCGAGGTCGTCCAGGTGCGCGTCGACTTCGACCCGGGAGTGGCGTTCGGCAAGCACAGGCATCCGGGCGAAGAGATCATCTATGTCCTCGAAGGCTCGCTGGAGTATGAGGTCGAGGGCAAGCCGCCGATAACGCTCAAGGCCGGCGGGGTCTTGTTCATCCCGGCCGGAACGATCCACGCGGCGAAGAACGTCGGCAGCGGCAACGCGGCGGAGCTCGGCACGTACGTCGTCGAAAAAGGGAAGCCGCTCGTCGAGCTGATCAAGTGACCGCCCGGTGAGGTGACCCTGGCGCATGTTCCGGAAAAGCCTGCCCCGGACTTGATCCGGGGTGGGAACCGGTTTTCCGAACAGAACGTGCGCAAAATCGAAGAATCGAGAGCGTCGGGATGCGCTCTAGCGGCTCAGATGAGTGCTTTGTAGGAGCTGAAACCATGGCCTCGCTACTGCAACATGAGAGACTGGCCGAGGACCGCTCCGGGTCAGACTCGGCCGTCCCGCGACGTCCGTGACATGTCTGCTCTACCCTCAATATCTGCCGTGATGTCGCAGAGCCGCGAACGGCAGCTTGGTGCCACAACCCGACATCCGTCACCATCACTTTCGCTTCGCCAGCGGCTTGGCCACTTCGCGAGCGCAGTCGATGAAAAGCTGCACGACGGGGCCGAGCGCGCGGTTCTTCAGCGTTACGATTCCGTTTGGCAGCCGGGCCATTGGCAGTTTGACGGGCAATATTTTTATTTCTGAGCGCCTTGGGGAAAACCGCAATGCGGAAACTGGGTAAATTGCGACATAGCGCCCGGTCGCCAAGAGACTGGTCCGCACCTCGGAAGATTCCGTTACCACACTCGTGCGGGGATAATTGAGTCCTCTGGCGCGAAACGCTTCCATTACAACCGACGCAATCACGCTTCCCGGCGGTGGCAGCACCCATGATTCGTTGACCAACTCGGCGAGCTCGATCTTGCGTCGCCGCACCCATGGATTTTGCGCGCCAGCCGCGACGACAAATGAATCGTCAAAAAGAAATTCGAAATCCAATTGCTCGTCGGCGATGGGGCCGAATCGCCTGACGATCAAGAGATCGACGTTGCGCCCGGTCAGTTCTCGGTGCAGGGCCGGCACATGTCCGGTTACAAGATGAAATACGATGGCCGGATAGCGCTGGGAGAGCCGATCGATGAGAGCAGAAACGAAGCTCGCGGCCAGCAAGGCGCTGCTTCCGATTCGCACTTCTCCAGCCGTGGGGTCGGCGAGAAACTCGATGGTCTTCAGCGCGCGGCGCAGGTCATCGAAGACGGCTGCCCCTCCATCAAGCAAGGCGCGACCGTACTGGGTCGGTACGACACCTTGGGGGCTGCGATCGACCAAACGCACGCCAACGGTTTGCTCCAATTCGGCGATTGATCGGGAAATCGCGGACTGCCCGGTGTTCAGAAGCGTCGCTGCCTTATTCATGCTGCCAGCCTGCACGACGGCGATGAAGACGTGCAGATCATGCAGCTTCATCCGGCGTCCGATCCGATCGCTCATCCGCATCGCGTCGCCCCTTATCACTGACTCGAGATATCCATATCGCCAAGTAACATTATACAAGCATAGCCGCATCCGCTAATTTCGCGGCCGAGCTTCGCGAACGAGCCCGGAACCAAGTCAGAGCACCTCGCAAGCGACGGACCTGAGGAGCACCCTTTGAAACGTCCGCGCCGCCATTTTCTGCGCCTCGCAGCGGGCGCTTCCGCGCTTGCCGCCATATCGCGCTTCGCTTGGGGGCAATCCTACCCGTCGCGTCCGGTACGGATCATCGTCGGCTTTGCCGCCGGCGGTCCGAACGACACGCTCGCGCGTCTGATCGGTCAGTGGTTGTCGCAGCGCCTCGGGCAGCAATTCGTCATCGAGAACCGGCCGGGCGCGGGCAGCAATATCGCAACCGAGGCCGTCGCGCGCGCGCCTCCGGACGGCTATACGCTCTTGCTGGTCGGTTCGCCGAACGCGATCAATGCCACGCTTTACGACAATCAAAATTTCAATTTCATCCGCGACATCGCACCGGTCGCGAGCCTGATTCGTGGTGCTCTTGTCATGTTGGTACATCCCTCAGTTCCGGCCAAGACGCTTCCCGAGTTCATTGCCTACGTCAAGGCGAATCCGGGCAAGCTCTCGTACGGTTCGGGCGGCGTAGGCGGGATCACCCATCTGACCCCCGAGCTGTTCAAGCAGGAGGCGGGCGGCCTCGACATTCTGCACGTGCCGTATCGCGGCGTGGCGCCCGCGCTTACCGATCTGCTCGGTGCCCAGGTGCAGGTCGTCTTTACCAACCCGGCACCAGTTATCGGGTACATCAGGGCCGGCAAATTGCGCGCGCTCGCGATAACCACAGCGACGCGCTCGGAGGCGCTGCCGGACATCCCAACGATAGGCGAGTTCGTCCCCGGCTACGAAGCAAGCTCAATCTTTGGCCTCGGCGCACCCAAGAGCACTCCTGCCGAAATCGTCGGCAGGCTTAACAAGGAGGTCAACGCCGCGCTCGTCGATCCCAAGTTCAAGGCGCAACTTGCCAATCTGGATGGTACGGTGCTTGGCGGCTCGCCGGCCGATTTCGGCAAGCTCCTCGCCGACGAAACCGAAAAGTGGGCCAAGGTGATCCGAATGGCCAACATCAAGCCAGAGTAGATCGGGCGTGTCGAAGTGCCGGCTACACGAAACCAGCAGATGGGAGTCCGGTTTGGGTCAACTGCGAACTCATGCACCGCACTAAACGGAAGCGGCTGGTGAGCTGTCGTGATCGTTACAAGGCTACGTGCTACCCGCTCTCAATTCGAGGGTTACAAGCCTGGCCAAAATCGTCGCCGGATAGAGTTGGCCAATGATGCTTTCGACATTGCAAAGACTTCGCGCCAGTGGGTGCAAGGGAACGATATCGCCGTAACCGGTCGATGTCAGGGTGACAAAGCTCAAATAGAAAAGTGAGCTGGCGAGTGCCGAGTCGTCCTCAAACTCGATCCCCTTGAATGCCTCTGAAATCGACAGGCCGACAAACGCGAACAGCGTTGCGAAGGTCACCGCAATCAACAGGTACAGAAGGATCGCTCCGACTATTCGGTGATAGGTGATGCGGCCTCCCCCGAACACTGCCCGAGCGACCACAATTCCGAGCGTGACCGCGATGATCAACCATGCACCGGCCAACAGGTGCAGGTTGTAAGGCCACGGATAATACAACCGCAAGAAAAAGACGACAAAATTGGCAATGAATGCGATCGACATCAACCCGAGCGCGATCGGGTTGCCGGAAATGATCAGCGCCCCGCCGATAATCACAAGCAATCCCGCAATTGCAAAAGCGTGAAACAAGAAAAAGCCCGCTGCCTGGAGCGGGGCGAAGATAAATATCACGAGCGTCAACACAGCGGTCAGGAGCGTGAGCAGCCAGTCGCGATTCTTGCGACGCAATTGCTGCAGTTTGCTCATGAAATCTACAGTCATCGCAGTTGGTCCAATCGCGAGGCGTCAACCGATCCTTATAAACGGCTTTGATCTCACCTGCGCAACGCCGTTTGCAGGCGATTCAGATTTGCTGACGCCCGCGTTAGGTACGTTCATCCCCCAAGAGCGGCGGCAAAGCGGACGTGGCAGGACTTCGCATTTGTGCCAAGAGCGGTCGCGCACAAAGAGACAAGTTTATCAATTTCGTTGGCCGTCGGAGAAGCGACGTAGCGACGGCGAGGGCCGTTTTGCCGCGGCTGCTGAGTTGATATGCTTCGCCCATCGCCCCGTCTCCCGCTCAGATGTCCGAACAATGAGATCCGCTGGCGTTTGCCTCGCACTTTTGGTGATGATCGCGCCTTGCCCTTGCCTGGGACAGGCGGCGGAGCAGAAGCCGTCGGCAATCGCTTCCGCCGATCGGCTCTTCCAAATCGGGGAGTTTGCCCAGGCTGGCGAGCAATATGCCCGCATCGCCGCTGCCGCTCCCGACAACTATTCGGCAATTCTCCAGCTTGGTCGGATCGCGCTGCTGTCCAACCGCCTCGACGATGCCAAGCGCTGGCTGGAAAAGGCCATCGCCCTGCGGCCAGGTGACACCGACCCCAAGGTCATGCTCGCCGAGGTATATTATCGCCGCGACGATTTCGAAAAGGCGGCGGCTTCGCTGAACGGCGTCGACGTGAGTGCCAATCGGTTGATCGTCTCGCAGTATCCGACACTGAATGTTGCGAAGTTGCGGAGCTTCCAGGGCCAGACGCCCTATGAGGTGCATGGCGATGGGCAAAGTACGCGTCTGAAGCTCGTGAGGACGGATCCGCTGCCGCTGGTCAGCGTGCGCGTGAACGGCGGCGCCGAGGTCACTTTTTTCATCGACACCGGAGGCTCGGAGGTTGCGCTCGACACGGAATTCGCCCGCGAGCTGGGCGTCCCGCAATTCGGAGCGGTGCAAGGCACCTTTTCCGGCGGCCAGCACGCCGAGGTTCAGCAAGGGCGGATCGGATCGCTGACGGTCGGCGACTGGACGGTCCGGAATCTGCCCGCCGTGATGCTACCCCTGCGCCAGCTCTCGGAAGGCCTTGGCGCGAAGCGGATCGACGGCATTATCGGGACCACTCTCTTCTACCATTTCCTTGCGACCCTCGATCTTCCGCACGGCGAGCTCGTGCTGCGCCGGAAAAACGCGACAAGCCTGGAGCAACTCACGGCGTCCTTGGGCAAGAGCGTCGCGGTTCCCTTCTGGATTGCAAGCGACCATTTCATGGTGGGCTGGGGTCGCGTCGAGGCGCTCCCACCCGCGCTTCTGTTCGTCGACACCGGGCTCACCGGCGCGGGAGTCAAGTTGGCAGAGTCGGTGATCAAGCAAGCCGGGATCAAGCTGGAGCAAGACAAAGCCTACGCAGGCGCGGGCGGCGGCGGGACGCTGAAGATCGTGCCCTACGTCGTGCGCCACCTGTCCTTCGGGCAAGTGCAGGAGGAGAACGTGCCGGGGCTTTACGATGGGCCGTTTCCCTGGGAGAACCTTTTTGGCTTTCACCTTGCGGGCATGGTCGGCCACGATTTCTTCAAGCCCTACGCAATGACCTTCGACTTTGAGAATATGAAGATCATCCTGTCGCGCTAAGAGCTCCGATACGATGGGCTTGAGGGGCGTGAACGGAGCGTTTTCACTGAGCGACCCTTCTGCTCTGCTTGCCCTGCGCAGCCACGCGGACTGTGCGGTCATGATGGCAATGCAACGGCGAGACGCGCATTACACCCTTGGTGATGAGCCGCGCGCCCCGAGAGCGGGGCGCACCGGGGCTGTCTTCAGTCGGAGGACAGGAGGGCCGCCTTTCTTGCGGGCGGTGAGCTGCTCACTCTCAGCAGCAAAAATATTGGAGGCGGCGGCGGCACCGGTGGGGGCAGTCATGGATGTGGACGCTTGCTTACGGGCACCACGAAGACCGCTCACCCCCGCACGGCTACGAGCGCATGTTCCGGAAAAGTGGGAACCGGTTTTCCGAACAGAACATGCGCAAAATCGACGAACCTAGAGCGCATCACGATTCGACCCAATCGGGATGCGCTCTAGCGGACGCCCGAGGCCGCCATGACCAGGTTCTCGCCTTTGCCGCCCTCGTGAAACTATCAGCAACCTGCACCCGTGGGCGGAAGCGGCGACGTTCACCTCGGCGGCGAAGGCACCGCAGACGAGTGATGGTCCACAATCTTACAATCGTTGCCTTCCTTCACAAAGGTGAAACTGAAGCGAGCGGGGATCGATTTAGTTTCACCGTCCTTCGTGTAGGAAAACGTGTAGTAGCCCGTGTCGACCGCGTTGTCTCCATATACGCGGATCAACTGGTCTCCAAACTTGACGGTGGCCTTTGGCAGCGCCTGGAAGGCGCCCACGAAGTAGGCCTTCAGCGCGGCGGGATCTGATCGTAGCGTAGGTGAAAGCGTGCCCCACAACACCGCGTCCTTGGAATAAAGTGCCATGATGGTGTCGGGATTGTTTTCGGCAAAGACCGTGGCCCACCTTTCCACTGCAGCCGCGACGGATGCCCGCGAGCACGCCGTCGCGGTTTGCACCGAGAGGCCCGCACTCAACACGAGCACGACGCCGCTGATCCCAAGGCGTGTTTGCATCATTTCCTCCGTTAAATTCTGTTCTTCTGTGACAATCAGGCGTCACCAAACGTACCAGTCCGCTTCCTTCACTTCCAGATGCTCCCCGGCCGCTTCCGGACTTGTTTGGGATGTCTGCTTTCACGGAGAGTTTGGGAGTGTAACCGGACTAACCGCGGACAGTAGAAATAACGCTGAGGAGCTGCCCCACCGAGTGTAAGGTCACGTTGCATGCATGCGATCTCCTCGTCTTGATGAATAAGTAAGCACAATCACCTCGGCAAGGTTATAATCTCATCGGTACCGGAGAAGAGGCGACAGCGCTATGGCGAGAACCTACCGTGAAATTGCGATAGAGGAAATGCTGCGAACTGTCGAAGAAGCGATGAGTCGCGTTATTGACTGGTGGGGAGACCTGCCGCCGCCGATGAAAGAAGCGATCGAGCAGTTTCGCACCCAACTTGGGGCAGCAATTGATTCCGTAGAATTTGTTAAAAGGGCACTCGACAGACAAGTACCCGAAAATGGGGAAGGCCCTGCCTGATGTTTTCTGCACTGCATGAGTCTGGTTATGGCACATCTGTATGGACCGGCCGTGCGTTGCAAGCCGAATATAACTGATATGGAGATAATTGGTCTGGCTCATCTGTATTCGGCCCTTGTACGGAGCGTTCTGCTCCCGGCCATCATGGATATCCGCACACATCCGATCTCATTCGCGTCAAGGCCCTGGAAGGCCGCATGTGCCACCAGATCACGGATGTGACGGTCAGACCGTTTCTCCATTTCGTTCAATCAACTCGCAGACCTCGGCAGGAATCCCAGCGTCCTGGATGCTGACGTTAATCTAGCAGTCCGATTTTGGCCTCCCTTGGTGGACCACATTCTGCTCCATTACGCCGCTGTCGGCCGGACGCGCGCTTCGTAGCTGCGTCCTTGCACCAAGACGGTCAAAGCGATGCGTGCGAGCTTGTTGGCAAGCGCGACCGTCAGAACATTACAATGCAAACGCCGCGCCGTAGCCGTGAGCCACGGTCCGAAGCTGTGCTTCGCCCAGCTCGCGGGATGGAGCAGAATGGAGCGGGCTCCTTGGATGAAGAGCATACGCAGGTAGCGATTTCCACGCTTCGTGATGCGGCCAAGAATTGTGCGATCACCGGTCGACATCTGCTTCGGCACCAAGCCAAGCCATGCGGCAAAATCGCGCCCTTTCGCAAAAGCGGCTCCATTGCCGATCGCAGCCACCATCGCGCTTGCGATGATTGGGCCGATGCCCGGAATAGTCATCAATCGTCCACAGCTCACGTCAGCGTGTGCCAAGTCTTCGATCTCATCCGTTACTCTCGTGATCCGATCATCGAGATATTCCCAGTCGCCAATGAGGTCGCTAATGATCCTGATCATGCGGGGCGATAGCACATCGGTCCGCGTGGCCAGGATTTGAGGCAGTTGCTGCCGCAGGAAGCGGTGTCCTTGTCGCACAGGAATGCCGTGCTCCAGAAGGAAGCCGCGAAGCTGATTGATCACAGCTGTCCGATCGCCAATCAGGCGAGAACGCACGCGATGCAGTGCTTGTAGGTCCAGTTGATTGTCTGTCTTAATCGGAACGCAGCGTGTCGAAGGGCGTTGCACAGCTTCCGCGACCGCGTGGGCATCCCGAAAGTCGTTCTTGTGGCCTTGTCTAAACGGCTTGGCATAAGCCGCCGGTACCTGCTTGACCTCGTGACCGAGCGCAACCAACTCGCGGGCCATGTAGTGAGTGGCCATCCCGGCTTCGATCCCGATCAGGCATCGCGGCACGTTCACAAGACGTGCAGAAATCCGACTCCGGGAGACTTTTTCGCGCAGAACGATGGCGCCCTTCTCATCCAGGCCAATTACATGCAGCGTATTCTTACCAGTATCGATACCGATCGTGTGGGCTACCGGGGTGACTCTCTTGCTCGCCATGGCGGCTGCTCCTCTTCAAAAGCCCCAAAGCCGACTGTGTGGGTCGTTCGGGGCACGAGCACGGCCGGTCCATCCCATTCGCGTCAATTCGTGGCAACGCAGCGCTTCGGTTGCTCTCGGAGCAAAGCGGACATTGACTGAGCCGCGTTACAGAAGCGGATTTATGAGTACACGCCCTGATCTAGCGCAGTTCGACGCTCTCCGTTAGCCCACAATCTGTCGCGATGACCAGCAGGCCGCGCTCAGTGTTTGGTCACGTTCTCGATGCGACGATCAGGGACGAGCCAGATCAAGGCCACCAGAACGTAGATCGCATTCGATATCCAGGGACTGACAAACGCCATCCCGATGCCTGCCAAATAAAGCAGTGGCGAAATCTTTCCCTTGAAGTCGCGGCCCAGGGCCTGTGCCAAAATCGAGTCCACAGGATCGGCCTTGATGATCGCCCTCTGTAGGATGAACCATGCAATGGCTGGCATCAGCAAGGCCACGCCGTAAATCGCCGTCGGGAGCGAGGTGAAATGGTTCTCGCCAGTCCAACCGGTCGCGAACGGGATCAGCGATAGCCAAAATAGCAGGTGCATGTTGGCCCAAAGCACCGCGCCGTCGACCCGTCCGGAGGCATGCAACAGGTGATGATGGTTGTTCCAGTAAATCCCTACGTAAATGAAGCTGAGAACGTAGCTCAGAAAAACAGGAAGGAGCTTGCTCAAGGCTTCGAAGTCATCACCATGGGGCACCTTCAATTCCAAGACCATGATCGTGATGATGATGGCGAACACGCCATCGCTAAACGCGGCTAGTCGTTCCTTCGGCATTTCGTTGGTTCTCGCTGAGGGACTTGCGATCTCGGGAGCGGGCCGCATCGAGCCGGACGAAATCTCGCGTCATAGCCCCAAGTCCTCTTCCGGCCCCATCCCCAAAGATGGCAATCTTCTCCTGTTCATTACGGCTCGGGTTCGCATCGTCGGCGTGGTCTCGTTCCCCAACCCTGTTCGGCCGCGCGCTTCACCGCCGCCTCGTTTGCGCAACCAATGCCCGCGTGCCGCTCGGCACAAGATTGCCAATCATTAATTCCACTGACACCTCGCCGTAATGCAGCGCTCTTCAGGGTACCCCACTGCGCACCGAGGAGCCGCAATTTCATCCTCGTGCTCCTGGCGCGTCCTACGATGGTGCGCAATCCGTCCGATTTGCGGAGGTGTCATGGCAATCATCGCGCGGGTGCTTCAGAGCACATCCGCCCACCATTGTTTCCCCGTCAGCTCTTGCGGATGCGACCACGGTCGGGGGCCGACCGACTCGCGCGCTGTGCTGCTGCCATTCGCCTATGAAGCCATCATTCGACCAGAGTTCCAAAGCGGTATCCAAAGACCGTTATTGTGAAAAGTGGACTAACCCTAGATTTATGCCAATGGGCTTGCGGGAAGGGGTCAACTTGACAACACTTGTCCGCTTTGCCGCGCCCAACTCAGGCAACGACGTTTCGGAGGGCGCGGGCTCGCTCACGCACACTCTGACCCTGTCGGCTCCCTCCAGCCAGACCGTGACGGTGCGGCGCCATAACAACACGTCAACGGGTTTTGCCGGGTCACCGGACTTCGCCGTGGCCGTCCCATAACCGGCGTTCCAGCAGTTTATTCGGCTAGCGAGACTGATCGAAACGCCTGCGGAGGAACCAATGGCAAGCTCGTTTCTGCTCGGAGTAAATCTCGCCGGGGCTGAATTCGGTCCACCTTACGACACTTCCGGCCACCTTACCGGGCGAAATGTGCCGGGAGTTTTCGGAACCGACTATATCTACCCCACGCATACCGAGATCGATTACTACGCGTCCAAAGGCATGAGCGTGATCAGGCTTCCATTTTTGTGGGAGCGCCTGCAGCACACCGAGAACGGATCACTCGATGCCACGGAGCTCGGTCGCCTCGACGACGTGGTGAACTATGCGACCGGCAAGGGCCTGAAGATCGAAATCGAGCCGCACGACTACGGTTACGGCTTCGGTGCATTGATCGGAAGTGCGCAAGCACCCAATTCGGCTTTCGCGGATCTCTGGGGCAAGATTGCGCTGCACTTCCAGCCCAATCCCAACGTCATCTTCGGGCTGATGAACGAGCCGCATGACCAACCGGCGAGCGACTGGCTTGGTTCTGCGAACGCCGCGATTGCGGCGATCCGGAACGCCGGGGCCGTGTCGCAGGAAATCCTGGTGCCGGGCACCTATTGGGACGGGGCATGTGGACGAGCACGGACAATGCCGCGGTCGTCGGCACCGGAGTTCAGGACCCCGCCCACAATTTCGCGTTCGAGGTCCACCAGTATCTCGACACGGACGGCAGCGGCACACACCCGAACGTCGTCTCTCCAACTATTGGCGCAGAGCGAGTGACCGCCATCACGCAATGGGCGGAAGCGACTGGAAATCATTTGTTCCTCGGAGAAGTCGGCGTCAGCACTGATCAAACAAGTTTGACCGCGTTGGACGGGATGCTGACCTACATACAGCAGCATACCAACGCATGGGAAGGAGTGACCTACTGGGCGGGCGGCCCGTGGTGGAACAACTATATGTTCTCGATCGAGCCGCAGAACGGCGTCGACAAGCCGCAAATGACTATTCTGGTGCAACATGTCACCGATCAGCATGCGCCGACGGCGACGGCGTCCGACGTCTCGGCCACGCGGGGAGAGGTCCTCAACGCGTCGTCGCTGTTCTCGGCGAACGATGCTGACGGCGACAGCCTGTTGTATTTCTTCTACGACAACAGTGCCGACCCCACGAGCGGCCACTTCACGGTCAACGGCGTGGTGCAGGCGGCGGGCACGACCTTCGCACTGACGGCGGCGCAGCTGGCGCAGACCACCTTCACGGCAGGGACATCGAGCTCCGACGATCTGTTCGTGAACGCCTGGGACGGCAGCGCCTTCAGCGGACCGAAGGAGTTTCACGTCAACGTCGCGGCGAACCACGCTCCGACGGTGACGGCGTCCGACGTCCCGGCCACGCGGGGAGAGGTCCTCAACGCGTCGTCGCTGTTCTCGGCGAACGATGCTGACGGCGACAGCCTGCTGTATTTCTTCTACGACAACAGTGCCGACCCCACGAGCGGCCACTTCACGGTCAACGGCGTGGTGCAGGCGGCGGGCACGACCTTCGCCCTGACGGCGGCGCAGCTGGCGCAGACCACCTTCACGGCGGGGACATCGAGCTCCGACGATCTGTTCGTGAACACCTGGGATGGCAGCCTCTTCAGCGGGCCGAAGGAGTTCCACGTCAACGTCGCGGCGAACCACGCTCCGACGGCGACGGCGTCCGACGTCCCGGCCACGCGGGGAGAGGTCTTCAGCGCATCGTCGCTGTTCTCGGCGAACGATGCCGACGGCGACAGCCTGCTGTATTTCTTCTACGACAACAGCACGAACCCCAATAGCGGCCACTTCACGGTCAACGGCGTGGTGCAGGCCGCGGGCACGACCTTCGCGGTCACGGCGGCGCAGCTGGCGCAGACCAGCTTCACGGCAGGGTCGATGACATCCGACGACCTGTTCGTGAACGTCTACGACGGCAGCATGTTCAGCGGACCGCAGGAGTTCCACGTCAACGTTCCGGCGAACCAGGCGCCGACGGTGACTGCGCCCAACCAAATGGCGACGATCGGACAAGTTTTCAACGCGTCGTCACTGTTCTCGGCGAACGATGCCGATGGCGACAGCCTGCTGTATTTCTTCTACGACAGCAGCCCGGCTCCGACGAGCGGCCATTTCGAGATCAACGGCGTGGTGCAGGCGGCCAACACCACCTTCGCGGTGACGGCGGCGCAGCTGGCGCAGACCACCTTCGTCGCTGGAACGACGGCCGGCGATGATCTGTTCGTGAACGTCTGGGATCATTCGGCCTTCAGCGGGCCGAAGGAGTTCCACATCGACCGCATCGCTTAGTACGGGTCCGTCGGCTCGACGCTCGGCGGCGCGCGCTCCAATCCTATTGTCGGCGCCGCCTGCCAAGGCTTCCTGGATGAACTGCGCAAGCTCGGGCTTCAGCGAGGGACAAAACCTGACCATCCGCTGGCGACCCGTCGGATCAGGGGCCGCCTCGGCGAAGTGATCCGGCCGCGCCGCCTCCTGCTGCTGCGATTGCCATGTCCCTCAATCTGGCTTGCGGCCCGTCAAACCCGACACGGCTGCCTGGCGAAGCGCCGGATCGATCTGGCCAATCCGGTACAACACGCGCGCTCGTCCAGGCGATGCCCAGGTCCGCCAAAGAGCTTGCATACTCGCATAGGTTGTGTAAGGATTTGCCCCGAGATTCTGCATGAGGTGGCACATGCGCGTTCTCGGGATCATTTTATCGGTGTTCGCCGCGGGCCTGGCGTCACTTGGCGTCTATCTTCTGTGGGCGGCTCTTACATCGGCAACCACAACCATAGCGAAGCAAACACAAGAAACCACGCGCTTCCCCGACGTGCTGGCACGCGTGGAGCACCCTCTCAAAAAGCCTTTTGACTTGGGGCCGGTCAGCGATTCCGTGGAAATTCAAGCGAAGCGCCCGCAAGGCCCACCGGCTCCGCCCCCTCCTCCGCCTGCGCCAGTGCCCACCGAAGCGGCAAAAATCGCAGAGAACGCGAAGATCCTTGAGCAGCTTCCCAAGGGCGACCTCGTGCTTGATGGACCGAACGCAATGAGGGTCGGCGAGACCCGTACGGTCCACTTGAACATCGGCTTCAAGGTACCGATGGATGTCCTCCGAAAGCACATCGGCCCCGAGGACCAGAAAGTCGAAGGACAGGTTGCGGTTTCGAGTCGGATGACCGCCGACCTTAGCGGCGCAGGATTCAAAATCACGCGTACGACGGCCGAGGAACAGACCGTTGCGGAGGGATACCCGTCGGTTTGGAGTTGGGATGTGGAGGCGAAGGACGCTGGGAACCAGATGCTAGAGGCTACTCTGTATGCCCTGATTTCAACCGGCGATCTGCCGTCGCGCCGGCGGATCACCAGCTTCACACACAAAATCACTGTTGGCGTACGTGAGTTGACGTGGGCCGAATGGCTAAAGTCTTTGCGGGATGAGGCTGATGCGCTCAAGGGCCTCGTCGTGACCCTAAGCGGCATCGTAACGGGAATGGTAGGCTGGCTGGCGTTCTATCTCGACCGGCGCAAGAGGAACGGCACAGCCGCTTCTCCCGCCCCTACTCAACCTGCCTGAGTAAGCAGTCAAGGTGGTACGCCGAAGCTAGGGCTTCGGCGTCCGTAACCTAGGCCGCGGAGTTCACGCCCTAGGAGCCTGCGGGGAGGTTGCGCCTCAAAGCCTGTCTCGTCCACCCATAGCGCTTGTCCCTGCCATGCTGGGGTGCGGATTACGCAAGCCGGCTCGCCGGGCCGGCACGCCTCACTCGACCACCTCGTCCGCAATGGAGAGCTTAATGGTGTAGTATGCCGCCCTTGCTGCGGATCTCCGCCTCGATCTCTTGGGTGACGCACGCGAACTACCGCTCGAGGAGCTTGCGGACGTTCTGCTCGGCGGCGACTTTGCCTTCCTCCTGGATGATCAATTCCGCACCGGTTTCAAGAGTTCACCCGCGGCCGCGAGGGTCGGGAGCGCCCGATCGGTTCCGGAACTTCTGGAGAGACTGACGATGACGAAGCCCACCAAAACCAAGATGACGGATCTAATGGCAAGTCTGGAAGATGACATCAAACAATTCCGAGATGCGTTGCTCGGAGAGCTGGGTCGATTGCGTGCAGCCGCCAAACCTGATGCCGTTGCCAAGCGCGTGAGGCGGCTTAGGCAGGCGATCAGAGGACGCTTGAGCGCCCCCGAGGAGAAGGACTGACACAACCACTCAACCCAAAGTCAGCAGAGGCCGCGGCGGGCCACATCGGCCGCCATCGCCGGCAACCGCCACGTGGTCGGCATCATCGCCACTCGTCGATCAGGTTGGCGACCAGCGCGGTCCACCCGGTCTGGTGGCTCGCGCCGATGCCGGCGCCGTTGTCGCCGTGGAAGTACTCGTAGAACAGCAGGTGATCGCGCCAGTTGGGATCGTCGGCGAACTTCCGCGCGCCGCCGTACACCGGCCGCCGCTGGTTCTTGTCGAGCAGGAAGATATCGATCATCCGGCGGGCGATGTCGCGCGCGATCGCCTGGAGCGCGATCGGCCGGCCGCCAGAGCCCGGCGTGTCGACGAGGTAGCGACGACCCGAACGCGGTGCCGAGCTTGCGCAGCGACTCGATGATGAGGAACGTCGTCGGGAACCAGATCGGCCCGCGCCAGTTCGAGTTGCCGCCCTTGAGCTTCGCGGCCGACTCGGCGGGCTCGTACGCCACGCGGCGCCCGCCCCACTCGAACGGCTGCGCCTCGTGCAGCTTCGACAGCGAGCGGATGCCGTAGCGCGACAGGAACTCGCGTTCGTCGTAGCGCGTGGCCGAGCAGCCGGCGCAGCTGCGCGATGTCGACGATCGTGAGCAGGTAGGTCGTCTTGCCGTCGGGCCGCTCGAGCGGGTGGATCACCGCGTCGACCAGGTGGCGGCGGTTCTTGAGGAACCAGTTGAGGTTCGCCGTGAATTCCTTGAACGGCTCGATCCACTCGAGCTCAAGTCGCTCGACCGCGAACAGCGGGATCAGGCCGACCAGCGAGCGGACCCGGAACTTCTGCGAGCTGCCGTCGGGGTGGCGCAACACGTCGTAGAAGAACCCGTCCTCGCTGTCGAACAGCTGCACGTCGCGGCCGCCCATGTGCTTCATCGCGTGCGCGACGTAGACGTAGTGCTGGAGGAACTTAGTCGCCATTCCCTCGTAGACCGGGTTGTCGCGCGCAAGCTCGAGCGCGATCCGCATCAGGTTCAGGCAGAACATCCCCATCCAGCCGGTCGCGTCGGACTGCTCGAGCACCGCGCCGTCCGAGCTCGGCTCGCTGCGGTCGATCACGGTGATGTTGTCGAGGCCGAGGAACCCGCCCTCGAACACGTTGTTGCCGTCGCGGTCGACCTTGTTGACCCAGCTCGCGAAGTTGATCAGGAGCTTGTGGAAGCAGCGCTCGAGCCACTCGCGGTCGGCGTGGCCGTTGCGGATCCGATCCATGTTGTAGACCCGCCACACCGCCCACGCGTGGACCGGCGGGTTGAGATCGCCGAACTCCCACTCGTAGGCCGGCAGCTGCCCGTTTGGGTGCTGGAACTGCTCGAACAGCAGGACCCAGAGCTGATCCTTGGCGAACTTCGCGTCGACCAGCGCGAACGGCACGCACTGGAACGCGAGGTCCCACGCGGCGAACCACGGGTACTCCCACTTGTCGGGCATCGACATCACCCGCATCGAGTTCAGGTGGCGCCAGTGGCGGTTGCGGATCGTGCGCCGCGACGCCGGCGGCGGCTGCGCCGGATCATCGCCGTCGAGCCAGCGCGCCACGTCGAACAGGTAGCTCTGCTTGCTCCACAGGAGCCCTGCCAGCGCACGGCGCTGCACGAGCCGCTCGTCGGCGGTGGCCTCTCGCGGGGCCAGCCCGGCGTAGAACGCGTCGGCCTCGGCCTTGCGCGCGGCCGATGATCGTGTCGACGGTGGCGAGCGCGTCCCGGGTCGGCCGGTCGGTGAACCGCAGGCGCAGCGTGACCGAGCCGCCTGCCCGCACCATGTGCTGGTAGTGCAGCGCCGCCTTGGTGCCGCGACCGTCGGGGCGGACCGCCGTCGGGTCGCGCTCGCAGATCGCGCGGTGGAACGCGTCCTTGGTGTGCAGCTTGCGGCTGGTATTGCCGGGTCCGTAGGCGCGCTCGCCATGGGTCTCGTTGTCGGTGAACAAGGCCGGCGCCGCCGGTCCGTACAGGTAGCGCGGTCCGAGCCGGTAGTGCGCCGGCATGTTGGGATCGACGGGCGTGCGGCTGTCGTCGGTCACCAGGCAAACGTCGCTCGCGCGCTCGCAAGTGATCCTCGGCTCCGGCTGCGCCGCCGGCCCCCAGGCCCAGGTGTTGCGGAACCACAGGGTCGGCAGGATGTGAAGCGGCGCGGTATCGGGCCCGCGGTTGTGCGCGGTGATCCGAATCGCCAGGTCCTCCGGATCGGCCTTGGCGTACTCGATGAAGATGTCGAAGTAGCGATCGCCATCGAACACCCCGGTATCGAGCAGCTCGTACTCCGCACCCTGCCCGGCGCGGCGCTGGTTGTGCTCGATGAGCTCGCGGTACGGAAACGCCGCCTGCGGGTACTTGTAGAGCAGGCACATGTACGAGTGGGTCGGCGTGTTGTCGACGTGGAAGTAGTACTCCTTGACGTCCTCGCCGTGGTTGCCCTCGTACGGGTTGACCCCGAACAGCCGCTCCTTCAGGTGCGGGTCGCGCTCGTTCCAGAACGCCGGCGCGAAGCACAGGAGCTGGTAGCGGTCGCACAGCCCCGCGATGCCGTCCTCGCCCCAGCGGTAGGCCTTGGCGCGCGCCTTGTCGTACGTCAAATAGCCCCAGGCGTTGCCATCGTGAGAGTAGTCCTCACGCACCGTGCCCCACGACCGGTCCGAGACGTAGGGCCCCCAGCGCCGCCATCCCGATAGATCGTCCCGGATTTCGCGGACGCGCTCCCGCTCGCGGTCCGCCGTCCCAGACGCCACCAACGGTTCGACGCTGTTCATGTCCACACCGCCGGCCTGCGAAACTCCATCCTTATTGATGCGGTGCCGGAATGGCCCAACGCCAGCGGTGTTGATCGCTCTCTCATGCTTCCTGCCGACCCCGATTGTATCGCGGCCGGCACCGTTGGCGCGAGTCGTCGAGGCGGCCGGCAAAACGACACTGCGCATCCCAGGGCTCGGCGGCAGGGTCGTCGAGCCGGCGGGCAGGAGCGGCGAAGGTGCCACGCAATCACGCAAGGTCGTCGTCATCCACGTCGCGGTCGCCGCGCCGGTTCGCTATGGCAGCGCCAAGCTCGTACAGGGTTTGCCGAAAATGCCTTGAATTGCCCGACGATCACACCGAGAGGTCGGTTGCCGTATATTTTTTCCTCATACCCGCCGCCGGCGCTTCGCGGGCGCGAGCTTGGCGGCCTCGCGGGTGGGGCTCGTAGCCGGGCGTCGGCGAGCGTTGCGTGCGACCGCGGCGGCCCCTCGCCGCTGGCAAGCCTTTCACCCCAAATTCGCTGTTTTTTTCTCGGATCTGTGGCCAATCTGCCACCGTTAAGACCGGCTGGTGAACTAGGATTGCCTGCGTCGCGACCGGGGGCGTGCCATGAAAAATGCAATAGTAACGGCGTTTGTCGCACTTTCCTTGATGCCTGGAGTGTCGTTGGCCGCCGACTGGCCGATGGCCGCGCCGGAGCTCTACCGGCCGGCTCCCTTCATTCCACGGCAGGCGGTCGAATGGACGGGCCTCTATTTCGGGGCGAACGCCGGTTATGGTTGGGCGCAACAGTCGGCAACCACCCTTTTTACCGGTTCGTTGCAGGGTGGCACGACGACACCATTCGGAGTCGGCGCGACGGAGTTGAGCACCACCAGAGTCGACAGCTCAGGCGCATTGAGCGGCGGCATTGCTGGAGGTCAAATCGGCTTCAACTGGCAGGCCGGTATGGTCGTGTTCGGCGCGGAGCTTGACGCGCAGTGGTCAGGACAGCAGAGCACGGTTTCGGCTAATTGCGGAGCCGGCTGTACAGCCAACGAATCAGTCCGGATCAGATCACTTGTAACCGGACGCGCTCGAGTTGGCTTGGCATTTGATTGGATAATGCCCTACGCCACCGCCGGAGGCGTGTTGGTAAACGCATCAGACGAATTGTCGATGACGGTCGGAGGCGTGAGCGCAACTTTCTCCCCGCTTGCGGCGACCACCCTTGGATGGACCGCAGGCGGTGGCGTGGAGGTTGCATTGTGGAGCAATTGGTCCGCGAAGCTCGAATATCTGCACATCAGGGCCAACGATCTGCAGTCGACGACACCGATTCCCAATGCGCTGGGCCAGGGCACCGCGTCGCAGGGCGCTGCATATCGCGACAATATCGTGCGCGTCGGCTTGAACTACAGGTTCGGGCCGAGAGGTGGCCCCGGCGTGCTTGAAGCATCCTTCCCGCCGCGCGACGCCTATGCGCTGAACTATGATTTTCTGCCGGACGTGGCGATGCTCGACAAAACAAAAAGCGTCAAGCGCGCCCCTGTAGCGGCGGCTCAACGGGCTGCGCCGCAGTCGGACGACTCCAGCCCCTCGAACCCGGCTCCCAGACATTTCGCTGGGATAGGGAACATCGACGTAGAGCCCGCCCCGGTAGCAGCAGCCCAGCGGGCCGCGCCGCAATCGACCGATGCCAAGCCCGCGAACTCGATTCCTCGATATTTCGCTGAGATAGGGGACATCGAGGACGGCACAGATGCGCTTGCGGCCGCCCCCGAGGCCGTCAAACCTTCTTCCAGGAAGCGGCGGGAAAAAGACGAGGACGAGAGTCAACGAATGAAGCGCATCATGACCATTTGTTCCGGCTGTTGAGGGTCGCAAGAGCCGAGGCCAGCATTGCGGTCACCGACCAGCCCTCCCCCGCCTCCCTCCGGAAGACAGTCGCGCCGGCGCCGCAGGCGTGCCGGCCTGGTCGATCACCTTGAAGGATGGAAAGTTCCAAAAGCTGTTTTCGGTGCGGGTCACGGATGCCGCACGGCCACAAGAAATTTCCGACTGAAGCGATCGGACCGCCGACCCCGACACCCTACCTGTCGGAACTCCAACAAAGCTACTGCGTTGGGTCTCGGGGTTCGAAAGGTGGGTGTGCTTCCGAGGGGCCTTCCTGCATGGGACGATCAGAAGAGTATCGGGCGTTCGCGCAGGAGTGCTTGGAGATGGCGCGCACCGCCGACGACCCGCAAGTGCGAGCTACGCTTCTACACATGGCGGAAGTCTGGTTTCGGCTAGCAGAAGACCACGCCGGAGACGCCTGGCAAAACGAGATGATTACCCTGCCTTCTTAGAATACGTTCTATCGGCCTCTTCGGCCAACTTCCTCCAGACCTCAGCCATTTCGTTCAGGACCCTGCGTTGCCGCTCCGTCTTGGCCTGCTGAGCCAGACGGTCGCATTCCTCCGCAAAGTCTCGGTATTGAGTTGGTGCTTGCATGCGGGCCAACCCGTCCGCCGAGATGTCCGTTCCGAATGAATGCGTGTCATGCGTCTGGAACCCGATTTTTTCTGCTGCGGCAGGCAGGGAACTTTCGCCTCGGTGGGGCGGCCCATCGGCTGTATGCCAATAAGTAAGGAACCTCCCCTGCTCATCCTGGTTATGCCTCTGTACGGGACCGTACAAAGGGAGGGTCGGTCATGCATATGCCCGACGAATTCCTGAAACATGCCGCCGAATGCGACGTAATGGCCAAGTTCACGCGCGACGCACAAAGCAGGGCGACGTGGAGGGGCATGGCGGAAAGATGGCGTCGGTGTGCTGAATTGGCCAAACGTCAAAGCTCAGCGGTACGCCCGACGAAGCAGCCCCGAAGATCAGTCCCCGCGGCTTATGTTTGAAACCTAGCGCATGTTCCGGAAAAGTGGGAACCGGTTTTCCGAAGAGAACATGCGCAGAATTGAAGATCTAGAGCGCATCACGATTCGACCTAATCGGGATGCGCTCTAGTGAGACCGCGTGGCTGCCCGGGCCTCGCCGTTCCCGGTTTGCTCCGTTGTGGTTCGTGCCGAAAGAGTGGCAAGCGGAACAGAGTGAGCATGGACCGCCCGAAATTTTCGGGCGTGCTTCGCGGACTTAGGCAATGGCCCATCCAAGAGACATCCGCGACGTGTACAGGCGGCATGCCGAGGCATGCTTGGCCATGCTGACCAAGACCACCAACCCGACATCTCAAGCCATGCTGACGGCAATGGCGCACACATGGCTGCGGCTGGCGGAGTCACGTCCCGCAACTGATCATGGCCATGCTGAGCAATATCGCCGGAACGCGGACGAAGCGTGCCGGAGGGTGAGCAACGCCGAGCCACAAGTCCAAGCGTTATGGCTGCGTCTGGCTGACTCTTGGCTTCGGCTGTTGGGGGCCGACGAGAAGCCGAGGCAACCTCATGCTTCAAACGATGTGGCATGGCCTGCCAAAAGTCCTGAGGACTCGCAATCCTGGCATTAGAGCGCATCCCGATTGGGTTGAATCGTGATGCGCTCTAGATTCTTCGATTTTGCGCATGTTCTGTTCGGAAAACCGGTTCCTACTTTTCCGGAACATGCGCTAGGCTCCCACAGTTCTCGTATTCGCTTATGGGCGCTCCCCTTATTCCGTGCCGGTGACAGCAGCCGCTGAAGTCGATGTTCGGCTTGGCCCGCGGTGAAATCCGTTGCACCTGATCGGTCTTGGCAACCGGCACCCGCCATGACGCGCGTTTGGCTACTCAGCCGATCAGACGCCGAAACTCCGCCTCGGGAACGCCGTAGGAATGCCCAGCCGCGCGCTCGATGCCTTTCCGATTGCGAACGTTGATCTCGCCTCGCGAGGCATGGATCAAGCCTTTGCTTTCGAGCGCGTGTAGCGCTTCCGTTACGCCCGCTCGTCTCACGCCAAGTATCAGCGACAGGAACTCATGGGTGAGGGTCAGTTTGTTGCCGTCGAGGCGATCGTCGGCCATCAAAATCCAGCGTGCCAAACGCTGATCGAGCTTCGCGCGAGCGTTGGAGATGGCCGTATGTGCGGTCTGCACCATGAATGCTTGCACGTATTTCAACAGCACGTGTTGCAATGACGCGCTCGCCCGCATCGCCTTGCGGAGTTCCCCCGTCTTGATGCGCTGCCCGTGGCCGGCGGCTTGCATGTAGGTCGAATGTGGCGAGCGGTGATTTGCCCAGTACGACCGTCAGCCCGGTCATGCCCTCACGCCCGATGAGGCCGACCTCTGCCCGGGTATTGTCGAGTTGGACGGCGACGACGGAGGCGAAGCCGGTTTCCGGGAAGTAGACAGCATCGACCCGCCGATCCGGCCTTTCCAGAACCTTTCGAAGGCCAAGCGCAACGGGCTCGAGGTTTGGCTGCAACAAGCCAAAATCAGCCGACGACAGGGCTGAAAGCACCTGGTTGCGAGGGCGGCCGGCGGCCATGCCTCTTATCCCTTCTGGGGCAAGAGCCATCCGCGTCTCTCAACCGTCGGCGCCCGTTGGGTTCGCTGCTGACGGTGCCCGTTATCTATGCAGGCGGGAGGTCAACACCAAGGGCAATTCCCTCATTGTACGAAATTGTACAAATCCGATGGAACGACGAGACATGTCACAGGTTACCTTTGGTGGCGGCCAAAATGCGCTGAGGACGCAGACGCCGTCTACGCCGGACAAACCGCAACGTAAAAAGCTCACCTGCGCTCAGCTGTGGGGGGATCGGTGGGGTGGGCGAATTTAAGGACATCCCCCGCCATGCCAACCGCAAGCGAATGCCGCCAGAATGCGCAGGACTGTCTGCTCCTTGCGACCACGGCCATCGATTTCTACGCCCAGGATGCGTTAGTCAGGTTGGCGGCCGATTTTCTAAAAATGGCGGAAAGCCGGGAACAGCGCGCGATAAACGCCGACGATCGACATTGACCGGATTGGGAAGCAAGCGTCAGTGCAAAATGATGATCGCGCTCCCGCGTGGAAGGGAAGCGCTGTGGAGACACCAACTCCGCCCCCCTGCCTGGATTGCGGCGGTCCGCTGTCGTTGGCGTCCGCGATTGAAGGTTTCGGTGATCGACCGCCCGTTCGCGTATTCAAATGCGAAAGATGCGCCCGCCTCCTGATGTTCTTCGTCGAGGAGGGCCGTCTGCGGAAGTGGTAAAGGCGCCTGCCGCTCACCAATCCTGATCCGGCACCCCGCCGCCCTAAGTCGAGGGCCACGCCATCCCAATCAGCCTCGAAGAACGCTCCGCCTACCCCTTCAATCTGCCGCCGAATTTCGGGATGCGGGTCGCAAACGCCGAGCAAGCCCTACGCGGGTCATGTACCCATTGATGTCCGTGAGCAATGGGGCCCCGAATGCATCTTCTCGCCGCGCCGGGGTATCAACCACGCAACCGCTCGCAGACGCGTTGAACAAACACTTTAGGCGCGGCCTTCGGAACCAGTGAACTGTCGCTGTCGCCGCCAATGTTAGAATCGAGCCGACAAGGCCACTCGAGATAATCGTCAACCATGGGGTTGGATGCTCGGTGACATGATTTCCAAGCGGCTCAAGTTGGCGCGGGGCGCAGCTCGCCGGCGCCGCGCGCCATCGCGACGCTATTCGTCAGGTTCTCTGATGACCGCCGGGCCGCGGCCGTTGTCCGGGTCCGCATCATCGTCTTCGTCCTCGGCGTCATCATCATCGTCGTCGTCGGGGTCTCGCGGCGGCATCGGGTTGTCCATGATGGCGAGGAGGCTCCCATCGACCAACCAGGGTGAAACGTTCTTGGGGATGCGCGGGGTCATGTCGGCTCCTGTTGGATGTCGCGACATTGGCGCGGGGCATCGGGGGGCCCCGCGCCATCACGTCATGCTACGCCCGCGCAGTCATCTTTGCGAGAACGTCGGCAAGCGTGCTGTGCATGTCTCCATCCGCATAATCGAACGTGTTGCCGTCGCCGTCGTGCTCGGCAATATGACTCAAGAGTGCGGATGGCAGCCTGCGAGCGTCGTCGGTTCGGTATCGATTCCCGCCTCGGGGCCAAGAATCGCAGTTTCGGGCGATCCCGATCTTCCGACACTGGTCTCCGGCATTTTGGCGTAGGGGCACGTCAAATAAATACGCGAAAGCCCCGTTATGGAGGGCCACGTGGTGCTTAATTCCTGACGCAGCGCTTCAATCGATAGCTCCAGTGCCAGCGGCCGCCGCAGCCTGTTGGACGAGGGTCACGTCGTTCTGCTGATGGACCAATGCGGCCGGCGACGACGGCATGGCCCGGGCATCGAAACTGGTGACCGCGATCGCGAGACCAGCCGCCAACATCAGGGCGAATTTCTTAGGCATGATGATTTCTCCATTATGTATACTTGAAATGCTGGCCCAGCAGCGGCCACGTCGCTTGATTTAAGTCAATTCACCACGCCTCGACGGTCTCCGTGGTGCCAGCAGCCGGCTCGCAAAGGTGCCCATTCAGGGATCTTAAAAGAGTTAGTTCCCGGGGGGGTTGCTCACTCTTCGTGAAAGCTTCGAGCCGCCGGCTTCTCCGCCTCTTGCGGTCCAGCCGTCTGTGGTGTTTGCGGCTTCGCGTCGGGTGTGCTGCGCTCTTCCAAATGCTTCTTTTGTGCGACGTAGCGCGTTGCCGAGCGCGGCGATGTGTTCGCCCACGCGGGAACGATGTCTTCAACCCTGTTGCTGCCGGAACAAGCCGTGAGCAGAATTCCGCAAGCCAGCAAGACGGCAATGCGCATCACAGGGCTCGGCCGCATGGTCGCCGAGCCGACCGTCAGGAGCGCTGGCAGCGACTTATGAATCGGATAGCGCCTTGGTTTGCGTTGCTTCGGTGCCGCATGCCGCACAAGCGAGCCTGGTCTGTTCCTCGCCATTCACGACCTCGATTGTCCGCAGGCGCATGAGTACTTGGCAGGAGGGACAGATCCAAACGGGCGGCGGCTCAGGCTGGTCAGGAGACGGCATTGGCGCCTTCCGTTTGCTGCTGGGTAAGGTCAGGCTAGTGGTCCGATTCCGAAGTTCGCCAGCGCTCGCGGCACGTTACGATGCGAACTGCGGAATCTAAGCACCACGAGCCAACTCTATGATTCTAGTGCCCCTTTCGAGCCCGAAGTTCGCGATTGAACTTGCCGCGCGATGGGCGCGAACTTCGGGTTCGGGGCACTAGTCGAAATGCTGAATTGCGATCGCAAGCACGTTGAAACCAATGGCGGCAGCCAGAACTGCCGCGGTCACGGTCAGCCACATGTTCCACTCCCGCAGATATTCGGCAGTCGGCATGATGGGAATACCTCCAACCCTGCGCTAAAACGCTCAACGCTTTGTTTGGTTCCCGGCCAACGGGGACTTCCCCCAGCTTTTTTCGGGCCGACGAACCTCCGTTCCCCTTCTGTTTTGCGGAAATCTCGGCTCTTCGACCGCCAATCCGAATTGACGGCAAGCATTTTTGGAATCGCGACATCCGACGGGAACCGCGGATAGCGAAGCGACGGTCGCGCCGTCCGCCCGCGGCCAGCGCCGGCCTGTCGAGGCCTGGAAAATGCGACGGGTGGGCTCAGCTCAAGGCGCGGGGATCAACGCCCCTGACCTACGCTGCGTGCACCGCCATCAAGCTTGACGCCGCACTCGTTCACCGCAGCTCCCAATCGCGCGCTTGGTCGGCAAGCTTGGCGGTGAATTCTCGCGGGGTCAGGCTCTTCGACTCCGGACCGAGCTTGGCGATGCTCGCCTGCATTTCGCCCCAGCCCGGTCGTTGCATGACCTTCAGTCGTGGCTTGCAATTGAGGCTTCGTCAGCGCTTGGCCAAAGGCTTCAGCGTGCGCACCCGGCCGAAACATCCTGCCGCCGTGAACCAAATCATCGCTGGAATGTTGAACCCTCGCGCTATTGCAACGAGGATAGAGCGATGAACCAGGATCGTGTGGCCGGCACCGCCAAGAACGCGGGCGGGCAGCTCGAGGAAGGCTTCGGACGCGCCACCGGCGACCTTCAGAGCCAGGTGGAAGGCAAGATCAAGCAGGCGGCGGGCGCCGCCCAAAACCTCTACGGGCAGGCCCGCGACGCGGCCGGTGATGCCGCGAAAGCGGTGCAGCAACGCGCCGCCCCGCTGGAAGAGACGTTGCGCAACACCATCGAGAACCGGCCCTATACCGCGGTCGCCATCGCGCTCGCGGTCGGCTGGTTCATCGGCCGCATGAGCCGCGCAGACTGACCACGCTCGCCCGGACCGGCCATGAACACGCTCAATCACGCGCGCATCCGGATCGTGGGACCGGACCGCCACGGGGGCTTCACGGTGGAGTTTTGCAAACACACCGGTCCGCGGCTCGTTTTCGTCGTGCCGCCGAATGCCGACAACGACGTGCTGGCGTATTTCCAGGAGCGCATGCCGTACGGGATCGCGGTGCCCGACATCGGCGACATGGCGCCGGCGCAACGCCGGCACGGTTAGCGCACCTTCCACGTGAGTTGCGCCAATCGCTCGGCCGGTGCGCTGGCGCCGCCTCGCCGGCCGTTGCAATGCACGCACTGGAAGGCCGCTGTTCAGCTATCCCCTATCATTTGCGATCGTTGAGTGTCGTTTGCGTGAGTTGGCAGGTAACGACATTCAATTGAATGGGGCGCCCATGACCAAAGCTCGGCGTGTTGCCGCAATGCTTGCGATCATTCCGGGAGCGCTGGTTCCAACCGCGCGGGCGCAGGATTTGCTTTGTCCCCGCGGGATAAGCAACGATGCATGCGATCAATGGCAGCTCGAAGCGGCGGGCAAGGCGCTTACGCTCGCTATTGAAAGCAAGCAATCGGAGTTCGAGCGGCGGTCGACCCGGCAGGACAGAAGGACAGAAAAGAGCAAGCGAAATCCTACCTGCTGGAAGCGCAACGCGAATGGGTGCGTTTCCGCGACGCCGAGTGCAGGGCGAAGGCTGCAGCGAACATGATCAGCGCTCGAACACGGGAGGGGCTGACCTCCGAGTGTCTGTCCTCGCTCACGCGGCAGCGCATCGAAGAGATCAAGAAGTACTGACCGTCTCGGCCGATCATGCCAGGTGCGATATTTCCTGGCGTCGTCATGCACCCGCGCTCGGCGTCATGCCGGGCATCAGGACGACCAACCCCATGTCCGCTGATTCTTCAGCAGCCCTGCCCGCCACCGCGCGAGCGGCTTGGCGCAATCACGTTTTTTCCGCCAGCGCGGCGTCGAGCAGCCGACGGCACTCGGTGAGGTCGCGCAACGTGACCTGCAACTTCTGCACGTCCTCGCGGGCGAGGCCGGCGGATGGCGGTGCGGCCGTGCGCGGCGCAAGCAGCGGGGACCGTTGCTCCAATCGCCCGCCCTCATCTGCGGCGGAAAGCGGCGGGGCGCGCAGCTCGCCTGCGTGCTCGGCGGGCCGCTCGATCGCCGCCGCATCCTCCTCCTCCTCATCGCCCAGCTGGTGCGTCGGCTGCGGCGCGCCTGGTTGCCAGACGTTCTGCACGAAGCGCACGCCCTGCTCGCGCAGCAGACGCTGGACGCCGCGGATGGTGTAGCCCTCGCCATAGAGCAGATGGCGGATGCCGCGCAGGAGATCGAGATCCTCCGGGCGGTAATAGCGGCGCCCGCCACCGCGTTTCATCGGCTTGATCTCGCGGAAACGGCTCTCCCAGAACCGCAGCACGTGCTGCGGCACGTCGAGTTCCTGCGCCACCTCGCTGATCGTCCGGAATGCGTCCGGCGCCTTCTCCACCGCCGCCCTGCTCCGCTCAGCCTTTGCGAACCATTATTTCCCCGCATCCGGCTCGTTGTTGATGCGCTGCTTGAGAATCGCCGACGGCTTGAACACCATCACCCGGCGCGGCGAGATCGGCACTTCCTTGCCGGTCTTGGGATTGCGCCCAATTCTCTGGCCTTTCTTGCGCACCACGAACGAGCCGAAGGACGAGAGCTTCACCGTTTCGCCCCGCTCGAGGCAATCGGTGATCTCCTTCAGCACCAGCTCCACCAGGGTGGCGGATTCGGTTCGGGACAATCCTACCTTTTGGTAGACTGCCTCACACAAATCTGCGCGTGTGACTGTTTTTCCCGCCATCGCCAGCCCCGCCTTCGGCGATCAAGATATCTCTCTGAATTATCAGACGATATTCGCTTGAACCGAAGCGGTCAACGGGGCGTGACGGGAAGATTTGCGCTGCCGGCGGTCACCATCGCAGCAGCACCGCGCCCCAGGTGAAGCCCCCGCCCATGGCCTCGAGCATGACCAGGTCGCCGGGTTTGATGCGCCCGTCGGCGACCGCCACCGTGAGCGCGAGCGGAATCGAGGCCGCCGAGGTATTGCCATGCTTGTCCACGGTGGTGACCACCTTTTCCGGCGCGATGCCAAGCTTTTTGGCGGTATCGTCGATGATGCGCTTGTTGGCCTGATGCGGCACGAACCAGTCGATATCGTCGGCGGTATAGCCGGTGCTCTTGAAGGCATCCTCGATCACATCGGTGATCATCGCCACCGCGTGTTTGAACACCGCGCGGCCTTCCATGCGAAGGTGCCCGACGGTGCCGGTCGATGACGGGCCGCCGTCGACATAGAGCTTGGCCTTGTAGCGCCCGTCCGAGCGCAGATGGCTGGTGAGAATGCCGCGGTCCTCGCGCGTACCGGGCTCGCGTCGCGCTTCCAGGACGACCGCGCCCGCGCCATCGCCGAACAGCACGCAGGTGGTGCGGTCGTTCCAGTCGAGGATGCGTGAGAACGTCTCCGCGCCGATCACCAGCGCACGCTGGAAGGCGCCGGTCTTGAGCAGGCCGTCGATGGTCGCAAGCCCGAACACGAATCCCGAACACACCGCCTGCAGGTCGAAGGCAGCGCCATGGGTGATGCCGAGGCCGGCCTGGACCGAGACCGCGGTCGCCGGGAAGGTGTTATCGGGCGTGGAAGTCGCCAGCACGATCAGGTCGATCGATTGCGCGGCGACGCCGGCGGCGGCGAGCGCGGCGCGCGCGGCGGCGAGCGCCATGTCCGACGTGTTTTCCCCCTCCGCCGCGATGTGCCGCTCGCGAATGCCGGTGCGCTGCGTAATCCACTCGTCGGAGGTGTCCACCATCCGCGACAGTTCGGCATTGGAGAGGATCCGGCTCGGCAGATAACTGCCGCAGCCGAGCACCACGGACCGCAGCATGGTCACGAGGCTGCTCCCCCGACGGCACGCGGGGAAATCGTCTCGCGCTGGTGGCGCGTGAGGCTCTGGCCGATCTTGGCCAGCAATTCGTGGCGCACCATGTCGTAGCCGAGATCGACCGCGCAGGCGAAGCCTTCGGCATCCGTGCCGCCGTGGCTCTTGATCACGATGCCGTTGAGGCCGAGGAAAACCCCGCCGTTCGACTTGCGCGGATCCATCTTCGCGCTGAGGGCGCGGAACGCGCCGCGCGCCAGGAGATAGCCGAGCTTGCGCACCAGCGTGCGATCCATCTCGCGCCTGAGAAGCTGGCCGAGCTGACGCGCCGTGCCCTCGGCGGCCTTGAGCGCGATATTGCCGGAGAAACCTTCGGTCACCACCACATCCACCGTTCCCTTGCCGATGTCGTCGCCCTCGACGAAGCCGCAATATTCGAATTGCGGCCACTGGCCCGCGCGCAGCATTTGGCCGGCCTTGCGCACCTCCTCGAGCCCTTTCACCTCCTCCACTCCGATATTGAGCAGCCCCACGGTCGGCCGATCGAGACCGAATAGCGCTCCCGCCATGGCGCTGCCCATGGCGGCGAGGTCGACCAGATGCTCGGCGTCGGCGCCGATCGAGGCGCCGAGATCGAGCACGATCGACTTTCCCTTCAGCGTCGGCCAGATGGCGGCGATCGCCGGGCGCTCGATCCCGGCCATGGTCCGCAGGTCGATCTTGGCCGTGGCCATCAAGGCGCCGGTATTGCCGGCGGAGACGGCGACGTCCGCCTCGCCGCGCTTGACCGCATCGACGGCGAGCCACATCGAGGATTTCCGCCGCCCCTTGCGCAACGCCTGGCTCGGCTTGTCGTGCATCTGCACCGCGACCTCGGTGTGCACGAGGTGCGAGGCCGCCTGGAGCTGCGGGCGGGCCGCGAGCAGCGGCTCGATGGCAGCGCGGTCGCCGAACAGCAGGAACTCGATATCCGGATGCCGCCGGAGCGACAATTCAGCGCCCGGAACGACCACCGCTGCCCCATGGTCACCCCCCATGGCGTCGAGCGCGATGCGGACTTTGTGGGGCATGGCGCGACCATACCGTGTCGGCGGGAGACACAACAGGGGGGCTGGCAATCACCGCTCCCTGCCGCTTCGTCCTTTCTTCAACGCCGCGAGCGCGGCGAACGGACGGCCCGAATCGGGCTCGGCCGCCGGCGGCTCGAACACGGCGTCGGGCTTGCGCGGATAGGGATCGATGCCGAGAATCAGGAATTCGGTCGCGATCGCACCGAGGTCGACCGTGCCGCCGACCAGCGGCTCCGGCGCATCATCCGCCAGCACGTCGATTGCTTCCCCGCCGTCTGCGGAGAGCGGGGAGGCGGGGGTGAACACAAGGTCGATCGCTTCATCGATCTCGTTCTCGATCGGCTCGAGCGTCACCACGCAAGTCTGGCCGACGGTGGCCGTCACCCGGCCGAGCACGTGCAAGCCGCCGCGCCCATGCAGCGCGACGTCGAAGCTGGCCTCGAGCCGCGGCAAGGCGGCGAGCCCGGCGAGCTTGGCGATCGCCGCGCGCGTGCGCGCATCGGCGACAATGTCCAGATGCCGTCCGCTCTCGGGCACCTGGCTGAGTGCGAGCTGCACGCTCCAAATCCCATGCGGCGCTGGTTCAGCCTTTGCCATCGCTCCATCCATCTGCCTCACGCGCGCTGCAACACCCGCTCGGGATCGGGAAAGGCGAGCTGCGCGCGCTCGAACCCGTCCTGCTCGGCGAGCCGGCGCACGGCCTCGCGCACATAGGCCGCCAGCCGAACGTCCGCCCCGGCCTGCGACGCGCCGGCAAATACATTGCGGTTAAGGGCCGCCGCAAGCGCCTGCTCGTCGGCCGTCTCCAGCGCTGTGCGGTAGGCCGCTTGCCGGCCGTAAAACGCCTGCCCGATCCGGCGCATTTTTCGCGGCACCGCGAGATCGCCCACTCCCATCTCGCGCATGCTGTCGTCCATGTCCCGGCAGAACCGGTCGAAAAGCCCCTGGCCGAGCGCGCGGACCGGCGCCGGCTCGCGCTCCAGACGCCGCAGAAGCAGCACGGCATGGAGCATCAGGAGTTCCAGCCGGCCGTTCACCGTATCCGGTACGCCATAGCTTTGGTAAAAGGCCGGCAGGCGCGCCTGTGCCACGATCGTGCCATAGAGGGAGGCGATGGTGCCGTCGCGCGGGGTGCGGCGAAACAAGTGCAATCTCATCAGGTTAGCTCGCCGGCACGCGGCCGCATGCAAGGAGCGATTGGCAAACGGGGTGGCGCCGGGCTAGGTCGATGTGCCAGCGGATGCCACAGGCATATGGGGAATCGCAAGCCGCATGAATAGACCGACCCATCCGGCTCGCACGGTTGGCGCCAAGATCGCACTGATGGTCGCGCTCAGCCTGTTGCTCGGCGGCTGCTTCTTCTCCGAGACCTATCAGCGCGGCTATATCGTGCCCGACGGCGCGCTCGAGCAGATCCCCATCGGATCCACGCAGGAGCAGGTTCTGATCGTGCTCGGCACGCCGTCGACGGTTGCGACGGTGAGCGGCGAGGCGTTCTATTATATTTCCCAGCGCGCCGAGCGGCCGATCGGCTTCATGCCGCAGAGGGTGATCGATCAGCGGGTGATCGCCGTTTATTTCGACAAGAATCGCCGGGTGGAGCGCCTGGCCAATTACGGCATGAAGGACGGCAGGGTGTTCGACTTCATCAGCCGCACCACGCCGACCGGCGGCAAGGACTACGCTTACGTCAACGCGATGTTCAAGCTGTTCTAGACCCGACACCGCGCGCGCCTAGCGCATGTTCCGGAAAAGTGGGAACCGGTTTTCCGAACAGAACATGCGCAAAATCGAAGAATCTAGAGCGCATCACGATTTGACCCAATCGGGATGCGCTCTAGTGCCCCGAACCCGAAGTTCGCGCCCATCGTGGGGCAAATGCGATCGCGAACTTCAGGTTCAAAAGCGGCACTAGAATCATAGAGTTGCTAGCGCATGTTCCGGAAAAGTGGGAACCGGTTTTCCGAATAGAACATGCGCAAAATCGAAAAATCTAGAGCGCATCACGTTCGACCCAATCGGGATGCGCTCTAGCCGTCCTTAGATTCCGAAGTTCGTATCTGACTGTGCCGCGAGTGCTGGCGAACTTCGGAATCGGACCACCAGTAGCGGCGCGCTGCCGTTGGCACGTATCCCAATCGAAGGCTTCTCGACGCGGTCCCGTCAGTGCCAGTGTGCGAGCACGGCGAGGAGCAAGAGCGCGACGATATTGGTGATCTTGATCATCGGATTGACCGCCGGACCGGCGGTGTCCTTATAAGGATCGCCGACGGTGTCGCCCGTCACCGCCGCCTTGTGCGGCTCCGAGCCTTTGCCGCCGTAGTGGCCGTCCTCGATATATTTCTTGGCATTGTCCCAGGCGCCGCCGCCCGAAGTCATCGAAATCGCGACGAACAGGCCGGTGACGATCACCCCGAGCAGCATGGCGCCCACCGCGGAAAATGCCGCCGACTTCCCGGTCGTGCCGCCGCCCGCGATCCAGTAGATGAGGAAATAGACCACGATCGGGGACAGCACCGGCAGCAGGGAGGGAATGATCATCTCCTTGATCGCGGCGCGGGTCAGCAAGTCGACCGCGCGGCCGTAATCGGGCTTGTCGGTGCCCTGCATGATGCCGGGCTTCTCGCGAAATTGCCGGCGCACCTCCTCGACGATCGCCGACGCGGCGCGGCCGACCGCGGTCATGCCGAGCGCGCCGAACAGATAGGGCAGCAGGCCGCCGAACAGGAGCCCGGCGACGACATAGGGATTGTTCAGCGAGAAATCGAGCTGCACGCCCTGGAAGTACGGGAACGTCGTCGCATTGCCGATGAAAAACTTCAGATCTTCGTTGTAGGCCGCGAACAGAACGAGCGCGCCCAGGCCGGCCGAGCCGATGGCATAGCCCTTGGTCACCGCCTTGGTGGTGTTGCCCACCGCATCGAGCGCGTCGGTCGACTTGCGCACCTCCTTGGGCAGGCCGGCCATCTCGGCAATACCGCCGGCATTGTCGGTGACCGGGCCGAAGGCGTCGAGCGCGACGATCATGCCGGCGAGCGCCAGCATGGTAGTCACGGCAATCGCGATTCCGAACAAGCCCGCGAGCTTGTAGGTGATGAGGATGCCCGCGATGATGACGAGCGCGGGAAGCGCGGTCGCTTCGAGCGAAATGGCCAGGCCCTGGATGACATTGGTGCCGTGGCCGGTGACCGAAGCCTTCGCGATCGACTGCACCGGGCGGAAGTCCGTGCCGGTGTAGTATTCGGTGATCCAGATGATCAGCCCGGTCACCATCAGGCCGACCACGCCGCAAAGGAACAGGTTGGTGCCGGTATAGTGCTGCCCCGGCACGGTGGCGAAGCCGACCAGGAGATGGATGACCAACGCCACCCCGGCGAGCGAAAGCACGCCGGTGACGATGAGGCCGCGATAGAGCGCCCCCATGATCGACTGATTGGCGCCGAGCTTGACGAAGAACGTGCCGATGATGGACGTGATGATGCAGATGCCGCCGATGGCGAGGGGAAGCGTCATCATCTTGAGCAGCACGTCGGCACCGGCGCCGCGGAAGAAGATCGCCGCCAGCACCATGGTTGCGACCGTCGTCACCACGTAGGTCTCGAACAGGTCGGCCGCCATGCCGGCGCAATCGCCGACATTGTCGCCGACATTGTCGGCGATGGTGGCGGGATTGCGCGGGTCATCCTCCGGGATGCCGGCCTCGACCTTGCCGACGAGGTCGCCGCCCACGTCCGCGCCCTTGGTGAAGATGCCGCCGCCGAGACGGGCGAAGATCGAGATCAGCGAGGCTCCGAAGCCGAGCGCGACCAACGCGTCGACGACCGTGCGCTCGTCGGGTGCCATGTGCCGGGTCCCGATGAGATAGCCGAAGTAGATGGTGACGCCGAGGAGCGCGAGGCCTGCGACCAGGAGGCCGGTGATCGCACCCGACTTGAACGCCAGCTCGAGCCCATCCGCGAGCGAGCGGGTCGCCGCCTGGGCGGTGCGCACATTGGCCCGCACCGACACGTTCATGCCGATGAAGCCGGCCGCACCCGAAAGCACCGCGCCGATCAGGAAGCCGACCGCCACCAGCCAGCCGAGGAAATACGCCAGGATGAAGAAAATCGCGATGCCGACGATGCCGATCGTGGTGTATTGGCGCTTGAGGTAGGCCTGTGCGCCTTCGCGCACCGCCGCGGCGATCTCCTGCATGCGCGCGTTGCCCGGATCGGCCGCGAGCACGGAGCGGATCGCCCAGATGGCGTAGACGATGGCGAGCGCGCCACAAAGGACGATCAGCCAGAGAGCTGTCATGGTCGAAACCCCGGTTTTATGGAGCGCACCGGGCAAAGACTCTGCCCGGCCGCCGCTTGCGCCGAGCCTGATGCGTCGCCCACGGCCCGGCCGAAAGTGGCGCGGACATTGCCAAAAACGGCCCCGCGACGCAACGCTCGAAAAAGCCCGGAATTATTGGATTCCCGAAGCGCCGACGGCAACGAAGAGAGAAATTGCGGGCCGCTTTCGCGATGCGCCGCGCGGCGCCGCGACGCTCACCAGTTGAGCGCCGGGCTTACCCGCGGCAGCGTCGTGGCGCCGGTCGGCGGCGGCGGTCCCACCTGCATCTTTCTCACGTCGCGCTCCATCTCCAGGCAGGTGAGCCATTCCACGTAGCTCGGGAGATAGACCGCGGTCCGCATGCAGCGCGATTTGTCGCCCGCCGAATACGTCGCCCGGTCCTTGAAGATCTGGTCGCGGGCCTTCTGCTCGGAGTCGAGGCACCCGTTGACGTCCTGGTCGGTCGTGCTCCCGCCCAGCAGGCTGACCATCACCCCGGCAGCGGCCTGACAGGTTTTCTTGATGTCGACGATGGGGACCTCCCTGCGCGCCTGCGCGTCCAGCGCGGTGACACGCACCCGCGCCTCCGCAGCGTGCAGGCCCGAATCGAACTTCTGAAGGTAGGCGTTGAACGCCGAGATGGTGCCCGCACTCGTCGCGTCGGCCCAGGCCTTGTCGTCCGCCTGCTTGCGCGCCTGCTCGTCGAGCGCGACCAGGCGCTCGCGGGCCTCGGCCGCATGGACGCCCGAACCGTAGTTTTGCAGGTAGGTATTGAATGCCGCGGTGGTGCCGGCGCGCGTGGCGTCAGCCCAGGCCTTGTCGTCCGCCTCCTTGCGCGCCTTGTCGTCGAGCGCCGCAATGTGCTGGCGGGCTTCCGCGACGTGCGCCCCCGAAGCGAAGTTCTGAATATATCCATTGAAAGCCGCCGCGGTATCGGTGCGCACCGCGTCGGCCCAGGCCCTCTCGTCGGCCTGCTTGCGCGCCTGCTCGTTGAGTGCGGCGATGCGCTGGCGGGCCTCCGCGACGTGGGCGCCGGAGCTGTAGTTCTGAGTATAGGCCGTGAACGCGGCGAGGGTGCCGGCGCGCACCGCATCGGTCCAGGCCTTCTCGTCCGCCTCCTTGCGCGCCTGCGCATCGAATGCGGCGAGGCGCTGGCGAGCCTCGACGACATGGGCGCCGGCGCTGAAATTCTGCAGGTAGGCGGTGATGGAAGCGGCGGTATTGGTCTGCACCGCCTCGGTCCAGGCCTTCTCGTCGGCCTCCTTGCGCGCTTGTTCATCGGCGGCAGCTTGCTGCTGCTGCTGTTGCGCCGTTTCCTGATCCGATTGCTGGCTGCACGCCGAGACGAGGGCGGCGCCCGCGATGATCGCAACCAATGCCAGTTTCGAAAATGCAACGCGTCCGAGGGATCTAGGCTTCCAAGGCAGATGACCGATCATGGCTGTTCTTTTGCGACTTCACCGGCCCACCCCGTCCGTTTGCGATCTCCTCGCCAATATGTCCCGAAAATCGGCCCCGGTCAAAGACAGAGCGCGGCCATGATGGCCGCGCCCCCTGCGAAATCGCCGGGCGAACCCGGCGCGACGGCCGGCATTACCTGCGACGCCGGCGCGGCGGAGGAGGCGGCGGCAGTTCCGGCGCCCGCTGCCAGATCGTGCCGTTGTCGAATTGGATGACCATACCGTCGGGGGAATAGATCGCACCCATGTTCGCCCGGGCGATCCAGATGCGGCCCGGATAGTCCACCCAACCGCGCGAGGCCTGGCCCGCGTCGTTGACCATGTTGAGCTCCCAGCCGTTCTGCGTGACGAAGGCGACTTGGCCCGGCAAACCTGATACGCAACCTTGCACGCACCGATATGGACCGGTCAGATTGACGCCTTGGGCGGAGGCGTCGGTTGCCACCAGAGCTGCCGACACGGCGAGCGCACCTAGTACCATTCTCATCGCTTTACTCCTGGATCAACGCTTGGATTACGGTCTTGGATCACCGGTCTTGGATCACCGGTCTTGGGATCGGTCTCGGAGCGGGCCTGGATCACCCTCTAGGCCAGCGGGCCTGCCACTGAACATCGCCGGCGAGCACTTGTCTGCATCTCCGCTTGCCATTCACGCCCTTGAGTTGCGAGCCGCGCGCGTCTGCGTTGCGCACGATGTTGAAGGCGTGAATTGCCGACGCGGAGGATGCCCTGCGACGCCTTTTCTCAGGACCGCAAGATGGAACTTTTCGCCCATGGCAGCAAGACGGGCCGTGCGCGCACATTCTCGTTTGATTAACGGCGATGCCCATGCAGGCGTTCTGTGCATCGCGCGTTCGGCAATCTCAGCTCCCGAAGACGCAAGTTTCATCCTCATCATCGCTCCTCGAGCACGATGCCGAAAAGCTGCAGAGGTTCGGATAAGATCATGCGACCAGACAAATGCTTGGAGCGAAATCGCGATTCAATGCGAAGCGATTTCGCTCCTCGGTCGCATGCTACCATCGGCGGCGGATCGGTCAGACGACCTGGGTGTGCCTGCGCGAGGCGCCCCAGAGCAGCAGCGCCCCCGCCGTCAGCACCACCGGGAATACCACCTCGTTCACGGTGCTCCAGCCGAAGCTCGCCAAGAGCTGGCCGGAGGAGAACGAGCCGATCGCCATCGAACCGAAGACGAGGAAATCGTTGAAAGCCTGAACCTTGTTGCGCTCGTTGGGCCGGTGGCACTGCGTCACCAGGGTGGTCGCGCCGATGAAAGCGAAATTCCACCCCACGCCGAGCAGCGCAAGCCCGAGCCAGAAATGCCAGAGCGATATTCCGGCCATCCCGATCGTCGCGGCGACGACGATGAGGGCGAGGCCCAGGCCGGTGATGCGCTCGAGCCCGAAACGGGAGATGAGCGCGCCGGTCACGAAGCTCGGGGCGTACATGCCGAGCACATGCCATTGCAGACCCAAGGTCGCCTCGGTGACCGAATGGTTGCACATGACCATGGCCAGCGGTGCCGAAGTCATGACCAGGTTCATGGTCGAATAGGCCGCCACGCCGCAGACCACCGCCACGATGAAGCGCGGCTTTGTGGCGATCTCGAACAACGGGCGGCCCTCGCCCGCGACCGACCGCGGCGGCGGCCTGGGGATGTTCAGGAACATCAGGACGCCGGCCGAGATCAGTGCCAGCGTGGACTGACCGAGATAGGTCGCAGCGAACAGATAGGGTGGCCATAGATCCTGGGTCGCGATGACGAGCTGCGCTCCGACCACGCCGGCAAGGATGCCGCCGAGCAGAACCCACGAGATCGCCTTCGCACGGAATGCCTCGCTCGCGGTATCGGCGGCGGCGAAACGATAGGACTGATGCGCCGAAGCGTAGAAGCCGCTGAACACGGCGCCGACATTGAACAGCAGGAACGAGCCTTGCAGCACGGCGACGCAGCAGATCAGTCCGGTGAGCACGCCGCAGACGGTGCCGATCTGCAGTGCATTGCGCCGGCCCAGCCGCCGCGCGAGCGCGCCGATCGGCAGCGTCCCCATCCACATGCCGAGCACGAAGATGCTGATGGGAAGCGTCGCCAATCCCTTGTCCGGCGCCAGCATGGTCCCGACGATGCCGGCGGTTGCGACCAGCACCGTGTTGTTGCCGCCGGCCAGCGCCTGCGTCGCCGCCAGCACCAGCGCGTTGCGCCGGGCGAGACGATCGCCCGCAACCGGGTCCGCCATTGCTTCGGCAAGCGCCGACATCCGCGTGCTCCAAGACGGGATTCGCTTAAACGTGGATTTTTGTTAGCGGCAGCGTCGCGAATAGACCAGGGCCCACAATGCAGGGCTGCCAATCCCCGACGCGGCGGCGCGAGCACCCGGGCCGCGGTCCCGCTTTTGCGGATCAGAACTGCAGCGCGCCGGGATGACGCACCACGACCGAGCGGGCCTGCTCCGGGCGCAGCGCGCCGATCTGACCGAATGCCGATTTCATCTCGTCGATCATGAGATCGATCACGTGCCCCGGGCCTTCCCGGCCGAGCGCCCCCAGCCCCCAGAGGAAGGCCTTGCCGGCAAAGGCCGCATCGGCGCCGAGCGCGACCGCGCGCGCGACGTCGAGACCCGACCGGATGCCGCTGTCCAGCATCACCACGGCGCGGCCGCCGACCGCGCGCGCGACGGCCGGCAACGCGTCGATCGGCGCCGGCAGGCCCTCGACCTGCCGTCCGCCATGGTTCGACACCACCACACCGTCGACGCCGAGCGATAGGCACCGCTCCGCGTCGGCCGGATGGAGAAGGCCCTTCACCACCAGCGGCCGCTTCCAGCGATCGCGATAGCGCGCAACCTCGTCCCAGGTGAATGCGCCGCCCATCTCACGCCGCACGAAGGCCGCGACCTCGTTCACGTCGGCGGTTTCCGCGGTGTAGGGCTTGAGATTGCCGAAGCGGGGCTGCCCGTATTCCCAGAGCGATTTGAGATAGCCCGGCGACGACAGAATGCCGGCGATCATGCGCAGGTCCGGCCGGAACGGCGAGGTGATGCCGACCGCCACCTCGCGCGGGCGCGTCGTGCGCACCGGAACATCGACGGTGAGAACAAGAACGTGCACGCCGACGGCTTCGGCGCGGCGCACGAGGTCGAAGCCGATCGCGTGCTCGTTGCGGGAACAGCGATAGAGTTGGAACCAGAGCACGTCGGGCGCGATCTCCGCCGCGCGCTCGACCGTCATCCCGCCGACCAGGCCGAGCGTATAGGGCACGCGCGCGCGCTGCGCCGCGGCCGCGAGATATTGGTCGGCGCCCGGCCACACGATCGACGGCCCGCCCATCGGGGCGACGCCGATCGGCGCGGAATAGCGCCTGCCGAACAGCTCGATGCCGACCGGCGGCAAGGCGGTGGTGACGCCGTAGCGCGGCACGAGCTCGACCGCATCGAGCGCGCGCCAATTGCGCGCGATGCCGCCGTCGGCGCCGGCGCCGCCGTCCATATATTCGAAGGCGAAGCGCGGCACGTGGCGGCGGGCATGCCGGCGCAGATAGGCCACGGTCGGAAAGCGGCGATGCAGAGCGGGAAAACGTGGATTGTCGGCCGGCGTGTAATCCTTTGCCGCCGTGGCCGGCCGCTGCAAAGCCGTCGTGTCGTGCATGGCGTACCCTTCCCTTTTCGTTCGTCACTATAGCAGTGGAACGAAGCCGCGAACCCTCCGCATGACGAGCGAAATGGCTGCCCGCCTTGGATCGCGGTCGGAGGCGGCCGGCGCGCGCGCTTGACAACTCAGAAATGGCTGAATGACGGACGCGCCAGCGCCAGCGGCTTGCCATGCGCATCGTGAAAGCGCGCCCGCCCCTGCCCCGCCGCCACCGTGCCGATCTCGGTGACGGCCACGCCGACTGCCGCCGCCTGCCGGCGCAGGGCCGCGGCCTCGTCCGCCGGCACGCACGCCAGGACTTCATAGTCGTCGCCGCCTGTGATGATCGTTTCGATCAGCGCCGGCTCGCGCGCGAGCGCGGCGCGGGCGGGATCGGAGAGCGGCACCCGCGCGACCTCGATGTCGGTTGCGACCCCGGAGGCACGACAGAGCTTGGCGAGATCGCCCGCAAGCCCGTCGGAGACGTCCATGGCGGCCGAAGCATGCGCGCCGAGAGCTTCCGCGATGACGTTGCGCGGCTGCGGCACGAGATAGCGGTCCTGGAGGCGATCCTGCTGGTCCTTTGCAAGCCCCCAGCGTTCGGCGGCGCGGCCGTCGCGCCGCAGCAACAGGCCGAGCGCGGCGTCGCCGATGGTGCCGGTCACCAGCACGCGATCGCCCGCCTTGGCGCCTGCGCGCCGCACCATCTTGCCGCGCGGCACCGTGCCGAAAACCGCGATTGAAATCGTGATCGGTCCCGGCGTGCGGTCGGTATCGCCGCCGAACAGCGGGCAGCCGAAGAACTCCGCATCCTCGCCCAGGCCGCGCGCGAACGGCGCGAGCCAGGCGTCTCCGATCTCCCGCGGCAGCGCCAGGGTGAGCAGGAATCCGAGCGGCTTTGCGCCCTTGGCGGCGAGGTCGGACAGATTGACGCGCAGCGCCTTCCTGGCGACCGTGTCGGGCGGATCATCAGGAAAAAAATGCACGCCGCCGACGATGCCGTCGGCCTTGAGCACGAGATCGCAGCCCGCCGGCGGCGCGATCGCGGCGGCATCATCGGCGAGCCCGTAAGCGCCGGGATGTTTGGCGAGCGGCTGGAAATAGCGCGCGATCAGGCGATCTTCGCCGGATTCCGCTGCGTTCTCTTTGTTCATCGCCTGCTCAAGTGACGCCGTTTCGCCTTGATGATAACCTCGCCCACCCAAAATAGGCGAGGATTCCCGGGCTGCATGATGGAAGCATTCGATCTCTATTCGCCGGAAATCGATGCCGATCCCTTTCCCTACTACGAGGTTCTGCGCGAGCAATATCCCTGCTACTGGAGCGAAAGCGGCAAGCTCTGGATCCTCTCGCGCTACGACGACATCGTGCGGGCCGCGCGTGACTGGGAAACCTTCTCGTCCTCCCAAGGCAACATGATCGACGAGCTTCCCGGCCGCGCGGGTGCGACGCTGGGGACCACCGACCCGCCGCGTCACGACCGCCTGCGGGCGCTGAGCCAGGCCGCCTTCGCGCGCAAGAATATCGAGCACCTCATCGCGCCGACCCGCGAGATTGCCGAGCGCTCGCTGGAGCGCATATGCGAGCGCGGGGAATTCGAGTTCGTCAATGATTTTTCCAGCCAGATCACGGTCGGCCTGCTGTTCCGTACCATGGGCCTGCCCGAACGCGATCATGCCGACATCAGGCGCAAGGTCATCCTCGCGGTCTCGACCGACAAATCGGTCAAGGGGCGCAACGCGGAACACATCGCCGCCTTCAAGGAACTCAGCGACTTCCTCACCGCCGAGGTGGCCGCGCGGCGGGCGAGCCCGACCGACGACCTCATCACCCATCTCGCCGAAGCCGAGATCGACGGCGACCGGTTGAGCGAGCGGGAGATCGTGCTCACGACCGCAACCTTCGTGATGGCCGGGGTGGAATTGCTCTCGAGCTTCATGAGCATGTTCGCGCTCAATCTGCACGATCATCCCGATGCGCGCCGCCGCATCGCCGCAAACCCTGCGCTGATCGAAGCGGGGATCGAGGAGTCGCTGCGCTTCAACACGTCGGCGCAGCGCTTCAAGCGCACGGTCATGCGCGAGATCGAGCTGCATGGCCAGACGCATGCGCGTGGGCGACAAGGTGGCGCTCGCCTTCGGCTCCGGCAACCGCGACTGGCGGAAATTCCCCGATCCGGACGTCTATGACATCGAGCGCCGGCCGCAGGGCCATCTCGGCTTCGGCGCCGGCAAGCATTTCTGCCTCGGCAGCGGGATGGCGCGGCTCGTGACCGCAGTCGCGATGCGACGTTTTCTCGAACGCGTCCCCGAATACCACCTGACGGCCGGACAGATCGTCTGGAACTCGTCGTCGAATTTTCGCAGCCCGGCCGCGCTGCCGTTCGTCACGCGCTGATCGCCAAATTCCACATCACGTTTTCGTCAATTGAGCGTCACGCCACTGTCACGTTATTGTGCGTTGCACAATTCCATTGTGCGCCGCACATAACCGCATCGAACAACAACAATGGAGACCTGACATGAAGACGTTTGTCGCCTTTGCAGCGCTGATGGCCGCGCTCGCCGTGCCGGCCCTCGCTCAGGCTGCCCCGCAATCCAACGGCGTGGTCGTGGGCAGCCAGAACCTCGGTGCAGACCCGGACGCCAATGTGCGCTTCGACCTGCAGCGCGAAGCAGGCAGCCGGAACGGCGGCTTCTGATCTCGCGTTCCATCGTTCCCGCACGAGGCCCCGGGCGCGAGCCCGGGGCTTCTTGTTCGCGCCGACCGCACGTCACCGGCGCGTGACGCGGCTCACACACGGCCCCGGCCTGCCCGACTAGAGTTCGAGACGGGGCTGAACATGAGGCTTGCCATGATGAAGTCCGCGCTCGCCCTCGGGATTGCACTTGCGGCGGCAGCGGTGACGCTGCCGACCGTCGCTGCGGCGCGCTTTGATCCCCCCAGTAAACTCACCGCACCGTTCTCGCCGAACGCCACGATCTACCGGCCCGATTGCTGGATCAAGGAGGATCCGTCCATTCTCTGCGATGCCGGCGGCGGCCGCTTCAAAGACTGAGTTGCAAGCCCGGGAGGCTCACCGCGCGGCGCGCGCGAATTCGCCGGCCCGGAACCGGCGCGCGATCTGATCGAGCACGGCATTGACCATGCCGGTCTCATCCTTGTCCACAAAGGCATTGGCAACGTCGACATATTCGGACACGACGACACGCGCCGGCACGTCGTTGCGATGGCCGAGCTCATAGGCCCCTGCCCGCAGCACCGCGCGCAAGATCGCCTCGATGCGCTTGAGCGGCCAGCCGTCCGCCAGCACCTTGTCGATGAGCGGGTCGAGGCTGCGCTGCTCGCGCACCACGCCCGACACCACGTCGCGGAAGAAGGCTGCCTCCGCCGGCAGATATTGCGCGCCCTCGACCTCGCGGCCGATCCAATGGCCTTCGAACTCGGCGAGGATGTCGTTGAGGCCGGTGCCCGCGATGTCCATCTGGTAGAGCGCCTGCACGGCCGCGAGGCGGGCGGCGCCGCGGCGATTGGCCTTGCGTTCGTCCTTCGGCGCGCCACCGGGGGCCATGGTCAACCCGCGTTGAGACGGCGCGCGAGCCGCACGAGCGCGAGCGCCGCGCGCGCGGCATCGCCGCCCTTGTCGGCCTCGTCCGGGCGCGCGCGGGTCCAGGCCTGGGCGTCGGTGTCGACGGTGAGGATGCCGTTGCCGATCGGCAGCCGGCGCTCGACCGACAGCGCAAGCAGCGCGCGCGCGGATTCCTGCGACACGATTTCGAAATGCAAAGTCTCGCCGCGGATGACGCAGCCGAGCGCGACCGCGCCCTCGTAGGGCTTCCCGGCATGCTCGGCGGCGTCGAGCGCGATGGCAAGCGCGGGGGTGACTTCGAGCGAACCCGGCACGCTCACGCAGTCGAAGGTGGCACCGGCGTCTCTGAGCGCGCGCGTGGCGCCCGCGAGCAAGGCATCGGCGATGTCCTCGTAGAAGCGCGCCTCCACGATGAGGATGCGCGCACCCGGGAGCTCGCCCGAATCGCGATCGACCGCGGCGGGGGCGGCGGATCTCCGCGGCTCGGCCATGACCTGTTCTCCATTCCCACGTGGTCGTACCAAGCGGATCGGGTCGGAAGCAAGTGAGCGGCCGAGTTGAATTCATTGCGACGGTTGCAGAGCGCACACCGAGGTTGCGGCACCGGTTATCGATGACGAGGCGATGTGGCACAATCCGCGACATGTTTCCGCCCGAGCATGCGATGCTGCGCCGCGCAGTCTTCGTGGTCGCCGTGCTCAATCTCGCCTATTTCGGTGTCGAGTTCGCGGTCGCGCTCGCCATCGGCTCGGTCTCGCTGTTCGCCGACAGCATCGACTTCCTGGAAGATGCCTCGATCAACCTGCTCATATTCGCGGCGCTGCGCTGGAGCGCGCCGCGCCGCGCGCTGCTCGGCATGGCATTGGCCGGCATTCTGCTCGTTCCCGGCCTCGCCACGCTCTGGACCGCCTGGGACAAGTTCTGGCTGCCGCTGCCGCCGGCCCCCGTGGCGCTCACGCTCGCGGGCACCGGCGCGCTGGCGGTGAACCTGACCTGCGCCGTCATTCTGGCGCGCTTTCGCCGCCACGCCGGCAGCCTGACCCGCGCCGCATTCCTGTCCGCGCGCAACGACGCGTTCGCCAACATCGCCATCATCGCGGCCGGCCTCTTGACCGCGGCGACGCTTTCCGGCTGGCCCGATCTCGTGGTCGGGCTCGGCATTGCCTTGGTCAATGCGGACGCCGCGCGCGAGGTCTATGCGGCGGCCCGGCGGGAGCGGCGCGCGGCGATCGGCGAGGCCACGCCGTAACCACGGGTCACGGCGGCTGCATCAGCCGCGCCGCATAGCGCGCCATCAGGTCGACCTCGACATTGACCCGATCGCCGGCGGCGAGCGCGCCGAGCGTCGTCACCGCGAGCGTGTGCGGAATGATCAGCACCGAGAAGGCATCGCCCGCAACGTCGTTGACGGTGAGCGATACCCCGTCGAGTGCGACCGAGCCCTTCGGCGCGATGAAACGCGCGAGCTCCGCCGGGACGCGCAGGGTGAACCGGACCATGTCGGTGAGATCCGCGCGCGCAACGACCGCCGCGAGGCCGTCGGCGTGGCCGGCGACGATATGCCCGCCGAGCTCGTCGCCGACCTTGAGCGCGCGTTCGAGATTGATGCGCGTGCCCGCCCGCCAGGCGCCGACCGTGGTCACGCGTAGCGTCTCGGCGGCGGCATCGACCGCGAACCAGCCGCGGTTGCCGTCCCTGCCGCGCCCGACCGCGGTCAGGCACACGCCGCTGCAGGCGATCGAGGCCCCGATTTCGATCGTTGCGGGATCGTAGCCGCAGGCGATCTTGAGGCGGGCGAGCCCCTCCGCGCGCGGCTCGACCGCAACCACCTCGCCGATGTCGGTGACGATGCCGGTGAACATCTCACACCCGCTCGAACATCTCGACCCGGTCCGCCGCGATGGCTTCGCTCCCGGCGGCCTTGAGCCGCGGCGAACGGGTCAACGCGGACAGCGGCAGTCCGTCGAGGGCGTCGATCCCATCGGCTCCAATCGCGGCCGGCGAGAAAAACAGCGCGGCCTCGTCGACCAGATCGGCGCGGACGAAGGCCGCCGCCAGAATCGGGCCGGCCTCGACCATGAGGCGGGTCGTGCCGCGTTCGGCCAGGCGCCCGAGCACCGCGGCAAGTTCGAGCCTGCCGTCGCTTCCGGCCACGCGCAGGACGTCGACGCCTTGCGCGGCCAGCGCGCGTTCGCGCTCGCCCGGCGCGGCCTCGCCGGTGACGACCCAGAGCGGCGTCTGCCGCGCGGTCGCAACCAGCTTGCTTGCCAGCGGCAGCCGCAGCGTACTGTCGAGCACGACGCGCACCGGCGAGCGCATGCCCGGAAGCCGGCAGGTGAGCAAAGGATCATCCGCGAGCACCGTACCGATGCCGGTGAGCACCGCATCGCTCTGCGAGCGCATCAGGTGAACGCGGGCGCGCGCCGCGTCGCCGGTGATTGCCGCGGGGCGGCGGCCGGCAAGACCGCTCTTGCCGTCGGCGGATACCGCGATCTTGAGCATCACGTGCGGACGGCCGTCCTGCACGCGCCGGATGTGCCCGGCATGCGCGCGGCGCGCCTCCTCGGCGCCGATACCGACCTCGACCACGACGCCGGCTTCGGCCAGGCGCCAATGCCCGGCGCCCGCCACCTCCGGATTTGGATCGACCAGCGCGGAGACCACGCGGGCGATGCCGGCGGCGATGACGGCATCGACGCAGGGCGGCGTCTTGCCGTGATGGGAGCACGGCTCGAGCGTCACGTAGAGCGTGGCGCCGCGCGCGGCGGCGCCGGCGCGCGCGAGCGCCTCGGGCTCGGCATGGGGCCGCCCGCCGGGCTGGGTCCAGCCCCGTCCGACGATGATGCCGTCCTTCACGATCACCGCGCCGACCGCCGGATTGGGCCAGGTGCGCCCGAGCCCGCGCCGGCCGAGCGCGAGCGCAAGCGCCATGAAGCGGCTGTCGTCGCTGCTCGTCGCGGGCTCGCTCAACGCGCTCAACTCCGGCTTATCCCTGCGCGGGGAATCCAGGTTATACCAAGGATCGGCAAGCAGATACGGAGCCGCAATGCTGATCAACGGCAAGGAAAAGCTCGCCCGCATGCGCGACGGGCGCGTGGTCTATATCGGCGCCGAACGGGTCGAAGACGTGACCCGCCATCCGGCCTTCCGCAACGCCGCGCAGACGATCGCCGCCCTCTACGACCTCAAGGCCGACCCGGGCGAGCGCGATCTCTTCAGCTACGAGGACGCCGACGAGCGCTACGGACTGTCCTGGCTGCGCTGCCGCACCCGCGAGGATCTGGCCCGCCGCATGCGAGCGATGAAGGCGATCGCGGACGCGACCTATGGCCTGATCGGGCGCTCGCCGGATCACGTCGCCGGCCTCGTCACCGGGCTCGCAATGAACCCTGCGCTGCTCGACGCCCTCACCCCCGGCTTCGGCAAGAACCTCGAGCGCTACTACGAGCATGCGCGCAAGAACGATCTCTACCTCTCGTTCGCGGTGACGCCGCCCTCCGGCATCCGCAGCCGGGAAGTCTTCAGCGGCGAGGCGCGCGACGATCCCACCCTGCAGGTGATCGCGGAAGACGACAGCGGCGTCACCATCTCCGGCATGAAGATGCTGGCGACCGGCGCGGTGTTCGCCGACGAAGTCTGGATCGGAAATCTCACCGCCATCGACGACAAGCGGGCGAACGAGAGCATCACCTGCGCGCTGCCGATCAATACGCCCGGCGTCTCGTTCTGGACGCGCGAGCCCTACGAGCGGCACGCCCGTCACGAGGCGGACTATCCGCTCAGCTTCCGCTTCGACGAGACCGATGCGGTGCTGGTCTGCGACCGCGTCAAGGTGCCGTGGGAGCGCGTGTTCCTGCACAACAACGGCGCCATGTCGCGGCGTATCTACATCGAGACGCCGGCGAACTGCTATCAGAACCAGCAGTCCAACGTGCGCTTCTGGGCCAAGATGGGGTTGATCGTCGGGCTCGCCAGCCGCATGTGCCAGGCGAACGGCGTCGACAAGATCCCGGCGGTGCGCGAATCGCTGGGACGGCTGGCGGCGCTCGAGGCGACGATCGGCGGGCTCGTCAACGGGCAGATCGAGGCCTACGAGCAATGGCCCGAGGGCTACGCCACGCCCAACCGGCGGATCATGTATGCCACCCTCAACTGGTGTCAGGAGCACCACACCGAGATCATCGACGCGCTGCGCACGCTTGCGGGCGCGGCCCCGCTGCAGATGCCCGCCAGCATCGATCTCGTCACCGACCCCGAGCTCAAGGATCGCTTCGAGCGCTGGTGGTCGACGCCGGCGCTCCATGCCGTCGACCGCCTCAAGCTCTACAAGCTCACCTGGGACTTGATCGGCTCCGAATTCGCCGGGCGACACATGCTCTACGAGCGTTTCTATGCCGGCAATTCGATCATCGTGCGCAACCAGAGCGACCGCGAGGCGCCCTGGGAGAAATTCCATGCCACGGTGGACGGACTGCTGCAACGGGTCCCTGTTCCGGGCTGAGGTTTTTCCGCCCGATGTATTTCGTGCCATCGGACATTTGCCAGCCAACTCGCGCCGCTACTGCGACGACTTGCCGTTGTCGATCGCCGATGTTTGGCGGACCGTGACATTATTTGATTTGTTAGATAGGCAGTCCTGCACCGGCGGGGGCGCCTGATCATCAGCTTCGGGCAGCGGTCGCGGCGATTCGGCCGGGCAGCCCGGCCGAGCGCGAGGGATCAGGCAGCAAGCGCCGTGAGTTCTCCGGTATGCGCAGACGAGGTGATGACGTGAACCGCCTGCAAGCTCTTCTCGTTCCGGCGCTGATGGCGCTGACGTGGTCCTGCGCCGGTGCGCAACCGGCAACGTCGCCCAATCCGCCGCTACCGGATCGCGAACTGGTCGTTGCTACCAGGGAGGTGCCACCCTTTGCGATGAAGCGGCAGGACGGGACCTGGCGCGGGATCAGCATCGAGCTCTGGCGCCGTATCGCGCGCCGTCTGCACCTGCGCTACCGCTTGGCGGAGCAGACGAGCAATCAGGAGATCATCGACGGCATTGCGAACGGCAAGTTCGATGCCGGCATCGCGGCGCTCACGGTGACGGCGGAACGCAACCGGATCGTGGACTTCACCCAGCCGTATTACACCGCCGGACTCGGCATCGCGGTGGCGCGCGGCGAACCGCGCTGGCTGGCGATCTTCCGCACCCTGTTCTCATTCGGCTTTTTGCAGGCGGTGTCGAATTCTTCTCGGCCTCGCGATGGGCGTGGGATTCGTGATCTGGCTTTTGGAGCGGCGCAAGACCGAGCATTTCAGCGGCGGCGCGAAAGGTCTGGGCACCGGTTTCTGGTGGTCCGCCACCGCGATGACGCAGGCGGGCGCCAGCCCGCAAGCGCCGGCGACGCTGCCCGGCCGCCTGGTGGCCATCGGCTGGATGATCGCGTCGGTCATCGCGGTTGCGGTGTTCACGGCCGGAGTCACCTCGACGCTGACCCAGCGCGAACTGCAGGGCGTGGTGCATGATTCGAGAGACCTGCGGCACGTCCGGGTCGCCACCATGGCGGGGTCGGCGACGGTCAGCTATCTCGACCGCGAGCACATCTCGCATCGCACTTTCCCCACCGCCCGTGACGGCCTGACCGCGCTGCAGGCGGGCGAGATCGATGCGTTCGTCTACGACAAGCCACTGCTGAGCTGGCTCGTGCTGCAGGACTTTTCCGCCAAGCTGCGCGTGCTCGACATCGTCCTGGAGCATGAGCATTACGCCATCGCCCTGCCCAAGACCGGCAGCCCGCTCTCTCAGGTGCTCAACGCTTCGCTGCTGGAAGAGACCGAGAGCGACTGGTGGGACCGCACCGTGTTTCAATATCTCGGCAAGAAGCTGCCGGATTAGCGCATGTTCCGGAAAAGGGGGAACCGGTTTTCCGAATAGAACATGCGCAAAATCGAAGAATCCAGAGCGCATCACAATTCGATCCAATCGGGATGCGCTCTAGGCATCGCTCATTGCGCGTCTCGGCCGGAAAAGACCGGTCCCCCTTTTCCGGCGCGCGCGGCTCGTTCTCACTTGCGCGCCGCGGTCGGCGGCGTCTCCTCCCCCGACAGTTCGTCGAGCACGGCCTCGAAATCCTTGGCCTCGCGGAAATTGCGGTAGACGGACGCGAAGCGCACATAGGCGACGTCGTCGAGCGCGCGCAACGCCTCCATCACCATCTCGCCGACGGCCTCCGAGGAGATCTCGCTTTCGCCCTGGCTCTCGAGCTCGCGCACGATCTTGGAGACGACCTGGTCGATACGCTCGGGCTCGACCGGACGCTTGCGCAACGCGATCTGCACGGAACGCAACAGCTTGTCGCGGTCGAACGGCACGCGGCGGCCGTTGCGCTTGATCACCACCAGTTCGCGCAATTGCACGCGCTCGAAGGTGGTGAAGCGGAAATTGCAGGTGAGGCACACGCGGCGGCGGCGGATGACGGACGAATCCTCCGTCGGCCGCGAGTTCCTTGACTTGCGTATCGAGGCTGCCGCAATTGGGACAGCGCATGGCACTCTCCTACGCTACTGCCGCTGCCGCACTCTGGTATCCCGGGCGAGTGAAGCGAAGCCGAAAGGCGGAGCGGAACGAGACACCGATCTCGGGTCTACCCGGGATCGTCCTTGAGGTGCGCGCAAGTCGACTTGAACCCGACTTGCATAGACCCAGTCCAAAACTCGCGAAGCGCCGTTTCGAACCACGGCGGGCGCGTCGATCAACTCCGAGGACCCGGATCTTCGCGCCGGCTTCGCCGTCGCGCGTCCGGCACACGAGATGCTTCCGCCGCCACCCGGCTTTGCCCTCAGCCGTTATAGATCGGAAAGCGTGCGACCAATCGTTTCACCTTCTCGCGCACCGCGGCTTCGGTCGGCGCATCCTCCTCGACGCCCTTGCGCGAGAGAGCGTCGAGCACCTCGACGATCAGTTCGCCCACTTCCTGGAACTCGGCGATGCCGAAGCCGCGGGTGGTGCCGGCGGGCGTGCCCAGGCGGATGCCCGAGGTCACCGCCGGCTTCTCCGGATCGAACGGGATGCCGTTCTTGTTGCAGGTGATGTGGGCGCGGCCGAGCGCCAGTTCCGCGACCTTGCCGGTGAGGCGCATGGGGCGCAGGTCGACCAGCATGAGATGGGTATCGGTGCCGCCGGAAACGATATCGAGGCCCTTCGACTTGAGCGTTTCAGCGAGCGCCCTGGCATTCTCCACCACGTTGCGGGCGTAGAGCTTGAAGGCCGGGCGCAACGCCTCGCCGAAGGCCACGGCCTTGGCCGCGATCACATGCATCAGGGGGCCGCCCTGCAGCCCCGGGAAGACCGCCGAATTGATCTTCTTCGCCAGTTCCTCGTCGTTGGTCAGGATGAAGCCGGAGCGCGGGCCGCGCAGCGTCTTGTGCGCGGTGGAGGTGACGACGTGGGCATGGGGAAACGGACTGGGATGCGCCCCGCCGGCGACCAGCCCGGCAAAATGCGCCATGTCGACCAGAAGCTTGGCGCCGACCTCGTCGGCGATTTCGCGGAAACGGCGAAAATCGATCACCCGCGGATAGGCGGACCCGCCGGCGATGATGACCTTCGGCCGGTGCTCGCGCGCGAGCTTTTGCACGTCGTCGAGGTCGATGCGACCGTCGTCGCGGCGCACGCCATAGGGCACCGGCTTGAACCAGCGTCCCGACATGTTGACCGGCGAGCCATGGGTCAGATGCCCGCCGGCGGCGAGGTTGAGGCCCATGAAGACATCGCCGGGCGCCATCAGCGCCATGAAGGCGGCGGCATTGGCGGAGGCGCCGGAGTGCGGCTGGACGTTTGCGAATTTACATCCGAAAAGCTTGGTAACCCTTTCAATCGCAAGATTTTCCACCACGTCGACGTACTGACAGCCGCCGTAATAGCGCCGCCCCGGCAAGCCTTCGGCATATTTGTTGGTGAGCACCGAGCCCTGCGCTTCCAGGACCGCCCTGCTGACGATGTTCTCCGAGGCGATCAGCTCGATCTCGTCGCGCTGGCGGGAGAGCTCGCGCCCGATGGCGTCAGCCACGTCCGGGTCGGTCTCCGCCAGCGACCCCGTGAACAGGCTTGCGACATCGGCATGGGCTCGAGACGGATCGGTCATTGCTTCCACGTCGCTTTTCCAGGGGTGGCCCTCCACGCCCGGAGGTCGGCCGCGGCGATAGCATACACCGCCGGGAGCGCCAAGCTATGGGCGCCGCCGCGGGCGCGTTGCCCACATCTAGTGGTCCAATTCCGAAGTTCGTCAGCACTCGCGGCACGTTCGGATACGAACTTCGGAATCCAAGGACCACTGGCAACTCTATCATTCTAGTGCCCCTTTTGAACCCGAAGTTCGCGATCGCATTTGCCGCACCGTGTGCGCGAACTTCGGGTTCGGGGCACGAGAGCGCATCCCGATTGGGTCGAAATCGTGATGCGCTCTAGATTCTTCGATTTTGCGCATGTTCTGTTCGGAAAACCGGTTCCCACTTTTCCGGAACATGCGCTAGGGGCTTCGGCAATCGCGCGTCAGGGGTCGGCAGCCGGCGCCGACCCGCGCGGCGAGCCGAGCGTGCGCCGGGCAAAAATCGCCGGCTCAGGCCTCGACCACCACATAATCGTCCTCGACCGTGACCGGCACGGTTTCGGCGACGTAGGGGCCGGCGACGAGCCGCGTTCCCAACTCGACCTTGACGGCGTAGCGGCGGGCGCGGATGCGCGCGGGGTCGCACCAGGACTGGCCGGTCCGGATGTCGAACTCCCAACCGTGCCAGGGACAGCGGATGATCTCCCCCGGACGGGAGTAACAGTAGTTGCCGGGCCCGTCCGCTTCGACCACGCCGGTCTGCCTGCCGCGGGACAGGCTGCCGCCGCGGTGCGGGCAGCGGTCGTTGAGCGCGAAGAACTCGCCGCCCAGATTGAACACCACGATCGCGCGGCCGTTGACATGCGCGAGCTTGCGCGTGCCGGGCGGAAGCTCGCCGACCGCGGCGACGACGTGCTTGGCCATACGCTTAGTCCAACCGGTAGAGCGCCTTGGCGTTGCCGAAGTAGATCTTGTTGCGGCGCTCTTCGCTGAACTCGGTGGCAGCGCGAGGAACGGATCGTCGAAATCCCAGTGCGGGTAGTCGCTGGCGAACAGGATCTTGTCCCAGCCGATCCACTCCATGACGTCGAGGACGTGGTCGGGCTCTTCCGTCTCCTCCATCGGCTGGGTGGAGACCCAGAAGTGCTCGCGCAGGTATTCCGACGGCGCTTTGCGCAGGTGCGGGACCTCGTCCTTCATCCGCTTCCAGTTCTGGTCGAGCCGCCAGCCGAGCGAGGGGATCCAGGCGAAACCTGCTTCGATCAGCACGATCTTGAGATCGGGATAGCGCTCGAACACGCCCTCGATGATCAGGCTCGCGACCGAGGCCGCCAATGAGGCTGAATGCTCGGTAATCTCCTCGATATAGAACGACGGCCAGCCGGTATTGCTCATGGGACGGCCACTCGAGCCGAACACGTGGACGCCGATGGGCAGGCCCGCCTCCACCGCCGCCTCGAAGATCGGCCAGTAGCGCCGCTTGCCGAGCAGTTCGCTGGTGCGGCTCAGGAACAGCACGTGGGCGAAGCGGCGATCGCCCGCGCGCTTGCGAATCTCCGCGCAGGACATTTCGCCGTTCTCGTAGGGTATGACGACCGAGGCCTTGAGCCGCGGATCGCGCCGGTTCCAGCCCTCGAGCTGGTATTCGTTGGCCGCGAACGCCATGGCGGCGCTGAGTTCGTCGTTCTGCTCGCCCTGCCCGGTGGGCGAGAGCGGGTTCATGATGCCCCATTCTATGCCGTAGAAATCGAGGTGCTGCTCGCGCATGAAGTCGAGATCGCTCGCGGGCAATCCACCTCCGGGAGGCCAGGAGTCGCGCCGCGACGCGAGCGGCTGGCTCTTGGGATAGGGAAAGCCCTTCACGTAGCCGTGGCGCTGGCGCTGCCCGTAGGTCTGCAGATAGTCCCACCAGCGGTTGCTGAGATAGGGCCGCAGATCCTCGAGCGAGCTCTTGGGATGGATATCGCAGTCGAAGATGCCCACGCGCGCCTTGACGCTTTCCTTGGCGCCCCGCTGCGGCTGCCTCACCTCGATGTTCATCGCGCGTGCTCCCTCAAGGGGTTCCCGGCGACGCTGTCCCGGACTTCAGGCCGAGCCCGCGCCGCCGCAAGAACGGCATCAATTCGACCACCTGGAGCGAAATCGCTTCACACCGGATCGCGATTTCGCTCCAAGCATTTGTTTGATCGCATGATCTTATCCGAAAAGTCCTTTTCGGGATCATGCTCTAGCCACGGTTGAGCCGATCATAGGTCGCCAGAGGATTCTCCGCCAGGATTCTGCGACGCAAATTGGCCGGTATTCCCGCCGGGACGGTCTCATCGCCGTCGAACTGCCAGTGCGGGAAGTCGGAAGCGTAGAGCAGCATGGCGTCGGAACGCAAATGGTCGATGACCCGTTCCACGCATTGCGGGTCGGCCGGCGCGTCGAACGGCTGAATCGTGAGGCGGACATGGTCGCGCACGATCTCCGCCGGCGAGCGGTCGACCCAGGGCACCTCGGAGCGCACGCCGCGCCAGAATTTCGAGAACCGCCACAGGAAGCCGGGCAGCCACGTGACGCCCGATTCGAGCAGCACCACCTTGAGGCCGGGATATTTGGCGAACACGCCTTCGCACACCAGACTCGCTACCTGCGACTGGAACGCCTGGCTGTGGCTGGCATAGTCCTCGATGTAATAGCTCGGCCAGCCCAGCGAGGTGATGGAATGGCGGTAGGTCGAGCCGGCGTGGATGCCGAGCGGCAGTCCGTGGCGCTCGGCGGCGGCGTAGATCGGCCACAGATGGCGGCGGCCGAGCGGGGTTTCCTGCATGGCCAGCACCAGGATCTGCACGAAGCGCCGGTCCCTGGCGCAGCGCTCGATCTCGTCGACCGCATATTCCGTGTTCTGCAGCGGCACGACGATCGAGGCCCGCAGCCGCGGATCGCGATCGAGCCATTCCTTGGCGACCCAGTCGTTGAGCGCGCGCGTGAAGGCGGCCGCCATATCCTCGCTGAACAGCAGACCCACGCCGTAGAGACAATTGCAGATCGCGATCCCCGCTCCCCAGCGATCGCAGACCTGCGCCGTGAGCTCGGGTGCCGCGGTCGCGGCGCGGCCGTTCTTGCCGCGCCACTCCGGCCGCGCCGTCAGCGGCGCATGCGGCGGATAGGTGACGGTCTCGAGCGAATTGATGCCGCGCTCTTCCACCGTCTCGCGCCAGAAGTCGTCGAGATAGGGCACCAGCGCCTTCATATCGGGCACGGTCGGGTGCACGTCGCAGTCGATGGCCATGATCGCGTTGTTCACGGTTGCCTCGCCGTACGTCCTGCCACCGCCGCGGCGCTCACCGCACCGCGTCGGCCCCCGCCTTTGCGACTTGCGCGTCCTGGTGCGACGCCACGCCCGACACGCCGATGGCGCCGATGATCTTGCCGCCGGCGACGATGGGCACGCCGCCTTCCGCCACGCAGGCACCGAATGTCAGAGCCCGCAATCCTACGCCGCCGCCGGCGACCGCATCTTCGAGCGCCTTGGTCGGGCGGCGGAACTCGACCGAGGTGCGGGCCTTGTCCTGGGCGATCCGGCTCGCGGACAGCTGCGCGTTGTCCAGGCGATGCAGCATCACCAGATTGCCGCCGGAATCGACGATGGCGATCGCCACGCCCCACTTGTTCTTCGTGGCCTCGGCCTCGGCCGCGGCCATTGCCGTCTTCGCGGCCTCGAACGAGATCGGCGCGCCGTACGACGTGGTAGGCGGCGCCGCTTGCTGTTGAACTCATATCGTTCCAGCTCCAATGCGGCGAATCATCAGTCGGCCTTGATGTTCGCGGCTTTCGCGAGCTCCGCCCAGCGCGCGATCTCCTTGCGCATCCAGGCGTCGAGCTCTTGCGGCGTATTGCCCAGGGGGAAGATGCCGAGATGGCGCACCCTCTCGGCAAACTCCGGTGAATTCACGACCGAGCGGATGTCGGCCGACAACTTGTCGAGCACCGGGGCGGGTACGCCGGCGGGGGCGACGATGGCGTTGAAAGCCATGACGTCGAAGCCGGGATAGGTCTCGGCGATGGTCGGCACCTGCGCCGCGCCGGCGAGACGCTGCGCGCCGGCGCCGGCGATCAGCTTGAGATCACCGGAATCGACGTAGCGCTTGGCCGAATGCCAGATGTCGAACATCAGCGGCACGCGTCCGGCGATCAGATCGGTCAGAGCCGGGGCGCTGCCGTTGTAGTTGATATGCGTCATCGCGATCCCGGCGCGCTGCTTGAGCATCTCGCCGGCGAGATGGCCGACGCCGCGCGGGCCCGGCGAGGTGAAATTGAGCGGTTCGGCGCTTTTCTTCGCGACCGCCACCAATTCCGGAACGGTGTCGGCCGGAAACGATTTGTTGGCCACGAGCGCAACCGGCTGGGTCGCGACCATGCTCACCGCCGCGAAATCCTTTTCGGTGTCGTAAGGCAGCTTTTGCCCGATGGCGGGATTGATCAGCAGGGAATTGGTGGCGACCAGCATGGTGTAGCCGTCGGCCGGCGACTTGGCGAGCGCCGCCGTCGCCACGATCGTGCCGGCACCCGGGCGGTTCTCGATCACCACCGACTGACCGCCCCAGCGCGCCGACAGCAGATCGGCCAGGATGCGCGCCACCACGTCGGTCGGCCCGCCGGCGGCGAACGGCACCAGGAGCTTCACCGGCCGCGACGGAAAGTCGGCGGCGGTCTCGGCCGCGGCGGAGGCCACGGCGGCCGCGAGCAGGAAAAGCGCGGCAATGAGTTTCATTGCGGGGTCTCCCGAGTAGCCGCGAACTGTAGCAGTGCGGGTATGGCGGGCAAAGGCGCCAAACGCAACTCCCGGCACACCCGACGTTGTGCGGGCTCCTGCGCGATCCCGGTCGCGACAGCGCCCTCGTCGACGGCTGCGTGGGCAACACGCGGAGTGAGCGTTGCCCGCCCGCTCGGATGGCCTTAAAAAAATGCCCCGGCCGAAGCCGGGGCGGAGCTCACCGTCGAAGCCGCGATCACAGGCGATAGAGGATTCTGATCGGTCCAGAACCGCTCGAGGCGCTGCAACGATTTGTTCAGCGTGGCAAACTCGTCGGAATGGATGCCGCCGACCTGCGTCACCGTGCCCACGTGCTTCTGGTACAGCGTCTCGACGATGTCGCGCACCTCGCGGCCCTTGTCGGTGAGCTTGATGCGCACCGAACGGCGGTCGATCCGCGAGCGCTGATGATCGAGGAAGCCCATCTCCACGAGCTTCTTGAGATTGTAGGACACGTTGGAGCCGAGATAGTAGCCGCGCGTGCGCAGCTCGCCGGCGGTAAGGTCTTTCTCGCCGATGTTGTATAGGAGCAGCGCCTGCACCGCATTGATGTCGGCGCGACTCCTGCGGTCGAACTCGTCCTTGATGACGTCGAGCAGGCGGCGATGCAGCCGCTCGACCAAGGTCAAGGTCTCGAGATAGAGCGGACGGACGGGGTCGACGCGGGCTTCGCGATCGGCCGGCTCCACCATTCTTGCAACTGATTTCATCATGACGCCTTCCTGTGAGTTGTTGGTCGTGACTGCGAGGCCCTGTTTCCCCGCTCGACCTGCACCCTACCTGGCAGCGTCTAAAATCGGCTTAAGCAACACGATAAAGATCGGGTTTATTCGCCACGGTGAACGTTCGATTGACGCCGCCGTTGCGGCATTTCCCGTAACCACTCGTTCATCCTGATCGCGCGCGTTTTACGACGCGTTCACCTGAACTTCAGCGCCGAAGGCGCGGCAACGCGCACAAATGCGAGGAATCCGGGCGCGGCGTTGCGGAATCTCGGAGATGGATCAGGTTCCCCGCAGGTAACGAATGATGCCGGAGAAATCGACGCTGCCGTCGCTGCTTTCGATGAAGCGCTCGTAGACCGCGGCGGCGCCGGCGCCCAGCGGCGTGGTGGCATGCGTCGCGCGCGCGGCCGCTTGCGCCAGCTTCAGGTCCTTGAGCATCATCGCCGCGGTGAAGCCCGCCTGATAGTCGCGATTGGCGGGCGAGGTCGGCACCGGGCCCGGGACCGGGCAATAGCTCGTCATCGACCAGCATTGCCCGGACGACTTGGAGGAAATGTCGAACAGTTTCTGTGCATCGAGACCAAGCTTCTCCGCCAGCAGGAACGCTTCCGAAACCACGATCATCGATACGCCGAGGATCATGTTGTTGCAGATCTTCGCCGCCTGGCCGGTGCCGGGCCCGCCGGCATGCACGATGGTCTTGCCCATGTTCTCGAGCACCGGCCGCGCGCGCGCGAAGGCATCGTCCGGACCTCCGACCATGAAGGTCAGCGTTCCCGCCTGCGCGCCCGCCACGCCGCCCGACACCGGCGCGTCGACCATGGCGAGCCCCTTCGCGTGCGCGGCCTGCGCCACTTCGCGCGCGGTCTCCACGTCGATGGTCGAGGAATCGATGAGCAGGGTTCCAGGCGCGGCGGCCGCGAGCACGCCGACGTCGCCGAGATAGACCTCGTGCACGTGCTCGCCCGCCGGCAGCATGGTGATCGCGATCTCGGCGCCGTCGCAGGTATCGGCGATCGAGTTCGCCCGCGCCCCGCCGGCCGCGGCAAACCTTTCGCATGCGGATTCACTGACATCGAATCCCGACACCGCGTGCCCGGCTTTGAGCAGGTTCTGCGCCATGGGCAACCCCATGTTGCCGAGCCCGATGAAGCCGATTTTCGCCATGGCGCTCCTCCGCGCAGGTTGTTGGTCTGAGAATTCAGCCGGGCTGTTCGCGCGCCGCCATCACCGCCAGCCCGAGATAGACGCCGAGCAGCAGCAGCTCCACCGCGCTGACCCATACGCTTCCGCCGAAGATTTGCGGAAACAACATCTCCACCGCCGCCATGGAGATGACCGAGGTGAGCCATACCACCGCGCCCCACGGCGCGGCCAGCCACAGCCCCACCCCCGCCACCGGATCGATCACCGCAAAAAATACGGTCGCGACCTGATACGGCGTCGGGTAGGAATCGAAGCCGGACGGGAACGGCGCGCCGATGCCGCACACGATCGCCCAGTGGTAGAGACCCTTGGCGAGCGACAGCCCGGCCATCACCCGCAGGAACACGACGAGCCGATACGACCATCGCTTGCCGTCGAATTCGCCGTCATCGGCTTGCACCGGCTCGAGCGTCTGCGGCTGCTCGGTATTGGTCATGGCAGGTCGAGCTCGTTCGCGAGCGGCGCAAAATGCCGCGCCACCTCGGACGCGCGCACCGCCGCGAGCGTGGAGGGTTGCCAGCGCGGCGCCTGGTCCTTGTCGATGATCAGCGCTCTGATCCCTTCGTAGAGGTCGTGTTCGCGCACGACACGGGAGACTATGCGGAATTCGGTGCGCATGCACTCGGTGAAATCAAGCGTCGAGCCGCGCCGCATCTGCTCGAGCGCGAGCTTGAGACTCGTCGGCGATTTTGTGCGGATCAAGGCGGCTGTGGCGGCCGCAAAAGCCGCGTCGGGCCCCTCGGTGGCGGCCTCGGCGTCGAGCGCGGCGAGGCTGTCCTCGACCCGATCGCCCTGGAACAGACGATCGACTGCGGGGCCGCGCGCCGCCATCGGCCCCTCCCCTGCCGGCTGGGCGAAGGCGCCGAGCAGCGCATCGACCGGAACCGCGCCGCAGAGCGCCTCGATCAGGTCGGGAAACCGCGCCGAGGCGACCCGGTGCGTGGCGATGCCCGCGGCGACGCCGTCGGCAGCGTTGAGCCGCTCGCCGGTGAGCGCGCAATAGGTGCCGAGCTCTCCCGGCAGCCGCGGCAGGAACCAGGTCGCCCCGATGTCGGGGAAGAAGCCGATGCCGACCTCGGGCATGGCGAACACGAACTTGTCGCCGGCCACGCGATGGGATCCGTGAACCGAGATGCCGACGCCGCCGCCCATGACGATGCCGTCGATGAGCGACACATAGGGCTTGCGATAGCGCTTGATGCACGCGTTGAGCGCGTATTCCTCGCGGAAATAGACGAGCGCCTCCTCGTAGCGCCCGGCGCGACCGAGATCGTAGAGCGCGCGCAGATCCCCGCCGGCCGAGAACGCGCGCCCGCCACCGGCGGTGACGATCACGCGGGTGATGGCGGGATCGCTTTCCCATTCGCCGAGCCGTTGCGCGAGCGCGCGCACCATGCCGAGCGACACCGCATTGAGGGCATGCGGCCGGTTGAGCGTGACCAGGCCCGCCGTCCCGCGCCGCTCGAACAGGATGTCGGTTGCGTTCACGCCCGCCGCGCTCACGCGCTCGCCCACAGATAGACCAGCGTGGCTGCACATCCGAATGCGCTGCGGCCGGCATGAAGCTCGCCCCAGGTCTCGACCAGCCCGCGCGTATCGCCTCGCACGGCATCGGCGGGGGTCGCCTGGAGCCGGCGGTTGACCGGCATGATGACGAAAATCGTCTAGGGCCACGGCGCAAGAATGAGAACCGCTCCCAGCAGCCATCGCCAGTCGCGGTGCAGGAGGAATGCCGCGACGCCGAGCGCGCTCGCGACCAGCGCAAGGCTCGCCTGCATGACCGAAGCCCGGTCGTAGCTGCGCTTCCATTGCGCCAGCATGGCGCGATCGTCGAGCACGAGCCGCGCCGGCTGCTCGGCGACATTGACGTAGACGGCAGCGCCGGCAAAGGCGGCGGCCGTGGCCAAAGCGAGCGCACCGATGATCATGCTGCTCCCTGCGCTTCTCAATTCCCCAACAAGCCCCGGCTCACGATCAGTCGCATCACCTCATTGGTGCCTTCCAGAATTTGATGCACGCGCAGGTCGCGCAGCACCCGCTCGATCGGGTAGTCGCGCAGATAGCCGTAGCCGCCGTGCAGCTGCAGGCAGCCGTTGACCACGGCGAAGCCGGTATCGGTTGCAAGGCGCTTGGCCATGGCCACGAGGCGCGTGGTGGCGGGCTCGCCACGATCGAGCGCCGCCGCCGCCCGATGCAGCAGCAGCCGCGCCGCCTCGAGTTCCGTCGCGTAATCGGCGACACGGAATGCGAGCGCCTGGAAATCCGCAAGGCGCGTGCCGAACTGCTTTCTTTGCTTCATATAGTCGATGGTGCGGTCGAGGCAGAACTGGGCGCCGCCGAGCGAGCAGGCGGCGATGTTGAGACGCCCGCCGTCGAGCGCGCTCATGGCGATCTGGAAGCCCTGGCCTTCGGCGCCGAGGCGGTTGGCGACCGGGACGCGGCAGCGTTCCAATATCACCATCGCGGTCGGTTGCGAGTGCCAGCCGAGCTTTTTCTCCTGCGCGCCGAAAGAAAGCCCGGGCGTGCCCTTCTCGACCACAAAGCAGGAAATGCTGCGCGGACCGCCTTCCCCCGTTCGTGCCATCACGAGATAGACGTCGGAAAGGCCGCCGCCGGAAATGAACGCCTTGGTGCCATCGAGCACATAATCGTCCTGGTCGCGCAGCGCGCGGGTCTTCAAGCTGGCGGCGTCCGAGCCGGACTCCGGCTCGGTCAGACAGTAGCTGCCGAAGGTCGCCATGCGGCAGAGATCGGGGAGAAAGCGCTCCCGCAGCGCGCCGGAGCCATAGCCGTCGATCATCCATGCCACCATGTTGTGGATCGAGACATAGGCCGCGGTGGACGGACAGCCCTGCGCCAGCTCTTCGAAAATCAGGGCGGCATCGAGCCGCGACAGCGCGGAGCCGCCGAAATCGGCGCTCACATAGATGCCGCCGAAGCCGAGCGCCGCGGCCCGGCGCAGCGTGTCCGCCGGGAAGACCTCCTCCTCATCCCATTGGCGGGCAAACGGCATCATTTCCGCGCGCGCGAAGGCACGGGCGGTCTTCTGGATGGCGCGTTGCTCTTCGGTGAGGTCGAAATCCATATGCGACCGTTAATGCCCGCATTTTCGGCCGTCAATCGACGCCCAGTGAACGATTGAAGCCGAGCCGCGCGACCGAAACGCGCTCGGACACCCCCCACGCTCATTCCTCGGCGCGCTGATTGGCGATGTTGGCCTCGCGCAGATCGAGCTCGCGCTCGATCCGGCGCCGCGTCTCGTCCTTGAGCTTCCCGTTGCGAAACAGATCGTTGATGTGCTGGCGCTCGGCACCGATCAGCTGGAGCTCGATATCGCAGTGCAGCTCGCTGAGCTTCTTGTGCTCGTCATTGCCGTCGGTTCTGTGCTCAATGTGCTTGAGCCGATCCCGCTGATGCGCGCGCAGCGGCCGTATGATCTCCTCGGGAAGATCGCGCTCCGCCGCAAGCCGGTCCAGCCGCTCGATCGCCGCGTCGATCGCCTGCCGCCGCGCCCGCTGCTCCTCGACCCGCTCGGCGTGGCGCTCGCGGCGGCCGACGTGGGCGAGGCCGAGCGCGCGAATGACGAACGGCAGCATCAGGCCTTGCACCACCAGGGTCACCAGGATGACCGAAAAGGTGAGGAAGAGAATGAGGTCGCGGGCGGGAAACGGATGTCCGTCGTCGGTCGCAAACGGGATCGCGAGCGCGGCGGCAAGCGAGACGATGCCGCGTACGCCAGTGAAGGCCAGCAGGAACGGCCACTGCCACTCCGGCGCCGGATCCTTGCGCCGGAGCGAGGCGGAAAGCCAGCGCGGCACATAGGTGGCGGGATACATCCACACGAAGCGCGCCACGATCACCACGGCGCTGACCACGGCGGCCGAGACGGCGAGCTCGGCAATCGGATAGTGCCCGATGCGGGCCATCAGCGTGCGGGCCTGCAGGCCGGTGATCAGGAACACCATGCCTTCGACCAGATAGATGAAGAAATTCCAGAAAAAGATGCCTTGCAGACGCGTGGCGGCGCTGATCAGGCGCAGGCCGTTCCAGCTGATGTAGAGCCCGGCGGTCACGGTGGCGAGCACGCCGGAGCCGCCGAGATGCTCGGGCGGCCAATAGGCAAGGAACGGCGTCAGGATCGAGAGCGTGATCTCGATGGGCGGATCGTGCACCCAGCGCCGCAGGCGCAGCATCAGCCAGCCGACGCCGATGCCCCAGAGGATTTCGCCGATGACGATGGCAACAAACGTTCCCGCCGCCTGACCGAGCGAAAATGCGCCGGCGCTGACCGCAACCACTGCGAACCGATAGAGGATCAGCGCGGTGGCATCATTGGCCAGTCCTTCGCCCTCGAGGACGACGAGGATGCGCCGGGGGAGCTGCATTCTGCGCAAGATCGACAGCGGCGCCACGGCGTCCGGCGGCGAGACGATCGCGCCCAGCACGAACCCGACTGGCCAGGGCAGACCCAGGAGCCAATGGGTTGCTGCCGCGACCGCTACGGTCGTGAACACAACGCATCCGACCGCAAGCAACGCAATCGGCCGCAGATTGAACCGGAACTCGTTCCAGCTCATCGCCACCGCGGACGAGTAGATCACGGGCGGCAACACCATGAGCAGAACCAGCTCGGGAGCGAGCTCGACCGTGGGCAGGCCGGGCACAAGCGCAAGCGCCACGCCGGTAATCACCAGGAGAATGGCCGGCGGAATTTTGAGCCGTGCGGCGACCACCGCAACCGCTGCCACCACGACCAGCAGGAGGACCAGAATCTGGATCGTCGGAATCATGAGCGTACCGGCCGTTGATGATGGCGCAGCGCGGGCCGAAGTCCAGCACCCCGGCTGCCGCCGACTTGGCTGGCCCCGCGTGCGGCTCCGAGAGTCAGCGAGAATCCGCCCGCTGATCAGAACCAAGTTTCCGCGGCGCCCCGCCGATCATCCGAACATCCAGGAGCCTGGATTGGCGATCGGCTTGTCTTCGTTCAAGGCGAGCAGGCCTTTGATATTGCGCACGAGCGACCAGACGAGCCACCAGAACAAAACGGCGATCCCGACCACAACGACCGTGAGGATCGTGCCGATCACGAGATACAGTAGCCCGATCCAGAACGTCCGAATTTGAAACCGGTAATGCGTGCTCAACAGCGGGTCGGCCGAGCCGACCTGCACGTGCGCAATGATGACGCCGATCAGGGACGTTATTCCCGTGAAATAGGCGGCGAGATAGAGGATGTAGACGATCAGGGCGAGTTGCTTGCCGGATATCGCGGGTTGCCGGGACGGGTCGGGTCCGAGAGTTGACATGTCGGGGCCTCGCTGAGAATGAGCATGGCCACTATCGTGCCATGTCGACCATCGTGGCGTGAAGATGCCGCCGTCGGCAATCGGACGCGTCCGCCATTTAAGCCCGCGAGTTTCGTGGACACCGCAGCCGACGCCAGCTCGGTTGCTTTCCCGTCGGCGCCGTAAACGGCTTGAACCTCCTCATGCATGACCGCAAGGGAGCGGCAACCGCGATTCCATCGGCAGCGTCGAGACCTCGATGACGGCGATCAGTCGGTCATCCTTGGACCCTCCCGGCGCGGGCCTGGCTTCGCAGCGCGCGTCACGCAAGTGATGGACCTGAAGCCCTGACAGATGGACTCATTGCAAATCCTCCGCTGCGCGATGAGCTGCGTCGGCCGTGCCGGCTCCTGGGCGAATCCTTTCGCCTTCTCGTAGCCCGCCGCCAAGCAATACGCGTCGGCGACCGGCTTCCCGCAGTTCTTGCCCCACGTGAAGCACAGGTCGAGACGCTTGTCGTTCCAGGTGGGTCTTTGAAAGGTCTCCTCTGCTGCGCCGGCGGGCAGCGAAGCCGCAGCCGGCAGGACGATTGCCGCCACATAGATTGCGAATGCGCACCGCAATGCCGAGCTGGCGATCATGGAAACCTCCTTTGAGTATTCCCGCATTGCGTGTAATATAGCACAATGGCAAACCGATGCGCGAGCCACGTTTTGGTCGATTCCGCAGCCGGCGAGATCCGGACGCGTGTGCTGGTGCAGACCGGTCCGGACCCCACCACGACCGATCGACGGCGCTGGAGCGCTGAGCGGAAAAGAGCCGAGCAGCATCAAAGAGGAGGATTGGATGTTCATCACCCACATCAAGCTACCAAGAACGCAGGACGCCGACGCGTTCGTGTCGTTCATGAACGAGGAGTACTTCCCCGCCGTTCGAAAGGATTCGCTGCGTATCGGGCGGGTTACCAACCTCCTCCTGCTTCAGGGAGACACAACGGAAACGGTCGGTGAATTCTTCTTGCAGGTCACCGAAGTATTGTCGCGGGAAAGGGTCGACGACGAAAATATCAAGCGCAAGTTCGACTCGTTCGGAGCGAAGGTCGATGAGCTCGGCACTTTCAATGCGGTCGCTGAATGGTCCGCGCCCAAATGAGCCGCCGTACGCGACGGCGAGCCCACGCCGCGGCCGCAAGTGACCCCTGCAACTCGGCGAGAGAGAGACGGGATTCGGTCGCCTGAGGTTTCCCGAACCGTGCTGGCGGGCACGCCTTGGAACGGCTAAAACGGGTCGTTGCCAGCCTGGAGCGCCGCAATGGCCATCAAATACGGTCGTCCGGTCGAAGCCCGCCTCGCCCCGGTCGAATCCAAGATTTCGGGCAAGCCCGCGACGCGCCTCGAGCTCGCCGTCCGGCCGCGCCGCAACCGCAAGGCCGAATGGACCCGGCGTCTGGTGCGCGAGCACGTGCTCACCACGGACGACCTGATCTGGCCGCTGTTTCTGGTGGAGGGCTCGAAGACGCGCGTGCCGGTCGCGTCCATGCCCGGTGTCGAGCGGCTTTCCGTCGATGAGGCCGTGCGCGACGCCGAACGAGCCGCCAAGCTCGCGATCCCCTGCCTCGCGCTCTTTCCCTATACCGACCCGAAGCGGCGTGACGAGGACGGCAGCGAGGCGCTCAATCCGGACAATCTGGTTTGCCGCGCAATAAGGGCCATCAAGAAGGAGGTGCCGGAGATCGGCGTGCTCTGCGACGTCGCGCTCGACCCCTATACCAGCCACGGCCATGACGGCTTGTTGCGCGACGGCGCCGTCATCAACGACGAGACGGTGGAGGTGCTGGTGAAGCAGGCCCTGGTGGAGGCCGAGGCCGGCTGCGACATCATCGCGCCCTCCGACATGATGGACGGACGCGTTGGGGCGATCCGCGCGGCCCTCGACCAGGCCGAATTCGCCGATGTATCCATCATGGCGTATGCGGCAAAATACGCCTCCGCCTTCTACGGCCCGTTCCGCGACGCGGTCGGCTCGGCCGCCACGCTGATCGGCGACAAGCGGACCTATCAGATGGACCCCGCCAATACCGACGAGGCGCTGCGCGAGGTCGAGCTCGATATCTCGGAAGGCGCCGACATGGTCATGGTCAAGCCGGGCATGCCCTATCTCGACATCCTGCGTCGGGTGAAAGACGCCTTCGGCGTGCCGACCTTTGCCTACCAGGTCTCCGGCGAATATTCGATGATCACGGCGGCGGCGCAGAACGGCTGGCTCGACGGCGAGAAGGCGATGATGGAGAGCCTGATCGCATTCAAGCGCGCCGGCGCCTGCGGCGTGCTCAGCTATTTCGCCCCGCGGGTCGCGGAAAAGCTCAGGGCATCGACATAGCCCCTTCAAAGTCGTCTCGCCGCCTTCCTTCCGTCCGCTCCTTCTGTCCGCTCAACTCACATCGAAGTCCGCCCATGACTGGTGCCGCTTCCAGAAGGACAGGCTCGTCGCCTATGAGGTGCGCCAAAGCGTCATGCCGGGCGACGTGATCGAGATCGAGATCACCGGCATCGCCGTCCTGCGCAACCGCGTGGTGGCAGAAGCGTAGGCAGGAGAATTGATCGGGCAAATGGCATGATGATCATCAACTCGCAGGTGCATGTGTGGCCGCCCGACCGGCCGGATCGCCGGCTCGGCGCCGGTGTCGGCGACCGCAAGCCCTACCGCTACGATCAACTCGTCGGCGACATGGATCGCGCCGGCGTCGACCGCGCGATCCTGGTGCCGCCCTCCTTCGACGCCGACCGCAACGACCATGCGCTCGAGGCCGTGCGCATGCATCCCGACCGTTTCGCGATCATGGGCCGCCTTGCGCTCAAGACTGGCGCCGGCAAGGACACGCTCAAGGGATGGCGCGACCAGCCCGGCATGCTGGGCGTGCGGTTGACGTTTCACCGCGACGCCGACCGGCTGTGGCTCACCGATGGCACCGCCGACTGGTTCTGGCCGGAAGCCGAGCGCCACGACGTTCCGGTGATGGTGCACGCACCGGAACGGCTGGCCGAGATCAGCGCGATCGCCGCGCGCCATCCCAAGCTCAGGATCATCGTCGACCATATGGGCTTCGCGCGCGAGACCATGGATGCCAAGGCGGCCGCCGCGGTCGAGCGCATGAACGCGCTCGCGCATCACCGCAACGTCTTCGTCAAAGTATCGGCGCTGCCCTGCTTCTCGACCGAGCCGTATCCGTTCAAGAATCTGCGCGAGCCGCTTCGCCGCGTGATCGAGGCGTTCGGGCCGCGGCGCGCGTTCTGGGGCAGCGATATCACCCGCGTGCCCGCGACCTGCTCCTACCGACAGGTCGTGGCTCATTTCACCGAAGAGCTCGATTTTCTTTCCGCCGGCGATCTCGAATGGATCATGGGGCGCGGCTTGGCGGAATGTCTGCGCTGGCCGATCACCTAGAGCGGGATGACTTTTGTCGTCATCCCGCTCGAGGCTATTGCCGGAGCATAAGTTTCCGAAAACCGGTACCCACTTCGGGATCATGCTCTAGCCGCGCGCGATCTCCGCAACGAGGAGCCATCACGAGCAGCAATCGCGTCGTCCACTTTGAAATTCCGGCGAACGAGCCGGAAAAGCTCACCGGGTTCTACCGCGACCTGTTCGGCTGGACGGTCCAGAAGGCGCCGATTCCCGGCGTGGAATACTGGCTGTGCGATACCGGCTCGCAGGGGCCGGGAATCAACGGCGCGGTGATGAAGCGACAGAACCCGCGGCAGCCGTGGATAAACTACGTGGATGTCGCGGACATCGACGCGGACATCGACAAGCCCACCAAGCTCGGTGCGACCGTCGCGCTGCCCAGGATGCCGGTGCCGGGCATCGGCGCGGTCGCGGCGGTCATCGATCCCGAGGGCAACATCTGCGGGTTCTGGGAAGCGTCCAAGACCTCACGGGACGCAAAGCCGGCTGACGCGTGACGTTCTTGCCGCTTCTCCCTTGTTCGTCCCTCTTTGCGCGGATCCCTTGAGGCACGCTATCGCCCCGGCGATCGCGCACGGCCTCGGCGGCAGGTTGCCGGTGCCGCGGACGTGCGCGCTGCAGCGGGTCCATGCTTGCGCGGATCGTCAGCGTATGTCGTCCCCGCACAGGAGCGAGGGAGCCAACGCGCGATGCAGGGTCCAGATGACGGGGAAAGCCGCGATGCAAAGGAGGCTCATCGCCCAGAAGCCGGCCGGTCCGAAACGCGCATAAAGCCACCCTGAGAAAATCGTCAGGAGCGCCGTGGCGCCGCCGACGCCAACCAGGCCATAGACCGCCTGCGCGGTTCCGGCCAGAGCCCGTGGAACCGTATCGGTGATGATGCGCATGGATGCAAGATGGAGGAGCGCAAAGGTAAATCCGTGCAGGGGCTGCACCACTGCGAGCGCAGCCACGTCGGTGGTTTGCGCCATGACCGCCCAGCGCAGCAGACCGAAAAATGCCGCAGCAGCCAAGGCGCCGGTCGGGCTCAGCGCCCTCAACAGGGCAGGACCGATCCATAGAAAAACCAGCACCTCGGCGGCGACCGACGCCGACCAGAGCCCGCCGGCCGTCGCGGACCCGATGCCGGCAGCACTCCAACGGATCACGGCAAAGGAATCGTACATCGCATGGCTGCCGAGAACGAGCGCGGCGACCAGGGTGACCCGCACAAACGCTCGCTGACGAAGCAGCATCAGCCAGGGACGATCGGGAGTGTCTCCGGTGCGGGCGCCGGCGCGTGCGCCTGCGGGAAAGCCGGGCACCAAGAACGCGGCGAACGGGATCGCCAGAAGCGACATTGCGCTCAGCCAGACGATGGCGGAAAGGCCATGAACATCTGCTACATGCCCGGCCAGCAGCGTAGCCGCAATGAAGGCGGCCGAACCCACTCCCCGCACCCACCCGTACTCGAATCCCGCCCTATTCCGCCCTGCGCGGGCCCTGGCGAGCGATAACGCGTCCGCGAGCGGGACCAGAGGCGCCAGTGCCGCGGCCTGAAGCAGGCTGACGAGCAAGACCGCCCGGAATCCACGCGCCGCCAAATACATGAGCACGGCGCTCGCGGCGAGCACGGCGCAAACCGCGAGTTCGGGGCGAAAGGCGTGAAGACGATCCGCGAGCCGTCCGACGCAGGGTCCGGAGATGAGTCGCACCGCAGTTCCCAAGCCCAGCACGATCCCGAGCTCTTCGGGCCCAATCCCGCGGCTCGCGAGAAAGGCCGGTAAGAACGGCGAGGCAAACCCGAATGCGCTGAAGAGCGCGGCATAGAGAATCGCAAATCGAAAGAACACGCCGCGCAAAGTAATCATGGGCATGCCGGCGCGCCGGGCTGGCTGGTGCCGGAACCCAGCTGTCCGGCCCGAATTCAAAGTTGCAACGCCGTTTCGGCCCTGGCGTTCCGCAGGTGAGGCGGATTGCAAGACGGGGCGGGCTTCGCCACGGTCAATTTCGACGATACAATCATGTCGGTAAATCGCGGCCGGTCACCACTTGAGCTTTGCGCAAGCGATAACGAATTGACGATCGCCTACCGAAAGCGCCGGACTCTCTGAACAGGTATCCGGAGCGGCGATCGGGCCCGCTGTCCGGGCGCGCCAGGAATGTGCGACTCATGACACGAAGATCGGGCAGTGCCGATCTGGCGCTGCATGGCGGACAGGTGCCGAAATGGCTGGCAGACCGCATGACCCGGTTGGGCGCGGTGATGAGCCAGGCCATCGTGCACCATTACGGGCGCGACGAGCTTCTGCGCCGGCTGGCAAACCCGTTTTGGTTCCAGTCCTTTGGCGCCGTCATGGGGATGGACTGGCATTCATCGGGCATCACCACGAGCGTCATCGGCGCTCTCAAGCGCGGGCTGGCGCCGCTGCAACGGGAGCTCGGGGTCCACGTCTGCGGCGGGCGCGGGAAGCACTCGCGGCAAACGCCGAACGAGCTGATCTCGATCGGAGATCGGGTCGGGTTCGACGGCGACAGACTGGCGCAAGCCAGCCGTCTCGTGGCCAAGGTCGACAACGCCGCTGTGCAGGATGGCTTCGATCTCTATCTGCACGGTTTCGTCGTCACCGACGACGGCCATTGGGCGGTGGTCCAGCAGGGCATGAACGGCCAACGCAAGCAGGCGCGCCGCTATCACTGGCTCTCGGAGGGGCTGACAAGCTTCGTCGACGATCCCCACGCCGCGATCGAGGGCGCCAGCCAGGGGCGGATCGTCAACCTGGCCGATCGGCGCGCCGAGACGTCGCGCCGCGCGCAACTCGACCTGCTCTCCTCACTGGGGCCGGACCGGATCGCGGTTGAGCTCGCAAAGCTGGACGGTTCCGCAAGCAAGGCGACCCCTGCGGCGCAGCCGCTGCTGCCTCACCTGGTCATGCCCACCCGCCACGACGTTCGCGCGCAAGACGTGGTCACGCGACGGATGCATGGCACTTTGGCCGCGGCGGCCGAACGCGGGCCGGCGGATTTTCCCGAGCTCCTGCTCACGCCCGGCGTGGGCGCGCGAACCGTCCGGGCGCTGGCGATGGTGGCCGAAGTCGTGCACGGCGCCCCTTGTCGCTTCAGCGATCCGGCGCGGTTCTCGCTCGCTCACGGCGGCAAAGACCGACACCCCTTTCCCGTCCCGCTCAAGGTCTACGACGAAACGATCAACGTCTTGAAGTCGGCCGTGCGCAAGGCGAAGCTCGGACGCGAGGAAGAACTGGGTGCGCTGAGGCGACTTGACGAGCAGGCCCGCAAGCTCGAGCGCCATGCGACCGGTCCCTGCGTCGACGGATTGATCGCGGACGAGCGCCGGCGCTCGCATTCGTACGGCGGCCGATCCGTGTTCGGATGGGAGCCGCCGTCCGCAGGCGCAACCGAGGAAGCTGCCGACAATTCCGTTCCCGCAGCGCATCCCGATCGGATTAAATCGTGATGCGTTCCGGATTCTTTGATCTGGCCTGGCGCATGTTCCCTTCGGAAAAACCCACCAGCGGCCAAGGTCGGGCAGGCTTTCCGAAACGCGTCTTAGAGCGCATCCCGATTGGATCGAATCGTGATGCGCTTTAGACTCTTCGATTTTGAGAACTCTTCGATTTTGCGCATGGTCTATTCGGAAAACCGGTTCCCACTTTTCCGGAACATGCGCTAGGCGACTGCGCCGGCGAAAAGGCTCTTCTTGATGATGGCGTGAACGCCCCAGTTCCCGTCGACGACCTGCGTAACGCCGAAATCGACTGCGACCGATATCAACGAGATCGCCTCGTCTTCGCTGAGGCCCTTGGTATTCATCAGGAACGCCCGCATCTTGCGGAACGCATCCTTGAGCGCGAGATCGACCGATGATTTCTCGTAGATCGTCGACTGGGCCTTTTCGCCGAGCTCCTGCAGGTAATTGGCGTAGCTGAATCCGTGCATCAGCCATTCGTCCTGGGTCTCGAGCAGCGGATAGTCGAGACTGGCGAGCGAGGTTCCTTCGAGCGTGGCCTTCTTGTGCAGAATGACCTGGAACGTCCCGGTCAGCGAGCATTCGATCGCCGTGCCGCACAATTCCGAATCGCCTTGCGACGCGTGCGGATCGCCGGCCGACAACAGGGCGCCGGGCACCGCCACCGGATAGTACATCGTTGCCCCCTTGCCGATGCGCCAATTGTCGATGTTGCCGCCGAAATAGCCGGGCGGAATGGAGTCGACGACGTCGGCTTCCTTCGGCGCCAGCCCGATCACGCCGAAATGCGGACGAATGGGAATGCGGACGTTCTTGAGGATGCCGTGGTTTTCCTTGATCGTGCCGTGATCCACCGGGACGCCGGGATAATCGATGGTCTTGTGCACCACGCCGAATGGGTCGGTCTGCGGCGTCCATTGGAAATTGTAGACGGCATTCGCCCAGTTGCGCTGGCCGGTCGCGTCGATCTCGTAGATGGTGATGACCTCGCGCGGCTTCGGCTCCGTCATCAGCTCCTTGTAATGGAAGCCCCACCACGCGGCCGCGTTGCTGCCGAACGTCTTTCCCGCATGGGCGGGGTTCGCGCAGGGGCGCGGCTTCACGTCCATGATGCGCAACTCGATGACGTCGCCGGGCTCGGCGCCGCGCACATAGACCGGGCCGGTGCAGATGTGCACGCCGAAGCCCTCGCCGGCGCCGCGCCCCAACAGCTTGCCGTCGATCGGACCGGCGCCGCGCCGGTTCACGCCTTTCTTGTCCTTGGTCCACAGGTAGACGCTCTCGGCGCCGGGGTCGCCCTTGACCATGCGCTCGGCGTCGTCGTTGGCGTGATGGGTCAAGGTCTCGATGGTCACGTAGTCGCCGGGATCGATCTCGACGACCGGTTTGAGCAGCTTGCTGAAATAGCCCCAATGGACGGTATCGGCCGTGGCCGGCACGTAATGGTGGTTCGGCTGACCCTGCCGCGGCGCGACCGTCTGGGCGGTGGCCGGCGCGACCAGCGACATGCCGCCTGCGGTCAGCGCCGCCGCGCCACCAGCGGCCACGAACGCACTCTTCAGGAAGCTGCGCCGCTCGGCGTCGAGATCGTCGAGCAGCTTTTGGCGGTGGAGCTCAAATTCCGGACAATTGCGATCATCGCCTGCACACATTGGATGGTCTCCCGTAACTGGCCGAGAACGTCGAGGTCGGCTGTTTTTGGATCGAAGACGCTGCCCGCTTCATGCAGCCCTTGTGCCAATTCGGGCGGTTTGCGTTGGCCTGTGGAGTCGCGAGGAACGAGGAAGACGGCGTTGTGCCGGGACAGGATCCGCGGCTGAGGCGAACGCGGTATGCCGGAGCCCCCAACTGCCTAACGCAGCATCAATCTGCGGCGGCTACCGCCGCAATCTTGTGCACGGCCGCAGCGAGCGGGATGGCGACCGCAGGCGTGGGCATGTCTGCGCGCGGGGAATGGCCCACTCATCGGCTAGCGCATGTTCCGGAAAAGTGGGAACCGGTTTTCCGAATGGAACATGCGCAAATTCGAAGAATCTAGAGCGCATCACGATTCGATCCAATCGGGATGCGCTCTAGCCCTGCTGCCGCACGAAAAAGCGCCGGCAGATGCAACGCCGAAGCCGCACACGACGATCGGCACGGCTCCCATGCCGGCCGATGCATGATCGCATCGCGCAGTTTCTGCGGATGCTGCGATCGCGACCCCGCAGTCGCGCGGACTGGGTGTTACTGCCTACGGGGAGATTGCTGCGGTTCGATTTCGCCGGGCGATCGAGGATGGGCGCCCTCGGCGCCCGAGAGGCGGCCCACTGCGTGCCAGCGGTACACGCAAACCATTGCGGCGAACTGCGCCGCAACGAGACCGGCGAAGGCAATTAGACCGTCCATGCTGATGATCTCCCTCAGCCCGTTGCCGACCGGAATGGCTGGCGCTTGTGGACGGGAGAATGCCATTGCTCATGCCGGCTGACTGTGAAGCAGTTCACACCCGGCGTCTTATGCTCATCACTTGCTTGGTCATGCCGATCGGCTCCGGCGGCGCAGCGCCGGGCAGCGCGCACCGCGTCGGGATGTCCGCTCCCCTGATGGGTTCAGCGGCGCGCTTACCCGGCATCGGGCGGCCGCGCGGCCGCCGACGGCGCATCCGCAAGATCAGCCGGCAGGGGATGGTGAGCGATTTCCATAAAGTGTGACATTCGCACTACAGCCACGGCGCCCGATTCAGGATTTATTCGATCCTCCGAATCCGGATCGGCAACTGGGGCATCTTCAATGGGCTTGGCTCATCTCTCGCGCTCACATTGGCTGCCGGTTGTCGGTCTGCTGGCAACGCTGACGATTGCCGGCACCGGCTCGGATCAGGCGGAGGCGCGTTCTCCGCGCAACCATCCCTCTCCACGTGCGATTCACGGGCCCAACTATCGACCGCCGTATGCTGCCATCGTGGTTGATGACAAATCAGGCCGCGTGCTGCACGAGGTCGCCGCGGACGAGTTGCGTCACCCGGCGTCGCTGACCAAGATCATGACGCTTTACCTGCTTTTCGAGCAGCTCGACGAGGGCAAGCTCAAGCTCGACACCCCGCTGCCGATCTCAGCCTACGCCGCCATCCAGCACCCCACGAAGCTGGGACTCAAGGCCAATCAGACCATCAGCGTCGAGGACGCGATCAGGGGGCTCGTCACCAAGTCGGCGAACGACGCCGCGGTCGTTGTCGCCGAAGCACTCGGCGGCAGCGAAGAGGAATTCGCCACGCTCATGACGCAGAAAGCACGCGCGCTTGGCATGATGAGCACGGTCTATGTCAACGCCTCAGGATTGCCCGCGGAGGAGCAAGTTACGACCGCCCGCGACCAGGCGATTCTGGGCCTCGCGATCCAATACCGATTTCCGGGCTTCTACCAATACTTTGCAACTCCGAGCTTCCGCTACCATGGAATTGAGATGCGCAACCACAACAACCTGCTTGGCCAAGTGCAGGGGGTTGACGGGATCAAGACCGGCTATACCGAGGCCTCCGGATACAACTTGGTGTCATCGGTTCGCCGCGACGAAAGGCACATCGTCGCCGTCATCCTGGGTGGCACCTCGAATGCCGCACGTGATTCCCGCATGCGCCAATTGATCGAAGAGCATATTTCCGAAGCTGCGACCCAGCGGACGATGCCGATCATCGTGGAGGGAAAAGAGCTGGAAGACGCGCCGGTCGCCGCGGCCGCGGCCGCGCCTCCGCTCAATCCGCAACGCGTTCGGGTCTCCGCCTCGAAGCCTCAGATCCGGGTTTCGAAAGCCACGGCCGGCATGGCGCTGCAGACTGCAGGCACCAAAGGTCCGTCGCGTCAGGCGCGCAAATTGCCGTCAAACAAAGCATCGACCCCCGGCGTCCGCCAGGAGGTTGCCACCACCGCTTTGCGCCAATCGCATCAAGTCGAACGCAAGCTGGCCCTGCCCTCTTCGCCTTGATGAACTTGGATCTGGACGCTCGTCGGCGGTCGCCGTGCGGTCGCGGAGCTGTTCGAACGCCTGTCCAAAACGAGCCGCTCGTTCGCGAGACCCGCGCGCTGCTGCGGAGCAGGGTGCAAGTCTCGCGCGTATTTCACGAGTCCACGCCCCAGTTCAGAATAATTTCAATTCGAGGATGCTGTTATTTCGCCACGGCAGTGCGAATTCACGCCGACAACGCTTGAATCCGCGGCTATCCGCGTGGCGCGAAGACGATTTGCCGGCTTAGTCTGTTCCCGGTCGCGCGCAGCATCGGGAGGGGACGATGAAGACGTTATCCTTGATGACGAGTGCCTGGTTGGCGCTGGTCGCGGCGCCCGCCGCAGCCGCCGACATGCCGGCTCCGCCGCCGGTCGTCCCCGCATACACCTGGAGCGGCTGCTATGCCGGCATCCACGCCGGCGGCGAATGGACCTCCCAGTCGTTCAGAAATTCGACGACGCTCGCCGACTACGGCGGCAACAAAGCAAGCGGCGGGGCTGCCGGAGGCCAGCTCGGATGCGACTACCAGATGGGCGTGCTCGTGCTCGGCGTGCAGGGCATGATTGACGCGACCAACGCCAGAAGCGACAATTCCTTGCCCGCAAGCACCAACGTCATCACAACGAAGGTGGATTGGCTCACGACCTTCACGGGACGCATTGGGGTCACCGCGACGCCCGCCGCGCTGCTCTATGCCAAGGGGGGCGCCGCCTGGATCAACGACGTTCACGGCATCCGCAATCCCGCCGGGACGACGCTGCTCAACGGCCAAGCCATCCGCAGCGGCTGGACCGCCGGCGTCGGGTTGGAATGGGGCTTTGGTCGCAACCTGTCCGTTTTCGTCGAGTACGACTACGCGGACTTCGGAGCACGCGGCGTAACCCTCACGCCACCGGGCGGGGGAGCCAACTTGTCGATCGGCGTCGCGCAGAACGTGAACATGTTCCTCGTCGGCGGCAACGTTCGTTTCGGCCCCGGCGCAGTCGCGGCAAGCGACTGATCGCCGCGACGCGGCAGGCGCAAGCGGCGCGGTTGCGCGCCGGCAGCGCCCCGCGGTTGCGGCAAATCAAGCAGGAGGGTTGCGAACCATCCGCGCGTCGCGGCCGCATCCTCCCCCGCCGGCGACGGTCGCACGACGGCGTCGAGGACGGCCGGCAGCTCAGTTCTCGACGTAGGCCTGCAGCCACGCCAGGATTTGAGGCCAGCCTTGATGGCTTGCGCGCGAAATCTCGGTCGTGAGGCCCGAATGCGTCAAGCGGACCGTCGTGACGCCGTCCTTCTCTTCCAGATCGAAGCGCACGAGCGACTCGGTCGAATCCTGCTGCCAATTGGGAAGCCAGGTGAAGACGAGCAAGCTCGGCCGCCTGACTTTGCGATACTCCCCGACGACGCTGAAAGACCTTCCCCCCGAGCTAGCCCCACGCATCATCCATTTGCCGCTGGGGCGCAGGTCGGACTCCATGTGCGTGGCCTGGAATTGCCCGCCCCCCCACCACTTCACCCGCTGGTCGGGAATGGTGAGCGCCTCGAAGATCCGCTCTGCCGGAGCTTTGATGGTGATTTCCTTGACGATCGTATCGTTCGCGATTGTCGAATTCATCGATCCTCCTCGACGTAACGCTTGAGACTGCGCAGACTTTCGCCCCACAACGCTTCGTAGTCTCGAAGCCAGTCGCCGACCGCACGCAGGGGCTTGGCGTTCAGCTCGCAAATCCGCGCCGTGCCGTCCTGCCTGGCAACGACCAGACCCACGGATCGCAGCAAGCGAAGATGCTTCGAGATCGCCGGGCGGCTGGTACGAAAATTCGCTGCGATCTCGCCGACGCTGTACCGGCCCCTGCGCAGCAGGCTCAGGATCTCGCGGCGGGTGGGATCGGCGATCGCCCGGAACACCGCCTCGCGTTGCTTGCGTGCTTGTGTGACCATTTGGTTACCAAATTGGTAACCCGTTGGTTACGGGCTGTCAAGGGCGGGGAGGTGCGAAACCAGGGGCCCCGAAGCCAGTGGAATTGGTCGGCGCGACGCGCCGCCCGATGACACGCTCCGCACCGCGCCCGCGCGGCGTTGCGGCGGGCCCCGGCTGAGCCTCAACGCCGCGCGCTGGCGAAACCGGCGCGCGGTCGGCGATCGGCGGAGCAAACGAGAAAGGAGCAAACGGGAAAAGTGTGACGGCGATCACAGCCCGGCGAAAGCGGCGTCGTCTACACCGCCCGGTGGGGATGGGAACAGCGACCGGCCGATGTCGGTCATGAAGCGGAAGGAGCGTCTCGATGAGCACCCTGACCAAGCTGGCCTGTCCCCCGGCTATCTTGCTGACCTTCGCCCTCGCCTCCGTCCCGGCGCATGCCCAGTTCGAGGGAGCCGGCGACCCGATGGCTCAATTTGCCCCGATCATCGAGCAATTTGCCCCGATGATGCAGAGGATGCAGAGCAAGATCGGCAAGAAGCGCATGGCCCGAATGATGCAAATGGTCGAGCCGCTGATGACCATGATGGCGCCGGGCGGAGACACCGGTCCTGCCGCCATGCCCGGCATGGAGGGCTTCATGACCGCGACAGGCGACGGTCCGTTCCGCCAGCCGCGTCGGCGACACAAGTGAATGACCGTTAGGGTGCGTCGAACCGCCCGCGCCGTCCAAGCGCGGCCTCGACGCGCATGTCGCCGGGAAAACATGGAGCTTGATTGCGGCGAATGTAGCTTAGAGCGCATCCCGATTGGGTCGAATCGTGATGCGCTCTAGATTCTTCGATTTTGCGTATGTTCTGTTCGGAAAACCGGTTCCCACTTTTCCGGAACATGCGCTAGGGGGTTAAATGCGACCTCACGGCGAGCATATGTTTTCGGATCGCCCCCGATACCGGATCTCTCGACGGCGGCGCGACGCATGCGATGTTGAGATCGGCTCCTGGCCCGTGATTCATGCTCCACGGAGCTGTTTTCCCCCAATCAGCGCTCCGGGATGGTCAGCAACACCCGACATCCCGGATGCACAGCCTCCCGCCTGATCGTGGCCCTCAGCTGCTCCGTCAGGAGCCGCACGATGCGCGAGCCCAAACCTTCCTTGGCGTCGTCGGGACAGCCTTTACCGTTGTCCTCCACGACCAATTCCACCTCGCTCGCCCTGCTGCCATGAAGGGTGACATTGACCGTTCCGGCGCGGTCGTCGGGAAAAGCGTACTTGAACGCATTGGTCACGAGTTCGTTCACGATGAGCCCGACGGCGACCGCCTTGTCGCTGCGAAGATAGATTTGTGCGACATTCACGTTTACGGCAATCGGCCTGACGTCGCGAAGCGCGTCTCCCAGGTTTCGGCAACATGCCGTCAGATATTCGCGCATGTCGATGGTCGATTGACCATGCTTCGGCAGCAGATGATCGTGCGCATTCGCGATGACATGAACCCGCGCCACCGCCGAGGCAAACGCGGCCTTCGACCCTTCGTCCTTCTGCGCGCGCATCTGCAATTCCAAAACGGATGCCACCATCGAGAGGTTGTTGCGAATGCGATGGTTCAGCTCATCCAACATGATGTCCTTGGACTGCTCGGCCGCCACGGCCCTTTCCAGCGCCTTGCGCATCGCCTCGCTCACCGTCGCAAGCGCAAGCCCGACAAGCACGAACAAGACAAGCGGCAGCAGATACTGAGGCGGCAGCGACCGACCCTCGGAGGGCCACAGCACTGCAATGGACCCCGCTGTGCTCAGAAGGGTTGCGTAGAATCCGGAGCCGCGATCAAAAAGAATGGACGCCAAGAAAATTCCGGGAAGCAACATGAAGAATGCGAACACCCCGGATTGAAACTCGACGCCGATTTGCAGCAGAAAGCACACGAGCACGATCAGCGTCGTCATGCCGTATCTTGCGAGCAAAGACTGGGGACGGTCGGGGAGCAGCAGAAGCAGGTTTTCCATGGCGCTTCGCGCGACTCATGCGTTCTCGGCAAAAATGCAGCAATGCTTCGCCCTAACGGCCTACCGCGGGTTATGCTGCGGGCGGACTAGAGCGCATCCCGATTGGAGCGAATCGTGATGCGCTCTAGATCCTTCGATTTTGCGCATGTTCTATTCGGAAAACCGGTTCCCACTTTTCCGGAACATGCGCTAATGCTCGCCGGCGCGCGGCCAAAGCAGGCTCGTCAGGTACCCGCAACTGGGGCGGTATCAACGCTCCCGGAGCTGCGTTTCCTTTCAGCGGCAACGCGCGATGAGCCGTTTGGTTGCGGCAGACGCAACAAGAGACCGATCTGCATCGGGCCCGCAGCCCCGACGCTTTCCAAATGTCCGCGTCGGGGCGGCGACGATTGCAAATCTCCTCAAGCGTGGGCTTAGGATGTCGCTGCCGGTCGTGGTCCGCGGCGACAGCTGGCACCTGTTTGAAAGTATCGAGACGCGGGAGCGCCTGGTCCTGCTTCTTCACATCAGGTTCGAGATCAGCAAGAAAGAGATTCGAGGTTACGTCGCTCTGCTGATGGATATTCCCTCGATGGATGAATTGAGATTGCTCATCGCCGACTTCGTCACCAGCACCACCGAGACGAACGATCGGGATCCGGCGAGCCGTGATTGAGGTGACCTTGTTCACCCGTTCTCGATGGGCCATACCTCGCGTCCGGTGACGCGAGATCACATCGGGATAAGACGCGGTTCCATAGAAAAATCCCCGGCGTGAGCCGGGGATTTTATCTCCGAGTGCCTTAGCGATTCTGCTCCTGGCCGCCCTGGCGCTGTCCGCCTTGGCCACCTTGGCCACCTTGGCCACCTTGCTGGCCGCCCTTTCCGGGCTCCTGCTGCTGCTGGCCCGGCTTCTGCTGGCCCCCGCCCTGCTGTTGACCCGGCTTGTCCTGGCCGCCCTGTTGCTGCCCGGGGTTCTGTTGGTTCGGATTGTTCATGACTTCTCCTACTACGGTTCCTCCCTGCAGTGACAAGCATCGCAGCGCCTCTTTGGTTTCTCTCCCTCCGAACTAAATTTCCGTGTCCGAGCGTTGGCGGCGCGATTGCACCCGGCCTCGTGTTCCGGATGCGGTGCAGCCATAAGGCTGTTCACGCCCTCATTGCGGGCTCTCAAGGGCGCGTGCAGGAGCGGCTTGGCACCGCGCAGGTCCTATGCCGGCCGGTGTGTGCCGCCCTACCCTCCCATCTCGCTGATCCGGCGGCGCAGGCCGGCGATCAGTTCGCCGCTATGGACGAGATGCTTTTCCTCGGCATCGACGATGCGGCCAAATCCCCGCTTCTTCAGCCCCCGGACGTCGATCCGGTCCCCCTTGGGATCGATGCCCGCGGCGTCGCAAACGATGTCGATCAGCCGGTCGAGGGCATGCAGGCGGCCGAGAAGATAGTCGTTTTCGCGGTAGGCGCGAGAGAGAAACGCCGCGAAATGGCCAAAGCCGATGCCCTTCAAGCTCTCGATCCCATCGAATCCCTTGAGGGCGTGGACGTCCTGCGGGCTGATACGGTCGATCAGAATCTCGTTGAACTCGCCCTGCTCGCGCACGCTCGTCATCGGAAACGTCAAAACGTCCCAGAACGGAAAACCGAGGTAGTTGACCAGCACTTCGCGGCGTGCGTCCGGGTGCCACTCGGCCGGATCGAGCGATGCCAACAGATCGTCGAGGTCGCGGGTGCTCGCAGCAAGATCGATCTCGGCGCCGAGTTGCTCGATCAGCCGATCGAGCTTGTCGACGTGCTGTTGCACGAAACCGTGCGCATAGGCCGCAAGATGCTTGATCTCCCCGGCCGAAGGCGCGGCGGGAAAGATGTCGGCCACCAGGTCGCGAACCTCGTGACCGTAGAACTCGACGTCATGCCGGCGCCGAAGCGAATCGAGGCGACCGTAGAATTCGCGCTTGAGCCGGTCGACCACCAGCGGATCGAGGCCGGCAAAGCGCTCCTGACCCAACAGCTGGTAGAGCCTGTTCTGCCCCTCGATCAGGAAATGGAGCCGGCGCTCGCGGTATTTCACGTCGAAGGCCAAGAGGTATTTCACCCAAGCGGGAAGATGATCCGCGGTCTGGATCTCGAATTCAAGCGCTTCGCCGTCGGCGCGCTCGTAGACGATGCCCTTGTGCACGGCCCAGGCATCGATGATTTCGGCCGCCACGCGCGACAACGGAGACTGCGTCGGCACGCCTCGCAGCTTCACGATCAGCTGCGCGCCGAAGGCGCGCACCGAGGCGAGCTTGAGCCGCACATAGGCCTGGTAGGCAAAACCGGCGTCACGCGCGACATGCGAGTTCACCTGCTCGCGCCACGCCCGCAGCTCGTCGGTGGAAATCGCCCGATCGAACGTGGTGGTGACGACCTTGTTCACCAATTGGCTCACATGGGGGCGCGCGCTGTCGATGATCGCGCGCAGCCGCCGCACCTGATCGTTGAGCTCGAGCACGCGGCCGAGCTCGTCCGTCACCGGCTGCGAGCTCGGGATATCCGAGAGCGCTCCGCGCATGGTCGCAAAGAAGCCGGGCATCTTGTGCTGGCGCCGCGACACCGGGGATGCCGGGTGCGGGTCGATGTAGACCAGCCGCCGATCGACCTCGCGATAGGCCGGCCGGCCCTGGATCGCCGAGATCGCTTGCAGGAACGGCCGGTTGTTGAGCACCGAACCGTCGAGAAACGACGCCGTCGTCGGGTCGATATCGGCGCGCAAATGGCCCTGGAAAGCGCGCGCGATGAACTCAGCGCGCCGCGGCCAGGTGCCCTGCTTTTGCGCCACCACCTCGTCCATTTCCACGATCCGCGCCGGCGGGAAGGCGCCCGGAAATGACGCCGTCGCGCGCGCGGCGAAGGCAAGGCTCGCCGCATTGCCCAGCTCGAAATCGCTCTCGACCTCGCCGCTCGAGCGCCGGCGATAGGCGAAGTGCAGAACGTGGTGGTGGTCGAGCTCATGGATGAGCGGCGGATCGTGGATTTGTATGAGCTGTTGATAGCCGTAATAGTCGGTCAGGGTGACAAACAGATCGAGCGATTGCCCGGAGGGGAGCAGCGACGCCGTGGGGCTTCTTGCCGCTCCCATGGAGGTCAGGGCGTCATACATCAAACCCGCCATCACGCGGCCGTCGAGCGGCGGCTTGAACCAGCGCGAGCGCACGAACAGCGAAAGTTTCCGGCGTACCTCCATGTCGGTGATCGAGCGGAAGGTGCCGGTCTTGGCGGCGGCCCAGATCACCGGCTGCAGGAACCACTTGCTCCAGGTTCCAGCCCGCGCCTCGCTCGAGAGCAGGACGGCGACGTCGGCATTGTCGAGCCACAGATCGCGTAGCGCGCCGAAGGGCAGATCATGGCTCAAGGCGCGCGCGAGCATCGTGCCGTTGATGCCGCCGGCCGACGCACCCGCGATGATATCGACGACCACGCGCAATTCGAGGGTGCGGCCGATGTCGCGCAGCAGCTCGAAATAGACCTCCTCGCTATCGTATTCAGGGTCGGTTCGATCGATGCCGTCGAAGAACGACGCCTGGGCCCGCCGGGAGCGATCCGCAATCCCATGCAGCGCGCGCGAGGCGCGCACCAGTTTCAGGATTTCCTTGGTGATGCCGTGCATATAGACGGCGAGCGACACGCCGCCGAAGCAAACGAGCGCAATACGAAGCTCCTTCTCGCGCAAGACGCAAAGCCCTCAGCCCGGGATGATTCGGCGGTTGCCCTCGCAGCTTCCACGCATCAGGCGCCGGTGATCAGGAAGGACATGCTATGTCGCTCCCCGCGCCGGAGACAATTCGTATCACTCCATCATGGTCGCCGTATCGATCCATACCGGTTGGAAGCCTTCCGCCTCCAGCGCTCCGAAAATTTCCTTCCCGTGGGCGCGGTCGCGCGTTTCGACCGTGACGTCGAGCTTGGCGCCCTTGGCCGGCACATCGAGGAACAGCCGGCGATGCTCGACCTCCAGAATATTGGCGCCGAGGCGGCCGAGCCGGGTGGCAATCTGCCCGAGCACGCCGGGCCGGTCCGGGATGGTGAGCCGAAAGGAAATGATGCGGTCCTCGCGCTCGAGCTCGCGCACCATGACGGAGGCGAGGATGCGCGGATCGATGTTGCCGCCGCACAGAATCAATCCCACCTTGCGGCGGCGGAATTTTTCGGGCTCGACCAGCATCGCGGCCAGCCCGGCGGCGCCGGCGCCCTCCGCCATCGTTTTCTGCAGGGTGAGATAGGCATTGACCGCCCGCTCGAGATGCGCCTCGTCCACCAGCACGATCTCGGACACGAGCTCGCGAACGATCGGCAGCGTCAGCTCGCCCACGTTCTTGACCGCGATGCCCTCCGCCAGCGTCGGCCCCCCGAGCGGACGGTTTTCCCCGTGCAGCGCGTTCCAGAACGACGGATAGAGCGCCGCCTCCGCCCCGACGATCGCGATGGACGGCTTGCGCGCGCGCGCCGCGATCGCATTGCCGGCGATAAGCCCGCCGCCGCCGATCGGAATCACCAGCGTGTCGAGGTCGGGCGCGTCTTCCAGCATTTCGAGCGCGATCGTGCCTTGGCCCGCGATCACCAGCGCATCGTCGTAGGGGTGCACGAAGGTCAGGCCGCGCTCGCGGGCAATGGCTTGGGCGCGCACCTGCGCCTCGGCCACGGTTTCTCCGTCGAGCACGACCTCGGCGCCGTGGGCCTGGGTCGCCTCGACTTTCACGAACGGCGTCGTCACCGGCATCACGATGGTGGCCGGGATCGCCAGCCGTGCGGCGTGATAGGCGACCGCCTGCGCATGATTGCCGGCCGACATCGCGATCACGCCGCGCGCGCGCGCGGCCGGCTCGAGCGAGGCGAGCTTGTTGAGGGCGCCGCGATCCTTGAACGAGTTGGTGACCTGCAGGTTCTCGTACTTCACATGCACCTCGGCACCGGTCAGCGCCGACAGCTTGGGCGCCGGCAGCATGGGCGTGCGCAGCACCTGGCCGGCGATGGTGCGGCGCGCCGCCTCGATATCGGCAATGGTGACGCTCATGCCCCATCTCCTGCTGCCGGCCGCGGGCCGCGGCCGCACGAATGACCGTGCCTCTTGCGCGAAGACCGTCTATTCTCCATCTGCTGGTGGATTCGGAGGATAGCAAACAGACAGCGAGGATACTTGGCCATGACCGACGACGGCTCGAAGAAGATCGGCGTGTCGATCGAGCTCAAGCCCCATGCCTACGACCCGGCCGCCAATCCGGAACTGTTCGAAGGCGTGCTGGCGCGCCGCTGCATCGCTTTCCTGATCGACGTCACCATCATCGCCATCCCGGTGCTGTTCGCGGCCGTGTTCATTTTCATCTTCGGTCTGGTCACGCTGGGGCTCGGCTGGGTGCTGTTCTGGCTGCTGTCGCCTGCGGCCGTGGTCTGGGCCATCTGCTATTACGGTCTGACCTTCGGCAGCGCCGCATCGGCGACTTACGGGATGCGCATCATGGATCTTGAAATGCACACCTGGTATGGCGCCCCCGCCTATTTCGTCCTCGGTGCGGTGCACGCGATCGTTTATTGGCTCACGATCTCGTTCCTGACGCCGTTCATCCTCCTGGTCGCCTTCTTCAACGAGCGTCGGCGGCTCCTGCACGACATGCTGGTGGGCACGATCGTGATCAACAACCCGACTCGTGCCCAATGGTTGCGTCAAGAACTGGGCCATACTCGCTACTGAGGACGAGGATTTGACGAGACGCGCGCCGCGCGCGATCTTAAGCTTCCGACAAGCCAATCTTGCGGTTCGAGACCGCCGTGACCCAGCATTCGCGCAACACTCCGCAATTCTATCTCACCGCTCCTTCGCCCTGTCCCTACCTGCCGGGCCAGGAGGAGCGCAAGGTGTTCACGCATCTGGTCGGCGAGCGCGCCGCCGAACTCAATGACCTGCTCACCCACGGCGGCTTCCGCCGCAGCCAGTCGATCGCCTATCGACCGGCCTGCGAAAGCTGCCGCGCCTGCGTTTCGGTCAGGGTGGTGGCCGAGGATTTTCGCCCGACGCGCAGCATGCGGCGCATTCTCGACCGCAACCGCGATCTGATCGGCGAAATGCGGATCGCGGCGCCGACATCCGAGCAATATGCCATATTCCGCTCCTATCTCGACGCCCGCCACCGCGACGGCGGCATGGCCGACATGTCGGTGCTTGATTACGCGATGATGATTGAGGACAGCCACGTCGAAACCCGCATGATCGAATACCGGCGGCGCGGCCCCGACAGCTCCATCAACGGTCGCGGCACCGGCGAGCTGCTTGCGGTCGCGCTCACCGACGTGCTCAGCGATGGGCTCTCCATGGTCTACTCGTTCTTCGATTCCGAAGCGGCACCGCGCTCGCTCGGCACCTTCATGATCCTCGACCACATCGCGCGAGCGCGCCAGATGGGCCTTCCGTATGTCTATCTCGGCTACTGGGTGCAGGGCTCGCGCAAAATGGATTACAAGGGCCGTTTCCTGCCGCAGCAACGGCTCACGCCCGACGGCTGGAAGCGGGTGGAGCGCTAGCCTCGCGGAGAGGCAACCGATTGCCCGACCGGTGCTGCGATCCGGCTGGTGCCGCCCCGCGATGGAGGAGGAGACGGTGATGGACAGGCCAGGATTGATCGTCGCACCGCTCACGCCTTTCACGTCGGATCTCAAAGTCGACGAGCCGGCGCTGCGGCGCCAGATCGATTACGTGGTCGAGGAGTGCGGCGCCACCATGGTGGTGGCGGCCGGCGTGGAAACGCAGGAATACACCTATCTCAGCCTCGACGAGCGCAAGGCCCTGATCCGCGCCACCATCGAGCTGGTCGCGGGCCGCGTGCCGGTGATGGTCGGAGTTTCGCATCCCTCCTTCAAGACGGCGGTCGAGCTTGCCCATGACGCGGAGCGGCTGGGCGCGGCGGCCATCCAGCTGCTGGCGCCGCTGCGGCCGTTCGCCGGCCCGCCGACCAAGGACGACCTCGTCGCCTATTTCGAAGCGGTGTCGCGGGAAACCCGCCTTCCGATCACGCTTTACCTCAATCCCGGACCGGGCGCCGACGTTTCCATTCCGGATACCGTCGCACTGGCGCGGCTGCCGCGCGTCGAGTTCATCAAGGAAAGCTCGCGCGATCTGGCGCGGGTCTCCCGGCTGATCGTCGAGATCGATCGCGCCGGACATGCCCGCTATTTCACCACCATGCAGATGCTGCTGGTCACGCTCATCCTGGGCGGGTCGGGCGCGACCATGCCGCCGCCCGCCGCGGAGATCGCGCGCCACGTCATCGCTGCATATCTTGCCAAGGATTACGAACGCGCCGCCGAGTTGCAGCTGCAGTTCGCGCTGTTCCCGTCCAAATGGATGCACCGCGGGCTCGCCCCGGTGATGAAAGCCGCGATGAACCTGATCGGGGTCGCCGTCGGCGATCCCTACCCGCCCTACTCGTCGCTCACGCGCGACGAAACGGGTGCGCTGGCCGCGCTCTTGAAGACGACCGTGCTGGCCAAGCGGCAATTCGTAGCGGCCGCCGAGTGAGCCCGAACCGCGCTCAGCCGGGCTGGACCCAGATCGCGACCTGATCGGCGATCAGTTTCACGTTGAGCGCGATGATGATCGCGCCGACGAGGATGGCAAGCGCCACCACCCAGCGCGACGCCACGAGCGCGCCCATCTTGCGGCGATCTGCCGTGAACATCACCAGCGGCACGATCGAAAACGGCAGGGCAAGGCCGAGCACCACCTGGCTGAGGATCAAAAGCCTCGCCGTCCCGGCCTCGCCGTACCAGATGGTCACGATGGCGGCCGGAATGATGGCGATCGCCCGCGTCGTCAGCCGCCGCGCCCAGGCGGGCAAGCGGATGTCGATAAAGCCTTCCATCACGATCTGACCGGCCAACGTCGCCGTCACCGTCGAATTCAGCCCGCAGCACAAGAGCGCGATCCCGAACAGCGTGGGTGCGATGGCGGAGCCCAAGAGCGGCGCCAGGAACGCATGCGCCTGATCGAGCTCCGCAACGTCGGTCTTGCCCGCCTTGTTGAAGGTGGCGGCGGCCAGAATGAGGATCGACGCATTGATGAGGAGGGCGAACATCAGCGCAATGGTCGAATCGAGCGTCGCCAGCTTGATCGCTTCGCGCTTGTCCTCGACCGTATCGCCGAAGCGGCGGGTCTGCACCACGCCCGAATGCAGGTAGAGGTTATGCGGCATCACCGTCGCGCCGATGATGCCGATCGCGAGGTAGAGCATTTCGGGCTTGCGCACGATGTCGATCGTCGGCGCAAATCCGAGAATCACCCCGCGCCAATCGGGATCGGCGAGCGCGATCTGTACGGCAAAGCAGGCAGCGATGACGCCGAGCAGCGCCACCACGAACGATTCGATCCAGCGGAAGCCGAGGTGCTGCATCAACAGGATGAGAAACACGTCGAGCGCGGTGATGATGACGCCGATCTCGAGCGGAATCTTGAATAGAAGATTGAGCCCGATCGCCGTGCCGATCACCTCCGCCAGATCGGTCGCGCAGATCGCGATCTCCGCCAATACCCACAGCGGCCACGACACGGCGCGCGGAAACGCGTCGCGGCAGGCCTGGGCGAGATCGCGGCCGGCCCCGATGCCGAGGCGCGCGCACAGCGCCTGCAGCAGGATCGCCATCAGGTTTGAGAGCAAAGCGATGGAGAGGAGCGCGTAGCCGAACTTCGAGCCGCCGGCGAGCGAGGTTGCCCAATTGCCCGGATCCATGTAGCCGACGGCGACCAGATAGCCCGGCCCGAGGAAGGCCATGAGCTTCTTCCACAACGGGCCTTGCGGCCGCGTGGCGATCGATCCGAAGACTTCCGAGAGTGAAGGCGCGCTGCGCCCGCGCCGCCAGCCGGTTTCGGAATGGCCCGGAGAGGGTAGTTGCTCCTCCGGCAGCGACGACAAGGCCATGCTGATGGATCCCTTCAGCACCTCCATAACCTTGTTGCGAATAATTTGCAATTGCATGCACCGTCGGCCCCAGCAGACCGTCCCCACTCCCGAAATCCCAAAGGCCTGAATAGCTTGTGGGGCGTGCTTGGAACGATTGGCACCGGCGCGTATTGCTGGACTGGGCCGATCCCATGACCTGCTCTTCCTTTCTGCCGATTCCGGCGCCTGCCTACCTGCGTGCTGCGGCCTGGGGCGCCGCCGCGCTGGTATCGGCCACCGACGCCGCGTTCGCCGCCGAGGGCGCCGGGAGCGGCGCGTCGGAGGTCGTGTTTCTCGCGCAGCTCATCACCCTGATGCTGGTCGGGCGCCTCTTGGGCGAGGCGATGAACCGCATCGGCCAGCCGTCGGTGATGGGGATGTTGCTTGGCGGCATCCTGCTCGGGCCCTCGGTGCTGGGCGCGCTCTGGCCCGACGCGCAACACGCCATCTTTCCGCAGACGCCCGAGCAGAAGGCCATGCTCGATGGCATCTCGCAGTTCGGCATTCTTCTGCTGTTGCTGCTGACCGGAATGGAGACCGACCTCAAGCTCGCGAGGAAGGTCGGCAAGGCCGCGATCATCATCTCGCTTGCCGGCGTCGCCGTGCCGTTTATCTGCGGTTTCATGCTGGGCGAGCTCATGCCGGCGGCCCTGCTGCCGCATCCCGATCAGCGTCTTCTCACCTCGCTTTTTCTCGGCACCGCCTTGTCGATCTCCTCGATCAAGATCGTGGCTGCGATCGTACGCGAGATGGGTTTTACCCGTCGCAATCTCGGACAGATCATCGTCGCTTCGGCGATCTGCGAAGACTCGATCGGCTGGATCATCATCGCCATCACCCTCAGCCTGGCGGAAGCGGGGACGATCGACCTGATGAACGTCGCCAGGAGCGTCCTGGGGACTGCCGTGTTCCTGGTCGCGAGCTTCACCATTGGCCGCCGGGCTGTGTTTTTCCTGATTCGATGGGTGAACGACAATTTCGAGACCGACTTTCCCGTGATCACGACGATCCTGGTGATCATGGGCATCATGGCGCTGACGACGCATCTCATCGGTGTCCACACCGTGCTCGGGGCTTTCGTCGCCGGCGTGCTGATCGGGGAATCGCCGATTCTGAGCAAGCACATCGACGAGCAGCTGCGCGGCCTCATCCTCGCGTTCTTCATGCCGGTGTTCTTCGGCGTCGCCGGCCTGTCCGCCGACCTGACCGTCCTGAAGGACCCTGCCCTCTTGCTCATGACCCTCGGCCTGATCGCGATTGCAAGCTTCGGAAAGTTCGCCGGGGCCTTCATCGGGGGCGAAATCGGCGGACTCACCCGGCGCGAGGCTTTCGCGCTCGCTTGCGGCATGAATGCGCGCGGGTCGACCGAGGTGATCGTGGCCACGATCGGGTTGTCCATGGGCGCGCTCACGCAAAATCTCTTCACCATGATCGTCGCGATGGCGCTTACGACCACGATGGCCATGCCGCCGATGCTGCGCTGGGCATTGGCGCGCGTGCCGATGAGTAAAGCGGAGAAGGAACGCCTGGAGCGCGAGGAGCTCGAGGCCAAGGAGTTCGTCCCGAATCTCGAGCGTCTTTTGCTCGCCGTCGACGAAAGCCCGAACGGAAAGTTCGCGGCACGGCTCGCCGGCCTGATCGCCGGCGCACGCGGCCTGCCGACGACGGTGCTGCCGCTGTCGGCCAGCGCCAAAAGCAAGACCAGGCAAGACAGGAACCAGGAAAAGCCGGAGCAGCGGGAGAAGCAGGAGGAAGAGACGGGCGATCGCGCCGAGAAAACCGTGAAGGCGGCGGCCGAAGATACCAAACGCAGTCAAGTCAGCGAAGACCAGCCCGCGGCGGTCGACGTGACAATCCGCAAGATCGACCGTCCGAGCGAGGAAGCCGTGGCGAAAGAGGCCACGAAAGGTTACGACCTTCTGCTCGTAGGGGTCGAACAAATGCACGCCAAGAATGGCGGCTTTCATGCGGACGTCACGCGCATCGCTTCGGCCTTCGAGGGGCCGCTCGCCATCGTGGCGGGAAAGGGCATCCATCTCCAGCACCCGGAGCGCGGCCCGCTGCACATCCTGGTGCCGGTGAACGGAACCGAGGTGTCGCGTCGCGCCGCCGAGGTCGCGGTCGCGATCGCACGCGCCTGCGGCTGCCCGATCACCGCCCTCTACGTCGCCGGCGGAAGCGACGCGGGCAGGCGGCGAGCCTTCCGCGCGCGCCAGCAGGAGCAAGCCATTCTGAAGGATATCGTCGAAATGGCGGACCGTTACGACGTGAAAGCGCAAACCGCCGTACGCGCCGACTCGGCACCCGACAAGGCCATCGTCGCCGAGGTGAAGAAGGGCGGGCATGAGCTGATCATCATGGGCGTGAGCCGCCGTCCGGGAGACAAGCTTTTCTTCGGCGATACCGCAGACGCGGTATTCGAAAAATCGCCGGTCTCGACCGTTTTCCTCGCCAGCTGAGGGCGCAACAGCGCGCGCGGATTACCTTTCCTCCCGCCCCCTTCCGTTCGCCGGCAATCGGCGAAACGTATTGGTGCGCGGAAAACCCTTCGGCGCCAGCCGCCCGGCATCGGCACGGTTGCCGCGCCAGTCGGCAAGCTCCTTGAGGGTCAGCGAGAAGACGCGATCGGCGGCGTCGGTCCAGGACAGCCCCTCCTCCGCCTTGAAGGTCTTGAGATCGGAAAGCCCGCCATCCTTGTAGCGCTGCAGCCGCACGCCGCGTCCGCGCGCCATGTCCGGCACCTGATCGAGCGGGAAGATCAAGAGCTTGCGGTTCTCGCCGATGGACGCGACGAGCTCGCCCTCCACCACGGCGAGCGCGCGCGCGGCGTCGGGCGGCGTGACGTTGAGCACCTGCTTGCCCTTGCGGGTATTGGCCAGGCACTCGTCCTCCGCCACGACGAAGCCGCGGCCCTGCGCACTTGCGAGCAGGAACTTGCGACCGCCCTGATGGCGGAAGACGGCGACGACGTCGGCCTCCTGCTCCAGGTCGGTGAAAAGCCGGATGGGTTCGCCGTGGCCGCGGCCGCCGGGAAGCTTTGCCGCGTCGAGCGTGTAGAAGCGCCCATTGGTGGCGAACACCAGGCATTTCGACGTGGTCTCGGCCGGGAACGCGAATTTCGGCCCGTCGTCGGCCTTGAACGCGATGCCCGACAGATCGGCGACCGTCCCCCGCAGCGCGCGGATCCAGCCTTTCTCCGAGACGACCACGGTGATCGGCTCGCGCTCGACCAGCGCCTCCTCGATCGCCGCCGTCGTCGTGCTCGGGCGCCTGCGCGAAGGTGGTGCGGCGCTTGCCCAGGGGCGTCTTGGGCCCGAACTTGGCGCGCACCTCCTTGATCTCGTCAGCGACCTGCTTCCATTGCTGCTGTTCGGAGCCGATGAGATCCTTGAGCGTCTTGCGCTCGGCGCGCAGCTCCTTGTCCTCCTTCTTGATCTCCATTTCCTCGAGCTTGCGCAGGTTGCGCAGCCGCATATTGAGGATGGCGTCGGCCTGCACTTCGGAGAGCTTGAACGTCTTGATCAGGACGGGCTTGGGCTCGTCTTCGGTGCGGATGATCTTGATGACCTTGTCGAGGTTGAGATAGGCGACGAGAAAACCGCCCAGCACTTCGAGCCGATGCTCGATCTGGTCGAGGCGGAATCTCGAGCGTCGCAGCAGCACCTCGCGGCGATGGGCCAGCCACTCCGTGAGCGCCTCCGCCAGGCCGACGACCTTGGGAATGCGGCCCTTCACCAGGACGTTCATGTTGAGCGGGATGCGGCTTTCGAGCTCGGTGAGCTTGAACAGCGACTCCATCAGCAGCTCGGCATCGACCGTACGCGAGCGCGGCTCGATCACCAGCCGGATGTCCTCGGCGGATTCATCGCGCGCATCGACGACGAGCGGCAGCTTCTTGTCGTTGATGAGCTCGGCGAGCTTTTCGACCAGGCGTCCCTTCTGCACCAGCCAGGGAATCTCGGTGACGACGATGAGATAGGTGCCGCGGCCGGTGTCCTCCTTGTGCCAGCGCGCCCGCACCCGAAACGAGCCGCGCCCGGTCGCATAGGCTTCGGCGACGGCCTCCGGCGGATCGACGACCACGCCGCCGGTCGGAAAATCGGGGCCCGCCACGTATTTCAACAGCGTGCGGCTCCTGGCATTGGGTGCGTCGATGAGATGGAGCGCCGCGTCGCAGAGCTCGGCGGCATTGTGCGGCGGAATCGCCGTCGCCATCCCGACCGCGATGCCCTGCGAGCCATTGGCCAGGAGATTGGGGAAGGCGCCCGGGAGCACCACCGGCTCCTCGGACTGGCCATCGTAGTTCGGACGGAAATCAACCGCGTTCTCTTCGATGCCGTCGAGCAGCAGGCGCGCGACCTCGGTCATGCGCGCCTCGGTGTATCGATAGGCGGCCGGATTATCGCCATCGACATTGCCGAAATTGCCCTGCCCGTCGATCAGCGGGTAACGGGAGGCAAAATCCTGAGCCAGGCGGACGAGCGCATCGTAGATCGCCTGATCGCCGTGGGGATGGAAATTGCCCATCACGTCGCCGACGATCTTGGCGGACTTCTTGAAGGTTGCGCCGGGGTCAAGCCGCAGCAGCCGCATTCCGTAGAGGATGCGCCGGTGAACCGGCTTGAGTCCGTCGCGCGCATCCGGCAGCGCGCGGCCCGTGATGGTGGAGAGCGCGTATTGGAGATAGCGCTCCTCCAGCGCCTCGCGCAGCGCAATCTCTTCGATCTCGCCGTCGCGAGGGGGAATCACTTGCTGGCCCATGGACAAGAGTTAATGCCGGGCCCCCCGATGAACAAGCGCTGAATGACTTAGCCATGCGCCGTTCTGGCAGCGGGGATTAGGTTTGCGCCAATGGCGTTTGTCGTCGCGGTGCGGGGCGATTTGGCAACCAGCCGATCGACGGATGAACGCGCGGGCCGCCGGCCGAATCTCGGATCGCTGTCACGCGGTCGCCAAACGTCAGAACATGGGAGGCGCTCGGCCGGCGTCTCTCGCGCAACTGAGGAGAGTCAAATGCGTGCTATCTTGATCGCAACGCTCGCGGCCGTCGGCATCGGCCTTCTCGGCTCATCGCCGATCCTGGCCGCGCCCGCGCGCGGCAATGCCATCGGAAACGCGGCCGCCTTCAATCAGGCGGTCGAGCCGGTGTACTGGCGCCATTATCACTACCGGCACTGGTGGTGGCGGCATCACCACCGTCGTTGGTGGTAACCGCGGCGCCATGGGCCGGGCGGAAGGAACGTCAAATCCGCCACACCAGCGGCGCCCGGCCCGTTCGCTTCATCCGATCGCCATCGTTGCGCGGCGGTCGCGCCCGAGCGCGGCGATGAAGCTTGCGCGCGCGTCAGGGAGGCCGAGCCCACGCGGCTCGAGCACGTGACGCACCAAAAAGAATCCGGTCAGCGCGAAGCCGTCGGCGATGTCCCGGAGCGAAGGATCGTCCGCGCTCGCCGTGCAGAGGAATGCCGGCAGGGCCAACAGCTTGTCCTTCCACGGCTCGCCCGCCCGCCGCGAGACCGCGCGTCCCGATTTCGGCGAGACGTAGACAAGATCATCGTCCCCGCCGCCCGCCGCGCAGGTTGCGAGATCGAGACCGAAGCCGAGCTCCGCGAGCAGTTGCAGCTCGAAACGCACGACGCTGGCCCCGGCGCGTCGCGGGTCGAGCAGATCATCGAGCACTTCATCGAGCGCGGCGTGGATTTCGGGGTGCGGATCGCGCTCGGGCAGCAGGCGGCAGAGCGCGGCGAGATGAGTGATGCCGTAGAGCGCGCGCGGCACCGACAGGAACGACGCCGCGCGTGCATCGAGGCCCTCGACCGCATAATGACCGAGATGCTCGTCGAGCCGTGCCCGCCAGGTGGAGCTGATGCGATTGCCGGGCTGCAGCACCGGTCGCAGCCGCGAGCCCGCCCCTCCCCGCACCAGGCCGAGATGGCGGCCATGCGCACGCGTCATCAGCTCGAGGATGGCATTGCCCTCCCCGTGGCGCTTGCTGCCCAGCACGATGCCTTCATCGCTCCACTGCATCACCAGTGTCCCAATTCCGAAGTTCGCATCACAACGGGCCGCGAGCGCTGGCGAACTTCGGAATCGGACCGCTAGTCCTTCGGAAATTCGAGACCCATCCCGCGGTAGCGTTCTGGATCGTCGGCCCAGCGCTCGCGCACCTTGACGAACAGAAACAGATGCACGGGCGCCTCGATCATCTCCGCGATCTCGCGCCGGGCGTCGGCGCCGATCGCCTTGATGGTCTGGCCGCCCTTGCCGAGCACGATCTTGCGCTGGCTCTCGCGCTCCACATAGATCGTCTGCTCGATTCGAGTCGAGCCGTCCTTGAGCTCCTTCCATATATCGGTCTCGACCATCGACTGGTAGGGCAGCTCCTGGTGCAGGCGCAAATAGAGCTTCTCGCGCGTGATCTCCGCCGCCAACTGGCGCAGCGGCGCATCCGTAATCTGGTCCTCGGGATAGTGCCACGGTCCCTCCGGCACATGCGCGGCGAGCCAGTTTCTGACATCGGTAACGCCGTCGCCGGTAAGCGCGGAGACCATGAAGGTCGCGGCGAAGGCCACGCGCTCGTTGGCCGCCTTGATGATGGCGAGCAGAGCGGATTTATCCACCAGATCGATCTTGTTGATGATGAGGATCTTGGGCTGCCGGACCTCGGCAAGCCGCTCGAGGATCGCCTCCGTCTCTTCGTCGAGTCCGCGTTTGGCATCGACCAACAGGCCTGCAATGTCGGCATCGTGCACCCCCGCCCAGGCATTCGTCACCATGGCGCGGTCGAGCCGCCGCTTCGGCGCAAAAATGCCCGGTGTGTCGATGAAGACGAGTTGCGAGCCGCCGGCGGTGGCGATGCCGCGCAACAGCGCGCGGGTTGTCTGCACCTTGTGCGATACGATCGCCACCTTGCTGCCGACGAGCGCGTTGATCAGCGTCGATTTGCCGACATTGGGCGCCCCGATCAGCGCGATGAACCCGCAGCGAGCCGGCGCCCCGGCCGTCGCTTGCAGCCGCCCGGGGACCGAGCCTTCCGACGCAGGCGCGCGCTTGCGACCGGGCGCCGCGTGGCGTCTGGGCTCAGCCATCGACGCGGTCCGCCTTGACCCCCGCGCGCGTGAGCATGGCGGCGGCGGCGGCCTGCTCGGCGGCGCGCTTGGAGCGGCCAAGGCCTTCGGCGGGGGCAAGGTCGGGAAGCTCGACCGTCACGCGGAACTCGGGATCGTGGTCGGGGCCCTTGCGCTCGACCTCGCGATAGGCCGGCGTCGGCAGCCCGCGCGCCTGCGCCCACTCCTGCAGCACGGTCTTGGAATCGCGCAGCGGCCGCGCCGGCGTGCGCATGCGCTCGCTCCACAGCCGCTCGATCAACGCGGCAGCGGCCGGATAGCCGCCGTCGACGAACACTGCTCCGATCAGCGCCTCGCAGACATCGGCGAGAATGGCGGTACGGCCGCGACCGCCGGCATTGGCCTCCGAGGCACCGAGCCTGATCGCGTCGCCGAGGTCGATCGCCCGGCCGACATCGGCACAGGCTTCCTTGCGCACGAGGTCGGCAAGCCGGCGCGACATTTCCCCCTCGTCGGCCTTCGCGAAGGCGCGAAACAGCATGTCGGAAATGACGAGGCCGAGCACGTGATCGCCGAGGAATTCCAGTCGCTGGTAGGAGCCGGCGCGGTTGCGCGTGCCGCTCAACGCCGAAATATGCGTGAGCGCCTGTCCGAGCAGCGCGGGATCCTTGAAACGATAGCCGATGCGCTCTTCGAAGGCGGCCGTCCCGCGGCGGCGGCGCTTGGTTTCCTTCGCCGCCAGATCCTTGTCACCGGCGGTCGGGGGCGCCGGTTCGGCGGCGGCGAGGTCGGACGCTTCGATGGAAGCTGGCTTGCCTATTCGCCCGCGGCTCATCGTACCATCGTGAACAGCCGATTCCAGCGCACGGACCAGGGCCAGCGCCACACCATCCAGGCATGCTCGCCCTCGTGAATCGAGAAGAAGATGATCTGGGCGCGGCCGACGATGTTCTCGAATGGCACATAGCCCACCTGGCTGAGCACACGGCTGTCGGTGGAATTGTCGCGGTTGTCACCCATCATGAAGAAATGGCCGGCGGGCACCTGATACACCGGGGTGTTGTCGTAGAAGCCGTTGTCGACGAGGTCGAGCGTCGTGTAGCTCACGCCGTTCGGCAGCGTCTCGCGCCAGCGCTTCACCCGCGAGTTGCGCGTGCCTTCGTCGGTCTCGATGAAATCGTCGATGCGCTCGCGCTTGACCGGCTCGCCGTTGATGTGGAGGACCCCGTCGATCATCTGGATGCGGTCACCGGGCAGCCCGATCACGCGCTTGATGTAATCGGTCGAGTCGTCCTTCGGCAGCCGGAAGACCACGACGTCGCCGCGATTGGGCGGCGATGCCCAGATGCGCCCAGGGAACAGCGGCGGCGAGAACGGCAACGAATAGTGGCTGTAGCCGTATGAATATTTCGAGACGAAGAGATAGTCGCCGACCAGCAGCGTTTCCTTCATCGAGCCCGACGGGATATTGAAGGGCTGAAACAGGAAGGTGCGGATGACGAGCGCGATGATGAGGGCGTGAAAGATAACGCGCCCGGTCTCGGCAATACCGCCCTCTTTTCGCTTCGCTCCTGATGCCACGCTCATCTGCCTCTCGTCCTCTTGGTGCCGCGCGCCCCGCGGCGCCGCCGAGCCGGCGACCCCGTCCATTGCTATATGAAAATCACTGTGTTCTCAGGGTGTTAATCCATAGCAGCCGGTCGACCGGAGAAGCCCGCCGAGCTGATTTGGCCGCGCCGTTGTAGCCGCTCGCAAGCAAAGGCGCAAACGTTGACGAATATGGGGCTGGCGGCCAACGCTTACAATTGTCGGCGTGCCATCGGCCCCCCGATCCGGGCGGCGGTCGCGAGGCGACGCGGACTTGGATCGCGTGGGCAAGAGACCGGTGCGCGCTGTTGCCGCACGCGCTCTAAGCCGGCGGCGAGCGCGGAACCGCGCTGATGACGACCAGCGCCTGCGCCATCGGGCCTTCGTCGGTAATGGTCAGATCGATCCGTGGCTCGCAGCCTGCCGGCGTGATGGCATTGAGCCGCGCCAGCGCCCCGCCCGTCAGGGTCATGGTCGGGCGGCCGGACGACAGATTGACCACGCCCATGTCGCGCCAGAACACGCCGGCGCGTAGGCCGGTGCCGAGCGCCTTGGCGCAAGCCTCCTTGGCGGCGAAACGCTTGGCGTAGGTCTCCGCCCTTCTGGCGCGCCCCTCGGCTCTCGCCCGCTCGGCGGCGGTGAAGACGCGACCGAGGAAGCGCTCGCCGTGCCGTTCGATGGTCCGCTCGATGCGGCGGACATCGATGAGATCGGAACCGATCCCGAGAATCATGCGCGTCCCCGATCCATCGCTGCGCGCATGGTTTTCACGGCCGCGGCGAGGCCGCAAGAGACCGCCTCTCCGATCAGAAAGTGACCGATATTGAGCTCGACGATCTCGGGCAGCGCCGCGATTGCCGCGGCGGTGTCGAAATTGAGGCCGTGCCCTCCATGGACTTCCAGACCGAGGCGCCGCGCCAGCTGCGCGCCGTGCCGGATGCGAAGCCATTCGGCCTGCGCCGTCGCCATGCGACCATCGGCCAGGGCGTCGCACCAGGCGCCGGTGTGAATCTCGATCACCGGCGCGCCGATCGCGACCGCCGCCTGGATCTGTCGCGGCTCGGCGGCGATGAACAGCGAGACGCGGATGCCGGCATCCCTCAGCTTGGCGACCACGCCGGCGATCGCCTCGTGCTGGCCGGCGACGTCGAGACCGCCCTCGGTCGTGCGCTCCTCGCGCCGCTCCGGCACCAGACAAGCCGCGTGCGGACGGGTCTGCAGCGCAATGCCGACCATCTCCTCGGTCGCCGCCATTTCGAGATTGAGCGGCTTTGCGATCTCCGCCTTGAGGCGCGCGATATCGTCGTCCCGGATGTGCCGGCGGTCCTCGCGCAGATGCGCGGTTATGCCGTCGGCCCCGGCTTCGATCGCGATCTGCGCCGCGCGCACGGGATCGGGATGGCGCCCACCGCGCGCGTTGCGGATGGTCGCGACGTGGTCGACGTTGACACCGAGCCGCAGGTGGGAAGGCGCCGGCATGATCCAGCTCTAATGTCCCGATTGCGAAGTTCGCATGGCGTTGCTGCATCCCCTGACGTGAACTTCGGAATCAAAGGGACACTAGCAAATTTGTGATTTTAGAGCGCATCCCGATTGGGTCGAATCGTGATGCGCTCTAGATTTTTCGATTTTGCGCATGTTCTGTTCGGAAAACCGGTTCCCACTTTTCCGGAACATGCGCTAGTGCGGTTTTGGATTTGAACGTTCCTACGAGAGCTTGCGGCTGCAATGGCAGAACACGCACCAGCGACGGGCCGAGGCTGCGCCGGACCGATGCGAGTATTACCGCGCCTTGTCGATGGAATCGCCCGCTGTCATGCGTTCACCCGCTCGGCGGTCGCCACCACGTCCTTCGCCCGCAATTGCGCGATGATCGAATTGAGGTGCTTGATGTCGAAGACCTCGAGATCGATGGTGACCGAGGTGAAATCGGGCGACGAGCGCTCCATGCCGATTTTGTCGATGTTGCCGTCGTGCTCGGCGATGACCTGGGCGACCTGGGCAAGCGAGCCGGGCTCATTGACGGTCTGCAGCACGATCCGCGCGGGAAAGCGCTGCGGCGTGCGCTCCTCCACGTCCCAGCGCAGATCGAGCCAGCGCTCGGGTACGTCCTCGAATTCCTGCAGCGCGCGCGATTGAATCGGATAGATGGTGATGCCCTCGCCCGGCGTGAGAATGCCGACGATGCGGTCGCCCGGCACGGCTCCGCCGTTGGGCGCGAACCGCACCGGCAAGTCGGTGTTGATGCCGCGGATGGGAATGGCCGCGCCGGACTCCCCCGGGACTTTCACTTTGACCGACTTCGCCTTTTTCAGCCCGAACCAGCCGCTCTCCGGCTTCGGCTGCTGGGCGATGGTGGCGGCGCGTTCCTCCTTGTAGTCGGGATACATGGCGCGCACGACGTCGGCGGCGCGCATCTCCCCGCGACCGACTGCTGACATCACCTCTTCGATCGAGCCGCGCGCCAGCCGTGGCAGCGCCCCCTGCAGCTTGTCGTCGGAATAAACGATCTTCGCGCGCTGGCAGAGCCGTTCGACGATGCGCCGGCCGAGACCGGCATACTGGGTGCGCACCGCAGCCCGGGTGGCGCGGCGAATTGCGGCGCGCGCCTTGCCGGTGGTGACCAGGGATTCCCAGGCGGCCGGCGGCGCGATCTGAGCCCGCGAGGTGATGATCTCGACCTCGTCCCCGTTGGTGAGTTCCGAGACCAGCGGCGCGATCTTGCCGTTGATCTTGCAGCCGACCGCCATGTTGCCGACGTCGGTATGCACCGCGTAGGCGAAATCGATGACGTTCGCTCGCCGCGGCAGCGCGATCAACTTGCCTTTCGGGGTGAAGCAGAACACCTGGTCGTGAAACAGCTCGAGCTTGGTGTGCTCGAGGAACTCCTCCGGATTGGAGCCCTCGGCGAGAAGCTCGATGGTGTGGCGCAGCCAGGCATAGCCGCTGGATTCCCGCGACAGCATCTCGGTCGGCGATCCGACGTTGTCCTTGTAGAGCGCGTGGGCGGCGATCCCGTATTCCGCGATCTGGTGCATCTGCCTGGTACGAATTTGCAATTCGACGCGCTGCTGGCTGGGGCCGATCACGGTGGTGTGAATGGAACAATAGTCATTCTGCTTGGGCGTGGAGATGTAATCCTTGAAGCGCCCCGGCACGACGGGCCATGTCGTGTGCACGATGCCGAGCGCCTGATAGCACTCGGGCAGCGTCTTCACGACCACGCGAAAGCCGAAAATGTCGGAGAGCTGCTCGAAGCCCACCGACTTGCGCTCCATCTTGCGCCAGATCGAGTAGGCGCGCTTGCGACGCCCCGACACCTCGGCCTCGATGCCGCGGTCGGACAGCTTGCGGGTGAGCTGCTGCTCGATCTCGGTCACCAGTCCGGCATTCTTGCTTTCGAGCGCGTCGAGCCTCTCGCTGACCACCGTGTAGGCCTCGGGATTGAGCTCGCGAAACGCCAAGTCCTCGAGCTCCTCACGCATCTCGTGCATGCCCATGCGTCCCGCGAGCGGGGCATAGATGTCGAGCGTCTCCTCGGCGGTGCGGTGGCGCGTCGCCGGCGGCACGTGGGACAGGGTGCGCATGTTGTGCAGCCGGTCGGCGAGCTTGACCAGCAGCACCCGGACGTCGTCGGCGATCGCCAGCAGGAGCTTGCGGAGGTTCTCCGCCTGCTTGGCCTCCTTGGTGACGAGATCGAGCTTCTTGAGCTTGGTGAGGCCTTCGACCAGGGCGCCGATGTCCGGGCCGAACATCTCATCGATCTCGGCACGGGTCGCGGTCGTATCCTCGATGGTGTCGTGCAGAAGGGCAGCGGCGATGGTGGCGTCGTCGAGCTTGAGATCGGTGAGGATCGCGGCGACTTCGAGCGGATGGGAGAAATAAAGGTCGCCCGAGGCGCGCTTCTGCTCGCCATGCGCCTTCATGGCGTAGACATAGGCGCGATTGAGCATGGCCTCGCTGGTCGCGGGATTGTAGCGCTTCACGCGTTCGATCAAGTCGTATTGCCGCATCATTTGCGGCTTGGGCTGAGCCTTTGATTTTGACGCCTTTTCAATTACTTGTGAGACAATGTTGAGACTGCGCTCAAGCGGCGCCCGGGCCCGGGACTGGTTCTGCATACGCGGCAGGTCGGTCGATGAACGCGCCATCTCATCCTTGCCCAGTCCGGAACTCGGCTGGCATCCGATCGCAAGGATATCATGATGTGCGCGAACCGCTACAAGCCGCGATTCGCATGGTTTTCAAAGCAGAACGGCCCGCATCGGCGGGCCGCAACATTCGCAAAAAAGCCGCCCGCGAACGCTTTATTCTTCTTCCTCGGGCTGTTCCTCGGGGGGAGTGAGCCCTTCCAACCCCTTGAGAAGCTCTTCCTCGGTCATGCGATCGACCGTGACCTCGGTATCGTCGGCGTCCACCGAGCCGCCCGCCGCGCCGATGAGCGGCGCCGCCTCAGGCTCGGGCTCGTCGACCTCCACGTATTTCTGCAGCGAATGGACGAGTTCCTCCTTGAGATCGTCGGGCGATATCGTCGTTTCGGCGATCTCGCGCAACGCCACCACCGGGTTCTTGTCGTTGTCGCGCTCGATGGTGATCTGCGAACCGGACGAGATCATCCGCGCGCGGTGGCTTGCCAGCAGCACGAGATCGAACCGGTTCTCGACCTTGTCGATGCAGTCTTCCACGGTGACACGGGCCATGCGCGCGGTGCTCCTGCAATGAAACTGATCAAAAGTGGTGGTTAGTTAGCGATCTCGCCGCGAAAGTGCAAGGCGAAACTCGCGCCTCACATTTTCCTTGGCGTCCCGGCATGCCTCTGTTAGGCAAGACGAGGGAACCGCCATGCGATCCTTACTATTGTACTTTCGGATTGGTTGTGACGGCGAGCGTGCACCCGCAATTGAGCGGCACACGATCACTCAGTCCCGATAGCGAGAGCCCGGCTCATTGTCCGGCGGCGGCGTGCCGTGCGGAAGCCGGCATCGAAGTTTCAATGACTTCATGCGAGAGCAATCATGGAAGCCAAAACGGAAAAAATCGCGCTGTTCATTGACGGCGCCAATCTCTACGCCACCGCCAAATCGCTGGGATTCGATATCGATTACAAGCGGCTCCTGCGCGAGTTTCACTCCCGCGGCTACCTCCTGCGCGCGTTCTATTACACCGCCGTGATCGAGGACCAGGAATATTCGTCGATCCGTCCTTTGATCGACTGGCTCGACTACAACGGCTACAGCGTCGTGACCAAGGCGACCAAGGAGTTCGTCGATCAGACCGGCCGGCGCAAGGTCAAGGGCAACATGGATATCGAGCTCGCGGTCGACGCCATGGAGATCGCGGGCTCGATCGACCATATGGTGCTGTTCTCCGGCGATGGCGACTTCCGGTCGCTGGTCGAGGCGGTGCAGCGGCGCGGCGTGCGCGTGACCGTGGTCTCGACCATCTCGACGCAGCCGCCGATGGTTGCCGACGAACTGCGCCGCCAGGCCGACGTCTTCCTCGACATCGTCGAGCTCCAGCCCAAGATCGGCCGCGACCCGGCCGAGCGCGCGGCGCGCGAAGCGCGCGAGCCGCGCGACCGGCACACGCCGCAATTCCTGCAGCGCTCCGCGGCGCCGCAGCGGGCGGGTGCCGGCGCGGCCGTTGACGACGACGAGGATTTCGAAGACTAGTGGTCCGATTCCGAAGTTCGTCGGCACTCGCGGCACGTTCAGATACGAACTTCGGAATCCAAGGACCACTAGCAACTCTAGGATTCTAGTGCCCCTTTTGAACCCGAAGTTCGCGATCGCATTTGCCGCACCGTGTGCGCGAACTTCGAGTTCGGGGCACTAGAGCGCATCCCGATTGGGTCGAATCGTGATGCGCTCTAGATTCTTCGATTTTGCGCATGTTCTGTTCGGAAAACCGGTTCCCACTTTTCCGGAACATGCGCTAGAAACGCAGCCCGACGAGGTTGAATCGGAAGACCGGTGCCGACGTTTCCGGACAATGCCGTTAGCGCTGCGCCGCATGTCGCCTCCGGCAAGCCCGGCCGCGACTGCCCGCTTTGTCCGCGCCTCAAAGCCTTCCGGGAGGACTGGCGCGGCCGCGAGCCGCATTGGTTCAATGCGCCCGTCGCCTCGTTCGGTCCGCCCGGCGCGCGGCTCCTGATCGTGGGCCTCGCCCCGGGCCTCAGGGGCGCGAACCGCACCGGGCGGCCGTTTACCGGCGATTATGCCGGCGAGCTTCTCTACGACACCCTCAAACGTTTCGGCTTTGCGCGCGGCACCTACGAGGCGCGGCCGGACGATGGCCTCACGCTGCTCGATGCCCGCATCACCAACGCAGTGCGTTGCGTGCCGCCGGAGAACAAGCCCACCCCGGCCGAGATCAGGACCTGCCGCGGTTTCCTGCAAGCGACCATCGCCGAAATGCGCAACCTGCGCGCCATCGTCACGCTCGGGCGGATCTCGCATGAAAGCACGCTGGCGGCGCTCGACCAGCGCCGCTCGGCCGCGCCGTTCGGTCACGGCATGTCGCACGATGTCGGAAAGCTGCGCATCTTCGTCAGCTATCATTGCTCGCGTTACAACACCAACACGGGCGTGCTGACGCCGGACATGTTCCGCGACGTGTTTGCCAAGGCCCGCGATTACCTCGGTTCCTGAAGCCAGGCGACCACTTCCTCGGCGTTCTTGTCCGGGGGAAACACCGGATAGAACACCTTGGTGATGATGCCGTCGTCGACGACCATGGCCATCCGCTTGAGCAGCGTCATGCCGGCGACCGTGAAGGTCGGCAGCTTGATCGCGCGCGCAAGGGTGAGGTCTTGGTCGGAGAGCACCGGGAACGGGAGATGCAGACGCTCGACCGCCTCGCGCTGGTAGCCGGTATCCTGCGTCGAGAGGCCGTAGAGACGGGCGACGCCGAGCCGCTTGAGCTCGGCAAAATGGTCGCGGAACGAGCAGGATTGCGGCGTGCAGCCGCGCGCCCCCGGGATCTGATCCCAGCCGTCCGGCGGTGCCTGCCCGGGCACGCCGGTACGCGGGTAGACATAGATCACGGTGCGGCCGGAAAGCTTCGACAGATCAACCCGCGAGCCGTCGGTCGCCGCAAGCGGGATGGAAGGAAGCTTGACACCCGTCAGGTGACGCGCGCCGCCGTCATCCTTCGGCGCCGGGATGTCGGCGGGCAGCACATTGGGATCGTGCGCGGTGGTCATGAGCGAGCTCCGGCTGCGGGGTGATACGAGATGAATTCGAGCAGCGAGCCGTCGGGATCGCGGAAATAGACGCTGGTGCCCTTGCCCTTGGCCCCGAAACGCTCCGTCGGCCCGGCATGGATCGGCACGCGGCAGCGCTCGAGATGGGCGATCGCATCCGCGATCGGGCCGCTCCATTCGAAGCAGAGATCGCTGTTGCCCGGCTGGACCGGCAGCCGCGCGACTTCGACGGGATGGAAGCCGGGCCCATGCAGATTGAGCTGCGCGGCACCGAAGCGGTAGGCCCAGCCCTGCGGACGGCGGACGAGCTCCGCGCCGAGCACGTCGCGGTAGAACGCGTTGCAGCGCTCCCAGTCGGAGACATGCACGACGCAATGATCGAACGTGACGGGCAGTGCCATAGGCGTTCCCAGGCTAGGGACAGTCCCGAAGCTCGACGATCAGAAGTCCCCGATGAGACGTTGCGAGGACATGACTTGAACCGCTGCGGCCGCCTGCAGCCCGGAACGCCGCTGGCCCGCGGGACGGACCCGCGCGGCCAGGCAGCCTACAGCATGAACCCGAAAAGTTGCAGACTTTTCGGAGAAGATCATGCGGCCAAACAAATGCTTAGAGCGAAATCGCAATGTGAAGCGATTTCGCCCTAAGCCATGGCCATCGCCTCAGTCGACCCCGGCGGCATCGCCGCCTCCGGGCAGAGGCGCCGGCGTCCGCCTCCGCCAGGTGCCGTGAAGGCTCGAATCCGCGGTCGGCGCACGTTGTCAGCCCTTGCCCCGGAGCAGCCGCCCGCGCTCGCGCTCCCAACTGCGCTTTTTCTCGGTTTCGCGCTTGTCGTGCAGCTTCTTGCCGCGCGCCAGCGCGATCTCGATCTTGGCGCGGCCCTTTTCGTTGAAATAGAGCTTGAGCGGCACCAGCGTCATGCCCTCGCGCTCGACTGCACCCATGAGCTTGTTGATCTGCCGGCGGTGCAGGAGGAGCTTGCGGAGGCGCTTGGGCGCATGATTGAAGCGGCCGCCCTGCAGATATTCCGGAATGTTGGCATTGACGAGCCAAAGCTCGCCGCCGCGGGAGTCGGCATAGGATTCCGCGATGGTGGCCTTGCCCGCGCGCAGCGATTTCACCTCGGTACCCGTGAGCGCGACGCCGGCCTCGAAGGTTTCCCCGATCTGGTAGTTGAATCGTGCCTTGCGGTTATGGGCGACGACGCGAATCTTGCTGTCCGATTTGGCCGCCATCTGCTTGCCTCCTGCCGGCAGCACCGTTGCGGGAATGCCGGCCCGGTTCGGCCGTGCCCCGCGCCGCCCGACCGTCGGATAGCGGACGGATGCCGCGCTGCCAACCCTCCGCCGGGGCGGCAATCCTGTCCGGTGCGAGGGCAAGGCCGGCCGCGGGCGCTGCCGATGACGGCAAGAGGCGATCCTGATGGGGCAGCCGGTCGGGCAATGCGCCGCGAGATCGGCAAGATCGTTCTTAGAGCGAAATCGCTTCCGATTGAATTGCGATTTCGCTCTAAGCATTTGTTTGGTCGCATGATCTTATCCGAAAAGTCTGCAACTTTTCGGGGTCATGCTCTAGCGTTCCTGCATCGGCGTGACTTGTTCGATCTGCCGGTGAATGGCCTCGTAGCATTCGCAGGCACGCGCCTCGAGCGCGGGTCGGTCGATGATCTCGATTTGCCCGCGATGATAGCGGATGATCCCCGCTTGCTGCAGCACGTTGGCGACAACGGTCACGGTCGTGCGGCGCACGCCGAGCATCTGCGACAAGAACTCGTGGGTGAGCTTAACGGTATTGTTTTCGAGTCGGTCGCGCACCTGCAGCAGCCAGCGACTCAGCCGCGCCTCCACCCCATGCAGGGCATTGCACGCGGCGGTCTGCTGGACCTGGATCAGAAGCATCTCGCCGTAGCGCACGATGAGGGCGCGGACGGCTTCGCTGTCATCCGCAACTTTGCGAAAATGCGACGCCGCGATGCGCGAGGCGGTGCCCGTCACCTGAACGACGGCGCGGGTGTGCGACCGGCGCGGTCCGAGCCCGGCAAACGAACCGACCGCGCCTTCGTAGCCGATCGTCGCCGTCTCGATGGCGTCACCCTGCCGCATCACCGCCAACAGCGAGATGATGCCGTCGTGCGGGAAATAGACCTGCTCAATGCGCTCGCCCTGCTCCTGCAGGACGGCACCCTGCTCGAGGACGATGTCCTTGAGGTGAGGAGCGAGCAACGCAACGTCGTTCGCCGGGAGCGCCGCCAGCAACAGGTTGCGCCTGCCCATATGCAAGGAATCCAGCTGCACGTCTGCCCTTTCATCGGCCGAGCTGGATACCGCATTCCAATGCACAAGGTCCGGCGACGCGCCGACTCCCGCCGGGGACGCTAAGCCACCGGTATGGAACTTGTCTGTGCGGTATCCGACAGAGATGCTGCGAACGGGGGAGATTGGAGGAAATGCCCTCGCAACACCGGTTCAATAGGTGCCGGAGAATTTCATGCATTCTCCCAATGCGCCGATGCGCAAAAAGTTCCATGCGCGGGAGTGCGCACGACTGCTTGATGAGCTACGGCTCGTCCGTCGTTGCCTGCGATCAGTTGCGTTGCTCTCTCAGCAGATCACGGATTTCCGTGAGCAACGTTTCCTGCTTGCTGAGCGCCGGCGCCTTGGCCGCCTCGGACTGCATCATCCGGTTCATCAGCCTGACCACCACGAACAAGACCGCCGCGATGATGATGAAATTGATCACGATGGTGAGGAAACTCCCCCATGCCAGGACGGCGCCCTGCCTTTTGGCTTCGGCCAACGAATCTGCCGTCACCTTCGATGACAGCGGGAGAAAATAGTTGGAGAAGTCGAGTCCGCCGCTGATGGCGCCGATGACCGGAGTCAAGACATCCCCGACCACGGAATTGACGATCGCGCCGAAGGCAGCGCCGATGATCACGCCGATGGCAAGATCGACCGCATTTCCGCGCAGAGCAAATTTCTTGAATTCCTCGAGCATCTGCCTCTCCCACGCTTATGGACTATCCGCCCCGGCCGCGTGCCGCTGGACCGGGTTCAGCAATCCTGCAAGCCAATTTTCCGGACCTGATCAAGCTCACGCGGGTCACGCAAGCTCGTGCGCGGTCACGCCCGCGAGGGCGCCCAAACCGATCCACGATCGAACCGCGGGCGGGTCAACGCGCTCAAACGGCCCGCATTGGCGCGTCCCGCGCCGTCCGCCGGACTAGCTTGCTGCGCCAGAGAACGAAACCGCTTGCACCGCGATTTCACTCCCGATTGGTTACGATGTTTCCGAAAGCCGCCGCTTTCGCGGGTCATGCCCCAGTGATCATGCGACCAAACACATACTCAGCGCCAAATCGCGATTTAATGCGAAGCGATTTCGCTTTAGTTGATCAGGCCGGCATGGACCATCGCCTCGCGGACGGCGACTTTCGTCTTCTCCGCCAGCCGCACCATCGGCAGCCGGACGGTATCGGCGCATTTTCCGAGCACGGACAGGGCGTATTTTGCCGGTGCCGGATTGGTCTCGATGAACAAGGCCGTATGCAACGGCATCAGCTTGTCCTGCAGCTTGAGCGCGATCCGGTAATCACCTTTCAGACACGCGTTCTGGAACTCGGCGCACAGCCTCGGAGCGACATTCGAGGTCACCGAGATGCAACCATGGCCGCCATGGGCCATGAAACCCAGCGCCGTCGCATCCTCGCCGGAGAGCTGGTTGAAATCCTCTCCCATCGCGGCCCGCTGCTGGGAGACGCGCACGACGTTGGCGGTTGCGTCCTTCACGCCGGCAATGTTGTCGAGCTCGAACAGGCGCTTCATCGTGTCGACCGACATGTCGATCACCGAGCGCGCCGGGATATTGTAAATGATGATCGGAATGCCGATGGCGTCGTTGATCGCCCTGAAGTGCTGGTAGAGTCCTTCTTGCGTGGGCTTGTTGTAGTACGGCGTCACGACCAGCACCGCATCGGCACCGGACTCTTGGGCGTGTTGCGCGAGCGCGATGGCTTCCTTGGTAGAATTCGATCCCGCCCCCGCGATCACCGGCACGCGGCCCTTGGCCTGCTCGATGCACCATTCGACGATTTGCCCGTGCTCCTCGTGCGACAGCGTCGGGCTCTCGCCGGTAGTGCCAACCGGGACGAGGCCATTGGTACCCTCGGCGATCTGCCAATCCACGAGGCCGCGAAAGGCTTTCTCGTCCAGCGACCCGTTGTTGAAGGGGGTGACGAGCGCGGTAAACGAGCCCCTGAAGCTCGTCCTGACGGTCATGACACGATCCTCTGAGTCGCCGGGGCGGCAGGTGAATCAAGGCCGCCTCCGAAGCCCAGGCCATTGTTATCGGGAACCGGGCCGCGAAGAAAGCCCCCGGCTTGGCCTGCCGCCGCCTTTTTGCCGCGGTCGGGGCCGATGGTTTAGCTCTTCATCAATCTTATCAAACGAATAAGTATTGGGTCGCAGCGAAACGGTCACGGGAGCGACAGCTTGATCATTCACACGTCCGCCCGGTTTTTGACCGGGCTCGTCGTGGCCGGTGCCATGGTCGCCGCGCTGCAGGCCGACGCCGCCAGCGGTGTGCCTCTGCCAAAACCGCGGCCGGGAGCCGCGTCGGGAAGCGCGACCGCGAAGGCCGCCGCCGGCAAGGCGAGCGCGAATGCCGCCGCGCCGCGTCCCGCCCGGTTCGCCGTCGCCGCCAGCAATATGCCCTCCGCTGCCGACATCGCCACGGTGAAGGAGGCGGTGGCGGCGGCGCGCACGGGAAAGACGGCCCATGCTGCCGACCTGGAGAAAACGATCAGCGATCCCGTGGCGCGCAAGCTGGTCGAATGGGCGATCCTGCGCAGCGACGCGACCGACAGCATCGAGGTCGGCCGCTACAGGGCCTTTATCGCCGAGAACCCATCCTGGCCGGCCATCGGCTTGTTGCGTCGCCGCGCCGAGGCGACGTTGTGGTCGGACCGTCCCGACCCCGCCTTCGTCCGCCGGTTCTTCGCCGGAACTCGGGCCTGCCCGAGTTCCGCATCCACAAGTGACGCAAGTCGGGCAAACCCGACTTGCGGTGAGCGGCCCACCACGACCAAGGGAAAGTTCGCCCTCGCCCGTGCGCTCCTTCTGCAAGGCGACCGGGCCGGCGCGCAAGCCCTGGTCCGCGAAGCGTGGCGCAACGATTATTTCTCGGGCGAGCTTGAAAGCCTGGCGCTGGACGTCTTCCAGGACTTGATCACGCCGGCCGATCACAAGGCGCGCATGGATATGCGCCTTTACGCCGAGGACGTCGACGGCGGCCTGCGCGCAGCCAACCGTGCCGGCGGCAACGCTCCCATCATCGCCAAGGCGCGCATCGCCGTCATTAAAAGGGCGGGCGACGCCAAGGCGTTGCTCGACGCAGTGCCGAGGGAAGCGCATCGCGATATCGGCTACGTTTTCAGCCACATCCAGTTTCTCCGCCGCGCTGACAGGGCGGCCGAGGCCGGCGAGCTGATCCTGTCCGTGCCGGCCGATCATGCGCAGGCCATCGATACCGACCAGTGGTGGATCGAGCGCCGGCTCGTTGCCCGCAAGCTGCTCGACCTCGGCGACTTCAAGGCGGCCTATCGCGTCGCACGCGATGCCGCCATTCCGAGCAAGGAAAACTACCGGGCCGAGCACCAGTTCACCGCCGGCTGGATCGCTCTGCGCTTCCTCCACGATCCCGCGACCGCGCTCGCCCATTTCGCCAAGGTCGGCCAGGGCAACAGCAACCCGATCACGCTCGCGCGCGCCGGCTATTGGCAAGGCCGCGCGGCGGAGGCCCTGGGGCGAAAGGAGGAGGCGCGCGCGCATTACGAGACGGCGGCGCGCTATTCCACCGCCTATTACGGCCAGATCGCCCGTGCGCGGCTCGGCCACAAGGACCTGGTGCTACGCCCGCCGCCCGAACCCACCCCCGACCGGCGCGAGACCATGGCCCGGCTCGACGTCGTGCGCGCGATCGAAATTCTCTACGCCATCGACGAGCATGACCTGATCGCCGGCTCGCTCGCCGACCTCGGCGAGCGGTCCACGGACCCCGTGGCACTGGCGGCGATTGGCGAGGTCGCCGCCCGCCACAAGGATGCGCGCGCGATGGCGCTGCTCGGCAAGGCGGCGCTCGGGCGCGGGCTTGCGCTCGACCACTACGCCTTTCCGACCGTCGGCATACCCGACTATCACGCGATCGGACCCGCCGTCGAACCCGCCGTGGTCTACGCCATCGCCCGCCAGGAGAGCACGTTCAATCCGAAAACCGTGTCGAGCGCGCGCGCCATGGGCCTGATGCAGGTCACGCCCGAAGCCGGCCGCTACGTGACCAAGAAATTCGGCGCCTCCTACGACGAGAAGCGGCTCTTGGGCGACCAGAGCTACAACGTGGCGCTGGGCGCGGCCGAACTCGGCGACCTCTACGCGGATTATCGCGGGTCTTACATCCTCACCTTCGCCGGCTACAATGCCGGACGCGGCCGCGTGCGCGAGTGGATCGCCAAATATGGCGATCCCCGAGATCCGAAGGTCGACCCGATCGACTGGGTCGAGCGCATTCCATTCTCCGAAACGCGCAACTACGTGCAGCGCGTGCTCGAAAATCTCCAGGTCTACAGGATACGTTTCGGCGGCGGCTCGAAGCTGCTGATCGAGGCGGATCTGCGTCGCGGAGCGGCGCAGAACTGATCGGTCCGGCCGCGGCGACGTCATGCCGGACGAAGGTCGCGGACGACGAACCGGGAATGAGCGCGCCTCCCGCAACCAGTGCCTTCGTGACGGCCCAGGACGGACTCAAGCTGCACGTGCGCAGCCACGGGCCGCGCACGGCCGCGGCGCTGCCGGTCGTCTGCCTGCCGGGCCTCACACGCACCGTCGCCGACTTCGAAGCGCTGGCAGCTGCCCTGGCGAACGATCCGAGATCGCCGCGGCGCGTGATAAGCCTCGATTCTCGTGGCCGCGGAAAATCCGACTACGACCGTGATCCCGCGAATTACACCCTCGCGGTCGAGCTCGCCGACGTCCTGGCTGTGCTCACCGCGCTTGACATCGCGCGGGCGGTATTCGTGGGGACCTCTCGCGGCGGCATCTTGATCATGCTGCTGGCGACCGCCCGCCCGACGGCGCTCGCGGGCTGCGTGCTCAACGACATCGGTCCGGTGATCGAGCCCGAGGGGCTGATGCGGATCAAGAGCTATGTCGGCAAGCTGCCGCAGCCGGCGAGCTTCCAGGAAGCAGCCGGCGTGCTGCACGGCCTGTTCGGCACCCAGTTTCCCAAATTGGGCGACGATGACTGGCTCGCCTTCGCGCACCGGACGTTCAGGCAGGCCGACGGACGGATCGTTCCCGACTACGACGTGCGGCTGGCGGAGACGATGAGAACCGGCGATCTCGAGCGCCCGCCGACTTTGTGGGCACAGTTCGACGCGCTCGCCCGCGTGCCCATGATGGTGATTCGGGCCGGCAATTCCGACATCCTTTCGGCGGGAACGGTCGCAGCCATGCGGGCGCGCCGCGGGGCGCTCGACGCGATCGAGGTGCCGGACCAGGGCCACGCCCCGTTGCTGGCCGAAGCCGACGTCATCGGCCGCATCGCCGCATTTGTTGCGCGCTGCGAAGGGACTGAGGTCTGAGCGCCCTGCCGCCACGCTCGCGGGATCGCGAGCTGCGCGCTCATCCCAACCCGATCGTTGCCGCGGCGGGCCCCCCCCCGGCTCAGCCCTCTCGCGTCGGTCGAACCCTCGTATCGGCATCGCGCGGTTGCCACTTTGCCGCGCCGGCGATGTTCATCTGCGACAGGTCCAGCGACATGTTGCAGCTGAGGCCATTGGGCCCGAAGCTGGTTTCGACGTTGCCGTTGAAGCCCCTGATCGCGGAAGACAAGAGCTTGGTCCCGAAACCCTTGCGTGTCGGCGGCAACAGCTGGAAGCTGACAGTCTCTGCCCAGCGAAGCGTCAGCCGATTGTCGACTTTCTGCCACGAGACGTCGATTCGGCCATCGGGCTTCGATAACGCACCATATTTCACCGCATTCGTGGTGAGTTCGTGGATGATCAGCGCCACCAATATCGCCGCTTGCGAAGGGCACTGCACATCCTCGCCCTCGCAATGAATTTGAGCCGGGTCATAAGGCCTGAACTCGCCGATCAGAATGTCGTTCAAGGCAACGCTCCGCCACTCCGATTTGAATAGCAGCTCGTTGGTCGCCGCCAGGGCGACGAGGCGCGCGCTGATCTTGTCCCGCAACTCGCTCTCGCTCGCCAGCGATTGATGCAGGATGGCCTGCACGCCGGCGAGCGTGTTGCGCAGTCGATGGGCAAGCTCGTCGTTGAGAAGTTGACGTTTCTGCTGTTCCTCACGCAGCCGCTGCAACAGCGTCCGATAGCTCAGCGCGGCCCACAGGATGACGACGGAAGACGTCCCGTACAGAGCCCAGTTGTCCAAATCCTCCGCCGTGAACAGGCTCCAGTCCGCCGGCGCAAACAGCCAATACGCGGTCATCCCGCCCAAAGTCATGGCGAGGACGCCGGCCGCGCCCCCGCCCATGAGCGCGGCAATGAGCGTGGCCGCGTAGTACGGGGCGAAAACCACGGCCTCCGGCCGCACGAAGCCGACGCAGATGTGAACGGCCGTGGCCACGACGACGCAACCCGCAGCGAGCGCAAGCGCGCCTGGCGAGCCGGGACGAAGTCCCCATGGCCAGATGGATCGCCAAGACTTTATGATCGCGCGCGTGAGGGTGCGGACGAACGGATTGACGCCTCGATCGCGGACCGCAAGACGATGAGTGGTCATTCCAACGGGCTGAAATGGGCGCGCCCCAGTGCCACCTTAGTGCGACAACGTGGGCAACAATGCGTCAACACGAATTTTTGATGGCTGATCGGAACAGACCCCCTGCCCGGGCCCATCGGCTTCCGCGTTCACGAGGACAAAGCGTACCCGACCGTTACGCTTCAGTGCCCGTCGAATTCGCCCTTCGCTATCATGAGATGATGCGGTTGATGATGGCCGCCCTCGACCATGAGGCCCATGAAGCCCAGAGCCTTGAGCTTCACTGCCTGCTTGGGGTCGGTGCTGGTGACGGTGAGCCTGACGCCATCCGGCAGATCCTCGGTCTTTGCGTTCCACCCAAGCTGATTGAGCTCGCCGGCATGCGCCGGGACCATGCGCTTGATCGCCTCGAGCGTCCGGCCCTCGCCGGTCACCGCGATCTCGACGCCGTCGTCGAGGGCTCGCTCGTTCGCTTGGGCTCGCAGGGTCACCTCGTCCATGTCGATCAAATGCCGACGGAGCGCGGCAATGTTCACTTTCGACCAGTCGGTCGTGGGATCGGACGCCAGCATCCGCACGATCTCCTGGATGGCTCCGAAGGCGGCCTGCCCCGGCATTGCCGGCTGCGTAGGCGTTGCGCCCTGCCCACCCATCCTCATGTGATGGCTCTCCGTCTGACCATCCATGCCCTGCTGGCCATGCATTCCCATCATGTGATGGCCCTGCATCTGATGGTGCTGCATCGGGCTCCGCGCGCTGCCTTGCGGCGATGCAACTTGGCCCGATGGGTCGTGCATGCCCTGATGGCTGGACATTTGAGCAACCGCATAGGCGGTCGCGGCGATGATCGCGGCGCCTGCAAGCCCCGCCTTCCAAATCCACGACGACGACATGATCGGCCTCATTCGGTACCGAAGTGCCCTTGACAAATCATACGCTCGAATCCCCGCACCACATATGATTGGGATCATATCGGGGTGATTGGGGATCAGGCCCCGGGATCGCGCATCAGCCGAATTCTTCTCCCGACCCGTTCGATCTCTCCATCGGCACTCATGTCCGACAGCGTCCGGTACAAGGCTTCATGGGTGAGGCCGAGTTCGCCCGCGAGGTCCTTCAGCCTTGCCGGCAGCACGACCGTCGGCCCGTCCGCGTCTTTGTTGATCGCAAGGTAGTGGCGAATGCGATCGCGCGCGGAGCGAATGTTGCGCTGCTCCAGCCGGGTTCGCAGACGCATGACCTGATGGGCAAGCATGGCCATGAACGCCTGCGCAGCCGTTGGGTTGCGCAGGAATTCGGCGAGCACCACCGCCTTTGGATAGAGCCGGACGATCGCTGCCGTCGTCGCGATGGCGTCACAGTGATAGGTCGGCGAGAACAGGGAAGCCTCGGCGAGGGTGTCGCCGGCCGCGGCCATGTAAAGCACGGTCTCACGCCCGTTGGGATCGATGCGCGCGAGGCGTACGGTTCCGCTCACGATCTCGTAGAAACCGAGGCTGGGACTGTCCCGTCGGAACAGCGCCTGCCCGGCCTCGACCTTACGCTTGACGCTGGCAGCCTGGACGGCTACCGGCAGCCAGTCTTTCGCAGCCATACCCGCTTCCTTGCCATACGCGCTTCCTCGGCATGGTCGCTTCGGTTGCAATGCTTAACCGCCGCGCGAACACCCTCGTTGACTTAGGTCAACGTCGGAATGGCATTGGATAAACGGGTTCAAATTCTCGATCGCGGCCCCATCAGAACGGCGGAGAATATGTCGGAGTTCGAACGCTGGGAATCCCGCTTTGCGGCCTCGGAATATGTCTTCGGGACCGCCCCGAATGCGTTTCTCAGGAGCCAGGCTGACCGGCTGCGGCCGGGCCAAAAGGCCCTGGCTTTGGCAGACGGAGAAGGCCGTAACGGAGTCTGGCTCGCCGAACAGGGTCTGGACGTGCTTTCCCTCGACTTCTCACCGAACGCCCTGAAAAAGGCACGCGCCCTGGCGGCGGCGCGACACGTCACTTTGCGCACCGAATTGGCGGATCTTTCGGAATGGGAGTGGCCGGTCGCGGAGTTCGACGTCATCGTGGCCATCTTCATCCAATTTGCCGACCCGCCGTTTCGCCAGAAAATCTTCGCCGGCATCCGTAGGGCGCTGAAGCCGGGGGGACTGCTTGTGATGCAGGGCTATCGGCCGGAGCAGCTCAATTACCGCACGGGTGGGCCTTCGCAGGCTGAGAATCTGTATACGCGAGCCCTCCTCGAGGAGGCATTCGGCGATTTCGCCTCCCTCGAAATCGACGAGCACGACAGCATCGTCGACGAAGGCGGCGGGCATGCCGGGATGTCGGCGCTGATCGATCTCGTCGGCCGGAAATGATGCTGCCGCCGGAAGCGCGTGATCCACGCCGCGGCAAGCGCATGATCCAGCCGCGGCGCCGGTCGCACTATTCCCGCGCGCTCGTCGATCCACGCACCCTTTGCGCAATGCAATCGAAAACACCGCGCCAATCTCCGGCCTCAGTCCGGCGGAAGCGGCGCATGGACGGATACCGTGGACTATGGCGCCGACGAGACGCCGCGCGTCGGACTTGAACCATTTCGGCTGTCCGCCCGGTTGATAAACGCATGCATCAAATCCGAGCTACTCGAGCAACTCGGCGTGATGATAGTTGGTCTTGATGCCGCCGGTGATTTCCATCCTCGCGAAAGGCTGTCATGAAAATGATGCCGGCTTGTGGTCAGACGAGAGTAACTTGCCGAAATATCATATTATATCAATGGCTTATGCCATAAAATGGCGGAGAGGATGGGATTCGAACCCATGATACGGCTTTAGACCGTATAACGGTTTAGCAAACCGCCGCCTTCAGCCTCTCGGCCACCTCTCCGATGGTGGAAAGGCTTATAGTTTCGATCTTTCCCGGTCAAATCGCCAGGGGAATCAGGGCCATCCCGCGCGAACGCAGCCGGATCGGCAGCACATCAGCGTTGCGGCGATCCTTTCACGGGCCGGGGTGCCGACCGCGACCCAAGGTCGGGGCAAACCCCGCCGTAATCGGGAGCCGGTTCGGCTCGACCACGCCGCGCCGCGCGCGCGAGGATATCGGCACGCTCGCCGCGCAATGCATGACTTGAGGGACGGCGGGGTCGTTGGTGGTGAAGGCGGGCCAACAACGCAGACATGCCTTTTCCGTCGTTCGGCCGCCGTCCGGTCCGCCAATTCAGCGCGCGCGCTGATTGAACAGAACCGCCCGCACATTGGGATCCTTGATGTCGACCTTGAACGCGGCGTCCACTTTGACGGACAAGCCTCGCTTCACCGACGGGCGAGCCAGCAAGGTTTGCAGCCAACGCCTCACATGCGCAAAATCGCCGAGATCATGACCGTGCCGCTCGGCGCGACTGGCCCAGCCGACACAGGCGATATCGGCGATGGAATATGTCCGCGCGAGGAATTCGCGATCCGCGAGCCGCTTGTTCATGACGCCGTAGATCCGATTCATCTCATTGCTGAAACGCTCGATGGCGTAGGGCAGCTTGTCGCTCGCGTAGTTGCGGAAGTGGTTTGCCTCCCCTGCCTTGGGCCCGAGATTGGCCATCTGCCAGAACAGCCACTGGTCGACCTCGACGCGGCCGCGCTCGTCCGGGGGATAGAATTTGCCGGTCTTGCGGCCGAGATATTGCAGGATCGCGCCGGACTCGAAGATCGAGATCGGCTTGCCGCCCGGGCCGTCGTGATCGACGATCGCCGGCATGCGGTTGTTGGGCGAGATCGCCAGGAATTCGGGCTTGAACTGATCCCCCCTGGAAATGTCGACCGGGATCACGGCGTAAGGGAGTCCGCACTCCTCCAGCATGATGGTGATCTTCCAGCCATTGGGCGTCGGCCAGTAATAGAGATCGATCGGCTTGCCGGCGCGCGCGGGCGCGCGCCTCTTGACCGCAGCCGGTCGGGATTTGCCGCGTTGCCCCGGAGCTTTCTTGCGACCGGGCTCCTTCTCGGCCCTGCGAGCCATGCAAACCTCTCTCGACGGCAGCATCAGCGCGTCGTGTAAGTCCACCTCGGCAAAACCGCAACCCGCGGAAGCTTGCGATCGGCGACCGGCAGCGTGACTCCATCGCTTCCATTGCGGACGTCGCGCGCCGATTATTCAACCGATGGACCGCATAGCCCGGAATAGCTCATCTTGCTTGTGAGCCCGGCCCCGCCGCAGCACAGATGAAAGTGGCGCAAGCCGCCGCTCCCAGGCAACCGACGCCGCAACAGCAGAAGATGAAGGATTGCGGGCGAAGTGGGTGACGAGGAAGTGGAGTGACGAGAAGGCCAAGACCGGCGCGAAGGGCCGGACGGCCTATAGAAGAAAATTCATGAGCAACTGTCTGAAAAAGGCCCCTGCCTAAGCCGTCCACGCCCGATCAGGCGTCCGACGCTCTCCGAGGGCTGGAGCCCTGCCAATCCCGGATTTCACTTTGCTCATCCTGGCCGCGATGAACGCGGTGCCAGCATGCCCGATTTACCGAGGGCGTCGGCGAGAGGCCGAGGCTTCGAGTCCGTGGACGAATGCTTCTGCCACGGCGAGGTGCGGAAATCCTTCGTTCCCTCTGTCTTCACTTTGTCCGCGCAGCGGAAACCGATGAAGCTCGAACCTTTGTCTCGTCGACGCCCTCTGTCGTCGACCGGAGCCGGCGGTGTCGAAGCACGATCGCGATGCGCTCACCGCTCTTCAACTCGCGCCGGCCCGTTTGACGCAGTCATCGACGTCGTTCGAAGTCGAAGACTGGGAAGCAGCGCGTGCTTACTTCTTCTTCCGGCGCTTGGTCTTCCTCGCGCCCTTTTTCGCCGCTGACTTCGTCTTCGTCTTTCGCTTCTTCGCCATGCTGCCCTCCTAGCCATGAGTGAGTGGCGATATCGTCCAGTGCCCGCGGGGATCGCGCGCACTGCATTCGGATTACTACAGCGCGACAAAAAAACCAGTGTTTTTGCACAATGAAGCGTGCCCGCGCGCGGATCGACACCACATCTTGCGTCTTGACCAACGCGGCCGACGCACGCAACGGGCGGCGCTGCACGATACGGAAGCATCATGCGGGCGTTTTTAGGCGCATTGGAGAAACATCGATAAAATATGGGTTTTCGAGACTTCTATTTTTTTCGCGATGGCGCGGAATGCGGCACGCCCGCGTGGCGCGTGCGATCGCAAAAACTGCCGCAACGACGCGTTAAGCATACCAACGGGCTTGTGCAAAAATATTTCGGTGAAGAGCCCGGCAACCGTGTCGCCGACCGCCGAAACTGGCGGGAATCGAGCGAATCGCCGCAAAGTGATTCGCTGGCGACGCACGACGGCGGGCAGCGGATGAAGGACAGACGACGCGGAGCGAAGGACCGAGAGCAGAAATTTCTCGCGCGTTTTTCCGTCGTCGGTCTTCAAATTCCGAGTTTGCTCTTGAGCAGATCATTCACGGCCTGCGGGTTGGCCTTGCCGCCGGAGGCTTTCATTGCCTGGCCGACGAACCAGCCGATCAGCGCGGGCTTCGCCTTCGCCTGCTCCACCTTGTCCGGGTTCTTGGCGATGATGTCATCGACCACCTTCTCGATCGCGGTCAGATCGGTGACTTGCTTCATGCCGCGCGCTTCCACGATCGCATGCGGATCGCCGCCCTCGCTCCAACAGATCTCGAACAAATCCTTGGCGATCTTGCCCGAAATCGTCCCCGCCGCGATCAGATCGAGAATTGCGCCGAGCTGCGAGGCCGAAACCGGCGAATCTCACGATGTCCCTGCCCTCGCTTGATTGAGCCGCCCGGCGAGCTCGTTGATCACCCAGTTGGCGGCGGCCTTGGCGTCGCGGCCGTTCGCGACCGCCTCGAAGAAGTCCGCGGTTTCGCGCTCGGCGACCAGAACGCCCGCGTCATAGGCGGACAGCCCGTAGTCGCGCGTAAAGCGCATCTTTTTCTCGTCCGGCAGCTCCGGCAGATGCGCCTCGACATCCTCGACATAGGAGGCCGTCAGCTCGAGCGGCAAAAGATCGGGATCGGGAAAGTAGCGGTAGTCGTGCGCCTCCTCCTTGTTGCGCATGGAGCGGGTCTCGCCCTTGTTGGGGTCGAACAGCCGGGTCTCCTGCTCGATCCTGCCGCCGTCCTCCAGAATTTCGATCTGGCGCCGCGCCTCGTGCTCGATCGCCTGGCCGATGAAACGGATCGAGTTGACGTTCTTGATCTCGCAGCGGGTGCCTAGCGGCGCGCCGGGCTTGCGCACCGACACGTTCACGTCGGCGCGCAGGTTGCCCTTCTCCATGTCGCCGTCGCAGGTGCCGAGATAGCGCAAGATGCTGCGCAGCTTCGCAACAAAGGCCTTGGCCTGCTCGGAGGAGCGCAGATCCGGCTTCGACACGATCTCCATGAGCGCCACGCCGGCGCGGTTGAGATCGACGAAGGACATGGCGGGATGCCTGTCGTGCAGCGATTTTCCGGCATCCTGCTCGAGATGCAGCCGCTCGATCCCGACCGTCACGGTCTCCCCGTCGGGCAGATCGACCACGACCTCACCCTCTCCCACGATCGGCGACTTGTACTGGCTGATCTGATAGCCCTGCGGCAGATCCGGATAGAAATAGTTCTTGCGGTCGAACACCGATTTCAGATTGATCCGCGCTTTCAGGCCGAGGCCGGTGCGGACCGCCTGCCTGACGCACTCCTCGTTGATCACCGGCAGCATGCCGGGCATGGCCGCGTCGACGAGCGACACGTGCGAGTTTGGCTCGCCGCCGAACGCGGTAGAGGCGCCGGAAAACAAGCTTCGACTGTGAGGTCACCTGGGCATGGATCTCCATGCCGATGACGACCTCCCAGTCGCCGGTAACGCCCTTGATCAGCTGCGATTTCGGCAGCAACGCATTCATCGATCCGTCCCGGTAGAAAACGCCGAAGCCGGCGTGCCTTGGTTAAACGCTCGGCCGCCGCGCCACAAGCTCGCCGCAGTTCCCGCCCCACGCCGGGCGCGCAGGAACCTCGCTCCGATGCAGGCGTTGGCCCGTGAGTGCGGATTATCGGAGGTCGTGATGGCTGACAACGGGGTACCCAACGGGAAGCTGGGCGCCATTCTCGGGGCGCTGATCGCACTTGCCCTCGCCGTATTCCTGCTCAATGGCGGCGAACACGTGGGCAAGAAGACGGTCAACGGCGACGATGATCTTCCACCGATCGCGTCCGGAAAACCGCAATAATTGAAGGCTCGTGCAGCTCGCTGGCAGAGCGACGCGCTCGCCGCCGATGTCGCGGCTTGTAGCAGATGGCGCACGGCGGTAGCCTCTTCCGCATAAGCCCAAGACCTGCGCCTTGAGCGCGCAGTTCGCTCCGGTCGCCGGAAACGACAACAGCGGACCTGAAGCGCGCGGCGCGTGCTCATCCGCCGGGAAGGATGGCTGGAGCAGCCGGGGGAGTGCGCCATGATCACCCGTCGCGAGCTGATCCAAGGGTCGGCGGCATCCGCACTCGCCCCCGCGCTGGGCGGTCGCACCGCTGCGGCGCAGGCTGTTCCGCCGCCAGCTTGGCCCAGCCGCTTCGTCAAGCTCGTGGTGCCGTTCACGCCCGGCGGCGGCATCGATGGTATCGGCCGCATCGTCGGCGCCCGTCTTTCCGAGCGATGGGGACAGCAGGTGGTGGTGGAGAACAAGCCGGGCGCCGGCGGCAACATCGCTTCGGAATTCGTCGCCCACTCGCCGCCCGACGGCTACACCATGTACATCACCGCCGGCGGCCTGGCGGTCAATCGCTACCTCTTCGCCTCGATCAATTACGATCCGGTCGCCGATTTCGCTCCCGTCACGCTGATCTGTTTCTTTCCCAATCTGCTGGTGGTGCCGAATTCTTCGCCATTTCATTCTGTCAACGATCTGCTTGCGCAAGCCAGAAAGAATCCCGGCAAGGTGACCTTTGCGTCTCCCGGGCACGGCAGCTCGCCCCACATGAGCGGGGAGCTGTTCAAATACATGGCGCGTGTCGATCTGACCCATGTGCCCTATCGCGGCGCGTCGCCGGCCTATACCGACGTGATCGCGGGGCGCGTCGATTGCACCTTCGCGGTCATGGCCTCGGGGCTTCCGCTCGTTCAGTCCGGCCAGCTGCGCGCCTTGGGCGTGACGACCGCGAGCCGGGTGGCGACGGCACCCGAGGTGCCGACCATCGCCGAGGCCGGCGTCCCCGGTTACGAGACGTCGTCGTGGTTTGCCTTCTTCGTGCCGGCCCGCACGCCGCCCGAGATCATCCGGAAGATGCACGCCGACACCGTCGCCGCGCTTGCCGAGCCGCAGATCAAGGCCAAGCTCGATCGCCTCGGGGTGCTCGTCGTCGGCTCCACGCCCGAAGAGCTCGGCGCACATCTGAAGGCGGAGATGGAGAAATGGGCGCCCGTGATCAAGGCCGCGAACATCAAGGTCAATGAATGATCCAGCGCCCCGGGCGATCAGCCCGGCCGCACGGCGGTGCGCGCCCGCTCACGATTGCCGCTCCAACAAGGTTTCGGCGATCGTGTCCCATTCGGCGGCAAGGGGCTTGCTCGATACCGGACGTTGCGCCTGCCGGTACCAATAGCGCGCATTGGCGAGATCGCCTTCGAGGCGGTGCAGATAGGCGTGCACCCAGGCGGCGTCCTGGCCGCCCTCGTCCATGACGATCCCGTGCGCCTTCTCCCAATTGTCCTTGCCCGCCCACCACAGCGCAGCGAGCGCGGGCGGAAGTTTCGGCGGCTTATCCTTTGCGAGAGATCGTTTGAATTCGGCGAGCATCATGGCGGCGACTGCCCGGCGGGCGACTTACTGGATGTATCCGACGCGATCCAACAACGGGCGATCGCGTATGGTGAGTGCGCAACCGGTGACCGTCACCACCACCTTTCGGGGGCGAACCGTCCCGCCGCCTGCTCGATGACATGAGCGAGCGAGAACAGGGTCTCCTCGTCGAACGGGCGTCCGATGAGCTGGAGGCCGAGCGGCAGGCCTTCCGCCGACAAGCCGCCGGGAACGGAAATTCCGGGCAAGCCCGCCATGTTCACCGTCACCGTGAACACGTCGTTGAGATACATCTCGACCGGATCGGCGGCGCCCTTCTCGCCGATCCCGAAGGCCGCCGATGGCGTCGCGGGGGTGAGGATTGCATCCACGCCGGCGGCGAACACCTGCTCGAAGTCCCGCTTGATCAGCGTTCGCACCTTTTGCGCCCGCAGGTAATAGGCGTCGTAGTAGCCGGCCGAGAGCACATAGGTGCCGATCATGATGCGCCGGCGCACCTCCTTGCCGAAGCCGCCGGCGCGCGTGTTCTGGTACATCTCGGCGATGTCGCGCCCGGGCACGCGCAACCCGTAGCGCACCCCGTCGTAGCGCGCGAGGTTGGACGACGCCTCCGCCGGCGCCACGATGTAATAGGCCGGCAGCGCGTATCTGGTATGGGGAAGCGACACCTCGACGATCTCGGCGCCAGCCGCCTCGAGCCATCGCGCCCCCTGCTCCCACAGCTTGTCGATCTCGGCCGCCATGCCGTCGATACGGTACTCCCGCGGAATGCCGATCTTCATTCCTTTGATCGATTTGCCGATCGCCGCCTCGTAATCGGGAACCGGACGATCGACCGAGGTCGTGTCCTTCGCATCGTATCCCGCCATGGACATGAGCAGGATGGCGGCGTCGCGCACCGTGCGCGCGAACGGCCCCGCCTGATCGAGCGAGGACGCAAACGCCACGATGCCCCAGCGCGAGCAGCGGCCGTAGGTCGGCTTGATCCCGACGATGCCGGTGAAGGCGGCGGGCTGGCGTATGGAGCCGCCGGTATCGGTACCGGTCGCGCCGAGGCATAGCTGCGCCGCCACCGCCGCGGCCGAGCCGCCCGAAGAGCCGCCCGGCACGAGCGGTGTGTTCGCTCCCCGTCGCCGCCAAGGCGAAATCACCGGCCCGAAAAACGACGTCTCGTTGGACGAGCCCATGGCGAACTCGTCGTTGTTGAGCTTGCCCAGCATGACCGCGCCGTCGCGCCACAGATTTGCGCCGACGGTGGATTCGTAGGTCGGAACGAAATTGTCGAGGATGTGCGAACCGGCCGTCGTGCGCACGTCCTTGGTTGCGAACATGTCCTTGACGCCCAGCGGCAGCCCCTCGAGCGGCCGCGCGTCACCCGCCTTGAGGCGGGCGTCCGCGGCTGCCGCCATGGCGCAGGTCCGTTCCGGTGTTTCCAGCACGTAGGCATTGAGCGTGCGCGCCTGCTCCATGGCGGCGAGATGCGCGTCGCGCGAGCTCGGTGGCGGAGAATTCTCGTCTGCGCAGGCGCTCGCGCGCGTCCGCAAGCGTCAGCGATGTGAGCTCGGTCATTCGTCGGGACTGTCGCAGGCAAATGCACTGGCGGCGCGAGCGGCGCCCTGGTCCCCGGGTTGCTTCGGCTCCGGCGCGCAAGCGCCGGCGGCCGACAGCGGCAGCGGCAGACCGAGCGCCTGCAAATCCTCCGCCGTCACATCCGGCGGCATCTCACCCCGCGCGAGAAAACCCGCGCACCACATGCGGAAGAAATATTCCTGTTCTTCACAGGCGAGGCACATGGGCCTTTCCCTTCGTGACGGCCGGCTCCCGCCCGCCATCCGCGTCTGGATTTTATCTCTCGAAATCCTTCGGGACAGCGCCCGAGGATCGTGCAATGAGCCGCAGCCGAAGCCGGCCGCGCCTCATTCCACCACTTTCGGCACCACAAAGAAATGGTCCTCGCTCGCCGGCGCGTTCTTGACGATGTCGTCGGGAATGCCGCCGTCGGTGACCGCGTCCGGACGCTTCTTCATCTCCATCGGCATGACCGACGTCATCGGCTCGACGCCCGCGACGTCGACCTCCGACAATTGCTCCACGAAGGCGAGAATGGCATTGAGCTCCCCTTGCAGGGCCGCGACCTCCTCCTCGGCAACCGCAATTCGCGCGAGATGGGCAATGCAGCGGACGGTGGCGGCATCGACGGACATTGGCGTCTTCTCCAACCCGACCGAGCCCGGCCGGTGGTGCGCGAGCCTATAGCAGAGCGGCTTTTGCGGCGGCAACCTCGGATGCGGGCCGTATTGCGCGGACGGCCCAAAGCGCCGATATAATCCCTCATGGACGCCCCGAACCCCTCCGCCACCCCAACCTTCGCGAGCCGCGCTCCGCTGCATATCGGTGCCATCGGCCTCAGGACGCGTGACCTCGACCGGCTCAGCGGCTTTTATCGCGCCGTGCTCGGGCTTTCCGTGCTCGATCGCGGCGAGGATGGTGCCACGCTCGGAGCCGGCGGCGTGCCGCTCGTTCATCTCGAGCACCGGCCGGAAGCCAAACCCGACGATACCCGCACCGCGGGCCTCTATCACACCGCCTTTCTCATGCCGACGCGCGCCGACCTCGCGCGCTGGATCCTGCACGTGGCGCGCAACAAAGTGCCGCTCACGGGCGCCTCCGACCACGGCGTGAGCGAGGCCATCTATCTCGACGATCCCGAAGGCAACGGGATCGAAGTCTATCACGACCGGCCGGCACAATCCTGGGAATGGACCGGCAGTGAATTGAAGATGATCACCGATCCGCTCGATATCGATGACATCCTGCGCGAAGTCCCGCCGACCGCGTCATACCCGGGCGCCCCTGACGGCCTGCGCATCGGCCACGTGCATCTGCGCGTGGGCGACGTCGCACGCGCGGAGGCGTTCTATGGCGGGGCGCTCGGGCTCGATGTCACGCGCCGGCGTCATGGCGCCACCTTCATGTCGTCGGGGCGCTACCACCATCACGTCGCCGGCAATGTCTGGCACAGCGCCGGGGCCGGCCAGCGAGACGAGCGCCGCACGGGACTGTCCTGGTTTTCGCTCGAAGCCGCCGATGCCGCCGCCTTCGACGCGGCCAAGGCCCGGCTGACCCAGGCCGGCACGGAGCTGGCGGTGACGGCGGCGGGCATCCAGACCGCCGACCCCTGGGGGACGCGCCTGCGGATCACCCGCGGGTAGTATTGTTCACGCTTTCGACGCCGCAAGCGCGCGCAGCCGCTCCAGCGCCTCGGCTGCGAGCGTCTTGGTCAGTTGCATCGCGGGCATCGCGCGGCCGAGCGATGCCGCCTGCCCCGCCCACATCGGCGAGAAATCGCCCGAGCCTTGCGCCTCGGCCTTGGCCCGCAACGGCGCCAGCGCGCCGGCCGCGAGCGGAAATTCGGGCGCCACGTCCGAGACCGGACCGATCTCGCGCATGACCCGGTTGATGATGCCGCGCGCCGGGCGGCCGGTCATCAGATTGGTCAGCGCGGTGCCGTCGTCGCGCGCGGACTTGAGCGCGGCGCGATGGGGCGCCGAAATCTTGGCCTCGGGACACCACAGATACGCCGTGCCGATCTGCACGCCGGCCGCGCCGAGCGCGAAGGCGGCGGCGATTCCGCGCGCATCGGTGATGCCGCCGGCGGCGATCACCGGCACCTTCACCGCGTCGACGATCTGCGGGATCAGCGCGAAGGTGCCGGGCTGGGTGGCGAGATCGTCGGATAAGAAAATGCCGCGATGGCCGCCGGCCTCGTAGCCCTGCGCAATGACGGCGTCGACGCCGCGCTGCTCGAGCCAGCGCGCCTCGGCGACGCTGGTCGCCGAACTCATCACCACGAAGCGCGACGCCTTGACGCGTTCGAGGAGCTTCGGCTCCGGCAGGCCGAAATGGAAGCTCACGACCTCGGGCTTCGTCTCCTCCACCACGTCGCACATGGCGGCATCGAACGCCGTGCGGTTGCTCGAAGGCACCGGCGCGGCGGGATCGATTCCCAAGTTCCCGATAATAGGGCGCGAGTCGTTCGCGCCATCTCGCCTCGCGCGCATTGTTGAGCACGGGCGGGACATGGCAAAAGAAATTGAGATTGATGGGTTTCTTCGTGCGCGCGCGAATCTTCGCCATCTGCTCGCGGATCTGGTCTGGGTTGAGCATCGCGCATGGCAGCGATCCAAGCGCGCCCGCCTCGGCCGCCGCCGCCGCCAGTTCCCAGTCCATCGCGCCCGCCACCGGCGCCTGGACGATCGGAAACTCGATGTTGAGAAGCTCGATGAGACGGCGGTCGGGCCACATGCCGGCACACTTTTCTGTGATCCGTTGCCCTATCTAATCACGTCAACGCTGGCATGGCATAGGGATCGATTGCATCAAAGTCATCTCAACGACATGATGATATGGCTAGGTCTCGCGCTGGAGCCAGTCATGGAACACCTCATCTTCGTGTGCCCGACGACCGGCCGTGAAGTCGACAGCGGCGTCGAGAGCGAAATCGGCACCCTCCTGCGCATCCGGCAGCAGAACGTGCGCGCCCTTTGCCCGGCCTGCGGCCAATGGCACGAATGGCCGGTGCGCGACGCTTTCCTGGCGAAGGCCGCCTGACCGGCGCCTGATCGCTACCCTGATCGCTACATGGCCTGACCCATGCCGCGGATGCGGCGCGCCATGGCGCCCATGATGTAGAGCGCGAAGTTCGGCACCTCGTCGACCATGAAGCGGAATTTGCGCTGATCGATCAGCGAGAGCTCGCACGTCTCCTTGACGCGCGCGGTCGAGCTTCTCGGCGCATCGTCGATCATGGACATGAACCCGATCGCTTCGTTGGGCCCGCAGACCTCGACCACCTTGTCGCCGATCACCATCTCGATCACGCCGGACTGCACGATATACATGCAGGAGCCCGGGTCGCCTTGGTTGAAAACGACGCTCCCGGCGGAGAACGTGACATTCGCTCCCGCACGTTGTGCGAACATCCGCATGTCGATTTCATTGCCGTCCATTTCCGCCTCGTCGTCGCAGGCCGCGCATTCGCGCCACTTTATGCCAAAATCCGACGGACGGGCGCTAGCTTCCACTGCGCCGAAGGCTCGACTATTCTCGGCTCCACCGACGCGGCAGGCTCGCGGCCGGCGCCTCGGCCAACGCGAGCGGGAGGACAGGGATGCTGCGCAAGGGCGGCCTCGCGATCGCGCTCACGGCTGCGCTCGGGCTCGCCCCGATCGCGGATTCCCGTGCCGATGAGTGGCCGAGCCGCCCGGTGAAGATCGTGGTTGCCTTTGCGCCCGGCGGCAGCGCCGATCAGTTCGGGCGGCTGATGGCGATCGAGCTTTCGTCCGCGTTCAAGCAGCAATTTTTCGTGGAGAACCGGCCGGGCAACAGCGGCGCGATCGGCTCGGCGCAGGTCGCGCGCGCGGATCCCGACGGATATACCCTGCTGATCGGAGGCTCGGGCCCGCACCTCACCGGCCCGGCGATCAATCCCAATATCGGGTACGATCCCCTCAGGGATTTCACCCACATCGCGATGATCGGCGCCGACAGCTACGCCTGGGCCGCCAATCCGGCCTTGGGCGTCACCTCGATCGCCGAGCTGATCGCGCTCGCCAAGGCGCGCAAAGCGAGTAACGAAGGCCCGATCACCTCCTCCTCGCCCGGACCGGGCTCGCTCGGCCATCTCCTGATCGAGCAGTTCAAGCGCAAGGCCGGCATCGACATCCAGCACGTGCCCGCGCCGAATTCCGGAGTGACCGACGTCCTGGGCAACCACATCTCAATGACGCTCACCGCCATGATGACGGTCGGCGAGCAGGTCAAGGCCGGCCGGCTGGTCGCGCTCGCCGTCACCTCCACCGAACGCAATCCGGTGTTCAAGGGGATCCCGACCTTCGCCGAGCAAGGCTATCCCGACGTGCGCGGCGACACCTGGTTCTGGCTGTGCGGGCCGAGGAACCTTCCGCCCGACGTGGTCGACAAGCTCAGCGACGCCACGCGGCGCATCGTGAGGTCGCCGAAGATCCAGGCGCACTTCCAAAAGCTCGCTTTGTTGTCGAAAGACCTCGACGTTCCCGCCGTCCAAAAATTCATCGCCGAGGAATACGCGTTTTGGGCGCCGCTCGCCAGGGACGCCGGACTGAAGGTTCAATAGAGCATGGCGTTTCCGGCGCGGCGGACTGCAGGCTTCGCCGTGGAAAACGCCGCAACAGATACGAAGCCCACTGCGGAGAAGCGATCATGGCTGCCGTCACGACGATGGAGAAACCCCGCGCCGAGAGTCCCCTGCCGGCGCCGCTGGCGCGGATCGGAATGATCATTCCATCGGTCAACAGCATGACCGAGCCGCAATTCAATCATTTTGCGCCGCCCGGTTTCGCGGTGCATGTCGCGCGCGCCCGCGTAGCCGGAGAATGGAAGCGGCCGCTCGCGGCGATGGCCGACGAGATCGCGACATCCGCGAGGCTGCTGTCGGACGTGGCGCCCGATCTCATCGTGTTCCACTGCACCGATACCTCGATGACCCAGGGCCCGCAGGGCGAAGGCCGCATCTTGGACATCGTGCGGGACGCAACCGGCATCGACGCGCTGGCCACCAGCCGGCTCGTGCTCGAGGCCTTGCAGGCGCTCGGGCTGCGAAAGCTCGTGCTGCTCAGCCCCTACAAGAGCAACCAGGCGGTCATCGACTATCTGCACGCAACCGGTTTTGCCGTGGTTCATGACGTCGCGCTCGCCCGCAAGCCGCTGGAATTCGCCACGGTCACGCCGGCAGAATGGACGGAGCTCGCGCGCCGGCACGACCGGCCGGAAGCCGACGGCATCTTCCTGAGCTGCACCAATACGACGCAGATCGAGGCAATCGCCGATATCGAGCGCGCGCTCGGCAAACCGGTGGTCAACAGCAACCAGGCGGTGCTCTGGGGCTGCGTCAAGCGGCTCAAGGCGGCGCTTGGCCCGCTGCCGCCGATGCCCGCGCTTGGCGCGCTGATGCGTCAGATGGATGCGTGACGGAACTGGCGGCGATCTCCGGATCGTCATGCGCGGGCTTGACCCGCGCACCCATCTTCTTGCGAAAATGATGGATTGCCGGGTCAAGCCCGGCAATGACGAACGAGAGATCGCTCCATGACGGGAGGAAACATGAAGGCATATCCGGGATGGCTCGCGTGCACGGCGGCATGTCTTGCGTTTCTTGTCTGGGCGGCAAGCGCGGCGGTCGCGCAGACCTATCCGTCGCGGCCGATCACGCTCGTGGTTCCCTTCGCGCCCGGCGGGCCCGCCGATTTTCTCGGCCGCCTGATCGGACAGAAGATGAGCGAAGACCTCGGCCAGCAAATCGTCGTCGACAACCGGCCAGGCGCAAACACCATCATCGGCGCCTAGGCCGTGGCCAAGGCGAGTCCCGACGGTTACACGCTGCTGATGGCGATCGACGGCACGCTGGTCATGAATCCGTTCCTCTACAGCAAGCTGGCCTACGATCCGTTCAAGGATTTCACGCCGGTCTCGCTGATCGCGCTCGTCCCCTCGGCGGTGGTCGGGAACATCAACATCCCGGTCAATTCGATCAAGGAACTGGTCGAGCAGGAAAAGGCCAAGCCGGGCACCTTCCAGATCGGAATCAGCACGCCGACGTCGCAGGTGAATGTCGGGCTGTTGAACATGATGGCCGGGACCAATTTCACCATGGTCCCCTATCGCGGCGGGACGACGCAGATCACCGGCATTCTGGCCGGCGACATCCCCCTCGGCATGGAGAGCATCAACGTGTCGCTGCCGCTCTGGCGCGACAAAAAGCTCAAGATACTCGGGCTGGTGAGCGCGCAACGCCTTTCCCTTGCCCCGGAAATCCCGGCCATCGCCGAGACCTTCCCCGGCTACGATCTCGGCATCTGGCAAAGCATCGTGGCGCCCGCGGGCACGCCGCGCGACGTGGTGGCCAGACTGCATGGCTCGATCAAGAAGGTCCTGGCAATGGCGGACGTGCGCGAGAAACTGCTCAAGGCCGGCATCGAGCCCGCGATCAGCAATTCGCCCGAGGAGTTCGCCGCCTTCATCCGCTCGCAGGCCGACACGCGCGCCAAGGTCATCCGCGCGGTCGGAATAAAGCTGGACTAGTGGTCCGATTTCCGAAGATCGCCAGCCCTTGCGGCACACTCAGATGCGAACCTCGGAATCTAAGGACCACTAGCAACTCTATGATTTCTAGTGCCCCTTTTGAACCCAAGTTCGCGATCGCATTTGCCGCACGATGTGCGCGAACTTCGGGTTCGGGGCACTAGTGGTCCGATTCCGAAGTTCGCCAGCCCTTGCGGCACACTCAGATGCGAACTTCGGAATCTAAGGACCACTAGCAACTCTATGATTCTAGTGCCCCTTTTGAACCCGAAGTTCGCGATCGCTTTTGCCGCACGATGTGCGCGAACTTCGGGTTCGGGGCACTAGCGGGATGGCCATGCCCACCGCGTCCGGCATATTTGCCGCCGCGCTCGCTTGCGCGGTCGCGGTCGGGCCGGCGGCGGCGCAAGGCGCCCACGACGACGTGAAGGCTTACCCCGATCGGACAATCCGCATCCTGGTGCCGTTCCCGCCGGGTGGCCCGGCCGACCTCGTCGCACGCTTTGTCGGGCAAAGGATGAGCGAGGACTGGGGCCAGCCGGTCGTCATCGAGAACCGCGCCGGCGGCAACACCGCGATCGGCGCGCAGGCGGCGGCGCGGTCGGCGCCCGACGGCTACAGCCTGTTCGTGCCGATGGACACGACCATGGTGATGAATCCGTTGGTCATGCGCAATCTGCTCTACGATCCGCGCAAGGATTTCGCGCCGATCACGCTCCTGACCAGGAACATGTCGCTCGTCGTGGTGCGCAGCGACGGGCCAAAGACGATCAAGGAGCTGATCGCCAAGGCGAAGGCCCATCCCGGCACGCTCAACATGGGCGCGGGCACGCTCACCTCGCGCCTCGGCGCGCTTCTGTTCGCCAGGACCGCCGGCATCGATGTCCAGCTGGTTCCCTTCAAGGGCAGCGCCGAGATCGGCCAGGCCGTGCTCGCAGGGACGGTCGATTTCGCCCTCGACAGCACCGGCACGAGCCTGCCGCTGATCCAGGCGGGCCGCTATCGCGCGCTCGCGAAATACAGCAACCGGCCGCTGCCGATCCTGCCCGATCTGCCCAGCCTCAGCGTGGCCGCCGACCTGCCGGGCCTGGCCGAAAGCTCCACCTGGGTCGCACTTGTGGCACCCGCCGGCACTCCCCCGGCCATCATCGACAAAATTCACCGCGAGGTTGCGAGCATCTACGGCGATCCGGCCATGATCGCCAAACTGGAAAAACTCGGGATTCTCGCAGTCGGCAGCAGCACACCGGCGGAGTTTGAGGCATTCATCCGCGCCGAGACCGAGCGCTGGTCCAAGGTCCTCAAGGCCAGCGGAAACATCAAACTGGATTAGCGCAGCGCCAGACGGCGCTGCTGCAGGAAGCGCCGCACGGCAGGATCGGATTCGAGGCCGATCGCCCGCTGATAGGCCTGGTCGGCCGCGTCGACCTCGCCGCTACGCGCCAGCAGCCCCGCGCGCGCCGCCCAATACGGCTGATATTGGGTGAGACGCGGGTCGTCCGCCAGCGCGTCGAGCGCCGCGAGGCCGGCGGCGGGACCGCGCGTTTCGGCGACGGCGATCGCGCGATTGATTTCCACCACCGGCGAGTCGGTCATGGTCGCCAGCGAGTCATAGATGCGCTCGATCGCCGCCCAGTCGGCCGCGCCGGTGCGCCGGCGGACGACATGAGCCGATTGCAGCGCCGCCTCCAGTTGATAGCGGCCGAGCGTGCCCATGGTGCTGGCGCGATGGAGCAATCCTTCCGCCTCGTCGATCAGTTGCGCGTCCCACGAGGCCGGATCCTGGTCCGCGAGCGGAACGTATTCGCCCAGGGCATTCCGGCGCGCGCCGCGGCGGGCCTCGGCGTGGAGCATCAGCGCCAACAGCCCGAGCGCCTCGGGCTCGTCCGGAAGCAGCGAGGCCACCAGCCGGCCCAGCCAGATTCCCTCCTCGGCCAGGTCGCGACGGCGTATCTCGGTGCCGGTCGGATCCGACCAGCCTTCGGCGAAGGCGGCATAGATGGCCGCGAGGACGGAATCGAGACGATCGCGCAGATCGGCGCGCACGGGTACCCGGAAGGGAACGCCGGCTTGCCTGATCTTGTTCTTCGCGCGCACCAGCCGCTGGCCCATGGTGGCCGGCGACATCAGAAAGGCCGACGCGATGGTTGCGGCGTCGAAGCCGAGAATAGTCTGCAGGATGAGCGGCGCGCGGATTCCGGGAGCGATCGCGGGGTGGGCGCAGGCGAACATCAGCGCGAGCCGTTCGTCGGGAATGTCGCTCTCGCTGGTCGCCGCGGCGGCGAGCTCCGCTGCCATCAGTTGCAGCCGATCGCCGGCATGCTCGCTGCTGCGCCGCCGGCGGGCGGCATCGATCATCCTGCGGCGCGCCACGGCGATCAGCCACGCCTGCGGGTTCTCCGGGATTGCGCGCGCGGGCCAATCGACCAAGGCGGCCGCGAAGGCCTCGGACAAGGCATCCTCGGCCCCCGCGACATCGCGCGTGCGCGCCGCCAGAAAGGCAATGAGCTTGCCGTAGCTGCGGCGAGCCACCGCCTCGGCCGTCCGGCGGGCGTCTTCCGCTCGCCCCATCGCAGGCTCCGACCTACATCGCCCAGATCGGACGGACCTCGACCGCGCCGTGGCTGGCGCCGGGGCAGCGCGCCGCCCAGGACAACGCGGCGTCGAGATCGGGCACGTCGATGATGAAATATCCCCCGAGCTGCTCCTTGGTCTCGGCGTAAGGGCCATCGAGCACCTTGGTCTTGTCCCCGGCGATACGCACGGTGGTCGCCGATGCGGAGCGCTGCAGGCGATCCATCCCCGCGTCAACGCCCGCCTTCTTCAACGCCTCCACATAGGCGCCGTAGGCGGCAAACATCTGGTCGGCGTCCGCCTTGCTCGCGCTCTGCATCGCCGCTTCGTCGGAGTAGATCAGCAGCATGTACTTCATGGTTGGTCTCCTTCAGCCGTGGTGGCGGCGCATCATGCTCCGCCGGCTCAATGACGTGCGAGCCAGCCGCAATTCGACACCAGCCGGCAAAAAATTCCATGACCGGTCACGACCCCGGCAAAAGGCCGGGGTCCCGCCCGCAGGTGCTTCCCCCCTGCTCGCAAGCCTACTATCGGCGGCCGGTCACTGCGCCGCCGGCGCCTCGAGCGCGGCGCGCACCCGGGCGACGACATCGCGCGGGGTCGCCGCGAGCCCTCCGACCAGCGCCTGCACCTGTTCGCCGGTGAGCGGATCGACGTCGAGCTGCAGTTTTGCAGCCTCGGCCCTGAAGGCGGGGTCCTTCATGGTGGCATCGAACGCGCGGCGCAGCGCCGCGACGCGTTCCGCGGGCACCTCCGGCGGCACGAAGTACGGCCGGCCGTATTCGGTACGCGCGAACAACATCGTCATAGCTTGCCGGTCGGCCTCCGAGGCCGCAAGCTCCAGCATGGTCGGGACCTCGGCGAGTTCCGGATATCGCTTGAGGCCGTATTGCGCGAGCACCTTGATCTTTTTCCCGCTGATCCAGTGCGGGGTCTGGGCCTTGACCGAAGCCCAGCCGAGTCCGCCCATGCCTTGCACCTCGCCGCGCTCGATGGCGAGATTGATCTGCGGCGTCCCTTGATAGCCGCGGACGATCTTGAACTTGAAGCCCAGCACGGCGTTCACCAGCAGTGGGAAGTCGACCATGGTCGTGCCGGGCGTGGTGGCACCGACGACCACTTCCTTACGGGTCAATTCGGTGATGCGCTCGACCGGCACGGTGTGCCAGACGAAGGCAACATAGGCTTCACGATTCGTGCTGCCGATCCAGATGAGCTTGGTCTGATCGAACTGCGTCCCCGATTGCAGCAGCGGCGCCGTCGGAATGCCGTTGATCGGAACGCCGATCGCCGTGCCGTCCTTGGGCCCCTGGCTGTAGAGCTGGTTGGTCATCACCACGCCGCCGGCGGCCGGCTGGTTCTGCACGATGACGTGGGGAGTGCCCGGAATATGATTGCCGATGTGACGCGCCACGAGGCGCGCGAACAGATCGTAGCCGCCGCCCACCGCCGAGCCGACGATCATGCGCAACTGCTTGCCCTGGTAGAAGGCGGCGACATCGTCCTGCGCGCTCGCCGGCGCGGCCGCGCAGAGCAGCGCAGCGCCGACCAGCAGACCGACCTTCATCGCCCGACATCCCGGGGACGCACGTCATGCACTCCGCGCTTGGCGCACCGGCAAATCGATCGAGCTCGTTGCCAACAACCGTCCGGGACAACCACGCCTGTCCTGCCAGCCGAGCAGGCTCAGCGCGTGCCAGATCACGGCTTGGTTGCTGGTAACGACCGGGCGTTCGAGCCGTGCTTCCAGGTCGTCGATCACGTCGAAGACCGAGATGTTCGCGCAGCTGATGAGATAGGCGTCGGCGTCGGAACGCGCCGCTTCCATGACGCGGTCGTGCCAGAACCGCGGCGGCGTCGCGCAATAGGCGTCGCTGCCGTCGAGGCCGAAGCCATGCGCCGAGAGCACGTCGTAACCGGCACAACGCAAGTACTCGGCCTCGTGCTCGGTCGTGGGCGCGTTGTAGGGCGTGACGAGCACGATCCGCCTCGCCGCGAGCGCATCGAACGCCCGTTGGATGGCCGTGATCGTCGTGGTCGCGCGCGGCGCGCCGGCGCGCGCGAGGGTCGCGAGGATGTCGTCTTCTCCGGCCCGTCCTCCTTCCATGGAATTGGCCGTGCAGTGGAACGCGACGACGTCGCAGCGGGCATCGGCGAGCGCGCGCGCCGCCTCCTCGATGCGCGGCAGAAGCCGATCGAAGGCAAGGCGATTGGCGCCGGTCATGCGCAGGCGCGTGACATGCACCGCGACACCCGGCGGGAAGGCCGGGGCCATCTCCTGCTCCACCATGCGGTTCGACGACGGGATGATCAGTCCGACCCGCGCCGTCATGATCGATGCTCGCGCAGGCCCGCGCGCTCGAGGCGTGGCAGGACCTCGCCGCAGAAGAACGGAAGCTCGTCGATATAGTTGACGAGCGAGACGGCGACCCCGGTCAGCCCGGCTTTGCTCAGATCAATGAGCTGGCTCGCCACGTGGTCGGGATCGCCCACGATGGGCAGGCCGCCCATGCCCTGCGCATATCCGGTTCGGATCTGCTGAAACTTCTCCGGCGGGGTGTTCTGCGCGGTGATGTTCTTGAGCGCCAGGATATCGTCGACCGCCCGCCAGTCGGCGTGCTCCACGATGCAATAATGGTAATAATCCTCGGCCTCCTTCTTCGTCGGCTTGCAGGTGATGACGCCCACCGTGTAGACGCCGAGCTCCCTGCCCTGCTCCTTCGCCTGCGCTTTTGCGCTCGCGACCCGCTGTGCGGTCTCATCGAGCGACGTGCGCGACGCCTGCAGAAAGAACGCGTCGCAGTTGCGGATCGCGAAAGCCTGGCCGACCGGGGAGGCGCCGGCATTCATGATCACCGGCCGTGTGCCGCCGTAAGGCTTCGGCTTGCCGCGGATGCCCGTCATGTTCAGGTACTGGCCCTGGAAGTCGAATTCCTCCTTGTCCGACCAGATCATCTTGATCACGTCGATCCATTCCTGGGCGTAGTCGTAGCGGGACTCGTGGTCGCGCTGCTTGACGCCGAACATCGCGAACTCGCCCTCGTTCCAGCCGACGACGATGTTCAGCCCGAAGCGGCCTTCGCCGATATGGTCGGCGGTGACCATTTCCTTCGCCGCGATCACCGGGTTGAACAGCGGAGCATGCACCGTGCCGAACACGGTGACGCGCTTGGTCAAAGCAAGGAGCCCCGTCGCCCAGGTGATGGTCTCGAGCGTCGCACCCTGGTAATCGGTGTCGCCGCCGTAGCCCTTCCAGCGCCCGATCGGGAGCAGGAAATCGAGGCCGGCATCGTCCGCCATCCTGGCGAGCTTGAGATTGTCCGGCCAGCTTCCCGACCAGCGCTCCGGCACCAGGGTGACCGCCCGCCCGGACGAGCAGTTCGCCCCGAACAGGCCGATCTTGAGCTTGTTGGCATTGTGCATCGACATGCGATCGTGGCGGGATGGAGCGGGAGCGAGCACGGTTCCTCCTGAAGTCTTGCGCGATGCGGCCGAGCGCGACTGACCAAGTCGGGCCAATCCACGTCAGGCTAACCGATGGGCGCCGCCTTTTGAATGGGATGCCCCGTACTATTCGGTTGCCACCGCATACGGCAACGGTGACAATTGTTCGAACAAGAACACGTCGAGGGGAGGAACCATGACGCCGGCGCTGCGGGTTCTCATTCCGGCAATCGTCGCCGTGTCGGCATGGGGCCCGGCGGTCGCGGCGGAGCCGGCGGCCTTTCCCAATCGGCCGATCCGGATGATCGTGCCCTTCCCCGCCGGCGGGCCGAGCGACATCGTGGCGCGTCTTCTCGGGCAGAAGATGAGCGAGGACTGGGGCCAGCCGGTGGTGATCGAGAACCGGCCCGGCGCCAACACCATCATCGGTGCGCAGGCCGCGGCGAAGGCGGCACCCGACGGCTACACCCTGTTCATGGCGATCAACTCGACGCTGGTGATGAACCAGTACCTGCACAAGAGCCTGCCCTATGATCCGCTCACCGACTTTGCGCCAATCACGCTGACCGCAAAGACGATCTCGGTGCTCACGGTTGCCGCGAACGGGCCGACGAGCGTGAAGGAGCTGATCGCAACGGCCAAGGCGCAACCGGGCAAGCTCAATTACGGCGCCGGCACCATCACGGCGCAGCTGATGGGTCATCTGTTCCACAAGGCGGCGGGACTCGACATCGTCTACGTGCCGTTCAAGGGCACGCCCGAGACGGTCAACGGGCTCCTGACCGGGAGCGTCGAGCTCATCTACGCCGCCAACCAGATCGTGGCGCCGCTGGTCGCCAGCGGCCAAGTGCGGGCGCTGGCCAAGCTCGACCGCGATGCGCCGCCCTCCATGGCCGCCATTCCGCCGCTGTCGGACGCGGCCGGCCTGCCAGACCTCGACGACATTTCGGTCTGGCTCGGACTGGTCGCGCCCAAGGGTACGCCCGAGCCGATCATCGGCAAGATCCACGCCGAGGTGGTGAAGATTTTGACCGATCCTGCGGTCAAGGAAAAATCCGAGCACACCGGCAATTATCCCGTCACCAGCACGCCAGCGCAATTCTCCGCCTTCATCCGCAAGGAGGCGGATCGCTGGGGCAAGGTGATCAAAGACGCCGGCATCAAGCTCGACTGAGGGAAGAGCGCCATGGACCGTCGTACGATCGTGCTTGCAGTATTATCGGCATTATCGGCGCTGGCGGTGGGAACGGCCGCGGCGCAAGAACGGCCGGACGCGTTCCCGAGCCGATCGATCAAGATCGTCGTGCCGTTCCCGGCCGGTGGGCCGTCCGACGTGCTCGCGCGCATGATCGGGCAGAAAATGAGTGAAGACTGGCGTCAGCCGGTCGTGGTCGAGAACCGCCCCGGCGCCAACACGGTGCTCGGCGCCCAGCAGGTCGCGAAGGCGGCGCCCGACGGCTACACGCTGCTCATGGCGATCAACTCCACGCTGACCATGAACCAGTACCTCTACCGCACCCCGCCGTATGATCCCCTGACCGACTTCGCACCGATCACGCTGACCGCGAAGACCATCCAGCTGCTCATCGTCAACGCGGCGAGCGACGTGAGGACGGTGCGGGATCTGATCGCCAAGGCAAAGGCGCAGCCGGGCAGGCTCAATTACGGCGCCGGTACCATCACCACCAAGCTCACCGGCTATCTGTTCAACAAGGCGGCCGGGATCGAGACCGTGCTCGTCCCCTACAACGGCAGTGCCGAAGTCGCCCAAGGCCTGCTCACCAAGAGCGTCGATTTTTCCTTCGACGGCCCGTCCGCTTCCCTGTCGCTCATCCAGAGCGGCCAGTTCCGCGTGCTGGCCAAGTTCGATCCGCGACCGTTCCCGCCGGTGCCCGATCTTGCGCTCATCACCGCGGAGGTGCCGACGATGGACGAAATCACTGTCTGGCTGGGCTTGGTCGCACCAAGGGGCACGCCCGCGGCCGTCATCGACAAGCTGCAGACCGAAGTGGCAAAGGCCCTGGCCGATCCCGCCATCAAGGCGAAAGCCGACGCCTCCGGCCTCTACCCCGCCACCAGCACGCCGGCAGAGTTCGCGGCCTTCATCCGCAAAGAAGCGGAGCGGTGGTCGGCGGTCGTGAAGGAAACCGGAATGAAATACGATTGATCGAGAGGTCGAGCAGGCCGGGAGGGATATCGTGCTGGTCGCATCTGGTTTCGCCACTCGCTTGCGCGCGCTCGTCCTGCGTCGTCGTGGTCTTGTCGCCGGCGTCGGCGCGATCTGCGCGCTCGCGGTCACCGCCGCGCAAGCATCCGCGCAGGCGGCCGCCGACATCCAAGATTATCCGAACCGGACCGTGCGCATCGTCGTGCCGTTCCCCGCGGGCGGACCGACCGACATCCTCAGCCGGGTGATCGCCCAACGACTGAGCGAGGTCTGGGGGCAGCCGGTGGTGATCGAAAACCAGCCCGGCGCCAATACCGCGATCGCGGCTGCGCGCGTCGCCAAAATGCCGCCCGACGGCTATACCCTGTTCGCGGTGATGGATGTGACCATGGTGCTTAATCCCATCACCACCAAGAACCTGTCCTACGATCCGCTCAGGGATTTTGCGCCGATCACGCTCGCGTCCAAGAACACGTCGCTGCTGAGCGTTCGGGCGCAGGACGGTCCAAAGACCGTGAAAGAGCTGATTGCGCGCGCCAAGGCCAATCCCGGCAAGCTCAATTACGGCGCCGGGATCATCACCACCCGGCTCGCCGGCTATCTGTTCAATCGCGAAGCCGGGCTCGACGTGCAATATATTCCGTTCAACGGCAGCCCGCCGACGGTGCAGGGCCTGCTCACCGGGGCCGTCGACTACATCGTCGATGGCGCCGCCACCAGCTTGCCGCTCATCCAAGGTGGCAAGTTGCGCGCGCTCGCCAAGCTCAACAGCCGGCCGCTCCCCGCGTTGCCTGACGTGAGACCGCTCGCTGTGGAAGCCGGCATTCCCGCGCTCGACGACATTTCAACCTGGATCGGCCTGGTGGCCCCGGCCGGCACGCCGCGCGGCATCGTCGACAAGATTCAACGCGAAGTCGTGAAGACCTATGCCGATCCCGTCATCGCCGACAAACTGGAAAAATCGGGCATCAGCACCGCCAGCAGCACACCCGAGGAATTTGCCGCCTTTGTGCGCAAGGAACTGGACCGCTGGAGCCAGGTGTTCAAGGACAGCGGGATACAGCTCAACTGATCCCTCCGCTCCTTTCCTCGCCATTTCCGCTCGACAAGAGAACCGCCCGATGCCGGGCGAGGGCGCATGCCGATTGGGTCGAACGATGATGCGCACTAGCCTCCTCGAGTTTGCGCATGTTCTATTCGCAAACCGGGTCTCGCCCCGGATCAGGTCCGGGGCAGGCTTTTGCCGGACCATGCGCCACCCACCCACGGAGCCTTCATGCCCAAGTCTTCCGCGATGCCCAAGTCTTCCACGATGCCCAAGCCTTCCACGATGCCCAAGCCTTCCACGATGCCCAAGCCTTCCACGATGCCCAAGCCTTCCACGATGCCCAAGCCTTCCACGTCCAAGCCGAAAGTCCTGATCTTCGCCCCGCGCGAGGAGCCGCCCGAAACCATCAGCGCGCTCGAAGGCCTGGGCTGCGAGATCGTCTTCGGCGATCGCGACTGGCAGTTGCCGCGCATGGACCATGAGAGCGCCGTCGTGGAGGCCGCGCGCGACGCGGTCGCGCTCATGGGCACGTCCATACGCCATACCCCGATCAGCCGCCGGATCATGCAGGCTTCGCAAAGGCTGCGCGTCGTGGCCAAGTACACCGTCGGCGTCGATGACGTGGATACCGAGGCCGCGACCGACCTCGGCGTCATGGTGTGCCACGCGCCGACCGAGTCCAACTGCTTCGGGGTCGCCGAAACGACCGTGACCTTCATGCTCGCGCTGTTGAAGAAGCTCGCCGAGCGCGATGCCGACGTGCGCGCGGGCAAGTGGCGCACATCGGACAATTTCGCCTATTACGTCGGCAGCCGCGTCTCTGACCGATTTCCCGGTCAGACCATCGGCCTCGTCGGCCTCGGACGGATCGGAACGCGGGTCGCGCAGTTGCTGGCACCTTGGCGCGCCCGCATCATCGCCTATGACCCCTACGTGCCGCCGGCGCATTTCCTCACGCACGGCGTGACCGCGGTGGACTACGAGACGCTGCTGCGGGAGTCGGACGTGATGTCGTTCCACGTCGTCCTGACCCGCGAGACGCGCTACATGTTCGGCGAGAACGAGCTCAAGCTGATGAAGCCGAACGCCATCGTGCTCAACACCGCCCGCGGCAAGGTGCTGGACGAAAAGGCCCTCGCTCGCGCGATCGAGGAGGGCCGCATCCGCGGGGCCGCCATCGACGCCTTCGAGGAGGAGCCGCTGCCGATGGACTCACCGCTGCGCAAGCTCGGCGAGCGCGTGCTGCTGTCGCCCCACTCCGCCTCCTACACCGAAGGGGGCGAACTCCGGCAAGGCGTGGCCTGGGCCACGCGTTCGGTGGTCACCGCGCTCCAGGGTGGCATCCCGGACAATGTCTATAACCGGGAGGTCATCCCGCGCTGGAAGGAGCGCTTCGGCGGTGCCAGCGTGACTGGCTCCTAAGGACCGATTCGGGGGGGCCTGCGCTTGGAGCGAAGTCGCGATTTCGCTCCAAGCCTTTGTTTGGTCGCATGATCTTATCCGAAACGTCTGCAACCTCCGGGGGATCATGCGCCAGGGTCGATTTGGGCCCTTTTTCGCCTTGAACCGGAAGCTTTTGCCGCGCGCTTTGCTGCGCGCCATCGACCAATATTTGTGAATAAACAGTGACTTAAGCCATGCATTTTTCGCATATCTGCACCACAGCATAATGTCTGCTGCGACGCAGCATGGAACCTTATTTATGCGGCAACAGGAATTTCCCCCCGGCGTCGAGCCGGCTGCAGAAAGGCAATGACCATGTTGTTCGCAATCCTCAACTTCCTCCAGGCTTGGAGGCGCTACAACGCGAGCCTGAACGAGCTCTACCAACTCGGGGACCGCGAATTGGCCGATATCGGGATCACCCGATCGGACATTCCGCGGATCGCATGGGAGAGCGCCAACCGCTGAAATTCCACGCAAAGCCGGATGAAAGCGCCCGCCCCGTGCGGGCGCTTTCGCGTTGGGGAATGCTCGACTCTGCGCCGAAGCGAAATCGCCTCCGCATGCGGCTAGAGCGCATCCCGATTGGGTCGAAATCGTGATGCGCTCTAAATTCTTCGATTTTGCGCATGTTCTGTTCGGAAAACCGGTTCCCACTTTTCCGGAACATGCGCTAGCCGATGCTCTGGACCCGATCGCTTGCGCGTTCCGCCGGGGCCCAGGCCAGGGCCGCGCTCTCGACCTGGATCCGCAAGAACGCCGCCCCGGTATAAAGCACGAGAAACACGAGCGCGTAGCTGGGCAGCCCGAGCGCCAGCGGCACCAGCGCCAGCTCGCCGGCAACGACGACGTAGTTCGGATGCCGCATCAGCCGGTAAGGGCCGCGCGCGATCAGTGGCGCGCCGGGCAGCACGAGCACGCGCGTCGTCCAGCGACGGCCGAGCGTCGCCAGCACCCAATAACGTCCGATCTGCAGGACCAGGAAGGCGATGAGATAAGGCGGCACCACGGGCCGGTCGTAGCCGAGCACCCACAGCCCCGCGAGCCAGCCCGCATGCACGAACATCATGGCCGGATAGTGCAAGCCGCCGAATTCAACGGCGCCGGCCGCGCGCAGCCGCTGCGTATTCTGCCAGTCCCAGATGAACTCGGCAAAGCGCTGCAACGTCACGAAGATGAGAAGAGCTATTGCGCCGTTCATCAAGGGTCCCGATCGTTGCAGACGCTCGGGCGAAGCAGGTTCCGCTTCGCCCGAGAGCGGATGAATGCCCTCTCCCAGTCCTGGTGCCCGGCGGGGGGTTGTCCGCTGCGGTCGCCTCTCTACCTTGCTGAGGTAAACGACAATCGCTCCCGTCTCAATGCGCCTGGATCGCCGGAACAAGCCCGGTGGATGGAGAATGAGAAAAAGGCTGGTATTGTCGCCATATAAAGCGTGTCGCACGCAAAACCCACGGCTTTCGGCGACCAGGACGACGATTCTGCCTCATGACCGATCGGCGCCTGCAAGCAGTGCACATCATCGGCGGCGGCCTCGCCGGATGCGAGGCGGCCTGGCAGGTCGCCACGCGCGGCATTCCAGTCGTGCTGCACGAGATGCGTCCGCTGCGCACGACCGCGGCCCACAAGACCGCGGAACTCGCCGAGCTGGTCTGCTCGAACTCGTTCCGCTCCGACGACCGGGAGCACAACGCGGTCGGCCTGTTGCACGAGGAAATGCGCCGGCTCGGCTCGCTGATCATGCATGCCGCCGACCGCCACCAGGTGCCGGCCGGCGGCGCATTGGCGGTCGACCGCGAGGGCTTTGCAGCGGCGGTGACCGCCGCGCTCGCCGCCCATCCCTCGGTCGGGATCCGGCGCGAGGAGGTCGCGGGACTGCCGCCCGCCGACTGGGACAACGTGATCATCGCCACCGGCCCCCTCACCTCCCCGGCGCTCGCCGAGGCCGTCGCGAAGCTTACGGGAGAGGACGCGCTCGCCTTCTTCGATGCCATCGCTCCGATCGTTCACCGCGAGACCATCGACATGTCGGTCGCGTGGCTGCAGTCGCGCTACGACAAGGCGGGGCCGGGCGGATCGGGCGCCGACTACATCAATTGCCCGCTCACGCGCGAGCAATACCACGCCTTCGTCGACGCCTTGCTCGCCGGCGACAAGGTCGCCTTCCACGACTGGGAGACGCCCTATTTCGACGGCTGCCTGCCCATCGAGGTGATGGCGGAGCGCGGACGCGAGACCTTGCGCCACGGCCCGATGAAGCCGTTCGGCCTCACCGACCCGCACACGCCGGGGGCGAAGCCCTATGCCGTCGTTCAACTGCGCCAGGACAATCGGCTCGGCACGCTGTTCAACATCGTGGGCTTCCAGACCAAGCTCAAGCACGGCGAGCAGACCCGCATCTTCCGGACCATTCCTGGACTGGAGAAGGCCGAATTCGCTCGGCTCGGCGGCCTTCACCGCAATACCTTCCTCAACGCGCCGAAGCTGCTCGACGGCGCGCTGCGGCTCGCCGCCGAGCCGCGGCTGCGCTTTGCCGGCCAGATCACCGGCTGCGAGGGCTATGTGGAATCGGCGGCCATCGGGCTTCTCGCCGGCCGGTTCGCGGCCGCGGAGCGGCTTTCGCGAATTGCTCGTGCCGCCGCCGCTGACCACGGCGCACGGCGCGCTGCTCGCCCATATCACCGGCGGCCACGTCGATGCGCCCTGCGCCGCGGAAACGCGGGCGGCGCGTTCCTACCAGCCGATGAACGTCAATTTCGGCCTGTTCCCGCCGCTGGTGCATGCGGTGAAGGGCGAAGGCGGACAGCGGCTGCGCGGCACGGAAAAGACCCTGGCGAAGAAACGCGCGCTCTCCTGCCGCGCGCTCGTCGATCTCGAGCGCTGGATCGCGGGCGATGATCACGCCGCGGCGGCGGAATAAACCCGATGAGTCTGCCGAGTGAAATCGAGGGACGCTGGACGGCCGGCGTGGTGCTCAAGCGCGACCTGCTTTCGACGGTCGAGCGCGGCCGCTTCCGCACGGCGGCGGGCGAGATCGACGCGGTGCTGCGGCGGATCGACGAAGTCCCCTGGTGGACCTTCGGCGTGGCGCGCCACCTGTTCGCGCGCGAGCGCAAGGCGCTGGCGATCGCGGGCGAGCTCGGCATTGCGCCACCACTTCTATTCAGCGGCCGCCGCGCGCTGGTCCGCGGCTGGATCGACGGCTTGCCGCTTCACATCGCCAAGCCCCGCGACGATCGCGGCTTCTTCCGCTCCGCCAAGGCCGCGCTGCGCAAGCTGCACCGCGCCGGCATCTGCCACAACGATCTCGCCAAGGAGCAGAACTGGCTGCGCGGACCCGACGGCCGCGCCTATCTCACCGACTTCCAGCTTGCCGCCTGCTTCCCGCGCCGGACGCAGCTGTTCCGCATCGCGGCCTACGAAGATCTGCGGCACCTGCTCAAGCACAAGCGGCGCTATGCGTCCGACGCCCTCACCGCCGCCGAGCGCCGCGTGCTCGCGAACAAGAGCCTCTTGACCCGCGTCTGGATGGCGACCGGCAAGAAGGTCTACTACTGGATCACCCGCGACCTGTTGCGCTTCAGCGACCGCGAGGGCGGCGGCGCGCGGCTCGCCTACGACGCGCCCCGCATCACGGCCCGCCTCAAGGCGCACCCGCAGGTGCGCGAGACCGTCGTGGTGGCCTTTCCCGACCGCCGCGCCGGGACCGGGCTTTATGCCTTCGTCGAGGGCGATCCCGGGCTCAGCGAGCGCAGCCTGCGCGATTTCATCGCCGCCGGCGCGGCGCCCAAGCCGCCCGAGCATCTGCAGGTGATCGAACAATTGCCGCGCGGCGCTTCGGGCGAGGTGCGCAGCGAAATCCTGCAGCTCGTCGCCATGAACCAAGTCGACCTGATCGAGGCGCTGATCGCGAGCGAGCAGGAGCGCAGCCTGGTGGCGCGCATCGTCGCCGAGCGGCGCAACCTGCGCGACCGATTTGCGTTTTAGCAAAGGATCCGCGACGGCCGCCGCGCGGCGCGCCAGATGAGCCATTGTCGCCGCCAGGGCGCGATCTCCACCGGCACAAACGGGTCGTAGCCGCGCCGCTCCATGCGCGCGAGGGTCGGACCCGTCAGCGCCACCGGCAGCAGCGCGGGCAGGATCGCGGGGGATGTCGTTGCGATCAGCTCCTGCGCGGCGTCGAGATGGCCGCGGGCGCATTGACGCAATTCCGCCAGCGCCAGGCGCAATGCCGGCGTCGCCCGCCCGCTCGCGACGTCTCGGCGGTCGGCCCCGTGCCGCCCAAGGATTTCGAGCGGCACAAAGAGCTGTCCGCGCGCGGCATGGATCGGAAACGCCTTGAGCAGACCGGCAATCGCATGGGCCAGGCCGGCGTGACGGCTGAGCGCGGCGGTGTGCGGCTCTCGGCCGGCCCCGAGAATTGTCGCCGCAGCCGCGATGAGGCTGGAGGATGCGCGCTCGGCATAGGCTTCGAGATCGGCGAGCGCCGCCATGGGCTCGTCGTAAAGATCGAACCGGCGCGCCTCGACGAGCGCGCTGAGCCGCTCCACCGGCAGGCTCCCGCGCGCGCTGCTTGCGAGCAGCGCCGCGGCCACCGGATGGGCCTCGACCTCGCCGCGGCCGGCACCGGCCAGCACGTCGCTCCACCATTGCAGCCGGATCTCGCCCGCCAGGGGCTCACGGACGACCTCGCGCACGCGCGACACTTCGACGTTGAAGGCGTAGAGCGCGAACAGCGCGTCGCGATGCTCCGCCGGCGCAAACAGGGTGGCGAGGAAACGCTCCTTGTCCGCGGCGCGGACCAGCGCCTGGCAGTGGGCGAACGCGTCCTGCATGGGCGCGAGCTTAGCCCGAGCGGCTCGCCCGCGTCCGGCGCGATCTAGACTAGCTGCGCGGCGGCCGCTTGTCCGCGGGCTGGTCGGTCTCCATGCGCGTCGTGCCGACGCCGAGGTAGATCAGGATCGGGGCGGCGATGAAGACCGAGGTATACGTGCCGACCAGCACGACGCCGAAGATCATGGTGGCGACGAAGCTGTGGATGGCATGTCCGCCGAACAGCAGCAGCGCCAGCAGCGCGAGCGTCACCGTCACGTGCGTGATGATCGAGCGCGACAGCGTCGAGTTGACCGAGATGTTGAGCAAATCCGGCATGGACATGCGCTTGTACCGGCGCAGCATCTCGCGAATGCGGTCATAGATGACCACGGTGTCATTGAGCGAATAACCCAGAATGGTCAGCAGCGCCGCGATGCTCGCCAGGTCGAAGTCGATCTGGGTCAACGACATGTAGCCGATCGTCAACACCAGATCATGGACGTTGGCGATCATGGCGCCGAGCGAGAACTGCCACTCGAAGCGGAACCAGAGATAGACCAGGATGCCAAAGATCGCGAGGCCGAGGCCGATGGTGCTCTTGGCCAGCAGCTCCGACGACACGCGCGGCCCGACCACCTCGATGCGCCGGTAGTCCACCCCGTCGCCCAGCGCCTGGCGCACCTTGGCAATGGCGACCTGCTGCGCCTGTTCCCCGCCCGGCTGCTGCGCGACGCGGATCAGCACCTCGGTCGGGCCGCCGAACTCCTGCAGCTGCACGTCGCCGAGGCCAAGTCCGCCCAGCGTCGCGCGCATCTTGGCCAGATCGGCAGGTCCGCTCTTCGACTGCACCTCGATCAGGGTGCCGCCGACGAAGTCGATGCCGAAATTCAGCCCGTGAAAAAAGAACAAAAGGATGGCGATGATCGACAGCGCCGCGGAAACTGGAAAGCTGATGCGCCGAAAGCGCATGAAATCGAACTTGGTGTCGTCCGGGACGATCCGCAGCAGCGGGATGGAGCGATAAAGGCGCACGTTTCGGTCCGACTATGAAATCGCGAGCTGGCGGGGACGCGCCCATCTCACCCACCAGGCCACGATCAGCCGCGTCAAGGTGAAGGCGGTGAAGACGGTCGTCACGATGCCGATGCCCAGCGTCACGGCGAAGCCGCGGACCGGACCGCTGCCGAAGAAGAACAGCACCGCGGCCGCGATGAAGGTCGTGATGTTCGAATCGAGAATGGTCGCCAGCGCCCGGCTGAACCCGGCGTCGATGGCGGTGATCGGGGTGCGGCCGGTGCGAACCTCCTCGCGGATGCGCTCGTAGATCAGCACGTTGCTGTCGACCGCGATCCCGATGGTGAGAACGATGCCGATGATGCCCGGCAGGGTGAGCGTGGCGTTGAGCAGCGACAGGACTCCGAAAATCATCCCGACGTTGACGGCGACAGCGACGCTGGCGAAAACGCCGAACAACCCGTAGGTCGCCACCATGAAGACGACCACGAGGACGGCGCCGAAATAGGACGCATGCTTGCCCTTCTCGATCGAATCCTGGCCGAGGCCCGCGCCCACCACCCGCTGCTCGATCACCGTCAGCTTCGCCGGCAACGCGCCGGCCCGCAGCAGGATGGCGAGATTGTTGGCCGACTCCACCGTGAAGTTACCCGAAATCTGGCCGCTTCCGCCCAGGATCGGCTCGCGGATGACCGGCGCCGAGATCACCTCGTCGTCGAGCACGATGGCGAACGGGCGTCCGACGTTCTCCTGCGTGATCTGGGCGAATTTGCGGGCGCCGGAGGTGTTGAACTTGAACGAGACGATCGGCTCGCCGCTGCGCTGGTCGAAGCCGGGCTGGGCGTCGGTGAGCTCCTCGCCCGACACGATCACCCGCTTCTCCAGCAGATAGGGTTGCCGATTCTCTGCCTTCGAGCCGTACACGATCTCCGATTCCGGCGGCGGGCGCCCCTGCAAGGCCTGCTCGGCCGGCATCGACGTGTCGACCAGGCGAAACGTCAGCTTGGCGGTCTTGCCGAGAATGTCGAGAAGCTGCTGCGGATCGCCGAGGCCCGGCACCTGCACCAGGACGCGGTCGTTGCCCTGGCGCTGGATCGACGGCTCGACTAGGCCGAGCTGGTTGACGCGCTTGCCGATGATCTCGACCGACTGGTCCACGACCTGACGGATGCGCTCGAGGATCGCCGGTTCGGTGGCCGTGACGCGCACCAGCCCGCCGCCGACATTCTCCACATCGAGCGAGCGCTGGCCGGTGGTGCCGATGAATCCGCTGAGCGGCTGCGACAGCTCCCGCAGCTTCGCGAGCCCCTGTTGCAGGTCGCTCTCGCGAATGACGACCTCCACGGAATTGCCGCGCACGACGGGAGCGCGCACGAGGCCGACGCGCGCCTCGCGCAACACCCTGCGCACATCGTCTTGCAGCGTAACGAGCTTCTGCTTGCGCACATCATTGGCGTCGACTTCGAGCAGGATGTGCGAGCCGCCCTGCAGGTCGAGCCCGAGCACGATGTGACGCTGCGCCCAGGCCGGCCAGCGCTTGACCATGCTTTCCGGGAAGAAGTTCGGAACGGCGCACAGGCAGACGATGAACGCCGTGAGCAGGATCGCCGTTGCCTTCCACTTCGAGATATAGAGCATGGAACGTTCCGGTTCGCGCCTCGAGTGCCGCCGTCGAACCGGCGATCAGCTCGAGCCGTCGTCCTTGATCGGCTCGCCCTTGGCGCGAACGCCGGACACCATCGAGCGCACCTGGCGCACGCGCACCCCGTCCGCGATCTCGACCTCGATCTGCTCGTCGTCGACGACCTTGGTCACCTTGCCGACCAGCCCGCCGGAGGTAATGACGGTATCGCCGCGGCGCAAGTTCTTGACCAGTTCCTGGTGTTCCTTCGCCCGCTTTTGCTGCGGCCGCAGGATCAGAAAATACATGATGACGAAGATCAGCACGAAGGGCAGCAACTGCACCCACATGTTGTCGCCGCCGAACGGGCTCGCCTGGGCAAAAGCGGGCGTCACAAACATCTTTACGGTCCCTTTGTGCTTTCAGTCCGCCGGGCTCGAGCGAGCTTGCGCATTCGGTCCACGCGCCGGCGCACCGGCGCCGTCGCAGCGTTCGGCAACGAAATCGGCGCGGACTATACCGGCCACCGGCCCAATTGCAATGCGGCCTGGTCGCGGGCATCGGGCCGATTTAGCCGTCTGCATGGCGATCTTGCGGGCAGGCCGGCGCCCCGTTAAGGGTGCAGCCCCACATGATCGGCATGCCATGGCCAAACGTGTCCGAAAGCGCCCAATGACGGCCGCCCCGCGTCCGCGGACGGCGACCGAACCCGCCGGTTCCGAGCGCGCGTTCGAGCGCATCGCGGCGGCGCTCGAACGGCTCGCGCCGAGCGCACCGGCGATGCCGCAATTCGCGGCGGCCGACGCCTTCTCCTGGCATCCGGACGGGCCGACTGATGCCGGTAGCAAAGGTCAATCGCGTCGAGATGTCGCTGCTCAAGGGCATCGATCGCATGCGCGACGTGCTGGTCGAGAACACCGAGCGCTTTGCGCGCGGGCTGCCCGCCAACAACGCGCTGCTCTGGGGCGCGCGCGGCATGGGCAAATCATCGCTGGTCAAGGCCGTGCACGCGTCGATCCATGCCGCGCATGGACGACGCAAAGGCAGGGACGGCTTGCTCAAGCTGGTCGAGATCCACCGCGAGGACATCGAAAGCCTGCCCGACCTCATGCTGCTCCTGCGCGGGGCACCCTATCGCTTCATCGTGTTCTGCGACGACCTGTCCTTCGAGGCGGAGGACACCAGCTACAAGTCGCTCAAGGCCATGCTCGAAGGCGGCATCGAGGGCCGGCCGGACAATGTCGTGTTCTACGCCACCTCGAACCGCCGCCACCTGATGGCGCGCGACATGATGGAGAACGAGCGCTCGACCGCAATCAATCCCGGCGAGGCGGTGGAGGAGAAGGTCTCGCTGTCGGACCGCTTCGGCCTGTGGCTCGGCTTCCACCGCTGCAGCCAGGACGAATTCCTGGCGATGGTCGACGGCTACATCGCTTACTATCGCATTGCGCATCCGCGCGAGAAGATCCATCCGCGAGGCGCTAGAATGGGCGACCACCCGCGGCGCACGCTCGGGACGCGTGGCTTGGCAATACGTGCAGGATCTCGCCGGCAGGCTCGGTGTGCGGCTGGACGAGAAAGGTCGGACGGCTGGTGACAGAACAAGACGATAAAGGCTTGCGCCTCTCGGTGGTCGATTCCTGCGTCCTCCGCCGTCAGGCTCCGTTCAGGAACCGGGTCGGATCGAGCGGCGACGCACCCTTGCGGATCTCGAAATGGAGCTGGGGCGCGTTGACGTTGCCGGTCTGGCCGGAGCGCGCGATCACCTGTCCGCGCTTGACCTGATCGCCACGCTTGACCAGCAGCTCCTTGGCGTGGGCATAGGCGGTGACGTAGCCGTTGGGGTGGCGCACCAGAACGAGGTTGCCATAGCCCTTGAGCTCGTTGCCGGCATAGGCCACGACGCCGTCCTCGGCGGCTTTCACCGGCGTGTTCTCCGGCAACGCGATATTGATGCCGTCGTTCTGTTGGCCGTTGGTGGTGGGTCCATAGCCCGCGATCACGCGCCCGTTCGCCGGCCACCGAAATTTCGGCAGCGCGCCGGTTCCTTCCGCCAGCTTCGCGGCATCCTTGTCCAGGGTGTCCACCGGTGCGACGACGTTCGCGCTCGACTCGGGCTCGGCTGGCTTGGCCGCCGCCACCGGCGCCGGCTTTGCGGGGGCGGCAGCCGCGGGAGCGTTGGCCTTTGCAGGCGCCGGTGCCGGGGCACCCGGAATCACCAGCCGGTCGCCGACGGTGAGCGTGGCGGTTGCCTGGATGTTGTTGGCCTTGGCGATATCGTTGACCGGCTTGTGGTAGAGGCGCGAAATCCTGCTCAGCGTATCGCCCGGCGCCACCACATGCACGCCGTGATGGCTAGGCGTGCTCGCCGCGGCGACCGGCGCGGGCGGCGGCGTGGCCGCACGCGTCGCGGCCGCGGCCGCGGCACCCGGCGACTTGCCGTAGCGCGGAATGACCAGGCGCTGGCCGGGATAGATGACCGCCGGCGCGGTGATGTTGTTGGCCTGCATGACGACCGAGGCCGGCACGCCGTAGCGCCGCGCGATGCCGTCGACATTCTCACCCGGCGCCACCGTGATCGCGGTGCCGCCGTCCCAGCTCCAGTTCGCCGGCGCGGGCTTGCGCACCACCGAGCCGCTTCCGTCGGGAGCACCGGGCGGGTTCGCGCGCGACGTCCTTGGGCCATAGGCGCCGCCGGGCCCGCTCGCGCCGCGGGGCTGCGAAATCGCCTGCGCCGGCAGCGGCCGGCTCTCGACCTGGGCGGGCGCGGCTTGCGGCTGCGCGATCGACCCGGTGGCTTCGGGGGCGCTGCGCAAGGACGCGAACGGGCTGTCGTTGAATCGAGTCGTGTCGCCGCTACAGGCGGCAAGGCCGATGGCCATCAGCGCCAACGCGGCCGCCGGCGGCCAAGACCGCGAGCGCAACATCTCGAGAACGCAGGACATCGCTACCTACTCGTGCGCAGTACACGCATCCGAGTTAACCGCTTGCGGGTTAATATGGCTTTAAGCGATGGCGGCGCCGCAACCTTGCCGCTTCATGAACAAATCCGTTACAATTCGCGCGCCTTTCCGGGCAAAAGCGGCACGAAGCGGACCCCGATCAGGTCCTCCTGCTTAATTCCTTGTTCACCCTTCGAAAGCTTGACCAGCTGCTGCGGACCCGCGTGCGGCCCGAGCGGCAACAGCATCACCCCGTTATCCGCAAGCTGGTCGATCAGCGCCTCGGGAATAGCTTCGGCGGCCGCCGTGACGATGATGCGGTCGTAAGGCGCGCGCTCCGGCACGCCGGCAAGCCCGTCCCCCACGCGCACGTCGACATTGTCGTAGCCGAGCGTCGCCAAGCGCCCGCGCGCGGCTTCCGCCAGCGTGCGGTAGCGCTCCACGCTGACCACCTCGCGCGCGAGGCGGGAGAGAATGGCAGCCTGGTAGCCCGAGCCGGTGCCGATCTCGAGCACGCGGTGATCCGGTTGCACGCCGAGCTGCTCGGTCATGAACGCGACGACGTAGGGCTGGCTGATGGTCTGCCCGCAGGCGATCGGGAGCGCCTGGTCCGCGTAGGCGCTGTCGACAAACGAGCTTTCGACGAAATGCTCGCGCGGCACCTCATCCATGGCGCGCAACACCGCCGAATCGCTGATGCCGCGCCTGCGCAGGCCGAGCAGGAACTGCATGCGGCCGACATTGTCGTCGCCGGGCGGTTGCTTGGGCACGCCGAGCCTCCCATTTCCCACTTTAGCCCAAAACCGCCGCCGGGCCACAGCACGCGGCCAAGAACCGCGTGATTCCCTCTCGAAGGGCGACAACGTGGAACCAACCCTGCCCTGGCGCGTTGCTTGGACTGGGGTAGACCGCTTGTGTCAATTTTCCGCCAGAGCAAGCCCGCGCCCGGCCATGAAACGGCGGGCCGAGGATAATAATCGGCAGCAGCACGATGCTGCCTCAACTTCGCCTTGCCGGCCTGCTGGCTTGGGTTGGGAGCGCGATCACGCGAGCGGACAGCCGTGAATTCGTTCAGTTTCAATCCCGGTGCAGCATCGAGTCGCCGAATTGACCTGCGACACGGCTGGCAAAGGCCGCGTTCGCGGTTGGCAGCATCGGCGTGGAGTCCTTGCGTTTGACGCGTTTTCTGCGGCGAGCCGGTTCCCACTTCGCCGGAAAACGCTCTCAGCATTTGTTTGGTCGCATGATCTTGTCCGAAAGTCTGCAACTTTTCGGGATCATGCTCTAGGTTCGACGTGCCGTTTCCATGGGAGGGTGAAGGATGACGTCTGTCACGCAAGCCCGCAGCGCAACGCAGGCCAAGCGGATCCTCGTCGTCGAGGACGAGCTGATGATCCGCATGCTGCTCGAGGACATGCTGGGCGAACTCGGCTACACCGTCGCCGCCGAGGCCGGGCGCATCGAGGAGGCGCTGGAAGCCGCGAAGAGCGCCGACTTCGATGTCGCGATCCTCGACGTCAATCTCAACGGCCAGCCGATCTCGCCGGTCGCCGATGCCCTGGTGGCCCGCGGCATGCCGTTCGTCTTCGCCACCGGCTACGGCGAGCGCGGCCTGCCCGAGCCCTATCGCGACCGGCCGACGCTTAAGAAGCCGTTCCAGATGGACGGCCTCAAGCAAATGCTGCAGAGCGCGCTGGACGCCGGCAAGCAGTAATCCGGTATGGAAATCGGGCGCAGGAGCACGGCGGCGCGAGCACCGGCGCCCGCCTTCTTCAATCGAACAGCCCGGCCAGCTTGGTCATGAACGGTTCGTCGGTCATGTCTAGGCGCAGCGGAGTGACCGCGATGCGGTTGTCGGCGAGCGCCGAAAGGTCACTGCCGTCGGCCGGCGGCTGGCCGCGCATGCGCACATAGGCGATCCAGTAATAGGCGTTGCCGCGCCCGTCCTGGCGCGCGTCGATCTGCAGCCGCTCCTGGCGGTTGCGGCCCTGGGTCGTCACCGCGATGCCCTTGACCTCGCCGGGCGAGCAATCCGGAAAATTGACATTGATGAGCACGTCGCGCGGGTATGCCGGCCTCGAGCACGCGGCGGATGATCTCGGGCGCGAAGCGGACCGCCGTTTCCCAATGCGGCGGCTGGCCGCTGCGGGACTTGTAGGCCTGCGACAGCGCCAGCGACGGAATCCCGAGAATGGTTCCCTCCACCGCGCCGGCGACGGTGCCGGAATAGATCACGTCCTCGCCGGCATTGCGGCCGCGGTTGACGCCGGAGAGCACCAGATCGGGCGGGCGGTCCTTGATGACGTGGCGCGAGCCCATGATGACGCAGTCGGTGGGCGTGCCTTTGACCGCGAAGCGGCGCTCGCCGACCTCGCGCAGCCGCAGCGGATCGTTGAGCGAGAGCGAGTGCGACACGCCGGACTGGTCGAATTCGGGCGCCACCACCCAGACGTCCTCGCGACAGCGCGCGGCCGATCTCGGCGCAGACGTCGAGCCCCTCCGAGTGGATGCCGTCGTCGTTGGTGACCAGGATGCGCATCGGCGCAGACGATGCACGACGGACGACGGAGGACGGAGAACTGCCCGTCCTGTCGTCATCCGCCCTCAGTCGCCTGTCGTCCGTCATCTGTCGTGCCTCATCCGCGCGGTTCAATGGTCTTCACCCCGCCCATATACGGCTGCAGCACGTCGGGCACGGCGATCGAACCGCCCTGCTGCTGGTAGGTCTCCATGACCGCGATCAGCGCGCGGCCGACGGCAACGCCGGAGCCGTTGAGGGTATGAACATGGCGCACCTGGCGGCCTTCCTTGGTGCGGTAGCGCGCGTTCATGCGCCGTGCCTGGAACTCGCCGCACAGCGAGCAGGAGGAAATCTCGCGATACGCGTTCTGCCCGGGCAGCCAGACCTCGATGTCGTAGGTCTTCTGCGCGGCGAAGCCCATGTCGCCGGTGCACAGCGTCACCACGCGGTAATGCAGGTCGAGCCGGCGCAAGCACCTCTTCCGCGCAGGCGAGCATGCGCTCGTGCTCGTCCCTCCCTTGCTCGGGCGTGGTGATGGAGACGAGCTCGACCTTGGTGAACTGGTGCTGGCGGATCATGCCGCGGGTATCCTTGCCCGCCGCGCCGGCTTCGGCGCGAAAGCACGGCGTGAGCGCGGTGAAGCGCAGCGGCAGCGCGTCCTCGTCGAGGATCAATTCGCGCACGAGATTGGTCAGCGGCACTTCGGCGGTGGGGATGAGCCAGAAGTCCTCTTTGAGCGGCGCCCTTTCAAGCGTTCGATCAATCAAAGTCTCCAAATCAATTTTTCCCTCCCGAAAATCTTCCCGATCAGGTTCAACAGCGTAATTAAGTGCGTCATGCAATAATTCCGTGCGAGTTATCGTTCTGGTCGCAAAAAACTGATCATCAGCGAACTTCGGCAATTGCGCAGTCCCGCACATCACCTCGTCACGCACCAGCAGCGGCGGATTCGACCTCGGTGTAGCCGTGCTCGGTCGTGTGCAGATCGAGCATGAATTGCCCGAGCGCGCGTTCGAGCCGCGCGAGGCCGCTCTTCAGCACCACGAAGCGCGCGCCCGATAATTTCGCCGCGGTCTCGAAATCCATCTGGCCGAGCGCTTCGCCAAGATCGAAATGCTGCTGCGGCGCAAAGCCGTAGTTGCGCTTGGCCCCGAAATGATGGTGCTCGACATTGCCGCCGGCATCCATGCCGTCCGGCACTTCGGCGAGCGGCAGATTGGGGATTTGCGCGAGCGTGTCGTCGAGCTCCCGGGAGAGTTTCTTTTCCTCCGCCTCCAAGGCTGGAATTTCCGATTTGAGCCCGCGCGACCTCGGCCATGAGCGCCTGCGCCGCCGCCTCCTCGTTGCTTTTCTTCGCCGCGCCGATTTCCTTCGACGCCGCGTTGCGCCGGGCGAGCGCGGCTTCCGCCTTCTGGATGGCGGCGCGCCGGTGCTCGTCGATGGCAAGGAGTCTGTCCGCTTCCGGCGGCAAGCCCGCGCCGCGCCAGTCCCCGGTCGAAGTCCTCCTTGTGCTCGCGAATCCATCTGATGTCGTGCATCGCAAACTTGCTCCGGCGTCATGGCCGGGCTTGTCCCGGCCATCCACGTCTTCGTCACCGCAAAATCCGAGACGTGGATGCCCGGCACAAGGCCGGGCATGACGAATCAATGTGTATGTGCCTCGACGATAGCCGAAACTTATTCGGCGGGCTTGGCGGCGGCGGCGGCGGCGTCCTTGGCCTTGTCGGCGGCGGCCTTCTTCTCCACGAACCGCACCGACCAGATCGAGCCCTCATAGAGCAGCATCAGCGGCACGGCGAGCGAGAGCTGGCTGAGCACGTCGGGCGGGGTGAGCACCGCGGCGATCACGAAGGCGCCGACGATGAAGTAGCGACGCTTCGCCTTGAGCTGATCGGAGGTGATGATGCCGACGCGGCCGAGCAGCGTCAGGATCACCGGCAGTTGGAACGCGATGCCGAAGGCGAAGATGAGCTTCATCATCAGCGCCAGATAATCCTCGACCTTGGGAAGAAGCTCGATCGCCGCCTGGCCGTCGCTGGCAGCCTGCTGCATGCTGAGCGAGAAGCGCGCCAGCATCGGCCACACCAGGAAATAGACCACGAGCGAGCCGAGCAGGAAGAAGATCGGCGTGGCCACCAGGTAGGGCAGGAACGCCTGCTTCTCGTGACGATAGAGGCCGGGCGCGACGAACATGTAGATCTGCGTCGCGACCACCGGGAACGATATGAACGCCGCGCCGAACATCGCCAGCTTGAGCTGGACGATGAAGTATTCGAGCAGGCCGGTATAGATGAACTTCGAATTCTCCGGCCCCGCCACCCAGACGAACGGCCAGGTCAGCACGTTGTAGATCGTCTTGGCGAAGAAGAAGCAGACGACGAAGGCGATGCCGAAGGCGATCAGCGCCTTGATCAGCCGCGAGCGCAGCTCGATCAGGTGCTCCATCAACGGCGCCTTGGTGGCCTCGATGTCCTCGTGCGTCATGCGAGTTTGCCATCGTGCTTGCCGATGTCGGCAGCGGCATCGGCGGCTGCCGGGGCAGGTGGCGCGGGCGGCAACGCGACCTGCGCGTCCGCGCCGGGCGCGACCGCCGGCTCGGCACCGGCCTCCGCGGCGGGCAACGCCTCCGGCGTGACCGGCGGGCTCGACGTGGCCGCCGGCGGCGCAGCCGTGAGCGCGCCCTCGATCTCCTGCTGCGTGCTTTCCAACTCCCGCCGGACGTCGCCGACGGGATCGAAGTTCGCATAGCTCTGCGCCTGGCTGGTCATCTCGTCGACCTCCTTCTTGAGGTCGGCCATCTCGGCTTCGCGCATCGCCTCCTGGAACTGGTTCTGGAACTCGGACGCCATGCGGCGCAGCTTGCCCATCCACTGCCCGAGCGTGCGCAGCACGGTCGGCAGCTCCTTCGGCCCGATCGCGATCAGCGCGACGATGCCGATGAGCAGAAGCTCGCCCCAACCGATGTCGAACATGGAGACTTCAACTCCGAGAGGCGCACAACGCAGCGTGCTGACGCCCCTCCGATCCCCGCCGTCCGCGGCCTGGTCGCCACGGCGTCGGCAAGAGCTCAGCCGACCTTGCGGGTCTCCGCCGGCGTGGCGGTCGCCGCCGGGGCGGACGCTGGCTGATGGTCGATCGTCTTCACTGGCTCGGTCTTGGCCGGCTCGGTTTCGGCTTTCTCGTCTTCGGCAAGCCCTTCTTGAACGACTTGATGCCCTTGGCGAAGTCGCCCATCAGGTCGGAAATCTTGCCGCGCCCGCCGAACAACAAGCAGGCCGACCGCCAGCACGATGATCCAGTGCCAGATGCTCATAGAACCCATCGGATGTCCTCCATACGGGTCGCCGCACAAATCGGTGATTGCCGACCTGAACTTCGCGCGCCGATCGCGGTTGATCCGAGATCGGATGCGGAACCCGGCTTTGGTTTTTCAACCAGAACCTAGGCTTCGGACGCGACAAAAACAAGGACTCCAGCGCCGCGTCGCGCGAGCGGCGCACCACGGCGGCAAGTTGGCGCTGAAGCTGCTGTCGAACGGCGGCCTTTCGCCGCAATTAACCGCAAAGCGGCGCGTCACTCGTCCGCGCCGCGCTCCGCCGGCGGCGCCAGGCCGAGATCGAGATCGCCGGGTTCCAGCGGATCCTCGTCATCGCGCAAGGCCGGATCGTCGGACGGCATCGGCACCGAGAAGCCCGGCGGCAGCCGCCCGTCGAGCAGGCCGGAGCCCTTGAGCTCCTCGAGCCCGGGCAGATCGCCGACCGCATCGAGCCCGAAATGCGACAGGAATGCCTCGCTGGTGCCGTAGGTCACCGGCCGGCCCGGGGACTTGCGCCGGCCGCGCGGGCCGAATCCAGCCGGTCTCCAGCAGCACGTCGACCGAGCCCTTGGAGGTCGTCACGCCGCGGATCTCCTCGATCTCCGCCCGCGTCACCGGCTGATGATAGGCGATGATGGCGAGCGTCTCGATCGCCGCGCGCGAGAGCTTGCGCGTCTCGACCGTCTCCTTGCTCAACAGCCAGGAGAGGTCGGTCGCGGTGCGGAAGGTCCACTTGCCGCCGATCCGCACGAGATTGACGCCGCGCGTGGCGTAGTCCTCCTGCAGGCGCGCGAGCGCCGCGTGCGACGTCGACGCCTTGCGGCAGCCGCGCCGCCAGCGACTTCTCGTCGAGCGGCTCGGCCGAAGCGAACAGCATCGCCTCCAGCAGCCGAAGCTCTTCCGGCGCGCGCCTCGCTCCGCCGCATTGTCCGGTTCGTCCTCCGGCATAACCACTTTCAAGCTCGGCATCGCTGCGGCCTCCTCTAGTCCTTGCCGTCCGCCGGCGCCGCCGCGCCGCCCGGATCGGCCACTCCACTTCGCAGACGGTTGACGCTTGCGCACATAGATCGGCGCGAACGGCGACTGCTGGTGCACCTCCATCACGCCCTTCGCGCACCAGTTCGAGCGTGGAGGCGAAGCTCGACGCGAACACGGTCGGCGCGAGCGACGGCTCGACCACATAACGAGATCAGGTATTCGTCGAGCCGCGTCCAATCGGACGACCGGCCGATCAGCCGCTCGAGCGCTTCGCGCGCCTCGGCCAGCGACCAGACCGTGCGCTTGGCGAGCCGCACATGCGCGAGCGCCGACGTTGGCCGCTGCCGCGCATAGGCCGAGAGCAGATCGTAGAGCGTCGCGCGTCCATTGCGGATGCTTGATGTGGGCGATCGGCTCGGGCTGGCCGCGCGCGAAACACGTCGCGGTCGAGCTGCGGGCGCCCGAACAGGCGCGCGGCAACGTCGCGGATGGCTTCCAGACGCTTGAGCCGCAGCGCCAGCGCGATCGCCATGTCCTCGGCGCTCTGGCCCTCCGGCGCATTGGCATCGGGCAGCAACAGGCGCGATTTGAGATAGGCGAGCCACGCCGCCATCACGAGGTAATCGGCGGCCAGCTCGAGCCGCAGCTTGCGCGCCTCCTCGATGAAGGCGAGGTACTGGTCGGCCAGCGCCAGGATCGAGATCTTGGCGAGGTCGACCTTCTGCTGACGGGCAAGCGCGAGCAGAAGATCGAGCGGGCCTTCGAAGCCTTCGACATCGACGACCAGGGCCGGCTCGTCGGTCGCCCGATCGACCGCGAGGTCGGCTTCGAACTTCGTCGCGTCCGGGTTCATGACATCGCCCTCCGGGCACCTGCCGGGGACATCCATCAGCGCGGCCCATTCCGCGCGCAGCGCGCCGAGATCGATGCGCCGCGATGTGCCTGCGGCGGCCGAGCGCGGCCTGCGCGCGCGCCGCGGCCTGCCCGGTGAGCGCGGGCACGGCGGCTGCGACCGCCCGCATCTCGTCGAGCCTGCCGCTGCAGTGGAGGACGACATCGCAGCCGGCCAGCGATCGCGGCGCGCGAGCGCTCCGCGATCGGGCCGGACAACGCCCCCATGGAGATATCGTCGCTCATCAGCAATCCGCGAAATCCCAGCCACCCCCGAATCACATCCCGGATCACAGTGACCGAAGTGGTGGCCGGAGCAATAGGATCAATGGCCGTGTACACCACATGCGCGGTCATCCCCAACGGCAGATCGACAAGCGGCCGGAATGCGGCGAAGTCGGTGCTCATCGAGCGTCGTGCGGTCGGTGTCGACGATGGGGAGCTCGCCATGGCTGTCGGCGGTGGCGCGGCCGTGCCCCGGAATGTGCTTGAGCACGGGCAGGACGCCGCCCGCCAGCAGGCCCTCCGCCACCGCGCGCGCAACCGCGGCGACCTTGTCCGGCGTCCTCGCCGTAGGCGCGGTCGCCGATGACGGGATCGGCACCGGCGACCGGCACATCGGCGATCGGCAGACAGTCGACGTCGATCCCGACCGCCATGAGATCGGTGGCGATCAAGCGGGCCCCGAGATGCGCGGCCCTGAGCCCGGCCGCAGCGTCCCGGTCGTAGACGTGGCCATAGGCAGCGCCGGGCGGATAGGCCGGCCAATGCGGCGGCCCGAGACGCTGGACTCGGCCACCCTCCTGATCGACCAGCACGGCCGCATCGTGCCCCACCGCGTCACGAAAAGATGCTGTCAGACGGCGCACTTGCGCCGGAGTCTCCACGTTACGCTTGAAGACAATGAGTCCCCACGGCTCGCTCTCGCGCAGGAAGGCGCGCTCGGCTGGTGTCAAGCTCGTGCCCGCGAGCCCGGTGATGAAAGCGCGTACCGCCATCGGCGCCCGACTAGTGCCCCGAACCCGAAGTTCGCGCACATCGCGCGGCAAGTTCAATCGCGAACTTTGGGTTCAAAAGGGGCACTAGAATCATAGAGTTGCTCGTGGTCCTTAAATTCCGAAGTTCGCATCGTGACGTGCTGCGAGCGCTGGCGAACTTCGGAATCGGACCACTAGCCCGCGGATTTCGCGGCGGTCAACCGCAGTTCAGTTGCTCGGAACCACGCATTGGCCGCCGGCGGCCTTGTAGCTCGCGCAGAATTGGCTGGCCTCGTGCACCGACGCAAACGGTCCGACCATGGTCCGGTAGAACACACCCTTGCTGCCCAGATCCGCGCGTCGAATGATCGGTTGCCGATCGCCGAGCTCGTTGGGGAACTTTGCCTGCAGGCTGCGGAAGGAGGATTGCGCTTCGGCCTCGCTCTTCTGCGAGGAGAGCTGCACCACGAATCCACGCGCCGCGCTCTCGGTCTGCGGGGGCGAGGTCCTGGCGGTGCGGGTCCGGGCCGGCGGTGCGGCAGCCGGCTCGCTGGTCTGCGGATCAAGCGAGATCGGGCCGCCATTGCGCGCCGGCGCCGTCCCTGCCCTGGGGGCGGGTGGCGTCGTCGGCCACGGCGCGCTCCCCGCCGCGTCATGCGCGGGCGCGGCGGTGACGGGCTTGCCGCTCACGTCGCCTCCATCCGGGCGAATAGTGACCGTGCGGACCTTCTTGGGTGCGGGCGTTCCGTTCGACGGCCCGGCGGACGGCTGCTGCGCAGCGACCGGAGGCGGAAGCACGGCGGTCGGAGCGGCTTGAGCCGCGAGCTCCTTGAGCGCAAGCGGTTCTTCTTGCTTCGATACCACCTGCTCCTTGTCCGCGTTGGCCAGTCGGTCCTGGACGGCCTTGCCGGATTGCGGATCGCCGGCGGTGGCGGGGATGATTTTTGTCGGCGTCGACGTGTCAGCGGTAATGACCGGCGGCGGCAGCGTCGAACTGGGATGGCTGAAATAGCTGCGATAGGCGTAGGCGCCGGCAGTGCCGAGCACGGCGCAACCGACGAGGGCCAGCACGGTGGCGAGCCCGCCGCGTCGATGCGCGCGCGGCGGATCGTCATACATGTCGTCTTCGTGCGGCTCGAGCGCGACATCGTCCTCGTAGTACGCCTCGCCGTGCATGCGGTCGTCGTAGTGCTGGTCGTCGTATGTCCGCCCGTCGTCGTATTGCTGGCCCTGGTCGTATTGCGGATCCTGGTGGTCGGCCGCGAGCGGCGCCTCGTCGGCGGCATGCTGGTCGAGCGGAACCTCGGCGCCATGCGCCCCGTAACCCCGGCTCGCGGGCTCGTCGGCGAGTTGCGGGTCGCGTGCGGAGGAATGCTGCCACTCGTCCGGCGCGGTGGAGGGCGCGGCGTATCCCGGGCGCTCCGCCTGGCGCTCTCCCTGGCGCGAATTGGTCCGCCCGAACTCGGCAAACGGATCGTTCTGCCCGATCAGACGGGCAAGCTCGGCGAGCGGGTCATTGGCCCGATCGCCCGCCCGCGCCGGCGCGGCTGCGGATCGATTCGAATCATTCGAGCGATAGGATCGCAACGTGTGGTCGTCGGCCATACTCATCCCGTTCTGATACTGGCGCTGCGCTCGGTCGGTTGTGTGATGGATCCATCGAGCGGAGTCCATCTGCCTGCCCTGCGGCACCGAGCGAGACTAACGCATCTCCTCAGGCGCCTCGACGCCGAGCATCCCTAGCCCCGACGCGAGAACTGTGACAACGCCCTGCACCAGCGCAAGACGGGCCATGGTTAGTTGTGGATCATTCTGGATAATGAAGCGTAAATATGACGCATCTTTTCCGCGATTCCACTGCGCGTGGAAATCGCTTGCAAGGTCATAGAGATAAAAGGCGATCCGGTGCGGCTCGTGGGCAACCGCGGCGGCTTCCACGAGACGCGGATAGAGCGCGAGACGCCGCATCAGCGCGAGCTCACCGGGATCGTCGAGCCGCTCGAGCGGCGCGCCGGCGAGCGCGCGGAGCCATGCCGCGCGTTCCTGCGGCAGATCCGGGAAGGCCTCGCGGGCGTTGCGGAATACCGATCGTCCGCGGGCATGGCCGTACTGGACGTAGAACACCGGGTTGTCGCGCGACTGCTCGATCACCTTGGCAAGGTCGAAATCGAGCACCGCGTCATTCTTCCGGTAGAGCATCATGAAGCGCACCGGGTCCTTGCCGACCTCGTCCACCACTTCACGTAGCGTCACGAACTCCCCTGCCCTTTTCGACATCTTCACCGGCTCGCCGCCGCGCAGAAGCTTGACCAACTGCACGATCTTGACGTCGAGCTCGGCCACGGCGGCGTTGGTTATTGCCCGCACCGCCTTCACCGCCGCCTGCACGCGCTTGATGTAGCCGCCGTGATCGGCGCCCCAGACGTCGATCATGGTCCCGAAACCGCGATCCACCTTGCTCTTGTGATAGGCGATATCGGAGGCGAAATACGTGTAGCTGCCGTCCGATTTCATCAGCGGCCGGTCGACGTCGTCGCCGAAATCGGTCGCGCGAAAGAGCGTCTGCTCGCGATCCTCCCAGTCCTCGATCGGCGCGCCCTTGGGCGGCGGCAGGCGCCCCTCGTACACATAGCCCGCGCGCCGCAGCGCGGCGATGGTCTCGCCCACCTGGTCGCGGGAACCTTCGATCAGCGAGCGCTCGGAGAAAAACACGTCCGGCACGACGTTGAGCGAGCGCAGATCGTCGCGGATTTGCACCATCATCATGTCGATGGCGCGATCACGCACCAGCGGCAGCCATTCCTTCTCCGGCTTGTCCCGCAAGGTCGCGCCGTAGTCGGCGGCGAGCGCGGCCCCGACCGGCTTGAGATAATCGCCGGGATAGAGTCCTTCCGGAATTGCGCCGACGTCCTCGCCGAGCGCCTCGCGATAGCGCAGGAATGTCGAGCGCGCGAGCACGTCGACCTGGGCGCCCGCGTCGTTGATGTAGTATTCGCGCGTCACCTTGAAGCCGGTAAACGCCAGCAGATTGACGAGCGCGTCCCCGAACACCGCACCGCGGCAGTGGCCGACATGCATGGGTCCGGTCGGGTTGGCGGAGACGTATTCGACGTTGACCGCGGCGGCCTGCCCGGCATTGCTGCGGCCGTAATCCGCGTCCGCCGCAAGGACCGCGCGCAAGGCGCCGATCCAGGCCACCGGCTCGAGCGTCAGGTTGATGAAGCCGGGGCCCGCCACCTCGGCCTTCGCCACCATCGCGTCGGTACGCAGCTTTGCGGCGATCGCCTCGGCCAATTCACGCGGCTTCCTGCCGGCGTCCTTCGCCAGCACCATGGCCGCATTGGTCGCCATGTCGCCATGCGCGGCCTCGCGCGGCGGCTCGACCACGATCCGCGACTGGTCGATCCCGGCGGGCAGCACGCCGTCCGCGACCAGCGCGCTGTTGGCCGCGCGCACCTTGTCCAGGACCGCGGCAAAGATGTTCTGGTCGCTCATGGTCAGCGGGCTTGCGTCATAGCGTTTTGCGGCGAAGCGGGAACCGGTTCGGCGCAGAAAACGCGTCAAACCGCGCTAAGCCGCGCCGCCTAACGCAATTCCGGTACCGAGTCAAAAAGCCGCGCATGCTCGATCAGCGCGTAGCGGTCGGTCATGCCGGCGATGAAATCGGCGATGCGGCGCAGGCGGGCCGGCTCGTCGCCGGCCTCCACGATCTGCGCCCACTCCGCCGGCATGTCGTCGGGATGTTCGGCGTAGCGCGCGAACAATGCACAAACCACGCGCTCCGCATCTCCCATGATGCGCATGATGCGGGTGTGTCGATACATGCGGGGGTAAAGAAAGCCCTTGATGGCGTGGTCGGCCGCGGCCATGGCCGGCGAAAAGGCGCCGACCGGCGCCTGCGCATGACGCACGTCATCGGCCGAGCGCGGCGCAAGCATCCGCAGGCGGTTGCCGGTCTCGGCGATGACGTCCTCGATCATACGGGTGATGAGCCGGCGCACCAGCTCGTGCACCAGACGGCTCGAATCGAGCTCCGGGTTTTCAACCTGGATGCGCCCCAAAATGTCCCGGATCAGCAGCACGCCGGCGATATCGTCCAGTGCGAAAAGCCCGGCGCGCAAGCCATCGTCGATGTCATGGGCGTCGTAGGCGATATCGTCGGCGATCGCTGCGATCTGCGCCTCCGCGCTGGCAAAGCTCCAGAGCTCGAGGTCTTGAAGTCCCGCCTCCGGGCTGCTCCCGTGCCGCCGGATGGCATCGGGCAGGCCGCGCTCGCGATAGTGCCCGGTGGGGCTGCCGTCGCGAAGCGTGAGTGGCCCGTTGTGCTTGACGAGGCCTTCGAGCGTCTCCCAGGAAAGGTTCAGTCCGTCGAATGCGGGGTAGCGGCGCTCGAGTTCGGTGACCACCCGGAGCGTCTGCGCGTTGTGATCGAAGCCGCCGGCGGCAGCGAGGCAGCGGTCCAGCGCCCGTTCGCCGGCATGCCCGAAGGGCGGGTGGCCGAGGTCGTGGGCCAGCGCCAACGCCTCGGCAAGATCCTCGTCGAGCCCGAGCGCGCGGGCAAGCGAGCGCGCAATCTGGGTGACTTCCAGCGTGTGGGTCAGTCGCGTGCGAAAATGATCGCCCTCGTGAAAGACGAAGACCTGGGTCTTGTATGCCAGCCGCCGGAAGGCTGTGGCGTGGATGATGCGGTCGCAGTCCCGGCGGAAGGCGTTGCGGCTCGGGCTCGCCGGTTCGGGATGGCGCCGCCCGCGGCTCGCGCCCGGAACGGACGCATAGGGGGCGCGCGCGACTGCCATTTCAATCGCCATGCCGAACCGCCCGATTGACCAAAGCGCTGCGCGCACTTAACTATCGCTCAGGCGCTCTGGCAATCATGGTTTGCGGATGGATAACATCACGGTCACGGAACGGGCGGCGCACCGGATCGGCGAAATTCTCCGCCGCGAGCCGCCGGGCACCATGCTGCGCGTAAGCGTGGAGGGCGGCGGCTGTTCCGGGTTCCAGTACAAGTTCGATATGGACCGCGCCCAGGCCGCCGATGATCTCGTCATCCGACGCGACGGCGCCATCGTTCTGATCGATCAGACTTCGGTCGGCTATCTGGCCGGCTCCGAGATTGATTTCGTCGATGATCTGATCGGCGCTTCCTTCCGCGTCAACAATCCGCAGGCCACGGCGTCTTGCGGCTGCGGTACGAGTTTCTCTCTCTAGAACAACCGACGGTGCGATGCGGATGACGACGGAGCGGCATCCGTCGCCCCGCTCCCGAATCTTACTCGGCTGCCACGGCCGTCGGCCGCTCGGCGTGCTCCGGCACCTCTTTGATCTGCGGCTCGAGCCGGTATTTGAGCATGCGGTCGATGCGGTCGAGATAGATATAGACGACCGGCGTGATGAACAGCGTCAAGAGCTGCGACAGGCAAAGCCCGCCGACCACCGCGATGCCCAGCGGCTGGCGCAATTCGGCGCCCTCGCCCGAACCCAGCGCGATCGGCAGCGCCCCGAAGATCGCCGCGAACGTCGTCATCATGATCGGCCGGAAGCGCAACAGCGCGGCCTCGCGAATCGCCGCCTCGGCCGAGAGCCCCACGCGTCGGCGATCGATGGCGAAGTCGATCATCATGATCGCGTTCTTCTTCACGATGCCGACCAGCATCACGATGCCGATCATGGCAATGACCGAGAGATCCATCTTGAACAGCATCAGGACGAGCAGCGCGCCGATGCCCGCCGACGGCAGGCCGGAAATGATGGTAATGGGGTGGATGAAGCTTTCGTAGAGAATGCCGAGCACCACGTAGGCGGCGAAGATCGCCGCCAAGACCAGCACGCCCTGGCCTTTGAGCGATTCCTGGAACACCTGCGCGGTGCCCTGGAAGCCGGTCGAGATGGTCGCCGGCAGGTTCGAATCACGCTCGATCTTCTGGATGGCCGTAACCGCGTCGCCGAGCGAATAGCCCGGCGCCAGATTGAACGAGATGGTGACCGAGGGCTGCTGGCCCTGGTGGTTCACGAGCAGCGGGCCGACGGTCTCCACGGGTTTGGTGACCGCGGAAAGCGGGATCGATTGCCCCGAGGGAATCCCGCTTCCGGTCACGCCGGAGCCCGGACCCGAGCCCGCCGTTCCGCCCGTGGCCGCCCCGCCCCCGGTGGTTTTCACGTAGATCTTAGACAGGCTCGAAGGGTCGGTGCGGAATTCAGGCTTGGCCTCGAGGATGACCTGGTAGTCGTTGCTCGGAGTGTAGATCGTCGCCACTTGGCGCGTGCCGAAAGCGTTGTAGAGCTCCTGCCGCACCTGGTCGATGCTGACCCCGTACACCGCGGACTTTTCGCGGTCGACCTCGATCATGACCTGCGGGTTCGTCACGTAAAGATCCGTGGTGACGTCGGTGAGGCCCGGAAGCTTGGCGATCTTGTCGCGCAACTCCGGCGCAATCCGGTAAAGCGCGTCCGTATCGCTTGACTGCAAAGTATACTGATATTGGCTCTTGTTGATCTTGCCGCCCACATTGATGTTTTGGATCATCTGAAAGAAGACGGCCATGCCGGTGATGCTGCCCGTCTCGCGGCGCAACCGCTGAATGACCGCGTTCAAGGGGCCGCGTTCCGACTTCGGCTTCAAGGCGACCAGCATGCGGCCCTGGTTGGCGGTGGAGTTGGGTCCGCCGACGCCGACGGTCGAATTGACGTAGAGCACGGCTTTGTCGGCCCGAATGATTTCCGCCATCTTGCGCTGGCGCTCGACCATCGCATCGAACGAGATATCCGACTGCGCCTCGGTGATGGCGAGCATGTAGCCCGTATCCTCGGCCGGGAAGAATCCTTTCGGGATGGCGATATAAAGCCAGACCGTGCCGACGATCGTCGCAAAGGTGATTGCCAGGGTAATCGCCCGGTAAGCCAGCACCTTGTCGAGCGCCCATTCGTACGACTTGAGCCACAGCTGGAACAGGCGCTCGAACACTCTGAGGATGAAGATTTCCTTCTTCTTTTCTCCCTCATGATGGCCGCGCAGCACGCGCGCGCACAACATCGGCGTGAGCGTCAGGGAAACGAACCCGGACAGCACGATGGCGACCGCGATCGTCACCGCGAATTCGCGGAACACGCGTCCCACGATGCCGCCCATCAGCAGCACCGGGATGAACACCGCGATCAGCGAGAACGTGATCGAAACGATGGTGAAGCCGATCTCGCGCGAGCCCTTGAGCGCGGCCTCGAACGGCCGCATCCCGCCTTCGATGTGGCGGACGATGTTCTCCAGCATGACGATGGCGTCGTCGACCACGAAGCCGACCGAGAGCGTCAGCGCTAGCAGCGTCATGTTGTTGATGGAAAAGCCGAACGCATACATGGCCGCGCACGTGCCGACGAGCGAAATAGGCACCGCCAGGCCGGGAATGATGGTCGCTGAAGCCGAGCGCAAAAACAGGAAGATGACGAGAATGACCAGGCAAAAGGCGATCGCCAGGGTCTCCTGAACATCCGCGACCGCCTGCCGGATCGAGATCGACCGGTCGAGCAGCGTCTCCATCCGGATCGAGGCCGGCACCTGGGCGCGGAATTGCGGCAGCTTGGCCATGACCGCGTCGACGACGGCGACCGTATTGGCGTCGGGCTGCCGCTGGATCGCGAGCACGATGGCGCGGTCATTGTTGAACCAGCTCGCAATCTTGTCGTTCTCGACGCTGTCGATCACATGCGCGATTTCGTCGAGCTTCACCGCCGCGCCGTTGCGCCATGCCGCCACGACGTTGCGGTAGTCGGAGGCGCGCCGCATCGCTCCGGATGCGAGCAGCGTGACGCTGCGGTCGGGCCCGGACAAGGTGCCGACCGGAGTGTTGGAATTCGCCTTGGTGAGGACGGTGCGGACGTCGTCGAGCGAAATGTTGCGCTGTGCCGCCGCGACCGGATCGACCTGCACGCGCACGGCGAATTTCTGCGCGCCGTAGACCAGCACCTGGGCAACGCCGGACAATTGCGAGATTTGCTGCGCCAGCAGCGTTTCGCCATATTCGTCCAGGGTGGAGAGCGGCAGCGTCGCCGACATCAGGCTGATGTAGAGGACGGGGAAGTCGCCCGGGTTGACCTTGCGAAAAAACGGCGGCGTGGTCATCTCCACCGGCAACCGCCGCGCGGCGACCGCCAGCGCCGTCTGCACGTCGAGCGCAGCGCCGTCGATTTCGCGGTTGAGATCGAACTGGATCGTGATCTGCGTCTGGCCGAGCGTCGATTGCGACGTCATCGACGAAATGCCGGCAATGGTGGAGAACTGCCGCTCGATCGGACCCGCGACCGACGCCGCCATCGTCTCCGGGCTGGCTCCCGGCAGCGTCGCGGTGACCTGGATGGTGGGGAAATCCACTCGCGGCAGCGCTGCGACGGCGAGCAGCCGGTAGGCGAAGATGCCGAATACGATGATCGAGGCCGTGATAAGCGTGGTCAGCACCGGCCGCCGAATGCAGGTTTCCGACAAAGTCATCTCAGGAGCTGACCTTCTTACGCTGCGTCACCCGGGTTCCGTTCGAAAGGAGAAGCTGGCCGTCCGTCACCACCACCTCTCCCGCCGTCAGTCCGGATTCGATCACGGATTCGCCGTCGACCGTGCGTGTCACCGTGACGGGGCGAACGGACGCCACGTCGTCCTTCACCACGAACACGAAAGTGCCGGCTTGACTGAGCTGGAGAGCGGCCGCCGGAACCGTGACGTCTTCCTCGGTTCTCAGCGTCACCTGCACGGTCACCAAGGTGCCGGGCCACAAAAGCTCGTCGGTATTCGGCATCGTCGCACGGACGGGCACCGTCCCGGTCGGCGCATCCACGCTGTTCTCGATCATCGTGACCTGCCCGTTTGCACGGCGCGGGTCGCCGGGAATGATCGCCTCGATGGTGGCGGTCTCGTTGGTGAGCGCCTGGCGCAAATCCGGCAGAACGCCCTGCGGCACCGCGAACGTGACATAGACCGGTGCGGTCTGGATGATGGTCGCCAGCGGCGCGAGATCGGCCTGGCGGACGAAATTGCCGATCTTGACCGCGGCCATGCTGGCGCGGCCGGTGATCGGCGCGCGGATCGTGCAATAGCTGAGCTGGATATTGAGATTTTCGAGTTGGCCGGTATTGGAGTCCACCGAGGAGCGCCAGATGTTGACCTGCGTTCGCGCGTTGTTGAGAGTGACCTGGGTGGTGGCGTTCTTGGCAATGAGCTCGGTGTAGCGTGCGACGTCACGCTCGGCCTGCTCGAGATTCGCCTTCGCTCCCCCGAGCATTCCCTGCACCTGCTTGATCTGCGCTTCCACCGCGCGGCTGTCGAGCGTGAACAGGAGTTCGCCCTGGCGCACCATCGCGCCGTCGCGAAAGTGCACGGCCACGATCTCGCTATCGATGCGGGGCTTGACCGCGACACTGGCGATCGGAGTCACGCTGCCGAGCGCCTCGATGCGGACCGGGACCATTTTCTTGACGGCGGTTGCGACCTCGACCGGAATGGCGCGCGGCGCGTTCTGGCGGGGCGCTTGCGCGACGGCGCCGCCCCACCACAAGCTGCCGCGCGTCGCCGCGACGACGATACCCGCTGCCCCCAGCACCAAGACCGCCCCCAACACCAACGTGCGTTTCTTCATTCCCACGCCGAGCAGAGCCTTGATCGGTCCGTTCGGACTCCCTCTCTTCCTGGTGCCTCGCTCATAACGATTCTCTTTTGGTAGGCGAAGCTGGCCTTCTAACATATCCCTATTGCCGACGCATCCTTGGCAGGCAACTTGCCATCATAAAATCGGCGTAACTTCCTCGCCATACGAGTTATCGCGGCACCCGGCTCCGATGGTCATGTGCAGTTGAGATCGCGCCGACTTACACTGATCCCCACATGCGCATCGCCACCTGGAACATCAATTCCATCAAGCAAAGAATGGACAACCTGACCGCCTGGCTGGCGGAGCGGCAGCCCGACGTGGTTTGCCTGCAGGAGACCAAATGCGTTGACGAGGCGTTTCCGCGCGAGCCGCTCGAAGCGCTCGGCTACAATGTTGCGGTGCATGGCCAAAAGACGTTCAACGGGGTGGCGCTGCTCTCCAAGCTCCCCTTCGACGAGGTGACGGCGCGCCTGCCCGGCGACGAGGCCGACACCCACGCCCGCTTTCTGGAAGCAGTGGTCTCGACCAGCCGCAGCGCATTGCGCGTCGCATCCATCTATCTGCCCAACGGCAATCCGCCTGAGACGGACAAATACTCATACAAAATCAACTGGATGGATCGACTTATTCACTACGCACATGAAAGGATGCAGCTGGAGGAGCCGCTTGTCCTTGCGGGTGATTTCAACGTCATCCCGTCGGAACTCGATGCCCGCAACCCGACCCGCTGGACCGGGGACGCACTGTTCCTGCCGCATACGCGGCAGAAATTCCGCGCGCTATGCAACCTCGGACTGACCGACGCCGTCCGTGCCGGCAGCGACGGTCCCGGTCCCTACACGTTCTGGGACTACCAGGCCGGCGCCTGGCAAAAGAACGACGGCATCCGCATCGACCACCTGCTGCTGTCGCCGCAGGCGGCCGACCGGCTGAGCGGCGCCGGCATCGACAAGCATGTGCGCGGCTGGGAAAAGCCATCGGATCACGTTCCGGTCTGGGCCGATCTCGAACTCAGTGCTTGAAGAAAGTGTCCAAGACATTCCAGGGCAATTTGTAGTTCACCCCGACGCGAACGATGTGGTCGTCGAGGCGCAAGCGTTGACCGCTTGGAAACACCGGGTTCGGCGCCGGGTTGAAATAGGACTTATCCTGCAATCCGACGTAGAGATACTCGACCTTCGCCGACCAGTCCTGACTGAGCTTGACTTCGACACCGCCGCCGGCGGTCCAGCCCCAATGCCATTGCTGATCCGAAATAGTGCCGGCGGGAGAGAAGACGCTGTTCTCGATATTGGCGAGCGCGCCGCCGGCGGTCGCATAGAGCAGCCAATTGCCTTGGGCATAGCCGAGACGGCCGCGGAAGGTCGAAAGCCACCGCTCCTTCACCTCGCTGTTGAAGGCGGCGTTGGGCGGAAATTCGAACGCGCTGCCCTTTTTGCTGGTGGCCGAGGCATCGCCCTCGAAGCCGAGCACCAGATTGCCGTTCTGGATGTTGAATCCCGACGTAATGCCGATGATACCGCCGCCGAGATCGATGCGGGGGGTCTGGTCGGCGCCGGTGACGTCGTTGCGCACAACGGCGCTGCCCCAGGCGCCGCCGCCGGAGATCCCGATATAGGAACCGGTCCAGGTGGCAACGGGGGTCGAAGGGGCCTTGTAAATCGGCGCGATGCTGAGATCAGCAGCGACCGCCGGCGCCAGCACCGCCGACGCCAGGATCAATGCCGATGACGCCGTGCTTGCGCACAGCAGTTTCTTCATCGCCAACCTCGACTGGACGCATCCCGCATTGGCAATAGAAATACGCGCCCGCCGTATAAGGGTCCATTAACTTGGGAAGCTGCGGCGCCAATTTCGGGCGACTGTGGCGCGGGGGCAACAGGTCCGTCATTCCCGGCGGTTTTTCAGCCAGTCTTCCAAGTACTTATGGGCCAATGCTCGCTCATTTTCGTTGGCTGAGGCGAGCGCGTCGACATACATGTCGGTGATCCAAGCCTCGTCCGGACCCGCGCCGTCCTTGGCGATGATCAGCCAGAACAGCCCGAGCGCGGCCTGGCGCGACACCTGTTCGCCCTTGAACAGCATGCCGCCCAGCACGGCCTGCGCCCGGTGATCGCCCTTGTTGGCGGACAGCCGCAGCCAGCGCGCCGCCTGGATGGCGTCCTTCGGTACGCCTTTGCCGGTAAGATAGAGCCGCCCGAGATAGTACTGGGCCTCCGGATCGGCGAAATAGGAGGCCGCATAGCGGAACATTTCGCGCGCGACATTGGGGTCGGCCTTCAACGTTCCGGGAATGCCGTCGAGATGGTAGAGCCCTAGCGTGACGAAAGCGTTGGCCAAGAATCGCGCGTTGGGCGTGCCCGAGCTCTCGTCGCCATGCTTGGAGGTGAGGCGGCGGAAATATTCGTAGGCGCGCGCCTCGTTCATCGCGACGCCGTCGCCGTCGGCATACATCCGGCCGAGCTTCCAGATCGCGCCGGGAACCCCCTGCTCGGCAGCGTATTCGAGCTCCATCACCGCCTGGTCGGTCTTGCCCTGCCGCAGCGCCTGCGTCCCCGAGCGGAACGCTTCCAGCGGGGTTGCCGGCATGACCGGGCGCGGCGGCATCGTCAGCGGCGCCGTGGGCATTGCGGCAAGCGGGGTTGCGCTGCCGAGGGCATTGCTCGCCGCGGCAGGCCCTGCCCCGGTGTCCGGCAACGGCACCGCGACGGTTGCGGCTTCGGGCGTGCGGGTCCCGTCGAAGCTGATCGCCGGCGACTGCCAGAGGGCGAAGCCGAGCAATCCCATGCTCACAATGACATTAGATATCCGCATAGCACGCCCTCTCGGCCGCCGCGCCGGGATGGGTTACCGCGCCCTCGCGCGCGGCTCCCACCTGCTGGGCGTATTTCCACAAATACCCGGAAGTGAATTCAGGCTTTCGCGGCTTCCACGACTTGGCGCGCGCCTCGATCTCAGTCTCGGTGAGCTTGACCTCGAGGGTGCCCTTCACGGCATCGATCGCGATGATGTCGCCATCGCGGACATGCGCGATCGGTCCGCCGACAGCGGCTTCCGGACCCACATGGCCGATGCAGAATCCGCGGGTCGCTCCCGAAAAGCGCCCATCGGTGAGGAGCGCGACCTTGCCGCCCATGCCCTGTCCATAGAGGGCAGCGGTGGTCGCCAGCATCTCTCGCATCCCCGGGCCGCCTTTGGGCCCTTCGTAACGGATCACGAGCACGTCGCCTTCCCTGTACTTCTTCTTCTTGACGGCGTCGAAGCACGCTTCCTCCCCATCAAAGCAACGCGCCGGGCCGGTAAACCTCAAGTCCGCCATCCCAGCAACCTTCACGATCGCGCCTTCCGGCGCGAGGTTGCCTTTGAGCCCGACGACGCCGCCGGTGGCGGAGAGCGGCTTGTCGGCGGGGTGGACCACGTCCTGGTCCTTGTTCCACTTCACTTTCTTGAGGTTCTCGGCGATCGTACGCCCCGTCACGGTGATGCAGTCGCCGTGAAGATACCCGTGATCGAGAAGCGTCCTCATCAAGAGCGGAACGCCGCCAGCCTCAAACATATCTTTGGCGACATAACGGCCAGCCGGTTTCAAATCCGCGATATACGGTGTTCTTTTGAAGACCTCCGCGACGTCGAAGAGGTCGAACTCCATGCCGCATTCGTGGGCGATCGCGGGCAGATGCAGTGCAGCATTGGTCGAGCCGCCGGACGCCGACACCACCGCCGCCGCGTTCTCGAGCGCTTGCCGGGTCACGATGTGGCGCGGGCGGATGCCGGCCTTGATCAGGTCGAGGATCTGTTCGCCGGCAGTCATGCAGAACTGGTCGCGGAATTCGTAAGGGGCAGGCGCCCCGGCCGAATAGGGCAACGCCAGCCCGATGGCTTCGGATACGGTCGCCATGGTGTTGGCGGTGAACTGCGCCCCGCAGGCGCCGGCCGACGGGCAGGCATACTGCTCGAGCGTTTCGAGGTCGGCGTCGGACATCTGGCCGACCGAATGCTTGCCGACCGCCTCGAACACGTCTTGCACCGTGACCGGCTGGCCCTTGAACGTGCCGGGCAGGATCGAGCCGCCATAGATGAAGATCGACGGCACGTTCAACCGGCACATCACCATCATCATTCCCGGCAGCGATTTGTCGCAGCCGGCCAGCCCGACGAGCGCGTCGTAGGCGTGCCCGCGCATGGTCAGCTCGACCGAATCGGCAATGACCTCGCGCGATGGCAGCGAGGACTTCATGCCCTCATGCCCCATCGCGATGCCGTCGGTGACGGTGATGGTGCAGAACTCGCGCGGCGTCCCGCCGGCGGCGGCGACGCCCTTCTTCACGGCCTGGGCCTGGCGCATCAGCGAGATGTTGCAGGGGGCCGCCTCGTTCCAGCAGGTCGCGACGCCGACGAAGGGCTGATGGATCTGCTCGCGCGTCAGCCCCATGGCGTAATAGTACGAGCGATGCGGCGCGCGCTCGGGGCCCTCGGTCACGTGCCGGCTGGGCAGCTTCGCCTTGAGGTCCCGCTTCGCGTCCATTGCGCCTCGCCTTTGCTCCTCCCGCAACGCCCTCTGCGTGGCGCCGACGGAAACTTCTGTTGCGCTATCGCTCTCGGGGGACGGTATGGCCAAATCGCGGCGACGCCCCGCTGGATTCCCTCCCGTCTGTCAATGTTTTAGGCGTGTTGCAGAGGCGCCACATGATTAATGATTGGTTAACGCCGAATGTCACACCTTGAACACACCTCCGTCTCGCTTTGGCAGAACTACGGGCAAAACAGCGCGGCTCACGGCAATCGAAATTGGGGATCGAAGCCGAGTTCGTCACGGGCCTTGGCGATCGCTACCGTGCCGTTCTCGTCCGCGATATTGTAGATGCCGGGCTCGCCGCGCGTGATTGCGAGCAGCGCCGCTTGCGCCGCAGCATCGACGTGCAGCGCCGGCGAGCGCGCCGGCGCCGCGTACCAGGTGCCTGGGCCGTACAGCAGGCCATAGCGCAGGATCACGGCGTCGATCCCTGACGCGGCGAGGACCTGCTGCTCCATTGCAATCACGCCCTTGACCGTGACTGCCCGCGCCGGGTCGGAGAGGTTGAGCGGATCGGTCTCCCGATGCGGCTCGCCACCGGGAGCGTAGGCAAACGCGATGCTTTGCACGATGAAACGACGCGCCGCGGCAGCCTGCGCCGCCGCAAGGAGGTTGCGCGTACCTGCGATGCGGATGCGGGCATTGTTGGCGGCGGACGCCGCCACCTTCGCCGCATCGAACTCGCGCGGCAGATCGGTGAGCTGATGGATGACGACGTCGGGCCGGGCAGCGCTGACCGCAGCGGCGAGCGCCGGAGCATCGAAAACATCGAGCAGCACCGGCACCAGCCCTGCGCGCTCCAGCGCCTTCGCTTTTTCAACGGAGCGGGTCGTCCCGGTGACCTCGTGCCTGGCGCGCACCAGGAGAGGCACCAGCCGCCGGCCGATGGCGCCCGAGGCACCGGCGAGGAATATTCTCATGGCACCAACCTAGGCCGTCGCCTCGTTTGCCGTCGAGACATCCGCCGCAGCCTGCCGCGCGCGCACGGTCCTTGGCCGCGATCCGCCGGCGCGCGACATCTGCCGAGGTAGAGCCCGGGAGTCACCCACGCAAGGCGTCCGGCCGTTGGCCGTTGCCAAATCCCTGACTGATGGTCCATCACCAGAGCGGTTTCCCGGCGGTCGCGTGCTAGTGCCCCGAACCCGAAGTTCGCGCACATCGCGCGGCAAGTTCAATCGCGAACTTCGGGTTCAAAAGGGGCACTAGAATCATAGAGTTGCTAGTGGTCCTTGGATTCCGAAGTTCGTATCTGAACGTGCCGCGAGTGCTGACGAACTTCGGAATCGGACCACTAGTCGTTGCGACGCTCGAAGGTATGGCTGCGCTGAAAGTCGAGAAAGGACGCCCGATGAGTGGACTCGATCATTGGCTCGAGCGCCTGTATTGGCTCGCGCAGATCGCTTTACCATTGCTCGTGATCTGGGCGGCGCGAATTTGGCTGCGACACGTTCAGACCACATCGCAGCAAATCGATGCCGCGTTGCAAGAAGCCCAATCAATGAAGCTGCTGAAATTCCTGAGCTACGTGGAGGAACCAAGAATTCAGGAGGCGCGAAAAGTTGTCATGACCGAAATCCGCCACCAGGAAGAAGCAGGCAACAACTGGTGGGAGAACGACGAACGGCTGCACAACGCCGCTGCGCAATTGTGTCGGGCATATGACTACCTCGGTGGAGTCATCAGGTTTGATGGGCCGGATCGTGTTGGCCAGTATTTCCTCGAGCAATGGGGAGAGACGATCATCCGCGCCCACGAAATCCTGGAGCGCTTTTTGGTCTTTCGCCGGACATCGGCGCGCCGCACCTATGAAGATTTCACTTGGCTGTCCCAGGAAGCGAGGCAGCTTCAGGGTCAGGCCGAATCCGCGGGGAAATCGCCGCGCAGCAACGAGACGCGCGGCATTTGACCAGCGCGGCGTTGTGTATTAACTTTTCCTGGGCGACGGAAATGAGCTTGCAGGCAATGTGAACTTCGCAAGATGGGGCCGGAAAAAATGCACGACGATCGCGAGATACAACGGCAACGCGCCCAGGAAATTCAAAACGAGTTGAATCACGAAGGGCTCTCGCGGCGCGCGTTTTTGGATCGTTTGAAATTGATCGGAGTTGGTTTCGGAGCGGCCTTCGTGTTGGGAGTCAAGGATGCCGACGCCGGCATCCGGTCCGACGCCGCAGTGAACCTTAAATCGACCAACCCCGCCTTGAACAACATCATCGAAGAGGGCCGCAAGGACCTCGGCCTCGAGGACGATCGCCACGGCCTGCGCGCCAGAAACCCGGAGACGGGCACCGACGGCGATGGTCCCAGAATTCAGACCGCATACGCTCGCTTCTATGGCCGAGGCTACGGCCGCTACGGCCGGTTCTATGGTCGCTACGGCCGGGGGTATGCTCGGTTCTATCGTCGCTTTTACAGGCGGTTCTAATCGAGCGGCTCTCCAACGAAGCCTGCCGGATTAGAGACTTGGCGTTGCTCGCCGCAGGCGTCCGCGCATACGCAAAGAACAGCATTGCGGGCGGTCGTCTTGCGCCCGATCACGATGGGCACAAGGTGTCTTCCAGGTGCTCCCTCCGGCGCGCCACGCGAACAGTAAGCGAGGGATGACGAAGGTCGACATCTCGCCTCAGGCGCCGGGCAGCAGCGCGGGCATCGCAAACTTTGGCGCGCACGACCCGCCCATCTTCACGTTCGTTCTGGTCAAGCTCGCGTCGCGCTGCAACATCAACTGCACGTATTGTTATTGGTTTCGGGACGCCGAGGTGTACCGGAAGCCGGCGGTCCTCACGGCCGAAGCCGAGAGCGCGTTCTGCGAGCGCCTCGAGCAGCACATCGAAGAGTTCGGACTGGAGCATTTCATTCTGGTGTTCCACGGCGGAGAGCCGCTGCTCTTTCCCAAACACCGGTTCATCGAATTGCAGGAAAAGCTGCTGGCCATCGAGCACCGTACCGGCTGCCGGATCGAGCGTGGGGTGTGCACCAACGCCATTCTGGTCGACCGGGAGTGGGCCGAAATATTCAAGACCTATGGTGTGATGGTCAGTGTCAGTCTCGATGGTCCGCGCGAGATCAACGACAGGCATCGCGTCGATTTCAAAGGCAAGGGCACCCATGCCGACGTATTGCTGGGCATCGAGTGCCTGCGAGCCAACGGAGTTGACCCGGGGCTCATCTCGGTCTGCAATCCGGCGACCGACCCGGAACAGATCGTGTCGTACGTGGTCGAGGAGCTCGGCATCAAGCAGTTCGACATCCTTCCCCCGGATGCCACGCACTCCGACAACCCGCCGCAGATCGCCGACTATTTCATCAAGTTGTTTGACGTCTGGTTCGACAGATTTGCCGCGCAAGGGGTTCGCATCAAGACGCTGGATTCGATAATCCAGGGATTGCTCGGCAATCTCTCGGTATCCGACACGGTCGGGCTTGGACCCATCGAAACCGTGACGCTGATGACGGACGGCTCGCTCGAGCCTCTCGATGTGCTGCGCATCGTCGGAGACGGCAGCACGAAGACGGATTCCAGCGTTCTCAAGAACGTCCTCCAAGACGTTCAGAGCGATCCGCGCTGGCGGGAAGCATACGAGGCCAGCCTGCGGCTCTGCGACACCTGCCTCAAATGCGAATATCTCGATGCCTGCGGGGGCGGGCATTTGGCGCAACGGTGGTCGCGCGAGCGCCGGTTCGACAATCCGAGCGTCTATTGCGAGAGCTGGAAGCGCATCTTCGGTCATATGTGGAAGCGCATTTCTCCCACCCTGGTCGTCGAGTATCAGTCGACCGCCGCCACGCACGCGAGCGCGCCGGGCGCGGCACCGCAACGCTCCTGAGCCGGCTCGATCGACGGGAGGCCGCGCTCGCGGCGCATCGCTTCCATTCAACAGCCTGCCGTCCGCCCGCCGCCTACAACTGGCCCATCCCCGGCCGCACACGGTCAACATCCTCGATGGCAAGGCCCAGCGTGCTCCGCCGCCGCTTTTTCGCCCGCAGCGTGCACGCGGTCGCCCCCGACCTCATTGGCGCGACGCTGCTGTTCAAGGGAGTGGGCGGCGTCATCGTGGAGGTCGAGGCCTATCACCACACCGATCCTGCCGCGCACTCGTTTCGCGGCCGGACCGAGCGCAACGCGGTGATGTTCGGTCCGCCGGGACACGCCTACGTCTACCGCTCCTACGGCATCCACTGGTGCCTGAACTTCGTATGCGAGCCGGAAGGCTCGGCAAGTGCCGTGCTGATACGCGCGCTCGCGCCGACGCACGGTCTCGCCGCGATGCGCCGCCGCCGCGGCGTCGCCGATGAGCGGCTGCTGTGCTCGGGCCCGGGACGCCTGTGTGCGGCGCTCGGCATTACCGACGCACAATACGGCCTGGCGCTCGACGAGCCGCCGTTTGCGATTTTTGCCCGCACGCAACGCGTGGAGATCGCCGTCGGCCCGCGCATCGGGCTCACCAAGGCGATGGATCATCCGTGGCGCTATGGCCTCAAAGGCTCGCGCTTTCTCAGCAAGCCGTTGAAGAGTTGACGCGACGCGTCGCTGCCGCCCGCATCACCAGCGCAGGCGGAGGGTGCCTATCGGGAAAAGCCGGCGCAGGGCGCCATCGCACCGCTCGCCTGTTCCGCGCATCCCACGCGCAGCTCCCCGGGCATGACAATCATTCGATCCCGGGCGCGAAAAGTTCATCCGCGTCCACCACGCGCGGAGAGAGGCCCTGCTCGTGGACATAGCGGCCGATCGCCTCGAAGGTCGGCCGGTTGGGCTCGCAGCCGTAGGTCCAGAAATCCTTGCCGAAGACCTCCCGGGCCTCCTCGACGTGGTGGATGAGCCACGGCAAGGCGACGCGCAACGCATCGGTATCGTAGAGACCGGCGACCGCGAGATCGCGCGCCTGCACGAACGCCTGGTAGATGCTGCGGGCTGCCCACGGATGCGCGCGATGGACGTCCTCGCGCAGCACGACCGTATGCATGATCGGAAAGATGCGGGTGCGGCGGTAATAGTCGCGCTCGATCTCCTTGTAATTCGGGAACAGGCGCGCGATCTTCGCAGAGCCCGCAAGAAACAGCTGCGGAATGTAGAGCGACAGCAGCGCATCGAGCTCGCCGGCCGCGAACATGTGCTCGAGCGTCTGTTGTCCGGACAGGAAATCGAGCCTGATGTCCTTCGGGAGATCGAGCGGGATCAACGGCGGCTCGACGAAGCTGTTGAGGCCGCCCATGAACCAGTGCATGTCCTGCGCCCTGATGCCGTAGTCGTGCTGCAACATCCCGCGCATGAAGACGAGGCCGGTCGAGCTCCACTGCGACGTGCCGACGCGCTTGCCCTTCAAGTCCTGGGGCCGCTCAATGCCTGCGCCGGTGCGCACGTAAATGCAGGAATGACGGAAGATCTTGGAAAGCGCGACGGGCACCGCCACGAACGGGCAGTCGCCGCGCCCTTTGAGCGCGGTGTAGGAGGCGAGCGAAAGCTCGGAAACCTGGAATTCCTTGTTGTCCAGCATGCGCTGGAACGCCTGGCGCGGGCGGAGAATCTCGATATCGAGCTCGATGCCCTGCGGCTTCACGCGTCCGTCCATCAATGGACGGGTACGGTCGTAGTCCCAGCAGGCGAGCTTAAGCTTGAGATCGGACATCGCGCGACTCTATAGCGGGATGACTTTATCTTAGGCTCGTCATCCCGCTTTTGCCTGTTGTTGGAGCACGATCTTTTTCCGAAAACCGGTACCCACTTTTCGGCATCATGCTCTATGACGCCGCCGGATCATGCAGCCGATGCCGTGGGATGTCCGCCGGCACGAACAGCAGCGGCAGCGCGCTGATCGCAATCGGCAGGAAGGCAAAGCGCGGGCTGCCGCCAAAATCCCAGGCCGCGCCGGCGAGCACGGCGACCGCGAGACACATGCTGTAGCTGATCGTGAACATCGCCGCCGACATGCGTGCCACGTCGGATGGCGCGCTCAACAGCGCCGGCAGCGCAAAACCGAGCGTGAACACGCTGGCGCCGAGAAAACCGAGCAGACCCGCCACGACCACGGTCCAGATACTCGCGGTGGCGACGATGCCGGCCAGGCATAGCAGCATCAGTCCGCCGCACAGGATGAGCGGCCAGGCGCGGCGCTCGAGCTTGCCCGCGAGCGCGAGCAGCACGAAGGAGGCCGGAAGCTGGCCTAAATTGAGCGCCGTGAGCGCGCCAGCAATCAAGTCGGGCCGACCGGCCGCCGTCAGGTGTCCGGGCAGGAAGGCGTTGGTGGAGAAATAAACGCTGTTGACGCTGCCGAACACGATGCCGATGCGCCAGATCAGCTTGTTGTTCCAGTTGGGCCACCAGCGCGCCGCCGGAGCGCTCGCGGCGGTCGCCCTCCGCGTCGGCGCCAGCGCGACGATCAAGATCGCGGTGATCACAAGCGGAACGCCCCATACCGCCAAGCCCGCGCGCCAGGACCCATTCACGAGCGGGAGGAGGAGCGGGATCGTGAGCATGACTGCCAGCGTTTCGCCCACGAGCAGCCCGTTGGCGCAGACCGCGGTGCCGAAGCTCACGCGCTGCGGCAGCCATTGGCGAATCAGCGGCGGCAAAGCGGGCTGCATGACCGCGATGCCCGCGCTCATCACGATCGTGGCGGCATAGAGCACGAGCACGTCGGGCATGGCCCCGCGCAGGCCGGATGCCACGCCCGCGATCAAGAGACCGGCGACGAGCGTCGGCAGCGCGCCGATGCGCGCGATCAGCAGCGATCCCGGCACCGCGCCCACGCCGAACAGGATCACCGGCACGCCCGAGAGAAACCCGATCTCGGTCCCGGACAGGTGCAGGTCGGCCTGGATGAGCGAGATGACCGGCGGCACCGCCAGGACGGTCAGCCGCAGGCTCGCCCCGGCGAGCCAGAGCAGGCCGATCGCAACCCAAAATTCCCGCATGATCCTCCCGGCTGCGGCCTGCGCCGTTCTCTTTCATTGTCCCTCCCGTTGCGGGAGAGAATACTCACGCCGCGCCCTTCAAGCGCTCCAGGGCTTCGTTGATCTTGCTGCGGCGCGCTTCCGCCTCCTCGCGCTTCTCGCGCTCGCCTTCGACTACGTCCTCCGGCGCGCGTCGGACGAAGTCGGCATTGGCGAGCTTGGCGTCGATGCGGGCGATGTCGGATTTGGCCCGCGCCATCTCCTTCTCCAGGCGCGCTTTCTCAGCCGCGAAATCGATCACCCCCTTGAGCGGAAGCGCCACCACCTCGCCGCGCACGACGAGCTGCACCGCGCCTTGCGGAGCGCTTGCCGCAGGCGAAACATCGGAAAGACGCGCCAGACGCCGGATGATTTCGGCCCACCGCCCTGCCCTCGCCGCGGTCGCCGCCGACGCGCCGACCAGCATGACCGGGACCTCGGCCGTGATGTTCATCTCCGCGCGCACCGAGCGGATCGCTGTAACCAGATCGACGACCCAGCCGATCTCGGCCTCGGCCTCGAGGTCGGCGAGCCCTTCATGCTTGGGCCAGGGCGCAAGCGCAAGGACGCCGTCGCGCCCCGGCCCGCCTTGCGCCGTCACCCACCACAGCTCCTCGGTGACGAACGGTATGAACGGATGCAGCAGCTTGAGAATCTCGTCGCGCACCCAGGCGGTCATCGCGCGCGTTTCGTCCCTGGCCGGTCCGTCGGCGCCCTGCAGCACCGGCTTTGCCAGCTCCAGGTACCAGTCGCAGAAGATGTTCCACACGAAGCGATACGCCGCGCCAGCCGCCTCGTTGAACCTATAGGCCTCGATCGCCGCGGTGATTTCGCGCTGCGCCTGCGCGGTTTCGTGCGCGATCCAGCGGTTGAGCGTCTCATTCACCGCCTTGGGGTCGAACCGCGGCACGGTCACGCAATGGTTCATCTCGGCGAAGCGGCACGCGTTCCAGAGCTTGGTCGCGAAATTGCGATAGCCCTCGACGCGCTGCGTCGACAGCTTGATGTCACGCCCCTGCGCCGCCATGGCGGCGAGCGTGAAGCGCAGCGCGTCGGCGCCGTATTCGTCGATCATCGGGATCGGATCGACGACGTTGCCTTTCGACTTCGACATCTTGGCGCCGCGCTCGTCGCGCACCAGGGCATGGATGTAGACGGTGTGGAACGGCACCTCCTGCATGAAATGCAGGCCCATCATCATCATGCGCGCGACCCAGAAGAAGATGATGTCGAAGCTCGTGACCAGCGCGTCGGTCGGGTAGTAGCGCTCGAGCTCCGGCGTCTGATCCGGCCAGCCCAAAGTCGAGAACGGCCAAAGCGCCGAGGAGAACCAGGTATCGAGCACGTCCTCGTCGCGGATCAGGAATGGCGCACGCTTTTCCGGACGGAGCGCCATGTCGCGCGCCTGTTGGGTCGTGATGGCGCCGGTCTCGGCATAGAAGGCGAGCGCCCGGGAGACCGCTTCGTCCTCGGTCTCGGCCACGAACACCTTGCCGTCGGGTCCGTACCACGCCGGAATCTGGTGTCCCCACCAGAGCTGGCGCGAGATGCACCAGGGCTGGATGTTCTCCATCCAGTCGAAATAAGTCTTCTCCCAGCTCTTGGGCACGAACGCGGTGCGGCCGGCGCGCACCGCGTCGACGGCATGCCCGGCAAGCGCTTTGGCGTTGACGTACCACTGGTCGGTGAGGAAGGGCTCGATGACGACGCCCGAGCGGTCGCCGTGCGGCACCGTGTGGGTGTGCGGCTCGACCTTGGCGAGCAGGTTTGCGGCCTCCAGGCGACGCACGATATCCTTGCGCACGACGAAACGCTCGCGGCCGTGATAAGCCAGCGTTTGCTCGAGTTCCGCCGCGCACGGTACATCGCGCAGGAACGCCTCGTTGTCCGCGAGGCTCAGCATTGCCCTCGACATCGAGCACATTGACGAGCGGCAGATCGTGGCGCCGCCCGACCTCGAAATCGTTGAAGTCGTGCGCTGGGGTGATCTTGACCGCGCCGGTGCCCTTCTCCGGATCGGAATATTCATCGGCGATGATCGGGATGCGCCGTCCGACCAGCGGCAGGATCGCGTTCCTGCCGACGAGATGCCGGTAGCGCTCGTCCTCCGGGTGCACGGCGACCGCCGTGTCGCCGAGCATCGTCTCGGGCCGCGTGGTCGCGACCGTGATGAAGGTCGAAGGATCGCCGGGGTCGAACGCGGCGCCTTCCAACGGATAGCGGATGTACCACAGGCTGCCCTTCACCTCGACCTGCTGCACTTCCAGGTCGGAGATGGCGGTGAGCAGCGTCGGGTCCCAATTGACCAGCCGCTTATCCTTGTAGATGAGGCCTTCGCGATAGAGCGCCACGAACACCTTGCGCACCGCGCGCGAGAGCCCCTCGTCCATGGTGAAGCGTTCGCGCGACCAGTCGCAGGAGGCGCCGAGCCGCTTGAGCTGGTTGATGATGGTGCCGCCGGATTCCGCCTTCCAGGCCCAGACCCGCTCGAGGAACTTCTCGCGCCCGAGCGCGCGCCGGCCGGCTTCCTGGCGCTCCATGAGCTGGCGCTCGACCACCATCTGGGTGGCGATGCCGGCGTGATCGGTGCCGGGCTGCCAGAGCACGTCGCGGCCGCGCATGCGCTCGAAGCGCGCGAGCACATCCTGCAGCGTGTTGTTGAGCGCATGCCCCATATGCAGCGAGCCGGTGACGTTGGGCGGCGGAATGACGATGCAGTAGGGCTTGGCGTCGCGCCGCTCCGGCCGGCCGGCGCGGAACGCGCCCGCCTCCTCCCACATGGCATAGATGCGCTCCTCCACGGCGGAGGGCTGGTATGTCTTGTCGATCATGTTCCGCACCGGCGATTTCGCGGTAAAAAGCCCGCCCCGCTCAGCCCTGTCAACGCCCACGATTGAATGGGCGTGCCAGCGAAGTCAAAACCCCGCGTGACCTCCTCGCTACAAACTCGCCAAGTGCCCACGCGCTCCATCGTCCTGCTCGCGGGCGCGGGCTTCGCGAGCCAGGCCATGGTGCGGGTGACCGACTCGCTGCTTCCGCAGATTGCGGCAGACTTCGGGACCACGGTGGGCCAAGCCTCGATCGTGGTCGCCGCCTACGCCGTCAGCCATGGCTCGATCCAGCTCGTCATCGGTCCGGTCGGCGACCGGCTCGGAAAGTACCGCACGGTGACGGTGATGTGCGCGCTCGCGGCCATCCTGGTGGCGCTCTGCGGCACCGTGCAGTCGCTCTCCGCCCTTGCGGTTGCGCGCTTCGCATCGGGCGCCGCCGCCGGCTGGATCATCCCGCTCTCCATGGCCTATGTCGGGGACGTGACGCCCTACGAGCGCCGCCAGCCGATTCTCGCCCGCTATCTCTCGGGGCAGATCGCCGGTCAGCTGTTCGGCCAGGCGGCGGGCGGCGTGCTCGGCGACCTGCTCGGCTGGCGCAACGTCTTCTTCGTACTCGCGGGAATGTTCGCGCTGGCGACCGCCGGGCTCGTTTTCGAGCTTCTGACCAATCCGCGCACCAGCGCCGCGGGCCACCCGGAGGAGACCTCCCGCGGCTTCGTTGCCGACTACGTCGCCGTGCTCTCGAACCCGTGGGCGCGGTTCGTCATTCTCGCCGTGTTCATCGAGGCGAGCATCGCGTGGGGTGCCTTCGCCTATGTCGGCGCCGACCTGCATCTGCGCTTCGGCTTGAGCTTCACGGCGGTCGGGCTGATCGTCGGCACGTTCGGGGTCGGCGGGCTCATTTACGCCGCCACGGTTCAGCAACTCGTGAACCGGTTCGGGCAAGCCGGCCTTGCGATTTTCGGCGGCGTGCTGCTCGGCCTCGCCTATCTTGCGCTCGCCATCGGCGCGGCGTGGTGGATTGCGCCGCTCGCGGTCACCGCGATCGGGCTCGGCTTCTACGCGCTCCACAACACGCTGCAGACCAATGCCACGCAGATGACGCCCGAGGCGCGCGGCACCGCGGTCGCGATCTTCTCCTCGGCAATCTATCTCGGCCAGGTGCTGGGCGTGGCGGTGGGCGCCTTCGTTTTCGACCGCTTCACGGCGGTGCCGCTGTTCGTTGCGACCGCCGTCGCATTGCCCATACTTGCCTGGTGGTTCGGCGAGCGATTGAAGGCCCGAGCACGGACGACGGCTTGAGCTCGCGCGGTTGCGGTTCAACGAGACTCGGAAACCACCGTGGGATATTGGCGTTCGCCGGTCTTCTGCGGCGAATTGGTTCCGCGCATGTTCTATCGGGAAAACCGGTTCCCACTTTTCCGCAACGCGCGCTGCTCAGCCTCTGCCGCGCGAAAGCCGCTCGATCTCGGCGCGCACCAGCCGCTCGACCATGCCCGGAAGATTGTCGTCGAGCCAGGTCTTGAGCATCGGCCGCAACAATTCGCCGACCAGATCCTCGAGCGTTCGGCCGTTGCCCCCCTGCGCCCTCCGGGCCAGGGTGTCGAATGCGGCATCGACCGCGGCGGCGGTCGCGGGGGAGATCAAGCCGCCCTTGCCGCCCTCGTCCGCCTCCACGGCGCTGCTGCGCTCCTCGACCGCGCGCGCAGGCGGCGGCGCGGGCGGGCTCTCCTCCGGCGGCATGTCGGGCCGAGCGCCGACGCTGCGATGTCCAGGCGCCGGCTCCGGCGTGCGCTCGGGCGGCGGCTCCTCCGCCGGGGCCGGCGCGTGCCGTGATGCCGCTCGAAGATGGGCGAGCATCAAATCGATCTCCTCGTCGCGCATCGCCCGCTCGGGCGACGGGGCTGCCTCCGAGGACATGTAGCTCGGCCGCGAAGGCGGCGGAGAAGCCGGTTCGCTCTCCCTCGGCGAGCTCTCGTCCATGCTCTGGTCGGGCCCCTCGCTCGCGCTCCTGGCCGCATCGTCGTCCGCAATGATCCTGCGGATGGAGGCGAGAATCTCCTCCATCGAGGGCTCTTGACCCTTCGCAGCCTGCGTCATTGCCTGAGAACCTGTTCGCGAGAGCGCAAGCAGTATGGCATGGCGAAGATCGAACGCAAATAAGCTCTCGCCGAAGGGCCGCCGCGGCGCGCGAGCGGAGATGGGGAGATGGCAAGTGGCCTCAGCGCCCGTCGGGCGTGCGCACGCCGCCCCAGGCGTCGCGCACCTGGTGGTAGTGAACCACTGGATCGTAGACCTCGATTTTCAGCCCGAGGACCTGCGGCGAAAGCGCGCCGGTCGCCGCCAGCACGGTGTAGGACGCCACCACGCGGTCGCGCTGCGCAGTGACCAGCGCCACGCGCGCATTGACGAGATCCTGCTGCGCGTTGAGCACGTCGAGGGTCGTGCGCTGGCCGACGCGGGCTTCCTCGCGCACGCCGTTGAGCGCGACCTCGGCGGCGGTGACCTGCGCCTGGGTGGCGTTGATCTGCGCCTTGGCGGCGTCGAGCTGGCCCCACGCCTGGGTCACCTGCGACTGCACCTGGTCGCGGGCGGTGTCGAGATCGAGCCGGCGTTGTCCGAGCGTCTCCTTGGCTTGCCGGATCGTGGAATATTCGGATCCGCCCTGGTAGATCGGCACGGTCAGCTGGGCGGCGATCGAGGCCTGGAGTTGCTCGAGCACCGCCAGCGATTGGGTCGAGCCGAAGTTCTTCTGCACGTTGCCGACCGCGGACAAGGTCGGGGTGAGCGCGCCCTCCGCGATCTTGACCTGCTGGACCGCGATGTCGACGTTGTACATCGCGGTGGTGATCAGGGGATGCTCGGTGCGGCCGCGGGCGATCGCGCCGTCGAGCGTGCGCGGCGAGAGCCGATCGACCGGCGCCGCCGGGGCAAGACGCGCCGGGGGCGGCACCCCGATCACCTGCTGGTACTGCGCCTGCGCGGTGACGTAATTCGACTCGGCGAGGGAGAGCTGCGATCGCCCGGCGGCGAGGCGCGATTCCGCCTGGGCGACGTCGGTGCGCGTGACCTCGCCCGCGGTGAAGCGGTCGCGCGTCTGCCGCAGCGTCACTTCGAGCACGTTCACGTTGCTGCGCTGAAGCTCGAGGATCGCCGCGGTCTGCAGCAGGTTCATGTAGGCGGTGGCGGCGTTGAGCAGGGTGTTTTGCTCGGTCGTGCGCAGGGTTTCGCGGGCGGAGGATACCTGCCCCTCGGCCTGGCGGGTGCGGTTTGCGGTCTGAAAGCCGTTGAACAGCGTCTGGGTGGTGGTCAGACCGAAGGAGGATGCGGCAATGGCGCCTTTGGTCTGACTGTAGAGCGCACCGGTCGCGGGCGTGCTCCCTGCCTTGGTCAGGGTGTCCAGGTACTGCTCGGCCAGGCTTGACGTGCCGCTTATGCGCGGCCGATAGCCGGCCAGCGCGGTGGGAACGTTCTCGTCGGTCGCGCGGGTCGCGGATCGCTGGGCGTTGAGCTGGGGATTGTTGCGGTAGGCCTGCACCAAGGCGCCGTCCATGGTGCCGGAGCCCGCTCCGCCCCCGACGACGCGCCCGTTGGCGGCGACCTCGGCCGCAGGCGCGATGCCCGGGAGGGCCGCCATTGCGGACGCGGCAAACGCTGCAATCTGCGCAGCCCGCGCAATCGCCCGCCGCCCCCGAGCCCCCCGCAACATGCACACACCCCCCGCGCCCGCCGTCCCGCACCTCGCGGTCGCGGCCCCAACGCATTCGACCGCTAACGGCCAATGTTAACCATAATGGGGCTGCCAAGCCCGCGGAACCCGGGCGAAAATGACGGTTTGGCAAAAAGACCGCCTCTGGTGTTTTCGCGCCACACCAAAGCTGTGGAAAAATCGAGAGAACTCCCGATCTAGAAGACGAAGGCAGGGGTGGCGGCAAACCCCGGGAGCAACGGCGCGGAAGCGTCGAAGATCGGCCATCCGCTGGCGTCGCCAGCGACCGAGCGGTAGAGCATCGCGCGGCTGTTGGGCGGGCGGCCCATCACGGCGACGAGCCGGCCCCCGTCCTTGAGCTGATGGCACAGCGCGTGCGGCACGATCTCGGTCGCCCCGTTGACGAAAATGACGTCGTAGGGCGCCTCGGCCTGCCAGCCGTCGGTCAAAGGGCCGGCCACGACCGTCACGTTGCTCGCGCCGACCGCCTGGAGATTCTCGCGCGCGAGACGCACCAATGCCGCATCCTGCTCGAGTGCAACCACCGAGCGCGCGAGACGCGCCAGCAGCGCCGACGAATAGCCGGTCGCGCAGCCGACATCGAGCACCTGGTCCCCCTCCCTGACCGCCGCCGCCTGGACCAGCTTGGCCAAGCACCATGGGCTTGAGCAGGCGGCGCGGCTGCTCGCCGCCCGTCGGCGGGGCAACGGGAACGTCGAGATCGAGATAGGCAAGGTCCGCGTTGCTTGCGGATACGAAGCGCTCGCGCGGAAGCTCAAGCATGGCCGCGATGATGCGCAGATCGGTCACGTCGCTGGTGCGGACCTGGCCGTCGACCATCATGCGGCGCGCCGCGGCAAAGTCGATCATCGGCGGATCCCGAGAGCTGGAGAGAGCTTGCGTGAATGGCGTGTCTTAGCTGCAAGCGGCGTCGGAAGGCAAGATTGGAGCCCGGCGGGTGGTAGCGGGTGGTGATGCGGTCGGCAGGGCGGGACCGGGCGCCCCTTCGCCGCAAAACGGCTTGCACCGGCGAGTTCAGCGCCTACATCGTCCCTGCCGCCCGCCGTGCCGCGAACGGTTGCCGGCCCTGACTCGGTCCTGTATAGCCGGACGCGAGCGAAGCGGCGAGCCGACGGTCTTTCATCCCGCCATCGACGCTGCGCAGGGGCCACGTGGCGGAGTGGTTACGCAACGGTCTGCAAAACCGTGTACCCCGGTTCAATTCCGGGCGTGGCCTCCAGCAGCAATAGCAGATACTTAGACCGAATTACCGAACTAAGATGTGATGGTCGATGCTGCCCCCGGAGGACGCGCTGGGGATTTAGGGAGGAAATCCATGGCACCGTTCAACACAAAGCATCAATCACCCAAACTCAGCAAAGCTGACCTCAGGGCCGAAGGCATTCGGGCACTGGCACAGGTCACCAAACCGATCACTAAGTTGCCGACGAAGATCAAACGGCAGTGCGGACGCTGCGGTGACTTCGACTCGGTGCTGGTGGAGCCCGGTCACGCAGTGCCGGCTTTCAAATGCTCGGCCTGCGGATACCCAGCGGTGTGAGCCGGGGCCGATGAATCAGAGCCCATCAGGGGTGTTGAAACAGTCGCTCGAAGAATCCTGGCCCCGCCGGGATGGATTGCTGTTGATGCTGGCGTTCAGCTTCTGCGCGTAAAATGTCCCGCTGTATTTCAATGAGCATTTTCGAGTGACGCATCACGAATTCTCGGCACACATCGTAGCTCACGGTGGCGTCCCAGATGAAGCGCACGGCCGCCAGAAAGTCCGCTTTGTTTTCCCTGAGCTCGGGATTGCTTGCTTCCAGGAGATCGAAGGCAAGCCGCCGTCGCACCTCGTTTGAGCGAAGCATTTCATACACGTCCTCTTTCGGTGCATCGCCGTGTCTGACCATGCCGCGCCCAATCAGCGAATGCGGTCTTATAGATCAAGGAGTGTCCCGGGAGGGCACTACCCTCAGAATATAGTGTGCGGATCATTATTGGCGTCTTGGGCGCGCTGTTCTCCCTCGGCTAGCTCGCGCCCGCGAGCAGCCAGGGGGACGCCGTGCGAGCTTCAACGGCATGCCTGCGCCCGCCCGAAGGTGAATTTCAGCCGATTTGTGCCATGCAGCAAAGTATCGCTGCTATGCGGTAAGACCCCGTGATTACGTTGGTATACCAAGTTATATCAATCCTCGAACAAGCCCTTTCAGAGAATTTGACCAATGACTATGCTTGCCCTCTCCGCCCTGATCGACGCCACCCCCCGCCTGCTCACGCGGCTGTTGCGCTACTGGACCGAGTTCGAGGCCGGCATCGAGGAGGCACGCGCGATGGCGCTGCGCTATCAAACGCTGGCCGCGCTGTCGGACCGTGAGCTCGCAGCCCGCGGCCTCAAGCGCCAGGACATTCCGCGGGCGGTGCTGGCCGCCACAAACGTCGGCTGATGCTGCGGCGCCGGTAGCCCGTCGCTGATTTCATGCTTTGCAAGCCGGAGGGCCTTTGTTATAGGCGGACGCTCGCGCGTGCCGCCATGGTCCCCGGTAGCTCAGCGGTAGAGCAACCGGCTGTTAACCGGTTGGTCGCTGGTTCGAATCCGGCCCGGGGAGCCAATCTCGGTGTTCGCGGAAATTGCCCCTTCGGCTTCTCGCCTTTGCTGTCGAACCTCGTGACAGGTTGGCTGCGGCACCTCGGCTTTCACCGTCGGCATCGCTGATCCCGCAAGCTTCTTTGCCTGCCGTCGTGCTCGGGTGCCGCGCAGGCTGCCTCATCGGGTGCCCATAAGCGGCGTCTTTGCTGTTGTTCCGGCAAGCCCGTCGTGAACAGGGGATCCGCCGGCTCAATGCGGGCTTCCGCGGGGTGGCTGTGATGGCCGACGTCCGCGCGTCCATCTTGCCGGGACGAGGACTGGCCACGGCCTCGGGCAATTCCCGTTTCTGACCCCGCCGACCCCCGGGAATGCGAATTAACCGCGCTGTCACCGCACTTTTGTGATGGCGGTCACATACGTGGGCCGCGGCGCGACCTAGTCTGATCGTCAGAAATAGGAGGCGACCATGTGCAGCGGCATCAGGCAGTTGGTCATCGGAACGGCGCTTGCGACCGCGTTGTCGGCCGTCGGCATCAGCGTTATCGGCAACGCCGTCGCGCAGTCGACGGTTGGGCGAGCCTCGGTCGCAGGGCAGGATACCGTCATAGGCGGTTATGAATTTTCGATCTCGAGTGCGGCTGCCCGGCTCGGCGACCGTCAACAGCTGGGCCGCTATTTTCTTGACGGCTCGCGCGACCGGCTGAGGTGAGATCCGGCCGGGGTAGTCGGCGGCCCAGGAAAGTTCTCGCCTGCCATGGAGCTACGCGGCCCGCGCTCGCTGAAGACGATCCCTCTTCTCATGGTGGCGATGGCCATCTTGTGGATCGCGAACTTCCTCACCCAAGACGTTCATAGCGCGTTGAGCTGGGTGACGCTGGCGCTGAGCATGACGGTGATCGCGGGCTTTGCTTGCCTCCTGTTGCGCAACGGCCGCGGGCCAAACGTCTAGCGCGTCGGCTGCCGCGGCTGTCACGAGCGCGAACGCTACAATGCCGCTCGAATTTGGCATCAGAAGTACCTGAGCGGGCCGCGCAATCCATGCCAGCGGCCAGTCGACAATTTTGTTCCCCGCACAGGCGGAACGCATGAACCATCCCGGGCACTCGCCACACTAATGATGAGAACGCTTTCCCCGCGAAACGGTCCGTGCGTGTCCCATGATCTCCATCATTCCCATCGAAGTCGTCTGGTTGGCGTCCGGCTTCATCATGCTCATGGCCGCGTTCCTGGCCAGCGCTGCGGAGTAGCCGAGCGAATCTGACGGCTCGAAGGGTCGTGTTGCCAGCGGGCGTTTCCTGGGCTTGCGTCGAGGAGAGCCACCATGCCGGTCGAACCACGACCAGCGCTGCCGGCCATGCCGACCCGAGCGGCAGCCCGCCGCCGCAACTGGATCATCACCAAGCTTGCAACCTGCGTCACGGTGCTCTCGGCGGCGATCGCTGTCATTATCGTGGCCGCTGCCGCCGTCGCCTTCACGATCACCTGACGACGGCGCATTGCCGACGACGGCGCGTCGACCGCAGCTCGGCCATTCCGGCGGGGCGGCTCGCATCGAGCCCCGCCCGGCGTGTCATTGAATTATCACGATCGCGGCTTATATGAGTGTCGTCGATCGCGACAACGTTGCCGACCGCGGATGTACCGGAGGTGGCGATGGCGCGGGCGACAATGGGCCCGCCGGGAGAAATCCGCGGCGGGTTTTCATTTTGAAAATTCGCCATTGATCGGAAAGCCTTTTTAGCCCGATTTGTCCAACCGGGTTTCGGGGCTGGACAAGCCCCGTTCTCGCTCTGCCCTCAGCTGCAGCTCAAGACCCTGCTCGTCGAGCCGGGCCTGGTCGGCCTCCCGGGTGTAGCGCTCCACCTCCTTGGAGGTGGCATGCCCACCGAAGGCCTTGAGCATGTCGGTGCTGGCACCGGCGTTCGCCCGCCGGGTTAGCGCCAGCTTGCGCAGCCCGTGTGCAGTGCAGTGGCCCACAGTCCGGCCTCCCGGCATCGCTTGCCGAACCAATTGGAGAGACCGGCGGCCGTGAACGGCGCGCCCCGCGCGGTCATGAGGAAGGTGAGGTTGCCCTTTGGCACCGATGTCAGCACCCGTACGAGCTCGGGGTGCATCTTGTTCAGCATCGGCTTGTCGGTCTTTTGCTGGCGCACGGCGATTCGGCCGCCTCTCACATGCTGCCAGCCTAGGCGCACCAAATCGCTGACGCGCTGTGCGGTGTAGAGCGCAAGCGCGTAGGCCAAGCGCGCCGTCGTACCCACGGGATACGCCGCTTCGAATTGCGCTGCTTCGGCTTCCGTCCAGACGTGGAATCCTTCCTTGCGGCTTCGGTAGCGCTTGATGCCGATGGCAGGGTTGGAGGTGATCATGCCAACGTCGACCGCGTAGGCGAGTAGGATGCGCAGCATCTTGAGCAAGCTGTTAGCCGCTTCCGGGGTCTCTGCCTTAGCACCGATGATGTCCTTGATATGCGAGCGGCCTAGACGGCGAATCGGCTTGGTGCCGTGCTCGCGGCGAAAGCGCTCGATGATGTTGCGGCGCACCTGCTGTGTGCTGGCCTTCAGGCCGCGGAATTCCGGACTGCGGTAGTAGGACACGACCAGGGCATCGACCGAGCCGGGGACGGTGCGCCCTGCCCCGACTTCGCGGGCTTGGGCCTGCACGCCCTCAAGCGCCGCCGCGTATTCGCGCATGAAGTCTTCGGACCACGGAATGCCGCTGCGGAGGTAGGTCGAAAAGCCAGCCTTGCGGAATCGGACCCGGCGCGTGCCGTGCCGGTCGGTATTCCACGAGCAATGCTTAGGCAGGCCGCTCTTGGTCCGCAGCATAGGTCAAAACCGTGTCCCAAGGATTGCTGTCTTGCGCCGCTTGCTTGGTTGCGGCGGCTTCCAGATCGTAGATTCTGTATACCGTGCCGTCTTTGGCGTGGATCTCCAGCATGCCGGGCTTCATGCCGCCGTCCCGCGCGATCTTGATCGCACGCAGGCCGTCTTTCTGCTTGAAGAGGTTGTGACCGCGGCGACCGACGGGCGGGGCCATTTTTTTGACGCCTATAAGTGACTTTCGGCCCTTTAAGCACATTTAGCGATTGGACGCAAGCATTTGATTTTATTACACAATATGTGTAATGGAAAACGCTTTATCTCCAGAGAGATAGCTTTCGGCCTTTATTAGCGATTGACGTAAGCATTTGATTTATTGGAAAAAACCCTCCACCGTTATGTGGGGACCCATTTGGTTGTTGGAAAACGCTTTATCTCCAGCGAGATAGGGCTGAATTGCTGACCCGCGTCCGCCGGCCGTCCTCGATGTTTCGCCCTGGCGGAGTGTGATGGCCGCGCCCGGCCAGCGCTCGATCGCCCATCCTTCGCATCACGCTGACATCCAGCTTCTGCGGTCCCATCGGGTCGAGCGCGGCTTGGGGGGAATGTTGGTGCGCGCGTAGCGCAGCATCATCACCGCGTAGCACGTGGCGCTCATAAGGTCGTCACCCTCCTTGTGCACCCTGCCGTCCTTGCGATGGTAAAGCCGATATTCGTCAAACCAATCAGTAAGGTGCTTGAAAACCTTGAAGCGCCCGCTCTCCATCCAAATCAGCATGTCTTGAATGCCAGCCTCGACACTCACGCTGCCGTCCTCGAACTGCGAATGCTCGTGCAGCATGTCCAAACCTTGCCTTCGATACTGATCAGCCAACGGCTTGCCGGCGCCTTCCAAGGTCTCCCGGCGACCGTCACGCGGCCAGGCCCACCGCAAATTCCCCCACGGCTTGAGCGCCGCAGCGTGAATGATAGCCGTCGCCTCGCGCAGGCAGTAAGTCCTGCTGACATAGACCGTGTCAGTGTCGCGATCCCATACCAACTCAACCGCTGCAAAGGGATGATCCCAGCCGAAATCCATCCCGCCGATGCGCGGCCAATGCTGGGGAAACTCGCGGTGCTCAATTGCGAGCGTCTGCGGCGCCGCAGACCGCGAGAACCTTGCACCGCCGGTTTAGGCCGGTCGGCAGCTACATCAAGCATCCGGCAGGCGCAGTGCATTGGGTTGGCGCGGTGCACTACGCGTCGCTTCGATCACTGTGACCGGTTCTCCCGCATCGTGTGCAGCGGCGGTGGCAACCAGTAGCCCGGATGGAAATTTCCCCCGGCGGGGGGACTAATTCCTTGTGAGACCTAAATCGTTCTGAAATTAGCTAAATCATGGGGCGAACTGTGACGCCCGTCACACGGTTTGTAAGTTTTTCGGCGCCACATTCGCGCCGTTGATGCACAGACCTGGAGGGCGACATGCAACCCCGATCCGAAGAATTCCGTGCCCACGCGGCGGAATGCGGAGAGCTTGCGAAACAATATGGCAATCTAATTAAGGAACAGTACGAGGAGCTTGCCGGCCAATGGTCGTTTTTGGCCGAACAAGCGGAAACGTTCAATCGGAGCAGACCTCTGATCGTTAGGGACGCGGTGTTCCTTTGCGTCGCACCGCGTTCGTAATCTTAAGAGCATGTTCTCATGGGTAAGGTGACCGCATCGGATGAATTTCGACGCGGTCGCCTCCACAGCTAGTCTAGATGCACGGCCTGATGCCGTTCTCCGCCGCGCGGCAAACAAGCTCCGCGCCCTTTCGTTTCGTTAAACAGGCAGAGTTGTAACCGCGGCTATAACTCCCCCAAAGAACGCGCTGACACAGCAGAACATCAGAATGTTGTCGATCATGGCATCCGCCCTGTGATGGTCGTCGCGCGACGGTGGTGCAAAGCCGGCTCGCTTGCAACCATTTGTCGGCGACGGGGTTAGGCCCGTCCTAAGGCGAAAGATAAAATCCAACCAAATGCTGGGCGACCATCAAGCACGCCCGCGAGGACGGCAATTTTCCGGGTGAGATCGCCGAAGGGTTCTATAGCGTCGAGGACGGGGCACTGGTGATGCGAAGAGGGTCCGGTGGGCGCAGGCGACCAGGAGCGCCAGCCATGGGCTACCCGAGAGCAACAACACCGCAACGAGCAGGGCCAGAAAATGAAGTCGTTGCGATCGCCCATCCTTCGCATCACGCCGACATCCAGCTTCTGCGATCCCATCTGGTCGAGCGCGGCTTGGGGGGAATGTTGGTGCGCGCGTAGCGCAGCATCATCACCGCGTAGCGGGTCGCCGACATCAGGTCGTCACCCTCCTTGTGCACCCGGCCATCCTTGCGATGGTACAGCCGGTATTCGTCAAACCAATCAGTAAGGTGCTTGAAAACCTTGAAGCGCCCGCTCTCCATCCGAATCAGCATGTCTTGAATGCCAGCCTCGACACTCACGCTGCCGTCTTCGAACTGCGAATGCTCGTGCAGCATGTCCAAACCTTGCGCTCGATACTGATCAGCCAACGGCTTGCCCGCGCCCTCTAGCGTCTCTCTGCGCCCATCACGCGGCCAAGCCCAGGGAAGGTTCTTGCCCCAAAGCTTGAGCGCCGCAGCGTGAATAACGGCTGTCGCCTCGCGCAGGCAGTAAGTCCTGCTGACATAGATCACGTCGCCATCGCCATCCCACACCAGCTCAACCGCCGCAAAGGGGTGATCCCATCCGAAATCCATTCCGCCGATGCGCGGCCAGTGCCTGGGAAACTCGCGGTGCTCAATCGCGAGCGTCTCCTCCTTCACCGGGAAGATGCGGCCGCTGCCGAGAACCGGAACACCTTTGGTGCGCGCCTCCCGTTCGTGCGGTGCATAGGAAGCCACGATCCGCGCCTTGTCCGCCTCGGAGAAGTGCGGCGCGTCGTCGATCGTTGCGGTAACCACGGCGCGGTCAGGATGCGATGCGCTGCTGCTCGAAAGGAAGCGCTGGACGACAGTGCTCATCCCGAGCAGGGGCGTAAAGCACAGATATACGATCCCGCCGGTTTCATTGGTTCGCGTCAGGCCTTCGGAGTAGATGGCTTCATCGGGTTCCTCGTCGAAATAGACAACTTCCAGCGCAGCGCCCTGCCACTTCTCCCGGCCACGCTCGTAGCTTTTGAACTGAAGCGACGAGAGGACGCCGCTGATGTGTCGGACGTTGACGGTGTCGATCGCGGCCGGGATGCCGCGCGAGGTGGCAATCCCAGCGATGGCAGCCTTGGGGATCATCCCCGTGCCCCATTCGGATTCCCGAAAGGGCGGACCGATCAGCTTCTCCTGCAGAACGTCGCGCGTGGTCTCTGCGGTGACGCCGGCGGCCCACGCTCGCACCGACTTGTCGAAGCGCTTGCCGTTCCACCACTCCGGATATTCGCCGGTGAGATGAAACGCCAACTCGGCCGAGCCGCACATGGTCTTGCCGAAACGGTTTGCACACATGAGCAAGCGCTCGCGGTGCTTGGCGCCGGCTGCATGAAAAGCGGCCTGCTTGGGATATGGGCGATAGTGCGCAAGCTTGTTCTCGGCCGCACGCTGCGCCTTCACCGCCTCCAGCCGAGTTATGGCGGCCTCGACCTGCTCCGGCGGTAAGCTGTCAATGTCGAGGTTCAGGCTCATTGCCAACCCCATCAGCGTCGGGCGATGCGAGCAGCGCCGGTGCTGTGCGCGCCTCGATCATGCGCTGACGCAGCACCAGGAGAAGCTCGTCGATCTGTTCGTCGTCCAGGTCTGATGTGACGTTCTCGAAAATGAACTCGCGCGGTAGCACGCTGGCGGTAAGCCGGAGATATTCGCCGGGCTTTTCTTTATAGAGCGTTTCCAGTGCCTCTGCACCTTTGCACAGCTTGCTGCCTGGTGCCGCCGGCTCGCACCAATGGTGCAAAATATCTTCGAAGACTTGAGCCGCAAGCCTGTTGCGCGCGCCCTTCGGCCGGCCGCCAGTGTGGCCTAACTGAAATTGACCTTTGGTGTTACGCATCGATCACCCGTCCAGCTCACTTTTCCCGTTTGCCTGGCTGCGCGCCGCGAGCGGCCACGCCGCCGCACCGCCCAGGATTATGAAGTCGCGGCGTTTCACTGCCGTACCTCCCGTGCTTCCGACAGAAAAGATAGCACACCTTGGTACGGGAGACTGCTGCGCTGCGGGATTTCAACCTGGCTTATGACTGCTGCGGGTCATTCACGTCGTTTTCGCGATGTCCGCGTTATGTCCGTTCATCCCCCAATAGCGGCGGCAAAGCGGACGTGGCGGCACTTCTCATTCGTGCCAGGAGCGGACAGTGCACCGCAGCAAAGACCACTCACTCGATCACCTCGTCGGTGCGCGCCAACAGGTTTGGCGGCACCTCGATCCCAAGCGCCCTCGCGGTATTCAAATTAATCACGAACTCGAACTTCGTTGACTGCACCACCGGCAGGTCGGCGGGCTTTTCACCCTTGAGAATCCGTGCGGCGTAGCCACCGGCTAGGCGATACGCATCGGTAATGCTCGCTCCGTAACTGATCAGCCCGCCAGCGGCGGCAAACTCGCGTAGATAATACATTGCTGGCACCATATGCCGCGCAACCAGTCCTACCAGTTGATCGCGCCGACTTGCGAAGAATGCATCGGCACCGAGCATGATGGCGCTGACACGTTGCTCGATAAAAGCCGCGAATGCCGCCTCGATATCGCGGTCGCTGCTGGCATTTTGAATCAGGATGTTAACGCCAAGCTTGCGCGCTGCAGTCTGCACGTCTGCGCTCTGGGATTCAGTGGTGGGATTGCGCGGATTGACAAGGAAGCCAATGAGAGTCGCGCTCGGGACCAGCTCGCGCAGCAATTCCAACCGTTTTGCCCCGAGGGTATTGATGAAGAAAGTCACGCCCGTAATATTGCCGCCAGGGCGGTTGAGACTGGAAACCAGGCCGAGATCAACCGGGTCAGCGCCGATCGCGAAAACAATCGGAATGCTTGATGTTGCAGCTTTGGCGGCCGCTGCGGCCGTCGGTGAAAAAAGCGCAACGATGACAGCGACGGGGTCGGTCGCCAGCTGGGCAGCCAACGTCGGCAATCGGTCGAAACGACCGTCGGCCGAGCGGTACTTGATGGCGATGTTGCGGCCTTCAATATAGCCCAATTCCTTAAAGCCCTGCCGGACGGCATCAATCAGGCCGTCATCTAGCTGACCGCCGCTGAGCAAGCCGACCAAGGCCACGGCCGATTGCTGTGAGCGAGCGGCCAACGGCCAAGCGAGAGTTGCGCCACCAAGCGTAACAATGAATTCACGCCGTCGAATATGCATTGCCATGTGACCCTCCCGAGGGGTCATGCCCGTAGAATACCACGCTTAGTGAAGCGGTTCGTACAATGCTTTTGCGCCGCAAAAGTCTTTAGCCGCCCAAGTCTCTTGTGGGTCAAAATGCGAAGAACTCGCATTGAGCATATGTCGGCCGGTCTACCGTAGATAGCCGACATTGCTCGGCGCTGTTGGCACGGCAGAAAAGTGCCAGGTGCTGACGAGCGGGCGGCTGCTCGTCGAGAAAGATCGCAACGGTGAATTTTCCGGGCGCGGGCGGAAACGGATTGCCGTCGCGCACGGCGGCGAGCTCGTCGGCGGTGCGTACGAGGACCCCGACCGGCTTGCCCATGTGCGCCAAGAGACGCTGTTTCGAGAGCGATCGCCGAGAGCCGCACCGCCCTCGTGAGCGAGCAAGTGCTGCTGCGGCTCGCGGGCCACCGTGCCACCCTCGCGATGACAAGGCGAGTGTACGTCTGGCAACGTTCAGATACTCTGGACGAGGCAACTGCCGCCCGCCGCGCGCAGCCGCGAGCACAGTGTCTCGGCCGCTTCGCGAGTATCCGCCGCGATGCTGATGCGATGCCAGATCGCCGCGTTGCCTATGGTCGTGCGCACGACGAGCGGCTCACGGCCGCCGAGGATCGCCTGATATTTCTTTTGCAGCTGCGCGTATCGGGAGAGCGCGTTGCTCTCCAAACGATCGCCGATGAGCTGCACCGCCCAGGCGGCGCTTGGCGCAGGCGGCGCGCTCGGGGCCGCAGGCGCGGGTTTTGCCGCGAGCTTCGTCGTCCCGACGCATGGCGTGTCGCTGGCAATGCTGACCTGCCAGGTCCGCGCGTCCGGCCGCTTCCACTCCTCGGCGGAGTGACCGGTCACGCTGCGAACGTAAGCGAGCGTCTCCGATGGCAGCGTGCGTTTTCCACTGAGCCAGTCCTGCACGCGCTGGGGACCGGCGTTGTAGGCGGCGGCCGCGAGCCCGAGATTGCCGAATTTGGCGCGCAACTCGTGCAGAAACTCGGCCGATTTCGGCAGCGCCTGGGCTGGATCGAACGCATCGAGCAAAAAACGCTCGGCTGCCGTCGCAGGCATGAACTGCGCGACGCCTTGCGCACGCTTGCCGCTGCGGGTCACGGGTCCCACCGCATCGGGTCTCAGGCGGCTTTCCTGCCAAATCAGACGGGCGAAGAACTCGACCGGCAGCTCGTTCTGCGCCGCCACCGATTGGATCAATGGGCAAAGCGATTGCGATAGCTCGCTCGTGTGATCCCGCTGCGGCACGCTCGCTGCGCCGCGGCTCGGCGGCAGAGGCGGATGCTCGGGGGCGTCATCGTCCATGTTGCCCCCATTGGCCACGCATTTGTTAAAGTAGTCTCGTTTGGATTGCACCGTTCCTTTTGCGAGACCTGCGGCAGGATTACCGGGCACCTGCGTAGGATGCGCTTTGGCGGTTAGAGCAGCGCACTTTCTGGCGACCTCTGCGGTAACAGCTGACGCTCTGCCGTTCATGCACCCAACTGCGATGCAAACCAACCCAACAAGCGCACTTTCAAATTTCACGTGGGCAAACATGGGATACCCCAAGGCCAAGCATCGCGGACTACCTATAGCAGGTCTCACTGTGTCGGTGGCGTGCATCGCAACAAAGAGCGCCGCCTCATGTCCGAGTTGGGTCATTCACGTCGTTTTCGCGATGTCTGCGTTATGTCCGTTCATCCCCCAATAGCGGCGGCAAAGCGGACGTGGCGGCACTTCTCATACGTGCCAAAAGCGGCTGTGAGCAATCGCAGCAAGCGCCGTGCACGGTTGCAACGATTTACTCGATCACCTCGTCGGCGACCGAGAGCAGCGACGGCGGCAGATTGAGGCCGAGCATCCTGGCGGTCTCGGCATTGATGACTAGCTCGAACTTGGTCGACTGCACGACCGGTAAGTCCGCGGGCTTCACGCCTTTGAGAATGCGGCCCGTGTAGACGCCAATCTGACGATACACATCCACATAGTTGGCCCCGTAGCTCATCAGGCCGCCGATTTCTGGAAATCGACGCTGCGAATATGCCGTGGGGAGCTTGTGAAGCGTTGCTAGGTGGACCAATTGAACGCGCCGGTCGATGAACAAGAAGCTGGGGCCCACGAAAAGCATGTCGGGTCGCTCCCGCGCAAGCGTTGCGAAAGCCGCGTTGATCTCGTTGCTGTTGCTTGCGTTGAGAGTCTTGATTCGCAACCCCATTGTGCTGGCGGCAGCCGTCACCTCTCGCAACGTTGTCTGGGTTGGGGGGACAGCCGGGTCGACGAGCACGGCCAAATTTTTAGCTCCCGGCATCAGCTCAAGCAGGAGTTCCAGCCGCTTCGCTGTCAATTCGACAGACAAGTAATTGAAGCCTGTCGCATTGCCCCCCGGTCGGGCGAGACTATCAACAAGACCGAACCTGACCGGGTCTTCGCTAACGCCGAAGACGATTGGGATCGTCGTCGTCGCCGCCTTGGCCGCCAGTGCAGGAGCATTGCCGAAGCTCGCGATCACGGCGACCCGCCGTCGAGCCAGATCGGCTGCCACTTCCGGCAGCTGATCCAGGCGACCCTCGGTCCAACGATGGAGAATAGTGACGTTGTCGCCCTCGACGTAGCCCGTGTCCTTCAGGCCCAGATGGAATGCGCGCAGACCGTCTGCATCGGGGGATGAAAGGCCGAGGAAACCGACCAACGGCAGCGCCGTCTGCTGCGCGCGCGCCGCCAGCGGCCACGCCACCGCGCCGCCGAGCAGCGTGATGAAGTCGCGGCGTCTCATTACTCAATCACCTCGTCGGCGAGTTGCTGGAGCCTGAGTGGCACGTCGACGCCAAGCGCCTTAGCAGTTTTTAGATTGATCACCAGCTCATATTTGGTGGGGTTCTGCACCGGCAGGTCGCCGGGCTTCTCGCCCTTGAGGATACGGTCGACATACGATGCCCCCCGCCGGAATTGGTCCCTCGGGTTGGTGCCGTAGGAGAGCAGACCCCCACTCGTGGCGAACACGCGAAAGCCATAGATCGCAGGAAGGCGATGGCGTGCCGCCAGCCCGATGATGAGGTCGCGATATGTCAGCGTGACAGCATGGGGAGCGATGATCAGGCCGCCATCGGGCTCGCGCGCGAACTGCGTAACGGTGCCCTCGATCTCGGCAGCCGAGTGTACCCCGAGCGCAACCACTTTGACCCCGAGCGCCGGCGCGGCCTCGGCCGCATGCCAGAACCCGACATTGGGCGGCGTTTCCGGATGCAGGACGACTGCGACGCGGGTGACATGGGGAGCCATCTCCTTGAGTAGCTCCAGCCATTTGCCGCCGATCGCGATGTCAAGGGCGGAGAATCCCGTGACATTCCCGCCCGGCCGCGCCAGGTTCGTGACGTAGCCGCTGCCGACCGGATCTCCGACGAACACGAATACGATCGGTATGGTGCGGGTTTCCGGCTGCAGGATCGCCATCATCAGGTTGGTATTAGGCACGATCACGTCTGGAGCCATGCCGACCAGCTCTTTGGCCAAAGTCCGAGCCTTGTCGGGGTCGGCGGCTCCCCAACGCACGTCGATCCGGATGTTGCGGCCCTCGGTCCAACCCAGTTCCTGTAGCCCTCTTCGGAACGCCGCGAGGTTGGCCTGTCCCTCGGCATCGCCTTCGGGGTATCCCATCAACAAACCGACGCGCCGCATACGCTCCGCTTGCTGCGCCCGCGCCGCCAGCGGCCACGCCACCGCGCCGCCGAGCAGCGTGATGAAGTCGCGGCGTTTCATGGACTCCCCTTCTCAGATCGGGAGCCGCACATTACCACACCCGTCGCGCGAGAACGCTGCCGTGCATCGCAGCAAAATTGATCGTGGAATGGCAGACATGGGTCAATCGCGACCGAGTTGGGTGCGGCGACCCGGCCCTTCATGTCCGCTATGCCTGCAATAGCGACCGAATTGGTGTGTCGCAGCGAACCGTCGCGTTGTGCCAGGTTCGGACATTGGCCAGGTTATTCGATCACCTCGTCTGCGCGGGCGAGCAGCGTGGGCGGGACTTCGAGGCCGAGCGCCGTGGCGGTCTTGAGGTTGATGACTAGCTCGTACTTGTTCGGCGCTTGCACCGGCAGGTCGCCCGGACTGGTGCCCCGGAGGATACGGTCGACATAGGCGGCCGCGCGCTGAAAAACCTCGGCTACGTCGGTGCCGTAGGACATCAGACCGCCGCTCGCGGCAAAGTAACGAAACGGGTAGACCGCCGGTACACGGTAGCGCGCCGCCAGCGCGATGATTGCTTCGCGATGGTTCGTCATGCTGATGTCCGGCAGCACCATCAGACCCCCATTCGCTTCGCGCGCAAGCGCCTCGAACAAGTGATCGAGATCGGCGGCGTCGCGCACAGCGGTCGCGATCGGCGTCACCGCGAAGGAGGGGGCCGCGGCCTCGACCGGCCCAAGGAACAGGTCGGCGAACGGCGCGCTCTGCGGGTTGAAGACGAGCGCGACCCGCGTGACACGCGGCGCGGTCTGTTTGAGCGCCTCCAGCCATTTGGTTCCTATCGAGAACTCGAAGCTTGTGAAGCCGGTGAGATTGCCGCCCGGATGCCCCAGGTTCGGCACGAGGCCTTGACCAACCGGGTCAGTCACCTGCGTGAACACGATTGGCACGACCTGGCTCTGCTCCCGCAGCGCGGCCGTCACCGGCGTGCTGTTGGCCAAGATCAGGTCGGGCGCCATGGCGAGCAGCTCCGCCGCGTGGTCGCGCAGTACATTTCCTCCGTCGCCGGCCCAACGGTACTCGATCCAGAGGTTGCGTCCCTTGACCCATCCCAGCTCCCGCAGGCCGTTTTCGAACGCGGCCACGCGCGATTGTGCCTCCGGGTCGCTGACGACAAGACCCATCAGCACGCCGATCCGCCGCATCCGCTCGGTCTGCTGCGCACGTGCCGTGAGCGGCCACGCTGCCGCGACCCCGCCGACAAGCGTGATGAAGTCGCGGCGTCTTATGTGGAGCATGGGGACTTCCTCCCCAAGAATTAAAGCACTCTATCGCAAAACGCAGGGCAGGTCCCTGGGACGGGCCTGAATCGTTCTGAATTCGACGTGAGGCTCCCGCCCTATTTCACTTTACGATTATCCCCTCCGCCTAGCGCCGAAGTCCGAAATGAGTCAAAATGAGAAAGTTCCACAGCGAGCATTTCTCGACCGCTGTACCCCAGAAGCGGACATTGCTCGGCGCGGTTGGCACGGCAGAAAGGTGCCAAAAGCTGACTCATGCACTGCAACGAACAACCTTCTTATTCGATCACCTCGTCAGCGCGCAGCAGCATGGCCTGCGAAAACTCCAGGCCGAGCGCCTTCGCGGTGGTCAGGTTGATGACGAGGTCAAACTTGGTCGGCTGCTCGACCGGGATATCGCCAGGCTTCGTCCCGCGCAGAATCTTGTCGACAAAGTCTGCGGCGCGCCGAAACAGGTCCGGGAAGTTTGGTCCATAGGACATGAGACCCCCCGCTTCGACCTGCTCCCGAACACCGGAGATTGTCGGCAGTCGCGTGCTCAGCGCCAGGGTGTTGATGCGAACCCGGTGGGTGTTTGTGAGCGGGTCGGGACAGATATAAAGGGCATCCGCCCGGCTCTTGAGTGCCTCCAAGGCAGGGCTGATATTCTCCGCTCCTCGAATTTCGAGCGTAGTAACCTCAAGGCCGAGCGTGCGGGCAATTGCCTGAACCTGCCGCATCTCCAACACGACGGCGGAATTGTCGACATTGGCCATGATCGCCAACCGGCGAAGACTCGGAATGACGTCGCGTAAGAGTTCGACTCGCTTGCCAACGGTATCGGTCCCCTGGATCGACAGGCCGGTGGCATTACCGCCCGGTCGTGCCAGACCCGCGACGAGGCCGCTGCCAACCGGGTCCCCTACATTCGGGAACACGATCGGGATGACCGATGTCGCCTGCTTCGCCGCAAGAACATATTCGGTCCCCCCGGCAACAATAACATCCACTTTCTGCTGCACGAACTCGGCAACGATCTCGGCGGCGCGGTCGCTGCGGCCCTCTGCCCAGCGAAACTCGATCGCGATCGTACGACCTTCGATCCAGCCGAGTTCTCGCAGTCGCTGCACAAAAGCTTCGGTCCATCGAATCTGCACCGCAGGCGTGATTGTGCCCAGGAAGCCAATCGTCGGCAGCTTCGTCGGCTGCTGCGCGCGCGCCGCCAGCGGCCACGCGACCGCGCCGCCGAGCAGCATGATGAACGAGCGCCGGTTCACTGCCCGGTCCCTCCCGTGCTTCCCACCGAAAGGATAGCACACCTCGGTACGGCAGGAGCCTGCTGCGCTGCGGGGGTTCGGTCCGGCCTATGACGGCTTCGGGTCATGTATGGACGGCGCCCGCGGTGCAAGAGGAATTTGACTATCAGCGAAGCGTTCGGGTGCGGTCATGTATTCGGCCTTTGAGCGCGGCCGTCTGGCCGCTGGCCCTGATGTGATCCGCTGATCGGTCCCAAACAAACTCACGCGTTCTTTCTTCGCATGACCCAAAGACGGGTTTTCCGATCGACGGTCTCGACCGTTTCGCATCAATGTCTTCATCACCCCTGCAGTTCGTGAACGCGGTTACATCTCCTCTTCTCTTCCTCGCCGAGCCCCTTTAGGCAGTTTCAGCAAGCTCAGGCGCCCGATAGGTGCCACCATGGGCCAGCAGCGCCCAGGCCATGCGCGCCATCTTGTTGGCGAGCGCCACCGCCACGACCTTGAAGGGTCGCCGCGCCAGGAGTTGCGTGAGCCAGGGATACTTCCCGGGATTCTCCTGGGCGCGCCGCAACACAGCGATCGCCCCGACGACGAGAATGCGCCGCAAGTAGCGATCTCCCTGCTTGGAGATCGGTCCGAGCTTCTGCTTGCCCCCGGTCGAATCCTGCCGCGGCACTAGTCCGATCCAGGCCGCGAAATCGCGTCCCGACCGGAAGATAGTCGGGTCCGCCACCGTCGCCACGATCGCAGTCGCCCCGATAACCCCGATGCCCGGGATCGCCTCAACCCGCTGGCTCGCCTCGCTCGAGCGATGCTGCATCTTGATCCGCTTTTCGATCGCTCCGATGACACTCTCCAACGCTTCAAGCTGCGCAGCCAGCACGATGGCGCTGGCCCGTGCATCGATCGGCAACCGCGTGTCCTGTTCGTCCGTCACGATCGCGCGCAATTCGTTGACCCCGGCGTTGCCCGGCGCCGCCACCAACCCGAGCTCCGCCAGATGCGCCCGCAAGGCGTTGATGATCTGGGTGCGCTGGCGTATCAGCACATCGCGCGTGCGATGCTGCATCAACTGACCCTGCTGTTCGGCCGATTTGATCCGCACGAAGCGCATGGTCGGTCGCCGAACCGCTTCGCAGATCGCCTCGGCGTCGGCCGCATCGTTTTTGTTGCGCTTGACGTAGGCCTTCACGTCCTTCGCTGGCATCAGCCGCACCCGGTGGCCAAGCTTCGTGAGTTCACGTGCCCAGTAATGGGCCGTGGCGCAGGCCTCCATGCCGATCAGGCACGGTGGCAACGCTTTGAAGAACTCCAGCACCTGGCGCCGTCGGAGCCGTTTCCGGACGACGACCTTTTCGGCCGCGTCGATCCCGTGAACCTGGAACACGTTCTTGGCGATATCCAAGCCGATCGTCGAAATTTGCATGTGGAGGGCTCCCTGATGTGATTCGATCGCAACGATCACCCTATGGCACCTCGTTGCTGGGAGCGGGCGCCGTCCACCACATCAGACTCTGCGGTGGCGGCAAGTCCGCGACATGTCCGTTGTACCCTCAACATCTGCCGTGATGTTGCAGTGCCGCGAACGGCAGCGATGTGCCAGGAGCCGACGTCCGCGGCGTCGGGAAATCTCAAACCCTCCACGGGAAGATCGGGCGCAGTCCCGCAAAATTCGGCAACCTCGCTTGCACTTGCGTTAGAAGCCTTGGGTCAGCCCGGAAACAGCAATGATCAGTGTCGCGCCCAATGCCAAGCCAATGACGCCGAGGGAGGAAAACACGAAGATTTGCCACCCCTTAAGGCGCGTGCGCTCTGGATCATAAAAGAACTCTGTGAATTCCTTGTTGAGTTGAATCACGGGCAAGAGTTGCGCCAGACTCTGCGCCAATGCACCAGATAAAACCGTGTTGTTTCGCCGCAGGCACGGTTCCCCAGAGGAGCGCCGCCGAGGCGAGAGAGAGGAAAATCACCGAATAGAGAACGCGGAGACCGATCCCATAACCGGTTACGAAGCTTTGTGTGGTCAGGATGAGGCAGGCGGTCCATGCGTGTTGCTCACATGCCGCCGTGCGTTTGCGTTCTAAACCGAGGTAGCGGATCTCGTTGGCCGCGTTGCGGTCGCCCGAACTCGTGAAAGCGGCGGCGAGTTGCTCGTACAGGATTGGGCTGTAGTCGGGGTCGAGCCTCACCCAGTTGTCCCACCATTCCATTCCCCGGGCGCGCATTTCCAGTGCGGCTTGTCCGGCAGATCCGCCGAGATGACCGAAAGTGAACCCCTTAAGATGGAGCCCTCCCTGGGCGGGCCAGGCGTCCTTTGCATCTATCAGATTGCCAACATTCGTATTGCGCAGGTCCAGGGAACCGGATTCCCCCTTCTTTGGCGTCCAGACGGTCGACCCGAGCCGCAATTCCCCTGCAACCGACGCGCCTGAGAGATCGAAACGAGCCAGGGTCGCGCCGCGCATATCAAGATTGCCGCCGACATGCGCGAATCCCATGACGACATCACCCGCGTAATGGGCTTGGCGCATGAACAAATGACCGCCGATCTGCAGGTAGTCGGCGTTCAGCCCGCCGTCGAAAGTGGCGCCTGTCATGTCGATCTGTCCCGCTATCCTCGCGCTCCTTAGGTCCACATCGTTCTCAAAGTTGGACTTATCTGGCGCTATGGACGCCATGAGCAGAGAGCCACCGATCTGGACAAAATTAGCTTTCAACACGCCATCGAAACTGGCGCCGCCCATGCTGACACTTCCCGGGACCTTCGCGCCGGTCAGATCGACGTCCTTGAAACTGGCCTTGTTCTGGCCGTCGGAATTCATGACCAAATTGCCCCCGACCTGCAGTTGGCTTGCGTACAGCCCGCCGTCGATGCTGGCGCCTAACATGGCAAGTTGTCCCGCGACCTTCGCGCCGGTCAGATCGACGTCCTTGAAACTGGCCTTGTTCTGGCCGTCGGAATTCATGACCAAATTGCCCCCGACCTGCAGTTGGCTTGCGTACAGCCCGCCGTCGATGCTGGCGCCTAACATGGCAAGTTGTCCCGCGACCTTCGCGCCGCTCAGAAAGACGTCCTTGAAAGTGGCCTTGTTCTGGCCATCGGAATTCATGAGCAGAGAATTGCCGACCTGCAGTCGGCTTGCGTACAGCCCGCCGTCGAAAGTGGCGCCTAACATGACAAGTTGTCCCGCGACCTTCGCGCCGGTCAGATTGATGTCCTTGAAACTGGCCTTGTTCTGGCCATCGGAATTCATGAGCAGAGAATCGCCGACCTGCAGTCGGCTTGCGTACAACACACCGTCGAAATTGTTGCCGATCAAGCTGACATTTCCCGCGATCTCCGCCCCGAACAGAAATACGTTCTGGAATCTGGTCTTGTACTGACCGGCGGATGGCGCAAGCAGATCGCCGCCGACTTTCAACGAGATGGCGTTCAAGGGGCCGCTGAAACTGGCGCCGAGCAGGCTGACATATCCTCCGACCTTCGCGTTGCTCAGGGTCACTTCGTTGAAGCTGGCCCTATTCTGATCGTCGGAATTCATGAGCAGATAGCTGCCGATTTGCACGTTACCCGCGTCCAGTCTACTGTCGAACGTGGCGCCGGTGAGCTCGACGTGTCCATCGATTTTGGCGCCGTTAAGGCTTACCTCGCTCTTGAAGACGGTGCCATTGCGCAGCCATAGATCGTTTTCGGAACGCAAACCGTAGGCACTGAAGTGGCCGCTCACCAGCGAGCCTTCCAGCCAGATCAAACTATCTGTCCGCGCGCGAACCAGATTGATCCCACCTTCGATCCGGCTAGCGAGGATCGAGATTGATCTAATGAGCTTCGCGTTCTCCAGATCGAGATCCCCGACGATGCGGGCGCCTTTGATCTGAATTCCGGCGAAGGGAATCGCCTCCCGCCACGGCGCCCGCGTTAACAAGTCTTGCAGAAAACGGACGGGGAGCTTGCGGCAGTCGTCATCCCAGCGCGCGTCCTTCTCGTCTCTGGGGTCGAGCGCGGGCGTGTTGCAGCGCTCGTTGAAGTCGGCCATTTCACTCCGTTGGACCTGGGGCCACGCCCAGCCTTCAGCGGTGGTTGGGTCGTCGTAAAGCCCCTCAGCCAAGGCCGAGCCGAGTCCCAGCCAAATCGACAATGCGCCGAAAATCGCCGTCGAATATGAACGAACCAACAAAGCGCCGAAAGCACCGCGCGCTTTCCACATGCGGTCGTCCTTACTGACAAAAAGTGGACTGATGCGAGGTTTAAGGTCACCCACTGAACCTGTCAAAGCGGGCATCGGAATAAAGTGAGAACAGAAATGATTTCAGTGGGATTTGGAGTGCGGCGCAGGAAGGACCGCTTCGGGTCATTCACGTCGATTTTGGCATGTCCGCGACACGTCTGCTTACCCTCCGTTAGCGACCGAAGAGCGAACATTTCAAGTCAGCAGCTTCGTGCCAATAGGTGCCATCCGCTACGTCTCATTCGATGACTGGTCGGCGGCGGCTTGCAGCGTCAGCGGCACCGTCAGCCCGAGCGTCTTTGCGGTCTTGGGGTTGAAACTCAAATTTGCTGGACCTCATGACCGGCAGGTCCCCCGGCTTCTCGCCTCTGAGAATGCGACCGGCATAGATGCCGAGTTGGCGTACGTTCCCGCCGCACCGATCCATAGCTCATCAGCCCCCCAGCCAGGGCAAACTCGCGCCGAACGCAATTCGTCGGGATTAGCCGGCGGGACGCTGCGTTTCCAAAATTCGCCAAACCCTGAAAATGGGACCAAGCTACTCTACCGGGACCCCGCAGGCCGCTCTAGCAGGCTGCTGAAAAAGTCTCCTGACAAGCGGTTACGAATATGATTCGTAATGTCTGCGATTGCGGGAGGCACGGATGCGCGGCTCGGATGAACGGACGGGAGAGCTGTTTTCCTACGTGGACCTCGAGAAGCGGGTTCCTGCGAAGCACCCGTTGAGGCTGGTGCGATCTGTCGTGAACGAAGTTCTGGCTTCGCTCGACAGCGATTTTTCCAATGCCTACGCGGACAGTGGGCGGCCTTCGATACCGCCTGAGCGGCTGTTGCGGGCGCTTCTGCTGCAGGCGTTCTATACGATCCGGTCGGAACGGCAGCTGATGGAGCAGCTCGATTATAACCTTCTCTATCGCTGGTTCGTTGGGCTCGGCGTGGACGAGGGGGTATGGGTGCCTACGGTGTTCACGAAGAACCGCGATCGGTTGCTTGAGGCCGACGTGGCGCGGAAGTTCCTCGCCGAGCTCATGGATCATAAGGAGTTGCGCGGGCTGTTGTCGGACGAGCACTTCTCGGTCGACGGCACGCAGATTGCGGCCTGGGCCTCGATGAAGAGTTTCAGGGCGAAGGACGGTTCGGACGATCCGCCCGGCTCGGGCCGCAATGGCGAGCGCGATTTTCACGGCGAGAAGCGCAGCAACGCCACGCACGCCTCGACCACGGACCCCGAGGCGCAGCTTTATCGCAAGGGACGGGGCAAGGAAGCCAAGCTCAGCTTCATGGGCCACACGCTGATGGAAAACCGCAGCGGACTGATCGTCGCGGCCACGTTGACCCAGGCGACCGGTACCGCCGAGCGAAAGGCCGCCGAAGAGATGATCGTGCGCCACTCGCCCGGGGCTCGTCGCATCACCCTGGGCGCCGACAAGGGTTACGACGCAGCGGCATTCGTCGCCGACATGCGCGCGCTCAACGTGACGCCGCACATCGCGCAGAACATCAGCGGCCGACGTTCGGCCATCGACGCCCGCACCACGCGGCATCCTGGCTATGCGGTGAGCCAGCAAAAGAGAAAGCGCATCAAGGAGCCGTTCGGCTGGGGCAAGACCATCGGCGGGCTCGCGCGGCCCATGCTGCGAGGTGTCAAGAAGCTCGGCTTCAAGTTCACCCTCACGATGGCCGGCTACAATCTGATCCGCCTGCCAAAACTCATCGAGGCCACAACATGAGCCGCCATCCGGGTATCCGACACTTCGGATTCACCCAATGCCACCCAGCAAAGCACCAACCCGGTGTCAAAAAGCTGGATAAAGGTCCACCAAATGCAAATTTCAGCAGCCTGCTAGCCTTTGTGACAGATTAGCCACGCAACCTAAAATTATCAGAACGCAGAACATCGCCCGTTTGACGAGTGCGGATCGAACATCCAATACTTTTAGCCACGGAGGGCCACCGGCGCGAGCGGGCGCTGGTTCAGCGGGGGGGATTTTGCAATGGAGCCGTCCTTTCGAAGTCGGGCGGATGTGGCGCGACCGGGATCGCTGCGGTGGCGTTCCAAGATGCTGCTCGCCAGCTCCGCGGCGTTCATTCTGGCCTCGGTCCCACCGGCCTCCGCGATTGTCATCAACGACGCGCTCGATCCGCTTGCTCCGCCGGTCGTCGACACCAGTAATCAGTTCCCTAATGTCGTAAGCTATCCTGTCACGGGAGGTCCCTGTACCGGAACGTTGATCAGTCCCAAGGTGGTCTTGACTGCCGCCCATTGTCTTTTGGACAGCCAAGGCCACCAAATCGTGCCAATTGTATCCGGACAGACAGCCTCAAGAGTTGTCTTGGCTCCTAACGATATCGCAGTTGTTGTGCTGCCTAACGCGATAACAGACGTGCGACGCTCTGCGCTACAATTAGGCGGTAATCCCATTGCCAAGGAAACTCCCATCCACATCGTCGGATACGGGGCTTTCGGCACAGGCAGTCAAACAACACCGCTAAATCCGTCTGATTTTCAACGGCGCAAAGCGCAAACCAATATCGGCGCATATGATCTGCACGACGGTCAGTTCTTCTATGAAGGGCAGTTTCGTGATCCGGCAGGCCAGTTTAACTTTTATGGACTGTCGACACCGCCATCGAGCTTGGAGGGTGGCATCGCCGGTGGAGACAGCGGTGGTCCGATCTTTTACTGCCCGGCCGGCGCATTGAACAAATGCACGACACCTCAATTGGTGCAAATCGGTGTGTTGTGCTGCGGTGCGGGGGACCCTTCGCCATTTGCGGGGGGTCTGGCTACGGCAGCCGCGCTCGCTGGACGCCGACCGCCTTGTTCTCAGATTGGATCAGTAGCCTCGGTTTGCCTGGGATGCTCGTAGCCAACGCGGGAACTACAATTGGAGCGATCCCGGGGCTTGGACGAATGGCGCTACACCTGGCAACCAGGATGTCGCGTGGCTCGTGAACCAGGGATTAATCGCGCTCGATACGAATGCTCAGGTCGACTCGTTGTGGATCAGCGGTGGACAGTCTCAGTTTATTATCCCTCCGGCTTTCACGCTGGCGACGACAACAAATACGAATTTATCGAACGGCATGCTGAGCGTGAACGGAACGTTGAACACGCCTTTTCTCTACATGAGCGGCGGAGTGCTCAACGGCGCTGGTATGATCACCGGGCCTGGCGGCGCCTGGGTAGCCAACGTCGGCGGCACAGTGGCCCCCGGCACCGCAAGCGCATTCGGTACGCTGACCATTCAAGGGGATTATTTTCAAGGCCCAAGCGGACAACTACAAGTTCGGCTGGCCGGCACTGGCAATGACCGGCTGGAGGTGACAAGGCAAGCGATCCTAGGCGGCACGCTCGTCGCGTGGTTAACGGGCAGCCCACTAACTAGGCAGTACACTGTGCTGCACGCGGATGGGGGCCTGGAGGGGACTACTTTCGGCCGTGTTGCGCCGTTCAACGTGCCAGCCAATTTTTCAGCGGCTTTCGCATCATATGATGCCAACAACGTTTTCCTGAACTTTACCGCCGCATTGGGCCTGTCGAACGCTCTCCCGAAAAATGCCTCCAACGTGGCCACCACGATTGACAATTTCTTCAACAGTGGCGGCACGCTCACGCCTAATTTCGGCAACCTGTTCTTCCTTACCGGCGGCAATCTAAGCAACGCACTTTCACAGTTGTCGGGCGAAGCGGCTACCGGCGCGCAGCAGCCTGCGTTCCAGTTGACGAACCAGTTTCTCGGCCTGATGCTCGATCCGTTCGTCGATGGCCGCAGCGGGGTCGGCGGCGCCGATCACCCCGCGCTCGGCTTTGCGCCCCAGCGCGAGACCATGCCGCCCGAGATCGCGCTCGCCTATGCCTCGGTGTTCAAGGAGCCACGCGCACCGTTGCCACCGGTGTATGAGCCGCGCTGGACGGCGTGGGGTACGGGCTTCGGCGGCAGCAACCGCACCACCGGCGATATCGCCGTTACCGGCAGCCACGACCTGTCCGCCAGCACGGCGGGATTTGCCGGCGGCCTCGACTATCACCTCTCACGCGACAGCGTCCTGGGCTTCGCGCTCGCCGGCGGCGGCACCAATTGGAGCCTGGCGCAGGGATTAGGCGGCGGCAAGAGCGATGCCTTCCAGGCCGGCCTCTACGGCGCGACCAAATACGGCCCGGCTTATCTCGCCGCGGCCTTCGCCTTCGCCAACCATTGGATGTCGACCGACCGTATCGCCTTTGCTGACGACCATCTGACCGCCAAATTCAACGCGCAGAGCTACGGCGGGCGGCTCGAAGGCGGCTACCGCTTCGCCACCGTCTACGGCGGCATTACGCCCTACGCCGCGATCCAGGCGCAGAGCTTCCACACGCCGAGCTACAGTGAGAGCGGGGTGATCGCCAACGGCTTTGCGCTCGCCTTCAACGGCCGCGACGCGACGGACACTAGAAGCGAGTTAGGCGCGCGCTTCGACCGGGTTCTGGCAGTCTATACCAATGCGGTGTTGGCGCTGCGTGGGCGCGTTGCCTGGGCGCATGACTGGGTGAGCGATCCGACGCTGACGCCGCTGTTCCAAGCGCTTCCCGCCGGGAGCTTCATCGTAAATGGCGCGACACCGGCCCAGAACTCCGCGCTGGCATCAGCGGGCGGGGAGCTTCGCCTCGCCAGCGGCGTCACGCTGCTCGCCAAGTTCGATGGCGAGTTTGCCTCGCACTCTTCCACATACGCCGGCACTGGAACGTTTCGATACAGGTGGTAGCCTGTTTGGCAAGGGTACGTCGCGGTTTTTCAGCACACGCCCTTCAGGTCTGCTAATGGAATGGTCCGGCCGTGCTCGTGCCCCGCCAGCAAGTCAAGCTGGCCAGGGGCGCCAAAGACAAGGAGCACGCCATGTCTCAGAGACTCAACACTGCCACCGCCGTAATCGGCATTGATATCGGGAAGAACTCGTTCCACGTCGTAGGTCTTGATGTGCGCGGCGCGATTGTGCTGCGGCAGAAGTGGTCACGTGGTCAGGTTGAAACGCGGCTGGCGAACCTGCCGCCTTGCCTGATCGGCATGGAGGCCTGCGTCGGCGCGCATCACCTCAGTCGCAGGCTCAAGCTGCTCGGTCACGATGCCCGGCTGATGCCGGCGAAATACGTGCGCCCGTATAGCAAGGGACAGAAGAACGACTTCCGCGACGCCGAGGCGATCGCCGAGGCGGTCCAACGCCCGACGATGAAGTTCGTCGCAACGAAGACCGCCGAACAGCTCGACCTGCAGGCGCTGCACCGCGTGCGTGAGCGGTTGGTCAGTCAGCGCACCGGCGTCATCAATCAGATCCGCGCGTTCCTGCTGGAGCGTGGCGTTGCGGTGCGACAGGGGCTGCGCTTTTTGCGCGCCGAGTTGCCGGCCATCCTCGCCACGCGCACCGAGGTCCTCTCGCCGCGCATGGTGCGCGTCGTCGAGGAACTGGCTGGCGACTGGCGCCGGCTGGACGAACGCATCGAGGGCCTGTCGACCGAGATCGCAGCGCTGGCTTATCAAGATGCGGCCTGCAAACGGCTGATGACGGTCCCCGGCGTCGGGCCGATCATCTCGAGCGCGATGGTTGCCGCAATCGGCGCTGGAGATGTGTTCTCCAAAGGCCGCGACTTCGGCGCTTGGCTGGGGCTCGTCCCGAAGCAAATCTCGACGGGAGACCGCACGATCCTTGGCAAGATATCCAGGCGCGGCAATCGCTACCTGCGCGTCCTGTTCGTACAGGCGGCTTGGGTCGTGCTGATCAAACCGAAAAGCTGGGAACGCTACGGGCTCAAACCCTGGATCGAAGCCGCCAGGAAGCGATTGCACCACAACGTGCTGGCGATCGCGCTGGCCAACAAACTGGCCCGCATCGCCTGGGCTGTACTCAACAAGGAGCGGAACTTCGAATGCATCAGCAGGCATGCGATGTCGCCCCGACCAGTTTAAGTGTCGCTCCGTGCTCGGACCGGTCAACGCGTGGCCTGGCAACACCGAAGCAAGAGGCAAGGTCAGCGCGACGGCCAGCCTTGACCGCCCCTTGCGCGCGGCGCCTCGGGACCAGCGCAGGCCGGGACGAAGGAACGGCCTCACCGGCACGAACAAAGGAACTGCCTAAGATTAAGGAGCGATCGATGACGTAGTCATACAACCTGTTTCCCGCCGAGGTCTGCGAGAGGATGAGATGAGATGGAGGATCGGTCTTTCCGGCGCCTGCGAACACTGGTGACCCAAATGGCCCAGTCGAGGCCTGTCCGCTAATGAGATCGCAGGCGCGCTGATATCCATGATGGCCCGGAGCTCAACACGCTCCAATCAGAGGCCGGATACATTGATGCAAGACCGCACATCCGCCAGATCGACGAAACCCTCTTGCAACGCACGGCCGGACCATACATCAGGGTCATGAGCGCCGTTTTCGCGATGTCCGCGGCACGTCCGCTCTACCCTCAATACTCACCGTGACAGCGGACATCCCGGATAGGCAGCTCGGTGCCAACAGCCAACTCATGCACCGCAGCAAAGAGCAATCCTTACTCGATCACCTCGTCGGCGCGGGCGAGCAGCGACGGCGGCACGTCGAGGCCGAGCATCCGCGCGGTCTGAGCATTGATGACCAGCTCGAACTTGGTCGACTGCACCACTGGCAGGTCACTGGGTGATGCGCCCTTGAGGATTCGCCCGCTGTAGATGCCGACCTGGCGATAAGCCTCCCTCAGGCTTGCGCCATAGCTCATCAGTCCGCCGATTTCGGCAAACGAGGCCTGCGCATAGATCGCCGGGATCTTGTAGTACGTCGCCAGCTGGACCAGCTGGACACGGCGGCCGGTCAACGGAGGGCCGGTGCCGACGAGGAGGGCGTCGGGTGGGTTGTGCGCCACATTTGCGAAAGCCGCATCGATCTCCTTGCTGCTCGTGGCGTTGAGCACCAGGATTTGCAGCCCCATGGCGCGAGCGGCCGCCTGCGCGTCATGCACGATGGGTCCGCTGTCTGCGGGATTGGCTGGATTGACGAGCACCGCGACACGCGCTGCGCCCGGCACCAGTTCGCGCAGAAGCTCTAGTCGCTTTGCTGTCAGTTCGACAGCGAACCAATTGACCCCCGTGAGATTGCCGCCCGGTCGCGACAGGCTGGTGACCAGACCGAGCTTGACGGGGTCATCGCCCATGTTGAAGACGACGGGAATCGCCGTCGTTATCGCTTTGGCCACGAGCGGCGTAGCGGAGCCGCCGCCAGCGACAATGACCGCGACGCCTTTGCGAACCAGATCGCCCGCCAGAGCAGGCAACCGGTCCAGCTGGTTCTCGGCCCAGCGGTACTCAATCGCGACGTTCTCGCCCTCGGAATAGCCCGCTTCCTTCAAGCCTTGCCGAAATCCGCGAATCGCATCGGCGAGCACCTCGGGCGATTGGGAGTGGAGAAAGCCGATCGTCGGGATCGGCTGCTGCGCGCGCGCCGCGAGCGGCCATATCGCAGCCGCGCCACCGAGCAGCGTGATGAACTCGCGCCGCTTCATTCGATCACCTCGTCGGCACGGGCGAGCAGAGACGGCGGAATGGTAATGCCGAGCGCCTTGGCGGTTTTGAGATTGATGATGAACTCGAATTTCACCGCCTGTTGGATCGGCAAGTCAGCCGGCTTTTCGCCTTTGAGAATCCGCGCGGCGTAGCCACCGGCGAGGCGATAGGCATCCGCCTGGCTGGGTGCATAGCTCATCAGTCCACCAATGTCGGCAAACTCGCGCAAAGGATAAATTGCGGGCATGGCGTGACGTGCCGCCAGCCCGGCTAGTTGATCGCGCCAACTCAGAAACAATGAGTCGGCGCCGACGATGACGCCGGTGGGACGCTGTTGGACGAAGCTCGCGAAAGCCGCGTCGATATTGCGTTCGCTTCCGGCATGCAGGATCAGGGGCTCAATGCCGAATGCGCGCGCTGCAGCCTGCACGTCTCTAATCTGGAATTCAGAAGTGGGATTTCCGGGGTTGATGAGGAAGCCGACAACAGTGACGCTCGGGATCAGCTCGCGCAGCAGTTCCAAACGTTTTGCCCCAAGGGTGTTGGTAAGAAAAGTTACTCCTGTGACATTGCCACCGGGACGGTTGAGCTTGGAAACGAGACCGAGATCGACCGGGTCAGCGCCCATCGCGAAAACGATTGGAATGGTTGTGGTTGCAGCTTTGGCAGCCACTGTCGCCGGCGGGCCGAGCGCGACGATCGAGGCTACGGGGTCAGACACCAGATCGGCGGCCATTGCCGGCAACCGGTCGAAGCGAGAATCGGCTGAGCGATATTTGATTGCGAGATTGCGCCCCTCGATATAGCCACCATCCTTGAGGCCCTGCCGAATGGCGCCGATCCGTCGATCATCTAGCTGAGCGCTGCTGAGCAAGCCGACCACTGCCATGACCGGCTGCTGCGCGCGCGCCGCGAGCGGCCCAGCCACCGCCGCGCCGCCGAGCAGCGTGATGAACCCGCGCCGCCTCACGTGGAGCATCGGGGACTTCCTCCCGAGGGATTGGAGCAGTCTATCGTAAGACGCAGGGCAAGGTACCTGGGACAGGCCTGAATCGTTCTGAATCGACGGGAGGCTCCCGCCCTATTTCACTCTACGATTACTGGCCATCAGTCAAACTCGTGCGCTCGCCCGCGCCGCCGGGCGCGCCATCGCAGCGCGCGCCCCAGGAGAGGATCGAGCGTCGCGATGCCGGGTCCGGTTCGGTTCGCGGGCACGTCGGCGTCCTCGGAGAAGTACGTCTCGCGGAAGGTGCGCATCACGCAGCGCCCCTCTTCTGCCGGATGCCCTGACACGCCTCGGCGATTGAGCGCAGGGACGCAGTCCCCTCCGGCACGTGCTCGCGCGCCGTCGGCGCGGTGGTGATCCCGTCGGAGCCCCTTCGCTTCTTCCCGTCGGGCTTGAAGGAATGATCGGGTTTAGGTCGGCTCGATGCTGTGCTCGATCCAGGCGCGCTGACCTTCCCCTCGGGCGCCTTCGCTGAGCTGATCGACTTCCCGAGCCCGCTCCTCGGAGCCTTGGTGCGGATGCTGGAAACTTGTTCCTGTACGCGCGCCACGAGCTTCGAGTGGATGCGCCCCAGCGCCTCCTCGCGCGACGGCAGCTCCTCGACCTCGTCGGAGAGCAGGTCATCGTCGAGCAGCGCCCGAACCACCTCGCCCGGGGTGAGGTCGTAGTCGTCCGCGATGACGTCGACGGCGTCGAGCGTTTCCTGCAGCGTCGCCCCGTTGAGGCGGGACAGCGCCATGACGTCGCTCGCCAGGTCGCCCACCTGCTCCTCGCGCTCAGCCTCGGTGAGGTTGCCAGTAAACCTTTCAGGAGTGCTGCCGCGCGGTCGCTGGCGCCTTACGTCGGTGGCGCGAAACAGACGCTCGTTCTCCTCGTGCGACATGGACGGGTCGTCCCACACGTTCACCCCGCCGTGCGCCGCGACGAAGAGCCGGTCGCCGGCGCTGCCCGGGACGTAACCGCTGCGGAGGAGGTCCTGTCGGAGCGTCTGCCTCGGCGGGTCAGTTTTCACGGACGCCGGCGTGACGTCGGTCACGCGATGAGTGCGCAGGGACGCCTCGGCGGCGGTCAGGGGACGGAGCGGTTCGACCGCATCGGGCATCCCGGATCGCGAGAATCGCACCGCTGGATTGGTGGCAAGGTCCAAGAGACCCATGGGTTTATCCCTCCCCTTCCTCTGGTTCTTCTGTCGCGCCGCTCTGGAGCAGGTCGGCAATCATCCGGAACTTCTGCCGCGCCATGGCTTCCCGCGCGCGCTCCGCGAGCGCGGCGTTCATGGCATCGACAAAGCCGTCACGGTCGCCTGTCACGAGCGCCCCGTACGCCTCGACCAGCGACCGACGAACGGGGTCGACGTCCTCATCTACGTTGTGGAGCAACTCCTGCCGCCAGTGCTGGCGGACCCTGTCGTACTCCCGCCAACTCGTGCCCTTCCTGGGCCCGGTGCGGGGTGGGGCCTCGAGCGCCTCAACGTCGCGCTCCATGAGGAGCTGTTGGTCATGCGCCACACGTTCCTTGGCGGAGCGCTCCTCGCCCGCGGCGATGCTGCGCCTAACCGCCGCGTAGGCGGACTCGGCGTCGGTGTGCATGTGCTCGTGCAGAGTCTCGGGTGCGCGGGCGCGCGGGGCTGCGGTGCCGCGAGCGGCGCCCTTCCGCCTCATCGCGGCGTACGTCGAGGTCAAGCTGTCGTGGAGCGTCATCCCTCGTTCCCTCCCATTCCGCCGTATTTATGGTGCGGTGAACCCGGAGGATGAGCCTCAGGTCCGCTCGCGCTCGCCGGCGCGTCGGCGCCTGGTTCTGTATGGCGTGCACTCATAAATCCGCTTTCCGTAAGCGCGGCTCAGTCAATGTCCGCTTCGCTCAGAAAGCGACCGAAGTGCTGCGTTGCCGCGAATTGACGCGATGT
>CAWGEH010000013.1:0-315030 GCA_963821505.1 uncultured Alphaproteobacteria bacterium
CGCCCCTGACGTAGAAGCGAAAGCCGTAGATAGCCGGCAGCTGGTGCCGCATTGCCGCAGCGATGATAACGTCGCGATGCACGATCGTGATCGGACCAGGCAGGACGATCAAACCGCCGTTCGGCTCGCGCGAGAACGCGGCCAGCGCGCGGTCGATCTCGGCCGGGCCCTGCAGGTCGGTCGCAGTCGGCCGCACCCTCAAGGACGGAGCGGTCGCCTCGATGGCGCGCCACATCGCGACATGCGGCGGCTGATCGAGGTTGAGCACGACCGCTACACGGTTGATGCGCGGCGCAACCTCCTTGAGCACTTCCAGCATCTTGCCGCCCATGGAGAACTCGCCGAGCGTGAAGCCGGTGATATTGCCCCCAGGCCGCGTAAGGCTCGCAACGAACCCGCTGCCGACCGGATCGAAAACCTGCGTGAACACGATCGGGATGCTGCTGGTTGCCCGCTTCAAGGGCAGCAGCGGCAGCGCGCCGCTGGTCCAGATCACATCGGGCTGCAGGGCGATGAGTTCGGCCGCGTAGCGGCGGATACGCTCGGGATCGCCGGCGGCCCAGCGATAGTCGATCGACACATTCCCGCCTTCGCTCCAGCCGAGCTGCTTCAGACCGTCCGCGAATGCCGTCGAACGAAGCCGCCCCTCCGCGTCGTCGTCGATCGCCTGCAGCACGCCGATGCGCCGCATCCGCTCGGGCTGCTGTGCGCGCGCCACGAGCGGCCACGCCGCCGCGCCGCCGCCGAGGAGCGTGATAAACTCGCGCCGTCTTATAATTAGTTGATCGAACTGCATCCGCTGCCCCTAGCCAGGGTGACAGGATAGCGGATTGGCGAGCATCAAGTCAGGGGCCCGCCGCAGTGCGGGAATTCGACCCGGCTTATGACCGCATCGGGTCAATCGCGACCGAGTTGGGTGCGGCGACCCGGCCCTTCATGTCCGCTATGCCTGCAATAGCGACCAAATCGGTGTGTCGCAGCGAACCGTTGCGTTGTGGCAAATTCGGACATTGGCCAGGTTATTCGATCACCTCGTCTGCGCGGGCGAGCAGAGATGTCGGCACAGCGAGGCCGAGCGCCTTGGCGGTCTTGAGGTTGATCACCAGCTGTACTTGGTCGGCTGCTGGACCGGCAAGTCCGCGGGTTTTGCACCACGAAGGATGCGATCGACATACGTGGCCGCGCTTCGCCATTGGTCGAGCGGATCGAATTCCATAGGAAACGAGCCCGCCGTCCTTGGCATAATAGGCAAACGGATAGATCGCAGGCACCCGATGGTGTGCGGCCAGGTCGACAATCAGCCTTTCCTTGAGTACGGGATGCGGCGCCACAATCAGACCGGCCCTCGACGCCTGGGCGAACTGCGCAACGGCCCTTTCGATTTCGCTGGCATTGTGCACGCCGAGCGAGGTGACCTTTATCCCCAAAGGCACTGCGGCGGTTTCTGCAGCCCGCAGGAAATCAACATTGGCGGATGTTTCCGGATGCAGAGCGACCGCTACGTGCTCCACGGCGGGTGCAATTTCCTTAAGCGTTTGCAGCCATTTTCCCCGATTTCGGGCTCAAAATTCGTGAAACCAGTGATGTTGCCTCCCGGATGCGAGAGACTCTCGACAAAGCCCCCACCGACCGGGTCCGAAACCTGCAAGAACACGATCGGCTGGCTGCGAGTTGCATCGCGGACCGCCCGGAGCGCGGGGTTTGAGTGAGCAAGGATAATGCCCGGCTGATGCCGGCGAAATACGTGCGCCCGTATAGCAAGGGACAGAAGAACGACTTCCGCGACGCCGAGGCGATCGCCGAGGCGGTCCAACGCCCGACGATGAAGTTCGTCGCAACGAAGACCGCCGAACAGCTCGACCTGCAGGCGCTGCACCGCGTGCGTGAGCGGTTGGTCAGTCAGCGCACCGGCGTCATCAATCAGATCCGCGCGTTCCTGCTGGAGCGTGGCGTTGCGGTGCGACAGGGGCTGCGCTTTTTGCGCGCCGAGTTGCCGGCCATCCTCGCCACGCGCACCGAGGTCCTCTCGCCGCGCATGGTGCGCGTCGTCGAGGAACTGGCTGGCGACTGGCGCCGGCTGGACGAACGCATCGAGGGCCTGTCGACCGAGATCGCAGCGCTGGCTTATCAAGATGCGGCCTGCAAACGGCTGATGACGGTCCCCGGCGTCGGGCCGATCATCTCGAGCGCGATGGTTGCCGCAATCGGCGCTGGAGATGTGTTCTCCAAAGGCCGCGACTTCGGCGCTTGGCTGGGGCTCGTCCCGAAGCAAATCTCGACGGGAGACCGCACGATCCTTGGCAAGATATCCAGGCGCGGCAATCGCTACCTGCGCGTCCTGTTCGTACAGGCGGCTTGGGTCGTGCTGATCAAACCGAAAAGCTGGGAACGCTACGGGCTCAAACCCTGGATCGAAGCCGCCAGGAAGCGATTGCACCACAACGTGCTGGCGATCGCGCTGGCCAACAAACTGGCCCGCATCGCCTGGGCTGTACTCAACAAGGAGCGGAACTTCGAATGCATCAGCAGGCATGCGATGTCGCCCCGACCAGTTTAAGTGTCGCTCCGTGCTCGGACCGGTCAACGCGTGGCCTGGCAACACCGAAGCAAGAGGCAAGGTCAGCGCGACGGCCAGCCTTGACCGCCCCTTGCGCGCGGCGCCTCGGGACCAGCGCAGGCCGGGACGAAGGAACGGCCTCACCGGCACGAACAAAGGAACTGCCTAAGATTAAGGAGCGATCGATGACGTAGTCATACAACCTGTTTCCCGCCGAGGTCTGCGAGAGGATGAGATGAGATGGAGGATCGGTCTTTCCGGCGCCTGCGAACACTGGTGACCCAAATGGCCCAGTCGAGGCCTGTCCGCTAATGAGATCGCAGGCGCGCTGATATCCATGATGGCCCGGAGCTCAACACGCTCCAATCAGAGGCCGGATACATTGATGCAAGACCGCACATCCGCCAGATCGACGAAACCCTCTTGCAACGCACGGCCGGACCATACATTTGGGTCAAAAGCGGCCGTCCCAGCACCTTCCGCTTTGAGTCCGCTTCACCCCAGCGAGCAGACATGGTTCAGCGCGACTGAAAGGTCTGTTCAGTGCCAGTTGCGGACTACTGCATCGCTGCATGTATCATTCGATCGCTACATCCGCGCGCAGCTCAGGTGACTCGGGGATTGTCTACCCAAGCGCCTTGGCGGGGGTTTTGAGGTGGTGACGAGACTGAAGTGCGTCGAGGTCTTCGCCGACGCCGAAGACGATCGGGGCCGTCGTGGTCGGCCTGTCGGAGCGTTATTTCTTCTTGAACTGCAGCGCCACCTGCTCCAGCGCCGGCTTCCACAGCTCCTGCTGGCTGCGCACGAACGCCTCGGCTTCGGCCGGGCTGGCCGGATGCACAAAGCCGCCGCGTGAGGCGATCTTGTCCTTGATCTCCGGCTTGACCAGCACCGCACGCAGGTCGTCGCTGATCTTGCGCACGATCGCCGGCGGCGTGCCGAGCGGCGCCACCGCGCACTGCCAGCCGACGGCGACAAAGCCCGGCAGCGTTTCCGCCACGGTCGGCACGTCGCCGAGACCGGGCAGCCGCTTCGCCGATGCCACCGCCAGCGCCTTGAGCTGGCCCGACTGATAGGCCCCGGCCAATCCCGCGTAGCCTTCGATTACCAGCGAGACGCGGCCGGCGATGATGTCGGCGAGCGCCTGCGCGGAGCCGCCGGTGTAGGGCACCATCTGCAGCTTGATGTTGCTGCGGATCTGCAGCAGCTCGCCGGTCAGGTGGGTCAATCGTCCCACCCCGGTGACTGCGAAGGAGAGGCTGCCGGGTTGTTTCTTCGCCTGCGCGATCAGCTCGGGCAGGGTGTTGATGCCGAGCTTGGGATTGATCCCGATCGACATCGGCTGTTCCGCCGTGAGCCCGATGGCGGTGAAATCGCGCGGCAGCTTGACCGGAAGATTGGGCGCCTTGCCGGGGATCGTCAGAAAGACCGACAACGCCGGGGCATAGATCGTGTAGCCGTCGGGCGCGGCCTCGGCCGCGACCGTCGCCGAAATGGCGCCGCCGGCGCCCGGCCGGTTCTCGATCACGACCTGCTGGCCCCAGTGCTCGCTCAGGCCCTCGGCGATGGTGCGCAGGTTGGTGTCCACGGCGCTGCCCGGCGCCGAGTCCGAAATGATCCGCACCGCCTTGGCCGGATAGCTCTGGGCCCGCGCCTGCGTCGCGGCGGCGATCACCGCGGCCAGCAGCACGAACGCGGACAGGCGGATCGACGTCGAAACATGTCGGGTCATGGCATCCTCCCAACCGGGCCTCCGCGCGTGTAAGCCGCGCGCTCGAGGAGCGCCGGCCCGGCGCCGGTTCGCACGGCGGCCGGCGCCGGTGGCCGCAGGTCCCGGGATCGAGACATGATCGAGGCGCGGCGAGGCCGCCGGCGTCAAGCCGGAACAATGCCGCAAGGGTGCGACGCTCTGTCCGGGCCGTTGCGGCAATCAGGACAACATTGCTGCCTTTTTGGCGGTGTGGCGGGCGTTCATCCTTGTGGCGGGCGACGCGACGCAGAGCATCGGGGGAAGACGATGCGAGCACCGATGTTTGGGCGGCGTCGGCCGTCGTAGTGATGAGCTTTACAGGCTTGCTCAAGGCGCGAATTCCGACGAAGCCGACACCCACCGGCGGTGCAGGACGCTGCACGCCTATGAATGCATTTTGTAGTTGACTACGTTACGAGAATCATGTACAAAAGACCCACTCTCCAAAACTGTGAGTGACCGCGCAGCGGCCTCCGCTGCGATTGAGACGACAGCACGGCCGGCGGTCCCGCGTCGATGCAGTCGCCTTGATGACGTCGCGCGCCGCACGCCGCCATAGCGGAGCGCTGCGCCAGAAACCGCTGCTCACCCGTTCGATCGGCTGATCACGCTTGGCCGGCACGCCGCAAGCGGCGATGCCGTATGGCGATGTGCCGCCGTCGATCCTTCGACCGGACTGAGCCCTTTCACGTCCGCACTGCCTCGCTTCGACCGTGCCACGCCCAAGCGGCGGCTCGGCGACGAAACGCGTCTCGAACCCGATGGGAGGTGCACATGTCAGAGCCGACCCCCGAATTTCCGGCGACGCCGCCGGGTGCGCCATTCGGCGGGACGCCCGGCGGACACGGATACGACCCGAACCAGCCGCGCGTCCCTGCCGGGCATCACGATGGCGGGCAGTGGACGAGGACGCCGGGCGGCGGCGCTTCTGCGATCGCGCGGCGCGAGGCGATCGTCGACCGCAGCAAGCGGGAAGCATGGGGCTCCTACGTCAACACTTACCGGCCCGACGGCACGCTCGCCGAGCAGCGGGTGTTCAACCGCGACGGCAGCCGGATCGTCTCGGAATTCAACGATGGCTCCGGCGGTGATTGGGACGAGCGCCATACCGTCGTCACCGCGGGCGGCAGCAAGGTCACGTTCCAGAACAGCGGCGACGCCCAGACGATCTACGACGGCGACGGCAGGCTGGTCAGCGCCACGGTCTGGACGAAGGACGGGCCGCAATCGCTGCCGGTCGGAGAGCTCGCATTCGTCGCCCCAGCCATCAGCGCGGGCGCCGGCCTTGCTGCACGGCTCGGGCCCGCAGCGGCTCGAGCCGCCATCGCGGCCGGCTTGGCGCTTTTCGCCTGGCTTTCGGGTCGAAAGGATCGCGACGGCACCGCTGTTTTTGCCTTCAAGGCGGGCAAGTATGAGAACAGTGAACCAGGAGGACAGCCGGAGTTTCGCTGGGTCGGCTATGTGAAGCGGGACGAGCTGAGCGGCGTCTGTGAAAAGCTTGGTACAGTGCAAAAGTTCACGGACGCTGCCGTGAAAAAGGTCCGCGAGGATGGCGATTACAAAGGGCCGGCCAGTTTCGGAAGCAAAGTCCACAAGGTGATTGCTGACAAAATCAAAGAAGTCGGCGATCCGAACTTCAAGTCCGAAGTGTCAGCGATCAAGTCGAACTTGGAGGCAGGCGAAGATGGAGAGAGAGACTCCATACGCATGGGCAATCTGGACTTCGAGCCCGGAGAGTCAGTGACTAGGGGAGCCAAATATGGAGCTAAAAACTCCGTCCGAATCGATGCCTACGAGAACCATCGGGAGAATTCGACCGTCTGCGTCTACGATCCCAAGACCGGTCGGCGCGGCCTGAGCTTCCCGCGCATGGCCGAGCTTGCAGAAGCGGCGCGCTCCCTGTTTCACTATAATCCACAGCATATCATCGTCATCGAGGTGAGGCCGGGGCAAGGCCAGCCGTGACGGCGAAGAGCCGGCTCGGCACGTCGAGATGCTCCGCCCAGCGGATAGGCGCCTGGAGAGAGCACGCGCATCAACATTCGAAATTCTCGCGCAACGTGCCGAACCCTTCGTTTTGCAGATATGTCTTCACGCGGTGCCACAGATCGTTGAAATCGCCGAAACTCCGATCCGCGAAGCTACAAAGCGCAACATCGGAGGCGCTCATGGGTCGCTCCTCGTAGCCGCGCGGGTTGTCTCTGTGGTCGTAGATTATTTTTGTTCGTCCTTTGATTTCGTTCCAGGCGTTCCACTTATTGCAACCATCGACGGGCTCATAGATGTCCACGCCCAACATGCGCATCACACCGGGCTCGTCGACGCACTCGGAAAAATATGCATGCAGCAGGCGACTTCGCGCCCCGTGCACCTCCACGTGAAATGACCTGGTCGGAACATAATCCGGATTCTTCGGCTGGTCGGGGCTATGCGGGCTCCACCCGGTGGAGTGACGAACGACAAGAAGATGCCCGTCGGGCAGCCGCGCGGCGAGGGCATAATGCTGGCGCGTCCGATGCTTCTCCTCGGCCTGCTCGCGCGTGAGCGCTACAAACATGATCACGCCATGCCCGCGCCACAGCACTCCGTGCGCGAAACGGACCTCGCCGACCAGGTCCGGCGGCGCCTCCACCAGTCGTGGCGGCCGGGGTATCCACGGCGTCGTGTGGAATAGCGGGTCGTTGCACCGCCGCGCGCGTTCCGCCTCGGGCACCTCCGCCGGAAAGGGCGCCGGTTCCCAGGCGTCCCCGAGCTTGAGGACCTCGGCAGCCCGCCTCTCCTTGGAATGAAATACCGCGCGCAGCAATTCGACATTGCGTTCGAGAAGCGCTCTTTGCCTGCCGGCCACGTAATGCCCACGCCCATCGCCGTTGCTCTCGGTTCGTGCGAGCTCCATTTCGATCAGCTCGGCCGCGCGCTCGCGTTGCCCGGCGAGAACGAGCGCGGTGACGCGGACTATGAAACTGTCCCGGTAATCCAACTCACCTATGCCCAGGTCGCCACCGAAATCCGCGAGCGACGTTACCTTGCCGACATGCTGGAATACGTCCTCGGCGAGCGCATCGAACAGCAATGCTTCGAAATGCGGCTCCCAAACTGTCCATGCCAAGTCGTGAATATCGTTGCAAAAGCCGAGATCAAAGGAGTCCTGAACCGAGAATAGCGGCTTGACGCAGCGAAGGACCTGGAATCGATATTTGTCGCTGGTGCGATCGAAAAACGCCCCCCTGAGCAGATGCCGGACCGGCCGAGCGATCAGGAGGCGACCGATCAGCATGAGATCGCTGCGCTGCTTCAACAGTGGCTTGAGGTAGCGCTTGAGGTCGGCCGGCCGCGTCCCCGGTCGTCGCTTGGCGTCTTCCGGCTTCAGCAGTACTTCCAGGTTCTGCCGCGCGACGGCAATGGCGTCGTCAACGGACAGCAATCGGTCTTCGGCCTCGTCGAACACCACGCCGCCGACGAGCTTGGCGAGTGCGGCGGCAATACACATCCCGGAGACTGCCTCCTCGAAGTCGCCGCCCCAGCGCAAGCTCGCCCGGCGCTCGAAGCTCTGATCGACGCCCGCGTCGGCGAACTCCTCGACCGCGGCATGGTCGCCATAGACGTCGAATTCGACGCCGGTTTCCTCCCCGCGCAGCTTCATCGGCATGAAGCCCTCTTGCGCTTCGAGCGATCCGGTGGCGGGGGTTATGGAGAACGGCAGACCCAGTTCCTTCATCGCGCGCGAGAGCGCTGCCTTGCTCGGCAGCTTGCCGCGAAAGAAGACGTGCGTTTCCATCGACATGGCGCAAAAATCTCGCCGATCTGCCACCATCGGTCACGATCCGCGCGACTTCGATGGAATCCAGTTTAGAACATATAGAGAACAAATCAAGCCGCCAAATGGTCCGCCGGACCCAGCCCTGACGCGGTTGCAATGCGGAAGCCCTGTCCCCCTCAAAACATCGGATACGCCTCGTTCCATCCCAGCCCGAATTCCACCCGGCCGAAGTTTTCCCGCCGCGACGTCGAAATTCATCACCACGTGCGAGGAGATCACGTGCACGTCGCGCCGGCGGCGCCGCACGGCGTTGTCGTCGCGCAGTCCGCTCGCGCCGCTGATCTCGATCGGGTCGTCGACGGGCGCACGCACCATGCGCATGGCGCAGGTGACGTCGCGCCGCGCCGGGATGGCCCATGCGCCTTGCTGCCGCGCGGCTCGGCGATCGTGGGAGGACAGGGCGGGGTTTGAGAACCTCGGTCCACGAGGATGGAGGGGGCTGGAGCCGGGGCCCGGGCCCGATAGGCGCGTGATGCCCAAGCTCAGCCCGGGTGCGAACGACGCTATTTCTTGGCGACCGTCGGGTCATTCATCGAGCGCGGACATCTTCCTGCTCAGCAGCACACCCCACCTTTCTCGCAAGCGGCGATCCCTGTTGCCGCGACCGGGCGGTCTTCCTGGAACACGCATCGATCCTTCTCCTTCACATCTTTTTCCAAAGCGGAGACCGGAACACTTGCAAGCATGGCAATGGTCAAGGTGGAGGCCAGAACGATCCTGGTCATGGTGTTCTCCTGGTCATGGTGTTCTCCTGTGCGTGGTCTTGATGGCAGGCCGCAAGGGCGACCGCCCGTTCCCCGGTGCCGGCGCCCGGCGCGCGCGGGCTCATGGCCGCAAGCTATCCACCGGCCCGATGGCAGGCATGAAGCCGAGTTTGAATCTCTTTGGAGATTTCCTGGAGATTTCCTGCGAACAGCGATAGCGCCGAGCTATCGCGCGCAGCGACCGCGTCGCCGCTCGTTGCGCGCGGGCTAGCGCATGTTCCGGAAAAGCCTGCCCCGGACTTGATCCGGGGTGGGAACCGGTTTTCCGAACAGAACATGCGCAAAATCGAAGAATCTGGAGCGCATCACGATTCGACCCAATCGGGATGCGCTCTAGGGAATTTCCTTCTGGGTGAACCAATCGGTCGGCAGCTCCTGGCCGATGCCTTTCTCCTTGGCGCGCTTATGGATGATCGAGCCCACCGCCGCGAACTGGTAGCCCAGCCCGAGCGGATTGAGAAAGCAGGTCACCTGGCTGCGCGCGGTGCGGCCGCGCGTGTCGTTGCGGCCTTCCTTCATCTCGTGGAGCAGCTCGGGCAATGTCACGAGCCCCTTCCAGCCGACCTCCGCGGCGAGGTTCTGCAGCTCCCCGCCCGGCTCCTCCGGCACGTGCAGGCCGTGGCTGGTGATGAAAACGGGATCGCAATCCTCCATCAACGTGGCCTTCACGTCGGCCCTGGCCACCACGGCGGGGCTGAACTCGCCCGGCTTGATGGTGGAGATGTGCATGCCGTTCTCGATCCATTCGGGCTTCATGACAGGCACGATGGCGTTGGTGGCGGCCAGGATGATGTCGGCGCCGGCGCAGGCCCTGGCCGGGTCGTCGTAGACCTTGATCGTCAGCCCGACGATCGGCGACATCTCGGCGGCGAACGCCTCGCGCATCGCGGCGCGCGTCGAGTAGACGCGCATCTCCTTGATCCTGCGCACACACATGATCGCGCGCGCCTGGCTGCGCGCCTGCCAGCCGGAACCGAGAATGGTGACCACGCCCGCGTCCTCGCGCGCCAGCGCCTTGGCGCCGAGCGCGGTCGTCGCCGCGACCCGCATGGGCTGAACCATGCCGTCGGGAAAGATGGCGAGCGGCTCGCCGGTCGCGGTCGAGAACAGCAGCACGAGACCGGTATAGCGCTGGTTCGGCGCGGCCGGCACCTTCACGCGGCGCTTGACGTCGGAGATGGTCGGAAAGGTCAGGATGTCGGAGTTGAGCCGGATCGCGCCGACCCCGAGCTTGGGCACCACGCCGTCCATCGACTTGAGCGCGTACATGCCGCCGTCCGGGTGGCTGCTGGGCGTGCAGATGTCGCTGCGGCGGCGGTAGGCGCCGCGCCCTTGCGCCAGCTCGACGAACGCATCTTCCAGGACGTCGACGCAGTCCTGCATCGAGACGAGCTTGGCGATCTGGTCGTTGTTGAGGATCAGCGTCATCTGCTTGCGTTCTCCGTCTTGGTGTGGCGGTTCAGAAGGAAGCATCATTGCGCGGCTTCCAGGGCCATAATAGATGCTGATGCCGGGCCAAGATGACGACGCTCGATTTCTCCTTGGAGCGGTGGTACGTTTCACACAATATTTTGTGTCGCGTTTTTGATGATTAATCGTCCGCCAATCCAGGAGATGTCACATGACACAGGGCGCGCCCCTGCTTGCCGGTACGAGCAATACCGCAACCGACACGACAGAAATTGCCTTTGGCGGCGGGGTCTTCAACTATGTTCTCACCCTTAGCGGCGTTAGCGGCATTGGACTGAATGTAACGGGTTCGAACCCAACATCCGGGCCGCTCGGCGTCGCTAGCGGCCCCACGGGTCCACACGCCGATGCCGTGTACGCCATCGGCGGTGGACGGGGTGTCTACGCGGTGGGGCAGAACGGCGTGGGCGTGAACGCTTACAGCTACACGGACATTGGCACGAACAGCTTCGGTGCCCTCGAGGGCGTGCGGGGGACCACTTGGAACCCGACCGGGCCGGGGGTCTCGGGGGTGAATACTGCCAACTTTCCGGGAGCCGCCGGTGTGGGCGTGCTGGGGATAAGCCCCCGCGGGATAGGCGTTAAGGGCGTCGCCAGCGTGGGACCCAACGGTGTTGGAGTGGCCGGGCTGGGTGGCGCTGGTGTGGGCCTCGATGCGTCCGGGGATCGGGCGGCCATTCGCCTGAACCCAAGCGGCACGATAGGGCCGCCGACGACCGGACTCCACTCCATGGGAGAAATGATGGTCGACAGCCACGGCGACCTTTTCCTCTGCAAGGCGCCCGGCAGGCCAGGCACGTGGGTGAAGGTCGCCTAACACCGAACCGGAGGACTTTATGTCAGTTCGGAAAGTGACAAGCCCGCGACCCGGCCGCGAGCCGTCGGGGGAACGGAAGGCGGTGCCTGCTCCGCGCTTCACAAAAGACATACGGCCGCTTTTCCACAAGCGCGACGTAGAGCAAATGAAGAGCATTGCCGGATTCGACCTGTCGAAGTTCGAGGACGTGCGAAGGCACGCGGGCAGGATATTCTTCCGGCTGTCGACGAAAACGATGCCGCCCGACAAGCCGTGGCCCGACAACCGGATTGCCAAATTCAAGCAGTGGATCGAGGGCGGCATGAAGCCGTAAACCCGCTTCTGTTCGTGCGCAGAAAGATCTAGAGCGCATCGCAATTCGACCCAATCGGGATGCGCTCTAGATTCTTCAATTTTGCGCATGTTCTGTTCGGAAAACCGGTTCCCACTTTTCCGGAACATGCGCTAGCGTGTCTGCAAAGCCAAGGCACCGATCGACTCTGCTACTCCGGCATGATCCCCGCCGCTTTCGCCGCCGCCTTCCAGGCCTCGACCTCGTCGGCGAGGAGAGCCGCGAAATCCCGGGGCGATCCGCCGCGCGGCTCGACGCCGACCTTCAGCAAGGCGGCCCGCAGCTCGGGCGTCGCCAGGCTGGCGTTGATCGCGCCGTTGAGGGTGTCCACGATGTCGGCCGGCGTCCCCGCCGGCGCCAGCAGCCCCGCCCAGAATCCCCGCGTCAATCGGGGAAACCCGGCTTCGGTCATGGTGGGCACGTCGGGAAGATCCGGGCTGCGCGCCGCGCCGGTGACCACGAGCGCGCGCAGCTTGCCCTCGTGGACGAGCGGGGCGAGGTTTTCGACCGTGCCGAAATTCATCTGGACGCGGCCGCCCAGCATGTCCGGCACGGCGTCCGCGCCGCTCTTGTAGGGAACCTTGTTGACGTCGATGCCGGTCGCGAGCACGAACAATTCGCCGAGCAGATGCGGGCCGGCATTGCGGCCAAATCCCCAGTTCAATGTCCCCGGGTTGGCCTTGGCATACGCGATCAGCTCCTGCACCGATTGCGCCGGCACCGATGGCGCCACGACCAGCACCCATGAACCCGACCCGACCGTCACGATCGGCGCAAAATCCTTGAGCGGGTCATAGCCCGCATTCTTGATCAACGCCGGACCGAGCGTGTGGGTCGCGCTCGCGAACAGCAGGGTGTAGCCGTCCGGCGCCGCGGTCGCGACCGCTCGCGTGCCGACCGTCGTGCCGCCGCCCGGCCGGTTCTCGACGATCACGGTCTGCTTGAGCTGCGCCGACAAGGCCGGCGCCACGATCCGGGCGATGACGTCGATCGGAGATCCGGCCGACAACGGCAGCACGAACTTGATCACCTTGCCGGGATAGGCCTGCGCCCATGCGGCGCCGGCCGCCACCACGCACGCCGCGACCGCCGCGACGGCCGGGAGAGCAACCGAGCGCATCGCGGCGCGCGCCCGCGTCCATGTTCGCATCGAGACCGCCATCGGACATCTTCCCGCCGGCCAGCCGTACCATCGGCGGGCTATATCGACACCATGCAATCTTTGGATACCACATTGGTGATCGCGCAGCAGTGCCGGCTCGCATGCGATTGCCACCCCCGGAGGGGATTGCGGACGCCAAACATTTCTGTCGCGCGCCGTTCTACTCAACTCCGGGTCAAGCCGGTGGAAAATTCGGCGAGCGGGCCTGCGCCGATGCATCGGATGGATCTGGAAGGCTCCGACTGAGCCGATAGCTTCCCGCTATGCCCGCATGCGCCGCACGCCGGCGCCGCGCCTGGATGCGATCGGACTGAACCGACAGGGCGGCTGCACACACCAAGCCTTCCGAGACGTGCCGAGCCGCTCCCCCCGCGGCCCGCGCGAATTGCTCACGGAGGAGGCTGCAATGACGCCATTTCACGGCGAAATGACCACCGTTCCGGTCGCTCCCGGCGCGGACCCCGGCGCGGACCTCAAGGTGTTCCGTCCGCCGAACCCGTACGTCGCCCTGGGTCTGGCAGTGAGCCACCTGATGACCAAGCCGGCCTTCGCCCATCTGCGGTTCGGCGACTGGTCGCGAATCCTCACCGGCCAGATCAATCGCGGGCACTACTGCTTCGCGATCGACGGCAACAATCAGATTCAGGGCTTCATGGGCTGGGCCCTGGCCTCGAAGGAACACGCCGAGGCCTGGGTCGAAGGCCGCGGCAGGTTGTCCTCCGGCGACAGCCGGGACGGCGACTGCGTGATCTTCAACGCCTGGACGGCGAGCACGCCGGAGGCGAACCGCTTCCTGGTCTCGCAGGCGCGCAAGATCATCGACGGCAAGGACACGTTCTACTTCAAGCGCCACTACAAGGACGGCAGCACGCGGCCCGTGCGCCTGCGCGTCAACGACTTCGTCGCGCGGCATCTCGCGCGAGAGGAAGGCGCGGCACCGGGCGTCGAGCTTGCTCCACCCATCGCGACGGACCAGCCGTCGCTGCAGACCGCTTGATTCCCATTAGAGAAAGGACGCGACGATGGCCACCATCAACGGAACCAACAGCGGCGATACGCTCTACGGCACGAGCGCCGGCGACACCATCAACGGCCTGGGCGGCGACGATTTGCTCAAGGGCTTCGGCGGCGCCGACCACATCGACGGCGGCGCCGGCATCGACACGGTGTTCTACGCCGACTCGAGCGCGGGAGTTGGCGTCAATCTGGCGACCGGGCACGGGGTCGGCGGCTCGGCCGAAGGCGACACGCTGGTGAGCATCGAGAACATCTTCGGCTCGAATTTCAACGACACGCTCACCGGGACCTCCGGCGCCAACCAGCTGCACGGCGGCGAAGGCAATGACGTCATCAAGGGCGGCGGCGGCAACGACTACCTCGACGGCGGCAACGGCAACGATATCATCCAGAGCGACATCTTCGGCCACAGCACCCTCGACGGCGGCGCCGGCGACGACACGTTCAAGGGCAGCGGCGCCTCCGATGTTCTGCTGGGCGGGGCCGGCTCCGACACCGCCGACTTCAGCCACATGAGCGCCGTCACCGTCTCGCTCGGGGACCCCATCCCCTACTGGGCGGGCCCGGCAACGCAGCACGCCCAGTTCAACAGCATCGAGAACCTCACCGGCTCCCCTGGGCAGGACATCCTGGTCGGCGACGGCGGCAGCAACGTGCTCCGCGGCCTGGCCGGCCAGGACAATCTCATCGGCGGCGGCGGCGCCGACATCATGTTCGGCGGCACCGACAGCGATCACTACTACGTCGACAATCCCGGCGACGTCGTCCGCGAATACGTCGGCGAAGGCACGTTCGACGTGGTGTGGACCTCCACCAGCTACACCCTGCCGGCCGGCTCCGAGATCGAGCAGTTCAACGTCGAGGACGGCAACAGCACGACGCCCATCAACCTGACCGGCAACGAGTTCAACAACATCATCAACGGCAACGAGGGAGACAACGTCATCAATGGCGGCGCCGGCGCCGACATCATGAACGGCTGGGGCGGCAACGACACCTATATCGTCGATAATCCCGGCGACAGCCTGTTCGAGAACTTCGGCCAGGGTTTCGACACGGTGCTGACCAGCGTGAGCTTCGACGTCGGGCTCTATTCCGAGATCGAGGTTCTGCAGGCGTTCGGGACCGGGAACGTCAGCCTCACCGGCAGCCTCGACGACAATCGCATCATCGGCAATGACGGCATCAACGTCATCGACGGCAGCTTCGGCAAGGACACCATGACCGGCGGCGCCGGCGGCGATGCGTTCATCTGGTCGTCCGTCGACGAGATCGGCCACTTCAATTTCGACCCCGACATCATCACGGACTTCAACACTGCGCAGGACGTGCTCCACTTCACCAACATCGACGCCAACGAGACGATCGCCGGCAACCAGGACTTCACCTTCATCGGCACCGCGGCGTTCACGGCGCCGGGCCAGATCAACTGGGTCACCAACGGCACCGACACCTTCATCCAGTTGAACACCAACGCCGATCTGACCGTGGACGGCATCATCCAGCTCAACGGTGTGACCTCGGGCGACTCCGTCATGATGTTCCTGTGAGATGGCGGCGGACGGCGCCGAGGGCAGGAGCATGATGGCGAAAAGTGGATACCGGTTTTCGGACAAGATCATGCTCCAACAACTAGAGCGGGATGACGATTGGAAGAAAGTCATCCCGCGTTAGAGCGCATCCCGGTTAGATGGAATCAACGGGCGGCAAACTCGGTCTGCTCCCTCCCCCCTTGCGGGGCAGGGCAATCGCATATGGCGCGCATGGTGCCTCTTGCGCGTGCGCGCCGCATTTGCCCTCTCCCCTCGCGGGAGAGGGCAACTCGGTGGTTCAGCGAAGAGGGCGGGTGAGGGGGCGGGCGCTTCATTCTTTCCGAAGCGACCCCCTCACCCAACCCGATGCGTTGCGCCAGCGTCGAGCCCTCTCCCGCGAGGGGAGAGGGCAAATGCGGCATCGCCGAAAAGGCGGCACCATCCGCGCCATATGCGATTGCCCTGCCTTGTGGGGGAGGGCTGGTGAGGGGGGTAGCGCGTATGGCAGTGCGCCGCAGGCGTCGGCGTCTACCCCCGTCGTTGCCGGCATGCCGGGAACGGCCAGCTCAAGACATCCGGTGGCGGGCCGCATCTTCCGTCGTTGATCATGCGCAGGAAGATCTGCTGTGCGAGCAGATATCCAAGCGCGAATGGAATGACGACCAACGTGCAGAAGAGCGCGATGATGCCGAGGATAAGGAGCGCCCAGGAGAACACCCAAAAGAGAATTCTCAGCAGCTCGCATCGGGTCGGTCGGCAGCACGGATCGATGAACCACCACAACATGGCAATGGCCAGGAGGCCCACCACGATGAACAGCGCGATGATCAGCGCCTGCCGCGTTGCCGGGTCGGTTATGCAGGCGATCAGCGGCATCAGCGTGAGGAAGGCCAGCAGCAGAAACGCGCTGGCGATCGCCAGGAACGCACAGAAGCAGGACGGCGGGCACGGCGCTACCGTGACCGTTCGCCGCTGGGTGCGCGGACGCCCGCACTCGCGCGGCCGGACGATGGTCACCGCGGCGTCAAAGCGGCCGAGCCCCGGATAGGCATGGGTCGCGGTGGGAACGGCGGTCTCCGCGGTCGTGCCGTCGCCGAACTCCCAGTCGAAGGCTTCGGCACATTCAATGTCCGTTCCGGTTGCGGTCAATGTCGCGGTGGTCGACGGCGGACACCGAGGCATGCACGTGGCCGCCAGGCCGGTGAGGTCGGGACAGCATGCTTCCTTGCAGGGCCGCAGATCGACGCCGTCGCTGGCGCAGCCCGCGGCGATCACGGAGACGGATCGAAACGTCGTCGTCAGATCGATGGTGAGTTCGAGCGCCGCTGATGGCGACGACACCCCTTTGTCCGACCGCGGCGGCGATACCGTCCACCCGCCAGGCGAAGGCGGTCGTCGCGCCGGTCGGAAGGATGTCGGCGCGAACCACATAGCGTCCGGGCGCAAGGCATGTTCCGTCCTCGAGCCGAGCGGTGATGTCGGTGCCGGCGGAGTCGAGGACCCGCAGCGTGATCCGATCGACTGGACAGCGGCCCGGGGGAGGTGGTGGAGGAGGCGGAGGTTGTGCCGGACACGCATCGACCGGGACATCGATCTCCGTTTTGCACTCCGGGCGGCCCGCGATCGTGACGGTGACGTGAAAGGTCGTTGTCCCGGTTCCGGGCACCGAATAGTTGTGAACGGCGGCCGCGCTGCCGATGACGGTTCCGCCGCCGATGTTCACCGCTGAAAAAACAGCGGGCTCGATCGACGTGCCGTCACCGAAGTCCACATCGGCAGCAAGCCCGGTGGAAAAGGGATTGGCGACGATGGACAGGCTGACGCTGCGCGTCTGGTTCACGCATTCATCGGATACGCTTGGGGTAATCGTGACTTCCGGACAGCCGTCTTCCTCGCAGTCGACGGGTTGATCCCAAAAGACCGCGTCACGGCATTGGCTGTCGTCGTCGCAGACTGCGAGGAGGCCTGCCCCTCCCCCCGTAAGACGGCTTCCGCAACGGCCCTTGACGCTTGTGGTGTCGTCCAGCGTGAACGTCACGGTGAAGACGCGCTCGTTGCCGGTCGGAGACACCCCGTGGGCGCTGACGCCCGCCGCCAAGATCGTTGCAGCTCTGCTGATTGTGCCGTCCGAGATCTGCGCCCCCGCCGGCGGCAAGTTGTTGAACAAGGCGACCTTGAGGCCCGGGCAGTCTTTGACAGTTCCTACGATGATGATCGCGTCACGGTCGTTGTCTGCGTTGCTGTCCACGCCAACCACGGTTCTGATCGTCACGGTGCACATGCGACCCTCCCACGCGCGTTGCCTGCCCGGCGCAGCACCAAGGCGTCCACCTTTAGAACATCGGATAGGCCTTGTTGCGCCCCAGCCCGAATTCCACCCGCCCGAAATTCTCCGCCGCCACGTCGAAATTCATCACCACGTGCGAGGAGATCGCATGCACGTCGCGCCGGCGGCGCTGCACGGCGTTGTCGTCGCGCAGCCCGCTCGAGCCGCCAAGCAGCGTGATGAACTCGCGCCGCCTCATGCGATCACCTCGTCGGCGCGGGCGCGCAGAAGCGCGATGAACTCACGCCGTCTCATACCGGGCATGGGGCCTTCCTACGCCGCGGATTATCCCATCGTCAGCCTGCCACCGGAGACGCCGGCAGGTCCAGGGGCGCGGGCCTGAATTGTTCTGGATCGAGAGGCGGCTACCGTTGGCGCGCGAGCGGGCCAATGTCCGAGTTGGGGTCAAACGGGACATACTCACGCGAGCAGATGTTTTCCGGTCTACCCCGAACTGCGGACATGCGCGAGCGTGACTGGCATGTCCCTGTTGTGCCACAACCGGCCGTGAGCAGATGCAGCAACCCGGAATGCTATTCGATCACCTCGTCCGCGCGCGCGAGCAGCGTCGGCGGAAATTCGATCCCGAGCGCCTTGGCTGCCTTGAGATTGAGCACCAACCGCAACTTGGTGGGTCGCTGTACCGGCAGATCGGCAGGCTTTGCGCCCTTTAAAATCTGCCCGGTGTAGACGCCGACTTGACGGAAGGCATCAGGGATGCTCGCTCCGTAATTCATGAGACCGCCCGCCGCCGTGAATTCGCGCCACGGGTAAATAGTCGGCACCTTATGACGCGTCGCGAGAGCAACAAGTTGATCGACGTGGTTGCCAAACAAAGGGTCGACGCCGATTTGCAGCGCCCCAACTCGATCGCGTACAAGGGTTGCGAAAGCGTCCTCTATTTCGATTGGATTGCTCGCATTCACGAGCAACAAATGCAGGCCAAGCGTGCGGGCCGCAGATTCCAACTCTTTTGCTTGCGCCTCTGCCACGACCGGATTGGCTGGATTGACCAGCAGCGCAATCGACTTGGCTGCTGGGACGAATTGGTGCAGCAATTCCAGGCGTTTTGGAGCCACTTCGACATTGAGGTATGCGACGCCGGTGAGATTGCCGCCCGGATGATTGAGGCTTGCGACAAGACCAAGCTCAACCGGGTCTGACCCGATCATAAAGACGGTCGGGATGACAGTCGTCGCCCCCTTTGCCGGCAACGCCGCCGGGCTGCCAGCCGCAACGAGCACCGCCACCCGGCGTTGAACCAATTCCTTGGCGAGACCTGGCAGTCGATCGTATTGGTCCTCGGCCCATCGGTATTCGATCGTAACGTTGCGGTCCTCGGCATAGCCGGTCTCGGCCAAGCCTCGTTTGAAGGCGAGAAGGGAGCCTCCGGCCGACGTCTCAAACGATGAGACGCCCAGGTATCCGACAACCGGCATCGCCGGCTGCTGCGCGCGCGCCGCAACCGGCCACGCGGCAGCCGCGCCGCCCAGCAGCGTGATGAACTCGCGCCGTCTTAGTTGATCGAACTGCATCCGCTGCCCCTAGCCAGGGTGACAGGATAGCGGATTGGCGAGCATCAAGTCAGGGGCTCGCCGCGGTGCGGGAATTCGACCCGGCTTATGACCGCATCGGGTCATGAGCGACCAACCCTACTGCCTCGGCGCCATCGCTACGACAGCAACACATTGGAAAGCAGACATTATTTCCCCCGCCCATTGGCGTCGACACATGCTCGTCGTCCTCTCTAACAGAGGAGTACGACTATGTCAGACAATGTCTTTTCAGCAGCTCCCGCCGCACGCCCTGGAACAAGGGCAAGTTGATTGGGTCTAAACCGCCACTGCGACCAAAGCACGTTTGGTCGATCAGGACCCGGTTGCTGGTTGAGGGACAAACCCGTGACCTGGCTATGTTCAACCTCGCCATCGATAGCAAGCTGCGTGGCTGCGACGTCGTGGCGCTCAAGGTCGAAGACGTTGCACCAAATGGCTACGCGATCGACCGCGCAACCGTTCGGCAGAAAAAGACGGGACGGCCAGTCAAGTTCGAATTGACGGATCAGACCCGTCAAGCTGTCGACGACTATCTGAAAGGCGCGAGTAAGAAGCCTGGCGAATATCTATTCCCAGGTCGACGCGGCAGCGGCCAGTGCATGACGACCAGGCAGTACGCGCGCCTCGTTGCAGGTTGGATTGCCAGCATCGGCCTGGACCGCCATCTATTCGGCACCCACTCACTTCGGAGAACGAAGGCGACCCTAATCTACCGACGTACGGGCAATTTGCGAGCGGTGCAGCTTCTGCTCGGCCATACCAAGATAGAAAGCACGGTCAGATATCTCGGCATTGAAGTCGATGATGCCCTGGCCATAGCGGAACAAGTTGACGTCTGAATTACCCGGGCAGAGCGAACATGCTCTGCCCAACCAACGTCAACAGATTCGTGCCAAATAAGGCGACATGGCGTCTCTAATACTTTCCCGCCAACGGCTTTGCGACCTCGCGCGCACAATCGATGAAGAGCCGCACAACCGAGCTCAGCCGCCGGCGCTTCAAGGTGACGATCCCGATCGGAGCGCCGGAGATCGGCAGTTCGACGTGCAATTTCCTGAGGAACGGATGGCGGTCGGGAAATTGCAGCCAGAACTCAGGAACGATCGAGAGATAACGGCCGGTCCGCAGCAGATTGACTCGCGTTTCCAGGGCCGAGGTGATCACGGTAGCCCGCGGATAATTCAGTCCGCCCGCGCGAAACGCCTCGGTGACGAACGATCCGAAGGCATCGTCGGGGGCGGGCAAAGTCCACGGCTCGCCCATCAGCTCGGCAAGCGTGATCCGGCGCCGCCTGGTCCACGGATTGCCGTCGCCGGCGGCCACCACGTAGGGGCTGCTGAACAGAAACTCGAAGTCGGTCAGGTCGTCCACGACGGTCTCGACCTTGCGGAAGATCAGGAGGTCGACGTCGCGCGCGCCGAGCTTCTGCCGCTGGCCCGGCTGGGTGACTCCCTCGGACACGATGTTGAACACGATGCGCGGATGGCGCCCCGACAGGCGGTCGATGACGGTGGCGACGAATGTCGCGGCGAGCGGCGGCGAAGTTCCGATCCGCACTTCGCCCGCGGTCGGATCGGACAGGAATTCGATGTCCTTGACGCCCTGGCGCAGCTCGTCGAACGCCGCATGGCTGCGGTCGAGCATGGCGCGGCCGTAGTCGGTGAGCTCGACTCCGCGCGGATTGCGCTCCAGCAGCGGCACGCCCAGGGCATGCTCCAGGTCGCCGATCGAGCGCGACACCACGGGATGGGAGACAGCGAGCTGGCTCGCCGCTTTCGCCATACTGCCCGATTGCGCAACCGCCAGCAGGATGTGCAGGTCGCTAAGCTTGATGCGGCGCCCGATCCGGTCGTTCCAGCGCATTGGTACCCCTTAGCAAGAATGCTAACCAGATGCAGGAAAATAGAGCTTTTCTGCTACTGCGGGAAGAGGCACGCTGGCGCCCGATGTCGCAAAAGCGAGGGCCGGACACATGATCACGAGACGATCGCTGCTGCTCGCAGCCGCCGCCACCGGCGGCGCTCTTGCTCCTATGCGCGCCGTCCGCGCGGCGGTGTACCCGCGAAGGTCGGTCAAGATTGTGGTCGCGGGGCTTCCCGGCGTTCCCTTCGATCTGCTGGCGCGGGCAGTCGCCGACAAGCTGTCGGCGCGGCTCGGCCAGAGCTTCATCGTCGAGGACCGGCCGGGGGCCGCCGGCAATCTTGGCGCCGAAGCCGTCGCGCGATCCGCAGCCGACGGGTACACCGCGCTTGTCGCGCTGAGCACCACCTTCACGGTGAATCCGAGCCTCTACAAGAATCTTCCGTTCGATCCGGCGGATTTCAGGTTCCTCACGCTCGGTGCGAGCTCAGCGAACTTTCTGGTCGTGCACCCGTCCATTCCCGTCAACTCGGTGGCCGAGTTCGTCGCCTACGCGAAGAAGGAACCCGTCAGCTACGCGCATGGCGGCCCCGGAACCCCCGGTCACTTGTGCATGGAGTACTTCGGGCTTCTCGCCGGCTTTAAGGCTGTGCCGGTGGCCTACCGCGGCAACACCCAACTGTCGACCGACCTGGTCTCGGGCCAGATCAAGTTCGGCTTCGTCGGCGGCGGAGGCGTGATCCAGCATATCCGCGCGGGACGATTGAAGGGGCTCGCGGTGTCCTCGCGGGAGCGCTCCGTGCTTCTGCCGGAGCTGCCGACGATCGCTGAGCTCGGCTATCCGCAATTCGATTTCGAGGCCAACTTCCCGCTGGCCGTGCGCGCCGGCACTCCGGATTCGGTGGCCGCGGAGCTCGAGGCCGCGGTTCGCGGGGCGCTCTCCGCGCCCGATATTCAGGAGCGCTTGCGCCCGCTCGACCTCCGCATTCTTGCATCGACGGGCGCCGAGGCCACAGCGCGGATCGAGGCCGACCGGAAGCGGTGGGCGGGGATCATTAAGGCGACCGGTATGCGCGTCGACTGAGCGCGTCACATTCGCTGTCGCATCAGCTCCTCCACGCCGACAGTGACGACGATGCCCACACAGATCGTGATGCTCGGAACTGGCAACCCGCGTCCGGAGCCGGAGCGCTCGGGCCCGGCGACCGCCATCGTCGTCGACGACACCCCCTACCTCGTCGACTTCGGAGCCGGCGTGGTCCGCCGCGCGACGGCGGCCTACGAGAAGGGGGTCAAGGCGCTCGGCTATGGCGGCGTCAACATCACGACGGTGTTTCTCACCCACATGCATTCCGACCACACCGTGGGCTACCCCGACCTGATCTTCACCCCCTGGGTGATGGGCCGAAAAGATCCGCTTGCGGTCTACGGCCCGAAGGGTATCGCCGCGATGACCAAACATGTCCTCAGCGCCTGGCGCGTCGACATCGACGCGCGCACCGGCGGCCTGAACCGGCACAACCCCACCGGCTACAAGGTCCGCTCCCACGAGATCGCGTCCGGCGTGGTCTACCGGGACGGCAAGGTGACGGTGACGGCCTTTCCCGCCCATCACGAGGAGATGGCCGACTCGTTCAGCTACCGCTTCGACACGCCGGACCGCTCGATCGTGATCTCGGGCGACACCGCGCCGACGCCCGCGCTCATCGAGCACAGCCGCGGCTGCGACCTGCTGATCCACGAGGCCTATTCGATGATGGCCTATCGCAACACCGAGCGGCCGACGCGGGAGTTCCGTCACCGGCATCACACCTCGTCGGCGCAACTGGCCGAGATCGCGAACGAGGTGAAGCCGGGCATGCTCGTTACCTATCACCGCTCAAGCGTCGGCGAGGAGGGCTCGAGCCCGGGACGGGACGTGCTGGCAGAGGAAATCCGGCGCGCCTACAAGGGTCGCGTCGTCGCTGCGAGCGATCTGGATATTTTCTGATCGGGGTTCGTTCGATCGATGATTATGGATAAGGCCTGCCAGCTGGCGCGTTGGACAAACCGATGTCCGGTCCGGGTCCAAACTGAGAAGAACTCGACCTGAGCATATCTCGTCCGCTTTACCCCGATAGCGACCGAAGAGCGGACATTCCGGATCGGCAGTTCCGTGCCATAACCGGTCGTAAGTGCCGCAACAAATAGCGGCGTTATTCGATCGCCTCGTCGCCGCGGACGACCGATGTCGGCGGGATGCGATACCAAGAGGTTCCTCGGCATGCTATTCATCGCCTCAGTCCGCTACTGGATCAAATTTGTCCACACAGCCAAATACAAAACTAAACCACACGCTATAGCAATCAATACTAACCAGATTGCAATTTTCCCCAACTTTGGCACATGTCCGTAAGGTTTATGTCCCATTCGTTTTTCTAAGGCAGGATGATCATCGTCCATAACTCTCTCCTACAAAACGCGAGATCGTTCGATCATTTCGTCGGCCAGTGCAGGCGGCCGCCGCGCGGCCGAGGAGGATGATGAACTCGTGTCGTCTCACTGCCTTCCCCAAGTCCGGCTCTGCGACCATTGAACGAGAAGGGCGCCGCAGTCAATAACGCGGCACCACCGATAATCCCAAGCACACTGAGTTTTTTCATGATCAGCCTCCACTGTGAACTACGTGGCCTCGGATGAGGGTGTTCCAGGCCTTGCACCGCCGAGCAGCGTGAGGGGTACGGGAGTTATTTCACAACCCGGCCAACCCAGTCCGAGTCCGGTTCGGGTCAATCGCGACCGAGTTGGGTGCGGCGACACGGCCCTTCATGTCCGCTATGCCTGCAATAGAGACCGAATCGGTGTGTCGCAGCGAACCGTCGCGTTGTGCCATGTGTGGACGGCTCCGGAGTTGGCAAGGAGAATCTTCACGTCGCAGGCTTGGTCGGTGCAGCCATGTGTTCGGCCTGTTAGCGCGGCACACAGGGCCGCTGGCCATAATGCCCTCCGCGGATCAGGTCCCGGTCAAAAGCCCGCATTCAAGGATGCTGTGGCACATATGGGTTGTCCTGATCGCCGGATCGACCGGCTCTGCATTACGCGCTGTTCGCCCTCCCAACCTTCACATCACGCCAGGGTACTCGGCGCGATCTCGTTAGACCCTCAGCGAGGCCGGATAATTGTACCGCGCGCCCGTAGCCATCATTGCCCAGGCCATTCGCGCGAGCTTGTTGGCAAGCGCGATGGCCGCGACCTTGGTCGGCCGTCGGGCCAGCAGCGCTGTGAGCCAGGGCCGATGCTTGGTGCCGTGGATCTTGGCATAACGGATGACGGCGAGGGCGCCGGCCACGAACAGGCTGCGCAGATAGCGGTCACCCTGTTTGCTAATACTGCCGAGCCGATCCCGACCTCCGCTTGAGTACTGCTTCGGTACCAACCCGATCCAGGCCGAGAAGTTGCGACCTGACCGGAAGGTTTTGGGATCGGCGACACTTGCCACCAGAGCGGTGGCCAGTAGCGGACCGACGCCAGGAATGCAGTTAAGGCGCTTGCTCGTTTGATTGGAGCGATGCCAAGCCATGATCATTCGATCAAAGTCTAAGATTTGCTTTTTGAGGCTGAGCAGTTGGCTGCCCAGTGCGGCAAGGCATCCACGCACAACCTCAGGCACCCGTTTGTCGTTCGGATCGGCAACGACACGTAACAGTTCCTCGACACCTTTGCGTCCGACCGGCGCGATGACCCCAAACTCGGCAAGGTGAGCGCGGATCGCATTGATCACTGAGGTCTGCTGGCGGATGATCAGATGGCGCGTGCGATGCAGTATCAGCCCGCTCTGCTGCTCAGGGGTCTTGGTTGGCACGAACCGCATACTGGCTCTCGTGACCGCTTCGCAAATTGCCTCAGCATCGGCCATGTCGTTCTTCTGTCGCTTGACGTAGGGCTTCACGTACGCCGGTGGCATCAGCCGCACCCTGTGACCAAGAGCTTGGAGCTCGCGCGACCAATAATGAGATGAGGCGCACGCCTCGATGCCGACCAGGCATGGCGGCAGCTTCTGGAAAAACGCTATGACCTGGCGACGCTTCAACTGCCGGCGGACAATCACTTGGCCGACCGCATCAACGCCATGCACCTGAAAGACTGACTTGGCGATGTCGAAACCGATTGTCGTAATCGTTTGCATGCTTAGCTCCTCCGAATCGTGGGAGCCTCAAACAGCGCCCACATCTTTGGCACTTACGTGCCGGTGGAGGAGCCGTCCACAGCATCACAAGCGGACCAAGCTACTTGCGCAATTCGCGGCGCAAGACATGCCGACGTGTTCCAGCTCGGCCAACCTCGTAAAATCCTGCCGATACGAACGTCTGTACGTATCCCATAAAGCGATAGCTGGGGGAGCTTGGATCGACGGGATACGCTTCGATCACGGTAGCACCACGCTTCTCGGCGTGCTGCACCGCTGCTTCGATGATTTGTTTGGTCAGTCCCTGTCCACGCAAGTCTCGACGAATGAAGAAGCAGGCCAACGACCATACTTGTTCGGGTAATTCGCCAGCCCGGTTCGGGCCGCCAAGATCACGGTAGGTTGGCCTCGGCGCGATCGAGCACCATGCAACGGGTTCCCCTTCAGAATAGCCCAGTAGTCCGATCGGCGTCTCATTGCTGACGTACCGACGTATCGCAAATTTGCGATCCACGCCCTTATTGGTTTTCGCACCTGCTCTCCAAACCATGCACCAGCAGGATTTCGGGCCACCTCGGCTCTCGAACAAGCGCTCAAAATCTCCCCAGCGCGCGGCATCTACTTCATGAAACTCCAGTTTGGGCATACGCACAGTGATACAGCAACTGCTCCTGCATTCAATGTCGCTTTTGGGTCAGCAGCGTCGGTTTCGGCTTGTTTGAGGGATGTCCGGTTTACCCCCGCAAGCGGCACAAAAGCAGACATTCGCTGACTTCGCCTCGGTGCCAGGAGCCGACTTAGCGTTGGCGCTGGGCCGCGTTCCTGCCCGCGCGGCTGATTGCGTTTTTTTTCCTGCGGCTCAGGATTGCACCGTCGCGCGGCAATTTCCGAAGGGACGCGACTTCCGGATGGAGGCTTTCCTATGACGACGCAAAGTTCGGATTTTCTTGCAACTGGTCCTGGGGCATACGGTTTCGATTCCTCGCCCCTTCTTCAATTCGGGGTACGGGCTAGAGGCCAATTCGTGGGCGTCCTCAGCAACGGCCCGGTTGGAGTTCTTGCAACCGGCAACATCGGCGTCCAGAGCCAAGGAAGTGTGAGCGGCGTCGTTGGCACGGCGGGATCGGTGCCGATTCCGAAGAATTTCATGGGGGGAGTGGTCGGGTGGTCCGATGCGATGGACGGCCTCGTGGGGCGTTCGCGTGCCGGCAATGGCGTCCACGGTTTTTCGGAGGAGGGTGCGGGCGTCAGCGCCGGTTCGGGGAAGGGTGACGGGGTGTTCTCAGCAGCGACCAGATTCGCCGTGAATGGCATGGGCTTGACAGCGGGAAGCATCGGCGTTGTAGGCACGGGTCCAAATGGCGGCCTGGGTGGCTTGTTTGAAAACGGGGTTTCGATCAGCGGCGGCCTGTCGCTTGGCGGCGGGCTCACCGTTTTCGGCGGGCTCAACGTTGTTTCCGGCCTAAAGCACGCAGTGGTGCCATTTCCCGACGGAAGCCAACGTCTGCTTTGTTGCATGGAGAGTCCCGAGCCCTGGTTTGAGGATTTCGGCTCGGCCAAGCTCCGGCGCGGTCGCGCCACGGTGCAACTCAATGATTTCGCCAATGTGATCATAACCAGCGACTATCGCGTCTTTCTCAGCCCCGAAGGCGACTGCAACGGCCTCTACGTCGCGCGCAAGCGCGGCGCAGCTTTCGAGGTGCGCGAGCTTGGTGGCGGTAGGTCGAGCGTCGCTTTCAGCTACCGCATCGTGGGAAGGCGCAAGGATATCAAGGGTAAGCGCTTCGACAAGTTCGAGATGCCGAAGCTGCCCACGCCGCCTCCCAAGATGGATCGCTCGCCGCCGAAGATGCGGGCGCCATCAGCCGCGATGCGTAGGCTCCTGGCGAGGGCCGAAAAGGAAACGCGCGCGCTAGCCCAGGACGGGCGCAAGGGCGGCAGAAAATCTGTCGCGAAGCGGCGACGATAAAGACGGGGCGCCATGGCTCTGTCCTATTAGGTCCGCTCGGGGTCAGCAGCGTCGGTTTTGTTTGAGGGATGTCCGGTTTACCCCCGCAAGCGGCGCAAAAGCAGACATTCGCTGACTTCGCCTCGGTGCCACAAGCGGCTGTGAGCAATGGCAGCAAACCACCTCTCTATTCGATCACCTCATCGGCGCGGGCGAGCAGAGTCGGCGGAAGTTGGAGGCCGAGCGCGTTCGCGGTCTTGAGGTGGATCACCAGTTCATACGTGGTCGGCGCCTGCACCGGTAGGTCGGCCGGTTTCTCGCCCTTAAGAATGCGATCGACGTAGCCGGCCGCGTTGCGGAGCTGAGCTAAAAAATCAGCAGCATAGGAGATCAAGCCGCCGGCCGCGACGAATTCGCGCTGGGCGTAAACCGCTGGCAACTTAAGCCGAGCGGCAAGCGCCACGATAAGAGCGCGGTTAACGACTGCTCTCGTGCTCGACACCACGATCAGCCCACCGTTGCTGGAGCGCGCAAAAGCCGTAACATCACGCTCGATTTGGGCGGCGGTCCGCACGTCGATCGGGCTTACGTCCATACCAAGCGATGGCGCCAAGGATTTGATAACCGCCAACTGGCCATTGCCTGCGGGTACGTTGGAGTCACGCAGGACCGCTACTCGCGTCACGCCCGGCCTGATTTCTTTGAGCAGCTCCAGCCATTTCCCGCCTAAGCTGTATTCGAATTGCAAGAAGCCTGTGGCGTTACCGCCTGGCCGCGACAGGCTTACGACGAAACCGGAGCCGACTGGATCGGGCACGATTGCAAACACGATTGGCACCGTGCGGGTCGCCTGAAGCAATTGCCCCGTTGCAGTACCGCCGATGGCCATGATGACATCGGGCGCGAGCGCCGCCAATTCTGCCGCGTACTTGCGCATGGCGTCGGCATCGCCAGCGCCCCGGCGAATTTCGAGCCGCACGTTTTCGCCGTCGCGCCAGCCCAATTGCGCCAGCGCCTTCAGGAATGCGTCTAGGCGTGCGTCCGAGACCGGTCCCGACGCGCCTGTGAGCACGCCAATGCGCCGCATCCGCTCGGACTGCTGCGCCCGCGCCGCAATCGGCCACCCGACCGCGCCGCCGACCACAGTGATGAACTCGCGACGCCTCATGGGGCGTACCCCAAGGATCACGGAAGTTAGCATAGCAGCAGGTCAGGGCCGTGCATCGCAGCAAAATTGATCGTGGAATGGCAGAGATGGGTCATTCGCGTCATTTCGAGCGCGAAGTCGGCATGACCGTTTCACCCCAATGAACGGACATATCCAGCGGTGTTCGGCTCGTCCGAGTCGTGCCAAATCGCGACCTAACGCGTCGCAGCAAAGTCATCGCTATTCGATCACATCGTCGGCATGCGCGAGCAGCCGATTGTAGTGCTGCTATCGTAAATGGCCGGCATTCGCCCTGTCATGTCTGCACCTTAAGGGCCGCATGTCTCTTGTGGGTTAACGCCCGGATCGCCCCGAAAGCGACCGCAACTTCAACCCCTGAGCCTCCCATGCGATCGGCCACCGGACGTTGGTGTTAACGGCCTGCCGAATCAGCCGCCGTTATTTCGGCAGGAAAGCCTCGGTATAGAGTGCTGACATGTCCGGCGGCGTTGCCAAGAGCTTGAGATCGACGAACGACCGTTTAAGGGTCGCAAGCGATTCCGCGTCGAACTTGCAATCCTTGGTGAACATGCCGATCGTGAGGTCGTAGTCCCTCGACATCACGCTCTCCGAAAATCCGGTGATTTCGCTCTCGATCTTCACCGTCTCGGCCTTGTGGGTACGAATGAAGTCGATCGTTTCGATCCAGCCAGCGACAAACGCGCGCACGGTATCGGGGTCGGCATCAATCAGGCGTTTCGACGCGTAAAGCGTTCCGACGGCGAGCTTGCCCTCGTATTGCGAGACAGGAGCGAGAACGCGGCCCGTCTTGTTCTCTTCCATGGCGAGGAAAAGCGAGGTCACATTAACGTAGGCGTCAACCAAATGCGCGCGAAAGGCCGCAATGATAGTTGTCGGCGCATTACCCATAGTCACCACAGTGATGGCTTGCGGTCCCCATCCCTTTTTGTGCGCAAGGTCCTTCGCCAGCCAATCGGTCAACGAGCCGGCGGTAGATACGCCAATCCTCTTGCCTTTGAGCTGGTCGAGGGAGCGAATCGGGGAGTCCCACGGCACACCGATACTGAGGAATGAGGGGGGCCCGGCGGCCTCGCAGACCGCAGTCATGGATGCACCCTTGGCAACGAACGCCATCTCGGTGCCCGCACCGACCCCGATATCGATACTGCCGGCCACCATCGCCTGCGTCATCTTGCTGCCGCCGGTGAAGTCGACGATCGTTAAGTCGAGTCCGTGTTTCTTGAAGATGCCGAGCCTGTCGCCGACGTTGACCGGAATGATCGGGTCCGCATTCGGCGCCGCCTTGCCGACCGTGAGCGTTGCAGCAGTGGCCGGCGTCCACCCAGCGATGATCGATCCGATGATGATTGCTAATGCGGCAAGCAACCGTCCGCGACACGTGAACACGCCGATGCGCCGCATCCGCTCGCCATGCTGCGCGTGCGCCGCGAACGGCCACGCCGCTGCCGCGCCGCTGAGCAACGTGATCAAATCGCGGCGTTTCACTGGGCAGTGCCTCCGGTCCTTGCGAGCGGAAGGATAGCACACCTCAGCCACGGCAGGAGACTGCTGCGCTGCGGGATTTCAATCCCCGCTAGGCCGCTCAGGGTCAAAAGCGGAAAGGCTTGCAGCAGCATATTCCGTCCGGATTACCGCCAAAAGCGGACATCGTTCACGCGTTCTGACACTTCCGATTTGTGCCAATATGCGACATCGCGCCGTCTCACTCGATCACCTCGTCGGCGGTGGCGAGTGGCACAGTCTCCCGCAGCAGACCCAGGCGTTTGCCAGCCAGTTCTGGTGTCAAGAGTGTCATGCCCGTGACGTTGCCGTGCGGCCGCGCGACTGAAATCTTCAGGAAATCTCAAGATCGCCTTCAAGCTTACCGTCTCTCCTGCCGCTAGGTGTCCGCGCCATGCTTGCGGGACCCCGCCGGCCGCCGGTGCATGTCGACGCGGTGTCGAGCGGGAACGGTGGGCACGGTACTCGAACCCAATTCTCAGAGGCGAACATGACAGACCTGACCATGCGAACGCTCGAGGCATCGACCAAGAAAATCCCGCTGGACACCGTGTCCGCCTTGCGCGGCAAGGTGCGCGGCACCGTCGCGTTGCCCGGAGAGGATGGTTACGAAGCTGCTCGCACGATCTGGAACGCCATGGTCGACCGACGTCCGGGTCTGGTGGTTCGCTGCCTGGGTGCCGTCGACGTCATCAACGCGGTCAAGCTCGCGCGCGACGAAAAGCTGCTCGTTGCCGTACGCGGCGGCGGCCACAACATCGCCGGCAATGCGGTATGCGACGGCGGTCTCCTCATCGACCTGTCCTTGATGAAGTCGGTGCGCGTCGATCCGGCGTCCGGCACGGCTCGCGTCGAGCCCGGCGCCACGCTGGCGGACTTCGACAAGGAGGCGCAGAAGTTCGGCCTCGTCACGCCGCTCGGCATCAATTCGACGACCGGCGTCGCCGGCCTCACGCTGGGCGGCGGCTTCGGCTGGACCACCCGCAAGTTCGGGCTGACCGTCGACAATCTGATCTCGGCCGACGTCGTCACGGCCGACGCCAAGCTCGTCCGCGCGAGCGAGAAGGAGAACCCGGACCTGTTCTGGGCTTTACGCGGCGGCGGCGGCAATTTCGGCGTTGTGACCTCCTTCGAGTTCAAGCTCCATCCGCTCGGCCCCGAGGTGCTGTCCGGCCTCGTCGTGCATCCGCTCGAGCAGGCAGCCGAGCTGCTGCCGGAGTTCCGCCGCATCGCCGACCAGGCGCCGGACGAGCTCACGATCTGGGTCGTCATGCGCAAGGCGCCGCCACTGCCCTTCCTCCCCCCGGAGTGGCACGGCAAGGACGTTCTCGTGTTCGCGGCTTGCTACAGCGGCGACATGAAGGAAGGCGAAAAGGCCCTCAAGGCGCTGCGCGCCCTCGGCAAGCCGATCGTCGACGTGATCGCTCCGCACCCGTTCACCGCATGGCAGGCGGCGTTCGATCCGCTGCTGACGCCCGGCGCGCGCAACTATTGGAAGAGCCATGACTTCGCCGATCTTCCGGATGCCGCCATCAACGTGATCCTCAACAGCGTGCGACAGGTGCCCTCGCCGGAATGCGAGGTGTTCATCGCCCATGTCGGAGGCGCGATGGCGCGCGTCGCTGCCAACGCCACCGCATGGCCGAATCGCGATGCCCACTTCATCATGAATGTGCACACACGCTGGCAAGACAAGGCGCAGGACCAGGCCTGCATCGCATGGGCCCGTCATCTGTTCGAGGCCGCCGCACCCTTTGCCTCGGGCAGCGTCTACGTCAATTTCATGCCCGACGATGAAAACGACCGGGTCGAGAAGGCGTATGGCACGAACTATCGCCGCCTGGCCGAGATCAAGCGTCGCTACGACCCCGCCAACCTGTTCCGCATGAACCAGAACATCCGGCCGGCCCGCTAGAGCATGATCCCGAAAAAGCCTGCCCCGGACTTGATCCGGGGTGGATACCGGTTTTCGGAAAAGATCATGCTCCAACAATAGGCCGGAGCGGTCCCGCACCGCGCGCAGGACGAGCGAAACGGCACCGCCGGGCGGGACAGCGTGACGTCGGTCGTCTGCCTGCGGCTGCACAGAATCTTCGGCGATGCCTCAGCAAGGTGAAAGACCATGAAGCCCGTCAAGCCCGTCGTCATGCCGTGTTCGCTCTGCTCGACTCTGCGTCCTCTGCGATCCCAGCAGCCGCGCAGAGCTATCCGCTGCGATGCGCCCAGCCCGACGTTCAAATGGCGGAAAGCGCCGATGCCGTCAGCAGCTATCGCCTCGCGTGCCCACACTCGCGCGACATAACGAAGACCAGAGGGGGGTCGCCATGAAACTTCTCCGCCGCAAGTTCCTGCATCTGGCCGCGGGCGCTGCCGCGCTGCCGGCCGTCTCGCGTATTGCGCACGGACAAACGTATCCGTCGCGGCCGGTGCGGATCATTGTCCCTTTCGCTCCTGCCGGTCCAAACGACATAATTGCCCGTGTGCTGGGACAGTGGCTATCGGAGCGGTTTGGGCAACCCTTCGTTATCGAGAACCGACCAGGTGCGGCAACCAACGTCGGCACGGAGGCGGTGGTAAATGCAACACCCGACGGGTATACCGTTTTGATAGTATCATCGCCGCACGCGATCAACGCCACGCTCTACGAGAAGCTCCATTTCAATTTCATGCGCGATATCGCTCCTGTCGCTGGGATCATGCGCGTACCTAATGTGATGGTCGTTGCTCAGACATTCCCGGCCAAATCGGTTCCCGAATTCATTAGCTATGCCAAAGTCAATCCGGGCAGACTCAACTTCGCTTCTTCGGGAATTGGGGCGTCTAACCATATGTCCGGGGAGTTGTTCAAGATAATGACCGGAATCGAGGTGATGCACGTTCCATATCGCAGTTCCGGGCCGGCGCTGACTGATCTTCTTGGTGGTCAGGTACAGGTGATGTTTGACGCAATTACCTCCACAATCGAGTATATCAAGGCGGATAAACTGCGCCCGTTAGCTGTGACATCGGCGCCGCGATCTGCTTTGATTCCGGAAATTCCTGTCATGAGCGATTTCGTACCCGGGTATGAAGTGAGTAATTGGTTCGGGCTCGGTATGCCGAGGAGTACGCCAGCGGAGGTCATCAACAGGCTCAATATCGCCGTGAATGAGGGTCTCACGGATTCCAAGTTGAAGGGGCGATTTGCCGACTTGGGAGGAACCCCATTGCCCGGCTCCCCTGCCGATTTTGGCAAGCTCATCGCCGACGAAACTGAGAAGTGGGGCAAAGTAATCCGCACAGCCAATATCAAGCCGGAGTAACGCCGACCCCCCACCCGATATTCCATAACCCGATCTGCGAACACCGATGGGTTCGATGACCGGTTGGGGCCCTTTTGGACATTTGGGCGATGCTGCGTTACGTCCGCTCTACCCCTAGTAATCGCCGTGAAAACGGACATCCCGGATCGGCGGCTCGGTGCCAGCAACAGACATCCGATCAGTTGATCTTACTGCGTTTGAGCGTCGCGCACAGCTAGCCGGTTGCGCTTCTTCATATCCGATTCAGCGTGTTGCGCTTTCGTCCCGCGGTGGTGATCGGCATATTCTTTGCCGTCGATCGGTGCCACATGCGCCGGATCTTTATCGAGATACGGTCGCCCGATCCCAAATTCATTGCCGTGCGCATCGATCCAGTTCCACAACCTTTCACTTGAAATCCATCGCTCCCCACGTGTTTCGCCCTTCAGGCTCACAAGATCGGCTGCTAGCCCGTGGCCATAGCCGCCGCGGAAGCTCCCACCATGGTATGATTTATCAGTCGCAACCTTCAGGCCGCTTGCTATCGATTGACGGTAATCATCGCGGAATCCGCTCGTTATGCCTGGCGAAAGCCCGGCGTCGTCCAGCGCGCGAAGAGCATGATACAGCTTCAGCTTGAAGCTCCGATCCATGCCTCCTATCACGAATTCCATCAACGACATGCCGGCTTTTTCTGCCGCCTTCGGATCTTTCCACGCGAAGTCCTCGTCGACGAGCTTTGTAAAACTTTTCATGACAGTCCGCGTTTTGCCCTTCTTCTTAACCGTCACTTTCCTCTGCTCCAACACCTTGATGGTATCGATCTTGGGTGTCCGTTGGTACACCGACCAAAGGTATTGGTCGATGCAGATTTCCGCCACCAGGCACTTGTCGAGAGTGTCGATGGAGCCCAGCGCCTCCTTGGCGTGGTTATGCACCGGATCAGGCGTGCTGGCCGTCGCCATCTGCGTGGGTGGTCTTTCGGGCAGCAGCATCTGCGAAGAGCCGGGCAACGCGGCCTCGACGATCCATGCCGGCCCACCCGAGCCCGCCGTCTCCGTCGCGGATACAGCGGCCGTCGCTACATCGGCGTTGGAGACGCCGGCCTTGCCCATCGCAGTTGCCTGCGGTGCGACCACGGGCTCGGCGTCAGCAGGGAGAGATGTTGCGCGGCGGTTCTCGATTGGCGCTGCGACCGTATTCTCGATGCCAGGCGAACCGAAGCCGGCGAACCCGGCAACAACCCAAACGGCGAGACCGACCTTTCCGCATAACACCGGCGCCAACATCGCAAATCGCCGCGCAGTCATGACCCCGTCGGCTCCTGTCTTGTCCACGGCTCCACTTGAGGCATGCTGCACAGCCAAGCATGCGACGGCGCTGATTTTTCAGCTCAAGATATGATTGCGCGATGACGAAAAACGCAGCTTATGATTTTTCCCAAATGTGTTGCCCGAATGCAACGCGCCTTTGGCGTTCCGACGCATTCGGCATGAGTGCTGCCCCTATCCGACAATTGGACTCTGCCTCCTGACGGCGCCGCAGCTCGAATGCGCGCTGATATCCATGAGATCGGGAGCACAACGCGCTCCAATCAGAGACCGGATACATTGATGCAAGACCGCATCTGCCTGATCGACGAAAACTCTTGCAACGCACGGCCGGACCATACATTCGGGTCATGTATGGACGGCGCCCGCGGTGCAAGAGGAATCTGACTATCAGCGAAGCGTTCGGGTGCGGTCATGTATTCGGCCTTTGAATGCGGCCGTTTGGCCGCTGGCCCTGATGTGATCCGCTGATCGGTCCCAAACAAAACCACGCGCTCTTTCCTCGCGTGACCCATCACGGGTTTTCCGATCGACGGTCTCGACCGTTTCGCATCAATGTCTTCATCACCCCTGCAGTTCATGAACGCACGAACAGAACCTCATCCTTCCATCGCCAAACTCCTTACGCCGCTGCCGCAAGCACAGGCGCCCGATAGGTGGCGCCATGGGCCAGCAGCGCCCAGGCCATGCGAGCCATCTTGTTGGCAAGTGCCACCGCCACGACCTTGAAGGGCCGCCGCGCCAGGAGCTGCGTGAGCCAGAGATATTTCTCAGGATTCTGCTTGGCGCGCCGCAAGACGGAATGCGCGCCGACGACAAGAATGCGCCGCAAGTAGCGGTCGCCTTGCTTGGAGATCGGCCCAAGCTTCTGCTTGCCCCCGGTTGAATCCTGTCGCGGCACCAGTCCGATCCAAGCCGCAAAATCGCGCCCCGACCGAAAAACCGTTGGGTCCGCTACCGTCGCCGCGATCGCGCTCGCCCCGATGACACCGATGCCCGGGATCGTCTCAAGCCGCTTGCTCGCCTCGTTCGAGCGGTGCTGCGTCTTGATTCGTTTCTCGATCGATCCGATCAGCGTTTGCACGGCCTGAAGCTGCGCCGCCAGCACAATGACGCTCGCGCGTGCATCGATCGGCAAGCGCGCATCCTTTTCGTCCGCCACGATCGAGAGCAATTCCTTCACCCCTTTGTCGCCCTGCGCAGCCACAATGCCGAGTTCGGCCAGATGCGCGCGCAACGCGTTGATCGACTGGGTGCGTTGGCGCATCAGCAGATCGCGCGTACGGTGCTGCATCAACTGACCTTGCTGCTCGGCCGACTTGATCCGCACGAAACGCATGGTCGGGCGCCGCACCGCCTCACAGATCGCCTCGGCGTCGGCGGCATCGTTCTTGTTGCGCTTGACGTAGGCCTTCACGTCTTTTGCTGGCATCAGCCGCACCCGGTGGCCGAGCTTCGTGAGCTCGCGCGCCCAATAATGAGCCGTGGCGCAGGCCTCCATGCCGATGAGGCACGGCGGCAGCGCTTTGAAGAACGCCAGCACCTGGCTACGCCGGAGTCGCTTCCTGACAACGACCGTCTCGTTGGCGTCGATGCCGTGGACCTGAAACACGTTCTTGGCGATATCCAACCCGATCGTGGTAATTTGCATTTGGACGGCTCCCCTCATGTAATTCGCTTCCGACGAAGCACCCTATGGCACATCGATGCCGGGAGCGGGCGCCGTCCACCACATCAAAACCAGTAATGGTCAGCCTCGGGCAGCGTCCACGTCAATTTCATGCCCGACGATGAAAACGACCGGGTCGAGAAGGCGTATGGCACGAACTATCGCCGCCTGGCCGAGATCAAGCGTCGTTACGACCCTGCCAACCTGTTCCGCATGAACCAGAACATCCGACCGGCCCGCTAGAGCATGATCCCGAAAAGTGGATACCGGTCAGATCGAGCAATTCGGCGAGGCGCAAAGCATATCTGGGGAGATCCTGTACGGGGCATGCAGGCCCCGACCTGTGCCCGCAGGGCGTGCTCGCAGGGTCGAGCGGCACTCGGGCTTGCGCTCTAATGACAGTATTTTCAGGAGCTCTCTGGCCGGCCAAATGACGACGCCGAACGGACTGACCCAACCCTGACTTACCGCAGCTATCTCACATCTTGCCGTGGCCACGCCCCACGCCGCGCCGCGTGCTGGGGCTCACCACTTGGTCGGACACGTGGATGTTCCAGAGCTCGGCCATGTCCTGCGCCTGGTACGCATCGAACAGCGGCTTGAACTCCCTCACGTCGGTCACGGTCGCGCCGCGCAGGCCGAAGCCCTTGGCGATCGCCGCCAGGTCCGTCCGTCCGAAGATCGAGCCGCTGTCGTCGATGCCGTCGGCGCGCAGCTTGTGGACCTCGGAGCCATAGGCGCCGTCGTTGAGGACGCAGATCAGGAGCTTCAAGCGATGGCGCTGCACCATCTCCAGCTCCTGGATGTGCATGAGGAGGCTGCCGTCGCCCTCGAACAGGACCACCTTGCCGTTCTTCCTCGCCGCCGCCACGCCGATGGCGAGCGAGATGCCGTTGCCGATCGCGCCGAACTCCCGGATGGCGTGATAGTTCTCGGGCCTGTGGCCGCGCATGGTGGAGTGGAAATAGGCTTGGTGGCCGGCGCCGCTCACGGAGTCGTAATCCTTGGGGATCACGCGGTCGAGCTCGTCGATGGCGCGTCTTGGATCGAGCAGCCCCGGCTCGATGGCAAATTGCGCGCCATCGGCCGGCTCGTCCCTGATCCGCCGCGCGAGCTCCGGCGAGCGGATGCTCGCCCTGGTCCCGCCGCGCGCGCGCAATTTCTCGAGCATCCCGGCGGCGGCCAGCTTGGCATCGGCGCGCAGATAGAGATCCGCCGCCCGCATGCCGTTGCGCAGCCCGAGCGGCTCGGTGTCGACCTGCACGATCTCGGCCTTGGGGAACATGTGGCCGCCGTCGACGCTGTAGTAGTTGAGGCTTGCACCGATGGCGACCACGAGGTCCGCCTGCTCGCCCACCTCGCGGGCGATATCGCGCGCGAAACCGCCGGCAACCCCGATCGAGAACGCGTTGTGGTCGAACATGCCGCGGGCGAGCAGTGTGGTGGAGAGGAGCGCGCCGGTCTGCTCGGCCAATTCCTCGACCTCCTTTGCCGCACCGGAGCGCATCACGCCGCGGCCGGCGAGAACGATCGGACATTTGGCAGCGGCCAGCTTCTCGACCAGCTCGTCGAGCTGGCGCGGGTTGGGAGGCGTCGGCTCTGTGTCCGGCAGGACGCTGGACGAAGGCTGGTATTCGCCGATGTTCGGCAGCGGCTGCTTCTGCAGATCGTAGGGCACGCCGAGCACCACCGGCCTGCGCTCGTGGCGCGCGACGTAGAACGCCTCCCGGACGTACTGATACATGCGCTGCGGGCTGTGGGCGGAAATGTAGTGGGCGCCGGCGGCGGCGGCGAACGGCGGCTGGTCGATTGCCTGATTGTACCATCTGGCGTTGATCGGCGCTTCGCCCGCGAACACGACGAGCGGGATGCGCCCGCGTGACGCCACCGACAACGCGGTCATGATCTGGGTGAAGCCGGGGCCGCAGGTGACGGACGCGACGCCGACTTGTCCGGTCGCGAGGTGATAGCCCATCGCCATCGCGCAGGCGCAATGCTCATGCCGGGCGGAGAAGGTGGCCATCCCCTCCAGATTTTTCATCGCGGTCGCCCAGTGCATGTTTCCGTCGCCCATCAGGGTGAAATGGGCGTCGACGCCTTCGGCCGCGAAGGCTTGCGCCAGCGCTTGATAGATGGGCACGTTCTTCATTGCGGAATCTTGCCGGGCGGGCGGATGGGATGGAGCCGAACGGCGATCAGCATAGACAGCAGCGCATCGGCTAGTCCAGCCGCGCTCCCGAGCGCCGGACGACCTCCGCCCACTTGGCGGAATCGCTGCGGATCAATTCGACAAACTCTTCGGGCGTGCCGCCCGCCGGCTCGTCGCCGATCATGGCGAAACGGTCCTTGAAGGTCTGCGTAACGATCGCCCTGTTGATCGCGGCGTTGAGCTTGTCGACGATCGGCCTCGGCACCCCGGCCGGCGCGATGACGCCGCTCCAGGTCGGCGCCGCGTATCCCGGGACGCCGGCCTCCGCGACCGTCGGCAAGTCGGGGAAGCCCGGCGAGCGCCGCGCTCCGCTGACCGCGAGCGCCCGCACGGTGCCGGACCTCGCGTGCGGCGCGATCGAGTTGAGGCTCTCGAACATGAGATGCACGCGGCCGGCGATCAGATCGTTGATCGCCGCGGCCCCGCCGCGATAGGGAACGTGGACGATGTCGGTGCCGCTCATGTACTTGAACAGCTCGCCGCCGACGTGGCCGGGCGAGCCGTTGCTGGAGGACGCATTCAACAGCTTTCCCGGGTTCTTCTTCGCGTAGTCGATGAGTTCCAGCACCGACTTGAACGGCACCGTCGGCGAGACCGCCAGCAGCAGGTGCCCGCGCGTCGCCAGCGCGATCGGCTGGAAGTCGCGTTCGATGTCGTACGGCAGCTTTGCCACCATGTGGCGGGTGATCGCGAGCGCGCCGATCGGCCCCATGCAGATGGTATAGCCGTCGGGCTCGGACTTGGCGGTGAGGTCGAGACCGATGGTCAGCGCGCCGCCGGGACGGTTGTCCACCACGACCTGCTGCCCGAGCTCCTTGGCGAGCTCGGCGCCGAGGATGCGCGCAACCGTGTCGGTCGCGCTGCCGGCAGCTTGCGGGACGATGAGCCGGATCGGCTTGTCGGGATATTGCGCCGCCGCGCCGGTCGCAAACGCGCATGCGAGCAGCAACAGAACGAGTCGAAGACCGCGCATGTGGCCCTCCCCGGGCATTTCGTCATGAGCTTGCGGCTTGGCGCTTGCGTCCAGTGTAACCCACCTGCTCCACGGCACAACGCGGCCCTTTAGCGGAGGCCGCGACGGTGGTAGCGTCGTTCGTCCCGATAACGGCGGGGGTCTCTGCCGACATCCTGCCCGGCCCGACGAATGGCCAACAAAAGGGAGGAGGATGCCATGAAGGATCTCATCAAGCAGTATCTGGACAACGGCATGTCGCGCCGCCAGCTCATGACCGGCCTGAGCGCGCTCGGCATGAGCGCCGTCGCCGTCAAGTCGGTGGCGCAGTCGCTCGAGACCTTCGGCCAGGGCGCGGCGCCGCCCGCCTCCGCCATGCGCGAGATGAAGGGTACCGGGGGCGCGCTGCTCGTGCAGCAGCTCAAGGCAGCGGGCGTCGAGCACATCTTCTTCAACCCGTCGACCGGCGACTATCCGATCTTCGATGCGCTGGTCGACGAGCCCGGCATCCATTTGATCAAGGGCATCCACGAAGGCGCCGTGGTCGCCATGGCGGACGGCTATGCGCGGGCCTCGGGCAAGACCGGCGTCGTCATCGTCGCCAATATCGGTCTGCCCAATGCCATGACGCAGATGGTGAACAGCTGGAAGGACCAGATTCCGGTCATGGTCGCAGTCGCCTCGGTGGAGCAGGACGCGCTCGGCCGCGACCTCTTCCAGGAGCCGGACCATTGCGAAGTCATGACCCAGCCCATCACCAAATGGTACTGGGCGGCAAAGACCACGGGATCGATCCCGGAAACCGTCCGCCGCGGCATGAAGTTTGCCTCGACGTCGCCCTGCGGCCCGGTCTTCCTCTCCCTGCCGACGAACGTGCTGCGTGCAGAGGCGACCGCCACCATCTGGGACCAGGCGAAATTCGACGTGCCGATGCGGATCCGTCCCGACAAGGATGATATCGCGAAGGCCGCGCGCATTCTGCTCGAGGCGAAGAATCCGCTGATGAGCGTCGGCGACGAGGCCACCTGGTGCCGCGCCGGCAAGGAGCTGGTCGAGCTCGCCGAGCTCCTCGGCCTTCCCGTCACCGGGCAGGCAGGCTCGCTCGGCTTCTGGTCGAAGCCCTTCCCGACCCGGCATCCGCTCTACATCGGCACGCAGCTGCGCGACATGCGCTATCCCGGCAAGGTCGACGTCCTCCTCAACCTCGGCAACCGCTACGGCGAGCGCGCCGCGCCCGGAACGCAGCTGATCTCGATCCGTCTCGACCCCGCGAGTCTTGCCCGCGGCGCCCCGGTCGATCTCGCCATGGTGGCCGACATCCGGCTCGCGACCGCCGATCTGGTGGCGGCGGTCCGCAGCATGGCGACGCAATCGCGGCTCAAGGAGATCGCCGAGGAGCGCACCGCGCGCACGCGCGCCTACTCGTCGCAGATGCGGGAATTCCGCCAGCAGATCGCGCGCGAGAACGCCGAGCGCACGCCGGTCAGCCTCGAGCGCATCGCACTCGAGCTCGAGGCGGCGCTCGACCACGACACCTGCTACGTCTGCGACGTCAATTCCGGCAAGACCATGGATCCGTTGCTGTCCTTCGGCGGCGCCGACAAGCAATACATCGCCACCGGGCCGAACGTGCTGGGATGGGGACTGGCGGCGGCGTTCGGTGCCAAGCTCGCCCGGCCGGACCTGCCCGTGGTTTCGGTGGTCGGCGACGGCAGCTTCTGCTTTTCCGGCCCGCAGCCGCTCTGGACCCAGTCGCGCTACAAGGCGCCCGTCCTCAACATCGTGCTCAACAACCACAGCTACAACAACGAGCGCAATCGCATCTGGCATTACGGCGGCCGGCAGTTCAAGAGCGGCCGCGACATGACCTGCTATCTCGGCAGCCCCGACGTCGACTACGCCAAGGCGTCGGAGGCGTTCGGCGTCGAGGGCGAGGTCGTCAAGGAGCCGGGCAAGCTCAAGGACGCCATCGCCCGCGCCCGGCGCACCGTCGCCGACGGCCGCCCCTACCTCCTCGACATTCACACCTATCGCGACGGCATCGGCGCCGCCTCGACGTGGCATCCGCCCTATTCCGTCGCGGATTTGCGGCAACGGAGGGTGTGACCATGAAGCGCCTCCTGCTCCCGGGCACGCTCGTGGCGCTCACTCTTGCGACCGGCGCGCCGCTGCGCGCCCAGACCGCCGGTGCCCTGCCGCCAGGCGACGGCCGCGAACTGGTGGCGGTGGCCTGCTCGCAATGCCACGCGTTGAACGTCATCATGGCGGGCCGGGACGGTCCGGTGGGATGGAAGCGCCATGTCCACAACATGGTGCTGCGCGGCGCGCAGTTGACGCCGCGCGAGGCCGATACCGTCGTTCAATATCTCACGACCAATTTCGGGCCGGGGGCGCCGGCAACCGGTTCGGCCGCGCTGCCGAGCGGCCCGGGCAAGGAACTGGTCGAGACGCGCTGCGCCGTCTGCCACAGTCTCGAGCGGGTCACGGTCGTGAAAAGACAGAAGCGCGACTGGGATACGATCGTGTCCAGCATGTACGAACGCTGGGGCATGTCGGCGCCCGACGAGGTGCAGGCGATCTCCGCCTATCTGGTTGCGCAGTTCGGTCAGAACTGACGCAGATCGGGATTCATGCACGTGTGAACCGGCTTGGCCGGTCACACGGCCAAGCGTCGCGCGCTACTCCGCCGCCACCATCTTCGCAGTTGCCGCGGCTGCCTGTTCCTCCTGATGCAGCCGGTCGAGGATGCGGCGCGCCTGGATCACGCCGCTGTCGGCGTTGATATCGGTCTGCGGCGGGTTCGGAATGCGCTCCAAGTTGCGCTGCTGCGCTTCGAACACCGCGACGTCCTCGAGGAACGCCGTCCGGATCTGCTCGACGATCATGTCGGTCGTCTTGGGATTGTCGACGTCGAAGTCGTGCGCCTGGCCCCAGAAATAGTGGCTCGTGGTTTCCGTCTCCGGCGTGATGGCGTTGAGATTCCACATGCCGATGCCGCCGACGCGGCGCCCGTCCGGCGCGCCGGTGCCGGTCGGCGTGGCGCCGACATCGAGGCGCAGGAACGCCGGCGGGGCGAAGTTGATGATCTGCCAGCGATCCACGTTGGAGGTGAAGCCGCCGGCTTTCACGAACGTGGGCGGCGCCGGCGCGTCGATGATCCACCGGGTGACCGTGACGCCGTCCTGCGCGCGCTGGACCTTGACTTGCGCCTGGTCCACCAGCGCGGAGTTCCCGATCGTGGTCTCGTGCACGAAGGCGAGATGCGTGAGATCGAGCAGGTTGTCGACGACGAGCTGCCAGTTGCCCTTGACATGAAGGTACTGGCCCTTCGCTCCCCAGTTCGGATCGTCGAACCAGTGGAAATCGGGGATCTTGTCGGGGTCGGCGAGCGCGGGATCGCCCATCCAGACCCACAGCCAGTGATAGCGCTCGACCACCGGGTAGCTCCTGACCCGGGCCGAGCGTGGAATCATGTCCTGGCCCGGCACCCGCACGCAGGTGCCGGTCTTGTCATAGCGCAGCCCGTGGTAATGGCACTGCAACGTGTCGCCCACCAGTTTCCCCATGGACAAGGGCAGGTGGCGATGCGCGCAGCGATCCTCGAGCGCGACCGGCGTTCCGTCCTCCAGCCGGTAGAAGACGATCGGCTCGCCCAGGATGATGCGGCCGAGCGGGCGCCGCTCGATCTCATGATCATAGGCTGCCACGTACCAGTAGTTCTTGAGGAACATGGGCCTTCCTCCGTCCGCGCGGTTATGGGTTTGCTTTGCAGCGATGGTATTCCCCAAGGTCCATGTTTTCAATGCAATGAGCGGTCAAAGCATGTCCTTGATCGCGCGGATGAGGTTTCGGTCGACGCTGATCATGTCGCCTTCCGGCGGCAGCGCCAGCGCCCGCCGCTCCTCCCGCGATACGGCGCGGCCCTGCAGGACGACGCGCCCGTCCGAGGTCAGAAAGATCGACGATGCGGCGTTTTCCTCGCTGTCCTTCCAAACCAGCTCTACCCGGAATTTCACATCATCCTCCCCTCAACCTTTGTCGCCTCAGCCCATCCCCCGACCGCCGCGGCGGCGGCCGCGTCAGTTTGCGGGCCGATGCCTGATCTGGCAATGCTGCGGCCGCGCTCGCGCCTGCGCGGATCCGCGGATCCGGGCGGATGCGACGCCGATTTGATGGCGGTCGGCGCGGGGGCATGGCAGAACTATCGTACCGCTGACCGAGCGCACCGACCTGGGGGCAAAATCATCGTGGATGCCAAAGCAGCCGACCGGCCCGGATACAAGCGCTCGCTGTACTGGCTCGGAACGCGGATCGCCGATATCGGACTGTGGGCGGGAGCCGCCGCCCTTCTGGCCATCGTCGCTATCAACGCCGTCAACATCATTCTTCGCTATTTCTTCCGCACCCCTCTGTCCTGGGCGGAGGAGGCGATGCTGTACCTGATGATCTTCGGCGTGTATGTCGGCGCCGTCTCGGTGGCGTGGCAGCAGGCCCATATCCGCATCGACGCCATCCTGGATTTTGCGCCGCCGGCGCGGCGTCGAATCCTGCAGATCCTCAGCACGCTCGTCCTGGCCGCCGTGCTCGTGCCGGTGGTGTTCGCGAGCTTTCGCGTCGTGAACCTGCTGTTCGAGTTCGATCAGCGCAGCGACGCGCTCCATCTGCCGATGTGGATCGCGCAAAGCGTGGTACCGGTTTCGCTTCTCCTGATCGTCGTGATGTCGCTGCTTCGCATCTTCGTCCAGGTGACCGGGACGGAGAGCGAAGCCGAAGACGACCGCAGCCGGATCTAGGGACGACGTTCGATGGCCGCCCTGGTCCTGATCGGCCTGCCGGTTGTCCTGCTCTGCCTCGGCGTTCCGATCTTCGTCGCCCTGATCGCCGCGGCATCCATCGGCATCGTTGCCATGGGCATCGGGACGATGGAGCCGGTGCACGTCGCGCTGTTCGGCGGGCTCGACAACTTCCCGCTCTTGGCCGTGCCGCTGTTCATCTTCGCGGGCGAAGTCATGGGACGGGGCGGGATCGCCCGCCGTTTGGTGGAATGGGCGCTGTCGATTATCGGCGGCGTGCGCGGTTCGCTCGCGCTGGCCACCGTGGCCTCGTCGGAACTGTTCGGTTCGATGTCGGGATCGAGCGTCGGCTGTGTCGCCGCCATCGGGCGGCTGATGGTTCCGGAATTGACCCGCCGCGGCTACAACCCGGTTTTCGCGGGCAGCCTGATCGCGTCATGCGGTGCCATCGCGACCATCATTCCGCCGTCCATCACCATGATCATTTTCGGCATCGCGGCCCAGCAATCGGTTCCGAAGCTGTTCCTCGCCGGGATCGTGCCGGGCCTGCTGATCGGCGTTCTGGTCTCGATTTATCTCCTCGTCTACGCGCGGGTCGAAATGATCCCGCTGACCGCCTCGCTGCGCTGGCGAAACGTGCTGCTGTCGACCCGCGACGCCGTTTGGGCGTTGTTCGCTCCGGTCGTGATTCTGGGCGGCATCTATGGCGGCATCTTCACGCCCACGGAGGCGGCGGGAATTGCCTGCGTCTACGCGATCCTCGTCGCTCGCTTCATCTATCGCGAGATGTCGTGGAGCGAGCTGTGGCAGACCGCGATCAACTCCGCCAAGGTCATCTCGCAAATCCTGATCATCGTGTCCGCGGCCGGCGCTTATTCGTGGCTGGTGACGACGAGCGGCTTTCCGATGCGGCTCGTCGCTTCGATCGCGAGCCTTCACCTCGACACGTGGCTCCTCCTGCTGATCATCAATATCGTGCTGCTGTTCGTCGGAACCGTGCTCGAGCCCCCGGCGGCGATATTGATCCTGACGCCGCTGCTGATGCCGCTTATCATCCAGGCCGGCGTGGATCAGATTCACTTCGGCATCATCTTCACCGTGAACCTGGCCGTCGGAATGTTCATACCGCCGTTCGGGCTCAATCTCTTTGCCACCCACGCGCTGTTCGGCATCCCGCTCGCCAAGCTCTACCGCGGCATCCTGCCGTTCATCGTGATCTATCTCATCGCGCTCGCGCTCATCACCTATGTTCCCGCGATCACGCTGGCGCCGCTGCGCCTGTGGCAGTGAGAAGATCATGGACGCGGGTTCTCATCTTGCCCGCGACCGACTTGCCGTCCATGCGGTCGAAGATTTTCTTGATGGCTCCGAGGTCGCCCTACAACGTGAGGCCGAGCACGCGCTGAAACAAGCGGATTCGATGGAGATCGTGCTACACTTCGGCCACGGAGGCCATGGCATGGCAGGAAAAGTTCAGAAGACAGCCAGCGAGCTGGAAACCGTCATACGCGAAAAACTCGGCATCAGCGTCGATGTCGCCCCCGATGCACAGCATGGCTGGAGCGCAACGCCGGCAATCGTGGCCACGCACGACGTGGCCGAGACTCAATATGAGCTCGAAAGCGTCTTGTCCGCATTGCGGGACAAATACGACCTCAAGCCGGGGTGATCGTTCACGTCTCTCGACACCCATCAGCCCATGGGCATGCGCCCCCGACGGTGGAAGCCGATGAACCGCCGGTGGGGTCGGTCATCGACCAGGATTCCGGCTCGTTCCATTCGAGCGTCACGTTTCCCGGCGTCTCGTCCGCGGCCGTGCCCGCAACTGGTTTGCCGTCGGGCGGAGCGTCATCGATGCTCATGTCGCCTCCACTTGTTCGTACGTTGCGAGAGAGCGCCACGGCTTAAGATCGCCCTCAGCCGCCGGTCAATCTAGTCTAGATACCAATCCGCCACCTGACTGCTCCTGGCCGTCGGGGTAGCCCACCCTTGTTCTGCTCGCCCGCGATGCATATATGGAGCTTTGTCAGAGGGTTAGACCCCTGCAGGATGTTATTGCGAAAAGGAGATCGTATTGGCGAATAATCCAAAGAGCGCCCAGGATCGGGCCGAGGCAAGCTTCAAGAAGGAGCAGAGGGCGCGCGAAGGCGTGAAAGCCATGGCGGAATATGAGGCCGCCGGCATTGCGGTGCGTGCCAAGACCGCGCGCCTGAAGGCGCTGCGATTGGCCAAGGAAACGGCCAACGAAACGGCCGAGCCGGAGCGCGAGAAGACGGTGGAGCAGAAGCCGTCGCGCCGGACGCCCGCCTCGACCTGAGACACGGTCCGCGGTCGCTTGACGCTCAAGCCGGGTACGCTCTCTCAAGCCAGATATTCGAGCATCATGAAGGCATAGACGCGCGCGGAATCGGTGGTGCGCTCGACCGACGCCATGTCGTAGTCGGTATGGGCGTATTGGTGTTCGCCCGCCCCGAAATTCGCCGTCACGATGCCGACGTGGTTGAGGTAGCCCTGGTCGAAGGCTGCGGGCGAGTAATAGGTCTCGACCGACTTGCCCAACATGACCTCGCTCGCCCGCAGGATCGCACGCACCACGGCTGAGTCCTTCGTGACCAGCGACGGATACATGAACGGCCCGAGCCGCACGTCCACGCCGTAGGGCTTCCCGCTCACGGGATCCGCGATCCGCTCGACCTCCTTCGCGATGCGCTCGATCTCGGCGAACGCCTCGTTCGGATCCTCACCCGGAAGCAGGCGGCGGTCGAGCGTGAACTCGCAGCGCTCCTGCACGGTGTGGGTCGACTCCGGAAAGCTGCGGATGTGATTGACCGTCAGCGACTGCCTGCCGAGCTGCGGGTGGCTCTGGTCGAGCTTCACCTTGCCCAGGAGCAGGCGAATGGCCTCGGTCGCGCCGGTGACGGCATTGACCCCGTCCCACGGCCGCGACGAGTGGCAGGGCGAACCCTTCACCGTCACGAACACGTCGATGCGGCCGCGGTTGCCGAGCGTGATCTTGAGCCCGGTGCCCCCCAGCACCGCCATGTCGGCACGAACGCCCGCGCCCTCGACCACGCTCCTGATGGCGTCGTGCTTTCCGGTCTCGCCCGACAGGCAGCAGGTGAAGATGAGCTTTCCCGCAATCGCGACTCCGCTCGTGATCACGGTTTCCATGGCGTGCAGCATGGCCGCGAGGTTCGCCTTCTGCTCGCTCGCGCCCTTTCCCATCACGCATTCGCCGGGCAAGCCGAATTTGGCGCCGTCGACCACGTCGCCATTGTAGGGGTTGGGCATGGTCGAGGCCGGCTGGTTCATGGCGTTGCCGATGAACATCAGCGACCTGTTGTTCGTGCCCGCGCCAAACGTGGCGATCAGGTTGCCCATGGCATCGTAGCGAATATCGGCGAAGCCCATGGCGCGCAGGCGCGGCTCGATCGCGGTCCTGATGAACGCCTTCAACAGCGGCTCGTCCTCGAGCAGTTCGGTCTGCGGGCTCGGCACCTTGACGAGCTCGATCAGCAGCTCTTTCGCTCGCGCGCGCGACATGCGCGCGTCCAGCAGGGTCTTGATCTCGGTAGCGTTCATGGGCGTCTTCCGTTTCGATTTGTCGAGATGAGAGCGGATCCAGTTGCCGTCGAGTCACCCTTGCGGGACTTGCGACGGGCGGCGCCACATCGTCCCCCCCCCCGCTTGCAGCCGAACTCGGGCTTTGCCCGAGTTCGGCCGCTCCGTCGACTGGCCGAAAGCGGAAACATCCGACTTCGGCCGGACGGACAGGGAGGGAGCATGCATAAAGACTCGCGCGCGCGGGCGCCCAAGTCAAAATTCGAGCGGTTCGTGCAAGCCTTCCCCCTCCCCACCCCTCCCCACCCCTCCCCACCCCTCCCTCCCCACCCCTCCCCCGCAAGCGGGGGAGGGAGCAGACCGAGTCTGTCGCTCGAGCTGCTTCACATCAGCGGAACAGGCTTCTGACCCTCACACATCACGTGACCTCGGCGCCGCCGCGACCGATCCGCTTCTTCACGCCCGGCCACAGCACCAGGACGAGACAGATCGCGAAGATGCCCGCGGACAACGGCCGCAGGAAGAACACCGAGTAGTCGTGATCGGAGATCATCAAGGCCTGGTGGAACGAGCCCTCGGCCAGCTTGCCGAGAATGAGCCCGATGACGAGGCTGATGAGCGGATAGCCGTGGCGCCGCAGGAAATAGCCGAGCAGGCCGAAAAAGATCGCGACGAACACGTCCATCATGTTGCGCTCGTTGGCATAGGCGCCGAACAGCGTGACGATCAGCAGCATCGGCGCCATCAACTCGATCCGCACGATGGTGATCAACGCGAACCACGGGATCATGACCAGATAGAGCACGGTCGCCATGACCGCGCCGATCAGCAGGCCCATGAAGAAGCCCCAGATCAGTTGGGGATTCGACGTGAACAGCATCGGTCCCGGGCGCAGGCCCTGCAGGGTGACCGCGACCAGCAGGATCGCGGAGGTCGCCCCGCCCGGAATCCCAAGCGTGAGCGCCGGGATGAGACTGGTGGGAATGCAGGAATTGTTCGAGGCTTCCGGCGCGATCACGCCTTCCGGCGCGCCCCTGCCGAACCGCTCCGGATGCTTCGAGGAGCGCTGCGCCACGCTGTAGGCCAGGAAATTCGCCGCCGTCGCACCAATTCCGGGAATCATTCCGAGAAAGGCGCCGACGGCCGTGCTCTGAATGAGCGTGAACGGGTATCGGAACGTGTCCCAAAACCCATCCCATAGCGAACCTTCGAGCCGGCCGGCCTTGGCGATGGTGCCGCCCTCGAGAATCATGCTGACGAGCTCGGTGAGCGCGAACAGGCCCACCATGACCGGCACGAAGCTGATGCCGTCGAGCAGATAGACGAAGCCGAAGGTATAACGCTCCACTCCGAGAATGGAATCCACTCCGATCAAGCTGATCGCAATGCCGAGCGCCCCCATCGCCAGGCCCTTGATGGTGGAGCCGAGCGCGGCGACCGAGACGACGGTCAGGCCCAGAATGGCGAGCGCGAAATATTCGGCCGGGCTGAATGCCAGCGCCGCCTTCGCCACCGGGCCGGACGCGAACATCAGGATCAGGACGCCGACGATCGCCGCCGCCATCGACGCGCCGGCCGACAAGCCCATGGCGACCTTGGCCCTGCCCTGCTGCGCCATGGGATAGCCGTCGTAAGCCGTGGCGGCGGACGATGCCTCGCCCGGAATATTGAGCAGAATGGACGTGACCGATCCCCCGAAAGCCGCGCCGACCGAAATGGACGCCAGCATCAGCAGCGCGGACAGCGGATCCATAGAGAACGTGAACGGGATCAGGATCGCCATGGCGACGGGGCCGCCGAGGCCCGGCAGCACGCCGACCCACAGTCCGATCACCGTCCCCACGATCATGAACAGGAACTGCTTGGGCTGCAGGGCGGCGGTCAGACCGAGGATCAGATGGTCGAGCATGACGCCGCTCAGCTCGCGCGCAGCGCGAGCTTGTCGATGAGCCACTCGCCCACGACGCCGTGCGGAAGATCGACGTTGAGAAGATAGGGGCCGACGAGCGCCAGGATCGCAACGGTCAGCAGCGCAGTGACCACAAGCCGGCGGCGGTTGGGATATCCCATCAAGGCCGGCATGAGCAGCATCGCGGCGAGCGAGGCGATGACGAAGCCGAACAGCCAGAACGACAGGCCGAACACCGGCGCGGACAGGAGCGCGGTGGCATAGCGCGGCCAGCCGGCCCTGGTGGCGGGATCGTCTTCGTCAACCACCGACGCGCCGGCGGCGCGGCGAGCGCGCACTTCCCCGACGGCAATCGCAAGCGTGAGAGCAATGCCCGCGGTGCCGACGATGAGCGGAAAAAGCCGGGCATCGAACGGCAGTCCATAGCCGAGCGCGACGATGGCGATGAAAAAGAGAAGGAGCAGCGCGATCAGAGAAAACTCTTCGCGCCAGTAGCCTTTTATCCGCGCGTCCTCGGACATCGTTGTGCTCGAATTGGTAGGGTGGGCAACGGCACGCGCAGACAAGTTTACGCAGTCGGTGCAAGCTTGACTGCGCGTTTCGTTGCCCACGCGTTCATCAGTCGGTGTGCTCAGGCATAGGCGGCCCGACGTTTGTAGGGTGGGCAAAAGGCGCGCACGAACGTGCCCGTGCCGAAATTCGCACCCGGCGCCTTTGCCCACCCTACGGGACGTGCCGCGGTCATCCCGATCTGTCCGCTACGACGGTCACGTCATCGCGCTCAGCCCAACAGATCCTTGTACCTCTCGATCGCCTCGGCCTGCTTGCCGACCATGTCCTCGATCTGCGCACGCGTGAGCAGCTTGAGATATTCGCCGGCCTTCTGCATCTGCTCCCACAACAGCTTGTCCTCGAACGCCTTGGCGAATGCGTCCGACAGCGTCGCGATGCGATCGTCCGGCACCTTGGGCGTGGTCATGGCGTACCAGATCTGATCGATGGGCGTGACCTTGAAGCCAAGTTCCGTCAGCGTCGGCACGTCGGGCAGCGCCTTCTCGCGCTCCGCGCCAGTGACGGCGAGGAAGTGCAGGCTGTCGCGCATGCGCGAGCCCGACCCCGGTCCGCTGATCGCCGCATCGACGTGACCGCCCATCACGGCCGGATAGGCTTTGCCCGAGCCTTCGAAATGAACCAAACCGAACGGCAGGTTCAATTCCTTCTGCAGCGCGGCAAGCTGGATGTGGCTCGATCCCGAGCGCCCGATGGTGCCGACCACGACGCGGCGCTTCCTGCACTCGTCGACGAACTGCTGGAAGGTCCGGATCGGCAAATCCTTCTTCACGCAGAGCTGCCAGCTCACCACGCTCCAGCCATAGATCGGAATGAATTCGCTCGCCTTGTAGCTCGCCCGCCCGATGACCTCGTCGATGGCGCCGCCGGGCGCGGACTCCGTCATCATCACATAGCCGTCCGGCCGGGCGGTGAACAGCTTGGTGCGCGCAACGCGCCCGCCCGCCCCCAGCACGTATTCGAGGCTGGTCTTGACGCCATGCTTCTCGAGATAGGGCTGGATGATGCGCGCGGTCGTATCGATCGATCCGCCGGGCGCCTGATAGATGATCCAGTTGATGTCGCGCGCCGGGAAGCTCTCCTGCGCCCGCGCCGAGAAACTCGGCGCGCCCATGCCGCCGGCTGCCGCGGCGCCGAGCCCCAGGCGGCCCGCGTTGCGCAAGAAATCGCGCCGGCCGATCCGCGAATTGCTGCTCATCCCGTGCTCCTGTTCGTCACGATCCGCTCAGTGCGCCGCGGGCAGCCATAGCCCAAGGCCCCGTTCGAGCGCTTTTCGATACAAGAAGTGTGCCAGCGCAACGTCCTGCGACACAAGGCCGGTGGTATGGATCAGAATCCGCTCGTCGTCGCTTTCCCGACCCTTTTTCTCCCCCGCCACCAGCTCCTGGATCTCGCCATGAAGCCGTTCGCGCGAGAACAGGCCGCCCTCGACCATCCTTCTGAACTCGCGCTGCAGCATGTTGAATTCCCAGCTGTCGATGACGACCTTGTCCATCTTCGACCAGCCGGCCGGATCGAGCTCGCGGCGCGCCAGCGAGATGAACGTGCTGCCGGGCTTGAGCCAGGGCTCGCGGGTGACGATCTCGCCGGACGTGGTGCCGCCCACGGCGATATCGGCTCCGCGCACGACCTCCTCGACCGAGTCCTTGGTGACGACCGGAATTCCGAGTGCCCGCGACCATTTCTCCGCGAAGGCGGCCCGCGTCTGCGGCCGGCGCGAGGTGCAGCGGATTTCCTCGAACTTGTACATGGTGCACAGACACTGCAACGAATTCGTGCCCATCGTGCCGATGCCGACAAGGCCCAGAATTTTCGGATCGCGCGGGCCCACCCACTTGCAGGCGATGGTCGCGGCCGCCGCGCTGCGGATGGCATAGCTCCAGTGCTCGTCGACGATGGCCAGCGGGTGCCCGCGCTGCGGGTCGGACAGCACGACATAGCGCGTGCAGCCGAGGCCGCCGACCGTATTGCGCACGCCGTCGTCATAATAGTTGTAGAGGCGAACGCCGGTCGCCGGAATGTCCTTCAGGAAAACCGATTTCACGTGCCAGTGGTTGTCGAAGCCATCCGCGACGTCGAGCTTGAAACTGGGCGGGCTCGACAGCACCACGCTGCCACGGGCATGCATTGCATAGACCTGTTCGCAGATGCGCAGCGCGTCCTCGACGCTCAGCAACGCGAGCGTGTCCTTGTACGGGACGAACAGGACGCCGTCGTTTTCATTCATCCGATGAGTCCGATCAGGGTGTGAGCTCATAACCGTGCAGATGGGGGCCATCCTTTTGAAGCAAGCAAGCGACGCGGTCGAGTCTCGAGCCACACCGAGGCCGTGTCATTCGGAAGCCGCCGGTTTCGCACCGCGACCGATTGCAAATTGACCGACCGGGCCCTCGACGTGGAACTCGGTCCCCGTCATCTTCGCGAACAGATCGATATTGGCGGTCCCGATCGCGCATCCGCCAAGTCCCATATCAGCCGCCATCATGTAGAGCGTTTGAGTCAATACGCCGGCATCCTTCAGAACGAGCGCATATGCGATCGAGCTGTACTTCCATGAAACCCGGCCAAAGCGCGCAGCGATCGTGATCAGGATCTGGGGCGCGGCGGGCGCGCCCATTGCGAATTCGGCTCCCGTCAGCAGCGCTTCGAGCTCCGGCGGACGGACACCGATCGGCACCAGCGCATGTCCGCCCGCGTCGTAATGATAGAATCCTCGTGCAAGCCCTTCGCATTTGTCGACGGCCAGATAGAGCTCGAGCTCCCAGCTGCCGCCTCCCGACGGATACGGCCTGGCGGCGTACGCAACCACCGGTCCGTCGTCGCCGAGGTCGAGCCTGCCTTTCCATCTCGACTGGACACGCGCGGTGCAGTCGAGAAACCGCGAAAGCTCGGCGAGCGTGATCGGTCGCTGGTCATCGAAGACGCGCGTCGAATGACGGTCACGCAGGAGCTGTGCGGTTGGCGACATTGGCTGCGAATCCGGGGCCGCGAGCTTGCGCAGATCGATTTTCTTTCCAGGCCAGCGGGGCCGCACCGCCGGCGGCGGGGGCATGACGCCCGCATACGGATAGACTCCGCCCGTCGGGTTGGCGTGTCGGCCCTGCGTGCTGCGCGTGTGGAACAGCAGGTCGTGAAAGTCCCAGAGAACGAGGTTGTCGTCACCCTCGGCCGGTCGCAGGCCGCTGCCGCGAGCACGATCGATCTTGAACAGGATTTGGCAATCCACCAGGAGGGCGAGAAGCTCGATCCCGGGAAAACCGTCCTGCCGACGGAGCAGTTTGATTTGCTGCGGTGTAGCCAGCATGGCCAGGGCGGCCGCAATGTTCGGATTGCAAATCCTGAACAACGCGCCGGCGCGCGGCGATTCCAGGACCGCCTCGTTGCCGCGCCGCCGCAGGTACGCGAAGCGCGAGAGGACGAGAATGTCGGCATCGCCCAGCTGCCGCATTCGCGGCCAGTAATCGGGCACCTGCGGCTCGATGACGACCTGGTCCCTGCCCTTTCGTGAGCGCCCGAGGCGGTACTCCAAGAGGCCGCGCCCGGCCAATCGCCGGACCAAGAGATCGATTTCCTTTTCGATGTTCCGGCCCAGCGACGCAACGGAGCCGAGCGGCAGCCCCACCCGCAGGTCCTGCGCGCGATCCGCCGCGGCCGCGCTGAACGTTCCCAGGTCTACCGAATGGCCATAGAAGCAGGCGACGATGTGGCCGTTCGAGTGCGCTTCGAGCGTGACGTGACCGCCGAGCCGGGCGGACAAAGTAGCCGGCGCAGTTCGGCGCCCGCTCTTTTTTCCGGGAGCGCGCAAACCGGATGCCCCTCAGGTCTGGGGGTGAAACGGATTGAGCTCGTCTTCCGAGAGCGGCCGGTCGCGTAATCCGAGCTTGACCGGGACGTCGTAAAGCCGGCCAGGCGCGAAGCGGCGATAGAAGTGCCGCAATCCCGGAACGATCACCCTGACGACCGGAACCTCGATGTCGGGCCGGGTCTGATCGAGAACGAGGAAATCGAGGCCTTCGCGCTTGGCGAGACCTACGCAGGCGGCCACCTGCTCGCGCGTGTCGAGATGGCCGAACTTCGAGGCCGCGCCGGATTGGACCGCCGGATTGTCGCCTGGCGTCAAAAAGGGATGGTCCTGCAGGCGCAATGGCGTGACCCCGTCCAGGCTCGACTTGTCCGCCTTCCCGCCGCCCATGAGACCGATGGACAAGAACTGGTTCAGCTCCGTCAGCGCACGCAGCAAGGCGATCCGCCTGTCGAAATGCGCCCCGGAACCGAACTCGACATTTTCCCTGCCATCGTCCATCCAGTGCGTCAGCGCCACAAAGCTCGGAACCCCGAGATCGCTGGTGACGTCGAGCACCCACAGCCGGCGTCCGGTTTCGGCAAGCTGGTTTTGCAGATCGCGGACGTAGGAGTCGTCGAACTGGCCGAGATCCAGTTCCGCCCGCTGCAATCGATTGTACCACCAGATTGCGTAGGCATCCCGCTCCACCAGCTCGAGGAATCCCTGGACGATGGCTTCCTCGAGTGTGTTGCCGGCCGCGCAGCCGTTGGAATCCGCGTGGACCTGGTAGGCGGCAGGGCCCCGGTAGAAAAAATACAACAGGCTGGTCGGAAGATATTTGAACCGCTGGTCGCGCAGCGACCAGACCGGCGACCATTCGATCGCGGCCGATCGATCGAACGAGGCCGGCATCGGCGTCGCCTCGTCCGGGTGGGCCGCGGGCGTCCGATCTCGCCGGTACTGCGCGTCACTGAACAACAAGACGTCGTTCGGAAGAATGGCATCGCCCGAGGGGAAATCCGTGAACCGCCGTGTCACTCTGATCTCGTCGCCCTGAAAAATCCCGGAATAACGCTCGATCGCCTCCATGAGCGCGCTGGCTTCCCCCTGCTCGGCAGTGCTGCCCTTGCCGAAGCTGCCGCCGCTCAGTCCCGCCCTGAGCTCGTTGACCGTCCCGGCCGGCGCCGAAAAATTGTGCGTGGCATGATAGTTGGTGTTCAAGGGCAAATCGGCTTCGATCCGCTCGAGCCGCGAGACCACGCCGGTGAGGGGGCTCACGTGCTTTCGGAAACGTGCAACCGTCGCCCGCGACGAAACGGTCCGATACCCTCCGCTCGTCATGACCAGCTTGCCGCCCGTGCCGAGCTCGACCGGCACCGGCGCACGGCCGGGGTTGCGCAACGCCTTGCGGCCGCAGGACGGACATTGCGGACGGGCCGCCACGTGATGCTTCACGATGGTCGAGCCCAACAGGTCGAGGCTGATGATGTGATCGCGCAATTCCGTACGAAAGTCGGTAGCGATCGCTTTTGCGATCTCGATAGCCGCAAGCTGGATGCCGCTCTGTCCAAGCGTGTTCCGGGCGAGAGGCGAAACGGCGACGCGGCGCGCCGGGCCGCGGTCGAGAAGCGCCTTGACCTCTCGGTTCCGCTTCATCCGATCGGCCAGACAGGTCCAACAGGCGCTCTTGCTCTTGTCCTCGGCCTTGCCCTTGCCCGGACTGAACACCGGCCCCACCAGGGGAAAAATGCCGGAGGGTTGGACGAGCAGCCAAGGCGTATGGTCCGACAAATGCTGCCGGTTCAATTCGGCCAGCCGTCCTTCGAGGTAATCGCTCACCAGCGTCACCGTCAGGTCGGCGGAACGCTTCACGACGCGAACGCCGAGTTCCCTCAGGGCGGCGCCGAGTTCCGCCGCACCCTGCACGTCGATCGATTGAACGCGCACACGACACTTCTTGAGATTTGTCTCCGCCGTCTCCGGCGACAGGCCGAGGCTCGCCCAATAGGCGGCCGCGACCCCACCAGGGACGCCTGCGGACGAGCGCGCTGTCGGGACCACAAAGCGGCGGTCGAGGAGGCGCTTGAGGGCTTCGTGGATCTTGTCGGACGGAAAATGCTGCTCGAGCTCGCGAACGAGCTGGCGATAGCTTTTGCCGGCTCCTATTGCGGACGCGAGCGCACAATAGAGCTCGCCGTGTAGAAAGAACTTCCGGTCCTCGGAATAGAGGCACACGACATCGGGCGGCAGCACATAGACGGTGAAATTCGGCGCGAAGCTAGGAACGTCTTGGCTGTGACGCCGCGCAATGCGCTTGCCGCGATCGCCTGTCATGACGCGCGCACGCGCGCCTCTACGCTGATCGCGACCAGCCCGGATCGTCATTGCAAGGCACGCATTCTCCGGTTGCGAGAGCGCCGTGGTCTCACGCGCGCGCTAGAGCGCATCCCGATTGGGTCGAATCGTGATGCGCTCTAGATTCTTCGATTTTGCGCATGTTCTGTTCGGAAAACCGGTTCCCACTTTTCCGGAACATGCGCTAGCAGATCGATTCCATTCAAGGCGATCGCGTAGGGTGGGCAAAGGCGCATGCCGAACAATGTATGGCCTCTCCACGATCCGCGCCTCGCGATGAAACCTGCGCCATGGCGGCTTTTGCCCACTGTGCAAATCGCTCGATCTGATTTGAATTTCGCAAGCGCCGGACTGGAGCATGTTTCGGTCAACTCAACGTAGATAGACACGGACAGCCGGATGAACGGCGCGTTCACCCGCGTCCCATAACCCGTCGAAGACGGGCGTCAAACGCCCTTGACCGCGCGCCGATGCCCGGCCATGACGACCCGCATCTGTCAACGTAATCGGAAGGTGCCCGCGTCTAGCACCAGCGGCAAGCTCCCCACGACAAACAGCAGCCGCAGCTGCAGCCTCCGCAACCTCCGCAGCCTGCGCAGCCTCTGCAGCCGCCGCAGCCTCTGCCGCAACCTCGGCAGCCTCGGCATCCGCCGCAGCCTCTGCAGCCTCCGCAAGCTCGGGCAACCTTTTCGCCGAGGCGGGGCGTGCCGGCGTTTTCCTTGTCGAAAACATAGAACGTGCCCAAGCTGACGTCGGAGATCTCCTCCTCACCGAGAGTGATTCCGTGACCCGATGCGTTCCGCCACGGCATATCCGATGTCGGCACCGCGGTCGCTGCGGATGCGCCGCCCGCCAGCGACAAAGACACGCCGACGGCTCCCAGCACAGGTACGACTTCCTTCCGGCTCGTTCGCTTCGAAGGCTGCTTCCTACGTGGCATGTCGGTCCTCCCATGCCTTACGGCGATGTTCCCAGCGAATGTTCGTCGCCCGCAGCGTTATTCGTACCCCTAGCAAAGGCACCCGGCAAGGCCGATCACGCACGTCGCTGACGCATGCTCACTGGGCATTGAGGCGGCCCCGGTAAGGCGCCACCTCTCACGACAACGCGCGTCGGCGCATCGGGTTGCACGCGTTCATGAACGGCATCGTCGCCGCCCATCCGAAGCCTGTGATCAACATGCAGGCATTCGTCCGGATCCAAGGCCGAGTATAAGGCCAAGTATATCGCGTTCGCTGCCACGTCGTTCGTGGCGGAAATAGAAGGCGGCGCCGCGCCCGTCCTTGCTCTTTCTCCGCCCCGCCGCTATTCACGCCAAAGGCCCCCCGTTGTGCGCCGGACAGCAAGCCGGATCGGCTCGAATACGGGCGCGGTGACCTCTTTGCAGGTTCGAGCCGGAGAAGCAGACATGGTCGGTTCCCATGGCCGTTTCATCTGGTACCAGTTGCTGACGACGGACATGGAGGCCGCCAAGGCCTTCTACGCCGATGTCGTCGGCTGGGGCACGCGCGACGCGTCGGCACCCAGTATGCCTTATACCCTGTTTACCGCCGGAGAGGCCTCGGTCAGCGGGCTGATGGACCTGCCGGAGGACGCGCGGAAAACGGGCGCGAGGCCGAGCTGGCTCGGATATGTCGGCGTCGACGACGTGGACGCGACCGCGGACCGCATCCAGCGCCTCGGCGGCGTCGTGCACGTCCCACCGATGGACATCGCCAATGTCAGCCGCTTTTCGATCGTCGCCGACCCGCAAATGGCAACCCTTGCGTTGTTCAAGGGGCTCAAACCCGCCCAAGAGCAGCCCGCCGAGCTGCGCACGCCGGGTCGCGTCGGCTGGCACGAGCTGCTCGCCGCCGACTGGGAGAAGGCGTGGGCTTTCTACCGCGAGCTTTTTGGCTGGCAAAAAGCAACCGCCGACACCGGCGCGGTGGGCACGTACCAGCTGTTCTCCGCCGGAGGGGAGACGATCGGCGGCATGTTCACCAAGCCTCCGACGGTGCCGGTCCCCTTCTGGCTCTACTACTTCAACGTCGGCGACATCGACGCGGCGGCAAAGCGCGTGAAGGCCGGTAACGGCCAGATCCTCGACGGCCCAATCGAAGTGCCGGGCGGCAGCTGGATCCTCCAATGCACCGACCCTCAGGGTGTCATCTTTGCGCTGGTGGGAAAGCGGAGCCACAACGGTATCGGATATTTCGAGCGCGTCGCATCGCGCGATCCCTGGCCGCATTCTCGAAGGTGAAAAGCTGCAGACCTTCGGTGATGCGACCTGTCAAATTCGACCTGGTTGCCAATCTCAACGCTGCGAAAAGCCATCAACTTGGAAAGCCTCACTCGTCCAGGACGAAATCGAAATGCTTGCCGGACGGCGCGTAGATTTCGAAGATCTCGAACACATCGGCACTGAGATTGGCGAGCGAATGCTTCATGCCGGCAGGAATGTAGACCACGTCGTTCTCGCGGATGAGATAGGTCCTGTCTTCGACCGTGAGCGTCCCCTCCCCGCGTTTGACGATGTAGACATTGTCGGCCCGGGTGTGGTGATGCAGCTTGCCGCGCGGTCCGCCGGGCACGAGCCGGTTGAGGTGGACGTCGACCTTCTCGGTGCCCAGGCTCGGATTGATCAATTTGATCTGGTCGCCCCGCCCCGGCTCCATCGGGCTGGCCGGACACTCATCCAGATGCAGGATCTTGAACACGCGCGTCTCCCATTGCCGCCGCGGCGGCCCGCATGCGATATCCTTGGACCGTAATCGGGATGGACTCAAGCGCGCGCCACCGCGCCAGGGATGACAGCATGAGCCGCGCCGCCGCGATCGCTCGCGCGCACAGTTACTTCGACAGCGGTGAATTTCTGGTCGATCTGCGACGGCGGGTCGCCATCCCGAGCACAAGCCAGGAGGCGGAACGCGCCGGCGCGCTGCGCAGCTATCTCGAGGACGAGATGGTGCCGAGCCTCGCCCCGCTCGGGTTCACGTCGCGCGTTCTCGACAACCCGTCGGGCCCGCCCTTCCTGGTGGCCGAACGCATCGAAGAGGAGGCCCTGCTCACCGTTCTGATCTACGGTCACGGCGACACCATCCGCGGGCTCGACGAGCTGTGGCGGCCGGGCCTTTCGCCCTGGACGCTGACCGTCGAAGGCAAGCGCATCTATGGCCGGGGCTCGGCCGACAACAAGGGACAGCACGGCATCAACATCGCGGCGCTCGCGGCGGTGCTCGCCGAGCGCGACCGCTCCGGCGCGCCTTTGGGCTTCAACGTGAAGATTCTGATCGAGATGGGAGAGGAAGTCGGCTCGGCCGGATTGCGCGAGCTGTGCGTGCGGCACAAGCACGCGCTCTTGCGGGCCGACCTGCTGATCGCGTCCGACGGTCCGCGAATCGCGCCCGATCAGCCGACGCTCTTTCTCGGCGCCCGCGGCGGCACCATGATCGACCTCGCCGTCGATCTGCGCGAAGGCTCCCACCATTCCGGCAACTGGGGCGGGCTCCTCGCCAATCCCGGGATCATCCTGGCGCACGCGCTTGCCTGCATCACCGATGCGCGGGGGACAATCCTCGTGCCGGAATGGCGGCCGCCGCTGCCGCCCGCGGTGCGGCGGCTGCTCGCAGGCGTCGAGGTCGACGGCGGCGGAAACGGCCCCACGGTCGACCGCGAGTGGGGCGAGCCGGAGCTCACTCCGGCCGAACGCGTGTTCGGATGGAACAGCTTCGAGGTCCTCGCATTCACCACCGGCACGCCGGACCATCCGGTCAACGCCATTCCAGGGAGCGCGCGGGCGCACTGCCAGCTGCGCTATGTCGTCGGGACCGACGTGGACGACATTATTCCGGCGCTGCGCCGCCATCTCGACCGCCATGGCTTTGCCCAGGTGGAGGTGCGCGGCGGCGACGGGTCCTTCCGGGCTAGCCGCCTCGACCCCGGGGATCCGTGGGTCGGTTTCGCCGCCCGCTCGATCAAGCAAACGACCGGCCGCGTGCCGACCATCCTGCCCAATCTCGGCGGATCGCTGCCCAACGACAGCTTCGCCGAGGTGCTCGGCTTGCGGACGATCTGGGTCCCGCATTCCTATGCCGGATGCTCGCAGCACGCGCCCGACGAGCACCTGCTCGCGCCGATCGCGCGCGAGGGGCTGGCCATCATGGCGGGATTGTTCTGGGACCTCGGCGAGGGAGGCACCCCGGAGATCGAACTCGAAAGACGCGTGAACGCGCGGCTCGATCGCGCGAGTGAGCTCGATTCGGAACGTTCAAGCCGGCTTACCGACTGGCCACGCAAACGTGATATGGTCTTGGGCATGGCAGGCGCGACGCAGTAGGCGTCCTGCCGATATGAGATTCACTGATACCGACCGGATCAGACGGAAAAGGCACGATGGAGACGCTCGCTATTGTGGTGGCCGTGGCCACGGTCGCCGTCGCGGTTTTGACCGAAGCCGGAAGCGCCTCACAGGCATGGTATCTGCCTGGGAGCAAATCGATGCGGGCGACGCAACACATGGTGTTGTTCGGCCTCCTCGGCATGACCATTACGCTCGTCGCGCTGATCATCACACAATCAGCCGATGCGGCCGGCTTGACCCGAAGGGGCCAAGCCGCGCCGACAGCCTACAATGTTCAGGCGAACCCGAATTATGGATTTGGTCCGCGCGTCCGTGTGCAGCCGAACGACGTGATCTCGGGCAATCGGATCGTCGGTCGCGATCCCGATCCCTTCATTCGCGGAGAGATTCTCCGTCACTACAACAACGGCTGGCCCGACTAGACGGCGCTGCTCCGCGGGCGCTGCATCCGCTCATCCATCGAGGAAGGAGGCGAGCTTCTCCAGCGTGGAACGACAGCCGGCTTCGTTATCCTGCGGCCGTATGCCGGGAGGAATGTTCTCGCACAGCACGGTGATCCGGGTACCGCCGCCCACGGGGGCCAACGTCCAGCGCACGATCATCTCGCCGGCGAACGAGGGGTCCGCGGATTCGAACCCGGTCGCCCACACAATCCGCTCGCAGGGAATCAACTCGACGAAGCGGCCCCGGAACGTGTCGGTGCGCCGGGAGGTCTTGCCGCGCGGCGACCCATCGCCCTCCGGATATAGCAGCGACATGTGGAAGGTCCCGCCTTCGCGCGCATCGAAGGCATGGACCACGCCTCGCATGGAATCCGGAGGAAGCCAAGCGGCGAGCGCGTCCTGATCCAGGAAGGCTCGGTACACGGCCTCGCGCGGCGCGTTCACGACTCTCGACACGACGGTGCTCGTCGGAGCGCTCATGGCGGGCATGATAGCAGGTCGACGATCGGCGCCGCGACCTTTCCGCGCCATCGGCCATGCCGCATCACCGCCCTTGTCTTGCCGCGTCTTTCATCACAAAACTCCTCGCCGACACCTGTCATGAATGGGAGCCGTGATGGTCAGCGAAGTCAACGGACAGTTGGGCATCCCGACCGAGCGCATCGTCGAGTGGACGCGCGCGTTCGTTCGTCATCCGAGCCCGCAGACCGAGCGCTTCGAGCAAGAGCCGCAAGTGCAGAGCTTCATCGCGGAGCAGGTCGTTCCACTGGTCGAACGGCTCGGCCTGCCGTGGCGGCGCGACCGGATGGGCAATCTCCTGGTCGAGCTCGGGCCCGAGCATGCGGGTAAGAGCCTCATGCTGATGGCTTACGCCATGACCCATCCGGCGAACCGCATGGCCAATGCCTATGCCGGCGAACTTGTCGAAACGCCGGGCGGAGCCCATGTGCGTGGCCGCGGCGTGTCGGAGCAGAAAGGCTCGCTGGCTGCGGCGCTCGCGGCGGTGAAGACCGCCGCCGACCGTCTCGCCTTGCGCGGTCGCCTCGTCTTCACCGTGAGCACGGCCGGCGAGACCGGCCGGCACGACGCCGCCACCAGCATCTGCGATGCCCTGGGTTTTTTCCCGAAACTCGCCGTGATCGTGATCGGGACGACGAGCCGGGTCGCGCTCGCCAACAAGGGCCGCATCGACGCGATCGTCACCGTGCGCGGCAAGGCCTCGCACAGCAGCACGCCGTGGGTCGGCGTGAATGCCATCGACGGCGCGCGGCGCGTGCTCGACCGCGTGATGGCGGTCAACGTCGGAGCGAACAAGCATCCCGGCCTCGGGCAAGCCACCCTAACGCCCACGGCCGTACGCTCATGGCCGGAGGCCACCCACACGGTACAGGACGAAGTCCGGCTCGTGTTCGACCGACGGCTGCTGCCGGGCGACGATCCGCAGGCGGCATTTGCCGCCATCGCCGCGGCGGCCGATATCGGCCACCCCTGGCAGGTCGAGACCGAATTCGGCCCCTTCATGTATCCCGCCGAGATCGCGGCCGACGGCGCCTTCATGCGAGCGGTGAGCGGCGGATGCCGGCGCGTAGGCATGCCGATGCCGCCGACCTTTCACAGTCATGGCGCGCTGGATGCCGGCTTCTTCTGCTTCAAGGGTGGCGAGTCGGCGATGTGGGGGCCGGGCGCCATCGAGCAATGGCACTCGGAGGACGAGCGCATTGCCGTGACCGATCTCGCCGCAGGCGCCCTCTCCTATCTGGGCATGATCGAGGAGTATCTTTGCCAATGAGCGCGGCCGAGAGCGTTCTCTTCATCGATTATGCCACCACGGTGAAGCTTCTTTCGGTGCCCGATGCGATGGCGATCTGCGAGGACGTCTTTCGCATGCATGCGCGCAATTCGGTGAAATGGTCGGTGCCGCCAAGCCAGAAGCTCGACGTGGGCGCGCCGTTTCACAACCATTGGCACGTCAAGACGGTGATCCTGGAAGACGAGCCCATCGCGGGGGTCCGTCTCTATTCCTACTATGACGACGGCCTGCGCAATACCGTCGGCCGGCTCGATTGCGCCCGCTACATCGTGCTCGCCGATCCCAGGACGGGAAGACCGCTCGCCATCGTGGACGAGCATTGGACCTATGCGATCCGCAGCGCCGCGGCGGCAATGGTCGCGCTCAAATGGCTGGGCCCCAAGGCGCCGCGCAGGCTGGGGCTCATCGGCGTCGGCACCATGGGAGAGAATTGCCTGCGCTGCCTGCGGCACCTTTACCGCTTCGACGAAATCATCTGCACCTCGCGCCGCCAGGAGACCCGCGAGGCGTTCGCGGAAAAATGGTCAAAGACGCTCGGCATCCCGGTGCGTCCGCTCGAGAGTATCGAGGACGTCGTGCGCAACGCCGACATCGCCGTCGGCGGAACGACCCGCACCGACATCGTCAGCCGCGAACCATGGGTGCAGCGCGGAGCCACGTTCGTTTCGCTGGCGCGGCGCGAAATGGATCCGGCGGGCTGGGCCCGTTTCGACAAGACCGTGATCGACGACTGGGACTGCAACATGACCGTGCGCGAGTTCCGCACGATGATCGAGGCCGGCGAGTTCGATCGCGCGCGCCTGCATGCCGACATCGGCGAGGTGGTCGCCGGCCTCAAGCCCGGCCGCGAGCGCGACGACGAGCGGATCCTCCTCCACACCACCGGCATGGTGTCGCACGACGTCGGCATCGCCTGGCGCATCTTTGAGAAGGCGGTGGAGCAGGGGCTGGGGATTGCGCTGCCGACGGCGGTCGCGCAGCAGGCGTTCGGCCCGAAGGATTGACGGCGGGGACTTGGCATTTCAATCGAGAGCCGTTGCCGCTGGCGTTGAACCGCTCCGCCGTCATTGCGGGGCGCGCCGCCCAAGTCGGCTTTAGCCCGACTTGGGCGCCAGTAAAAGCCGATCTCGGGTAAACCCGAGATCGGTGGCGCAAACCCGGAATGACGTCCGCGCGATGGGCGCAACTCGACTGAACAATGCCTCGACTAGATGTGGCGGGAGGTGCCGCCGGAAATCTCGAGCTGCGCGCCGGTGATGAAGCCGGCAGCCGGGGAGCAGAGGAAGGCAATCGCGCGTGCGACCTCGTCGGGCCTGCCGAGGCGCTCCAGCGGGATATGCCGCGTGCGGGCGATATCGGCGAACCATTCCTCCCGCGTCTGCGCCTGGTCCTTGCGCGCCATGAAGCGGCGCTCCCACTGCCCCGAGTTCGACCAGTCCGAGCATCACCGAATTGACGCGGATGCGCGGGGCGACCTCGCGCGCCAGCGATTTCACCAGGCTCTGGGCGCCGGCGCGCGCCGCCGAGGTCGCGACCATGTACGGTTCGGGCTCGTAAGCGAGAAGCGAGTTCACGGCCAGAATCGCCGCCGCATCGCTTCGGTCCAACAGCGGCTTGAAGGCGCGGACCGGATAGAGCTGGCTGAAAAATTTCAGCTCCAGCTCTTCGCGCCAGGCCGCATCCGAGGTATCCGCGAACGTCGACATGCGGGCCTGACCGGCATTGGTGACCAGGATATCGCAGCGCCCTGCCCAGCGTTCGACCGCGGCCGCAAAACGGCCGACGGCGTCCTCCTCGAGCACGTCGCAGCACATGGCGAGCAGCCGCTTTTCCGCCGCGTCCTCGAGCAGCGACGACCGGGCCGCGGCGAGCCGGGTCTCGTCACGGCCGCAGATCGCGACCGCGGCGCCCTCGCTCAGGAGCACGCGCGCGGTGGCAAGCCCGATGCCCGAAGTCCCGCCGGTGACGACGGCGACCCGATCCTGCAGTCCCAGATCCATTCGCTTCAACCCCACGCCGAGATTGCGCTTGCACCCAGCCGCGAAGCGATATCATGTTCGCCGCGGGCGCCCCTTCGCGCCTGAAAATCCAGCCGGCCTCGCTACTACCAGCAATCCGGGCAGGACATAAGATGGATCGCCCGGGGAATGCTGCAACGATCTTGACGATTACGCTTCCATGAACAATGCCGATCTGATCGTCGCAACCCTCAAGGCGAACGGGATTGCCCGCGGGTTCGGCATCCCAAGCGGCAACGTGCTGCCGCTGATGGAGGCGATGCGCAAGGGCGGGGTTGAGTTCGTGCTCACCGCCCATGAAGGCTCGGCTGGCTTCGCCGCCGACGTCACCGGCCGCGTGACCGGCGCGCCTGGACTTTGTATCGCGACCTTGGGGCCCGGCGCCACCAATCTCGCGACTGGCGTCGGCTCAGCCTTTCTCGATCGCTCGCCGATGATCGCGATCACCTGCAACCTCAACAGCGACCAGCTCGGCCGGCGCATCCAGATGTGGATCGACCACCATGCGCTGTTCAAGCCCATCACCAAGGCAACGCTGCCGCTCAAGCAGGGCTGCATTGCCGAGACGGTGACGGAGGCGGTCCGTCTCGCCGCGAGCGAGCCGAAGGGGCCGGTGCATCTCGATCTGCCGGAAGACGTGGCGCTCGCGCCCACCAACGAGGAGCTCGCCGCGCCGGCGCAACCGGCCAAGCTCGCCGCCGCGCCCGATGTCGCGCTCTTCCGCGCGGGCGAGGTGATGGCCGCCGCCAAACGGCCGATTGCCGTGCTCGGCTCGACGGCGATGCGCGTCGGCGATCCACAACTGCTTCGCAGCGTCATCGAACGCCATAACCTGCCGTTCGCCACCACCACCATGGCCAAGGGGATGATCGACGAGGATCATCCGCTCGCGCTCGGCTGCATCGAACGGGCATGCCGGCAAATCCAGCGCCGTTGCCTTCGTTCCGCCGACCTCATCGTCGGGCTGGGCTACGACACGGTCGAGGTGGAATACGAAGCCTGGATCGGCGATCGGCCGCTGCTGCAGATCGACATCGAGCCAGCGGATGTGGCGCCCTCGGTCAAGCTCGTTCATCAGGTGGTTGGCGAGCTCGATTCCTCGCTCGCGCGGCTTGCCGCACTGCCGGCCGCCACCAACCTGTGGAACATGCAGACGCTGGCCGAGCATCGTCGCGATTTTCATACGGCGTTGCGCCCTGCCGCCGGGACGTTCACGGCGCATGCCGCAATCGACGCGGTCCGCCGCGCATTGCCGCGCGCAGGAGTGCTCTCCTTCGATGTCGGCGCACACACGCACCAGATCGCCAGCCAATGGACGGCGCATGCGCCGAAGAGCTTCCACATCACCAACGGCTGGTCGTCGATGGGCTTCGGACTCCCCGGCGCGATCGCCGCCAAGCTCGCGTGCCCCGACCTGCCGGTGGTCTGCATCCTGGGCGACGGCTGCTTCCAGATGACCTGCGGCGAGGTCGCGACCGCCAAGCGGCTCGGGATCACGCTTCCGGTCGTCGTGCTCGACGACCGCTGGCTCGCGCTCATCAAGGTGAAGCAGATCCGGCGCCAGTTCCCGCTCTACGGCACCGAGCTGCAGAGCGAAGACTACCGCGAACCGCCGGCGCATTATTTCGGCGTGCCCGCGGTGGCTGCCAACAGCGCCGAGGCGCTCGAGGCGACCGTCAAGACGGCGCTGGCGGCCAACGGACCGACCGTGATCGAGGCCGTGGTCGATTCGGAGCATTACGTGGACACGGTCTACGATTGAGCCCGTAACTTCGGTAGTTAGATGGGTGTCGTCCCCGCGAAGGCGGGGCCCATCGTGCCACAAGCGTCGATCTCTGGAATATGGGTCCCCGCTTTCGCGGAGACGACAGATCGGGCATCGGGTTGGTCGCTCCGATCAATCGAATTCGATATCAAACAACATCACCGGCGAGGTGATGCTTGAAAAACTCGATGGTCAGCGCCAGCGCGCGATCCGCCTCGGGCTTCGAATAGGTCTTGCCGCCGTTGGCGGACAGCAGTCGCGTCGTTGCTGCCCAACGTTTCACCGACAACCGCCGCATCGCCGGTGCCGATCGCCGTCCGGCCACGCAAGTCGGGCAGAGCACAAGGTGGACTGTCCGTCGCCGCCGTAATTCGTGCCGAGCAGGGAAAACAAGGCCTGGTTTTGATTGATCGGCAAGAGCTGTCCTGCCGCCTCCGCCCAGCCTCCCGGAACGAAGTTTCCGGCGCAGGCCACGACCTCGCCGAGATACTGGTTCGTCGGGTCAACACTGCCACTGCTGCTCGAGGGGAAAATGCCCTGTAGCGAGATCAAATAGGCGAGCGCCAGCGACGGCTCGTGATTGTCGATCGGCTGTCCGCCGCCGCCTCAGGCGCACAAGGGCGCCTGGATTCGCCTCACCCGGAGGCTCCCCGGCGCGATGGTATCGCAACACCATTACCAAGTTCGGCGGAACGATTTGACACTTGTCAATTCGGAATATGCCGGGATCGGTTTTATCCCTCAGCCAGCATACTGGTATAAGAGACACAATCTGCCTGCGGGAGAAGACGATCTCGGCTGGGGGGTGGCCGTTTTTGGGCGGACGCTGCGGAGTATCGCGCCGGTGCCAGCATCTGGTTCGCCGGTTCGAGAAATCGAGGAGGCTGCCTGATGGCTACCGTTCTGTCTGTCGGCGACATCGCCATCGTTCAATACAACAGCAGCACCACAGACTCGTTCTCGTTTGTCTTCGGGCGTGACGTCGAGGCAGGCACCGTCGTCAATTTCACCGACAATGGCTGGCTGGCCACCGGCGGATTCCGGCCGGGCGAAGGCACGGTCACCTACATCGCGCCCACCGCGATTACTGCCGGTACCGTCATCACGCTGACGGGCCTCAATCTCGATGACGCCGGCGACCAGATCATCGCCTATCAGGGCAATCCGGCCACCCCGACGATCCTGTATGTCGTCGATCTTGCGGACGGCAACAACACCGTCGCGGGCGATGCGACCAATGACAACACCACCGCCTTGCCGCCCGGCTTCACGCTCGGCGTCAACGCGGTCGCGGTCGGCTTCGACAATGCGATCTACGCAGGACCGACCGACGGATCCCCCCCCCAGCTGTTCCCCCTCATCAGCAACTCGGCCAACTGGATCAATAGCGACGCATTGTCCCCGTCGTCCCCGTCGTTCCGTTATTTCTACCACGCGGACCTCGATCTCGATTTCAACAATTCGACGTCTCTGGGCAACGACTATCGGGCAGAGATCACCTCCGGCGGTGCCCCGATCGCCATCTCCGATACCGACAGCAACATAGACGATTTCGACGGCCTCTTTCTCAGCGGGGCGTGGTTCGACATCAAGGGCCAGCAATTCGGTGACGTGCTGTCGGTCAACGGCACGTTGCCATTCGGAATTTTTGCAACGCCTTACGATCCCAGCACCGGCATCCTCACGCTGTTCGGTTATGCCTCGCATGCCGACTATCAGACCGCGATCGAGCAGATCAGGTTCAGCACGACCGCGCCCGTCGGCACACAGAAGACCATTGCAGTCTGGGTATTCGACGGCTACTTTTGGAGTAACGAGGCGGACGCGTTCATCACGGTAGCTAGTGCCGCCGCTCCTCCGGTCCTCGATCTCGACGCCAACAATTCTCATGGCGGCGGCGCGGACTATGTCGCGACATTCATCAGCGGCGGGTCGGAGATACCGGTCGCCGACACCGACGTTTCCATCACCGACGCCGACAGCACGACGATCCAGTCGGCCAGGATCACGATCGGAATCAACCTGCAATCGGGCGACGTGCTGTCAATCGCCGGGGCATTGCCGGCCGGCATCACGGCTTCGAGCTACAATCACTTCACCGGCGTCATCACGCTCAGCGGTGCGGCCTCGCTCGCGGACTATCAGACGGCCTTGCACCAGGTGGTCTTCGACACCACGAGCACTTCCACTGCTGACCGCATCATTCAGGTCACCGTCAACGACGGTACCTCCGACAGCAATGTCGGCACGACCTACATGCACGTCGTTTTCCCACCGCCGAACGTCCCGCCGGCGCTCGATCTCGACGCGAACAATTCGACGACACCGGGCGCAAACTATGTCACCGGGTTCACCGATGGGGGCCCAGCCGTCGCCATCGTGGACATCGGCCCGCCTCCCGACGTCCTGATAACCGACAGCAACAACACGGAGCTCACCTCGGCGACGGTCACGCTGACGAACCCCGACACCGACGATGTTCTGGCGTTCAACGGGGCCCCGCCGGCCGGCATCACAGCTTCCGCCTACGATCCCGTTACCGGCATCCTCACGCTCACTGGCACCGCGTCGCTGGCCGCTTATCAGACGGCACTGCAGCAGATCACGTTCAACAACACCGGCACCACGCCTTCGACCGAAACCCGCATCATCGACATTGTCGTCAACGACGGCGCCAGCAACAGCAACACGGCACAGGCTTTCATCCAGATCGAGGTGCTGAACAACAGCGCTCCGGTGCTGGATCTCGATCCCAATAACTCCAGGGGCATCTTCCATTCGGCATTCACGGAGAACGGCGCTCCGGTGCCGATCGCCGATGTGGATACCTCCATTACCGATCTCGACAGCACCACCCTCGTGTCCGCCACGATCACGCTGGCGAACCCGCAAACCGGCGATCTGCTCACGGTCAGCGGGGTGCTGCCCGGAACGATCGCCCCGACTGCCTACGATCCCGTTACCGGCGTGCTCACGCTCACCGGTGTGGCCACGCTGGGTGAATACGAAACCGCGCTGAAGCAGATTGCCTACAGCAACACCAGCGACAATCCCGTCACGCAAGACCGCCTCATCGAGGTGGTGGTCAACGACGGGGCGAACGACAGCAATGTGGCGGGCACGATAATCAGTATCACCGCGACGAACGACGCCCCGGTCATCACAGTCGATCCGTCCGCCGCGTATGTCGAGAACGCCGCGGGGGTCGTGCTCGCGCCGCTGGCGATCCTATCGGATGTCGATAATACCGAGCTCAACGGGGCCGTCGTGAGCATCACCGGCGGCTCGTTTCCCGGTGACGGCGATATCCTCAGTGTCGGCGGCGCCACCAACGGCACCGTGAACGGCATTACGTTCCAATGGGATGCCTGCGCAGCGTGCGTTGGTCTTCGGCGGTGCGAGTTTGGTCGCGAACTACCAGGCGCTGCTGGGGCAGGTCCAGTTCCAGTCGAGCAGCGACAATCCGACGGACTTCAACGGCAGTCCGCAGCGAACCCTGACGTGGGCCGTGAACGACAGCACGACCGTTACGACCGCAACGACGACGATCGATATCACCGCCGTGAACGACGCGCCTCAGGAGACGGTTGCCGCAACCGCCGCGTACACCGAGAACGGCTCGCCGGTGACGATCTCGCCGGCCGCGACCGCGAGCGACGTCGACAGCTCCAACCTGGTCTTTGGCGAGGTTAGAATCGTTGCCGGCGGGTTTGATGGCGACGTTCTGACCATCAACGGCCTGCAGAGCGGGACCTTCGCCGGCATCAACTTTTCTTACGATGCCGGCTTGCGCGCCTTACGTTCGATAGCCCGGCCGCGGTCGCGGATTACCAGGCGCTCATGCAGGCAGTCGCAATTCGAGTCGACCAGCGAGAATCCGACGAACTTCGGCGCCAATCCGACGCGCACGCTGGGGTGGGGTTTGTCCGACGGCGAGGATTACAGTTCCCCCGCGCAGACGACGATCAGATCACCATCACCGCCCTGAACGACGCCCCGGTCAACACCGTGCCGGCCGCGCAGACCGTCGCCGAGGACACCATCCTGCCGATCGTCGGCGTCTCGGTGGCGGACATCGACAGCAGCGCGCTCACCACCACGCTGTCGGTCGCTCACGGCATCCTCAATGTGACCGCCGGCCCCGGCGTCACCGGCAACGGCACCGCCAGCGTAACCATCACCGGCACGGCAGCGCAGATCAACGCGGCGCTGGCGGGCCTCGCCTATACCGGCAACCTCAACTTCAACGGCGCCGACACCCTCACGGTCGCGACCAGCGACGGGACCGCCACCGACACCGACACGATCGCGATCACTGTCAATCCAGTGAACGACCCGCCGGTGCTCAATCTCGACGCGAACAGCTCGACGATCGGCGGCGTGGACTATCTGACCGCGTTCACCGATGGGGGCCCCGCCGTCGCCATCGTGGACACCGATGTCTCGGTAATCGACAGCGACAGCACGAAGCTCACCTCGGCGACGGTCACGCTGACGAACCCGCAAGCGACGATGTCTGACGTTCAACTGGCCCCCGCCGGCCGGCATCACGGCTTCCGCCTACGATCCCGTGGACAAGTGCAATCCTACGCTCACTGGCGCCGCATCGCTGCCGACTATCAGACGGCACTGCAGCAGATCAGGTTCAACAACACCGGCACCAATCCTTCGACCGAAACCCGCATCATCGACGTGGTCGTCAACGACGGGACGGCCGCAAGCAATACTGCGCATGCGATCGTCGAGGTCATCCAGGTCAACAACAGTGCACCCACCCTCGATCTCGACGGCGACAACTCGACGCTCCCCGGAACCAGCTACCGCACGACGTTCACCGAGAACGGGACGCCGGTCGCGATTGCGGACACCGATACCCTCATCGGCGATCCCGATATCGGCAGCACGATCGCTTCGGCCACCATCACGCTGACGAACCCGCAGGCCGGCGATCTGCTGGCGGCTACTCTGCCGTTGCCGGGCGGCATCACCGCTTCCGCTTACGACCCGGCACCGGGGTCCTGACGCTCTCCAGCGTCGCCTCGCTCGCCGACTACGAGACGGCGCTGGAGGCGATCCGCTTCAGCTCGGCTGGCGACAATCCGGTTGCGGGAAACCGCATCATCAAGTCGTCGTCAATGACGGAATACACGACAGCCAGCCCGCGACCTCGCTTGTTACGGTCGTGGCCGTCAACGACGCCCCGATCAATACCGTGCCGGCCGCGCAGAGCGTCGCCGAGGACACGCCGTTGCCGATCGCCGGCGTCTCGGTGGCAGACATCGACAGCAGCGCGCTCACCACCACGCTGTCGGTCGCTCACGGCATCCTCAACGTGACCGCCGGCCCCGGCGTCACCGGCAACGGCACCGCCAGCGTAACCATCGCCGGCACGGCAGCGCAGATCAACGCGGCGCTGGCGGGCCTCGGCCTATACCGGCAACCTCGACTTCAACGGCGCCGACACGCTCACGGTCGCGACCAGCGACGGGACCGCCACCGACACCGACACGATCGCGATCACTGTCAATGCAGTGAACGACGCCCCGATCAACACCGTGCCGGGCGCGCAGACCGTCGCCGAGGACACCATCCTGCCGATCGCCGGCGTCTCGGTGGCGGACATCGACAGCAGCGCGCTCACCACCACGCTCAGTGTGTCGAGCGGCATGCTCAACGTGACCGCCGGCCCCGGCGTCACCGGCAACGGCACCGCCAGCGTAACCATCGCCGGCACGGCAGCGCAGATCAACGCGGCGCTGGCGGGCCTCGCCTATACCGGCAACCTCAACTTCAACGGCGCCGACACGCTCACGGTCGCGACCAACGACGGGACCGCCACCGACACCGACACGATCGCGATCACTGTCAATCCAGTGAACGACGCCCCGATCAACACCGTGCCGGGCGCGCAGAGCGTCGCCGAGGACACGACGTTGCCGATCGCCGGCGTCTCGGTGGCGGACATCGACAGCAGCGCGCTCACCACCACGCTCAGTGTGTCGAGCGGCACGCTCAACGTGACCGCCGGCCCCGGCGTCAGCGGCAACGGCACCGCCAGCGTAACCATCGCCGGCACGGCAGCGCAGATCAACGCGGCGCTGGCGGGCCTCGCCTATACCGGCAACCTCGACTTCAACGGCGCCGACACGCTCACGGTCGCGACCAGCGACGGGACCGCCACCGACACCGACACGATCGCGATCACTGTCAATCCAGTGAACGACGCCCCGATCAACACCGTGCCGGGCGCGCAGAGCGTCGCCGAGGACACCATCTTGCCGATCGCCGGCGTCTCGGTGGCGGACATCGACAGCAGCGCGCTCACCACCACGCTGTCGGTCGCTCACGGCATCCTCAACGTGACCGCCGGCCCGGCGTCACCGGCAACGGCACCGCCAGCGTAACCATCGCCGGCACGGCAGCGCGAGATCAACGCGGCGCTGGCGGGCCTCGCCTATACCGGCAACCTCGACTTCAACGGCGCCGACACGCTCACGGTCGCGACCAGCGACGGGACCGCCACCGACACCGACACGATCGCGATCACTGTCAATGCAGTGAACGACGCCCCGGTCAACACCGTGCCGGGCGCGCAGAGCGTCGACGAGGACACCATCCTGCCGATCGCCGGCGTCTCGGTGGCGGACATCGACAGCAGCGCGCTCACCACCACGCTGTCGGTCGCTAGCGGCATCCTCAATGTGACCGCCGGCGCCGGCGTCACCGGCAACGGCACCGCCAGCGTAACCATCGCCGGCACGGCAGCGCAGATCAACGCGGCGCTGGCGGGCCTCGCCTATACCGGCAACCTCGACTTCAACGGCGCCGACACGCTCACGGTCGCGACCAGCGACGGGACCGCCACCGACACCGACACGATCGCGATCACTGTCAATCCAGTGAACGACCCCCCGGTGCTCAATCTCGACGCGAACAGCTCGACGATCGGCGGCGTGGACTATCTGACCACCTTCACCGAGGTTCAGCCGTCGCCATCGTCGACACCGATGTCTCGGTCATCGACAACGACAGTCCATTACTTGCCTCGGCGACGGTGACGCTGACCAACCCGCAAGCGCTCGATAGTCTGACGTTCAATGGCCCAGCCCCCGGCAGCATCATCGTTTCGGGCTCGGGGACAAGCGTAATCACGCTCACGGGCGCCGCATCGGCTGCCGACTATCAGACGGCACTGCAGCAGATCACGTTCGACAACACCGGCGCCAATCCTTCGACCGAAACCCGCATCATCGACGTGGTCGTCAACGATGGAACGGCGGCAAGCAATACTGCGCATGCGATCGTCGAGGTCACCCAAGTCAACAACAGTGCCCCCACCGTCGATCTCGACGGCAACAACTCGACGGTCCCCGGAACAAACTACCACACGACGTTCACCGAGAACGGGGCGCCGGTCGCGATCGCGGACACCGATACGCTCATCACCGATCCCGACAGCACGACTCTCGCTTCGGCGACCATCACGCTGACGAACCCGCAGGCCGGCGACCTGCTGGCGGTCTCCGGCGCGCTGCCGGGAGGCATCACGGCTTCCAGCTACAACCCGGCACCGGCGTCCTCACGCTCAGCGGTCCGCCTCGCTCGCCGACTACGAGACGGCGCTGGAGGCGATCCGCTTCAGCTCGCCTGGCGACAATCCGGTTGCGGGAAACCGCATCATCGAAGTTGTCGTCAACGACGGCGTAAACGACAGCCAGCCCGCGACCTCGCTTGTTACGGTCGTGGCGGCCAATGACGCGCCCGCGCTCGTCGTTGCGGACGCCACCTACCAGGAGAATGCCGCCCCGGTATTGCTTTCGCCATCAGCCAGCCTCACCGACGCGGACGACACCGAGCTCAACTTCGCCGCCGTGCAGATCACCGCCGGGTCGTTTCCCGGCGACGGCGACACCCTGACCGTCAACGGTGCCACCAGCGGCACAGTGACTGGCATCACGTTCACCTGGAACCCAACGCTGCATGCGTTGGTCCTCACAGGTGCGAGTTCGGTCGCGAACTACCAGGCGTTGTTGCAGACGGTCCAATTTCAATCGACGAGCAACAATCCCACCGACTTCGACGCGAGTCCGCAACGGACCCTGACTTGGTCCGTATCGGATGGCACGGCCGTCACGACCGCAACGACGACACTCGATATCGTTGCCGTGAACGACGCCCCGATCAACACCGTGCCGGGCGCGCAGAGCGTCGCCGAGGACACCATCCTGCCGATCGCCGGCGTCTCGGTGGCGGACATCGACAGCAGCGCGCTCACCACCACGCTCAGTGTGTCAGCGGCACGCTCAACGTGACCGCCGGCCCCGGCGTCACCGGCAACGGCACCGCCAGCGTAACCATCACCGGCACGGCAGCGCAGATCAACACGGCGCTGGCGGGCCTCGCCTATACCGGCAACCTCGACTTCAACGGCGCCGACACGCTCACGGTCGCGACCAATGACGGGACCGCCACCGACACCGACACGATCGCGATCACTGTCAACGCGACCACCCCCATCCCAGCGCCGTGGATTTTTATCGCCTCGGGCGATTTCAACGGCGACGGCACCGATGACGTGCTGTGGAAGGATCCGACCACAGGCGGCACCAGCGAATGGCTGATGTCGCACAATGGCGGCGTCGGCAGCATCCCGCCGACACCGTCGGCCCAGGGCTGGGATCTCGCCGCCACCGGCGATTTCAACGGCGACGGCATCCAGGACCTGATGTGGAAGAACGCATCCACCGGCGCGACCAGCGAGTGGCTGATGTCGCCCAACGGCGGCCTGGGCAGCAACCCTGCGACACCGTCGGCTCAGGGCTGGGATCTGGCCGCCGCCGGCGATTTCAACGGCGACGGCATCGACGACCTGATGTGGAAGCATACATCCGCGGGTGTGACCAGCGAATGGCTGATGTCGGCCGATGGTGGCGTCGGCAGCCTCCCCTCCACGCCGGGAGCACAGGACTGGAACTTGGCCGCCACCGGCGACTTCAACGGCGACGGCATCCAGGACCTGATGTGGAAGCATGCATCCGCGGGTGTGACCAGCGAATGGCTGATGTCGGCCGATGGTGGCGTCGGCAGCCTCCCCTCCACGCCGGGAGCACAGGACTGGAACTTGGCCGCCACCGGCGACTTCAACGGCGACGGCATCCAGGACCTGATATGGAAGCATGCATCCTCGGGTGTAACCAGCGAATGGCTGATGTCGGCCGATGGCGGCATGGGCAGCAATCCTGCGACACCGTCGGCTCAGGGCTGGGATCTGGCCGCCATCGGCGATTTCAACGGCGACGGCATCCAGGACCTGATGTGGAAGCACGCATCCTCGGGTGCGACCAGCGAATGGCTGATGTCGGCCGGTGGTGGTGTTGCCGGCAACCCATTTCCGCCGGGAGCACAGGGCTGGGACTTGGCCGCCACTGGCGATTTCAACGGCGACGGCATCGACGACCTGATGTGGAATCATGCATCCGCGGGTGTGACCAGCGAATGGCTGATGTCTGCCAATGGCGGTCTCGCCAGCAACCCTGCGACCCCGCCATCTCAGGGTTGGAATCTGGTCGCGACCGGAGACTTCGACGGCAGCGGCATCACCCACTTGATGTGGCAGCATGGCTCGACCAGCGCGACCAGCGAATGGCTGATGTCGGCCGGTGGCGGTATCGGCAGCAACCCGCCTACGCCGGTGGCCGCGGGAACGATAGCTCACGCGGTAACCGACTTCCCATTCGTGTGATGAAGCCTGCGCCGTCTTTGATTTCTTTGAAAACAATCAAACGGAGAGGCTTAATCAAAGGGCCCGGGCCGGCACCATCGAGCCCAAGTTGTGCCGCTATATCTGCTTGCGGGGCTACACGCTGTGATGGACGTCTTGCCTTTCCTATCACGGCGGCTCATGAAGCGTCGCAAGCGTGAAGGCGCCGCGGCGTTCAAGGCGGGTAGCGTGGCGATGATCGACTTGCACTCATCGCAGATGATGTCAGCTGCGTCGTTCTTGCCGCCCGCTGGCATCACTTCGAAGATGATTTGCTGTATTCGCGTGAATACGCAGGAGCCGCGGGAAAGGCCCTACGATGCGAGATGCTTCTTGAAAAACTCGATCGTGAGCGCCAGCGCGCGGTCCGCCTCGGGCTTGGAGTAGGTCCTGCCGCCGTGGCGCGCGAAGGCGTGGTCGGCGGCGGGATATTTGTGGATCGTCACCAGCGGATTGGGCGACAGCCGCCGCTCCAGGAGATCGTTCACCTCGGCCTGCACCCAGCGATCCTTCATCGCCATGTGCAGCACGAACGGCCGGTGCAGGTTCTTGGCCTCGCGGATGCGGTGCTCGATGTAGGTGCCGTAATAGGCCACGGCACAATCGATATCGGTGCGGCAGCACATGAGGTAGCAGAGCTTGCCGCCGAGACAGTAGCCGACCGCGCCGACCCTGCCGTTGCACTCCGGCAGCCTTTCCAAGAAATGCCAGGTGTCCTCCATGTCGCGAACGGCGAGGTCGTAGTCGAAGTCGTAATAGAGGTCGAAGGCCTTCCTGACGTGCTCCGGATTGTGATCGCTGAGCTCGACGCCCGGCTCCTGCCGCCAGAACAGGTCAGGCACCAGGCAGATAAATCCAGCCTCGGCGAATTCGTGCGCGTGGCGGCGCATGGTGTCGTTGACGCCCCAGATTTCCATGATGGCGATGATTGCGCCGGCCGGAGTCTGGTCTGGGATCGCCAGGTAGGCGCCCATTTCGCCGTCGCGCAGCTTGACCCTGATGTTCTGCGTCTTCATCCCGGCGCCTTTGCCGCTGTCTTTGCCGCCGGCAGCTTGAGCAACGACCGCGCATTGCCGGCAAATATCATGTTGCGCCTCCCCGACGTGATCGGAAGCGCCTCGATCGCCTTGATGGTGTTGCGGATCAGGCCGCGGCCCTGCTCGGCATCGAACGGCGCGTCGGTCGCGAACAGGCACGACGACGTTCCGAAGAACGCATGCCCGCAGCGCGTGGCGGCGAAGTCGCCGTTGAGCGCGGTGTCGGCGTAGAGCATCTTGTAGTAGTCCATCGGCCGCTGCTCCAGGCCGGCATCCTCGGCCGCCGGATTGCGCTCGGGCGTGCCGAAGAAGATCTGGCGGAAGCCGAGACCGATCCGGCCGGCGAAGTACGGAATCATGCCGCCCATGTGATGGGTGATGATCTTGAGATCCGGCAGCTCGTCGAAGATCTTCGAATAGATCAGCCGGGTCATGCAGGCCGTCGTCTCGTACGGCCAGCCGAAGCTGAACCAGATTTCCGCCTCGGATGCCTGCTCGCTGGCGTAGTCGGGAGAATTCGCACCCCGCATCGGATGCACCCAGATCGGCAGATCATGCTCCACCATGCGGCGGAAGATCGGACGGAACTCGGGTGCCGACAGCGGCTTGCCGGCGACGTTGGTGAAAACCTGGACGCCGCGCGCACCCAGCTCGTTCACGGCGCGGTCGATCTCGGCGAGCGCCGCCTCGATGTTGTTCATCGGCAGTGACGCAACGAAGGCCGGAAAACGGTCGGGGTGCTTGCCGCACAGCTCCGCCAGGGCGTCGTTCGCCATGCGCGCGAGCTCGGGCGTCGTTCCGGGCGGGGCGATGAGCTCGAGTGGCGGATTGGCGAGCGAGAGCACCTGCTGCAGCCCGTCGAACTCGTCGAGCAGCGCGAGCCGCGCATCGACGTCCCAGAGGGTCTTGAGCCTGGGGAAGGCGGTGAGCACCACATGGCCGGGGACCAGATCCCCGAGGCGATCGAAATACGCCTTCGGCATGAAATGGTTGAAGATGTCGATCATCATGACGTGGTTGCTGGCGGGGCGCGAACCCCGCCTCCCCTATTGCGCCATTGCGCTGGCGGCGAAGAGCTCGTCGAGCTTCATCAACCTCGGCGTCAACCCTTGTTCCAGCGAATACTGCGCGATGGTTTCCAGCACGTGGCGGTTGGCGGCGATCCCATGGAGCACGATGGGGGTATGAAGCGCTTTTCTCGCTGCGACCGGCAGCAACCCGGTTTCGAGATGATATTCGACATGCGCCATGCGCTGCCGATTGGCGAGGTCGTTTGCGCGGTTGAACGCCTTCAGGATGTTGGTCACGGCCCAGGGATGCTTCTCGGCGAGCTCGCGCTTGATCACCATGCCATGGTTGATGGGGTAGAGGCCGGTCTTGCGATAATAGCGGACGCCTTCGGCCCACGGGTCGGGGAACAGCGATTTGATGTCGCCGTGACTGCGGAGATCGGCGGTGCTGCGATCGACGAGATTGGGATCGACGAGATAGTACATCACCGCGTCGAGCTCGCCCGAGAGCATCATCGCGCCGATATTTTTTTCCGGTGGAATCTGGTGCACGGTCACGCCCGGCGGCGGGACGAATCCGGTCGCGCCGCCATGGCTGCGCGAGGGGGGACGCTCCATCCAGAATTCCATCTCCTTGGGCGCCACACCGAACTCGTGCTGCAGAATGCCGCGCGCCCACAAGGCGGCGGTCTGCTGGTATTCAGGCACGCCGACGCGCTTGCCTTTGAGATCGGCGGGCGCCGCGATCCCTGCGCCTTGGCGCACGAGCGTGGTGGTGTGGAAGAAGCATCGCGTCGTAAACACCGGGATGCCGACAAAGCGGTCATCGCCCTTGGACTTCGCCATCATCAGCGAGGACAGCGACATTTCCGCGACGTCGAATTCGGCGAAGCGCAACTGCCGCCAGAACAGCTCAGAGGGATGCAGGACCGTGGGAACGAGGTCGATCCCATCCGGCGCTATTTGTCCCTCGATGACCGGCCAGGTCCGCGGATTGGACGTGAGAGCGATGCTCAACTGCAATTTCATCCTTTTTCATCCAAACCGGATCGTTGATTGACACCCTTACATTGCCATACGCACTACCCCTCCCTGGCCCTCCCCACCCGAACTCGGGTTTACCCCAGTTCGGCACTTTAAGCTGACCGAAGTTGGATGAATCCGACTTCGGCTCGCGAGGGAGCACACCGAGTTTGCCGCCCGATGATTCCATCTCATCGGGATGCGCTCTCGTCGTTACAGCCATGCTTGACGCACTTATCGGAATCGCGGCTTCCGCTTTTCGCGGAATGCGCGCCCTCCCTCTTTCAATTCTTCGGTTCCGTAATAGAGAGCAACGGCCTCGAAACCGAGCGAGCTCAGTCCGCGCAGCTGCTCGGTATCGGCATTGAACGAGCGCTTGGCGATCGCGATCGCTGTGGGGCTGCGTTCCCGGATCTCGGCGCACCAGCGCTCGACCTCCTCGTCGAGCCGTTCCGGCGGCACCACCGCGTTGACCAGGCCCATGTCGTAGGCCTCCTTGGCGCTGTAGCGCCGGCACAGATACCAGAATCTCCCGCGCCCGCTTCTCGCCGACGAGGCGCGCGAGATAGGCCGTTCCAAAGCCGGGATCGACCGAGCCGACCTTGGGGCCGACCTGCCCGAACACCGCCTTTTCCGAGGCGATGGTCAGGTCGCAGAGCGTGGCGAGCACATTGCCGCCGCCGATCGCGAAGCCCTGAACGCGAGCGATCACCGGTTTCGGCACGTCGCGGATCAACGATTGCAGCTCGTCGATCGGCAGCCCGATGGTGCCGCGGCCGCCGTAGCTGCCTTCGTGCGCGCTCTGATCGGCGCCGGTGCAAAAGGCCCGATCGCCGGCGCCGGTCAGCACGATGACGGCGACGCTGCGGTCCCAGCCGGCACGTCGAAAGGCGTCGATCAGCTCTTCGCAGGTTTCCGCCGTAAAGGCATTGTATTTCTCAGGGCGGTTGATGGTGATCCGTGCAACGCCGTCGCGCACGTCAAAGAGAATATCCCGGTATTTGTCCATCGCGTCATTATCCGTGCATGGTGAGACCGCCCGAGACGCTGATCGTCTGGCCGGTGATGTAGGCGGCGTCATCGGACAGCAGGAAGGCGACCAGCCCTGGATAATCTTCCGGCACGCCGAGCCGTCGCATCGGAATGGCGCGCTTGAGCCCTTCGGCGATGCGGGCGCCGTCCGGACCCTCCAGAAAACTGCGCAGAATGGCGGTATCGGTCGGGCCGGGGCAGAGCGTATTGAGGATCACGCCCTTGCCTACGAGCTCGCGCGCGACCGTCTTGGTGAACGCGATGATGCCGCCCTTGCAGGCGGAATAGACCGCCTCGCCGGACGATCCGACCCGGCCGGCATCCGAAGCGATGTTGACGACGCGCCCGAACCCGCGCGCCGCCATGCCGCGCAAGACGATATGACTCACGTTCAGCGGCCCATACAGATTGATGGCGACGACCTTGCGCCAGAAGTCGGGCGTCGTATCGAGGAAGTTGGCGGCGCGGTCCCAGCCGGCATTATTGACGAGAAAGGCCAGCGGCCCGGAGGAGGATTCGAAACTCGCGACCGCGCGAGCGACCGCGTCGTAGTCGCTGATGTCGACGGTGAGCAGGCTCGCGCGTCCGCCGTTCGCCGCAACCTCGCCTACGACTTTCTCTCCGGCCGCAGCGTCGAGATCAACGATACCGACCGCGCAGCCTTCCTCCGCCAGACGGCGCGCGATGGCGGCGCCGATGCCGTTGGCCCCGCCGGTCACCAGGACGGTGCGATCCTTCAGTCCACGCATATCTGCTCCGCAACTACGCCGTTTGCACCGTTCCCGGATCGGCCGAGCGGCCCGCCAGCATTCGGGTGGCGTCATAGGTCATGACGGTCTCTCCATGCTGGTTCTTCACGTCGATCCTGGAAACGACGATGCCGCGGTTGCCCTTGGAGGTGGGCCGGACGGAGATCACCTCGATCTCGCCATGGACCGTATCGCCGACGCGAACCGGGGCCAGAACTTGCTTGTTGAGCTCGAGCATCGCGAGACCCGTCCCCTGGATCATGCTCTGGCACAGCAGCCCCTCGATCAGGCTGTAGGTCAGTGCGGCCGGCACGAACTGCCCCTGGATCGCGCCCTTGGCGCCGAACGTGCGGTCGATGAAAATGGTCTCCAGCATACCGGTCACCCCGGTGAACAGGACTAGGTCCGTCTCGGTGATGGTGCGATTGAGGGTCCGAAAGCGCTGTCCGGCCGATAATTGCTCCCAGGTGAATCCGAGGCCGAGCGTCTGCATGCAATCTCTCTTCCGACGGGCGGGCTTCGCTTGCGCCGAGCGCCCCTTCGCGATCGACTAGTGGTCCGATTCCGAAGCTCGCCAGCGCTCGCGGCACGTTGCTGAACTTGCCGCGCGATGTGCGCGAGCTTCGGGTTCGGGGCGCTAGCCATCCCCGTGCGACAGTGTCTTAGCTTCCGCCGCCCACGGATTCCAGTCCGCCCGCCTTCCAGGATTCGCGCGCGCCGGGCCCGGATAGGAGCTTGACGAAGGCCTGCGCGGGCGCGGGCGAGGCGCTGCCGGCATGGATGGCGGCGGCAAAGACGATGTAGCTCTGCAGCTCCGCCGGCAGCGGCCCCACCAGCGCGACGCCTTTGACCGGGAGGACCTCGCTGATGTTGAACATGCCGACCTCGGCTTCGCCGTTCGCCACCAGCGCCACGCCTCCGGCGATCGCCTGCATGAGCGTAAGCTTCGGCTTGACGGCATCGGCGATGCCCAGCCGCGCGATCATGCGCGTGAGCGCCACTCCGGTCCGTCCGCCTCCGGCGGGATTCGGATAGACGATCGAACGCGTGTCGAGGAGCATCTTTCGCACCGCGTCCGCGGAGGAGATGTCAGGGAGCGGAGCTCCGTCGCGCACGACAACTCCCACGCCGACCCGTGCCAGATCGACCCGTCTGTCCGCCCGCAGGACGCCCGCCTTCTGCAACAACTCGATGATCGGAGCGGGAAGGACCACGATATCGGGCGTGTCGCCGTCCGAAAGCTTCCGTTGGATGACCGCGGGATTCGCCACGGTGAAAAGGACGCGATGGCCGGTCTCACGCGCAAACTTGGCAGCGAGCAACTTTTCCACCTCCGCCGGGGCGCCCGAGCTCAAGACGTTGATGTCGGCCGCAAGCGCAGCGCTCGCGGCGGTCGTCGCCGCGGCGAGCACGAGCATGCTCAGCACGCGAGCTGGTGAATGTCGTTGCCACGCACCGATCAGCGTTCTCATCCGAGCTCTTCCGATCGAAGAATGTGTTGGAGGCGAGTGAACGAGTGGAGCAAGTTTAACAGATCGGAGCCGAGCATGGGTCTGTTATTTGCGCGCGGCACCCGCCCTCGCTATCGTTGCACAGAGTTTCGCTGCAGGAGCGTTTTGGGATCATCGGCTGCGCGCGCTTTGGTTGAAGACAGCCGCGGCATAACGGCTGGACGCGCGCGGCTTTCGCGTGCCGCAGCAAGAGCAGCGGCGCCTGCGTGCCGTCAATAGAAACCGAGGGAGAGGAACCACAGTGCCGTTGAATGGACGTTCGATTTCCCCCTTCCGGCCTGGTCGGTTGCGGGCCTGCGGCGCCGGCGTCGCGCTGTTCATGCTTGCCGGCGTCGTCGATGGTTGGGCGGACACCTATCCGAGCCGGCCCATCCGCATCGTCGTGCCGACGCAAGCCGGCGCGGCGCAAGACATCCTGGCTCGGCTGCTGCAGCCCCATCTGGAGAAATCGCTGGGACAACCGATCATCGTCGAGAACCGCTCGGGCGCGAGCACGATGATCGGAAGCGACGCCGTGGCCAAGGCCGCACCGGATGGCTACACGCTTCTGATCGTGCCGACGACGTTCACCGTCAACGCAGCTCTGAACACGAAGCTGTCCTTCGACCTCGAGCGCGACTTCGAGCCGATCACCGTTCTGGTCAAGAATCCGTTGCTGTTTGCGGTCAATTCCAAGGTCCCGGCGCGCACACTCCGGGAATTCGTGGCGCTGGCGAAAGCCGAACCCGGCAAGCTCAATTACGGGACATCCGGCGCCTCCACCCAGGCGCATCTGCTGCTGGAAATGTGGAGCGCGCGCGCCGGGATCAAAATGCAGCATATCCCCTATCGCGGGGGGGCGCCGGCGGCGCTCGCCGTCGCCGCCGGGGAGGTGCAGCTGGTCCTGTTGTCCCCGCTCGGGATATTTCCGCAGATCGAGGCCGGCCTGGTGCGCCCGCTTGCCACCGGCGGGCTCGCGCGCGATCCGAAGTTTCCGGATCTGCCGACCGCCGCCGAATCCGGCTTCCCCGGATTCGAAGCCGTGCAGTGGCTCGGGCTCCTCACGACCGCCGGAACACCCAAGGACGTAGTCGCGAGAATCAACGCGGAAGTGAACCGCGCGCTGCGAGAGCCGGACGTGGTGGCCAAGCTCGCGCTGCAGGGCACGACGGCGGCCGGGGGGAGGTCCGAAGAGTTCAAGGCGCTGATCGCGAACGAGATTCGCAATTGGAAGGAGGTCGCGCAGAAAGCCGGCATGAAGGTCGCGGAATAGCGCGTGCGGACGCCGGCCTTGATCGCGGCGGCCAGAACTGCCACATCCGATCCGCCATGCACATGCCCTTTCGCGCCCCCGAGGGCGCGCCGCCCCGGTCGGCCTTCGCAGCCGAGGTCGAGCGGCGCCGCACCTTTGCCATCATCTCCCATCCGGACGCGGGCAAGACCACGCTGACGGAGAAGCTCCTGCTGTTCGGCGGCGCGATCCAGCTCGCCGGGCAGGTCAAGGCCAAGCGTGACCGGCGGGCGACCCGTTCGGACTGGATGGCGGTCGAGCGCGAGCGCGGCATTTCCGTCGTCACCGCGGTCATGACCTTCGAATACGACGGCCGCGTCTTCAATCTGCTCGATACGCCGGGCCACGAGGACTTCTCCGAGGACACCTACCGGACGCTCACCGCGGTCGACTCGGCGGTCATGGTGATCGACGCGGCCAAGGGCATCGAGGCGCGCACGCGCAAGCTGTTCGAGGTCTGCCGGCTGCGCGATATTCCGATCATTACCTTCATCAACAAGATGGATCGGGAGAGCCGCGACCCGTTCGACCTGATCGACGAGATCGAAAAGACGCTGGCGCTCGACAGCGCGCCGATCACCTGGCCGGTGGGGCGCGGGCGCGATTTCGTGGGCACGATCGACGTGGAAAGCGGGGGCGTCCGTCTGCTCGACGGCGACGCGGGCGCGGTCGGCAAGCTTCGCGAGATGACGGTGCCGGAGCTGGCCGCGATCAATCCCAACCTGGACGCCGCCGCCATCCAAGGCGAGCTCGATCTGGTGCGGGAGGCTTGCAAGCGCTTCGACCTGACCTCGTTCCGCGAAGGACACCTGACCCCGGTGTTCTTCGGCAGCGCGCTGAAGAATTTCGGGGTCGGCGACTTGCTCGACGCGCTCGGCAGCGTGGCGCCGCCGCCGCGGGCACAGGCGGCCGACAAGCGCGTGGTCACCGCTGCGGAAGCCGACATGTCGGCCTTCGTGTTCAAGGTTCAGGCCAACATGGACCCGAACCATCGCGACCGCATCGCCTTCGTGCGGCTGTGCTCGGGCAAGCTCACCCGCGGCATGAAGGTCAAGCAGGTGCGGACCGGAAAGGTCCTGAGCCTGCACGCGCCGCAATTCTTCTTCGCGCAGAATCGCGCCCTCGCCGAGGAAGCCCATGCCGGGGACGTGGTCGGGATTCCCAATCACGGTGTCCTGCGGATCGGGGACACCCTGACCGAAGGGGAGGATCTCAACTTCGTGGGCGTGCCGAGCTTCGCACCGGAGATGCTGCGCCGGATTCGCCTGCCCGACGCCATGAAGGCCAAGAAACTGAAGCAGGCGCTGCAGCAAATGGCGGAAGAAGGGGTCGTGCAGGTGTTTCGGCCGACCGACGGCTCGCCGGCGCTGGTCGGCGTGGTCGGCCCGCTGCAACTCGACGTCCTGCGGGTCCGACTCTCCGACGAATACGGGCTGGAGGTGAATTGGGACACGAGCGAATTCCAGCTCGCGCGCTGGATCACGGCGGAAGACCGCAAGGGGCTCGATCGCTTCGTGGCGGCGCATCGCGCGGCGATCGCGGAAGACCTCGACGGCGATCTCGTGTTCCTGGCGCGCAACGCCTTCAATCTCGACTATACCAGTCGTGAAAGCCCCAGCATCGTCTTTACCGACGTGAAGGATATCCAGCGCGGCGAGAAGCGGGTGTGAGCGGGGTCGGCAGGCGACTCCTCAGTTGCGTCGACCTTCTTTTTGCTGAGTGGTCAGCCATTCCGACAAGGGCAAGCCCTTTTCCCCGGACTTGCGGGGCTTTTTCTTGATCGCAGTGCGACTGCCGGCAGTATCGGTGGCAGCCTTGGCCGCTCCTTGCGCCAATCGCAGTTCTCTCAGGCGCGCGGTTTTTTCGCGCAGCGCCTGCGCGTCAAGCTCGTGTTGCGGCACCGCTTTGGTGCCAGGGCGCTCGCGCTTGTCGTCAAAGCCATCAGCCACTGTCATGTCCTTTGCAGCGAGTGTTATTGCGATCTACTTCCCGGCCGCTTTTCTCAGGGCGTCATTGATCCGGTCTTGCCAGCCCGGCCCGCCCTCCTGGAAGTGCTCGAGCACGTCTCGGTCAATGCGTAGCGATACGAGCTCTTTGGCATTCGGCAACGACGGCTTCTTCGGCAGCGGCTCCGGAGGCTTCGTCGTCGCCGCCTTGAACGCCGCTTCGGCCACATGCCGCGGGTCGCTTGTTCGCCGTGTTCTGTCGCCGGTCATCTCACCACCCAAATCATCGCGTCCTGATTCAATGACTCTCGCATATTAGGGCCCACCCTGCAGTAGCACACCCGGGCTTGCGTCGTCTCGCGACCCGATCGGCTGAACATGGCGTCTCGCGACATGCTATGCGTGCGACTTTTCGTTGACATATGGCAGCACCTCCCCGACCACCCGCCGGAATTGCGCCATGGGGTCACGCATGGTCGAAATCCGGAAGGTGATGCGCCGGCAGCCCGAGGCCTTGAACCGTTTCAGGTGCTCGATGCAATCCCGCGGCGAACCGTAGGTCAGCCAGGCCTCCAGCCGCTCCTTGCCGTAATCGGCCGAATAGTAGAGATCGAGGAACGTCTTCGAATTGGCCAATGCCTCGTCCTTGTCGTCATTCACGTTGATGTGGTGATAAAGGACATTGTCGAAGCCCGCCATGTCGCGGCCAGCGTCGCGGCCGACCCGCAGGATGAAATCCCATGACCGCTGGAATCCTTCCGGGCTCACCGAATGCGTCATCCAGCCGTCTGCGATCTTGCCGACGCGCGTGAGCGCAATGTCCGAGCCGCCGGAATTGGCTTGGCCCTTCGAGAGCCGCTCCGCGTTGGTCGCCAGCCAGATCGGGCAAGGCGACTGGACCGGCTTCGGCTCCAGCGTGACATTGGAGAAATTCGTGAACTGCCCCACGAATGGCTGGTTGTCCTTCGTCCACAGATGACGCAGGACCTGGATGTTCTCGATCATCCGCTTGCGCCGCTCTCCCGGCGCAATGTTCATCGCGGCGCTCTCCGCCTCCCAGAGCGGGCCCGCGCCGCCGCCGGCGCAGGCGACCAGACGGGTGCGGCCGTTCGACAGCACGTCGAGCGAGGCCCACTCATAGGCGAAAACCAGCGGATCGCGCAGCGCAAACGAGCCCATGCACGCCGGGCCGAGCAGCACCCGCTCGGTGCGCCCCGCCACCGCCGCAAGCAGCGTCAATGCATCGAGTTCGACGATTGACGAACAGCGCATCGCCGCACCAAACCGAATCCATCGCCGCGCACGCCTCGACCGCGTCCGCCAGCGCGAGAAGATCGCGGGCGCTGCAGAGCCCGACCAATACGCCGCGGTTCGAAAGCGTGACCCCGAAATTCATGTCACGGCTCGATCACGGCTATGAAATCGCATTGCACGAGCACGCCCGCTTCCATCGGGACTTCCATGATTTGGCGGGCCGGGCGCGATGCGGGGTCGGGAAACATCTTCACCCATTCGTCATTGACCGGCTTGCGCTGCAGCTCTTTCATCCACACCGTCACCTTGACAATGTCCTCAACCGTGGCGCCGCCCGCCTCCACGGCCTGCCGCATGTGCAGGAACATGAACGCGCACTGCTGCTCCAGCGTGGTAGCAAGTTTCGAGGTGGCAGGATCGGCCCCCCGAATCAGGCCCGAGACGATGATATTGCCGATGCGGCTCGCGTTGGGAATGGGCGACTGGTGCGCGATCTCACCGACATAGATGCTGCTGCGGGCCATCGCCGGGTCTCCATTGAATTGAGGAATTGCGGATCGCGTCGTCGCAATGGTGTGTGTCAGACCAGGTTCGACGCAGAATTGCAGCTTCCGCTTCGCCAACGGTCAACGGTTTGACAGTTACGCCTACGAAGCCATAAGCAGGTTCTCCGTCTCGTTCAAGATCACGTCGGACGTGATGCTTCGAGTGAGGATCGTACGATGCCCCCCGCCCGCCTGAAGGTCTTGTCCGCCGGTGCCGTGAAATACGTCGTCACCGACTTCGCTCGGAAGTTCACGCGCGATACCGGCGACCAGATCGAATTCACGTTCGGGACGATCGGCGCGGTGCAGAAACGACTCGCGAACGGAGAAACCGCGGATATCATTTTGGGCACTGCGCCCGCGATCGCGCAGATGGAGCAGTCGGGCGTGCTCGTTGCGGGCAGCCGGACCGACCTCGGCCGCACCCTCACCGGCATCTGCGTGCGCGACGACACGCCGATGCCGGATATCTCGACGCCGGACCGTTTCAAGCAGGCGATGCTCGCTGCCCGTTCGGTCGCCTACACCGACCCGCAGGCCGGCGGAACGTCCGGAATCTTCCTGGTTGGTCTGTTCGAACGCCTCGGCATCGCCGGCGCGGTCGGCAAGAAAGCATTGCTGTGCGTCAATGGCGACGAGGTGGTGGACAAGGTACTCGCCGGCGACGCGGAGATCGGCTCGACCTTCATCAGCGAGATCGTGCCGGTGAAAGGCGTCAAGGTCGTCGGCGCGCTGCCCGCGGCCATCGAAAATGTCACCGCCTATGCCGCCGGCATCATGGCCGGCAGCAGCAATCGCGAGGCGGCGGGCAGGTTCATCGCGAGGCTGACCGCGCCCGCGCAGCGGGACGCCTGGATTTCCCTAGGATTCGAGCCCGCCGCGCGAAGCTGAGTGCGAAATATCGCAATGACGAGTTGATCCGATTCACTCGGCGCGGCGGTACCTCAAGCCACGTCGGCGCCGAGACGGCAAATTTCGGCGCCGGCGGGGACGCCAATACGGCCACACCTACTACGACACAGCCTCGGTCGAGCGCACCACACGCACGGAGCGAGTTTGTGCGTTCACGATGTTGGACTACCTAAGTTGGGCGGGCTTGAAGATCCCGCGTCCGAGAGCAATGAGGGTCATTCCGGCATCGCCCGCCCTGTGGGTATTCGCGCGAGTCGGGGATGGCGCGAAGGCTTCGACGGGCGGGTTCGGGCGTCACAGCGAGCGTCGCCTTGACGGCGTTCAGTCGAACCTGTGCGTTGGGATGATCGTAGAGACGAAGCAGCTCTCGCCGTTGGTCGCCATCGCATGCATTCAGTTCGTCTTCTTCAATCCGCGCCAATTCGACGTATTCTCGGGAGAGCTGCGCTTCGACGTCAGGAAGTAGCCTTCCGGAGTTTCCTGTGACCGAAAAGCTACACCTCAGGACTTTTTGGAAGATCACGTCGGCGCTCCACAATTGCTGCCACTTTCTCCCACACAACGGTCGCGGCCACGGGAGATGCACGAAGCAACGGTCGATTGGGTGATGCGATGCGCGAATCTTTGGACATTGGAAGCCCTGACACGACGCCCTACATGGAATGGCTCGGTATCGTAGGCTCGATGGTGGTAGCCGTTCTGGTCTGTGCTGTGCTCTTTGCAGGCGGCATCCTGACCTGAGCGCGCCCCCGGCGCGGGTCTCGTCGGAAGCCGACCGCGAATAGCGCGTGACCATGCAGGCGCCATGGCGAAAGGCCGGGCGTCGCACTTCGCGTTCAAGAGCCGAGCGCAGATATGGGCTTTTGTTCGCGACGCCGGGAATTTTGAGAAAACAAGTCCGACCCCAGCGTATTGAATATCTCCGGCAGGGGTTGGGCGCCCGCACGGCCTGCCCCTGCATAGCTACGTCGTGGCTGACCGGCGCGCATGAAATCATAATCAGTGCTGCATCCCCGCGCGCGCAAGCGCCTGGGCACGAATGTCGGTATTGATTATCCTGCCAAGGTCGAACGGCCGTGGCAGGTTGCCAGCCTTGACCAACTGCTCCTGCAGCCATTCGAGCTTTTCCATTGCAATCGGCATTGTGGGGTCGATGCCGGTATCGGGACGCGCTGCTTCCTCGAACATGAACTCGGGACGCGGATCGTCCGCTTTCATGCCGGTGATCTCGCGCGTGATCCTCAGTTCCGCATCGCGATCGGCAAGCGCCTGCCGATAGCCCTGCATCTGTGCGGTCAGAAAGCGAATGGCATCCTCACGTCGCGTCGTGAGCAGTTTGCCGGTGGTCACCGTGCAGAGCCGTAGGTATTTCGGCATCACGTCGCTGCCGCGCGCCACCAGCTTGATGCCGTCTTTCTTCCCGATGGGCAGGAACTCGATCGAGATGACGGTGGCGAGCGCAATACCGCTCACCATGGCTTTGTATCGCTCCGGGTCGTTGCCGAGACTGGCAAACGTCACCTCGGTAGCGGGCACATCGTTCTGTGCAAGATAAGCCCTGCCGATCATGTCGGGGGTCGCGTTGGGTGCCGAGATCGCCATGGTGGCGCCCCGCAGATCCTGCGGCCCCTTGAACTCGACGCGCGCAAACACGCTGTGGACCACCGTCTGCCAATGGCATCCGATGATCTTGACGTCGGCGTTGCGCGCGGCGGCGATGATAGCGGTCGCAGCGCCGCCCTCGTAGCTTTCGAGTTCGCCCGCCAGCAGGCCGCGCAAGGCGATGACGTCGTTCTGGAAAGGCGAAAGCTCAAGCTTGAGCCCCTGCTTGGCCGCAAAGCCGCCATGCACCGCCATCACCTGAAAGCCGGCATCACCCTTGGGCTCGATGATGCCATGGCGCCACGGCTGCCCCTGCGCATGGGCGCCGCTGCCGCCGCACAGGAGGCCCACAATCGCGGCGGCCGAAACCCAGGCGATGCAAGACCGTTCGATGGTTGCCATTCCCCCCTCCGCGCTTCCCTGTTTTTCTGCTGCCGCAGCATAGGGCGGCGGACCGTGGCTATCAACGCTGCGGTGGAACGGTGGCCGGAGCCGTCGCGGAGACTAGGTGCTCGGTCTTATCCAATCGGAATGCGCGCTAGGACGACTTAACCGGGCCGACCGCCACCGGCCGGCTCGGCTCTTGCGTCCATTCGGACAGCGAGCCGTCGTACAGCGATATTCCGGGACGCCCGAGCACTTCGGAGAGGACGAACCAGTTGGTCGCGGCTTGGTGACCGGTGTTGCAATAGTTGATGACGGGCCGTGCCGGAACCGCGGCAAAAAGCTTCTCGAGCTCGGCGTGCGGTTTCAGGGCCTTCGCGCTCGCGTCGAAAGCCAGGGCGTGATCGAGCTGGACGGCGCCGGGAAGCCGCCCTGCCCGCATGGCCTGCGGTGATTTCGCGTGGCCCTCGAAGAAGCTCGTTGCACGGCTGTCGAGCAACACCGCGGTGCGATCGGCGATCGCGCGTTCGACCGCGCCGACATCGGCCCGCAGTTCCGCGGCAAGCCTTAGCGGATAGGCCGGGGACGGCTGTCTTGCATCCCGCGGTCCGGCCTCCATCGGCCGCGTCGGTTCCTGCTGCCACGCCACCATCCCTCCGGAGAGAATGGAGGTCTTGTCGTGGCCTGCGATCTTGAACGTCCAATAGACGCGAGCGGCGGCGCTGAAATCTCCGACCGTCGTACCGGCCGAGACGATGAGCACGTGATGATCCGGCGCAAGCCCGATACGGCTGAACAGGTCGGACAGCATGGCCGCATCGGGCAGCAGCCCCGAGGCCATACCTTTCGTGGCCCGCCAGCCGTCCTTCACGTAGTCGGTATGCACCGCCCCCGGGATGTGCCCCGCTTCATAGGCTTCCCGGCCACCACCATCGACGGCCGAGCGGATATCGAGGATCAACAAGTCCCGATCCGCCAGGCGCGTTGCCAGCCAATCCGGCGCGACGAGCGGCTCGGCGGCGGAGCGTTGGTCTGCGACCAAATCCGACATCGATCTAGCGTTGCACGAATGGCTGCAACATGGAAGTCATCGCGCGACGTCCCGCTGCTCACCAGCCGCCGAGGATATTCCAGAGGAAAGACGAACTTTCGACGCGCTCGGCCGGCCGTCTCCGGTCGGCTGGTAGAACACGCTGTAGCGGTGAGTGGCCTCGGCGAATGCCGCCGCATCCTTCTCCTTCGTCACCTCGAACGCGTCGAAGCCGGCCCGCTGCAGAAAAAGCAGCTGGTCGCGCAACACTTGACCCGTCGCGCGCAGCTCACCGCGAAATCCATGGCGCTCGCGCACAAGCCTCGCCTGGCTGTAAGCGCGGCCGTCGCGGAAGCTCGGAAATACGAGCGCGACGACCGCAATCCAGCCGAGAAACGGAGCGAGCTCGGCGATCTTGCGATCATTGGGCCAAATCACCCCGGTCGGGGCCTGGCGCAACTCAAGCTCGCATGCGTCGGCAAGGAGGCGTGTCGCCGGCAGGATCACGGCGACGCCTTCCGGCACCGGCGCGCCGTCGAGCACGCGCACAAAACGATCCTCGACGATCCGGCCGGCCTTAACGAGCCGCATAGACCCGTTCCTTGAACGGCTCGACACCGACACGCCTGACCGTGTGGATGAAAAGCTCATCCGATCGCTCGCGCAGCTCGAGATAGGCGGCCGCGATATCTTCCACCACATCTGCGATCTCGCCGTAGGGGACGGCGGGACCAAGAATGGTTCCGAGTTCGGCGCTCTCGTCGGCACGTCCACCCAGCGTCACCTGGTAATATTCCTCGCCGTTCTTCTCGACGCCAAGGATTCCGATGTGGCCGACGTGATGATGGCCGCAGGCGTTGATGCAGCCAGAAATATTGATATGCAACCGCCCGAGGCTATGGGCGAGATCAAGATCCCTGAAGCGGCGCGTGATTTCTTCGGCGACCGGAATGGAACGCGCGTTGGCAAGGCTGCAATAATCGAGGCCCGGACAGGAGATGATGTCGGAGATCAGATTGACATTGGGCGTGGCGACGCCGATCTCGTCCAACGCGCGCCAGAGCGCCGGGAGATCGCGCTGGGCGACGTGCGGCAGAACCAGATTCTGCTCGTGGCCGACGCGAATTTCTCCGAAGCTGTAACGATCTGCGAGATCGGCGATGACATCCATCTGTTGTGCAGTGGCGTCTCCGGGCGGCTCTCCCTCCCGCTTGAGCGAAAGCGTCACAATGGCGCACCCCACGATCTTGTGGTTGCTGACCGAATTATTCAACCAGATGCGAAAGCGGTTGTCTTCGTTGCGGGCCTTGGCCAGTTCGGGCGGATCGTCCTCCAACAACTCATAGGCGGGGTAGCGAAAGCGCGCCGCAATCTCGGCGACCGCGGCCGGGTCGAGCGCGAGCGCGCCATCTTTGATCGCCTGCCATTCTTCTTCGACTTCGTGCCCGAATTTTTCCGCGCCCAGCTCATGGACCAGTATTTTGATGCGCGCCTTGTAGATATTGTCGCGTCGACCGTATTGGTTATAGGTGCGCAGGATCGCTTCGACGTAGCTCAGAAGATCACGCTTCGGCAGGAAGGGCTTGATGGTCTTGCCGATGAAGGGGGTACGTCCGAGTCCGCCGCCCACGATCACCTCGAAACCGCTCTCGCCGGTTCCGTTGCGGTGCATCCGCAGGCCGATGTCGTGCACTCTCACCGCGGCGCGGTCGTGCGCCGACGCGGTGAGCGCAATCTTGAACTTCCGCGGCAGAAACGAGAATTCGGGATGCAGGGTCAGGTGCTGGCGCAGCAATTCCGCCCATATCCGCGGATCCTCGATCTCGTCCGGCGCAACCCCCGCCCATTGATCGGTGGTGATGTTGCGCACGCAGTTGCCGCTGGTCTGCATCCCGTGCAGTCCCACGCGCGCGAGATCGGCCATGGCCTCTGGGAGTTCTTCGAGCTTGATCCAGTTGAACTGGATGTTCTGGCGCGTGGTGAAGTGGCCGTAGTTTCGGTCGTAACGCCGTGCCACATGCGCCAGCATCCGCATCTGCTCGGAGGAGAGCGAGCCGTAAGGAATGGCGATCCGCAGCATGTAGGCGTGCAGCTGCAGGTAGACTCCGTTCATGAGCCGCAGCGGCTTGAATTCTTCTTCCGTCAATTCTCCCGACAACCGGCGATCCACCTGGTCGCGGAATTCGCGCACGCGCTCGTCGACAAGCCTGCGGTCGAAATCGTCGTAAACATACATGGTGCGTCCTCAGATGGCGCTCTCGCCCGGCAACGCGACGGTTGGTCCGTTGAAACGGATACGCTCGCGCAGATTGCCCGGCAGCACGCGCTCGTCCGGCGTCAACGTCACGGGAGCGACGTAGGCGTCGACGGCCTTGAGCTTGTCGGCAAGTGCGGCACTGAGCAATTCGGCCGCGAGCGGCGCCGCGGTCACGAGCGCCGCGGCGTCGAGATCGGTCGACCATGAACCCTCCGCAGTGCGGTAGACGACCGCACCATCGCCGAGCCGGTTGGCGGTGACGACGACCGGGCCGGTGATCTTGAGCTTCTGCTGCAGCGGCGAGGTCATGCGGCCTCGCGCGCAATCAAGGCGTCGACCTGCGCGGCGCGCCAGGAGGCACAGCGCGCGACCACCTCGCCGATGACGAGGATGGCCGGGCCCTCGCCCACTTCCGCTGCCAGCGCGGGGAGCCCGTCGAGGCGACCGACCGCGGCTTGCGAATCCGGCCCCGTTCCACGCGCAAGAACCGCCGCCGGGGTCGCGCGATCGCGGCCGGCCGCGATCAAGCCGTCACGGACCGCAGCCGCAGCTTCGAGCCCCATATAGACCACGACCGTCGTCTGCGGGTCGGCGAGGCCCGACCAGTCGATCGGGGCTGCGTCCTCCGCGCGGTGCGCGGTGATCAGGGTCAGCTTGGAGGCCTCGTTGCGAAAGGTCAGGGGAAGTCCGTATTCCGCCGCGCAGCCGAGCGCCGCAGTAATTCCAGGAACCACGACGACCGGCACGTCGGCTTGGCGTAGATGCTCAAGCTCTTCACCGCCGCGTCCGAATACAAAGGGATCGCCGCCTTTGAGCCGCACCGCCCGGCGGCCGGCGCGCGCCGCCTCCACGAGGCGCCGGTTGATTTCGTCTTGGCCGATGCCGGCCTCGCCGCGACGCTTACCGACGAACACAAGCTGGGCGCCGCGACGGGCACGGTCGAGTACTCCGGCGCTCACCAGTTCGTCGTAGAAGACGACGTCGGCGCCCGTGAGCGCCTGCAACGCACGCAAGGTGAGAAGATCGGGATCGCCCGGACCCGCGCCGACCAGAAACACGGCTTCGCTCTTGGCACTGCCGCCATCCCGGCGGGCGTCGTGGGTATCAATCGCTGCCAGGAGCTGCGCCTCCGCCTCCGCCGAGCGCCCCGCAAAGACGGCCTCGGCGATCGGTCCGGCAATGATGTTCTGCCAGAACCGGCGCGGCGACATCAGGCGCGGAGCCGCCGCGAATCGGCTGCGATGGCGGCCGATCAATTGGGCTAGGTCGCCAATCCGGGTCGGCAAGAGGGCTTCGATCAGCTCGCGCAGGCGCCGCGCCAGGACCGGCGACGCTCCGCCGGTACCGATCGCAACCACCACGTCACCGCGATCGACAATGGCGGGGAAAATGAAGGTCGAGAGCTCCGGCCGGTCGACGACATTGACCGGGATGCGCCGGCGGCGCGCGCGCTCGGCGATTTGTGTGTCGAGCGGTTCTCCCGCCGCCGAGAGAATAGCCACGACGTCGCTCAAATCGGCTTTCAACGGATCGCCGACGCCGATTTCGAGCCGGCCGCGCCCGCCAAGCATCGTCACGTCTTGCGCGATGTCGGCCTGGCAGGAGAACCAGCGCACATGCGCTCCGGCCGCGCGCAGGAGGCGGAGCTTGCCGAGCGCAGGCTCCCCCGAGCCGATCAGAACAAAGGTGCCGGTGGCGGTATCGAGAAACACCGGGAGGAAACGCATCGCGTCATCTCCGCAAACCGTCGCTAAGCATTATTTTCCATATACTAGTCAAAAATGATGCGCAAAGAGAAAAATGTAATGTCATTTGCGTATAATAAAATAGAATATTCTACTATGTTCTTGCGGCTCAGAAGGAGACAAGTCTTGCAACGACAAGCATCCGCACCCGGGGCGGCCGAACGCGGCGCGTGGCCTCGCGTTTGGCGCCGGAGGACAAGGCCAAAACATCCGCCCTCGCCTTCATCGCGGTTCTTGCAGCGCTCAAGTGCGTTCAATCTCGGGCAGCGACCCAATTTTGCCGTGCTGGCGCACGTCGACCTGCGGAAATTCTGCGCCTGGCGCGCGAGCAGCGGGCGCGCCGGGAGTGCATGACCCATCCAACGCATGACACGCAGACGGGTCGTCACCGACGGCGCGAGCGCGATATACTTCACGACAACGCCGACCCTTGAGCATCTCGGAGGAGGCAATGTCATGACGATCGTCTTGAATCACACCATCGTTCCGGCGCGCGACAAGACAGCGGCCGCGCGCTCCTTTGCTCAGATTTTCGGCTTGCAGTGCGAGCGCGTCGGTTACTTCGCGCCGGTGCGGGTGAACGACCAGACGACGCTGCTGTTCGACGACAGCGACGCGTTCGAAAGCCATCACTACGCCTTTCACGTGAGCGACGCGGAATTCGATGCTATTTTCAATCGTGTCAAGGAGGCAGGGATCGCCTACGGCAGCGAGCCCGGAGCTGTCGACAACGGCAAGCTCAACGACTGGGGTGGCGGCCGCGGCGTCTATTTCAAGACTCCCGACGGTCACTTGCTGGAGCTGATGACCGTGCCCCAGTGACGTGTTCGGTCGCGCCATGCAACCGCGCCTGACGAGAACATCTCGGGCCATGGCCGGCCCGCGCTATACGACGACAAACGAAACGAGCAGCAGCCACGTGCCGGCACCGATCAGGGCCCACGTCCAGACCAGATCGATATTGATCCAGGCGCGCCGCAGCAGTTCAAGTCCGACCCACTCATAGACAGCAACGGACATCGCCGTGGTCACGATCAGCATCGCCGCAGTGTGCAGCCCGATGCCCAGCATGGCCGTGGCAACAGGGCCCGCATGTCCGGGCTCGGCGCTTGCCCCAATGCAGAGCGGCATCAGCGCGGGCCACAACATGAGGCCGGCGCCGTGTGCCGTGGCGACGAGGAAGGACCACACGCCGAGACCGATTAGCCCAGTCTGCATGCCGAAGCGCACGCGATGGCGATGGCCGTAGCGCCAGTGGTAGAGCGCCCAGCCGATCAGGATGCCGCCGCATGCAACGCGCAAGGCGCGCGCGTCGACAAGCAATCCCGCCCATAAAAAGGCGGCGGCGACGAGCGCGACGGACAACGCATGGCCGAGGGCGATCGGCCCCGCTGACAGCCACACGATACGCCCATCGTGCCGGTTCATGCCGAGCGCGACGGCAAACAGCCAGCCCATGCCGGGATTGAGGCCATGAAAAGCCCCGAGGCCGGCAAGCGCGAGCCAAGGCCAGATTTCAGTCATATCCAGCGGCAAATCACGCGCGCATACCCTCCGTTGCCGCGCTTGACCGCGCGCTCGGAGCCAAGGCGGTCAGCACAAAGCCGAACAAGATCGAGCGACGCGAGTTCGCGGACAGCGCGTCACGGGTAACAGTAGGAATCGGACGAGCAGTCGCCGCCCTCCAGCCGTACCTGATGAGGACGGTGCGGCGCCGGCCACTTCACGAAGAACTTGGAATCGAAGCCGATGCCTCCGCTCGGTTCGGCTTCGAGCTTCACCATCCAGCCATCGATGCCGTCGGTATAGAACTGCGCGTCGATGGCGCCATAGAGCGAGTTCGTGAAATAGACGCGACGGCCGTCGCGACTGATCTCGACCATCTGCGGTCCGCCGTTGAGCGGCCCGCTACCGCTCGGATGCGCTGCCCGCGCAACGATGCCCCCGATGCGCACCTTTCCGGTCAGCTTGGGGTTGAATGGATCCGATACGTCATACTGCTGCAGATCGCCGGTGCCCCAGCAGGCGACGTAAAGAAAACGATCATCCATCGAAAGGTCGATGTCGGTGACGAGCGGCGGGCACGCCTTGAACCCCTTGAGCACCGGCGGCAGTTGTTCCGCCTCCGCCGGCTCGGCAGGTATTTCGATCACTTTCTTGACCGCCCACTTGCCGCCGTCGCGGTACCAGGTCCAGATCGACGACGAGAGGTTCTCCAGGCTCACCACGCAATTGACGAAGCCATAGGCCTTGGTGGGGTCGTGCGCGGGTCGCAGTTCGAACACCAACTGGTACTTGTCGCCGAAATCGATGGTCTGCAGGTGCTTGCGGCCGTGCAAATCCCAGAAGTGCAGCCGTCGGCCATATTTGGCGCCGAGCAGGATCTCGGGAATCAAGCCATTCTCGAAAGTATCCGGCGTCCCCCACTCGCTTGTCACCATGGTGTCGTGACCCAGGTGCCACCAGGCGTCATAGGCGAGATACTGGGGGCCGCGGTCCAATTCCCACTGGCCGCGCACGTCGAAGGTCTCGTGATCCATCAGGAACACGCCACCCGGTCCCTTGCCCTCGCGGTTGCCGAGCGCCGCGACATAGATGCCTTCGGGGCCGCAATGCACAGTGTGCGGGCGCGTGTATCCGGCCCGCTCGGCCACGTCCTGGGGCTCGATCACCTTGACGATCTTTGGGTTCCTTGGATCGGGCTTGGTATCGAGGATATGGATGCGCGATGATCTCAATCCCGGCACGACGAGATAGCGCCGTTCGACATGCGGATGCGGCGCATTGGGGCAAAGACACGACGAACACGCATTCCAGCCGAAATGGTGCAGCTCGTCGCCGGCATTCGGCATCGCCACGGTGTTGAGAATCGTGGAATAGCTCCTTGAGCCGGGATCGACATCGACGATGGCGATGCCGTCCGGCACCTTGCGCGCGGGATCGAAGGCCGCCACGTAAGCCACCGTCTCGGCTGGTGCCTTCATGGCCATGCGCGGCGACGGGTAAAAGGTCGGGTCGGGTGTCCACATTGTCAGCCCTCCTGGCTCCAATTCGCACGCCGTAGATCGACTGCAAACCGCGTTCTGCCGGGCGAAACGGAGGCTAGGCCGCTCGATCCGACACTAGAGCGTCGACATGGTCACGCATCGTGGCACATTGCAGGCATTCGTCAACTCAGGATGACGGCGCAGCAAACGTGCCGATAGAGGCGAATTGGCCGCAGCCGTCTGCGGCCAACCGGACAATCGAACCGCGCAGCCGCGAGCGCGGCATTCACTCCGCCTTGATCCCGACCGAGCGCACGACCTTGCCGAAGTGCTCGGTTTGCGATGCAATGAAGGCCGCGAACTCGGATGGGGTGTTGACCACCGCCTGGGCACCCTGGTCGGCCATTTGCTTGACCACGTCCGGATCGCGTATGGCCTGCACGAACGCAGCGTTGAGCTTGTCGATCACGGCATCCGGCGTGCCTGCGGGCGCGACCAGGCCGAACCAGGTGTCGATCTCGATCCCACCGAAACCCGCCTCGCGCATCGTCGGCGCATCCGGCAGCGCCGGCAGACGCTGCGGCGAAGTGACCGCAAGCACGCGCACTTTGCCCGCCTGCAGAAACGACTGTGCCGAGGAGTATGAGACGAAGAAGAAATCGACCCGGCCGGCGGCAAGATCGAGCGCAGCGGGGCCGGCGCCTCGATAGGGAACGTGCACCATGTCGGCGCCGGTCCTGGTCTTCAGCATTGCACCGAGCAGGTGTCCGCCCGAGCCGCTTCCTTGCGACGCAAAACTCAAGCCGCCGGGCTTCGATTTGGCGAGCGCGACGAGCTCGGCGACCGAGTGCGCGGGACTGTCGAGCGGGACCGCGAGCAGCTGCGGAAAGCTCCACATCAGCGTGATCGGACGGAAATCCTTGATCGGGTCGTACGGGAGCGTTGAGTAGAGCCATACATTGGCTCCATGGGTTGCGGCATTCGCCTGCAACAGGGTGTGCCCGTCCGGGGGCGCCTGCTTGACCGTCGCCGCCGCGATGGCGCCGCCCCCGCCAGGGCGCGACTCCACCATGATGATCTGGCCGGTATTTTCGGTGACCTTCTTGGCGACGATGCGCTGCAGCGTGTCCGCGCTCGCACCCGGCGTGAACGGAATGATGACAGTGATGGGCCGCGACGAGAGGAGCTCTGCGGCCGCGTTCTTCCCTGCGACCGCATTGGCGGCCAAGACCGTGGCGAGGAGGACGGACGCTCTGAGCATTTTGGCTCTCCGGCTGCGGCAATCCCGGCGGCTCGCCGGTGATCAACCTCCGAGCAGGAAGCTATCACGTCCGGCGCCGGCCGTCGTGCCTGCCGGTCGATACGTCCCTACCGGCGAAGCGACTCGCCGGCAGTCTTGTCACTTCGCCCGCGCCGAGGCTGGCAGCATCAGCGGATCGCGCAGCTTGACGATTTGTTTGATGTCCTCGGCATCGACGATTTCGACGGCGGTCACCCCTTCAGGCCCATCCGCGACATAAATCTCGCGTGGCTTGGGGATCAGATGGTCCAATCCCTCGAGCGCCACTTCGAGGATGTCGTCCTTTGGATCATAGGTGATTCCGAGCAACGACGACCATTGTGCTTGGACCTGGTCGCCGAGGCGCAGCGAGGTGACTTCGATCTCGGCCTGCTTTCCTTGCAGCATCTTGGTGATGCCATCAAAAAACGTGCGCCATTGTGCTTTATCGAGCTTGCGGGTCGCCATGACAAATCTCCTCATTGGACAGCTTCAGAACTGCTCTGGTCAGGCGCGCGCCTCTCTCCTGATCGCGACCGAGCCGATCCGCGGTGCCCAGCGCCGGGATCGCCGCCGCAAGTTGCGGGCGGCTGCTGTGCATCCGCGACCGAGCATCCGCAGCGAAAGATCGCCGATCACCCTCGCCGACGATCGCAAGCAGCGCGACCCATATCGTGGCACACACCTGCACGATGCCGTACCGGCACGCGAGGCTCCGTTACAGTGAGCGTGCGGCCCGCCGACCTGAGGACGGTTGGGAACCGGCGGCAGCTTCTGCTTCGTCCCGCTCGCCGGACGGGTTCAAGGCCGCGGCCACGGCATCATCAACCTGCTCCAGCCAGACGAAACGCACCTGCTGGCGTGCGGCTTCCGGCACGTCCTCGAGATCCTTGCGATTGCGCGCCGGCAGCAGCACCGTTGTGATGCCGGCGCGCGCCGCCGCCAGCACCTTCTCCTTCACGCCGCCGATGGGAAGCACGAGGCCTCGAAGCGAGATCTCTCCGGTCATCGCCGTGTCGTTGCGAGCTGTACGACCGGTAAGCAAGGAAACGAGCGCCACGAACATGGCCACGCCGGCGCTCGGGCCGTCCTTGGGGATAGCGCCTGCCGGCACGTGGATGTGGACGTCCGACTTTTCGAACAGACCGACGTCGATGCCCAGGTCGGGCGCCCGCGCCTTCACCAAGGTGAGCGCCGCCTGCGCGCTTTCCTTCATCACCTCACCGAGCTGGCCGGTCAGGATGAGCTTGCCGCGGCCCGGCACCCGTGTCGCCTCGATGAAAAGGATGTCGCCGCCGGTTGGCGTCCAGGCGAGCCCGGTCGCGACGCCGGCTATGCTCGTACGCATGGCGACCTCGTTCTCGAACCGTCGCGGCCCAAGAATGCCCGCAAGCGCCGCGCTATCGACGCGTACACGCCCGCTGCTCCCCTCGGCGATGCGCATGGCGACATGGCGGCAGACCGCGCCGATCAGGCGCTCCAGATTGCGCACGCCCGCTTCACGCGTGTAGTCGCGGATGATCGCGCGGATGGCGTCCTCGGCGATCTCGCACTGCTCGGGGGTGATGCCGGTCGCCTCAAGCTGACGCTTGAGCAGGTAGCGCTTGGCGATTTCGAGCTTTTCATCCTCGGTGTAGCCGGGAAGCTCGATGACCTCCATCCGATCGCGTACGGGTCCGGGAATGGTGTCGAGCACATTGGCGGTGGCGATGAACATCACCTTCGAGAGGTCGAAGGTCACCGCGAGGTAGTTGTCGCGAAACGTCGAGTTCTGCTCGGGGTCGAGCACTTCGAGCAGCGCGGAAGCCGGATCGCCGTGGAAGCCGGCGCCGAGCTTGTCCACTTCGTCGAGCATCATGACCGGATTGCGCGTGCCGGCCTTGCGGATCGATTGAATGATGTTGCCAGGGAGCGCGCCGATATAGGTGCGTCGATGCCCCCGGATCTCGGCCTCGTCGTGCACTCCGCCGAGGCTCAGCCGCACGAACTTGCGGCCGGTCGCCTTGGCAATGCTTTGCCCGAGCGAGGTCTTGCCGACGCCGGGCGGGCCGACGAAACAAAGGATGGGGCTGCGGCCGTCGGGGTTGAGCTTGCGGACGGCGAGATATTCCAGGATACGCCGTTTGACTTTGGGCAGGCCGTAATGATCCTCGTCCAGGATGCGCCGCGCGTCGGCGACGTCGATATTGTCGGGATCGAGCTTCGCCCAGGGCAGATCGATGAGCCAATCGAGATACGAGCGGATCATGCCGTATTCGGCAGCCGCCTCCGGCATGCGCTCGAGCCGCTTGAGCTCCTTCTTGGCCTGCTCCTCGGCCTCTGTCGGCATCCCGGCCTTCTCGATCGCCTCGCGCAGCTCGGCTATCTCCGCGGATTTCTCGTCGCCTTCACCCAATTCCTTCTGGATGTGGCGAAGCTGCTCGCGCAGGATATGCTCGCGCTGCTGGGAGGACAGCGATTGCTGAGTCTGTTCACCGATCTCCTTGGAAATCTTGAGCACTTCGATACGTTGCGTCAGGAGCGCGAGCACCTTGTCGAGCCGTTCCTTGACGTCGATCGTCTCCAGCACGTCCTGCTTTTCCGCAGGCTTCGCATCGAGAATGCCGGCGACGAAATCCGCGAGCGCGGACGGCAATTCCAGGTTCTCGATGGTCGCCGCCACTTCCGCCGGCACGTTCGGCAGCAGTTGCATGGTCTCGCGTGCGCGACCCCTGACCAGGCGGACGCGCGCCTCGATTTCGGGCGTCATGACCTCGGCGATGCCGATTTCCTCGATGCGTGCAACCAAAAATGGAAATCCGCGAAGATATTCGATCACGCGGAAGCGCCGCACCCCCTGTGCAATCACGTGATGCGTGCTGTCGGGCGCGGTGACATAGCGCAGAATCTGCGCGGCGGTCCCCACGGCGTGCAATTGCTCGGGTGTCGGTTCTTCCACCGCCGGATCGGACTGCAGGACGACCCCGAGCGGGCGCTCGGTGCGAACGGCCTCCTGCGCGGCCGCGATGGAAGCCTTCCGCCCGATGGCCAAGGGCAACACCATGCCGGGAAAAAGGACGGTCTGACGGACCGGCAGGACGACCATGCCGTCCGCCGGCAGCGGCGGATGGCCGTCACCGTGATCGACTTTTTTTTGCTCAACCTCGTCTGCCATGATCCATGCCATCCGTATCAACGCTGCTTGGTCAGGCTGAGAAGAAGGCAGCCGTCGACGAGCGTCGACCGGCTGACTTGCCACAGCGCGTCAGGCAGTCGAATGCGCCGCTCGAAGGAGCCGTGGGGTATTTCCAGGCGGAGGATCGCCGTGCCGCGCGCCACTGCCGGCAGTCGCCGCACGCCGGCGACGAGCAGTACCCCGCGCTCGAGCGAGATCTTCATGTCCTGCGGTTCGACCCCCGGAAGCGCCGCAACAATCGTCAGTTCCCGCTCGCCCTCGAACACGTCGACCGGCGGCTCCCAGTTCGCAGCCGACGCGGCCGCGAGGCCGGGCCGGAAGAACTGGCGATGCAGTTGCTCCGCCCGTTCGATCATCGCGCAGGCTTCCGCCCACATCCAGCTCCTGGGATCGACCGCAGTCATGGAATCCGCCTCGCACCGGGCTGGAGTTTCGCCCGACCCTCACATATTCAGCGCATCCTAACATCGCAAGTTCAGCTTGTTCCAGGCGGGCGCCCTATAAAGGAGACGACAGAGCCGCGACTGCGGTGCGCCCGTTCTGCCCGTTGCGGCGGCAATTCTCGACTTAGATCGGCCCCGCAGCGATTGTCATCATCATCGCGGCGCCTGAGCGCTACCCCCGTCCGCGGCTTCGGCCATCACCGCCTTGAGCTTGCGCATGGCGAACAGCGCTTTCGGCATTCCGAGATAGATCGTCGCCTGCAGGATGACTTCCTTCATTTCCTCGAAGGTGATGCCGAGATTGTGCGCATGGCGCATATGGAGTGCGATGCCGTCGGCCTTCGCCGCCATCAGAGCCGCGAGCGTGATGAACTCGCGCTCGCGCAGGCTCAGTCCGGGCCGCGACCAGATTTCCCCGAACAGCACGTCGGTGGTGAGCTGCCATAGATCTTCATCGAGCTCCTTGACGGCGTTGTTCTCTCCCCACCCCATCTGTCTATAGACGGCAAGGCCGCGCGCTCTGCGATCTTTCGGATCCAACATCCTACCCCCTCGATCATTTTCAATCTGCATGCACTGGTACTGCAAGCAAAGAAAGCGGCAAGCGAAGCGGGCGACAGATTCCCGCGCTGTTCGCAAATGCGATGCCGCAGTTTTCGTCCGTCACTTCGCCGACAGGTTCGCCTCGCGCGCGACTCGCTGCCATTTCGCACGGTCGTCGCGGATGAATTGGGCGAATTCGGCAGGTTTGTCCCGCGCTGGCGTGTAGGCGAGTTCCCGGAAGCGGGCTACGATATCGGGCCGCGACACGGCGGCCCCGAACGCCTGCGAAATCTTGTCCACGATTGTGGGCGGCGTGCCGGCCGGCGCCACGATCCCCACCCACGACACCGCCTCGAAGCCCGGCAGTGTCTCGGCAATCGCCGGAATGTCCGGCGCAAGCGGAGTGCGATCGAGGCTTGCAACGCCCAACGCCCGCAGATTGCCCTGCTGCACCTGCGGCCAGACCACCGGCATGTTGTCGAAGATGAGATCGACATTTCCCGTCAGCAGGTCGTTGAGCGCGGGCGCACTGCCGCGATAGGCGACGTGCGTCATCTCGGTGTGGGTCATCAGCTTGAACAGTTCGCCGGCGAAATGGAGGGAGCTGCCCGGCCCGGAGCTTGCGAAATTGAGCTTCCCGGGATGCTCTTTGAGATATTTGATGAGCTCGGCAACGGTGGAAACCGGCACTTTCTTCGGATTCACCACCAGCATGTTCGGAATGATGGCAACAAGCGTCGCGGGGGCGAAGCTGGTCACGGTGTCGTAGGGAAGGTCGGTGCGATAGGCCGGCAGAACCGCGTGGGTGGAGCCGGTTGCCAGCAACAGGGTGTAGCCGTCGGGCGTCGCGCGGGCCACGTATTCGGAGCCGATAGCGCCGGTCGCGCCGGCCTTGTTCTGGATGACCACCGGCTGACCCCAGCTCTCGCTGACGATCTGGGCCACCATCCGGGCGCTGACGTCGGCGCCCCCGCCTGCCGGGAACGGCACCACCAGCTCGACCTGGCGGGAAGGATAGTTCGCTTCCTGCGCCGAAGCCGGCGAGCAGGCGGCAAACAGGGCCGCAACGAGAGCAACCGTCCGCAGCATCATGTCATTCCTCACCTAGACCGCCTCGAAATAGGCTTCCGCGTTGCGGTACAACACCTTCTCCAGCACGTCGTGCGAATAGCCTTCCGCGTTCCAGTCCTCCATCACCTTCTCGTACCGGAGCACGGGAAAATCGCAACCGAACATGACGCGGTCTGCCAACCGACCGGCGATCGCCTTCTTCAACGCCGGCGAATATTGGCGTGGACCCCAGCCGTGCAACTCGTAGCTGACGTTCGGCTTATGCGCGAGCACCGCCAGCATCTCATCCTGCCACGGATAGGCAGGCCGCGCCGCCAGAATGCGCAGCTCGGGAAAGCGAGCGGCCACCGCATCGATGTGCCGAGGATGGCCGTGGTCGAGCACGATGCCTTTGCCGCCGGGCAGCCCCTGACCGATCCCGGTGAGTCCGGTCAGGATCATGATCGGCCGGCCGGCCTCGATCGATAGCTGATAGAGCGGGTTCCAGCATGGATCGCTCGCCGGACTGTCGAGGACCTGGCCGTTGACGCACAAGCCGATGAAACCGGCCCCGGCGGCGAGCGCCCGGTCAAATTCGCGGATCGCCTCGAGTGCCCGGCGCGGATCGAATTGCAGCCAATGGCCGAATACGACGTCGGGGTGCTTGCGCTGAAACGCGAAGGCATAATCGTGGTGGGCGCGGATATCTTCGATCGGCAGAAATTTCGTAAACGAGAGATCGAGGATGGCGCGAACATTGTTACGGCGGAAGTAATCGGCCATCTCCTCTTCGGACCAGAACGTCGCCTTCGTCTTCCAGATTCTCTCTTGCTGCGCCAGCTCCGCTGGGGTCCGGAAGATGTAGCCGCGCTCCGTGCCCCAGTGCGAATGGCAGTCGAAAAGCTTCGTCACCTTGTCCATGAATGCAGCCTCAGCTGGATCCCGGCTGGCGCCTGTCGATCAGGCGCTTGATCTTGGAGGCTTGCGAGAGCCCGGTCAGATGGTCGAGGCCGCCGCGTTCGACTACCTGGACCTCGAAACGCACGCCGAGCGCTTGTTTCAGCCGATCGCCAAGCTCGGCCGCGATGACATTCGACGGCGCGCTGTGATCGAGCGTTTCCACCAGGACCGTCATGGAGTCGCCCCTGTCCTGCCCGCCTTCCAGCACGCAGACATACTCGCCGTTCGTCCGCCGATCCTCGCCGACGATGGCGCCGACGGCCTCCGGAAACACGTTGACGCCGCGCAGCTTCACCATGTTGTCGCTGCGGCCGAAAATCTTGGTGATGCGACGATGCATGCTGCCGCAGGCACATTCTCCGGTCGCAACCGAAGTGACGTCGTTCATGTTGTAGCGGATCATCGGCGCGGCGTATTTGAACAGGGTCGTGATGAAGACCACGCCGCGCTCGCCTTTCGGCGTCGGCTGCAAGGTCTCGGGATCGTTGACTTCCAGCACGAAAGCGTCCTCGAAAACATGCATGCCGCTCTTGTGGCTGCACTCGGCGGCCATCGTTCCGCATTCGTTGCAGCCATAGGTATCGTAGGCGTCGGCGCCCCAAAGCGCCTCGAGCGACGGGCGATCGTCCATGCCGAGATGCACGATCAAGCCCTTCACCGGCAGCTCGCGCGGATCGATCTTGAGCTCGTCGCGGGCGACCAGTCCCATGTGCCGGAGATAGGCCGGGAAGCCGATCAGGAATTTCGCCTTCCAGGCCCGGATGAGCTCGATCTGGCGGCGCGTCGGGGTCTGGGCGCCCGAGCCGGTCATCACCGGAACGGCACCGGTATATTTCCAGATGCCCTCGCGCGCCAGCACGCCCCCGTTCGTCAACCCCATGGAGAGCGCCACCTGGACGAGATCGAACGGACGCACGCCCTGCATGTAGAGCCGCCGACCGGTGATAATGTTCATTACCTCGCGGTCGCGTGGCGTGAAGATCATCGGTCGCGGCAATCCGGTAGTTCCGCCGCTGGTCTGCAGGATGAGAGGCAACGGCGCATGCTCGGTGGGATCGATGCCGATGTAGTCGGCCCAGGGCGGGTCGTTCAGCACGCTCTCGCGCATGTCGTGCACGGAGAATGGCGGCACCTTGACGAGATCGTCGAGACCGCTGATATCGCCCGGCTCCAGTCCCGCCGCCGACCAGCGGCGGCGATAGAACGGAACCTGCCAGGCGCGCGCCATCTGCCGCAGGAAGCGCTGCTCCTGCAGCGTGCGCAGCTCATCGCTAGACAAGCGATAGGTGCCGCTGAAGTAATCCGGCGCCGGCGGGAATTCGCGCCACAACGCGTCGAAGTCGAGCGATTGGTGGTAACGCGGAATCACGTCCTTTGATGCGCTCTGGTTCACGCCGCCGTCTCGATTTTAGCGTTGGTCGATTCTGATCCCGGACATCTTGATCACATCGGACCATTGCGCAATCCGCGCAACAAGGACGCGTTCGACCTCCTCGCCCGGACCGACGTGCGGCTCGACCCCGGCCCGGCGCAGCCGCCGATGGACGCTGTCGGTTTCGAGCGCGAGTTTGACCTCGAACTGGAGTTTGTCGATGATCTCTTGAGACGTTCCCGCCGGGGCGAAGAGCGCATAGCTTGTAGACGCGTCATATTCGCCGAACCCGCTCTCCTTGACCGTCGGCACATCCGGCAGATCGCGCGAGCGGGTTTGTCCGGAAACCGCGAGCGCGCGCAGCTGACCCGCCTGAATCTGCGGCAACACAGTCGCAATGGGAGAAATCCAAAACGAGATTCGCCCGGCGAGCAGATCGGTGACAGCCTGGGAGCCGACACGATATGGAACATGCACCGCCTCGATACCGGTGAGCCGCTTGAACAGCTCGCCGTTGAGATGTCCTGGCGTGCCATTCCCGGCCGAACCGAACGACAACTCACCCGGCCGGCTTTTCGCAAGCGCAACGAATTCGGGCAGCGTCCTGGCCGGCAGCGAATTGGTGACGGAGAGCACCGCACCCGACGTTCCCAACAATGCGATCGGGGCGAGATCCTTCACCGGGTCGTAATTCAATTTCGGATAGAGGCTCACGCTCGCAGCCAGCGAGCCGGCCGGGTCCGCGATCACGATGGTATAACCGTCAGGCGGCGCATGCGCCACGGAATCAATGGCTATGGTCCCCCCGGCGCCAGGACGATTGTCGATGATGATCTGCTGCCCGAGCGACTGACCGACCTTTTCGAGCACGATGCGCACTACGACATCCATGACGCCGGCCGGAGCAAAGGGCACGACGGCACGAATAGTCCGCGTTGGATAATCATCGGCCGGAGCGATGCCACTGGCGCCCGCAAGCGCAATCGCCGCGAGCAGAAGCCATTTCATGCTCAAGAGCGATCTTGCCAGCGTCATTCCGCTATCTCATATCCCAAGATACGCCGCTTGTACGCGCTCATCGGCCAGCAATTGCGCCGCGCTGCCGCTCGCCGCGATCCGTCCAGTCTCGACCACATAGCCGCGGTCAGCGACGGCAAACGCGGCGCGCGCATTCTGCTCGACCAGCAGCACCGTCAAGCCGGCGCATTGCAACCCCTCAACCACATCGAGGATCTGCTCGACCAGCATGGGAGCTAGCCCCATCGAGGGCTCGTCCAGCAGGAGCAGTCGCGGCTTGGCCATCAGCGCCCGGCCGATCGCCAACATCTGCTGCTGCCCGCCCGACAACATGCCGGCGGCAGCGTGGCGGCGCGAAGCGAGCATCGGGAACAGGTCATAGACGTACGCCAGCTCCGCGGCGAGGTTGGCATCTCGCCGGGTCCAGGCCCCGAGCTTGAGGTTGTCCTCGACCGAAAGCGGCGCGAACAGCTGCCGGCCCTCCGGCACCTGCACGATCCCGAGCGCAACCCGCGCATGGGCGGGAAGGCTGTCGATCTGCCGATCTTCGAATCGAATGCGGCCGGACGAAAGCGGTTGCACGCCGGAGATCACCCGTATCAGCGTGGTCTTGCCGGCGCCGTTGGCGCCCACCAGTGTTACGATCTCTCCGGCCGCAACGTCGATCGAGACGCCGTGCAGCGCCTCAATGCGGCCGTAGCTGCTCGTGACGTTCTCAACCGCGAGCACGCTTGGTCTCCCGCGCGCCGCGAACACCGAGATAGGTCTCGATCACCGCCGGATTCGCGCGCACCTGCGCGGCCGTACCCTCGGCGAGCGTACGGCCGTTGGCAAGCACGTGAATGCAATCGGATACGTTCATGACCAGTCGCATGTCGTGCTCGACCAGCACGACGGTGATGCCGTCGCGGGCTAGCCGGCGGATGATGGCTGCGATCTCGGCGGTCTCTATCGCATTGCAGCCCGCGGCCGGCTCGTCGAGCAGAATGAGCTTGGGCTCGCTTGCAAGTGCGCGCGCCATTTCGAGCCGCTTGAGTCCGCCGTAGGAAAGACTGCTCGCCGGCTGCTCGGCCACCGCAGCCAAGCCGACGCGCGCGAGCGCGGCCACGGCCGCATCCCGGCTTGCTCGGTTCTGCCGCCCGACCGCGGGCAGATGCAACAAGTCGGCGAATATGCCCGTCGTCTCATGACGATGGCGCCCGACCATGACGTTTTCGATGACGGTCATGCGGAAGAAGATCTGCAAGTTTTGGAAAGTCCGCGACAAGCCCCGGCGCGCCAGCTCTTCCGGCGCAAGCGCGGTCACATCCTCGCCGGCCAAGCGCACGCGGCCCTGCTCCGGCAGGTAGAGACCGGAGATCACGTTGAACAACGTGGTCTTGCCGGCGCCGTTGGGTCCGATGATCGAAAAGATGACGCCCGGCGCGACCGCCAAGTTGACGTCATCGATGGCGTGCACGCCGCCGAAGGAGACCGACAGGTGTTCGGCGGCGAGAATGGTCATGCGCGCCTCGCCGCCGACGCGCCCGCGAGCGCCGGGACGATGCCGGCGCGCAGAAAAATCATCATTGCCATGACGATGAGGCCGAGCGCCATGTGCTCGTAGTCGTGCAGGAAGGTCAGCGTCTGCGGCAGGACGACGAGGAGGGCCGCCCCGACAAGCGAACCGGCGATCGATCCCATCCCGCCGAGCACCACCATCGCAACGAGCTCGATCGAGCGCAGGAAACCGGACACGTCCGGCGTGATGTGGCCATTGAGCAGGGCAAAATAGGAACCGGCGACCGAGGCATAGACGGCGGAGACGACGAACACCGCGAGCTTTTCCTTGGCCACGTCGACGCCGAGCACACGCGCGGCGACCTCGCTATCGTGAATTGCCCGCAGCGCGCGTCCGCTCGGGCTGTCGATCAGATTGAGCGCGAGCACGGCCCCGATCAGGAAGCTCGCCGCGGCGATCCAGTACCAGCTGTTCGCTCCGCGCACGGGCCAGCCGAACAGGATGAGATGCGGCACCGACATGCCGTCCGGGCCGCCGGTGAAGCGCGCTTCGTTGCTGAAGACGATGGCGAGCAACAGCCCGAAGCCGAGGGTCGCAACCGCGAGATAGTGCCCCTTGAGACGCAGGATCGGCCGGCCCACGATGTAGGCGACGATCGCGGCCACCGCCGCGCCCGCGGCAAGCGACAGCCAGGACGGCATGCCGAGGTGGGTCGGCCCGATGGCAACCGCGTAGGCGCCGATACCCATGAATCCGGCATGGCCGAGGCTCACCTGCCCGGCCAAGCCCATCAGCAGATTCAATCCGACGGCGGCGAGCGCGAACACGAACACCAACGCTCCGACGCGATAGTAGTAGGCCGACGGAAACAGCAGGGGCAGCACGATGATGACGGCGGCCATCACCGGGATGCTCGCAAGCCGGTGCTCAAGGTTCGCCCACATATTCATACCCGCTCGACCGAGGCCCGGCCGAGCAGCCCTCGCGGCATGGCGAATAATACGAGCAGGATGACGAGAAACGCGACGGCGTCCTTGTATTGCGAGGAGACATAGCCGGCGGCGAATGCCTCAAGCAATCCGAGCAGCAGTCCGCCCACCACCGCGCCGACGGCGCGGCCGATCCCGCCCAGCATCGCGGCGGCGAAACCCTTGAGCGCCAGCAGCGTTCCGACATCGTAGCTGGTTAGCGTGATGGGCGTGATCAGAATACCGGCCACCGCGCCGATCGCCGCCGAAATGGCGAAGGAGAAGCCTACAATGCGGCGCGTATTGATGCCCACGAGGCGCGCGGCAAGTTGGTTCGCAGCAGTTGCGACTATCGCCTTGCCGACGAGCGTGCGATCAATGAATGCCCACAACAGTACGACGATGACCACCGCCCCGGCGAGCACCACCAGGCTTTGCGGCAGGATGGCGGCGCCGCCGACGCGGATCGGGTCGCTGCCAAACCAGGGCGGCAAGCTGTGGAAGCGCTTGTCGAACACCACTTGCGCGGCGCCGCGCAGAAAAATCGACGCGCCGATGGTGATGATGATGAGCACGACCGGATCGGCGCCGCGCGCGGGCTCGATGGCGAAGCGGTGGAGCGCAAGTCCGACGGCGACGGTGACGACGATCGCCAGCAGCGCCGCCACCGGCAGCGGCACGCCGGCGAGGCCGAGGAACACCATGGTCATTCCGCCCAGCATCACGAACTCGCCCTGGGCGAAGTTGATGACGTCGGAGGCGTTGTAAATCAGGGTAAAGCCGAGCGCGACCAGGGCGTAGACGGCGCCGACGGTCAGGCCGGAGAAGGCGAATTGGAGAAGCTCGGACATGGTTCGGACGACAGACCGCGGACGACAGAGGACAGAATACGCGTGTCTTCGGACGTCTGTCCTCTGTCCTGCGTTGTCCGACTACCGTACCAGCGTCCAGTCGCCGCCCTTGATCTCGAGCATGCGAAACGCGGAGAGATCGAGCCCGAGGTGGTCGGTCGGCGACATGTTGACGACCCCGCCGGTACCGATGAAGTTCTTGGTCTTCTCGATCTCGTCGCGCACCTTGGCCTTGTCGAAGCTGCCGGCGCGTTTCGCGGCCTCGACGAAGATCATCAGGCCATCATAGGCGTGACCGCCGAAGGTGGAAACCGGCTGGCCGGTCTTCTGCTGGTAGGTCCGGGTATATCCGACCACCACCGGCTTCTGCGGATCGCTGTCCGGAAGCTTGTCGGCGACGAGCAAGGCGGCGGCCGGCAACCGCACGCCTTCGGCGGCCGCCCCGGCGAGCTCGATGAACTGTTTCGAGGCGATGCCGTGGCTCTGATAGAGGGGCAGCGTGATCCCGAGCTGACGATAATTGCGGGTCACGATCGCCGGGCCCTGGCCGAAGCCGGGATTGATCACCGCCTGCACGCCGGGCGTGCCCTTGATGTTGGTCAGCTGCGGGGTCATGTCGCTGTCGCGCGGACCGTAGGATTCCTCCTGCGCGACGGTGATGCCGGCTTTGGGTGCGACCGCCACGCACTGGTCGCGCATCGACTTGCCGAACGCATCCGTCCCCGAGATCAAGGCGACCGTGGTCAAGTTGCGCTGCTTGAGATCGCCGAAGATCTTCTCGCAGGCCATCTTGTCCGTGTGCGGCGTCTTGAATACCCACTTGCGCACCGGCTCGATGATCTGGATGGCACCGGCGAGCGAGATGAACGGGATCTGGGCATCCTCGAACAGCGGGATCATGGCCAGCGTCGCTCCGGTGGTGCTGCCGCCGACCATGGCGGCGACCTTGTCCTCCTCCACCAAGCGGGTAGCAAAGGTGCGCGCGGCATTGGCGTCGGCGCCGTCGTCGTAGGTGACGAGTTGCAGCTTCTGGCCGTTGACGCCGCCCTTGGCATTGATCTCGTCGACGTAGATCTCGAGCGTCCGCTTCTCCGGATCACCCAGGAACGAAGCCGGGCCCGTGACCGACAGCACCGCTCCGAGCTTGACTTGCGCCGACGCGTCGCCGCCACCGATCAAGCCGGCTAGACAAAAGCCCAAAGCAGCGGCAATGCTTATGGATGATATCCTCATGCGTTCTCTCCCGGCGCGCTCGACTAGTATTAGTTGATGCGTCAAGGCTAACACGGTTCGAGTTGCCGTGGCAGCCGGGGACGCCCCGTCGGCAGCGGCTTCAGTCCGGCGCCCGCAGGCGGTAGCCGATGCCCGTCTCGGTCAGAATATAATGTGGACGCTCGGGGTCGGCTTCCAGCTTCTGCCTGAGTTGTCGCACATAGACCCGCAGGTACTGCGCGTCGGTCAGGTCGTCCCACAGTTCGCCGAGCAAGAACCTGTGCGTGAGCACCTTGCCGGCGTGCTGCACCAGCACGCGCAGGAGATCGTACTCCTTGGGAGACAGCTTCACCTCCTTGTCGCCCACCTTCACGATACGCCGCACGAGATCGACCGAGAGGTCGCCGGCATGGAAGATCGGGCGCTCGCCGTGCGCCTGCAGCTGATGCCGCAGCGCCGCGCGCAGGCGGGCGAGAAGCTCGTCCATCCCGAACGGCTTGGTGATGTAGTCGTCGGCCCCGAGATCGAGCGCCTGAACCTTGCCGACCTCGTCACCTCGACTGGACAGCACCACGATCGGCACACCCTCGTTGCGCGCGCGTATCATGCGCAACAAGTCCAGTCCCTGGATGTCGGGAAGCCCGAGATCGAGAATGATCAAATCTGGATTCTGCGCCAACAGTTCGAGCGAGGCCTTCCCGTTCGGCGCCTCCAGGACTTCGTACCCCTGCGTACTCAGCCCCATTCGCAGCAGCTTGCGGATCGGCGGCTCGTCATCGACCACCAGGATCTTGAGCGGTGCTGCGCTCATGCCGCGGTATCCAACTGCTCGGCCCCTTGCGGGACCGGCATCCTGATCACGAACGCAGCACCGGTGCGATCGGTGCGGTTGGCCGCGGCGATGGTCCCATGCATGGCCTCGATGAAGCCGCGGGAAATCGCCAGCCCCAGCCCGGTGCCGGCGCGGACCTGGTCGCCTTTTTCCGCCCGATAGAACTTGTCGAAGATGTGCTCCAGGTCCGCGGGCGGAATGCCGTTGCCTTCGTCCAAGACCTGCAAGCAGACCGCGTCCCGTCGCGCCAGCTTCCAATGCGGATGGTGGTGCCCTCGGGGGAATACTTGGCTGCATTGTCCAGCACATTGAACAGCACCTGCTCGAACAGGACCGCATCCACGTCCACCATCGGCAGCTCGGATGCAAGCTCCAACTCGACGCGATGGCGGCGCCAAGAATCTTGCCCGCGCGGCGCAGCGCGCTGCCGACGATCTCGCCTATATCGTGCGGTAGCCGCATTCGGCACGACTGGCGCCGGATTCGAGCTTGGTCATGTCGAGCAGGTTGGCAATGAAGCGATTGAGCCGCTCCGATTCGTCGATGATGGTCGCGAGCAGGTCGGCCCTTTCGGCATCGGTCAGCCCCTTCGCGAAGGTCGCGCAATGTCCCGGCCGCCGCGAGCACGGCCGCAAGCGGGGTCTTGAGATCGTGCGAGATCGACGTGAGCAGCGCGGACCGCAGCCGGTCGGTCTCGATCGTGCGCTTCGCGCGGTCGACATCCTCGACCAGGAATACGCGCTCGATCGCGAGGGCGGCCTGATCGATCAAGGCATCGAGCAGACGGCGCTGGTCGGTCGTGAGCAGCGGCCCGGGCTTGTCGCTGTCGATGCCGATGACGGCGATGGCGCCGCGCCCCGTTCGCATGGGCAGAAACAAGCGTTTTGCGCCAGGAAGCGTATCCGAACCGCGTCCCGCGGCACGATTGTTCTCCCACGCCCATTTGGCGGCAGCGATATCGGCGTCGTCCAGCATGTCCTCCGGCGGATAGCCGGCCTTGACCGCGATCGAGCCGTTCTCCGGGAGCAGCAGCACGACCCTGACTTTGAGCATGAGCGCGGCCTGATAGGCCGTCGCCCACAGTACATCGTCGAGCGTGCCCACACCGGCAAGCTTGCGGCTGAACGCATAGAGCAGCTCGACCGCGCGCACGCGCTCATGCGCGGCCACGGTCCGGGTTCGACCGCGCGCGGCAAAATGCGACACGACCACTGCTACGATGGTGAAGAACGCGAAAGCGCCGACGTTGGTCGGGTCGGTGATCGTGAAGGTATAGATCGGCGGGAGAAAGAAGAAATTGTAGCAGAGCGACGAAGCGACCGTGGCGAGCAGCGAGGGCCAAAGCCCATAGCGCACGGCTGCGACGACGACGGCGGTCAGAAAGACCAGATCGACGTTCTCGATTCCAAGCAAAGGTTGGATCAATTCGCCGACGCCAAGGGCCACGGCAACGGCCGCCAGCGCCACGGCGTAGGGCCACGGATCGAATGGCGCGGCGCCTTCCGCCGCGCGTACGGTTTTCTTCGGGATCGGATCGCGCGCCAGCTCCTCCCCCGCGATGACATGCACGCTGATATTGCCGGATCGCCGCACCAGGTCATGCACGACGGAGCCGTGCAGAATCTCGAACCATCGCGAGCGCGTCGATTTACCGATGATGATCTGGGTGATGTTGTTCGCGTGGGCAAAAGCGACAATATCGTCGGCGATGCCGTGGTCGCCGCCGGGAACGGTGATCGCTTCGCCACCCAGTGCCTCGGCCAACCGCAACGTGTCGGCGACGCGGTCGCGCTCTTCCTCGCTCCACTGCAGGCTGCGCCGTGTCTCCACGCATAGTACCGTGAACGGCGCATGCAGCCGGTCCGCCAGGCGCTTGGCGTAGCGCACGAGACCGGCGGCACGCGGATCCTCGCTGATGCAGACCAGAATCCGCTCACCCGCGGCCCAAGGGCCGGGAATCGCGTGGGCCTGCATATGCGTGAGCAATTGCTCGTCGACCCGCTCCGCGGTGCGCCGCAGCGCGAGCTCGCGCAAGGCGGTCAGGTTGCCAGGTGAAAAGTAGTGCTCAAGCGCGCGCTCGGCCTGCTTGGGGACGTAGACCTTCCCCTCTTTCAGGCGCTCGATCAGGTCGTCGGGGGTAAGGTCCACGAGCTCGATGGCATCGGCGCGGTCGAACACCGAATCCGGCACGGTCTCGCGCACGCGAACGTGGGTGATCTGGGCGACGACGTCGTTGAGGCTCTCGATATGCTGGATGTTGACGGTGCTGTAGACGTCGATGCCGTGGTTGAGCAGCTCTTCGACATCGAGATAGCGCTTGGGATGGCGGCTGCCGGGCGCGTTGGTATGAGCAAGTTCGTCGACCAGCACGATCTGCGGATGGCGGGCGATGATGGCGTCGAGATCCATCTCCTCGAGCCACTGTCCCCTGTATTCCAGCCGCTTGCGGGGAACGATCTCGAGCCCTTCGAGCAGAGCCTGCGTCTCCTTGCGCCCGTGGGTTTCGACGACGCCGACGACGATATCGTAGCCGTCTCGCTTTCGGGCACGGGCCTGCTGCAGCATCTCGTAGGTCTTGCCTACGCCGGGCGCGGCGCCGACGAAGATCTTGAGGCGGCCGGCGTGACTCTCTTCCCGCCGGGCGGCTTCGAGCAAAGCCTCGGGCGACGGTCGCTGGTCGGAGCGGCTGCGCGGGTCTGCCATCAGGTGTCGACGTCCTGACGCCCGGACCGGCGCGACGTCACCGCGTGGTCGCGCGATCCAAGGCGAGATTCAACGCCAGCACGTTCACGCGCGGATCGCCCAAGAAGCCGAAGGTCTGCCCCTCGACGTGCTCGTCGACGAGCTGGCGCACGCGATCTTCGGGCATGTTGCGGGCTTTCGCAACACGGGGCACCTGGAACAGCGCGGATGCCGGGGAAATGTGCGGATCGAGGCCGCTACCCGAGGTGGTCACGAGGTCGGTCGGAACTTGGGCGGACGGATTGTCCTCCTTCAATTTCTGGACGTCGCCCTGCACCCGTTCGATCAGGGCCTTGTTGGTCGGGCCCAGATTCGAGCCGCCGGAATTGGCAGCGTTGTAGGGCGCGGGCACCGTCTTGGTCGCGTCGTTCGGGTCGGGAGCGACCGTCGCCGACGGCCGGCCGTGAAAATACTTGTCGCTGGTGAACTCCTGTCCGATCAGCGCCGACCCGACGACCTTGCCATCCTGCTCGATCAGGCTCCCCTGCGCCTGATACGGGAAGATCACTCCGGCGATGCCCGTCATCACGAACGGATAAACGAGGCCGGTGATGACGGTCAGCGCGACGACGAGCACGATCGCCGGGCGGATTTCTTTCAACATGACTGTTCTCCTCAAGCGAGGTGCAGGGCGGTGACCACGAGGTCGATCGCCTTGATGCCGATGAACGGAATGATGACGCCGCCAATGCCGTAGACGAGCAGGTTGCGTCGCAGCAGCGGACCGGCGCCGATCGGACGATAGCGGACACCCTTCAAAGCGAGCGGGATCAGCGCGATAATGATCAGGGCGTTGAAGATAATGGCGGAGAGGATCGCGCTCTGCGGCGTCGACAGGTTCATGATGTTGAGCGCCTGCAGCTGCGGGTAGAACGCGACGAACATGGCCGGGATAATGGCGAAATACTTCGCCACGTCGTTCGCGATCGAAAAGGTGGTGAGCGAACCCCGCGTCATCAACAGCTGCTTGCCGATCTCGACGACCTCGATCAGCTTGGTCGGATTGGAATCGAGATCGACCATATTGCCGGCCTCGCGCGCGGCCTGCGTGCCGGTGTTCATGGCCACGCCGACGTCGGCCTGGGCGAGCGCGGGAGCGTCATTGGTGCCGTCGCCGCACATGGCCACGAGCTTGCCCTTGGCCTGCTCGTCGCGGATGAGCTTGAGCTTGTCCTCGGGCGTGGCCTGCGCCAGGAAATCGTCGACGCCCGCCTCCGCCGCGATCGCGGCCGCGGTGGTCGGGTTGTCGCCGGTGATCATGACGGTGCGGATGCCCATGCGGCGCAGCTCGGCGAAACGCTCGCGGATGCCGCCCTTGACGATGTCCTTGAGGTGGACGATGCCGAGAAGCCTTCCGTCCTTGGCCACGGCAAGCGGAGTGCCGCCGGACTTTGCGATCGCGTCGGCGATGGCATTGAGCTCGCGCGCGGCGTCGGCGCTCACCGCCGGATGGAGTACACGGACGGCGCCGGTCGAAGCGACCGCCGTCGATGCCGTGTTGATGTAGCTTAGGATCGCATCGACGGCGCCCTTGCGGACCCACGAGCCGCCGACCTCGACCCCGCTCATGCGACTCTGCGCGGTGAACGGGATGAAGTTGGCGCGCAACTCGGCCAGATCGCGGCCGCGGATGCCGTACTTCTCCTTGGCGAGGACGACGATGGAACGGCCCTCCGGGGTCTCGTCGGCCAGCGAGGCGAGCTGCGCGGCATCGGCGAGTTCCTGCTCACTCACCCCGTGCACGGGCTTGAACTCGGTGGCCTGCCGGTTGCCCAGCGTGATGGTGCCGGTCTTGTCGAGCAGGAGCGTGTCGACGTCGCCTGCGGCCTCGACCGCCCGGCCCGACAGGGCGAGCACGTTGAAGCGAACGAGGCGGTCCATGCCGGCGATGCCGATCGCCGAAAGGAGCGCGCCGATGGTGGTCGGAATCAAGGTCACGAACAGCGCCACCAGGATCACCACCGAGATGGCGCCGCCGGCATAGGTCACGTAGCTCGGGATCGTGGCCGTCGCGAACACGAAGATGATGGTCAGGCCGACCAGGAGGATATCGAGCGCGATCTCGTTCGGCGTCTTCTGCCGTTCCGCACCTTCCACCAGCTTGATCATCCGGTCGAGGAAGGTCGAGCCCTGCGCCGCGGTGATGCGCACCTTGATCCAGTCGGACAGCACCTGCGTGCCGCCGGTGACAGCCGAACGGTCGCCGCCGGATTCGCGGATGACCGGCGCCGATTCGCCGGTGATCGCCGCTTCGTTGACGGAGGCGATGCCTTCGATCACCTCGCCGTCCGACGGGATAACGTCTCCGGCTTCGACCAGCACGATATCGCCCACCTTCAGGCTGGTGCCGGGGACGCGCTTGTAGCTCTTGCGGTCAGGCCCGGTCAGCAGCTTGGCTTGCGTCTCGGTGCGCTGGCGCCGCAGCGATTCGGCCTGCGCCTTGCCGCGGCCCTCGGCAACCGCTTCGGCGAAATTGGCGAACAGCACGGTGAACCACAGCCACAGGACGATCTGGAATTCGAAGCCGATGTGTTCGCCACCGGTCACGAGGTCGCGAATCAAGATCACGGTCGTCAGTGCTGTTACGATCTCGAGCACGAACATCACCGGATTCTTCATCAGCGTCCGCGGGTCGAGCTTGACGAAGGCCGAACCGATCGCCGGCACCACGATCTTGGGATCGAGCAGCGCCGAGACCGGCATGCGCTTGCGGATATGCGAGGTTTCCATGGGAGTGGCTCCGAAAAATCCGATCAGAACAGGGTATGCGCGCGCATCGCGAGCTGCTCGACGATCGGCCCAAGCGAAAGCGCGGGGAAGTAAATCAACCCGCCGGCAATCAGGATCACGCCCACCAGCAGGCCGATGAACAGGAGGCCATGCGTCGGGAACGTGCCCGTGGAAGGCGGCACCGTCTTCTTCGCAACGAGCGAGCCCGCAATCGCCATCGTCGGGATGATGACGAAATAGCGCCCGACCAACATCGCAAGGCCACCAGTCACGTTGTACCACATGGTGTTCCCGGTCAGGCCCGCGAAGGCCGAGCCGTTGTTGCCGGTCTGCGAAACGTAGGCGTACAGGATTTCCGAGAATCCGTGCGGACCGGAATTATTGGTTGAAGCCACCGCCGACGGAATGACTGCGGCAGCCGCGGTGAACCCGAGCATCGACAGCGGCAGGATCAGGATGGCGAGCATGGCCATCTTGATCTCCTTGGCCTCGAGCTTCTTGCCGAGATATTCCGGCGTGCGGCCGACCATGAGACCGGCGATGAACACGGCGACAATGACGTAGAGCAGGATGCCGTAAAGGCCGGAGCCGACGCCGCCGTAGATGACCTCGCCAAGCGCGATCATCGCCATGGGGATCATCCCGCCCAGCGGGGTGAAGCTGTCGTGCATCGAATTCACCGAGCCGTTCGACGCGGCGGTGGTTGCCACCGCCCACAGGCTGGAATTGGCGATGCCGAAGCGCACCTCCTTGCCTTCCATGTTGGCGGGATCGAGCCCGAGCGCCGCGAAGTTGGTGTTGCCAGCGCCCTCCGCCCAATAGCAAACCAGGAGCGCGCCGAGAAAGATGACCGACATCGCGGCGTAGATCGCCCAGCCCTGCCGCTCGTCGCGCACCATGCGTCCGAACGTGTGCGTCAGAGCGGCCGAGATCAGAAGGATGTACAGCACTTCCAGGAAGTTGCTCAGCGGCGTCGGGTTCTCGTAGGGAACTGACGAGTTCGCGTTCCAGAAGCCGCCGCCGTTGGTGCCGAGCTGTTTGATCGCGATCTGCGACGCGGCCGGGCCCTGGCTGAGCGTCTGTTTGGCGCCTTCGAGCGTGGTCGCGTCGACATAGGCACCGATATTTTGCGGAACGCCCTGCCAGATGAGAATGAGCGCGCCGATGATCGACAGCGGCAGCAGCACGTAAAGCGTGCAGCGCGTGAGGTCGATCCAAAAATTGCCGACCGTCTTGGCCGACGCGCGCGCGAAGGCGCGGATGAGCGCGATGGCCAGCACGATGCCGGTCGCCGCGGAGACGAAGTTCTGAGTGGTCAGACCCACCATTTGCGTCAGGTAGCTCAGCGTGCTTTCGCCACCGTAGTTCTGCCAATTGGTGTTGGTAGCGAAGCTGACCGCCGTGTTGAAGGACAGATCGGAGGCGACGGCGGATTGGTCGGCCGGGTTGAGCGGCAGCATCGCCTGCAGCCGCATCAGGCCGTAGACGATGAGGAAACCCGCCGCGTTGAAGAACAGCATTGCGACGGTATAGGCGATCCAGTCCTGCTCGCGTCTCTCGTCGACGCCGCCCAGGCGGTACAGCACCAACTCGACCGGCCGCAGGACCGGCGAAAGGAAGGTGCGTTCGCCCGCGAACACCCGCGCCATGAAGCGGCCGAGCGGAACGACGAGCGCGGTGAGGACCACGAAATAGAACGCGATCTGTAGCCAGCCGTTGACAGTCATGGTCGTTGCTTCCTTAGAGCCGTTCAGGGCGCAGCAGAGCGTAGACGAGATAGATCATCAGCCCCACGGTCACGAGGCCGGCGAGTGAATAGTCGAAGGTCATGGAAGTCTCCTCAGAGCCGATCGCAGGCGATGGTGTAGCCGACCGACAGCGCGAAGAACCCGAGCGCCATGGCCAGCATCATAAGGTCCAGCATGTGCAATGCTCCTTGCGACAGACAGTTTTCGAGCCCGCGATGCGTAGAGCGCCTGGCAAGGCGCGCATTTGTGATAGATCAAGAACGCGACGGATTGATCACGGCGCTCAAGCCGGCATTCACCTGTCACGCTTGGCATATGTTTTCGAGACGGGAGCGATGGCCACGTTATAGGAATCTCATAAAGAGTGGCGGCCGAACCATCCCCTGCACGCCGCGGGCTTTGCCCCTAAGCCATCGTAAAGAGGCGGCCTTCCCCTTGCCTCACGGTGTTCTAACCGGGCTGGCCGGAGTCGTTGGCACGCCGCATCGCCCCCGAGCCGGCCGTTTCCGCTGACGTGAGGCGCATGATTCCCGCGGCTGTCGGTCTCACGGCCCATATGAAAGTGCCCCGCATTTCTATGAAATCCTTATACCGAATGAGCTTCGTCCATCTCGCTTCTTTATGACGATTTCTCCATCTTTCGGCTGCGGTGGCACGTAAAGACCGCGGGCACGTGAGATGCTGTCATGCTGTTCTATCCAGACCGTGAAGCGCGCCTCGGTCGACTAGGAGAGAAGCTCCGGCGGGCCCAGACGGTTACCCCTGAACTCCTGTCCGACCTCGTCGCGCAAGCGTGCGTGCGCTTCGCGCCCCATGGCGGACCTGCAAGAGCCGGGGTCGATCGGCTGATCGGATCCGGCGCCTGGATCGACGCCGCACTTGCGCTGGTCGAGCTCGAGCTGCCGCAGTGGAAGCTTCGTCGTCTCATCTACGAAGACGGTGAATGGCACTGCTCGCTCTCGAAACAGCGTGCTCTTCCCGCTGGACTCGATGAGACCGCTGAAGCCAGCCACGAAATTCTGCCCCTGGCGATCCTGGTCACGTTCATCGAGGCTTTGCGACAAATGCCGGCTGCGATCGAGCCACTTCCGCACACGGTGCCACCGGTTCGACCGGCGCAGGGTCATCCGCTCTGCTGCGACAACTTTGCTTGATTGGGAACGCACAAGACGCGCGGCACCGGGCGCTAGATGCCAACGAACCTGTTATGCCTCGTCTGGCAGACCGCGGAGCGACTGAAGTTCTGCCGTTCGGCAGTGCTCGGAAAACAGAAGCCAATCGTCATGGAGCAGCCTAAATCGGCAACGCCGCGTCAGCTCAACTCGGCGCAAGTCGTCTTCCGTCTCGTGTTGAGGCTAGCGCTTCTGAGCATGTTTGCAACCTTCGGTACCCAGGGTTTTGGGAAGACATTTGCCGCACTATTGGCGCTCTCGGTCGTTTTCTGCGTCGTCACGGGTACAATGCGGCGGGAAGCGCTGTTCGGTCCGGTGCTGACCCATTGGGACGAGGCGGCAAGTTACGCCGTCTTGGGCCATTTGGTCGCCGTATTGGCCTGAATCGCACGTCTGCAGCGCCCACGGGCGCTGCAATACAAGATCGGCTGCCTTCGCTATGATCGCCCGCCAGTCAGGCGGTGCACTGTGCGGGGGGCGCGTATTGGCGGTGGTCAGGTGGAAGGTGAGGCTGGTTTTCTGTGATCCGGCTCCCCGTCCGAATCCTGGCTGCAACCAGAAACGATTGGCCGATAGACAGCAAAAATGTTGATCCTCGAAATTGCCGTCGTCCTGGCATTGTTCGTGCTGAACGGCTTCTTCGCCATGGCGGAGCTTGCCATCGTGTCCTCGCGCCGCGCGCATCTGGAGCGCCTGGCGAAGGAGGGGCGACCGGGTGCGCAGGTTGCCCTCGCGCTCGCCGACGATCCAGCGCGCATGCTGGCCGCCGTTCAGGTCGGCTTTACCACAACCGCAACGCTCGCAGGAATTTTCAGCGGCGCCACGCTCGCCGAAAGGCTCGAGGAGGCGCTGCTGGTCGTCCCTGGTTTGGCAGCCTATGGCAAGCCGCTTTCCATTGTCATCGTGACCATCGGCGTGACCTACACCGCACTTATCATCGGGGAGCTGGCGCCCAAGCACCTCGCCTTGAACAATCCTGAAACGATTGCGGTTCGCGTCGCCCAGACGCTCGCCTTCGTCGCCCGGGCCGCTGCGCCGGTGATCTGGGTTCTAAATGGGTCGACCCGCCTCCTCCTCAGTCGCGTCCTGCACCTGCGCCCCAGCTTGGCACGCGCCGTCACCGAGGATGACATTCACTACCTCGTCGCGGAGGGCGCCAGATTGGGGGTGATCCACGCCGTCGAGCGCGACATGATCGAGGGTGTTCTCGACCTCGCCGACAGCCCGGTGCGCACCATCATGACCCCGCGGCCGCACGTGCAATGGGTGGACCTCAACAGCCCCAAGGAGCAAATCCTCAGCCGGGTCCGTTCTTGCCCGCATGCCCAGCTTCTGGTCTGCCGCGGGTCGATCGATGAGGTCGTGGGCATCGTACGTAAGCAAGACCTGATCGATCAGGTCGTGGATGGACGATCGCCGGACGTGGAACAGGTCACGCGCCCTCCGCTGATAGTGCACGAATCGACCGCCATTCTGCGAACGCTCGATCTTTTCCGAAAAACACCGGTCCATACCGCCGTCGTAGTCGATGAGTTCGGGATCCTCCAAGGCATCGTCACACGCACCGACTTGTTGGAGACGGTCGCCGGCGATCTGCCCAAGATCGACGCCCCGGCACGGCCGAAAGTCACGCGGCGCGAGGACGGCTCTTACCTCATCGATGCCTCCGTCCCCTTCCCCGATGTGATGCGGCTCATCGGGGTGAGCGCGGCGCCTTCCGGCGACTACGTGACCCTGGCCGGTTTCATCCTCTCGCAGCTGCATGAACTGCCGAAGCCGGGAGATCATTTGGTGTGGGCCGGCTGGCGATTCGAAGTGGTCGACACGGACGGCCGGCGCATCGACATGATTCTGGTGCAGCGTCAGCCCGAGCATTGACCAAAGCCACGTGCCGCGGGATCGAGCCCGTGGTGCACAACGGCGGTCGGCCCCGGATATCGTTTGCACGCCGATAGCTTCTGCGGTCTCCGGCGGTCTTTATGCAGCGCTTATAAGAATAGCCGGGCTTCCATCTCGAATTCATATGTAGTGATGGGCACATCGGGGCACGGCAAAAAGAGACCGGGCGGGCGGTAGCATCCGATGCTCCTCACCGCCGAAGTGGGTTCCGGGAGACATCCCGCAAGACCAAAACTAAGGAGAGCCCTTCGATGACCGCCCTGATCCTGCGAGCGACGTCACTCCTCGAGGAGGTCGTGCCGAAGACGCACGCCCTCTACCTGCGGTTCACGCGCGCTCTCGATGCGTTGGCTGACGCGAGGATACGCAATGCGGTGCCCGAGTGGCAGCTGCGCAAGGCCCGGCGCGATGTCGATCGCTACCGCCGGCTGATGCACCACGAGTTCGAGGACACGCTCGACCTGTCCAAATCGCGGGCCTACGATTGCGCTCTCGATATCCTCGGGGTGTATAAATTGACCGGCAACTTTCATGTCAACCTCGAAATCGTCCTCGAGGATCTTGGCGCCTTCGACAAGGTCACGTTCGAGATCGTGCCGAACTCCCACCTGCCTTATCACCCGGACTGCCGGCGTGTCGTGTTCCGGCCCAACGAGAACGTTCACATGGACAGGTTCAGGGCAATCATGCGGTCCATAAGCGACCGCATCGGCTTCGATGCGGCACCGCCGTGGTGGGTCAGAGTATTTCACTAGCTCAGCTTTGAGTGGGCGAACATGGAGTAAATATCTCGAGGTCCTTGCCTTAGGTACGCACTAAGTACAGATTATTTTCCATCGCAATAATCGATCTGCCAACCAAGAGGCGCAAAGTGCTTTCGATCATCCTCATGCTCCTCCTCTTGGTTGGGTCCTTCGGCCTGTTTGCCGGACTGGTATTCTTTTCAGAGAGCGTGATCGCGCCCGAGTCGACATCGTGAGCCGGCTGCATCGGCAACCAGCCAAGCTGGGAACGGACATGGCCTTGTACATGCTGTTGGCGATGGTCTTGGCTCTCGTCATCTATCTCTTCTACGCGGTGATTCATCCGGAACGATTTTGATCGCCACCCGAGGAACCCATGACATCGCAGGGCTGGCTGCAGGTCGGATCGACGCTGCTGCTCGGATTTGTGATCAGCATTATGGTGGGGCGCTATCTGGCCGCAGTGGTGACCGGGCGCAGGACCGTGTTCGATCGCCTGTTCGATCCAATCGACAATTTCATCTACTTGCTGATCGGGCGGCGGATCTGCGGCCAGGCGATGGACTGGAAGGCCTATACGCTGCATATGCTGGCGACGAACCTGGTCATGGCCTTGATCATTTTTCTGGTCCTGGTGTTTCAGGACCGGCTGCCGCTCAATTCTCGGCACTTCGCCGGTATGGAGCCGATGCTCGCTTTCAACACGGCTGTCAGCTTCATCACCAACACGGACTGGCAGGCCTATGGCGGCGAGACGACGCTATCGAACTTCAGCCAGATGGCGGCAATCACCTTCCCGATGTTCACCTCGGCCACCACCGGCTTCGTGGTCGCCATGGCGTTCATCCGCGCCTTCACGGTGAAGGACGGCGGTGCCGACCTCGGCAATTTCTACCGGGACCTGGTCCGCTTCACCACGCGCGTGCTGATGCCTGCTTCGTTCGTGCTCGCGTTGCTGATGATTCAGCAAGGCGAGCCGCAGACCCTCGCCGCCGGCATCACCGCGCATACGGTGCAGGGAGCAGACCAGACGATCGCGCTCGGTCCGGTGGCCTCGTTCGAGACCATCAAGCACCTGGGCACCAACGGCGGCCGCCAACGCCGCCCATCCCTACGAGAATCCGACCCCAATCACCAACCTAGTGCAGACGCTGCTGATGATCATCTTGCCCAGCTCGATCGTAATTTGCTTCGGCGAGATGATCGGCAACCGCCGACAAGGCTGGGTCCTCTACGGCGTCATGGGCGCGCTGCTGATTCTTTTCCTGCCGGTCGTCGTCGTGCCGGAACAGGCCGGCACGCCGCTCCTGGCGAAGGCGGGCATCGAGATAGCCGCCAGCCCGACCCAGCCCGGGGGCAACATGGAGGGCAAGGAGACGCGCTTCGGCGTTGCCCAGAGCGGATTGTTCGACAGCATCACCACTACCTTCACGACCGGCAGCGTGAACTCCATGCTCGACAGCTTCACGCCGATCGGTGGCATGGGGGCCTTCATCGGCATGATGCTGCAATGCGTCTTTGGCGGGAAGGGCGTGGGCTTTCTAATGGCGCTCGTCTACGGAATCATCGCCGTCTTCGTCGCCGGCCTCATGGTCGGGCGCACGCCGGAGTTCCTCGGCAAGAAGATCGAGAAGCCCGAGATCGTTCTGGTCTCGCTGACGCTGCTGATCCACCCGCTGGTGATTCTCGCGCCTACCGGCTGGTCAGTGGTCGCGCCCTACGGCGTCGCGTCGATGAGCAACGCGGCGATGCACGGCTATTCCGAAGTGCTCTACGCCTTCACCACTTCCGCCGCCAACAATGGCTCCGCCTTCGCCGGACTGAATGGCAATACGCCTTGGTACAATTTAGCGACCGGCATCGTCATCCTGCTCGGCCGCTATCCGCCGATCATCTTCATGATGGCGGTGGCCGGATCGTTGGCGGCGAAACCCACGGTGCCGGCCACGCGCGGCACCCTGCGGACCGACAGCTTGAAATTTGGGACGTTTTGGCTCGGCACCATCCTGGTGGTGGGCGCACTCACGTTCTTCCCCGCGCTCGTGCTCGGACCGATCGCCGAGTTCTTCGCCATGAAGAGCGGTCTCCTCTTCTGAGCCGACGCGCGACGCGCTCGTGCGCAGAGCAACGAACATGAACAAGTCGCCGGAAGTGAGCCTGCACAGAAAATTCCCGCGCGAGGCACCGCGCATCGCGCCGGGCATCGAGACCTATGGGGTTCGACTGTGGCGGCAGTCCGCAATCGATTCACTCAAGAAGTTCGATCCGCGGGCCCAGATCCGCAACCCCGTGATGTTCGTGGTCTGGCTCGGCGCGCTGGTGACCGCTTCGCTCACGATCGACCCGGGCCTGTTCGGCCCCTCGAGCGCATCTGCAGCCTACAACGGAGTCGTGACGATCATTCTCCTGTTGACCGTGTGGCTTGCGAACTTCGCCGAGGCGCTGGCGGAAGGGCGGGGCAAGGCGAAGGCCGCGTCGCTGCGGCGGACCAAGACGGAGTTGATGGCCAGACGCGTGCTGACCTCCGGCGAAATCGAGCATGTGCCAGCGGCGGCCTTGCGCAAGGAAGATGTCGTCCGGGTGGACAAGGGCGAGCTCATCCCGACCGACGGCGAAGTGATCGAGGGCATAGCCTATGTGAATGAGTCGGCCATCACCGGCGAGTCCGCGCCCGTGATTAAGGAGCCGGGCACGGACACGTGCTCGTCGGTGACCGCGGGCACCTTGCTGATTTCCGATTCTCTGCTCATCCGCGCCACCGCCAATCCGGGTGAAAGCTTCCTCGACCGCATGATCCATCTCGTGGAAGGCGCCAAGCGGCAGAAAACGCCGAACGAGATGGCCTTGACCGTCCTGCTCGCCGTATTGACGCTGATCTTCGTCATCGTGGTGGCTGCCCTGGCACCCGTTGCGGTCTACTTGCAGGCGCGGATCAACGTCGCCGATCTGATTGCGCTCCTGGTCGCGCTCATTCCGACAACCATCGGCGCGCTCCTGTCCGCCATCGGCATCGCCGGCATCGATCGCACCTTCCGGTTCAATGTCCTCGCCATGTCCGGCAAAGCCGTGGAAGCCGCAGGCGACGTGCACACCTTGCTGCTCGACAAGACCGGCACGATCACCATCGGCAACCGGCAGGCGACCGAGCTCATTCCGCTGGCAGGAACGAGCGCGAGCGCGCTCGTTCAGGCAGCCTACCTTGCCTCCTCCTACGATACCACGCCCGAAGGACGCTCCGTGATCGCCTTCGCCGAAAAGCTAGGGGCCAAGCGCGAGGCCATGCTCGACCGCAGCCGGTGCCTGGATTTCTCGGCGGAAACGCGCATGAGCGGCGTAGATATGCCGGACGGACGAGTGATCCGAAAAGGCGCCGTCAATGCCGTAGCCCTGCACGTGGCCGTGGCCTTCGGCGGCGCGGAGCCGCCCGACCTCAAGGCCGTGGCCGACAGGGTGGCCATCAAGGGAGCAACGCCCCTGGCGGTCGCAGTCGACGGCAAGGTCCTGGGCGTGATCGCGTTGTCGGACGTTGCCAAGCCGGGCATACGCGAGCGCATCGAGCAATTGCGCGACATGGGCATCCGCACCGTGATGGTAACCGGCGACAATCCCGTGACCGCCGCCGCGATCGCCGCACAAGCCGGCGTGGACGATTTCGTGGCGGAGGCCAAGCCCGAGGAAAAACTCAAGCTGATCCGGCGCGAGCAAGCCCAGGGTCGCCTGGTGGCGATGACCGGCGACGGCACGAACGATGCGCCGGCGCTCGCGCAAGCCGATGTCGGCGTGGCCATGCATTCGGGCACCAGTGCGGCCAAGGAAGCCGCGAACCTGATTGACCTCGATTCCGATCCGGCCAAACTCATCGACCTCGTGGGCGTCGGCAAGCAGATGCTGATGACCCGCGGAGCTTTGACGACCTTTTCGATCGCCAACGACGTGGCCAAGTACTTCGCCATCATTCCGGCCATGTTCATCGTCGCACTGCCCGGGCTTTCGGGCCTCAACGTCATGGGGCTGGCGACTCCGCAAAGCGCGGTGCTCTCGGCGCTGATCTTCAACGCGCTCATCATTCCGGCGCTGATTCCGCTGGCGCTGCGCGGCGTGCGGTTTCGGCCGACGAGCGCAGAAGCCACGTTCTACCGCAACCTGGTCGTCTATGGCGCCGGCGGCCTTATCGCGCCGTTCATCGGCATGAAGGGCATCGACCTCGTGCTTTCGCTCTTGGTCTAGGGAGTCGCGACATGCGCGACATCGTGACGGGCGCCATACGGGCTTCCTTGGTGACGTGGCTGCTGTGCGGCCTCGCCTATCCGCTGGCGCTGACCGGACTGGGGCAATGGCTGATGCCGTTCCAGGCCAACGGCAGCCTGGAAAGGAAACCGGATGGCGCCGTCATCGGCTCGCGGCTGATCGGGCAAGCGTGGAATGGCCCGCAGTGGTTTCACGGCCGCCCTTCGGCGACCGTCGACACGGACCCGACTGATCCGGCGAAAACGGTGCCAATCCCCTACAACGCGGCAGGTTCGGGCGGTTCCAATCTCGGCCCGACCAGCAACGATTTGTTGCAGCGCCTGTTGGGAGATCGCGAAGCGCTGGAAACCACGCAACCGGAGCTGAAGGGCGCAATGCTTCCGGCGGATATGCTGACGACGTCGGCCTCGGGTCTCGATCCGGATATCAGCCCGGCCAATGCGGCGCTGCAAGTCGCCCGCGTGGCGCGGGCGCGCGGTGTCCCGCCGGCGGATATCAATTCTCTCCTCGAGCGCCGGATCACCGGCCGCAGTCTCGGCATCTTCGGCGAGCCGCGCGTGAACGTTCTGGATTTGAATCTCGCCCTGCAGCGCGCTTATCCAGTTCCGGGTCGAATCGAACGATAGCTACGCGAGAACCCTTACGATTTGAATATCGCTGCTCCGCGCCCTCTCAACGAGGCCTTTCAGCACCCTGGCGATCTTTATACCGCACTTATGAAATTAGGTCGGATTCTCTCTCGAATTCATATCCCTTGATGAGCACATTGGCGGCACGGGTCGAAATGATCCGCGCCGCGCGGTGCCCTGCCACATCCGAATCGTTGGCACCGCAAGCCACGAATGGCCCGGGAGATATCCCGCAAGACCAACAACAAAGGAGAGACTTCGATGACCGCTTTAGCCTTGGAAGCCGCGCCATTCATCAGGATGGTTGCGCCGAAGATGCAGGCCCTTTACCGCGCCTTCCTGCGCGCGCTCGATGATTTCACCGAATCCAAGATGCGCAACGCAGTACCCGAGTGGGAGTTGCGCAGGGTGCAGCGCGAGGTCAACCGCTATCGCCGGTTGATGCACGCCAACCGCGCAGCCCCGGTCGGGACCGCGCGGGCCGGCCGCTGACGATGTCGCGCATTCCAACATGGCGAGGGGGCCTGGCGAGGGGCGCGCAGGGAACCAGACGGCTGTCGATGCATGGCCGAGCGCGCCCCTCGCATCCCAGGAGCATTCACATGATTGCGTTCGTTCATGCCAGCCGGCGTCTCGTAGGTCGGACTGTTGCGAGAGCGCTCGACCTCTTCTCGGATATGCGCGACGCAATCGTGGAAGCGCGCGAGAGCCGGCGCAAGCTCGAAGCGGAGCTATTCCGCAACCGGTATCACCTGTCATCGAAAAACGACGACGATCTCCCGATCGTACGCTGCGGCATTCCATAACCCAAACCAAAGGAGAAGTGTCATGGACAAACCTCCCTCGCCGAGTCGTTCCAACCCCTCGCTCTTCCTGATCGGCAAGAACAGCCGCGGCAACTGGGTCGTTCAGGATCAAAAAGGCCTTTGCGGTGGCCTGTTCGTCGACCGCGCCGAAGCCCTGAAATTTGCCATGTTCGAGAACGGGAACCGGCCGCAGGCGGTGATCATGGTCCCCGGCATTCTCGAGCTCGATATGAACGGCAATCCGCGCGCCAGTGGCGACGCCACGTCCAGCACGCAGGCCCCGGTTGCGCGCGCCGCCTAGCCGTTACCACCCCACGTCAGCTCTGAACCTGTGCACCTGAACGGTGGCAATCATGATCCGGTCACGTCTCACCACCCCCGCAAACGAGCGAATCATCGAACCGATGATTGCCCTGGCACGCTGCTCGAAGCTGCAGCGAATCATCGTAGCGGGCGCGAAAAGCGCCGAGCTCATGTTCGAGATGCATCGCCGCGGCTATGTTCGGGTGGCGACGACCGCCAATTGCGGCCTTCCGGCCGGGCAATACGATGTGGCACTCGTCGATTGGCGGCAGCGCTCGGTCAAAGCGCTCGAGACGACGCTTGATTGGCTGGTGGAATTCATAGGTCCCACAGGCGTGCTGGTCGTCTGGGTCGACCCCCAGGAGCGCGCCGACAACCGGACCCTCCGCTCCACGCTGGAAAGGCATGGCCTGATCGTCGAGGCGGGCACCATCCGTGAGCACGGCTCCGCCGTTTCGGCGCAGCGATGCGAAATGAACCCGATCTCCAAAGTCGCGTGAGGTGCCGTCCATGTCCGCACTGGGACGTCACGTCTTGCGGCTCCGCGGCTACGCCCCTGACCTTCCGACGCCGTTCGACCATGCGGGTGAACTCGACTTCGCCGCGCTCGAACGGCTTTGTCATCGCCAAATCGAGGACGGCGCCAGCGCCTTGATCGTGTGCGCAACGACCGGCGAGGCCCCCACCTTGAGCCGAGCCGAGCACGATACGATCGTTCGCGTTGCCGTCGCTGCATCGCACGGCCGGGCTCCGGTGATCGCGGGGGCAGGCTCGAATTCGACCAGCCAGGCGATCGAATTGGCCAAGGACGCGGAAGCAGCCGGCGCCGATGCCGTTCTCTCTGTCGTGCCCTATTACAACAAGCCGACGCAGTCGGGAATGTATCAGCATTTCCGCGCGATCGCCGAAGCGATCGGCCTTCCGGTCATCCTCCACGACGTCCCGTCCCGCACCGTGTGTGGTCTCGCCGACGACACCATTGCTCGGCTGGCCGAGATGCCGCAATGCATCGGCCTCGAGGATGCGAGCGGCGACATCACCCGCCCGCTCCGCTTGCGCGCATTGCTGGGTTCCGAGTTCCGGCTGTTGTCGGGCGATGACGCGACTGCGCTTGCCTTCTTCGCACAGGGCGGCGACGGCTGCATTTCCGTTGCCTCGAATGCGGCGCCCGGTCTTTGCCGTGCGATGTATTTAGCGTGGAAGCAGGGCGAGGTCGCTCGCGCCCAGCAGCTCGCATCGGTGGTCGCGCTTCTGGCCGCCGCGCTATTGCGCGAAAGCAACCCGGTTCCGGTCAAGTATGCATTGAGCCTAATGAATCTCATGTCGCCGCAGGTCCGCTTGCCGCTCGTCGAATTGAAGAGCGAGACCAAGGCCGAAATCGAAAGGCTCTTGGTGCACATGGGCGCGAAATATTCCGGCTACATGATCGGTGAGGTGACCCAAGGGGATCGTAGTGCTGTTCCATCCGACGATCGCGCGCGAGCCAAACCGAAATTCGTGGTAGTTTCGTAGCGGACTATCGCCCGGTGATCGCTCGCTTTCCGACCCGTGACGGATAGGGGTGGGTGTCCATGGTTTCCGATGCATCCATGCTTGCGCAGCCCCGCCGTCACACGGGCTTGCATAATCCAATCTCACGAAAGCGGAAATCGCCGGCGCCTGGCTCATCGAGCACGATGAAATCAGGCGACGGGTTCCCAGGATTGGAGGGCCGCTCGGATTCGGGACTGGTTGCTGCTCCTTCTGCGTTTCGCCATTACCCGGGATCCGACGGACGAAGCGGCTGCATTGGCAATGGCCGATGAAATCGACGCGCTCGGGCTGGACTGGAGGCCATCGGCGCCAAGCTTCTTTCGCAGGACAAGCGCTGAAGTCTGCAAGGCGCTCGTCGCGTCCGATGACGCGAAAAGAACGGCCATTCTCAAAAGGTTTATTGCATGGATTGACGAGCCGCGACTGCAGCAGGCCTTTCAAGCTGCGGTCGGTCTCGAAGACGGGTCGTCCAAGGACCATCGGCAAGATTTGTGGACGGGCTTGCGGCACTGGAAGTAAAAACGTAGCCGCGCTGTCCTGTCGTCCAGTGGGGTCCGACACCGAGACCCCATCTTGTATAACTCCTACCGCGGGGCCGAACCGCGGGCTTTGGCCTGCTTCTCGCGCCATTTCGGGCCGGGCCCGCGCATATAGTATGCCTCGGGCCGATAGGGCTTCGGCTGGTCGGCCATCATTACGGTCCGCAAAGTCTGTGCCACAGCGTCCCATGCCCTGATAACGAAGAAGGCGAAAGCCGAACTCACGCTTGAGAGCCGACGGTCCATCTCCAATCTCCTTTCGTCATGAAACTAGTTCATGTGAGCATAGGAATTCGAGATGGCTCGCCCGCCGCCGCTATAAATGCGAAATAGGCGCCGAGGGCAATTGCAGCAATAATAGTGCTTGTCGCTCGTTTCGCCGCGACAGAACGACGATCAGAGGAGAAGCCCAGTTTCCAATCGGGTACGGGTCCCCGATCGTCGCCTGCGGGCGGAACCTTTCGTGCCTCGTGGTCGTCAGCCCAGGGAACCGGAGCGCCGCATCCGGGTTTAGCATTACGGGGGCGTCCCGCCGCACGGGAAGACGGCATGGGAATCGGTTCCACAACTGCCAGTGTGCTCGCGATAATGCTGATCGGGGCAACGGCCATGCGTGGCGACACAATCGCCGGGACAGACCGATCGGCAGGGCAGCTTGCGCAACCGGCGGCGCCGGCAGCGCCGGCAGCGCAACCTGAGCAGAATCCGCCACCCGCGGTCCCGTCGACAGCAGCGCCCGCCCCGCCGGCCAATAACCCGAACCCACCGGTCAATAATCCCACCGGAACGCCGGCAGTCGTCCTCGACGACCAGGACGTCTCCTCCATTCTCGGCAAGAGCGTCCGCAGCAGTGCCGGCGAGGATATGGGACGAATCGTGGATGTGCTCGTCGGCCGGGACGGACAGAATCCGAGCGGCTGTCATCGACTTCGGCGGATTCCTGGGTATCGGCACACGCAAGGTGGCCATCGATTGGCGCGCGCTGAAATTCGCCCCCGGAGGCAAACCAAGCGCGATCACCCTGGAGCTTGCCCGCGATCAGGTGAGAGTGGCGCCGGAATACAAGCGAGGTGAGCCGGTGGTGGTGCTCGGCCCAACGGGCGCAGAGGGAGCCATCCCGTCGAGCGAGGCGGCAGCACCGGAGAAGTGATCCTGTCCATCACACCGGCGCCCCACGCTATCGGCGAGTCGAATCGACGCGAGGTCGAACGCGACGGGCGCGGCGAACGGCCAAAGAGGGCGACGCAAACGCCGCCCCCTCGGCCGCCGATCGTCGCGACGCGACGCAGCCAGCGCGGGCTCGACTGGTTCACGTTCTTCGTCGCCGACGTGCAGACGGGATTTGGGCCGTTCATCTCAGTCTATCTCACCGCGCATCAATGGACGCAGCTCGACATCGGCTTCATCCTCACGATCCGAGGCCTTGCCGCCCTTGCGTTGCAAATGCCCGGCGGCGCCATTGTCGATGCCGCGCGCTCGGAGCGCGGCGTCGCAGCGTCGGGATTGATCGCCATCGGCGCGAGCGCGCTGATGATCGCACTGTGGCCGATCTTTCCGGTCGTTCTCGGCGCGCAGATTCTGCATGCCGCCGCCAGCTGCGTGGTGAGCCCGGCGATCGCCGCGATCAGCCTCGGCATCGTCGGCTATGCCGCCAGCGGGGAACGGTTCGGCCGCAACGCTCGCTTCGCCTCGATCGGAAACGGCGTTGCCGCGGCGGGCATGGGCGCGGTCGGGTATTTCTGGTCGAACCAGGCGGTCTTCCTGGTCACCGCTGCGTTGATCATTCCGGCGCTGGTCGCGCTTGCCCACATCCGGGGGAGCGAGATCGACCCCGTTGGCGCCCACGGCGGGTTGGCGAAAGGACCGACCGGCACGGCGACGGCTGTACGCACTCTCCTGACCGATCGGCGGCTGCTGATCTTCGCGACGTGCGTTGCCGTCTTCCAGCTGGCGAACGCGGCTCTGCTTCCGTTGATCGCGAGCATCGTCACCATGCGCTCGAAGGCTTGGGCCACGATCTTGGTGGCGGCGTGCATCGTCGTGCCGCAGCTCGTGGTCGCGGCCTTCTCGCCTGCGGTCGGGCGTTGGGCGCAGCGTTGGGGACGCCGGCCGATATTGCTCATCGGCTTCGCAGCGCTACCCCTGCGCGGGGCGCTGCTGTTCCTGGTGATCGCAGACCCTTACCTGCTCGTCGCGGTACAGGTGCTCGACGGAATTTGTGCGGCGGTATTCGGGGTCCTGGTGCCGCTCACGATTGCCGACATTACCCGGGGTAGCGGTCGCTTCAACCTTGCGCAAGGGCTGGTCGGGACCGGGGTCGGGGTCGGTGCTTCTCTGAGCACGACGCTGGGTGGATGGATGAGCGACCGGCTTGGCAGCGGCACCGCTTTCCTCGGCCTTGCCTGCATCGGCGCGGCGGGGCTCGTGCTGGTCTGGTGGCTGATGCCCGAGACCATGGAGAAGACCATGAAGAAGAAGGACACTCCCAAACTGCTCGCCCCGAGGCCGAGTTGAGCAGTGGCCGCGCCCGTCGGCGAGGTTCGCGCCGGACACCCGAGATCGGATATGCGGAGACCATAGCAGGAGATGTCGCGCCAATCGGCGGGATTGCGCTCACGCGTCCCCTGGCACGTGATCGGGCTTCGGCCGCATCGCAAACTGGTAGAGCTTCGGCCCGAACAAAGCGAGCGCGGCCAGCGCCAGCAAGGTCGCCGATAACGGTCGCGCAAAGAACACGGTCCAATCGCCGGCCGAGATCGTCATGGCCTGGCGGAAGTTCTGCTCCGCAAGCGGGCCCAGGATCATCCCGATGATCACGGGGGCGGCCGGGAAGTCGTAGCGGCGCATGAGGTAGCCGATGCCGCCGATGAGATAGAGCAGGACCAGATCGACCGGCGACTGCGTGATCCCGTAGGTACCGATGGTCGCGAACACGAGAATGCCGGCATAGAGGAGCGGTGCCGGGATTTGCAGGAGCTTCACCCAGACCGCGATCAGCGGCAGGTTGAGCACCAGCAGCATCACATTGCCGATGAACAGGGACGCGATCAGACCCCAGACCAGCTGCGGCTGCGACTCCAGCAGCAGGGGCCCCGGATTGATCCCGTAGCTCTGGAACGCGGAGAGCATGATCGCGGCGGTCGCCGAGGTCGGCAAGCCGAGTGTCAGCATCGGCACGAGCACGCCCGCGGCCGAGGCGTTGTTGGCCGCTTCCGGCCCGGCGACTCCTTCGATCGCGCCTTTGCCGAATTCCTGCGGTCTCGATGTCAGCTTCCTCTCGATGTAGTAGCTGAGAAATGTCGGGATCTCGGCGCCGCCCGCGGGCATCGCACCGATCGGAAAGCCGATGGCGGTGCCGCGCAGCCATGGCTTCCACGACCGTTTCCATTCCGCAGCCGTCATCCACAGCGAGCCCGAGAGCGGGACGATCTCGTCCTTCCCGAGGCGGTAGCGCGAGGCGACGTAGAGCGTCTCGCCGACGGCGAACAGGCCGACCGCCACCACGATGACGTTGATGCCGTCGAGCAGCTCGGGCATGCCGAAGGTGAAGCGCGCTTGGCCGGTCTGCAGGTCGACGCCGATCAGGCCCAGCCAGATGCCGAAGAACAGCATCGCCAGCCCTCTCACCGCCGAGGAGCCGAGCACGGCCGACACCGTCACGAAGGCGAGCACCATGAGCGAAAAATAATCCGCCGGTCCGAACCGCAGCGCCCAATCCACCACCACCGGAGCCAGGAAGGTGATACCGAGCGTACCGATCGTGCCGGCCACGAACGAACCGATGGCCGCGGTCGCGAGCGCCGCGCCGGCGCGGCCGTTGCGGGCCATCTTGTTGCCCTCGAGCGCTGTGACGATGGTGGCGCTCTCACCCGGCGTGTTGAGCAGGATCGACGTGGTCGAGCCGCCGTACATCGCGCCGTAGTAGATGCCCGCGAAGAGAATGAATGCCGCGGTGGGCTCGACCTTGAAGGTAATCGGCAACAGCAGCGCGATGGTGAGCGCGGGGCCGAGGCCGGGAAGCACCCCGATTGCCGTTCCGAGCGTGGTGCCGACAAGACACCACAAGAGGTTCATCGGAGTGAGCGCAACCGCAAAGCCGTTGAGAAGCTGCGGGAAGGCGTTCATCTCAGCTGCCCTGCGTGCCAATGACTCTTTCGATGGCGTTCTCGACGACGCCGGAGCCGATATCGATGCCGAGCGTCTTGGCGAAACCGAAATAGGCAAAGAGCGCGAAGGCTGCTGCGATCGAGGCGTCGCGCACGATCGCCCGCGATCCGAAGCCGCGCGCCACGCAGACAAACAGAATGACCGACGCGACGGTGAATCCCGCCGAGCCGATCAGAAGCACGTTGAGAACGAGCCCGGCGGCGATCCAGAGCAGCGCCGCCCGATCGGGGGCGATCTCCTTCTCCTCCTCAAGCTGCCATCCGCCCTGCCATGCGGCGATCAGAAGGAGTATGCCGACCATGCCCAGAGCAAGCGCGGTGATGAGTGGAACGACGGTCGGTCCGACCTTGGCATAGAGCGGCGACACCGGAATGGACAGCGTCTGCCAGAACATGACGATCGCGAGCAGAAGAACGCCCGCACCGATGATGGTTTCACCGATCGCCGTCCGAAGCCCGGCCGCCCGGCCCCTCGGCTGCGGGCCCGCGTCCGCCATGTCACGCCAGCCCCAGCTCTTTGAGAATGCCCTCGATCCGCGCCGTCTCGGCATCGAGGAAGGTCTTGTAATCCCCGCCCAGCAGCGTGATTGGAGTCCAATCGCGCATCTTGCAGGCCTCCGCCCATTGCGGTGTCGCCGTCATCTTTTCCATCAGCGCGATCATCGCCTTGCGTTGCGCCTCGTTCACACCGGGGGGAGCGAATACGCCGCGCCAGTTGAACAGCTCGACGTCGATGCCCTCGTCTTTCAGCGTCGGCGCCGCAATTCCATCCTGTCGCTTGTCCGAAGAGATAGCGAGCACCCGCAGCTTGCCGGCCTTCACCTGCTCGGCGAATTCGTTGTAGCCGGAGATCCCGGCCGCGACCTGGTTGCCGAGCAGCGCCGCGGTCGCCGGCCCTCCGCCGGCAAAGGCGACGTAGCTGACCTTGGTCGGCACGACCCCGATCGCCTTGGCAATCATGCCGAGGAGGATATGGTCGGACCCGCCGGCCGAGCCGCCAGCGACCGGAACCTTGGTGGGATCGGCTTTGAGCGCGGCGGCAAAGTCCTTCGCGCTCTTGAACTGCGACTGGGCCGGAACGACGAGGGCCAGAAACTCGCCAGTTAGGCGCGCGATCGGAGTTGTCTGCGCGAGCTTGACCGGGCTCTTGTTGGCGATGATCGCGCCGACCATCACCATTCCCGCGACCATCAGCGCATTGCTCTGGCCCTTCCACTGATTTAAAAATTGCGGCAGCCCGACCGCGCCGCCGGCGCCTCCCACATTGGTGATCTGCACGCCCTTCACGGCGCCGGTCGCACGCAGCACCTGCTCGATCGTGCGCGCGGTCTGATCCCAACCACCGCCGGGCGCAGCCGGAACAAAGATTTTGAGAAGTTCGATCGCCTGCGCTTGCGCTCCGTCGACGGTGAGGAGCGCCAGCGGCAAACCGGCAGCGGGAGCGACGGCGACGGTGCGCAGGAGATCACGGCGGGTCAGCATGGCGTTTCCTTTCCGACGTTCGGCCGACGCTCTTCGGCGCCTGGATCGCGAGCATTGCGAAAACAGGACGACCGGTCTAAGCGGAACCGGCATCCGATACTCCGGCGAGCTTACGCGCAGGCGGGCCAGTATAGGTCCAAATCAGATGGCGAGGGATCGGTCCTTTGTTGCGTTCGCCGGACTGCATCTCCTCGAAGGCATGGGCCAGCGCGCCCACCGAGCGCGACAACGCGAACATCCCTCGGCAGAGCGGCGGAGGGAAACCGAGCTCAGCGAACACGACACCGGTGCCGCCGTCGATATTCATTGGAATGGGCCGGCCCTTCTCCTCCGCCAGCCTTGCTTCGACCGCGCGACCGATGGCGGCGAAGCGTCCGCTCACGACACCGGCGGCCGCAGCGGCATCCACGAGCTCGAGCAGGCGCGGCGCTCGCGGATCGCGCGGGTGGAAGCGATGGCCAAACCCCGGAACATGACGGATGCGCTGTTCTGCCAGCGCGTTGATTTCGGCGCTCACGGCTTGAGCCAGCCGCCGTTCGCTAGCCGGACCATCGCCGATTCGCTCAGCGATGGCGTTATACAAACGAACGCATTGCTCGCCGGCTCCGCCATGCACGTCGCCGAGCATGTTGATGGCCGACGCCATCGCGTTGTTGATGCCGACGCCGCAGGTGATCGCCATTCTTGCCGCCGCGATCGATGGTGCCTGCGGACCGTGGTCGACCGCCGCCACCAGCGCCGCTTCGAGCAGCCTGGCAGCGCCGGGACGCGGAAGCTCGCCGCGGGTCATGAGATACGCCATTTCGGCGAAACCGACGCGGCCGATCAGGTCCTCGACCGCGTAGCCGCGATAGCGGATCATGCCGGGCTTCATGTCGATGATCGCCGTCGACCACCAGTCCTCTGGGGTCTCGGCCGCGCCGTTCGCCACCACGTCGGTCATGCGGTACCTTCGCGCGTCAGTTCGTCCCGGTCGCGCTTCGAGAAACCGAGTTCGGCCAGGAGGGCTTCGGTATCGGCGCCGAGCGCCGGCGGCGCCGACGGCGGCTGCGGATCGCCGCTTCCGAGGCGGAACCCGCTGCGGACGACGCGTACCGGACGATCGACGCCGGGCACGGAGTCGAAGGTCTTGATCAGCTTTCGCTCCATCACCTGCGGGTGCTCGAGCACGGCGGGCACATCAAGCACCTCGCCGGCGGGAACGCCGTTCTTGTTCAGGAGCACGGACCATTCCGGGGCCGACTTCGCTGCCAGGGCCTGCTCGATCTCGGTGTTCAATTCGGAACGGCGGCGCTTGCGATCCTCGCGCTCGGCGAAACGCGGATCCGTGACCAGCTCGGCGCGGCCGATCAACCGGCACAGCGACTCGAACTGCTCCTGCTTGTTCGCCGCGATGTTCAGAAGACCTCCACCCGTGCGGAACGTGCCCGAGGGACTCGCCGTCATGTTCTCGTTGCCCATGGGCTCGGGTTTGACGCCGGCGATGAGCCAGTTCGAAACCGCCCATCCCATGGCGACCAGCGACGACTCCAACATAGAGACGTCGATGAACTCGCCCTCGCCCGTGCGCTCGCGCCGGAACAGTGCCGCCGCGATGGCGAAGGCGGCGGTCATGCCGCCCATGGTATCGGCAATCGGATAGCCGACCCGCAGCGGCGCCGATGCCGCGTCGCCGGTGACGCTCATGATGCCGCAAAGCCCCTGGATGATCTGGTCATAGGCGGGATTGAACTTGAGCGGCCCGTCATGGCCAAAGCCCGAAATCGCGCAATAGATGACGTCATTCTTGGCGGCTTTGAGCGCCGCGTAGCCGAGTCCCAGCCGCTCCATCACGCCGGGACGGAAGTTTTCGACGACGACATCCGACGTCGCGACGAGCCGGCCGAAGGCGTCGCGGCCTTTCGGTGATTTCAAGTTCAGCGTGATCGAGCGCTTTCCCGCATTCTGCGCGAGAAAAGACGCACCCATGCCGCGGCGATTGAGCTCGGGGTCAGCGCCCAGTTTGCGGGCCAGGTCGCCCACTCCCGGCGCCTCGACCTTGATCACCTCAGCCCCGACCTGGGCCAGCTGATAGCAACAGAACGGACCGGCAAGCACGTTGGTCAGATCGAGGACCCGCGTCCCGGCGAGAAGTCCGGCCATTGCTGCATTCCCGGGCTTAATTCTGTCTGACAGAATAGGATTCTGTCTAGCACTACGTTCTGTACAGCGCAACACCGTTCCAGTATTTTCGGCGCGGCCTCGAATCGCGAGACCGTGCTCGAGCCTTGGGATGATCGAATGAGCAGCGACAAGGTCCAGGCGGTCGAGCGCGCCCTTACCGTGCTCAACGCCTTCCATGCCGACAAGCCGGCGATGACGCTCGGCGAGATCGCGACGGCAACCGGCCTCTACAAGAGCACGATCCTGCGCCTCGCCGGCTCGCTGGAGCGGCTCGGCTACCTCGTTCGCGAGGATAGCGGCGTCTTCCGGATCGGACCAGCGCTATGGCGGCTGGGGTCGATCTACCGGGCCGGATTCAATGTCGGCGATGCCATCAGACCCGAACTGCGCCGGCTGGTCGAAGCGACCGGCGAGACGGCGTCGTTCTACATTCGGCAAGGCCAGTCCCGCGTGTGCCTGTTTCGGCATAATTCGCCGCATTCGGCGCGCCACCACCTCGACGAGGGAACCGAATTGCCGCTGACCGCCGGCGCCAGCGCCCATGTGCTACTCGCGTTTGCTGACGGCAAAGGTGCGAAAGCCAAGACGGTCACGAAACGCGGCTACTCCATTTCTCTCGGGGAGCGCGACCCGCAGGTGGCGGCCGTGGCAGTCCCCGTCTTCGATCTCGCGGGCGAGTTCAGGGGTGCGCTCGCGATCTCGGGGCTGATCGGGCGCTTCCAGCAGAAGGCGCGGCTGTCCGCGCTCGCGCAGCTGTTGGCGTCGGCCAGTCGATTGCGAACCGTGCTCCCGGCGAGAGACCATGCCGGTGAATGATGGAGTCCGGCCCGGCACGCTCGACTGCGAATGCCGGCACACGTATAAACTCGTCTCTCAATGCAACGACGGAAATCCGCCATGCCCACACGTCGTCACGTGCTCGCCGCCTCGGCGGCAGGGCTCCTTTGCGCTGCCGCAAGCTTGGTCCCGCGCGCACTCGCCCAAGCGATCAAGAAGCCGGCACACATTATCGTGGGCTTTCCCGCGGGCGGCGGCACCGACGTCATTGCCCGCATCCTCGCCGACAGGCTGCGCGGGTCCTACGCGTCGACGGTGCTGGTCGAGAACAAGCCCGGCGCCGCGGCGCGCATTGCGGTCGAGTACGTGAAGAACGCGGAACCGGACGGCAGCGTGATGTTGTTCACCCCGGACTTTCCGATCACGGTTTACCCCCATAGCTTCCGCTCGCTGAACTACGACCCGCTGCACGACTTCACCGCGGTTTCGCCGGCGGCAAAATCGATGCTGACCTACAACATCGGCCCGGCCGTACCGGAAGGTGTCCGGACCTTGGCCGAGTTCGTGCAATGGTGCAAAGCGAATCCGGCGAAGGCGGCGTATGCGACCACCGCCGCCGGCGGCACGCCCCATTTCGTCGGAATGATGCTGGCCAACGAGGCCGGCGTCGCGATGATCCCGGTCCACTATCGCGGCGGCGCGCCGGCGTTGCAGGATCTGATCGGCGGCCACGTGCCGGCCAGCGTCAATCCGATCAGCGAAAGCATGTCCTTGGCCAAGGCGGGAACGATCCGAATTCTCGCCGTGACCGGTTCACGGCGTTCGCCATTCCTGCCCGATGTCCCGACCATGAGGGAGGCCGGCTACAACGTGGTGGTCGAATCGTGGCTCGGCGTATTCGTGCCGGCGAAGACGCCCATGGATGTCGTGAACGCGCTGAGCGCGGCCATGGCCGAAGCCGTCAACTCCTCGCAGATGATCGAGAACCTGGCCAAGGTGGGCAACACGAGCGCGTTCCAGACGCCGGCGCAATTCGCCGCCACCGTCAAAGCGGATATTGCGCGCTGGGCTCCGGTGGTGAAGGCATCCGGTTTCGTCGCCCAGGATTAGGGCGCCGCCCGATCGGGCGAGAGGCCGAGACAATTGCCGTCGCCGAGTGGGCGGCGCGCTCAGTGCCGGCCTCGCAAGAACCGCCAGCGCCGGTCGGCGATGATTGCGCGAGCAGCGTTGTGACCGGGCGCTCCGGTCACCCCGCCGCCGGGGTGGGCGCCTGATCCGCAGTGGTAAAGTCCTTTCAGCGGCCCGCGATAGTCGGCGTAGCCGAGGGCGGGGCGCGCCCAGAACAACTGATCGAGCGACAAGGCGCCATGAAAGATGTCGCCGCCCGTGAGGCCAAACACCTGCTCGAGGTCGAACGGGCTCAGAGCTTGGCGACTCACGACGCTTGCCTTGAATCCGGGTGCATAGCGATCGACCGTTTCAACCATAAGGTCGGCCACGCGGTCGCGGTGATCGTTCCATGCGGCGCCGTCCGGCAATTCCGGCGCCACATGCTGGCAGAACAGGCTCGCGACGTGCGCGCCCGCTGGCGCCAGCGTGTCGTCCAGGCTCGAAGGGATGACCATCTCGATGACGGGCTCGCGGCTCCAGCCGAATGCCCGCGCGTCGCAATAGGCCCGATCCATGTAACCGAGGCTGGGCCCCAGTATGATGCCGGCGGTGTGATGATCCCCAAGATCGCGTCCCGGCAGCGCCGTGAAGCTCGGCAGCTCCGCGAGTGCGACGTTGATGCGGAACGTGCCGGAGCCGCAGCGCCATCCCTGCATGCGACGCAGGAAAGCCGGCTCGAGCGCGTTTTTCGGGATCATCTCCGTGTAAAGCAGCTTAGGATTGACATTGGCAGCAACCGCGGCGGCGCGGACGAAGCGTCCGTCGGCGAGAACAACGCCACTCGCCCTGCCCTTCTCGATCATGACCTCCCGGACCGGCGCACGGGTTTCGATCTCTACTCCATGACCCGCCGCCGCCCGCGCCATCGCCTGCGTGATCGCACCCATTCCACCTATCGCATGCCCCCAGACCCGTTTTTTGCCATTCAGCTCGCCGAAGGCATGATGCAGGAGCACGTACGCCGTGCCCGGCGTGTAAGGGCTGGCGTAGTTTCCGACAATGGCGTCGAAACCGAGCCAGGCCTTCACGAGCTCGCCTTCAAACCAACCATCGAGATAATCGGCAGCCGATTTCGTGAAAAGGTCGAGCACCGTGCGCAGATTTTCCGTGGAAAGCCGACGAAGGGAGTTGCCGAAGCGAGCCGCTTTGATTAACTCGCTGGCGGTCGTGAGGTTCAGTCCGCGCGCCAAGTTGGGCGGCGCCTGCAAGGCCAGCTGGCGCAGCAGGTCGGCGCTCGCATCGAGTTCCCGGTTGAAGGCATCATATCGTTGGGCATCGCTACGGCTGAACTTCGCAATCTCTCGTTCGGTGCGGCCTTCGCCAGCAAGCAGGTATCGGCCGTCCAAGGTCGGCAGGAAGTTCTGCGCACGCCGCTCGATCAGCCTCAGCCCGTGATCGAACAGGCGAAGATCCGCGATGATTTTGGGGTTCAGCAGGCTCACAGTATATGCCGCGACCGAATTTCTGAACCCCGGACAAAACTCTTCCGTGACCGCGGCGCCCCCGACCATCGCCCTGCGCTCGAGGACCTTGACCTTGAGCCCCGCCATGCCGAGATAGGCGGCGCAAGTCAGGCCGTTGTGACCCGCACCGATGATGACGACGTCGTATCCCTGCATTGAACGCGCTATCTCCAGGCGCAAGCGCGTGCATCGAATCGGGTCATGGTTCGCTTTGACTCAGGCGGGCCTGCCGGCATTCTCATGGAATCGGAACCAAATCCGCCTCTGTGTGTTGCAAACCTCGCCACACTTGGGTCGTTAGCGAGCACGGAGCGCTGCAACGCTGAAACCTCCCCGATGGATCAGCCATCGGGCGCCCCCATCCCAGAACATATCCCTATCCCATGCCCGCGAAACTGTCATCGTCGCGCCATCTTCGAGTCGGCCGAGCCAAGGCCGGGCTCGGCCTGTTCACTCGCGTCCCGATCAAGAAGGGCCAGTTCATCCTTCGATATAACGGCAGGAAGATCCGTACGGATACCGCCGACGACCTCGACACCCGATATCTCTTCGAGATCAACACGCGCTGGACGATCGACGGCTCCAATCGCAAAAATCGGGCGCGCTACATCAACCATTCGTGCCGGCCGAACGCGGAAGTCTATTTCGTGAAGCACGTCATCAAGATCCGGGCAATCAAGAACATCAAGCCCGGTGACGAGATCACGTATCACTACGGCCGCAACTATTTCGACGCTTTCATCAAGGCCGTCGGCTGCAAGTGCGTGTCTTGCGCGAGCAAGACGGCCAGCGTCCATTCGCCACGGCGGAGGCGCCGGGCCAGGCGCTCTATCTGAGGCGAGGAGACGCGCTGGTGCGCCGCAACGCGGGCGCCGAGTGCTCCAGGTAGAGGTGGACCGAGAAGCAGGGCGTCCCGCCCTCGAGGCTGCAGAGACCCCTCCCCGCGCGGTGTTCGATGAACTTTCAGCGAGAGTGTGGGGTCGGCCTGTCTCCGGCGGTCTTCAACCCTCCGCACGTGAGCGGATCCCAAAGTGATCGCGGCGTCGCTTCACGGGTATATCGCCCGTCGATAGCGGAGCCGACGACGCATCGCGCTACGGAGCGACGGTGTTGCGTGCCCTTCTTCCACGCTCGGCAGCGAACGACTTGCTTGCTTGCAGGACGGCAACCGCGGCGGTGAAAGTCGCAATCCACACCATGCGCGCACCATACCGATCGTGCGGCCCCGACAGTGCACCGCAGACGAAAGCATTCGCCAGGATGGCGACCGTCACCGTGGCCGCCAGGCGAACCGGCTCATCGAAGCGCCCGCGAACCAGCGCATTCGCGAGCAGCAAGAGCGCGAACAACATTGAACCGAGCGCGATCGGCACGTGTACCCGATTGATCAGCTCGAAATGCAACCTACCCTGCTGTTGCATGGCTTTCTGCATGGCCGGCACTTCCCCGGGAATGAAGCGCTTAATGATCCCATAGGTGTGCCAGATTTCGTCGTGTGTTCCATACCCGGTCGCTACGAGGCCGAGTTGGCTCGCGCTGGCGGCAAGCGCAGTTTCGATCTGCTGCAGCGGGTATTCTTGCACGCTGCGCAGGACAATATGGCCCATTTCCTCTCCGAGCCCGCTGAATCGCCCGAGTTCATTGAAAACGCCGTCGCTCCACAGGAACTCATCGGCGGTTCTCGGCAGCTCGTTGCGATAAGGACAGAGCTTGAGCCGCGCGTCGGGACAATGGTCGTCGAGATAACGCTTGACGATGCCGTCCTGCAGCATGCGGCCGAACGCGATTCCGAAGCCACCCGGCGTCCAAGCCAGTTGCCCCGACAAGGCGAAGTTCGCAGCGAGCAGCATCGCCGCTCCGGTTGCAATTGCCCCGCCGGCGGAAAGAAGGCTGGAGAGCGTCCACGAGCCCGACAGAACCAATACCGGAACGGAGAAAATCCAGATGGCAAGCAGCACAGCGAGGGTCGCGCTATGCGTTGCGGCGGCAAAGGCGATGAGCAGGAAAAGGCCGAAGCGTTCCGTGCGTCGCAGCTGGGACGGATGAAAGACGAGCAGATGCAGCGAGAGCACGGCCAGTCCGGCAAAGATGTCGGTCAGCAGCATGCTGCTGAGGAAAGGCAATGCAGTGAGCACCGAGAGGCCGGCGACGATGATGGCCAGGCACCATGGCGCGGCGCCAAATCCAAACACGCGCAGCACCAGCCAAATCACCCACACGGTGCATCCGGCCTGGAGGACGAGCTCCGGCCAGAAATGAAGGTCCTCCCCGATGTGAAGAAACAGCCCGAATACCGTCGAACGGCTCGGCACGAGATATCCCTCGTACCAACGGGCGAGGTAGCCGCCGGTGTCGTACTGCAGCAGCGGATAGCCGTTCCACAGCGCCGGCAAAAGCAAGGCCACCAAGCACACCAGCGTTGCCGCCAGATGCGATGCGCGAACTGCCCCTCGCCCGTCCGAAGAAATCACCGCCTCGGTCGTCGCCGGGTCGGTCATCGCCGTCTCGGTCATGGGGTCCTCGAGAGGGGAAGCACATGGTAAGCAGACCTGAGACCGGAAGCGGGCTCGCCATATCCTTATGGGATCAAATCTGACCCTGCGATGAACAGAGATTGAGCGATCGCGCCGCAACCCGCGATTGCATCCGGGTTGCAACGCATTGGAATTGACATTTAGGCCAGACGGGACACGGGAGGCCTCGCCGTTCGTCCCCTAATGCACTTTGTCGACATTCCGGCGCGGCACTTCTGCACCGCCGGTGCGGTTGCGCCAAGCCATGGCGTGCGCATAGCTTCGCGCACGAGCGCGCCGATCGCCGGAGAGTGCGGTCGTCCGCGCACGGTTACGAGGCTCACTTCTCGCCAGAATTCCGGTTCGACCAATGGCCGCACCACGATATCAGGGCGCTCCGTGATGGAATATCGCGGCATGAAGCCGAAGCCGAGCCCGGCGGCCACCATGGCGAGAATCCAATCGTCGCGGTCGCTCCGATACACTCTTTCGACCTTCGTCCCGTGACGGGCAAAAATATCGGGCGCCAGGTTTACCTGCTCGCAGTTGATGCAGTTGAGGTAGCGCTCGGCATTGAGATCGCTCACGCGCACCGCATTGTTTGTCGCCTGCCGATGCTGCCGACCCAGCACGATAAAGAATTTGCACCAAGGCGGCGGAGGCTGCGCACGCCTTGCTGACGCGGGGCGCGGCCTTATGCAACAGCACCCTCGATCACAGTTCAACTGCCCACGCAACAGCGGCGCGCTCACGCTCGCTCCCCCGGCGAACGGAACGACGTTCGCGTTGAAGCTTCCGGCGTTGCACTCGGTCCCGGCGCCGGGCCGCAGGCCCGCGGCTCGTTACGCACTTTGGCGGGAACGACCGCCAGTGCGGGTACGGGCGGGTAGGTCGCAGATTGCCGGTGCTTGCCGATCCGCGAGGGATGACGCTCGCTGGCCGTTACGTCGGTCCGGGCCACCGAAGATTTGATGACGGAGTAGCGTGGCAGCATTCCGATCGCTGTTGTGTCGCGGTAAGTGACGGAACCATCTCCCGGAACTCGGGTTCACATCTTCGTGAGTGGACCGACGCCGCGCCTATTTTCATCCACGTAACGGCTGGCCATGTACCGTGAATCGCTTTTTCTATTCCACCGGGCCAATTCTATTCCGTTGCACCAAACGAGAATTGTCTAGCTCCTCGCGAAGCATGGGAGAGGTCATGTGGTCTGCAGCCCCTCGGGTGGTCGAGGACGCCTCCATCTCAAGCTGCGGGATCGCCGTGATGGCCAAGGCATCCATTCCGGGACGCACGAAGACGCGCCTGGTTCCCCCTCTGAGCTTCGAAGAAGCGGCTCAATACAATACGGCATTCCTGCGCGACATCGCCGACAACATTCTCGCAGCCGCGGGCCGGGCGTCTATCGCTGGCTATATGGCCTTTGGGCCGCCGCGATCGAGGCAGTTCTTTCAGGAGAATCTGCCGCGCGAAATTGGACTGATGGAGGCTTGGTATCCGGATTTCGGCGACTGCCTGTTTGCAGCGATTGCGCAGCTCTTGCAGCGTGGTCATAACAGTGCGGTGGTGCTCAACTCCGATAGTCCCACGCTGCCAACCTCGTTGCTGGTCGAGGCGGCCGAGGTGCTTGCGCGGCCTGGCGACCGGGCTGTGCTCGGACCCGCGGACGACGGCGGCTACTACCTGCTCGGCGTGAAGGCGGCGCATCGTGGCCTGTTCCGCAACGTCGCCTGGAGCACGGAGCATGTCGCGCGGCAAACCCTGGAGCGTGCCGGCGAGTTGGGCCTCTCCGTGCACACTCTGCCGAAATGGTACGACGTGGACGACATCCGGGCGCTGAGACTGCTGCGGGCGGAAATGTTCGAGGGCCGCTCCTTCGCGGAGGACCTTTGCCCGAACCAGCCGCGACACACGCGCGCCCTGATGCAATCGCTGTTCGATAATGCTGATTTGCAGGACCGCCTCGGCTGCAACGACGCGTTCCGAAGGGCTGCGGAATGAAGCGGATTACCGGGCTCGATTGGCCGCTTTTGACACTTGCCGCTTGCCTGCTCGCCCTGTCGGCCGCCGGCGCGGTTTGGATCACGACCTTTGACGATCCCAATGCGGGCGCAATTCCACTGCTGCAAGCCGTGCCCTATGGCGTTGCGGCGTGGCTCATCGTCAAGGGGCGGCAGGACGGCGCGGACAGCGGCCGCGCGCTCACGACCATCCTCATTGTCGGGCTGGCCATGCGCTGCCTCCTCCTGCCCGGCGCGCCGGTCTCGACCGACGTCTTCCGTTACATCTGGGACGGCCGCGTGCAAGGCGCCGGCATCAACCCATACCTTCATCTGCCGGCCGATGCGGCGCTCTCCGGCCTGCGCGACAACATGATCTATCCCAATATCAACCGCGCCGACTATGCCCCGACGATCTATCCGCCGACGGCGCAGATCGTCTTCTATCTCGTCACCCGAATATCCGAGGCGCCGGTCGCCATGAAGGCCGCCATGGTGGCGTTCGAAGGGGTGGCGGTCTGGACCATTCTGCAGTTGCTCGCGGCGCGCGGCCTGCCGCGCTCGCGGATCCTGCTCTATGCGTGGCACCCGTTGCCGCTCTGGGAATTCGCGCGCAGCGGCCACGTCGACATCGTGGCCATCGTCCTTCTGCTGCTGGCCTTCCTGGCCATGGAACGGCGCTCCCCGCTTCTTGCCGGTGTCGCGCTCGGTGCCGCCGTGCCGGTGAAGTATTTCGCGATCGTGACGGGTCCCGCCCTCTACAAGCGCTGGGATTGGCGTCTCCCCGTCACCTTTGTCGCGACAGTCGCCATTCTCTACCTGCCCTATCTCGGCGCCGGCGCGAAGGTATTGGGATTTCTAGGCCGCTACGTCAGCGAGGAAGGCCTGGATCGCGGATCGGGAGTTTTCCTGTGGCAGCTTCTCGGCGCCGTCGTTCCGCTGCGGGCCGAGCTTTTTCCATTTTACCTCGCAGCAGCCGTCACGGCCATGGCGGCGCTCGCAATCCTGGTGATGATGCGCGACCGCAGGCCGGGGGCCAACCTGGCAGGCGCAATGCTGCTCGCCGTCACCTTCACCATCCTGGTCTCGCCTCATTACGCCTGGTACTTCGCATGGCTGGTGCCGTTTCTGTGCTTTTATCCCGTCATCGGCGTGTTCTATCTCACCTGCGCCTGCAGCTATCTCTATCTCGGGCATTGGCCCCCCAGCCTGTCGGATGGGCTCGTCATCTACGGCCCCTGCGTCCTCATTCTCATAGCCGAGCTTTCATTTCGTGGCCGACGGAAATTGGAGGAGCGTCATGCAGACGCAGTCCCCGCCTGACACCAGCATCGATCCGCGGCGCTATTTCGAGAGCGTCGACAAGGAGCGCATCGATCATGCGGCGCAACGCCCGGTCTGCGTCTATCTGGAGACGACAAACCGCTGCAACCTGTTGTGCACCACTTGTCCTCGCACCTACGAGGAGCTCGAACCCCCAGCCGACATGAGCTGGGAGCTGTTCACGACGATCGTCGATCAAATCCCAAATCTCAAACGCGCGGTGTTGCATGGTGTCGGCGAGCCGATGCTGGTGAAGGGCCTGCCGAGAATGGTGCGTTATCTCAAGGACCGCGACACCTACGTGCTGTTCAACACCAACGGCACCGTTCTCAACGAGAGGAACGGCCGGGCGCTGATCGAGGCCGGCCTCGACGAGCTTCGCGTTTCCCTCGACGCATCGAATGCGAAGTCCTATCTGGCCATTCGCGGCAAGGACTACTTCGGCCGCATCCTCAAGAACGTACGCGCCTTCCGCAATTTGCAGGAGCGGGAAGGGAAGGATCGGCCGCGGGTCTCGGCTTGGCTCACTGGATTGAAGGAGACAATCGCCGAGCTGCCGGCCTTCGTGCAGGTGGCCGCGGAAATCGGTGTGCGCGAAGTCTATTTGCAGCGCTTGGTGTTTTTTCAAGACAATTCGATCGGCCTCGCCCGGCCCGACCAGGCGCTCTATGAGCAAATGACGCGCGAGGAGGCGGCCCATCTCGAGGCGGCAACCGAGCTTGCCCGCTCGTACGGCATCGCGTTCAGTGCCTCCGGCGCCGCGTCGGAGCCGGGCATGAGTCTCAAGCGCCACGACGACGGATCGCCCTGGACGCTGTGCCGACGACCATGGACGGTGATGTATTTTACCGCCAATGGACGCGCGCTCCCCTGCTGCATCGCGCCGTTCTCGCAGCGCGGTTACGAAAACTACACCTTGGGCGATGCCACCCAGCAAACGCTGCAAGAGATTTGGAACGGCGCGGCCTACAGCTCGTTCCGCGAGGCGCTTCTGTCGGACCAGCCGCCCACCGCTTGCGCAAGCTGTGGCCTGCGCTGGAGCCTTTGAACAATGGACGCGGCGCTCCAGCACGATGACAATTCGCAGCGCGTGGTGCTTGTCATCCCGACGCTGAACGAGGAACAGTCGATCGCGGAGGTGGTGCGGAATATCCCGCGTCAGGTCGTCTCGCGCATCATCGTGACGGACGGCGGCAGCGGCGACGCCACCGCCGCGCGCGCTAAGGCCGCCGGAGCGGACGTCATCGACGCCGGACAAGGCTACGGGCGGGCGTGCCTGGCGGCGACGATGGCCGCCGATGACGCGGACATTCTCGTCTTCATGGATGGCGACGGCGCGGACGCTCCGCAGGGCATCGTTAATCTGGTCGAGCCGATCCAGTCCGGCCGCTACGATTTTGTCATCGGATCGCGGGCGCGCGGCAAACGCGAGCCGGGAAGCATCGCATGGCATCAGCTTGCGGCAGGTCGCCTGGCAGGCTGGGGCATGCGGCTTCTTTACGGCGTGCGATACACGGATATGTGCGCCTTGCGTGCGATTCGACGCGATATCCTGCTGGGGCTCGGAATGCGCGAGTTGACATACGGCTGGAATCTCGAGATGCAGATGCGCGCCGCCCGAGCGGGGCTTCGCATCCTGGAAATCCCAGTCGATTATCACCGGCGCACTGGCGGCAGGTCCAAGGTGGCGGGGACTCTGTCCGGGACTATTCGGGCGGGCGGGCGCATCATTGCGACCTTCGTCCGAATTGCGAACGAGACGAGTCCGGACCGGTCGCAACGCACGGGCGGCTTTCAACGCGGGGCTTCGAACCTGCCGTGATCAAATGCGCATCGCTGCAACGTGATTTGTTTCCCGGCACGATCACGCTCATGGTCGGCTGCGGCAGTCGACCCTCGGGAGCTGTCGTTGCGCATCTTTCGGAACGGTGACGAACGGAGGGTCGGCGGATTGCATTACCGACGCGCGTGCCTTTCCATCTCGGCGGCGCTGCTGCTGACGCCCGCGCTGCTTGCAGCCGGTATTGCGCAGGCGCGGGACCTTGTGGTGTACGGCGAACCCACGCTGGAGAAGGCGCTGAAATCGGTCGGCAATCTCTGGCAAGCGCGCACCGGCACCCGCGTCAATGTCTTCGTGGCTCCGACGAACCTCTCCTATGCGCAGATCGATCGCGGCGCGCGTTGCGACGTGATCTTTGCGCTCGCTGGCACTGCGACCGACGATGCGGTGCGCGGCAAGATCATTCAAGATCCGATCACCCGGGTCCTGCGCAACAGCTTGGTTCTCGTCAGTACCGAGCCGGGTGCGAGGCGGCCGGCCGACGCCACGCTTGCCGATCTTACGAGGCTAACCACGGGCAAGACGCTGGCGATCGCCAATCCCGACCGCGACCTGGCAGGTGCCCGCGCGGTCGACCTGCTGCGCCAACTCGGAATCGCCGTCGACGATAGCAACAAGAGAGTGGCCATCGCCGAGAGCTCCGCCGGAGTCGTAAATTTGCTCTCGACCGATCGTGCGCGTCTCGGGATCGTCTATGCCACCGATGCGTCCGGTTTCAGCCTCGTGGTGCCGCTGCCTATGCTCGATCAGCCGCCGATCGAGTATATCGTCGCCCGAGCGCGCGATCCGGCATTGGATACGCAGCCGTTCATGACGTTCCTGACATCCCCGGAGGCGAAGGCGGCGTTCAGATCGGCGGGCCTTGCGCCGGTCGATGATCGGGGCGTTTTCCGACGAGATGGCGAACGGCTCGCCGCAGGAAACGAGTCAACTCGATAGTGCGCGCCGGGAGGCGGGAATGACCGACATTACGGCCGGACATTTGCACAGCGTTTCCAAGCTCATCATTCATCCGCTGACCGTTCGCATCACGCATTGGCTCAATGCGCTCGCGATCGTCATCATGATCATGAGCGGGTGGCGCATCTACAATTCCGATCCGATTTTTCCGTTTTCTTTTCCGGTCGGACTCACGCTGGGGGGCAGCTACGACGGCTCGGTGGACATTCACAACGAGGATGGCCTTGCCGGCGCGTTGCAGTGGCATTTCGCCGCCATGTGGCTGCTCACGATCAACGGCATCGTCTATGTCGCCTATGGGATTCTGTCGGGGCATTTCCGCCGGACTTTATTTCCGGTCGGGCCGAGCGCAGTCCTGCGCGATGCCATCGCCGCGCTGCAGTTTCGGCTGGCGCATCGGATCGGCGTCTACAATGCCGTGCAGAAGACGCTTTATCTGGGCGTGCTGGCCGTAGGCGTAATCATGGTCCTGTCCGGCCTTGCGATCTGGAAGCCCGGCCAGTTTCAGGAATTGACCTGGTTGTTCGGCGGCTTCGACGTGGCGCGCGTGGTTCATTTCCTCGGAATGACCGCGATCGTGCTGTTTCTGATCGTGCATATTGCGCTCGTCATCATCGTTCCCAAGACGCTACCGACCATGATCACCGGTCGCGCGCCTGCCAACGAAGCCCAATGCGAGGACTGAGCCATGGCTGATCCCCGCAAATCCGAGGTGCGAGCTACCAAAAATACCACCGGCAACTCCAGTCGTCTTCTCCAGGCCAGTGCCCAGGCCCGGCAGATCGAGCGCCGGTTTTTTCTCAAACAAGGTCTCAGCCTCGGCGCGCTCACATTGCTGACCGGCTGCGACGTCACCGATACCAGCAGCGTGCAGAGCGTGCTCGATGGAATTTCACGATGGAACGACGGTGCTCAGGCCGCGCTCTTCAATCCCCACCGGATGATGCCGACTTACCCGGAAAACCAGGCCGTCAAGGACTTCCGGTACAACGCCTACTTCGGCCAGAGCCAGATTCCCAAGATCGATCGCGCGACCTACAAGCTCAATCTCTCCGGCCTGGTCGACAGCCGCAAGCCATGGACTCTGGAACAGCTCTATGCGCTGCCGCAGGAATCGCAGGTGACACGGCATGTTTGCGTCGAAGGCTGGAGCATGATCGGCAAATGGACAGGTGTGCCGTTCCGGACGTTCTTGCAGCGCATCGGCGCGGATACCACCGCCAAATATGTCGGCTTCGAATGCGCCGATGGATATTACTCCAGCATCGATATGGCATCGGCGCTGCACCCGCAGACTCTGCTCACGTTCAAGATTTCAGACGAAATCCTGGCACCGCGTTATGGTTATCCTCTCAAGCTCCGCATTGCGACCAAACTCGGCTTCAAAAATCCGAAATGGATCACGGCGATGTACGTGACCAACCGCTTTCCCGGCGGATTTTGGGAGGACCGCGGATACAATTGGTTCGGCGGGGTGTAAGTCATCCCGGCATTCGTCTACTTTTCATCGATTCGATGCTTGCACCGCACCTTTGCGCTGGGCAGCGGCGGCACGAGCCAGATATTCCATGTCCGTTTGCGGCTGCGAACCGACGAAAGTGAGCGCAAGTTCGGTAGCCCCGGCCTCGCGATAGCGTCGCGCCTGGGCGAGGCAATCTTCCGCAGTGCCGGCGATCGTGAAGGCCGCGACGAAGCGGTCATCGAGCGCGTCCGCCGGCGGAACGCCGGCACGCAAGCGCTCCGCCGCGGTGGCGAAGTCGGGTTCGGACAGGCCCACCGCCCGCAGCAAGGCGGATTTCGCCGGCGGTACCCGGTGAGCCAGCGACCAGAAGCCGGGCAGCATCTCGCCGATCGTCGCCTTGGCGAGACGACGGGCTTCCGTGCGGTCGGCCCGCACCGCGCATGGAACGTATTGGACGATGTGGGCAAGCGCGGGCCGCTGTGCCTCGCGTGCGGACCTGCAAGCCGCCTCGACCGCCGCCCTGGTGAAGTCCGGCGGGCACATGTTCGAGATCATCAGGCCATCCGCGATTTTTCCGCACAGCGCGAGCGCCTGCTCACCTCGCGCCGCCATGAGCAGCGGCATATCCGGTCGCAGCGCCCTGTACTCGAGCCTGACCTTGTGCGCGGAGAAGACCTGTCCGCCATAGTCCAGTTCGTCTCCCTTGAGCATGGCGCGCACGATCGTGATCGCATCGCGCACCGCTGCGAGCGGCCGATCCGTCCTCAAGCCCACGCGTTCGGTCGCCGCCGCAATGCCCGATCCGATCCCCAACCGCGCCCGGCCCTGCGCCAGCTCGTCGAGCGCGCCGATCTCCATCGCCATCAACGTGGGATGCCGGTTATGGGGATTGAAGACGCCAATGCCGATGCCCACCCGGCGCGTCGCCGCCGCGCACGCCGACGCCGCCGGCAGCACTCCGCGATTGAACGCGTTCTCGGCGAACCATATGGAATCGAATCCATTCGCATCCGCGACCTTGGCGAGATCGAGGGAGCGACGCGGATCGATGCCGCCGTGCAGCCGTATGCTGATTTTCGGCAGGTCGACCACGCTTGTTGCCTCGAATAGCAATCGCAAGACCGCGATTGCGTTTAGACCCCGCCGGGACGAGGGCCGGAACTTGCCTCGGAAAAATGCGCATGCACGACCCGCCAGTCGCCGGCTTCCTTGCGGAATACCATAGTCGAGCGGGTGATGAACTCGTCGCCGCCGTAATGGATGTCCTTTGGCGGTGGCTCCTTGCCGGTCCAATTGCGCCGGGTGCGGCGGTGGCACCAGACGACAGCCATGTCGTCCGAAACGACGCCGCCGATATCGAAGGGTGTCCAATAGCTCGACTTCACATTCTGTCCGTAAAATTCCCAAAGCCGAAACCAGTGCTCACGTCCGTTGTAGGTATGTCCATTGAGATTGAAGAACAGCGCCTCCGGCGCTTTGCTCCAGATCGGATCGAGCATTTGTCGATCGAAACGAGCGTTGGCGTCGATGTAGTCGGCGTGCAGTTTCAGAATGCGCTCCCGGTCGTTCTTCGAACCGCCGACGAGATTGGGTTCAGGCATCTTTCTCCCCTCAGTTACAGGCACGCCAGGCGCCGCTTTGGACGATCCCGCGGCACGCCAGCCGATGCCTCCCGCGTAACACCTCACCGAGCGAATCCTTGAAATCGAATGCGCCCTCCTCGAGCGTGAAGACGGTGGCATCGCCGACCGATCCGATCTTGAGGCTGCCGAGATCGGGACGGCGCAGCGCGGCGGCCGGCGCGCTGGTCGCGGTCCGCACCAAGGTCGCGAGAGGAAGACCGAGGTAATAGAACTTCGACAATGTGGCCATGAGATCGAATACCGGACCCTCGACGTTGAGCACATGAACGTCGCTGGAAATGACGTCCGGCACGAATCCCTTCGCGAGCATTCCCTTGGCCACCGCGAAGCCGAACGATGCGGCCCCGTGGCCGAGATCGAAAACGACGCCGCGGTCGCGGGCAAGCCTCACCTCCTCCCAGACCTCCCCGTCCGAGCGCAGCGGCGTATTGGGAAACGGCTTGAAGCAATGGGTCAGCACGTCGCCCGGCCGCAAACGCGACAGCACCTCCTTGCGGGTGGGCGGCGGGTGATCGAGATGCGCCATCACCGGCAGACCAGTCTCCTCCGCCACCTCGACCGCCATGTCGAGCGGCCCTATGCCGTTTGCCCCGCTCGCGACCCGACCGACCCGGACTTTCACGCCTACGATCAGGTCGCGATGCCCGTTGATGACGCGCACGCACTCTCGAGGATCGAGCAGCCTGATGTCCACGCATTCTCCGACCATGACCGCCTGGCTGAACGCGAAGATGCCGGGGAAGGAAATATTCAGATAGGCCAGAATGCGGACCGGCGACGGCTCTATCACGTGGCGGCGGAAGCCGAGGAAGTTGCCCGGCCCGGAGCTTCCGGCATCGACGAGAGTGGTGGTACCGCCGCGCCGGGCGACCGGACCGGCTTCAACGCCGATCGAGGTGCCGCCCCAATAGACGTGGGTGTGCAGGTCGATGAACCCGGGGGCGACGAAGAGACCGGCAACGTCGCGAACGTCGCCCGCGGCTGCGTCGTCGATCCGTTCACGGATCGCGGCGACCTTCCCGCCGGAAAAGGCGATGTCGCGTTTGGCATCGATGCCTTGCGAAGGATCGACGAGGTGCCCGCCGCGCAGAACAAGGTCAAACATCGATAGCCGTGCTCGAATTGCTCCGGCTTGGAAGGTAAGCCGGATCGTTTTGTTGCGACTCGGCGTCGGCGAAGGTGGTCAGGGCCGGGCGATCCCCGGCCCTAGACTTGCGCGTATCACCCGCAGATCCAAACGTAACCGACAGGAGATAGGGTCCAGCATGAGCCCACGCCGTAGGCATACCATCGGCCGTTCCAGTAGTGCCGCCCGGTCCCGTACCAGACGCCGCCATTGTATCGATGGCCGACGACGCCCCTGTTGACGCTCACGTTCCGGTTCACGTTCCTGTTGACGTTGACGTTTCGGTTCACATTCTTGTTGACGTTGACGCTTCGGCTGACGTGGGCCGACCTGGCGCCGCCGCCGCGTTCTCCGCCGCCCCGAGCGAATGCCGCATCGGAAATGACGAGGGCGACCGCGATTGCGGGCACTACCGAAAGTTTACTCAGCATTGCATTAACTCCCGGATGCTTCCGATGCCCCAGTTAGCCGTTTCATACTGAACCCGAAATGAACGTTCTGGTCAAACGGCAAAGGGGTACCAGTCCCGCCCAAAACCGCAACACTCGATTTGATGATCGCGGGGCACATAAGAGAGTCGGCCGAATCAGAATCTCGAATGGACTCCCATTGGAATAGAATGACGCGGACGGATATAGTGACGCCGGGCACAGGGAAGGCTCAGAATGAAACGGAGACTAACCATCGGCAAGGCCCGGGAATGGCTGTTCTTCATCGTCTTTCTGTGTGTCGCCATCCTCGCTCTGATTGGTTTCTTCACTTGGTTGATTGCGTGATGCGGGCCTGATGCGCCGCAGCGCGGCACCTCGCAGCTTTGGCCGCGTTAGGCGCAGGACAAAACGCCAACTCGTTCCTGAAGATGTGCGGCGAGTTCCGCCTACACGCTGAGATAGTTGCGCAGCACGTTGTCGTTGACCTCGAGTTCTGCCGAGCTGCCGGTGAAGCAGATTTCGCCCTTGTTCATGACGTGATGGCGATCGCCGACCGCCAAAGCGGTGCGCAGGTTCTGCTCGACCATCAGAATGGCGAGGCCCTCGCGCTTGAGATTTTTGAGCACCGCGACGATCTCCTGCACGATCATCGGCGCCAGCCCTTCGGACGGCTCATCGAGCAAGAGCAGCGAAGGATTGAGCATGAGTGCGCGCGCAATCGAGAGCATCTGCTGCTCGCCGCCGGAAAGCTGGAAGCCGAGATTGCGCGCGCGCGCGCGCAAACCAGGGAACAGCTCGAAAATCCGCGCCACCGTCCATCCGCCTTTTCCGCCCGCGCGCGCGAACACCGTGAGGTTCTCGCGCACGGTGAGACTTGGGAAAATACCGCGTTCTTGCGGCACAAAGCCGAAGCCGAGCCGCGCCACCGCATAGGGCGGGAGCGCCGCGATGTCACGGTCGCGGTAGAGAATGCGGCCCGGACGTGGCTTGAGGTAACCCATGATGGTGAGGATGGTGGTGGTCTTGCCCGCGCCGTTGCGGCCGAGCAGGCAGACCACCTCGCCTTCCTTCACCGCGAACGAGACGCCATGCAGGATATGGCTGTCGCCGTAATAGGCGTTGACGTTCTCCAGCTCGAGCATTGGATCATGTTCCGAGAAGGGGATTCTAATGGACCATCCCGAGATAGACTTCGCGTACGCGATCGTTCGCCTGGATCTGGGCCGGGGTGCCGGTCGCGAGCACCTCGCCGTAATACAGAACGGTGATGCGATCGGCGACCGAGAATACCACCGTCATGTCGTGCTCGATCATCAGGATCGAGAGCGAACGCGGCAGGCCCGCGATCAGGCCGATCATGCGGCCGGTCTCGGCCGGCGACATGCCGGAGGTCGGCTCGTCCAGCAGCAGGAGGTCGGGTTCAGCGGCGAGCGCGATCCCGATCTCGAGCTGCCGCTGCTCGCCGTAGGACAGATTGCGGGCAATCCGGGGGCCGCTCTCGCCGAGATGGACGCGGTGCATCAGCTCCTCGGCGCACGCCAAGAGACCAGTGAGGCGCCGCACCGGCGTGAAGAAATCAAGCGGATTGCCGCGCCGCGCCTGCACCGCAAGCCGCAGGTTCTCGATCACGCTGAGATTCTGGAATAGGTTGTTGCGCTGGAAGGTGCGCGCGACGCCCAGGCGACTCACTCGGCTCGGCGACCAGCCGGTGATATCGGTGTCCTTGACGAAAATCCGGCCGGCGCTGGGCTCGAGCTGGCCGCCGATCTGGTTGATCAGGCTGGTCTTGCCGGCGCCGTTCGGACCGATGATGACGTGGCGCTCGCCTGCCTCGACGCTGAGGTTGACGTCATTGGTGACGATGAGGTTGCCGAAAGAACGGCAGAGATGATCGGTGCGCAGCACGCTCAAGGTTTGCGCCCCCGCCACCGGACCTGCCGCAGCGCGCCCCAGATGCCGCCGGGGAAGAACAGCACGCAGCAGATGAAGACGCCGCCGATGACGGCGAGCCAGTGCTCGCTATAGGAGCTGACCACGTTCTTCATCAGCAGGAAGAGACCGGCGCCGATCGCGGGCCCGATCAGAGTGCCGGCGCCGCCGAGCATGGTCATGATCAGAATGTCGCCGGACGAGGTCCAGTAGAGGGCATCGGGCGAGATGAAGCTGTTGAAAATCGCATAGAGACCGCCCGCCAGTCCGGCGAACGCGCCGGCGATGGTGAAGGAGAGAAGCTTGTACGCGCGCGTAGGATAGCCGATCGCGAGCATACGCGGCTCGTTCTCCCGAATGCCGACGAAGACGTGCCCGAGCGGCGCGTTGAGAAGCCGTCGCAGGCCCCAGTAGGAGAGCAGAAGGAAAATGAGCGTCATGAAATACATGGGCAACGAATTCGAGAGATCGAAGCCGAAAAAGCCGGGCTTGTCCGCAATCGCCATGCCGTCCGACCCGCCGGTCACATCGCGCCATTTCAGCGCGACCGAGAATACCAGTTGCGAGAATGCCAACGTCAGCATGAGGAAGGGAATGCCGCTGGTGCGCACGCAGAAGAAACCGATCACGGCGGCGCCACCGGCAGCGATCACGACGCCGGCCGCCAGTGCGAGCCAAGTATTCACGCCCAGCAGCGTTCCCAGCACCGCCACCGCGTAAGCGCCCAGGCCGAAGAACGCGGCATGACCGAGCGACATCAATCCGGTAAAGCCCAGCAGCAGGTCGAGGCTCATGGCGAAGATCGCGAAGATGTAAATCTCGGCGATCAGCGCGCGGGGGTAGTCCGTCACCAAGAACGGACAGACGAGCATCGCCAGGATCACGATGAGCCCCGCCGCCCGCGTTTCCTTCGTCGCCGGCGTGCTCACGGTGGTCACGGCCGGGGCGGCGGTGACGCCGGTATACTTGATGCCGAACAGGCCCTGCGGCCGCACCAGGAGGACAACGGCCATCACCAGATAGATCAGGAACAAAGCGAGGCTCGGAAAATAGGCCTTGCCGAAGGTATCGGCCTCGCCGATCAACAGGCTGCCGATAAAGGCGCCGCGCAGGCTTCCCATGCCACCGATCACGATCACGATGAACGCCGGGATGAGAATCTCGGTGTCCATGCCCGGATAGAGTCCGAGCACGGGCCCGGCCGCGACGCCGCCGACCGCCGCCAAGGCCACGCCGGCGCCGAATATGCCGGTGAACAGGAGCGGGATATTGGCGCCGAGCCCTGCGGCCATGTCGGCGTCGTCGACCCCGGCCCGCACCATGGCACCGACACGGCTGCGCTCGAGGAAGAGCCACAACAGCAACGCTATCGCGAAGCCGAGGGCGATCAGAAACAAGCGGTAGGTCGAGAACACACCAACCCCGATCTCCGTGGCGCCCTGAAGGATTTCCGGCGCCGGCAGCCGCACGATTACCCGGCCCCACACGGATTGCACGAGGTCGAAGAAGACGAAGGTAAAGCCGAAAGTCAGCAGCACTTGATCCATATGACCGCGTCGATAGAGCGGCCGCATGAACACGAGCTCCATGACGATCCCGAGCACGGCGACGGGAATGGGGGCGAGCAGAAGTGCGAGCCAGAAGCTGCCGGTGAACTGGAAGATGGACAGACCAAAGAACGCGCCCAACATGAAAAACGAGCCGTGGGCAAGGCTCACGACGTTCATCAGTCCGAAGATGAGCGAGAGGCCCGCCGCCATGAGGAACAGCAGCACGCCGTAGACCAGCCCGTTCAGGAGCTGGGCGACAATGAACTCCATACGCCCTCAACCCGCTATCATGCGAAGTCGACCGATCAGTCCGCCCTCGTCTGCCGCGCAGACGTGGAGACCCATCGTTGCGATCGGCGCCGACGGAAAGAAGGCTGGCGCCGCGAGCCGCAGTACCCTCTCCCCTCGCGGGAGAGGGTGGCGAGCGTGCCGGAGAATAGCGGAGGCACGCTCGCCGGCTGAGGGGGCCGTTTCGCAGCTGATCTCGCGAGAGTAACCCCTCACCCGCCCTCGCTCAGCGCTGCTTCGCAAGGCGAGAGGATTTGGGACTCGTGGCTCCGTGAGCAAACTCCAGCGCCTTCTCCGACACGGACCTGTTGCGCGAGAACGAAAGCGATGAATCTCATCCAAGTAGCTCTCGCAGAGGACTACTGTCAGTAGATTTTCTTTCCGGGATCCTGCACGTCCTTGAAGGTGGTGAGAACCTTGCTGGTGACCTTGCCCTCCTTCTCCACCACCTGGCAGATGTGGATATCCTGAATGGGATTGTGCGTGGCCGGGTCCATCCGAAAAGGTCCGCGCGGCGCGTTGAACTTCACCTTTGTCATCGCCTCCGCCAGCTTGTCCTTGTCGGAGGCGTTGCCGTCCGCAGCCTGCAATGCGTCATAGACGGCGCGCGCAGCGACATAACCGTAGTCGGAGAAGATGTCCGGCAAGGCCTTGTACTTGGCTTGGTAGTCGGCGACGAATTTCCTGCTCTCCGGGTTGTCGACGGTGTCGGTATAGGTGGTGGCGGAGATGACGCCGATCGCGGTCTTGCCCAACGCGCTCATGGTCAGCGAGTCGATGATGGTGAAGCCGGTCAGCGGCATTTTCTCCTTCAGCCCGAACTCGGTATATTGCTGGATGAAGCGGATTGCATCGGCGCCGGGCATGAAATCATAGGTCACGGGCGGATTGATCGATTTGATGTCGATCAGGTAGGGGCTGAAGTCCGTCGTCCCCAGCGGCGGCCAGATCTCCTTGAGCACCTTGCCGCCGCGTTTGAGATATGGCCCCTTGAACTGCGCGATGACGTCGCGGCCGCCGGCGTAGTCGGAGGCGGTGGTGACGATCTCCTTGCCGAGATTGTCGTATATCCAGTTCGCCATCGGCGTGCTCAGCTGATAGGCCGAAATCGAGGTGCGGAAGAGATAGGGATAGCGATCCCAAGTGATGGCGTCGGTGCCGGCGCCGGAGACGACGTAGAAGGCTTTCTGCTGCTTGGCATAGTTGAGCACCGCGAGCGCGACGTTGCTCGCCTGCACGCCGACGATCATGTCGACCTTGTCGCTCTCGACGAGTTTCTTGACCTTCTGCAATCCGATCTGAGGATTGAACTGATCGTCCTCCTTGATGATCTCGATCTTGCGGCCGGCAACGGTCCAGCCGACGCTCTCGAAATAGAGGCTCATGCCATTGAAATTGTTCTCCGCGGCATAGGCAATCGCGCCGGTGAAGGAATTGAGATTGCCGAGCCGGATGGGCGCACGCGTTTGCGCCAGAAGGCCCGGCGCGGCCAGGTTGGACGCGAGCGCGGCCCCCGCGCCAGCCGTGCCGGCTATGAACTTGCGGCGGGACATTCGCCGCGCGGTTGCGCTCGCTATGGTCATGGTGTTCCTCTCCTCGGCTGCCGCATTGGGCTGGAACCAGCAGCGCTATTTCTGCGCATAGTCTAAGCCGGGCGGCCCTTGCTTGTCACCCGAGCTGAGGTTGTTGCGGGGCGCCGATGCGTGGCGAGGTTTAGCCGAAGGCTTACCAACTCCGCTCGGCGGGCGCCGCCGAGAAGGGCGCTTGCGACGAGCGGATGCGCGGCGTCATGCCGGCGTCGACTTTCGTCCGGCAGGCTCTCTGTTCTCCTTGAGCCGCCGGAGGCTGTCGAGGTAATCCGCGATCCCCTTTTCCAGGTCGTATTGCGGTGCATAGCCGAGCTCGGCGCGCGCGCGCGAAATGTCGTACACGCTGGATGCGGGATAAGGCATGCCGAGAAAATTCAGGCCGGGCCCGATCTCTATATCGGCGTTCGGCAAATGCCTGCGCAACACGCGCGCGACGTCGTTGAGGGTGACGCCGACGCCGGTGCCGATGTTGTAGACGCGGCTCGCGGGATTCGCGGCGATGCAGGCGAGATAGATGCCGTAGGCCGAATCCTTATTATAGACGAAGTCGTCCTTTTCGTCGCCGCCCTGGGAGATGCGGAACGGCAGCCCGCTGGCGGGATTCTCGATGATCTGGCTGGTCACGCCCATCTTGCCGTGGCGCGAAGTCTTTCCCGGCCCGTAGGTCGTGGCGAACCGCAACACCACCACGTCAAGCCCCATATTGGCCTGATAATAAAGGCCCACCTGCTCGCCCATCAGCTTGGCAAAATCGTAGATGCGCTTGGGATTCTTCGGCAGGTCCTCGGGAACGGGCTTGTAGGTCGGGAAGCCGTAGTCGCCGAGCACGGGGCCGTACACGCCCTTCGCGCTGGTATAGACCACCCGTTCGACATCGAACGCGCGCGCCGCCTCCAGCACGTTGACCGTGCCCATCACGTTGACCTGCACGCTGAGCGCAGGATTGGCCTGGGACACGGCGCCGACGAAGGCAGCCGCGTGCACGATATGCGTGATCCGATGGCGTTTGATGACGTCCAGCAGCCGCGGCATGTCGAGAACGTCCCCGAGTTCGACGTCGACCTCATCGAGGATGTCGCGAATGAGCCACTCGTCGCGATGGCGGGCGAAGATGACGGGACGGTGGCCTTCCTTGACGAATCTGCGGCTCGTTTCGGCGCCCATCACGCCCATTCCGCCGGTGATCAGGACCTTCATGTGCTCTCCCGAGATGGGCCCGGCGCGGCCAATGCCCGAACAGGCCCGCCTTGCAATGTCAGCGCGCGTTGGCAGCCCCGGTGATGGGGTGACCGATTCCCAAGGGCACGGCGTCGATCAGCACGAAGGCGACGCGGGCGCGCTTGTCGCTGCGATTGGCCCAGGCATGGTTGGTACCGCGCTGAACCATGACATCGCCGGCTTTCAGCGTCACCGTCGAGTTGTCCATGTCCATCTCGATCTCCCCCTCGATCACGATCACGTAGTCGATGGTCTCGGTGCGGTGCATCCGCGGCTCGTTTCCGGGTGGGAAATCGATGACGGCGAAGCGCGTCCCGTTCGCTGGCGGGGCGGTGCCGATGACGCGTGCGCCGAGATCTTCGATGTCTTCCCCAATGGAAATGTCGGCCGGCGTGCGGTCGGTCGACCAGATCAAGGTCGAAACAGTGCCGGCGCTCGGATGTTTCGCGTTGGTCGCCGGCCCTTCCATAACGACCTTGGCGACGTTCTGGGCATCATGGCCGGTCACGAAGCGGCGAATGGGCGGGTATCGTTCACTCACGTGTGTTGTCCCCTAAGGTGTGCCGCAAGGCGGCACGAACGGCGAGATACGTTGCGGTCGGCGAATGCCGAAGAATTCGCATCGTCAATCGAGCTTCGCTCCGACCGCCTTCACCAGCGCTCCCCAATGTTGCGAAGTCGTCCTGGATGAGCTGGACAAATTGCGTCGGCGTGAGATCGACGCGCTCGAAGCTGTTGGTCCGGAAGAACTCGCGCGATTGCGGCAATTCCAACGCGTTGGCGACGTCGGCATGAATCTTCGCCACCAACTCCGGCGCCATCTTCGCAGGACCGAACAGGGCAAACCAGGCCGTGGTCGAGAAGCCCGCCACACCGGCTTCGGCGATCGTCGGCAGATCCGGGCGCAGCGTTGCCCGCTTGTCACCCGCCGCCGCGAGAATTCTGACTTTTCCGCTCTTCTCGTATTGTTCGATGCTGCTGAGATTGAGTAGGAGCATCGAGACGTCGCCCGCCAGGAGAGCGGTGGCGGCAGGCGCGGCGCCGCGGTAGGGGATGTGCACGATATCGGTGCCGGTGCGCTGCTTGAAATCTTCCATGCTCAGATGGGCATAGGTGCCGATGCCGTACGAGCCGTAGTTCAAGGTTCCGGGCTTTGCCTTGGCGAGCGCGATCAACTCCTGCACGCTGTGCACGGGAAGCGAGGGATGGATCACCAGCACCGGCGTGATCCGGCACAGCACGATAATGGGGGTGAGATCCTTGACCGGATCGTAAGGAAGGGTGCTGAAAAGATGCGGATTGGCGGTGACGGTGGAATCGGGTGCAACCAGGAGGGTGAGCCCGTCCGCGGGGGACCTCGCCACCGCCTGTGCTCCGACCGCATAATTCCCGCCCGGACGATTTTCAACGACAACCGGTTGCCCCCACGTCTCGGTCAAACGCTGCGCAACGATGCGCGCCATCGTGTCGGTCACGCCGCCGGCCGGCACGGGCACGATGAGCTTGACCGTACCGCCCGGATAGTTCTGGGCGCCCGCCGTGCCGCTCGCGACCGCGAGCACGCTCAGCAATGCAGCGAACAGCGCAGCCCTGGTCGTTGAAATCGACATCATTCCCTCACCTTTCGATTGCGCGATCTTTTGCCGGCTCGTGCGCCGCTTGACCGGAAAATAGACGAGCATCAGAGCGCCGCCAACCCCGAAACGCTTTCAAGCGAGAAGATAGCCCGCTTCGCCGCAAGAACGGGCGACATCGTAAGGAGCCTGTGCCCTACATCGCCTGCAGAGCAGAATCCTGGGACCGGGCAATAATGTTTTCCGCACGCGGCCTTGGTGCAGCAAAGTTAATCCGTCTGTGGCCTGCCTCACCTGCGCTGCGCCTTACGGGGGAGATGCTCGCGCTGCAAGCGGGCAGGTATTCGACCCACTCCGCCGATGCACGTACCGAGCGTGATCTTGCTGAGCGAGATTACACGGAGAAGTATCATGAAAAAATCCGTCGCAAAGCTTGCAGTAGCGCTCGCGCTGGCGCTGACGGCAGCGACGACCGCTGCATTTGCCCAGAGCCCGCCGCCCGCATGCCTGCCGCAGTATGATACGTCGGGCGCGCAAACGGCGCCGTACTGCTGAACAGGCGCGGACCGCGACATCGCGAGTTGACGGAAAGAGCCCGGCTTGGCCGGGCTTTTGCGCGCGAGCCGGCCCGCCGGGCCTGAAAAGGCCGCCGTCTTTGTGAAGTGGTTAACAAAACGTTCCCTGCCGCCGGGCTAGGCATATCGCCAGACCGAAAACAGGGGAGCTACCAATGCGCAACGATTTTGCCGGACCGAACCCGAATATTTCGGCCAATCGGCCCTCGCCCAAGACCCGCGGCAGCTCGGACGAGGTGCTGATCGAGAAAGTGGCGTCCGGTAACAGGCTCGCGATGCAAGCCCTGTTCACGCGACACCAGGCCCGGATCTACCGTTTCATCCTGCGAATGGTCCGCAACAATGCGCTCGCGGAAGATTTGACCAGCGAAGTATTCCTCAGCGTGTGGCAACAGGCGCACCGGTTCGAGGCACGCTCGGCCGTCACAACGTGGCTCTTGGCGATCGCCCGTTACAAGGCGTTCGCCGAGCTGCGGCGCCGAGTTCGAGCCGCTGTGCGATGAAGAAAACGAGAAAGCGAGCGATCCGGCCGACAATCCGGAAGCCGCGTTCGAGATCAAGCATCGGGGAGAACTTCTGCGCAAGTGCCTCACACGGCTGTCCCGAGAGCATCGGGAGATCATCGATCTCGTCTACTATCACGAAAAGTCCGTGCAAGAGGTCGCCGAGATCGTCGGCATTCCGGGAAATACGGTCAAAACACGAATGTTCTACGCACGTCGGAAATTATCGGAGTTGCTGTCAGCCGAAGGCATCGTGGGGGCGCTGTCATAGCTCGGGCAGGTATCATCGGGGATGTCCCCGTGCGGCAGTAGATCAGGCCGTCTGCCGCCCCAGGGATGAACAGGGGAAAGCGCGCGGACGCCCGTGTAGTCCGCTCGTCAGGACTCATACCCCACGCACCGCGCACGCCTAAATATGACCCTTGTGTGAGATAGTTCACACTTCGCGGCGGAAACCTCGTGCGACGGTCACTGCCCCGGGCCTCTAATGGTCGGTGGGGAGCATGTCCGACCCAGACGACGCACAGCGCTGCGATTTTTGCAAACGCGGCCATGTCACCATACACAACCAGCAGATCGCTTTTCGGCAGTGGACCGACAAGGGTTACGTTTTCTGCGACGCCAAAATCCCCATCGGAGTTTGCGACCATTGCGGATCAAAACACTGGACCGAAGCCGCCGAAGCGATCATAGAAGACGTCGTTCGGCGAGAATACGATAAGCTTCTATAAGGGCCGCACCGGCATTTCGAATCTGAAGTGAGCGGACCTTTACGCCGCCGCTGACCGCGTCGAGTCGGGCGAAAAGTCAGATTAAATCGCGATTTCAGTACTTGTTCAGTCGCACGATGTCATTTACGGCGGCCCCGCTCAGGATGCATCGAATTCCGATCCTTCAGCGGCGACGGCGGCGAGTTTGTCGGGTGCCACGACGCTGACACCTCCCCGTTCAAGCCGAACCCACCCGCGCTTGGCCCATGCACGCAGTTGTTTGTTGGTGCTCTCTCGAGACCGGCCGATGATTTGGCTGATTTCGCGTTGGGTGATGGCCACTTTCCGTCTGGGCGCAGAACCCTCCTCGGCAGACGTAAGCTGAAGCAGTGTCTTGGCAAGCCGGGTCGGCAGGTTCAGGAACGTAACGTCTTGGACCTGCTCGCTCGTCCGGCGCAACCGCGAACAAAGAATCTCGATGAACTTGAGGGTCACGTCTGGATGGCCGCTCAGGAACGAAACGAAGTCGCGCCGCTCGATAATGACAAGCTCGCAAGCGGACATGGCCGTCGCGTCCGCGGTGCGCGGGCGACCGTCCAGCAAGGCGATCTCCCCAAAAATCTCACCCTCGCGAAAGATGTTGAGCACAATGTCCTTGCCGTCAGCCGACGCCACGCTGACTTTCACGGCCCCCGAGAGCACCCCCATGAGCCCCGTGCCGGGGTCGCCTTTGACGAAGATGGTGGCTCCTCGCGGCACCCTCCGCGTCTTCATATACGAGCCAAGATGCTCGATCACCGCCGGGGGAAGATCGCGGAACAGGGGATGATTGCGGAGAAGGGACAACTTGTCCCGCGTCCGTTCCGCCGGCTGCTTGCCGCCTGGAATCGACATCAGGGTTGCCTCCTTGTCACAAGCAGATTTGCCTTCGAGCCCCGACCGCGCACGGCAAGCGGATTGCCGGAGGCGTCGTCTCAGCAACAGCAGCAGTATAGCCCATAGCCAGCGACCTGAAATTGCACTTTAGCGCTCAATTCTTCCCTTCGGCAGTGCCGCCATTCCCAACTGAACACCGAGGGCTCCTCAAAGAAGCGAGGTTCTCAAAATAATGCAGCCCGGCAAGGCACATGGATGTGAAGCACATCACACGCCTTCATCGGCATATGTACTAACTCTTCCCTTGGTCGTCGGCGGGGTCCTTCAACCCGGCGCCCGCGCGACACGCCCGAATCGAACTCACGCGAGCCAAGGTCCGTCATGATCACATCGCAAACGCAGTCGCCGGATTTCTCCGAGTCTGTCTCCGACATGATGGATGCACGGCGCGCCGCGCCGGCGTGGTCCTTGGTCGGCCTCTCGCTCGTATGCCTTTGTACGATGATAGCGGCAGGACTTCTGAGCTCGCACGATTGCCGTATCGAGCCGATCCGGCTCTCGCTCGGACGCGACTCGGACGTCGCGCTCGCCGCGCCGGCGAACACGCCGTGCACGATCCTGGTACGGGCCGGGAGCGCGGTGGTCGATGACATCAGCGTCGATGCGCCGCCCGAACGCGGAACCCTCACGCCGCGCGGCCGGACTGGCGTAGTCTATCGACCGCATCCCGGATTCAAGGGTCGCGAAGCGTTCGGTTTCTCGCTGCACGGCCGATTGAACTCCGCGCGCGCGAGCTCGGTGATTCAGGTGCGAGCGATCGTGGACTAGACAAACACAACTTGCGTCCTCGTTCGCGCTTGCACCCTCCTCCGAACAAGAGGCGCATCCCGATGCGATCGAATCGGGATGCGCTTGCTCGGAAAACTCTTCCTCACCCTTTCCGGAACATGCTGGTGCGTTTCCGGCGCCGCGCGTCCTGGTTGCATTCGGCGCGTTTGCGCCGACAAAACGTACTGTGAGTTACCTCACCGTCAAAAGGTCGTGTCGATGGCATGGTGCGGGCGCAAATCAAGCACCGAGGTCGACGATGCAAATGCACCAGATCCGCTACTTCCTGGCACTCTGCGAGGAGCGCAATTTCACGCGTGCGGCCAGACGCAGCGGCGTCTCGCAGCCGTCGCTGACCAATGCCATCAGCGCACTGGAGCGGGAGCTGGGTGGAATGCTTTTCCAGCGCAGGCCCCTCATCGCCCTCACCGCGCTCGGCCTCGCGATTGAGCCCTATCTGCAGCGGATCGCGCAAAACGCGGATCATGCGCGCGAAGCCGCGCAGGCGCTGACGGATGCGCGGCCGACGAATTCGGACACCCCGACCGTTCATCAAATCGCAGGGAGTTCGCTGTGCTCATCGAGTTGATAGCGGCCCCCTTCGTCGTCGCCTACGTTCTTATCGTCGCCCTCGGCCATGTGCTTCTTGTCGCGGCAATCTACAAGTGCCTGCGCGAGGATTACAGCGGCGGGCGCGGCCGAAAAGCCGTAGCGGACCATATGACCATCATTGAAGGCGGCATAAAGCGCGCTGTCCGCCCGGTGTATTTCAAGACAGCTTTCAAGCCGCAGAAGCCAAATGCAGGCAGCGTTGGCAGGCTGGTACGTTGAGCGGCGTTCGCCGAAAGCAGGCCCCCGTGCCCGCCTTATCTTCGGATGACGGTGGCGGCCCTCGGGAGTCCCCTACGGGCCCTCCGACGTCCACTCGCGTTGCAGGAGTGACAGTACTACCTGGGAACTCCGGCTTGCTTGCACCCACACCACCACTGTTACCCCAGCGCCAGGGACTGCTGCTGGCTAAAAGCCAATTTGGCCTGCCCGAATACTCTTTGAATACAGCCAATCGCCGATTGTCAGCCCGATTGGTGTGCCAAAGCAGATATCACGAAATTCCGAAACGCTGGCCTAGTTCGCGCGCGCGTTTCTCCGGCATAGACATCGCGAGGGTGCTAGGGCTTACATGTGCCCCCCGCTGCGTCGGAAGCTCCGACGCGGGAAGCAGCTTTACGCCCGAGACCTTTTCCTGTCGCAGGATGCTTGCCAAGCGGTCGCCGACAAAACGATATCCGGGCAGCGGCCAGACGATGAAAAGATCGCTTCCATCCCACGCGGTCGCATCAATCAGGCGACTAGGCTCCGCTATGGCATAGACTTTGTGAGCGCAGCCCCGACACGATTCTGCCAAAGTGACCCCAGCCGCCGGCGCAGCCCAGCCGCCCCATCCAGTGACAATGAGCTCGAACAGATCGGGCGGCGTAGCCTCGGTCTTTTTAGAGTACGAGACTCTGGCCGGCATGGCTTCGTATCCGGTGACACGATATTTTTGGAAGAGGTCCAATGTTCGTTGCAATACCAATATATTGCTCGACCAGCCGAAGGTGAAATCCTGTACGCCCGCTGGATGGACGATGATTGACAGTTCACCGATGCGCTTTCCGCCACGGCGATGACCGTCGCACAGCGGACAGATGATCGGCTCAAACTTTGTATCGGGAGCCCGCCTCGCCAGCCGCGCGAGTGCGCGCGGCTGAAGTAACCAGAACGAACTCATGGCTTTAACCAAGGTATTTGCTTCAGCATAGTATTAATATTACACGCCGACGTCGCCACCGATCGCGTCGGTCGTGCCAAACCCCAGGACAATGTCCCAGACGACCCCTTCCAGAGATAGATGATCACCGTCGCTGCGAGCAACGGCGGGATGCGGAGTTCGCGAAAAATTGCGAAAAATGGAAGGCTTGGGCAAAGGCAGACCGCGCGCCTAACGCCCTGACGTTGCGACAGGTTGCGCGGGGGTAATGCGACCTCCCGCGCGGGCCGGCGGGCCTCGACTCGGCAACACCGAAACGGTGATCATTGCGTAACCTCGAGAGTGCACCTTTTTTAGGCCTCGTAACAAAGTCAAGAGCAGCAACTTCACCGGGGCATGGCCCGCTCAGCACTCGGCGATCGCAGCACGCACTATGCCAGCGCTGCTTTCAGAACAGCATCGATCCTATTGGCCTCTGCGCGATTTGGCCGAAGTCCTCGCGCCATGCCTTCAGCGCCGTGCGCTCCTGCTCGATTTCATAGGAGGTGCGGAACCCCAAATGTCGCAGAACTGGGATCGGCGGGCGCCATCCCTGGATGGCGTGCTGAAAGAGAAACGCCGTTACCAGAACCGGAAGGGCAAGCCAGCGCCGGTCGGCGGTGACGCCCAGAACGACACCTGTCAACGCGAGAGCCGAAGCGTTCGCCTCAATGGCGCGCTCGATATCCCACTCCTCGTCCAGTTCGCGCAGCCGGCACGGGATTTCATCGGGGTGCTGGTCGTAGTGGCGCAGCCGCCGCTCCATATCGCGCTGAATTTGCCGGTAATCGCGCTGCTGGTGTGTTCCGGCACTCGACTTCGGGTGGTTGCCATCATGGGCGCCTCCTCGCCGTCAACGCCGGACAGGGGTTTGAGTTCAGTTGGCCCATTATGGTCCCCGGGTTGCCAAGTGCTCGCCTTGCCGTCATACCTGCCTGTGCTGGCGGGAAGGCTTGGTACGAATTGGCAAGTAGGGCTCATAAAGGCATGCCTGGCAGGAAGAAAACCGCTGAGCACAGCCCAAACCCCATCGACAAGCACGTTGGCAGCCGCCTGCGCATGCGCCGCATGATGCTGGGCATGAGCCAGGGGAAACTGGCGGATGCGTTCGGCCTCACATTTCAGCAAGTGCAGAAATACGAGAAAGGTACCAACAGGATCAGCGCCAGCCGGTTACAGCAGGCGGCGCAGGTTCTGCAGGTCACTGTGCCCTTCTTTTTCGAGGGCGCGCCGGGAGTGCCGGGGACATTCAAGCCGGACGGTAGCGCGCCGTCGCCGGCCTACGTGAGCGAATTCACTTCAAGCTCTGATGGACTTCAGGCTGATCAAAGCATTCATGCGGATCGAGCATGCCGAGCTGCGCCGCCGGATCGTCGATCTTGTGCAGGAGATCGCATCGTATGATGGCGAATGAATCTCGCGATGGCCGCAATACTCGAGTTCCAGCGCGTTCACTCCGCCTTGAAACCCGATGCCTTCACGGCTGCACCCCAAAATCTGGAATCCTCCAACTGGATCTTCGCGAACTCCATGGCCGAGGTGCCGGTCGGCTCCAATCCAAACCCCAACAACTTTTCCTTCACGTCCGGTGACCGCACCGCGGCAACAATCGCCTCGTTCAGACGCTTGACGACATTCGCCGGCGTCTTTGCCGGCGCAAACACGCCATACCAGCCATTCGCCACGAGATCGTAGCCACTCTCGCGAAAGGTTGGAACGTTGGAAACGAACGGCGAGCGTTCCTTTCCGGATGTCGCCACGATGCGTATGCGACCAGCCTTGTGCATCTCGGTCAGGTCGCTGGTCGTCGTGACCACGATTGGAATTTGTCCGGCGATCAGATCAGTGAGCGCCGAGGCAGAGCCACGATAAGGCACCGGGCGCAGGTCGATCGCGGCGGCACGGGCGAACATCGCGCCGAGAAAGTGCGGCAGCGTTCCAATGGCAGGGACACCATAATTCGCCTGCTCTGCATTGGCCTTGCACCAGGTTGCGAGTTCCGCGAGCGAGCTTGCGGAAAGCTTCGACCCAACCGCGATTCCAAAATCGAACGTCGCGACCTGCGCCACCGGCTGGAAGTCGTTGATCGGATCGTAATCCAACGTCTTGTAGGAGTGCTGGTATACAGCCACGGGAGCGATCGGCGTCAGCAGCAGGGTCGCTCCGTCAGGCGCCGAATCTCTCACCGCCAGGACCCCGATGCGGCCGGCGCCCCCAGTCAGGTTTTCGACGATGACCGAAGCCTTGAGGGTCGCACGCATCTTGTCGGCGATCAGCCTTGCCGTCGCATCGCCGGAGCCGCCGGCCGTAAACGGAAAAATGAAGCGGATTGGACGTTCTTGCGCCTGAGCCGAAGCTATGCAGCCGAGCACCGATGCAAGGAGAATAAAGCCTGTGATGCGGAGTCGACGCATTGCCACATCCCCCGTTCGAACGGCCGCCCGGCGGAAACGATAGCACGATACGTTACGCCTGAAAGCTGGCGGCCGGACCTATCGGTAGCACTCGCGTTCAGTTCAGCCCGGACAGCGCGAGTTGCAAAGGTCACGAATCGACGCATGCCATATATCCGCAGCCGAGAGCTACCTGGCCTCGCGCGCCCGATGTCGGTCACCCGATTGGAACCATCCTCTGGTCTCCCGCGTAAGTAAGGCAGGCTGCGGGTGCGGTTCCATATCGGGGACCGGGCGGGTCGGGCTTTGGGCAGCGCAGCAAATGAAGGCCGCCGACTGTAGACAGCGTGCTGATGAATGTCGGGAGATGGCCGAGCACGCTCCAAATCCAGGGACGCGAACGATCCTGATCGACATGGCACGAACGTGGGAGCGGCTGGCGCTCGAAGCCGAGCACCGGACGGGACGGACCGAAGCGGAGGGCTTCAGTCGAAGGACCGATCAAATGTTACGGCTTCTCAGGCGGTCTCCGCCCGAGGGCGAGTGAGCCCGCGTGCGCAAGCGCGGCGGAACCTCGTCGGTGGCGCGCCGACCTGTCGCAGGCCCATTCAGTGGGCCTATCTCCTATCCGCTGTGGCACCGTCTACGTCCATGCGGGCGAGGCTGTTCGATTGCGGCGCCAGGATCGTTTTCGGTCTGCTGGTCTTTGCGATTCACATCGGCGTCAGCCGGATTAGCCCTTAATCTTCGCGCGATTGCCGCGAATATCCCGGAACTCCTTTGGTCCCTTGAGAAGCCTCCGCTTGCGGAGCTGCCGTTCTGCTTCGGTCGCCAAGGGATCGCTCAGGCGGTCGATCTCCCGATCCGCCATTTCCGATGCTTTCGCGGCTTTGTTCGTGCGCGCCCGTACCCGTTGGACACTCGCAAGCCCCAGCTCGACAAGCTGACGGATGGCCTCAGAACGTGTCGTGTCCTTTCCCGTCGCCCATTTGTCGACCGCCGCAATGGCTTCGGGCGTCAGCCGAACCGGAACTGTCTCGCTATACAGCCGGCCGGCGCCGCGGCCTCTCGATTTTCTATCTGCAGTTCTCTGCTGTTTGGCCATCATGTGACCTGCGTGCTCGTCATTCACCGCGCTTATAACGTTGTCCGGATATACCAAAAGACCGTCGCGCAATAGACGACGGCAAGGCCGATAAAGGCCAAGGATAGCTGCACGCCGGTCAAAGGCAGCGATGAAATCGTGTACGCAATTCCAAAGAAAATCGCCGTGCCGATCATCGATGGGATATGAGATAGCACCTACGCGACCTCGCACTCTGTTTGTTCGCCGCACATTGGAAGGCTTGACGCGCCTCTCAATCCGAAACGGATTCCGGGCAGGGCTTTAGTCGCGTGTCACATGCCAGAGGAAGGCCGCGAAGAAGATGACCCCGAGCAAGGCCGATCCGAGCAGCCAAAGCATCGGCGAAGGCCGAGCATACCAGAGAAGCCCGTTGAGCGAAAACCAAGCCGCGGCTCCAAGCGTGGCAAAAAAGTTGCGCAACGTCGCCCCCCCGGCATGCCCGAGCTCAAAGTTGGCGCAAATACGCGGGAAGCGGAGCGCCAGCTCCCGAGACATTTGGTCACACGACGCGACAGGCCTTATCGACACAGGATCCGGCGCGACCTAGGGCACGCACGTGCCGCGCGTTCTTGGAGTGCGGCGAGAGTTTACCGCGGTTGCGCTGGACTTGATCCGCGGCCGCAAGCGCATCGGGCCGGTCGCGTTCAGCGGCAAGGCGTTGCATTGCAAGGCTCCAACTGACCGTCCTCGCGACATCATGCGCATTGTCAATGGCGACCGGCCCCCTGACACTCGGTGCAACGAGGAGCCGGCCGACATGCTCATTACCGGACTGGCATTGCTTGCTGCCGCGATTGGAGGTCCATGGTTGGCTTTGCCGCGTAACAGTCAAGTTCAAGGATTCGTCGGAAATGATTTTGTCGAGCACGTCGTCGCCCTTTCGATCACAGCGAGCGGAGCCGTCGACCTCATATTGTTCTTGGTCGGCCTGACAGAGAGATGATCGGCAGCATTGGTGGCGTCGTCTTGATCGTTCTGGGGGTCGGAATGATTTTCCTCGGCAGGCCGAGAAATGGCGTCGAGCGGGCGTTCATACGTTCTTGGCCTCTCTTCGTCGGCTACCTCATCACCTCGCTAGCGCTGATCGTTTTGGGCGTCGCTTGGCTGATCCGCTCCATCGGAATGGCATCGTAGCCTTTTAGACTTCTTGCCGCGTGCAGTGTCTGATCCGTGCCGGGTCCACCAAGGAGGGCCAAGTCATCGACCGTCGAGTTTCGCAGGGACCCGAATGGAGTGTTTCAATTCGATATGACCTAGAAAAAACGATGGGCGCTGCTGGGATCGGAGCTGCGAGCTCTTGCGTGTGACCGTGCGGCCGATCGCCCCACCATCAACGGCTTGGCGCGCGGCAAGGCGCGATCCTGGATTTTGCGCGGGAACCTGCCCGTCTCGTCCTAATTGCAACAGCGTTGAGCCCTAGGTTAAGCTCACCTCGCAAGCGTTGATTTCGTAAGGGTAGCGTCAAGAGTGCAGAGCGACGAACCTCCCAGCGAGCGCTACCGGCGCCTCGCACGAGAATGCCTGGAGATGGCGCGCACGACAGCGACGTCGGACACGCGGCCCACTCTCATCGAGATGGCGCAAGTCTGGCTGCGGTTGGCGGAAGAGCAAGACGCGCCGACGCCATCGAGGATGGTCGAGCAAGCCCGGCCCGTGGTCCAGCAGCAACAGCAGGATCAGCCCGTGGTCCAGCAGCAACAGCAGGTTCAGCCGAAGGCGGACGAGAAGAAGGATTAGGGGGCCGCGGGCCTGTCGTTGAGTTCGTACCGCACGATTTGAGGTCGCGGTCTGGGGCCTTGAATCATGCTTATGCCAACACCCGCAACACCGGATTGGCGCTTGCGAGACGACGCGCTGAGCGGACATGGCAAAGGTGGCGAAAATGACCCCATGCACACGTGCGACTCGTCGCCGAGCAATCCGAATGACTTTACTCCGATCCCGCACTTGTCAGCGGTTTCGTAACCGAAACGCTGTGGTTCAAGCGTTCAAATGCGCAAGTTGCGGCCCATGGGAAACCAGACGGATCAGGATCGCGGTCAGTATGACTAGGTTTGATCTGCGTAGGGCACGCACGAGAGTGACGCGACAGGCGCGCGCCCCGATCTTCATTGGGGCAAGTCTGCATGACGAGAAGAAGGATTAGAGTTCGGCATTTGGCACCGGAGCGAAACCGGCTGTAGCGAGGGGGGATCGCGGCAATGGACGCCCTCATTGTCCCGTCATGCGACGCTGCCTCTGAGCCCCCGCCTCCGCCGGGGCGCTTTTCCCGAAGCATCGCGATTGCAGGGGTCGCTACTCGGGATGTTGCCTTGGGATCGGCAAGCCGCCGAGCGTGCCGGCGTGCTGATCGCGAAGCTCCTTCAACGCGCCTTCGCACAAGCGATCGGGGTCGCGCTCGCCGGCCTTGGCAAGCTCGATGATCTTCTTCGCGATCGTCGCATTGGAGGGAGCGCTGCCGTCGGGAAGTCGAAGAGCGGCGCGGGCGATTTCGAAGGCGAGGCCCATCAGACGCCTCGTTTCAGCATCGAAGCGGTCGCCATCCAGGAATGGGCCAATGGGCATGACGTGGCTGCAAGGCGGGCCGCAACACGCGGCGGGGGCGCGAGATCATGCGCCTTTCCCGTGCCCGATGGCGAGTTAAATCGAGGAAGGAGATATTGCGCGGACGAAAGCCCACAGAAAATGCCCCGCCGAAGCGGGGCCAAGGGATGGTGCAACCCCGGGACGTTGGGAAGGGGTTTCCAGCATCCCGGCAGGAGCTAAACCCACAGGCGTCGAATCCGGTTCCCCCCGCCGCGCCTTGCCGCCAAAAAGCAAAACCCCGCCGAGTGGCCGAGGCGGGGCTTGGCCCGTGGCCATCCCCGAGGACACGGGAAACGCAGCCGGGACCGCGACTTCAATTCCCCGGGCACTCTAAAGTTCCCCATTTTGCTTCTGCGCTGTGAACGGCGCCACTTTCGCAGGCCCCGCTGATCGGTTATGGTCCATCACCAAATGGTACCGACAGGGCCATGCCATGGCAGCAAAAACAGACGACCTCCGAAAGAATGCCGAGGATTGCCGCCGGCTTGCCGAAAGCACCGCGAATTCGCTCAACCGGGAACATTGGCTCAAGATGGCTGAGCACTGGACGAGGATAGCCGGGGCGGAAGAAGCTGCAACGGATCGCGCCCGAGTTGCCAGAGCCTCGTCCGGACGGGTCAGCCTGGAACCAATCCGCCAGTTCCACGATTGATCGGAAGCGCGCGACGCGGACCTCCTTGCGCGCCGCTCCTTGCCCCTGCTTCTGCCCCGCTTTGGCGGGGCTTTTCTCTTTCTGCATTGGTCTTTGCGTTCCACCGGCAATCGTTTCGACCCGCCGGCTTTCCTCGGTGTCCTGGCTGTACGGCAGTGCTGCCGGCTTGATTGGTTGCGACGTCGTTGACGGTGTGGGTCGCTCGCGTCGCGGACGATGCAGGACACGAGCGCCGAAGCAACCGGTCCGCGCGCCGGCGTACGCACGTCGAAAGACCCGCCCTCCGACGCTGAGCTGCACCGGGATCCCGGAACTCGCACGATAACTCCGCGTTCAAAGCGGGGGACGGAGGCGTTCATGATAAGAACCAAATCCCATTCACCGCAGGGTGCTCCTGCGGGAGGGAGCGCGATCGGTATTCCTGGATATTCGCTACGCGAAACATCTCCGCGGCTCAGGCGTTCGATAGTCCGGGGCTGAGCCCTGCGCCGGAAGGCGGGACGATGACCAAGCTGGTCAACAAGACTGATCGCAAGGGCGCATTGGGCCATTGGTCTTTCAGCGTGCGGGTAGGCGCTTTGCTTGCGGCAGGCATCGCGGCGCTCGCTGCCTGTGTCTTGGCTCTGCCCCTCGCGCCCGCCGGTTTCGCGCAACCCTCCGATTCTCGCGAGGCGCTCTTGACCGGCAAGGCGGCGTTCGGGGACTGGCGCACGGATGCGCCGCTGGTTCGGCGCAAAATTACCGCGAGCGACCTGCCGCCGCCGTACGCCACCCGGTCCGCGGAAAATCCTCCGCGGGTGATCGCAAGACCGGCTTCCGCAGCGCCGAAGGTACCGCCGGGCTTCCAGGTCGATCTGTTCGCCTCCGATCTCCGCGATCCGCGCACGGTTCGGGTCGCGCCGAACGGTGATATTTTTGTCGCCGAGTTGGATGCCGGACGGATTCGGGTGCTGCGCACCACTGATGGAGCGGCAAAAGCCACCGAAAACGAGGTGTTCGCATCCGGCCTCGACCACCCGTTCGGCATCGCCTTCTATCCGTCCGGATCGGATCCGCAGTGGATATATGTCGCCAATACCGGAACCGTGGTGCGCTATCCCTACCGCGGCGGCGACCTCAAGGCCCGCGAGAAACCCGAGATGATCGTGCGCAATCTCGCCCACGAGCGCGGCCGCGCGGTGCAGCGCGGCCACATCACGCGCGACATCGTTTTCTCCGGTGACGGCCGCCAAATGTTCGTCTCGGTCGGCTCGGCATCGAATGTCGGGGAAGGAATGGGCAAACGCAGTGCCGCCGCAATTGCGCGTTGGAAAGCGGAACATGGTCTGGGCAGCGCATGGGGCAACGAGACCGATCGCGCTGCCGTGCTCGTGTTCGACCCAGACGGCAGGAACGGGCGCGTGTTCGCAAGCGGGCTGCGAAACTGCGTGGGCGTCGCCCTGCAACCCGCGACCGGCGAGCTGTGGTGTTCGACCAACGAGCGCGACGAACTCGGCGACGATCTCGTCCCCGATTTCGTTACGCGTGTGCGTGACGGCGCCTTCTATGGGTGGCCCTGGTACTATCTGGGCGCGAATGAAGATCCGCGACATCACGGCGCACGGCCGGACTTAAGAGACAAGATCACCATCCCCGATGTGCTCATCCAGGCACACTCGGCATCCATGGGGATGGTTTTCTACCAGGCCGCCCAGTTCCCCGCGCAATACCGCGGCGATGCGTTCGTGGCCCAGCACGGCTCCTGGAACCGGGCGAAACCGACCGGCTATAAGGTCATCCGCGTGCGTCTGAAGGACGGCGTGCCGACCGGGGAATACCAGGACTTCATGACCGGGTTCGTCGTGAACGACTCCTCCGTTTGGGCGCGGCCGGTCGGCGTGGCAGTCGCGCATGACGGCGCCCTCTTCGTCAGCGACGACGAAAACGGCACCATTTGGCGGGTTTCCTATCGCGGCCAATAAACACCGCGCGCGCGACCATAGCCCGAGCAAGGGCATCCCTGCACAAGTCGAAGCGCACTGGCAGTGATAGAGGGCGCGATGCAGCCAATGAATTGGAGCGAATGATGCCTCTCACGCTCCGGCCGACCGGCCTCGGCTCCGATCGATAAAACCGGAAGGACTCCACCGTTGTCAGCGGCGAGTGGGGGATGGGCTGCATCTATGAAAAACGCGGAGCCCGCGAAGAACCGCGCTGGTTCTGGTCGCTCCATCACACTCTCGGCAAGCCGCTTGACATGCGCGTTGATGGACGCGCGTCAACGCTCGAGGCCGCGGAATTGGAGTTCGAGGCGAGCTGGCGGAAGTGGCTGGCGCGGGCGAAGCTGGCGGAGATGCCGTAGAGGCAACCGGCGCAAGCATCGCTTTGCCGAAGCTCAAATGCTAACATTGATTTCAGAAATGTCGTGACATCCAACAGGAGCCGACATGACCCCGCCAATTCCGGAGAACGTTTCGCCCTGGTTGATCGACTGGAAGCTCATCCTTATGGGCAACACGATGCCACCCCGAGATCCCAACGACGACGACGACGATGACGAGGAGGAAGAGGCCGAGGACCAGCAGGACGAACCTGCGGTCGTTCGCGAACCGGACGAAGACTGACCTCAAATCCGGCGCTGAGCTTCGCCCTTCACCTTGCGTCAGCGCGCGCGGGATGATTTTCCTCTGCCGCGCTTACAAGAGCAGGCGTGCGGTGCCGAAACAATCGCTTTAAAGATCGCCGGCCGGCTCGCGTCCTGCGTCGGCACGCTGATCAAAGCGGATCTCCGTCGCTCCTCTTGCTCCAGTCCAAGCCGCGCGGCGGCTAGCCCGTGGATCACCAGGGGACCATTCGCGCCAAAGCCACCCCACACCTGGCGGCACCAGAGATCATGTTGTGCGAACTGTCGCGGGCAATGGTTCGATGTAGCCCGGGGAATTGGGCGCCCTTATCACCTTCGGGTCACCTTGAGATCGAACTTGCCGGTACGGCCGATCGAAGTGCCGGCAACACGGAGACGCGTTTCCTGCGGTGAAACGGTTCGCACTTCGCCGGAAAACGCGCTGATGGTCGGGCCGGAATTTGCGGACGCCGCGTTACCGCCCAAGAACGTCGATCCGAGATCAATCAGGTTCGATGTACGAATCGATTTGGGGCTTTACATCGGACGTGCAGCGCCGCGCATTCGGCCTACTTGCAGCCTGGCCGACCGTTGATCACCGTCGCGGTTTTTCCCGGCGGGCAACCTTTCGGCTGTGGCCCCGGTGCCGCCGGCTTTGAAACAGCGGCCGCAGGCGCAGGTGCGGCTGGTTTCGGCGGGGCCGGAGGCGCCGGAGGAGGAGGCGCGACCGCCCTGGCAGCCGGCGGTGGCTGCGGTGGCGGGGCTGCCGGCTTGACCATTGCTGCCGGCGGCGGTGGCGGGGGTGGCGCCGCGGGTTTTGCAGGATGCGGCGGCGCTTGCGGTGGGGTCAACCGTGCCGCCGGCACTTGCGGCGGCGGCGGTGCAGGCTTTGCAATATGTGGGGGCGACGGCGACGGCGGAGGCGTGACCGCCTGCGGATGGGTCGACGGCGGCGGGAGTTTCGCAGTGGGCGCTTGCGCTGGTGGGTGTGCACCGCTTCCCGCCGGCGCCGGTGGCGCGACAGGCTTGGTCGCAGTTGACGGCGGCCCTGGTGACAGCTTTGCCGCCGGCGTTTGCAAGGGTGTTCCTGGTTTTGCGCCTCCGCCTGCCGGCGGGATCGGCAATGGATGGCGGCCGCGTGGCGCTGTCGGTACTTGCGTTCCGGGCGCCACCGAGGCGGAGGGTGTGGTGGGTGCGACCGGCTTTGTCGCGGGCGCTTGGGGAGACGGCGTTCCGGGCTTTGCGGCGCCGGCGGGCGACGATGCGTCCGCCCCCGGCGCTATCACCGCCGATGGCGCGGACGGATTTACCGGCGGAGCCGGCGTTCCTGGCTTTGCGCCTACGCCTTCCGGCGAGGTCGGCAATGGATGGCGGCCACGTGGCGGTGTCGGTACTTGCGTTCCCGGTGCCACCGCGGCGGAGGGTGTCGGGGGTGCGACCGGCTTTGTCGCGGGCGCCGGGGGAGACGGCGCTCCGGGCTTGGCGGCGCCAGTGGGCAACGAGCCGCCCGTGCCCGGGGTTATCGCCGCCGATGGCGCGGAGGACGGCGGCACCACAACGCCTTTCGCCGCCGGCAGAGGCTGCCCTTTGAATCCCGGCAGCGGCTGCCCTGGTTGATCCGGCACTTGCTTTGTCGCTTGAGCAGGGCCGCTCGGTGGCGTCCCTGCACCCTGCGGACTCTGATTTTGCAAAGTGACGGCCTTCTGCGCGACCGAAGGCGGCAGCGCCGGTCCGATCGCCGCAACGGGAGCGGGCGCGACCGGTGTCCCCGCTGGTCCGGCTTGCGCCGGGGCGGCCGCTTGCGCGGGCGGCTGAATGGTCGTGGCCTGGCCGCTCGGGTTCGTGATGGTGACCGTGTTAGTCACGTTGTTGACGACGACCGTGTTGTGAATGTTGTTATAGATTACGTTGTTCGGCGGCGGCGCCACGTGCTCCGGCGGATGCACCCAAACTGGAACCGGCCGGTAGACCGGCACAGGCAGTACGAATACTCCCACCGGTGGAGGCGGCGGCGCCAGCACCACGAACTCGGGCGGCGGGGGCGCCAGGAAGATGACCGGTACGGGAGGCGGCGGCGCGAAGGCAAATGCCGGATCGTCGAATACGAGAACCGGCCGCCGAATATAGATGATCTCCTCCGGCGGCGGCGGCGGCAGATCATACGCCATCACCGCGAATGACGGCGGCGGCTCGAATGCAGCAGCCAGAAAGGCGAGGCGCCGGCGCGCGTCGTCCGCGTGCGGACCGTCCGGATAGCGTCGCAGATAGGACCAATAGGCGGGGGGCGTATCGACGAAGCGCGTTCGGCGCCATGTGATTGCCTCGCGCCGAGCCGCAATAATGGCACGCACCCGCCTTGCCATGGGATCGCCGGGAAAGGCGGCGAGGAAGTCGGAATATCCTTCCAGCGTGTCGCGCTCCAGCGCGACGATATACGCTTCCTGGGCGTCAAGATCGCGAATCGGCCGTGCGCGAATCGCGGCTGTTTGTTCGGGCGAAATGGCGGGCGGCGGGGCATCGGCTGCCCGCTCGAAGAACACGAGCGACGCCGATATATTGGAGGCATGCCACGGCACCTCCGCGCCCTTGGTGATCTCGTTGACGCGAAGCCTCGTACGTTCGAAGACGCCGGTGAGCGGCAGGCCGCCTTCGCGGATCATCTCAGCAAGCGCCTCGGCATAGGGTCCATAGGGGCCCTGACCTTCAGGAGCCACTGTTCCGGGTGCAGAATTGAAGGCGACCAGCACGCCGGGCTCGGGCTCTACCAGCGCCAAGCCGCCGGCGAGCGGCGGACCGGAATTGGCGAACGGATTGGCCCGCGCCGCGTCGAGAACGATAATGCTGGCCTTGAGCTTCATCGCAGCCAGCGGCCGGGTGTAATCGGAAATTCTGAGCGCCTCGACTGCGACCTCTGAATCGCGGGCAATACGCGCGTCAATCGGAACGAAATAGTTCTCGCCTTCGAGCTGCAGGCCATAGCCGCTGACGTAGATGAAAGCGACGGTATCTGGGCCGGAGGCCGACGCTTTCTCCACAAAGTCGCGAAAGGCGTGGCGCAGCGTGTCTTGATCGAGGTCACGAGCGCCTACCACGTCGAAGCCCGCGGCCTGAAGCGTCTGTGCGATCAGGCCGGCGTCGTTGGCCGGGGTGTTAAGCGCTCCTGCCTGATAGCCGGCGTTCCCGATGACGAGCGCGATGCGCTTCTCCGCCTGCGCTGCGCTTGGCGCGACAACGAATGACAGCGAAACGAAGGCAACGAGGCCAGCGACGAGCTTGCGAATCCGCGGCATAGCAGCCCCCAAGCTGGAAAAGATGTGTCAGGTGCACAGCTATTAAAAGCAGCGACCGTGAACGGCCTCTGAATAGAAGAGGTCAAGAGTAAGGCGTCCTCAAGACAATGAAGTTCCAACGCGGCCATCCGCGGCCTGATTCGGTGGAGTCGCGATCACGCTGAGCCCGATCGATCCCATCAAAGCCCTGTACTGGACGGCGGTGATCAACGGCGTCGTCGCAGTACCGGTCATGGCGGTCATCATGCTGATGACGACGCAACCGCGGATCATGGGCAAGTTCACGATCATCGGCTGGCTGCGAAGGCTCGAATGGGTATCGACATTTGCAATGGGCGCCTGCGTCGTTGGAATGGTCGTCGGCTGGATTGCTTAGCCGCTCGCGGTCCGCAGACTGACATCGGGTTCATCCCCACCATCGTTTATGTCGTTGACGACCGTCATGCGCGCCTGCTCTGCGCCTGCGGACGCTTGCCGCCTTCGGGTTCTCCGCCTCGATGCTCTTGCTGGGCGCCTCCATCAGATGGTGAGCGAACGGCAGGATTTGACATGATCAAATGGGCGGGATGTTGAGGCGCGCTCCCGTGCGGAACGGTGCCTTGATCTCTCGATGCCCCACCAGGGACTCAGCGTACAAGCATGGCTCGCCGATGCCGCACCCGCGAGCAATGGCGAGAACTACAAATCGTTGACATGCGCCGTTTGTCGCCAAGTGCATCTCGTAAACCGATCGACCGGCAGAACGCTGGGCGAAGACGACGGCTAGCCCCGAGGCCTGCCGCCCGGTCAGCGGGCGCAACAGTCGTTGTCCTGAATCGACAAATCCCCTGATTGCCGGGAACCATCCAGCGCGACATCGGTTTAGTTTTATGTACGGTACCTGACAAACGGGGTGAGGGTGCCGATGATGGGGAGCGCGCCATGACCCCGACGTTTGAAATTCAGGTCGATGACCCGCACTGTTCAGTTTGCGGCAACGGAATGGATCTGTCGGTGCTTGTCCCACCCTTTGGGAGTGAATACGGGCTCAAGGTCTACACTTGCCCGAGGTGCGGGCGCTCGGAGAGCTATCTGGTTCCATCGCGCTCGAAAGCGGCGTAGTCGCTTCGGCCCTCCCGCGCAGCTTCGGCGCCGCAGCCGGCGGCAGCGGCTCTATTGGCAGTTCCCGGGGCATTGCCAGTTCCCGGGGCATTGGCAGTTCCCGGGGCACGCACTCTCGAGTATCTAAATAAATGGGCCGAGCAATTTCCACGGATTTGCCCGCTCGCGACTAGCGGCTTGCGCCTCGACGGCCAGCCAGACGAAACCGAGCGCGCGCATTACGAAGCAGGAGGCGAGGCGTCACGCTGCCGCGCTGATCGCTGGATCTCGCCAGGGTTGCGCGATCACAAGCGCCGGCGCCGGGGCGCCAACCTGCGCGCACGCGCGAACTCAGCCGCGCGCGCGAGCCTGCGCGCTCGGCAAATGACGCCCGAAGGAGATGGAAATGCTGCGCAAGCGGCCGGAGGCCCCGCTGGTGGCCTCAGCCTTGCGGATTGCGCAGTGCCTTGGTTGGCCGTCTGTCGGCTAGCGGACCAACGCTGACTTTAGCATATGCTAGCGTTCCCAGCGTGGCGCGTGGCATCAGGGGCCTGGCTTGCCAATTCGGCTTATCCTCAAACACGATCATTCATTCGGACCAGCCGAAATCGCGAGCCTGACGGCGGCGTTCGAAGACACCCTGAGCAAGCTTGGGCTGGTCGATCGCGACGACCCCGCAACGATTGCGGTCGCCAAGCTGATCATCGAGTTGGCGAAGGAGGGCGAGCGCGATCCGGAGCAACTGTGCGCCCGCGCACTGAAGCGGTTGTCAAGATAGGCGGCCCCGAGTTGCGGCGACCGCGAGCCAAGGCAGAGATGCACACCACCGCAATCGTGCTGCCAAGGGCGTAGGGCGGGTTCGCCGCGGCGGGCCCCGCACCCGGGCTCGCTCCCAATAACGGGTTCGCCGAGCAGGAATTGTGCTAGAGTGGCCTTAGAGCCGCGCCTGGCTTGCGGAGGGTTTCGATGACGCTGATCGTCTACTACGTCGCGTTCATGGTTGTCGGCGACTTGGCCGCCTATTTCCTGGGACTCTCCGTCGAGTACGAATGGGGGCCGCACGTAAGCCTCATCGTCTTTCTGGCGCTCTATTTCCTTTTTCTATGGGTGTCCTGGATCCTTGCCGTGCATTTCACCAAACCAAGATCGGCGGAGCAGCCCACGTCCTAGGACGCAGGAGGGGGCCGAGCGCGGCGATGCGTGTCTTGCGATCGCGAGTTCGCGCGCTTTTTCGTATTTGATCCAACTCACGTTCCCGGCGGGATTTTGGAGCCATTATCCGTGGCCGTCGGGGGGGGGTGGCGCTCGACCCGTCGCTGTAAATCGCACAGCGCGCGCCGGCTTCAGTGCTGCGGCTTTTTTCGAAGCACGGCCAACAGCACGCGCGGCAAAGAACGGAAAGGCCTCGATCCCGTTGAGGTGGGCGCCCAAGGCGCAGGCACGAGTGCCATGCCGGCAAAACGAGGGGTCGCGGGCCATCAACTCGCCGCACACATCGAATAGGACCGGCCACGCGGACCTTTCAGTCCGGCGGGCCCACCGGGCCTATTTGAGCCAAAAAGGCCGGACTACTGCCACTCGGAGAATACGCCTGCCGTGAACGGTGCCCTCAAGCCGATCGATCCAGCCACCCACCCCGATCTCACCGGCGTCCTCGCGCCGGTGGATGACGAGCTCAGCGCCACGGACCTCCCAGTCGCGGGCCACATTCCCGACGACCTCCAGGGCGTCTATCTGCGCAACGGACCCAACCCGAAATTCCCGCCGCTCGGAAGCTACACGTATCCGCTCGACGGCGACGGGATGATCCATGGCGTCTGGCTCGCGGACGGCAAGGCGCGGTATCGGAACCGGTATGTGCTCACCAAGGGGCTCGAGGCCGAGATTCGTGCCGGCCGCGCGCTCTGGGGCGGCATCATGACGCCAGCGTCGCCGCCGGCCGCCCTCGCCGGCCCCGACCCGGACCCCGAAGGATACAAGGTGCTGCCCGACATCAACATCATCCGGCACGCGCACCGGTTCCTCGCCCTGGGCGAGGGCGTCGCGCCGTACGAGGTGACACCGGAGCTCGCGACCATTGGTCGCCATGACTTCGGCGGCGCGTTGCCGCTGGGCACCTGCGCACATCCGAAGATCGACCCGGCGACCGGGGAGATGATCGTATTCCGTTATGGCCTCGAGGAGCCCTATCTCTACTGGGCCGCCATCGGCTCCGATGGGACCGTGACGCATCCTCCCGATGTGATTGCGGAAGTGGATCGCGGCTACATGATCCACGACTTCATGATCACAGAAAACCACGTCGTGCTGGTCATCAACCCGGCCACCTTCGATCTCGCCCGCGCGGCGCGGGGCGCGAGCCCCCTCGCCTGGGACGCAGATCGCGGCAGCCGCATTGCGGTCATCCCGCGGCGCGGCCAGTCGCGCGATGTTCGCTGGGTCCATACCGACGCCTTCTGGTGCTGGCACTACGCGAATGCCTGGCAGGACGGCGGAGAGATCGTCACAAGCTTCCCGTGGTGGAGTCACTTGGGCTTCGGCGTTCCGAACATGCCGACGCCGACGGGCCGCGTTGCACGCGCGCGCATCGATCCGACCGCCGGCAGCTTCCGACTGGAAGTACTCGACGACAGGCCGACCGAGTTCCCGCGCGTCGACGACCGCCGCCAGGGGCATCCCACCCGCTACGCCGTGTTCGCACACAAGTCGTCGAAAGCCCTGCGGAGCGGCAGCTTCGACGAGCTGCTGCGTTTCGACCTCCAGCGCGGGACCGTGGAAGCGCACCAGTTTCCGGGCTGGGCAATCGGAGAGGCAGTGTTCGCACCGAAGGCGGGACGCACTGAAGAGGAGGCCGGCTACATCCTCACCTTCGCGACGAACTTGGCCACGATGGAGTCGACGTTCATCATCCTCGATGCCGAGGACTTCGCCGGCGAAGCAGTCGCCGTCGTGAGGCTGCCACGCCGCGTGCCGTTGGGGCTGCACGGCAACTGGTATCCGGCCGGAAACTGAGCGAGCGCCCCGGTATGAGGCGGTATCGACGTTCGTGCGGCGGCTGATGGCGGGATCGCTGCCCCTCTTCTATTCGAGGATCTTGGAGCAGAAGAGCGTGGCGCCATCCGCCGGCCTCCAAACGCTACCCGCCAAATCCTTCAATGCGCCGTCGCACAATCTTTCGAGATCACGCTCGCCGGCTTTCGCCAGCTAGATAGTTGCTTCTCGACTGACTCGGCCGGATGGTTGCGATACACCCACACGCCAACCAAATCCGCCCACTGCCTTCAAATCCAGCCATTCCGCGTCAAGGCCGACGGTGCGCATCCTTGTCCCTGCGACTTCCTCGGCGGCGTCTTGCGGACAATTGCGGCCAGGGATCGGGCACGATCAGTTCGCGCACCGGTTGGGAACGGGCCCGCGTTCAAATTCAAGTCAGAGCGGTCGCGAGCTGCGAATAACCCGGCGGGCGGGCGGCTGCCGCCACTGGCAACCGAAGGGCCATGGCTCCCGCGGACAGGCCGACGTGAGCGGATGGATGTCGGGCTTGGCCGAACGAGCGGCGGGCCGATCGCTCTTGGCCGCAGCGGGGGCGAGATTCACCTTCGCTTCGGGGACGACGTCCGCCTTCGCCTGCGGAGCGACATCCGCCTTCACTTCGGGAGTGGCGCCTGCAAGCGCCGTCACGACGGCCGCGCTCAACGCCAAGGCCACGAGGCCAGCTGCCAGCTTGTACAGAGACATTTGACACCCACCCAGCCGCCCCCGTTGCGTCTGATGCGCTATGGGAGGCTCCGGCGTGTTAGTCGCGGCCGACTAGCAAAAGGTTCATCGTCCAGGGGCCGTCCCCGTCTCCTTCCAAAAACGCAGCATTTGCGCGGCAAAAACGCGATCGGCGCGAAGCCTCGATGGCGGCGGCACGGCGATGCCGTGACGCCGGCTCCGGCGGGCTGCCGGCGATTGCCTCCGCATGCGGTAGCATCCTCTGCCGGCGACCCCGGCGGCCTGCGTTGCTAAAATCCACGCATGAGGCTCGGACCGACGCTCGTCGCCGGCGTGTTGCTGCTGCTCATGGGCTGCGGCTTGGCGGACCAGTATTCCGTCGTGCCCAAGGTCTTCCGGCAGCCGAGCGCGGAACCTGCACAACCGGATCCCGAGCCGGATACCAACGAATTGGTCCGCGTCGGCGCCGATACGCTGTTCACGTCTCATCCCAGTGCCGTCGCGGTTTCACGGCCGCGTCGCATGGCCGGACGCGGATTCTGAGTGTGCGTGAAGGCGGTCGTGCCGGGGGCGATCGACACGAGCCTCGGCCGGTCACGCTTCTTGTGACCATCGAGTTGTGACTATCGAGCACGGGAAGCTCGCCGATCGTCACTGCGCCACCGCCGAAGCCGGCTGCGCGACGGAAACCTACGAAAAGGTCAATCCTCAAGTGGCGCACTGAAGGCATTGCCGAGTTGCCTGGCATGGGAAAGGCGGTGGCTTTCGAGGGGCATCGGCAAAATCCGCGTCGGAGCCGGCGCGCCGGGCTCCCGAGGTGCCGCATTGCCGGCCGAGACCGCGGATCAATGGAAAGCGAGGCGGAACTGAGACGGCAAGGTGCGGGTTATGTCGGAAGCTCCACAGCCAGTTGCGAGGTCGTCATGGCCAGATGTGAAACCTGCGGAAACGACTACGACAAGGCCTTTCAGGTGAGCATGAGCGGCACGACCCATACCTTCGACAGCTTCGAATGCGCCATCCATGCGCTGGCGCCGACCTGCGAGAACTGCGGCATCCATATCGTCGGTCACGGCCTCGAGAAGGACGGCACCTTCTTCTGCTGCGAACATTGCGCCGAGGTCGTCGGCGTCACCGGCCTGCGCGACCGGATCGGAGCGGCAGCCTGATCGAGACCGGGTCGAGGTCCGTCCTGCGATGCTTTCTGTTGCCGACCGGGCCGCACTTCGCCTACGGTTGCAACCAGCGATGGCCGCCCGATGCAGGGCAGAAGAGCCGGGAGCCGGAGATCAGCCATGAAAGCGATTCGCGTCGCTCCTGTGATAATGGCATTTGTCTCGGCGAGCACGATCGAACTGCGACCGGCCTCCGCCGAGATCTACCGTCCCTGGTGCATCGGCTACACCGCTACCATCTCCAACAGCTGCACCTTCGTCTCCTTCGAGCAGTGCATGATGACCGCGCGCGGCAGCGGCGGCTCCTGCATGCAAAACCCATGGTATCTGCAGTACGGCGAGCGCGGACCGCGATTCGAGGCCAAGAGCGAGCGAAACAAATTGCGCTAAGCTCGCGCGTGTTCCGCACCAGCGGCAACCGGTCGTTCGAAAAGAGCATGCGCAAAATCGCAGCATTTGCAGCGCGTCACCATGCAATGCCGTCGGGATGCCTGCAAGCTGCACAGCAATTCGGTTCGGCGCGGAACCCGCCATTGTTCAGGTCCGGTTCAGTATCGGGGGTGCTGAATCGCGCCACGCGAAGAAGCTCGACACCCTCGTCATCCCGGGAGAGAAACACATGTTCGGCAAGATTTCGATCGTTACCGCAATCGCCGCGACCCTCATGATGCTCACGCCGGCATCCGCTCAGTCCTCCTACGGCGCGCCAGGTGCGGGCGGCGCAGGCGCGGCCGCGCCAGGCGGCGGCCCCGGCCCTGGTGCACGCCCCGGCCCTGGTGCACGCCCCGGCCCCGGTGCACGCGGCGGCGGCAACGTGAACAGGAACGTCACCATCAACCGCAACGTCACCGTCAACAGGAACTTCGGCGGAGGCGGGCCGGTGATTGGCAGGCGATACCATGGCGGGGTCTGGTACGGCACCGGGCGACGCTTCTGGCACGGGCGATGGTATGCCTATGGCGCCGGTCCGTGCTGGGCTTTGTCCCCCATCGGCTACGTCTGGATTTGCAGTTGACGAGCGCATGCGAGGGGGCTGGGAATCACCCAGCCCATTCTCGTTTCTGGATCCTCACGGAATGCGCTGGAAGCCCCGCGGGACGCGAGAGCGGCGGTGGCGTGCCCGTGCTCGCGCAATGCTCAGCCGATCGTCCTAGCCGGGTCCGTTTTCATGCCGGCGCACGAGTTCGTGCCAGAGTAGAAAAAAAAGCCCCGCCGAAGCGGGGGCTAGTCATATCCAACGGGGAATTCGAACCGCGCGTGGCCAAGCAGATGGTAGCGTTACTTGCTGCCGTTGTTTGGACGGTTGTCACGCGGCATTTTCTCAGCGGGTTGGCCGCTCGCGCGGCTTTGCCCAGCCCCCGCACCCTTGTCGGCGGGCGACTGCTGCATCTTCTCGCTGCCCTGGCCGGTGGTGGAAGACTGGCTTCGGCTGACCGCAAAGAGAAAGAAAAAGAGGCGCCGCTGAGGGGCGCCTCTCAGGTTCAAGAGCCATCAGCGTGAGCTGGCAAACTCACAGCCGCCAACGGCGCATCTCTGCCAAGGTCGTATCCGTGGACGCGGCTCGTGCTCAGGTCGTCGCATCTCCTGCAACTCAGCAGCCTCACGGAATCACGTTTTCGGCAGGCCGGCAATCGCGTGAGCTGGAATCCCAAGGAAAAAGCGCGCTGCGGATGGGGATAGGAGCCAGTCGAAGGCAACGGCGCCACCGAACCAGTGATCACGTGCATTTGCAAGGATGCATGCTTGATGGATGATTCGCGTTGCGGGTCAATATTTCACGCTACTCAGGAGAATGTCAGTCAACTCGAAAGTGCCGCCCGACGGTCGTCTTCCCGGGACAAGACCCATGGGCCTAGGAGCACGCGCGGAGGTTCTTGAAGCCGTTTGTTCCGATCGAGTCCTCGATTTCCGCGGGTCTCGCTGCAGTCCAACTTGCACAAACGTGATGGTCGCGATCGAGAACGAAGCGCAGGCGTTGCGGTTGTATGCGCGAGGAGCGACAAAAGCCCTGCGTACGGCCGACGAGCTCGACGGCGCAGGCGAGGATTTCTTCCCCTGGCGGTTTCGGAACGGTTCAGCTAGCTGGAAAATGCATCGAAACCTTCGGCGTCCGTTATATCGGAACCAATTCCACGGACATTTCTTGTAGGCCCAAGGAACGCGCGGGGTCATGCCATGTCCAAAGCGGAAGAAGCCTGGTGCCGGGCGGCCGTCTGCATCGATCGCGCCCAAACGGCGCACCGAAGAAACACGACGGTTCTTCACTACATTGCGGGAGTCATGGGTGCGAGTGGCGAACAATTCCAGCTCGCCGCGTGCCTTGAAGCGGACATCAAGGCCCCACACCTGGGGAAAGCCCGCAGCCGCGGCGTCCGTGCCAAGGCGCGCAGATAGCGCGCCGAACCCCGCCTCGAAAGCAGCGGAAGCATCACCGCCCGTGTCCTGCCGAGCAGGAGCAGCGCGCAGCCAATCCCGTTCGCCGGGCCGCAGCGGAGCCGGATGATGGGACAGACGGCCGCCCGCGATTTGCCCATCCGGCACCACCGAGGGTCTGAGATCGTCCGCGGTCGAACCCTGCGCCCGAACTCCGGAAACCGGCGATATCGCGCGTTAACCACGCCTTAACCATGCCGAGCGATGGTGGTCGTGCGCACATGCCGAGCGATGAAGGATGCGCTTCGAGCAAGCTCGCGGGGATTCGACCCGATTTTCGGATCGAAAGCATGGGGAGCATGGCGATGCCGGATGGAAAGACGCAGACCCTTACCGATCGGTCCACTCGCGCATTCCCGGGCGCTGTCGGAGCGCCTCGCCTGCTCAACGCAGCCGCGTGGCTGGAAACGCTGGCCGCGCTCGAGGCCGAGTTCAAAACGGTCCTCGGCCAACGCGCGCGTCCAACCGAGCAGGTCATGGACCGACGCGGCGAGCCGTGACGACGCGCCGGCTAAGGCGGAGAGTCTCTTCCCGCGTCTCCGCTCGCGCATCAAAACGCGCTTTGCCCCAAGCGGCGGGAATCAAGCTTGGGGAGAACTTGCCCACCGCCCATCCCGCTCAGCTCCCGATCTCCCACAGGCTACGCAGCTGATCCAAGGCCGTTTTCATCCGTTCGACCGCGGCGGCATATGCTTGCGGCCGGCTGCTCCAACCCAGCGTATAGCCGACTTGCTCGAAGCGAGTGTCCCGGCACACGACCCAGTCCAGGACATGCGACCCGATCTTGCCAACCGCCTGTATCGCCTCGCGGTATCTTTGCCGATGGAAGACTTGCCTTTCGGTCTTCGCCATGCCGGTGAAACCGCCGACATCAGTTGCGAAAAGCCGGTTAATGTTGACCGACTGCAAGGAATCCGAGAGGCCCGCGTGATACCAGTGATGACGGTATTTCTGCGCGACGGAATATTGCTCGCGGGTGATAAGGCTGCGCGTGAAGGCGCGTTCCAGCGGGCTGTCCCGCATCGTGATTTGACCGGTGTCGCCGCGCGTAAAGTCCGAGCCGGCGCGGCGAATACGTTCCGGCGTGGGCACAGCGCGGTGCTCGACCGGTGGCCTGTCTCGGGCGCTTTTTGCCATTTTCACAACCTTTCTCTCGGATTGCGCCGTTCGCTCGCTCATCCTCCCTCCCCGCTCCGTCGGCATTCAGCGCCGGCCCCGCTGCCGGCTTCATGGCCTCCTAGCCGTTGAATTCGAGCACCGCCCGATGCAGGCATGCACGCGGGAGGCGATGTGCCGTCTGCTGGCCGTCGATAGGCGCGAACGCAATGGGCGGCGCAGTAAGGCTTGCCCGGCGACGGCTGCGCCCCGCAGAAGAACGAATTGGGCCGAACAGGATCGCCCACCGGCCAGCGGCATGTACGACTGCTCAACTCGAGAAAGGAGCGGCGTTGCGGAACGGGAATGTCCGCGTCGAGCAGCGGATCGTCGGCGTAGGGCTTGGCTTCGAGCACCCAAGACGGCAATAGCCGCGCTTGCCAGAAGCGAGTTCCGTCGATCTGACGTTCAATGGTGGAGTTCCGGGGTGCGGCGCTTGTTGTTGGCCGGGGGCTGTTTGCCGCCCCCGCCTCCATGCGGGGACAATTCGACAATCCCGAGCCGATGAATCTTCGCGAGCACGGCGCTGCGACTGATACCGGCCCCCAGCTCACGGGCGATCTGACGTGCAGAAGCGCCCTGCGACCATCGCAGTTTCAAACATTCGATGCGATCATCCGTCCAGGGCGATGTTGGGCAGCGGCGCAATCGTCGCGGCCGCCCGACCGATCCTTCCATGCCTTTCCCCTCGAATCACGAGCTCGCTCAGGACATGTAATCACATATCGTAGCTATCGGTCAACTACCAAAAGTAGTCAAATAGTCACTATCGTGGTTATATGGCGAGCACACGCGGAGAACGGCTACGGATCGCACGCGAACGGCGGTTCAAATCGGCGCGCGCCGCCGGCAAGGCCATCGGTATCCCGGTTTCGACCTACGGCGCCCACGAACGCGCCGAATCTCCGGGTGGCCGCGACTACGGGCCGGACGAGGCCAAACGCTACGCGCGGCGCTTCGGAGTCACGCCGGAATGGCTGTTGACCGGACGGGCGCCGGGACCGGACGAACAGCCCTTCGACCCCGACGCGCCGGACGTATCGAGTGCCCCGAAAGTTCGCGTTGTCGGCTATGTCGGCGCCGGCTCAGCCGCGCATTTATACGACGTGGCGCAGGGGGACCTCGACGAAGTGGCGTGGCCCGAAGGTACGCCGGAATCCACCGTCGCGGTCGAAATCCGGGGCAACAGTTTGGGGCCGTTTTTGAATCGCTGGCTCGTATTTTACGACGACGTGCGCCGGCCGGTGACGCCCGATCTCATCGGCGAACTTTGCGTGGTCGGCCTCGAGGACGGTCGAATCCTGGTCAAGCAGGTACAGCGCGGCCGCGCGGAGGGGCTGTTCAACCTCATCTCTTCTACCGAGAAGCCCATTCTCGACGTTGCGATCCAATGGGCAGCCAAGGTCAACAGCATATCGCGCCGCCGCAGTCGCGGTTGATTCGCTCGCCCGAGGGTCGATCGCCCTGCACTATTGCTACAAAATGTAGTTGACATGTCCGGCTACATAGTGTAGTCGATCTCCCGGCTCCGACTGCCGGGAGCAGCAATGACGCTCGACTATCAAAACCACGTCGGGCCGCGGGGGATGACCTGCCAGGCCGACCGCGTCGCGCATTTTGTCGCCCGCGTGGACACCCATCTGTCGACGCTGGAGAACGACACCGCCCGGCGGGCCTTCCTCGATCGGCAGCTCGACGGATGGGAGCGGCGCTACGCCCGTTTCATTGCCAGCGAGGGCGAATCCGAGCCCGTGATGTTTGCAGCCGATCCACCGCAAGCGGCCGATTTTCTGCTCACCATTGTCGCGCTCGCGGCGCGGCGCGATGCGCTGAATGAGCCCAGCAGGCGAGGAAGTCATGCCTGAAAGAGCCGCAGATAGGCCTATGGCCCGGGCAATCCTTTCGCTTCTTGTCGCCGCCGATCAATGTTGCCCCGCCATCATTGGACAAGCTCATCTCCTCTACCATGCGCGCCGGGACATGAATCCCGAGATCGTTGAGAAGACATTTGCGCAGCTGAAACGAGAAGCCGACGATTTGTGCAAGGCCATCGCGGACGTCGAAGCCGCCATGGAAAAAACCCGGGAAGGCGTTGAGCATTGGCACCGCAGAGTAACGGAAGGCGCAACGCGCGCCCTGGCGCCGCAGGCATCGGCCAGCACGCCCGCTTAGATCATCAGGTCCCTGCTCTCGAGACCGAACATCACGCCACCCCAACTGCTGCCGACATGTTCGTATTGATTCGAAATATGCTGACGCCCCGCCATCAGATCCGCCAGAATTCCGCCAAACGGAAGATCCTCGGCGAGGCCGGCCGCCCCGGTCGCCTTGAAAATGCGCGCGGCCAAGAGCGTGCAGCGCTCGGTGACGGCCGTCGATTGAAACTTGTATCGCAAGCGCTCCTCGAGCGGCGGCGTCTCGCCGCGCCTGGCATAATCGTGCAGATTTCGAAAATTGCGATGCAGTATGCTTGTCATCTCGTCGATCGCCGACGCTGTTTCGGCGCAAAGGAGCTGAATGAACGGATTTTCCGCCGATCGCCCGCCGGCGCGCGTCACGCGAGTCTTGCCGTAGGCCAGGAGCGCGTTGAGCATGCCCTGCAACGCGCCGAGGGCACCTGTCGAGATTCCCCGCACGAAAATCTGCCCGAAGGGCAATCGATAGAGGCTCGAGGCGTTCAGTGCCTGGCCCGGCCCCTGCAGCAGGAAATTATCGAGCATGCTTTGCGATCGATAGGCCGGGACGAACACGTCGTTGACGATCACATCCCAGCTTCCGGTCGCCTGCAAGCCGGAGACATGCCAGGTATCGACGGTCTCGTATTCCCTGCGCGGCAGGAGAAAGATGCGGCCCTCCGGCGGTTCGCCGTCGCCCCTGGCGACGAGGCCGCCGAGCAGCGCCCAGTCACAATGATCGCAGCAGCTGGCGTATCTCCAGCGCCCGCCGAGACGAAAGCCGGACTCGACGGCCGCGGCCTTGCCTGCCGGCATGAGGGACGAGCAGATCAGGGTGGATGAGTCGGGGCCCCAAACCTCCTGCGCCGCGCGATCGTCGAGCAGCGCCATGAACCAGGGATGCACGCCCGACACGCCATAAATCCAGGCCGTGGACATATCTCCTTCGGCGAGCGCGAGTTGAACCTCGTAGAAGGTATTGAGGTCCATCTCGTAGCCGCCCCAGCGTTTCGGCTGGAGCACGCGGAAAAAACCGGCGTGCTGCATGTCGGCGATAGTCGCGTCGGGAATTTGGCGCAGACGTCTGCCCTCCAGCGAGCGCTTGGCCAGCGTCGGAATCATGGCGCGCGCGCGGCTGACGATCTCCGTTGGCTCGGGTGTCTCCGTTGCTATAGGCCTCGCCGCCTGCATGGCACAGTCCGTCTTCGATCCGCCTGAGCAGAGGTCCCTATTCCGCCGCGATATTGCCGCGAGCATTGCGCGCGAGACACGTGACAAGCATGTCGGTCGACATGATATCGCCGAAGGTGAGATAGAACGCGCAAAGCGAAGCGTTATGGTCCTCGTCGGTCACCGCGGCATTGCCGTCGGTCACCATGATGGTCTTGAAATTGAGCATCATGGCGTCGCGCGCCGTCGACTCGCAGCACACATTGGTGACGGTGCCGGTGACGAGCACGGTGTCGAGGCTGCGCCCGCGCATGATCTCGGCCAGGTTCGACGAGCCCTGAATAAAGGCACTGAACCGATTCTTCTCGACGACGACGTCCTCCGGCCGCACCTCGAGCGCGGCCCAAATCTCGTGCCCCTTGCTGCCGGCCGTGAGCGCGGCGATACGCTTGGCGCCCTGTTGCAGGGTCACCATCTCGAAATAGGTCGACCAGGTTTTGAGCGCGTCATCCTCGAAGGTGGTCTTGATCCAGACCACGGTTCCGCCGGTCTGGCGCACCGCCTGAGCGAGACGGTTGATGTTGGGCACTATCTTTTCCGCCATCGGGCAGAGCGCGTGCGCAACGCCCGGCAGCATGAAGGCGTTCTGCATGTCGACCACGACCAGTGCGGTCTTCGCCGGATCGAGATCCTCATAGACGTGCTCACGCCCGCGCCGGGCGACGACGCGGTCAACGATCGATTGCGGGATGGACAGCGTGTGCATCGAAGCCTCCGTTTTTTGGGCACATGAGTAAAGATTATGATTCCGGGCGCGGCGGAGGGCAACCGCACCGCTTCCCCGCAAAGGCATCCGCGATGAAGGCGTGCGCGAGCGCGTAGCCGTGGCGGGTGGCAACCTCGTCGTACACTGCTACGCCGGGATTATTGGCCTGTGCGTCGGTGAAGGCATGGCACACGTCGCCGAACGTGAGCAGCGCCCAGCATGCTCCCGCCTCCGTCATCTCGGCCTCGAAGGCGTCGCGTTCGGCCTTCGGCGCGACCGGATCGGCGGCGCCGTGCACGGCGAGCACCGCGGCCTTGACATCGCCGCGCTTGGCCGGTTGCGGCGTCGCCAGCGTCCCGTGCATGGACACGACCGCCTGCACATCCGCGCCGGTGCGCGCGAGATCAAGGACGTTGAGGCCGCCAAAGCAGAATCCCATGGCGGCCCGCCGGTTGATGTCGCCGATAGCCCGCCGGTCGGCTTCCCGCGTCAAGGTGTCGAGCGCGGCCGCAATGCGCCGGCGCATGCCCGTCACATCGGACATGAACGGCCGCAGAAATTCCATGGGGTTTTCGGTCCCGACCGATCCGTTGCCTTCGCCGAACATGTCTGCGACGAAAACGACGTAACCCTCGCCTGCGAGCATTTGGCCGGTTTCGATGGCCGGCTTGATGACGCCCCGCCAGTTGGGCGCCATCAGCAGCAGCGGCCGGGGCCCTTTGACTCCTTCATCCCAGATCAGAGCGCCGCGACAACCAATGCCGGACACCGAATAGAAGATGCTCTCGACAGCCATCGTGTTCTTCCCCTCTGGCCTGCAAGTCTACGAACGCCTGGGACGCCTCAAATCGCGCCCGTGGCGGCGCTACTTACGCGATACGATGACGCTGGTATAGAGGCGTTGCCATTTGTCGCCCTCCGCAACGACCCTGGCTGCGTCGAGCACCTTGAGGGCGCGCCGATCGAGCGGCGCCGCGGTTTTGGCGCTCGTCACCACGTAGTCGCGCGCGGCCAGGATTTTCTGGGCGTCGGACAGCATGAAGTCGAGGAACAGCAGGGCCGCATGGGGATGCGGCGCCGTGTTCGCGATCGATACGCTGTTCGGCATGGAAATGAGCGGGGCGAGCGCAAACCAGTCAACCGGCGCGCCCCTCCGCTTGAGCTGCTCGGCCGTATAATTGAAAACGGTAAGGGCGAGCGGTACTTCACCGGCGGCAACCAAATTGGCCAGAAGGGAATGGCCCTTGCGCACGGAAAACCCGTTGATGGCGGCGATATCGCGAAAGAGCTTGATTCCATTCGCCTCGCCCAGTTCCTCGACCAGGCCGGCGAACCAGTCGAAGTCGTCGACCTCGATGCCGAGCCGGCCCTTCCATTTCGGATCGGTCAAATCCTGGTAGGTCTTCGGCAACGCGTCCTTTTTGACCAAATTGGTATTGTAGGCTTGCACTAAGACGTTGAGGCAGAAGCCGATCCATTCCCGGTGGGACGGCACTGCCGCCGTGATCAGGTCGGCGAGATAGGGCGAGTTCACCTCCTGCAGCAGTCGCTCGCTTCTCAGCACTTCCGAGGCCGGACCGTTGTTTAGGATGAAATCAACGTCGAAGCGCTTGGCCTTTGCCTCGGCGAGCGCGCGCTGGCGGATTTCTTCCGAGCTCGCTCGCCAGAGATTGACCTTGATTCCAAGCTTCCTCGTGAAAGCCCCCACCAATTCGGCATTGTCGTCAGTCGGCGCGTTTGAGTAGAGCGTGAGCACGCCTTCGCGCTTGCCGCCTTCGATCAGCCGCTGCTCGCGATCCGGACCAAGATAGGTAGCAATGTCCGCGACCTTGCCAGGTTGCGCCAGCGTCGGGCCTGCCCCCACCAGCAGAGCCAAGGCGGCGCCCGTTGCGAGCATCGGCAATCCTGGGCGCAGTCCCGTCCGGCGTGTAAGGCGTAAGCCGGTCATTTCCCCCACTCCGCCGCTGCCGCTGGCCGCAAGAAGGCGAAGTCGCAACCGTCATCCGCCCCGAGTATCTCTTGCGCATAAAGCTTGGCATAGCCGCGCTCGGGCTTTCGCTGCACGGATTGCATCGCGGCGGTGCGCTTCTTCAATTCGGCTTCTTCGACCAGGAGGTCGATGCGCCGGCCGTTCACCGAAAGGCGAATTCGGTCGCCGGTGCGCGCCCAGCCGAGGGGACCGCCGGACGCCGAATCCGGCGTCACGTGCAGCACGATGGTGCCGAAGGCGGTGCCGCTCATGCGCGCATCCGAGACGCGAATCATGTCCTTGACACCGCGCTGCGCGAGTTTGCGGGGAATCGGGAGATAGCCGGCCTCGGGCATGCATTCGGGCGCGTGGGGGCCGGCATTCTGCAGCACCAGGACATCCTCCGGCGTGACGTCAAGCGTCGGGTCATCGATGCGCGCGGCGAGATCGGCGAGCGAGGAGAACACGACCGCCCTGCCCTCGTGCTCGAACAATCTGGTGTCGGCCGCCGAGCGTTTGAGAATCGCGCCTCCGGGGGCGAGATTGCCAAAGAGCGCAACGAGGCCCCCTTGCGGTTCGAAGGGTTTGTCGCGCCCGGCGATGATGGATCGGTCAACGTGAGAGACAGCGTTGGACGCAAGCCGCTCGCCCAATGTCTCGCCGGTCACCGTCATGCAATCGAGATGCAGAAGCGGCTTGAGCTCGCGCAAAAGTGCGCCCATCCCCCCGGAAGCAAAAAAATCCTCCATATAGCCGTTGCCGACCGGCTTGAGGTTGACCAGGACCGGCGTGGAGTCCGAGAGCTTGTTGAGCTGTTCAAGCGAAATCCTCACGCCTGCCCGACCCGCGATTGCCGTCAGGTGAATCACGGCATTGGTCGAGCCGCCGAGCGCGAGTAGAACGCGCATGGCGTTCTCTACCGATTGGGCATTGACGATCCGTTCGGGCGTTCGTTCCGAGCCGATCAGCCGTACTGCCGTCGCACCGGTTGCCTCTGCTGCGCGCAGGCGATCCGCATGCACGGCCGGAATCGCCGCGGTGCCCGGCAGAATGAGACCGAGCGCCTCAGCGATACAGGCCATGGTGGAGGCCGTGCCCATCACCGCGCAGGTACCGGCGGTCACCGCCAACTGGCCTTCGATCTCCGAAATTTCCTCATCGCCGACTTCGCCCGCGCGATGGCGCGCCCAAAAACGGCGGCAGTCGGTGCAGGCGCCCAGGCGCTCGCCGCGGTAACGCCCGGTCATCATGGGGCCAGCCACCAGCATCACCGCAGGGCGTCCGGCGGATATCGCGCCCATGAGTTGCGCCGGCACGGTCTTGTCGCAGCCGCCCATGAGTACCACTGCGTCCATCGGCTGCGCCCGGATCATTTCTTCGGTGTCGATGGACATCAGATTGCGGTATTTGAGACTCGTGGGGCTGAGGAACACCTCGCCGAGGGAGATGGTCGGGAAGTCGATCGGCAGCGCGCCTGCCGCGAGCACCCCGCGCTTCACCGCCTCCAGTAGCTCCGGGAAATGCCGGTGGCAGTTGTTGAAGCCCGAGGGGGTGTAGGCGATGCCGACTACGGCCTTCGCCAGCATCGGGCGTGAATAGCCCATGGACTGCGCGAAGGAGCGGCGCAGATAGAGCGAGAAGTCGCGGTCGCCGTAATTGGTGAGACCGTGCTCCAGGCCACGCGTGCGGTCAGTCATCGCCCAATGCCCCTGGCCCGAGCACGGCATCCCCGTATCGTTTTCCGCCCATCGGCAGGGGGCGCACGCCGTGGATCTACACGCAATGTTAGTTCAGTTGCGGGCCGGGCGCCACGCTCACCAGCTCACGCGGTTCCTCTCCTATCGGAACGTGCGGCAATGGCCCGGTTTCGGACCGCGTGCAGTTGAGGCTTGCCTGCCCCATGATGCCGGGCGTGCCGTGCCGCCGCCCGAGCGGGAGGGGTACGGAGGAGATCCGTGCGCATTGAAATACTGGCGTTGTCGGGATCGGGCGGCGGCACGGTCAGGGCCAGCGGCTTCGCGCCCGCTCGGACCTACGGCTCGATCGGAACGCGGTACGGGCAAGGGCGCAAAAATGGATTTCTGCTGCGATTTCGCGAAGTTTCGCCTTGATCCAGCTCAAGACCGCGGCATTCGAACGCGCCCATTATGAACTCGACAACAGCCCTGGAACGCCTCTAAAAAAGAGCCTGGGAGCGTCCAATGAGGGCCCTCGTTCCGGGGGAAGAGCGAACCATGAATTACGACGCCTATTTTGCAGATGCCCTTGCCCAACTCAGGGATGAGCGTCGCTACCGGGTATTCGCCGATCTCGAACGGCTCGCCGGCCGCTTTCCCCACGCGATCTGGCATTCGCCGCAAGGCGCACGCGATGTAATCGTATGGTGCTCCAATGATTATCTTGGAATGGGTCAGCATCCCAAGGTGATCGGGGCGATGGTCGAGACCGCGGCGCGCATGGGAACGGGCGCCGGCGGCACCCGCAATATCGCCGGCACCAATCATCCGCTGGTCGACCTCGAGCGCGAGCTTGCCGACCTCCATCGCAAGGAGGCGGCGCTCGTCTTCACCTCCGGCTACGTGTCCAACGAAACTGGCATCTCGACCATTGCCAAGCTGCTGCCGAACTGCCTGATCCTGTCGGATGAACTGAACCACAATTCGATGATCGAGGGCGTGCGCCAGTCGAAGTGCGAGAAGCAGATTTTCCGTCACAACGACATGGCGCATCTCGAGGATTTGTTGCGGGCGACTGATCCGCGCCGGCCTAAGCTCATCGTGTTCGAGACGCTCTATTCCATGGATGGCGACGTGGCGCCGATCAATCGGATTTGCGATCTCGCCGAGAGTTATGGCGCCATGACCTACGCCGACGAGGTGCACGCAGTCGGCATGTACGGCACGCGCGGCGGTGGTCAGGCGGAACAGCAGGGCGCGATGGCGCGGATCGACGTGATCGAGGGCACGCTCGCCAAGGCCTTCGGCTGTCTCGGAGGCTATATCACGGCGAGTGCGGCACTCTGCGATGCGGTGCGCAGTTACGCACCCGGCTTCATCTTCACCACGGCGTTGCCGCCGGCGATCTGCGCCGCGGCAACGGCAGCAATCCGGCACCTGAAGGCTTCCAACTTCGAGCGCGAGCGGCATCAGGAGCGCGCCGCGCGCGTCAAGGCGGTGCTCAACGCCGCCGGGCTCCCGGTGATGCCCAGCGACACCCACATCGTGCCCGTATTCGTCGGAGACCCCGAGAAATGCAAGGAGGCGACGGACCTTCTGCTCGCGGAGTACGGCATTTACATTCAGCCGATCAACTATCCGACCGTCCCGAAGGGCGCCGAACGGTTGCGCATCACACCGACGCCTTACCACGAGGACGTGTTGATCGACGCCTTGGCCGAGGCCTTGCTCGATGTCTGGGAGCGGCTCGATCTTCCGCTCAAGGACCGCGCGCTGGCGGCGGAATAACTCCGCGCATAGTCCAGGTCGGCAGCACCCCGGGCCGGCCGGGCGGGCGTCGTGCTGTCGCTGCGCCATCAATCATCAAACGTGCCCTGCCCGGGTCGCTTCCAGCGCTCGCGCGCCGGCGGCGGCAGCCGGCGGACCAGCCGCCGCGCCACGGCAGCCACCGAAAAGCTGACGGCCAGGAACCGCGCGAGGTGGTGCGCCCCGACATAGACTGGGTCGAGGTGCATCGCGAGGGCGAGAACCATCATGGTGTCCTGCGCGCCGGGAGCAAAAGCTACAACCACGTCGGCGACTCGAAACGGCAGCAGCGCTACCACAATCAGCGCGAACGATGCGGCGACGGCGACCGCCACGGCAAAAGAGCCGAAGGCCGCCCCCAGATAGCTCATCAGAATCCTGGGACTCGTATTCGCGAATCTTGCGCCCGCAACGGCGCCCAGAGTGAGCACGGCGGCGCTACCGGCCCACCATGGCAGCGAAACGTGCACGAGGTCCGCGCCGTGAAGGAATCCAGAACCGGCCATGGCACCGAACATCAGGCCGCCTGGGAATCGGACGCGCAGCATGGCGAGCGCCGCAAGGCTCGATGTCACCACTAGGATCGCAAGCTCGACAAGAGAGGAATTTGTGAGACCCCGCGTCGACACCACGGGTTCCACCGTTGAGCCGAACAACGCGAGTCCTGCCGGCAATCCGAGCACGATCAAGAGCACGCGCATCACATGCACAATTGCGATCCCGCGCACATCGGCATCGAACTCGGCCGACAGCGCCATCACTTGCGCCATCGAGCCCGGACTCGCGCCGAGCAATGCCGACAACGGGTCCCACCCATGCACCAGACGCAGGTAGCAGGCCGTGGCCGTCATCATGCAGATGGCGGCGACGACGAGAAGAGCGACGCTCAAGGGCCACGCCGCTATTCCCCTGAGCGTCTCCGGCGTGACCACCGCCCCCAGTAGAATACCCACGAGCACAAAGCAAAGGCGCGCAAGTGACGCCGGTATCTTCACGGGACGCCCCGCCAGCGCGGCGATCGCGACGGTCAACATCGAGCCGGCGACCAGTCCCCCGGGGAAGCCGACCAAAGAAAAGCTTACGCCGCCCACTGCCGCAATGAGCAGCGTCTCTGCCGTCTGCACGATTTCGCGTTGTGAGGGAAAAAACGAAGATGGCATCGATCGGTCCCGGACGTTGGATCGCAGCACGGTGCGTCCCGCTGTCCGCTATTGTCCGTGATCAATGCCGTGTCCCGTGCGCCGCGTCAAATGAGAGGAGATGCGGGATCAAGATCGCACTGCGATCGGAACCCGTCATGCGCGCGGCGATTTCGAGGGTGCAGGGCAGATGCCGACCGGCTGACCTCGGCTCGGCAAAAAGGCTCTGAATTCTGCCGGCGCGCGCCACACTGGGAAGACATTCTCGCCCGCCATTTCTTGCGATAGAATGAGAGTTATCGGCCTCACGCAAAATGGCCACGGAATTCATCATGCTGCAGGGCTGGATCGTTATTGCCTTCGCACTGGGCTATATCGGCCTCTTGTTCGTGGTTGCGAGCTACGGAGACCGGACGCGACGAGCCGGTCGCGAAGGCCGTTCGCGGAACCTGATCTATCCGCTCTCACTCGCGATCTACTGCACCTCATGGACCTTCTTCGGCTCGGTGGGGTTCGCCTCACGCACCGGCTTCGACTTCTTGACGATCTACCTGGGGCCGATCCTGGTCATCGGGTTCTGCTCACCGCTGATCATGCGCATCGTGCGGCTCGCCAAGGCGCAGAACATCACGTCGATCGCCGACTTCATTGCCGCGCGCTACGGCAAGGCCCAGACCGTCGCCGCTACCGTAGCGCTGATCGCGATCATCGGCACGATCCCTTACATCGCGCTTCAACTCAAGGCCGTGTCATCCTCGCTGACCACTATTCTCGTCCATATCGGACCCGCGAGCGGCGCAATGCAGCCGGTGTTGGGCGATATCGCGCTGTACGTGGCGGTGGCGATGGCGATTTTCGCCGTATTGTTTGGCACGCGCCATATCGATGCGACCGAGCACCAGGACGGCTTGATGCTGGCGATCGCAACCGAATTGATCGTCAAGCTCGTCGCTTTCGTTGGCGTCGGAGTATTTGTAACCTTCTGGATGTTCGATGGGCCGCTTGGTCTCTTTGCTCAAGCCGTGGACCGGCCGGACACCGCTGCCGTCCTCACCCGTACGCCCGCGCTCGGCACGTTCCTGGCGATGACTCTGCTGTCGCTGTTCGCTATCGTCTTGCTGCCGCGTCAGTTCCATGTCACCGTGGTCGAGAACAACAGCGACGGTGAGATCAGGCGCGCCTCCTGGCTATTCCCGCTTTATCTCGTTCTGATCAATCTGTTCGTCGTGCCGATCGCATTGGCCGGCCTGCTCACATTCTCTCCCGGGCAGGTCGACAGCGACATGTTCGTCCTGGCCTTGCCGCTAGCCGCGCATTCCGACCTCTTTACCATTGCAGCCTTCGTCGGCGGCCTTTCGGCCGCAACGGCGATGGTGATCGTGGAATTGGTCGCCCTCGCCATCATGGTCTCGAATGACATCCTCATGCCGCTCGTGCTGCAGCGACGCGAGGCGCTGATCGCCGGTCGCGACAATATCGGCGGTTTGCTGCTCACGGTCCGACGGGTGGCGATCTTCGTCATTCTGTTTCTTGCTTACGTGTACTACCGGCTGGCGGGCGACGCGCAGCTTGCCTCGATCGGTTTGCTGTCCTTTGCGGCGATTGCGCAGCTTGCGCCGGCTTTCTTCGGGGGCCTGATCTGGCGACGAGGTACCGCGCGCGGGGCGTTGGCAGGGATGACGGTCGGAATCCTGGCCTGGGCCTATACGTTGTTGCTGCCAAACTTTACGGAAGCAGGAATCGTCGGTCAGAGCCTGCTCTCGCATGGCCCCTGGGGAATCGTGCCGCTGCGCCCGCAGGCGCTCATCGGGCTCGATCTGCCGCCGCTCGCTCATGGGGTCATCTGGAGCCTTTCGCTCAATGTGCTGGCGTATGTCGTCTTCTCGCTTGGGCGCGCGCCGGCATCGATCGAACGACTGCAGGCTGACCTGTTCGTTCCGTCGCACCTGACCCCGATCCCGCCGAGCTTCCGGTTGTGGCGCTCCTCGGTGACGGTCGAGGAGTTGACCACGACCGTCGCCCGCTATCTCGGAGAGGAGCGCACACGCACCTCATTTGACAGCTACGCCTTGACACGCGGGATCACTATTGATGCGAAGGCCGAGGCGGACTTCCAGCTCCTGCGCTATGCCGAGCACCTGCTCGCCTCGGCTATCGGCGCGGCATCATCCCGTCTCGTTCTCTCGCTGCTTCTGCGCAAGCGTACAGTGTCGACCAAGGCGGCGCTCAAGCTCCTCGACGACGCCAATGCCGCCATTCACTACAACCGCGAGATTTTGCAGACCGCGCTCGACCATGTGCGACAAGGCATCGCCGTGTTCGACAAGCACCTGCACCTCGTCTGCTGGAATCGCCAGTTCGGCGAAATCCTCGCATTGCCGCCGCAGCTCACCCGGGTCGGCACCGGTCTGGATCACATCCTGCGCTTTCACGCCGAACACAGCACGTCCGACAGACAAGAGGTCGATGCACTCGTGCGCGCACGCCTCGAGCGGTACGTCGCGAGCGGCGAGCCGTTTCTTGAGCGTTTCACGGATCGCGATTTGATCATGGAGGTGCGCGCAAATCCGATGCCGGACGGCGGCATCGTCACGACCTTCACCGATATCACCCCGAGCGTGAAGGCGGCGGAGGAGCTTGAACGTGCCAACGAGTTGCTGGAGCGGCGGGTGCGGGAGCGAACCGAAGAATTGACCCGCCTCAATACCGAGCTCGGGCGTGCCAAAGGTGAAGCCGAACAAGCCAACGTTTCCAAGACCCGGTTCCTCGCCGCAGCGAGCCACGATATCCTGCAGCCCCTCAACGCGGCGCGCCTTTACGTCACCAGCCTGGTCGAGCGGCAAGGTGCCGGCAAGGATGCCCAATTGGTCGGCAATATCGACGCCTCGCTAGACGCTGTTGAAGAAATATTCAGCGCTCTGCTGGACATTTCTCGGCTCGATACCGGAGCGATGAAGCCGGAAATCATTAGCTTTCGCATCGACGAGCTTCTACGCCAGCTTGAAGTCGAGTTCACGCCGCTCGCACAAGAGAAGGGATTGCGGCTCAAATTCGTACCCTGCTCGGTCGCGGTGCATTCCGATCGACGTTTGCTGGGGCGGCTGCTGCAGAATCTCGTCTCCAACGCGGTCAAATACACGACCAAGGGGCGTGTGCTCGTCGGCTGTCGGCGTCGACGGCAACGATTGCGCATCGACGTGTACGACACCGGGCTTGGCATCCCGGTTTCGAAGAAACGGGCAATTTTCCAGGAATTCCACCGGCTCGATCAGGGCGCCAAGGTGGCGCGCGGTTTGGGGCTTGGTCTCTCGATTGTCGAACGTATCGCACGCGTTCTCGACCACAAGATTGTCGTTACCTCGACGGTCGGGCGGGGGTCGCGTTTCTCGGTCGAGGTGCCGCTTTCGGCGGCCATCCCCGTGAGCCAGCATCAACGTGCGGCGCGTGAGCTTGACCGTGTGAAGCTCAACGGCATTACTGTTCTATGCATCGACAACGACCTCGCGATCCTCGATGGCATGGAAACGCTCCTCGGCGGCTGGGGCTGCCGGGTCTTGAAGGCGCCGGATCTCAAGGCGGCGATCGAGAGCGTTGCAGAAGCTCAGACTTCGCCCGATGGTCTTCTGGTCGATTACCATCTCGACGACGGCAACGGCATCGAGGCGATCGCCGAGTTGCGCCGGCGCTTTGGCGCCGACCTCGGCGCCATCCTGATCACCGCCGACCGAAGTCCGCATGTGCGCCAGGACGCCCGCGTGAACGGCGTCCAGCTACTCAACAAGCCCCTCAAACCGGCCGCCTTGCGCGCGCTACTCACGCAATGGCGCATGCAGCGGGTCGCGGCAGCGGAATGAGAGACCTGTCTCGCGCCGAAGCGGGCAGATTGCATTGGCGGCTTGCACGCCCGGTCGCCTGAATTTAACAAGTCAATAGCCGGAACTCGCCGACTGCGGCCACTGGCCGAGCTCGATCTTCGATGCGGCGATCACCGCTTGCGTGCGACTCTCGACCCCAAGCTTTTGCAGGATCGCCGACACGTGCGCCTTCACCGTCGCCTCGGAGACGCCGAGCTCATAGGCAATCTGCTTGTTGAGCAGGCCCTCCGACAGCATCATCAGCACGCGCACTTGCTGCGGCGTCAACGACGCAAGGCGCGTCATCAGGTCCGCCGTTTCGGTGTCCGAGCCGGCACCGAGGTCGATATCGGGAGGCGTCCAGACGCCGCCCTCGAGGACGCGCGCGATCGCCCCACGCATCGCCTCGATGCCGAGCGTCTTGGGGATAAAGCCCAACGCGCCGAAATCCATGCAGCGGCGGATCACCCCGGGATCGTCATTGGCGGAGACCACGACTATAGGCACGCTTGGATATTGCGCACGCAAATACATCAGGCCGGAGAATCCACGCACGCCGGGCATCGTCAGGTCGAGCAGGATGAGATCCACCTCACCGCCGCGCTCAAGCAGTTCCGCGACATCGTCGAACGACCCCGCCTCGGCAATCTCGACATCATCGAACAGCCCCGAGATCGCCTCGCGCAAAGCCCCGCGAAACAACGGATGGTCGTCGGCGATGACCAAGCGTGCCGATTCGCCCACTCGCTTCATCTTTCGCTCAATGTCTTTCCCGGGCCGCACTTGGCCACCGGCCGACAACCTAGCACAGCTTAACCTCGCTGTTCACGGCGCGTGCGCAGCCGGTCCCGGTCACCGCCTGCTGCCGACGAATTGCAGCACGATTTCTCTTCGGTGCGGCCGGATACGGTGCTCGAGGACATAGATGCCCTGCCACGTGCCTAGCGCGAGCGCGCCATCGATTACCGGGACATGGAGCGATATCCCTGTGAGCATGGTCTTTGCGTGTGCCGGCATGTCATCGGGCCCCTCGACATCGTGGATCCAGCCGGCATCTGCAGGCGCGAGGCGATCGAGCGCGCTCGCAAGATCGATGCGCACATCAGGATCGGCATTTTCCTGAATGATGAGAGACGCCGAGGTATGCCGCAGGAAAAGGAACAACGCGCCGTTATTCGCCTCGGCCTGAGTGATGAACCGCGTCGCCTCGCCCGTGATCTCAGTGAAACCCTGCCCGCCGGTCTCGACCACGAGCGTCGCGGTCGCGATGATCTCGGGGGTGGCGCGGGTGATGGGGGACCCCGGACCGCTCACGGCCGCCTCGCCGATAACACCATCAGGTCTTATTCGAGAATGTCCTTTTGCAGCGTCGCAATCATCTCGACCAGGCGACGCCAGACCTTCTCCATGAAATTTACCACCTTGTTGACATCGGCATCGTTCGGCAGCTGCAGGCGTGGGTCCTCGGGCTTGGAGGCCGGCGGCTCCGGCCTGACGGCGCCCGGCAGCGGCAGATTGTGCGCGATGAACTCCTTCTTGAGCGCGGCGTTTTCGCCTTGGAGACGTGCGATCTCGGCTTCGAGCGCACCGCGCTCGTCCGGCACCGCCTGACACGCCCAACCGGCGGAGCGCCGGGTGCAGAGCGAAACTTGGCCGGTGCGCCCGTCAAGCCGCAGGTATCCGTCGTCGATGCGGTTGAAGGTGTAGCGGGTGTCGTCGCTGTCGCCCGGTGGGCTTTGCGCCCAAGCCGCCGGTCCCGCGAGCTCAAGTCCGGCGACGATCAACAGAGCCATTCGGAACATGCCATTCCTCCCTGCATCGTCGTCCGTAGACCGTGGCTCAGCGGCGATGCAATGGCGTCCGCCGTGCCCACGCCTACGCCGTTCAAGTGAAGAAGCTTACCACTCTGCCGCTCGCCAGAGGAGCCGCAACAATGCCGTCGAGCGGGCACCTTAACGACTTCCGCGTCGCCTCGGAATCGATCGAAAAAGGTTCGTTGCCTCCTTTGGGATCACGAGAATTTCCATTTCCTTTTCAATCGGTTAGCGCGCACGCGCCGATTCTTGACTCGCATACACCCACTCAGTATGGTCCGCGCGGCCTTGGGGCGGCGGAACTGTCGTGATCCTGCCTGGACCGTCGCGGGTGTCGAAAGCATGGCCGACGACGCACGCGAAGGAGATGATCGCGAACAACCACCGCCTGACGAGGCTGCGCTCTCCGCGAGGTTCAAGCGTCTCGGCGAACGGCTCGGCCACATCCATCCCGACCGTCCTTCCGAAGCCAGCCCGGATCAACGTCCGACCGCCGATCCGTCGGCGATCGCTCGCGGTTTCCGGCTCTCGACCGAGCTCGTCGCCGGGGTTTTGGTCGGCGCGGCCGTCGGTTGGCTGATCGATCGCTGGCTGGCAATCTCGCCGTGGGGAATGATCGTGTTTCTGCTCCTCGGTTTCGCGGCAGGGGTTCTCAACGTGATGCGGGCGGCGGGGGTGGTTCCGACCGAATACTTTGGACCCGCCCCGTTCGAAGCGGTGAAGAAGACTCCGCGCGCCTCAAGAAGGTGCGTCGCGGGGCGATGACAAGGGACTGGTCATGGATCCGATCCACCAGTTTGAGATCAAGAACCTGTTTCCAATCGCTCACATTGGCCGAGTCGAGATTGCCTTCACCAACTCGGCTCTGTTCATGTTGATCGCGTCTCCTCCTGATCCTGCTGCTGATGCTTGGCGCCACCAGCTCGCGCGCCCTGGTGCCGGGGCGCCTGCAGTCGGTTGCCGAAATGTCGTACGAATTCGTCGCGGGCACGTTGCGAAGCACCGCCGGCACGGAGGGCATGAAGTTCTTTCCGCTGGTGTTCTCGCTGTTCATGTTCATCCTGGTCCTGAACGTGATCGGGATCATCCCCTACACCTTCACGGTCACCAGCCACATCATCATCACGGTTTCGCTCGCTCTTCTCGTCTTCTTCACCGTAATCATCTACGGCTTCTGGAAAAACGGTCTGCGCTTCCTCAAGCTGTTCGTGCCGAGCGGGATTCCGATCTACATCCTGCCTCTGGTGACGTTCATCGAGGTACTGTCCTTCCTGTCGCGGCCGGTCTCCCACAGCGTACGGCTGTTCGCCAACATGCTGGCCGGCCACATCACGTTGAAAGTGTTTGGCGGCTTCGTAACCATGCTTGGCGCGCTCGGTTTCCTCGGTTGGCTCGGAGCGATCCTGCCGCTCGGCCTCACTGTCGCACTCACCGCGCTCGAGCTGCTCGTGGCGTTCCTGCAGGCCTATGTTTTCGCGATCCTCACCTGCATCTATCTGAATGACGCTATCCACCCGGGCCACTGACACGCCCTTCGTCAAACCTCGAAAAGGAGTTCTCCCATGGATCCTCAAGCCGCAAAAATGATCGGCGCTGGCATTGCCTGCATCGGCATGGGCGGGGCCGGCGTGGGCGTCGGCACCATCTTCGGTCATTATCTTGCCGCTGCGCTGCGCAATCCATCAGCTGCACAAGGACAATTCGGCAACCTGATCTTCGGTTTCGCGGTCACCGAGGCGCTCGGCATCTTCTCGCTTTTGATCGCGTTGTTGCTGCTATTCGCACTGTGAGATTTCGCGATTGATCCAAAGCGCGAGCGGCTCGTGCCGCCGCGTTCAGGAGTTGGCGATGGCCCAGAACAGCGCGCAACCGGTTGGATCGGTCGAGCATATTCCCGGCAGCGAGCATGGTCGCGGGTTCCCACCGTTCGACCCGCAGACCTTCGCCTCGCAACTGTTCTGGTTTGCGCTGACCTTTATTGCGCTTTATCTTTTGATGTCGCGGATCGCGCTGCCGCGCATCGGCTCGATCCTCGAAGCGCGTCGAGCGCACATCGACGGCGATCTTGCGGAGGCGCAGCGTCTCAAGGGCCAATCAGATGCCGCCATTGCGGCTCATGAAAAGGCATTGGCAGAGGCGCGCGGACGCGCACAAACGCTCGCCAACGAGACCCGTGAAAAAGCAGCGGCGGCCGCCGAGGCTCGTCGCAAAGAGGTGGACGCCAAGCTCCAAGCCCGTATCGCAGAAGCGGAGAAGAGCATTGCCGCCACGCGGTCAGCGGCCATGGCGAACGTGCATGGCATCGCCAGCGATACGGTGCCGGCAATCGTCGAGCGGCTGACCGGAATCACGCCGCCGAGCGAGGAGGTCGCCGAGGCCGTCAGCAACGTGCTCAAGCGCTGAGGACACCGATGTTTGAAGCCGAATTCTGGGTGGCCGTCGCTTTCGTCATCTTCGTTGCCATACTCGGCTATTACCAGGTGCATAAGCTCCTGGTGAAGCACATCGATGAGCGCCGGGGACGCATTCAGGCGGAGCTCGATGAGGCGCGCCGCCTCAAGGCCGAGGCAGAGGCCCTGTTGGCTACGTACCGACGCAAGCAGCACGAAGCGGAGCACGAGGCGCAAGCGATCATCGCCAGCGCTAAAGCCGAGGCCGAGCGGCTTGGCGCCGAAGCCGAGGCCAAGATCGAAGAATTCATCGTTCGCCATACCAAGATGGCGGAAAGCAAGATCGCCCAAGCAGAAGCTCAAGCACTTGCCGACGTGCGATCGGCTGCCGCGGAGGCCGCCGTCGCCGCCGCGGAAGCGATCCTCACGCACACCGTCAAGGACAAGGTCGCCGACGACCTCGTTGCCAGGGGCATTGCCGACCTCAAGAGTAAGCTGAACTAGCTAGTCCAGTCGTTGGTTCCGGTCACCCTGCGCTGCTCTTCTCGCTCTCCCTCGCAGGCGAAGAAACCGTGCGGGAAAGTTGCCGGGGCGAGGCGGCACACGACGTTTGCCACTCGTGCGCGCTTCGCATCGCTTGGTGCAGTGACCGCAAAAGCAAGACTTTGCCGGAGAGTGCCGGCGCCGGTTCCGTCGCCAAAGGATTTGGGCGCGCCGCTATTGCTGCCGCGGTGCCAGCTTCTTGGCGCTCTTCGCCGGCTTCTTCTCGTTCTTGTCGCCGATTTCGTCAAAGCCGACATAGACGACATAGGCGTCGAGTTCCGAGGCCGGCGGCATCGGGAAGCTCAGACCCTCCTCGACATCGACGAATTGCACGTTGCTTTGATCCGGCGGAACGGTCACTGCAAGTCGCTTGAACTTGGTCACAATCGTCTTGGGCTGCGGACCCTCACGCACCACCGCATAGCGCAGGGGAACGCTAACCTGGCCTGGACCTCCCATCGGTCCGAGGATGACGCGCCCCTGAACGCCGACTTTGATGCTCATCGTGCCAGCCTGCACGGCGCACTCGCGGGCGGTCTGGCCGAAGGAGAGCTGGTAGCGCAGGTCGCCCGCGGTCGCTTGCGCGGTCTTCGCGGCGACCTCCAAGGTCGATGCTCCAGTGCGAATATCGACGCCTGGGCAGTCGATATCCGGCGCCGACGGCGTCGGCGAGCGCGGCTGGGTGACCCCCGGCGTTGCGCTCGAGAAAAAGCTCGCAAAACGGCTGCTGAATGAGGGCGAATTATCGGACGATCCGAGCCCGGCCAACGAGCAGCCCGACAGCACCAAAGCACCCAACAATACCGCCGCGGCGCGGCTCGCGCCGCGCTTTCGCTCGTCGTCATGCCCCGGACGCATTGAAATTACTCGATTTTTCCCGACAAAATCCCCTTTCGGTGCATAACACTAGCAGTCAAACCATGGCAAGCCCAAGGCCGCATGGCTTCCGCTTGACTCAGGGCGGGTCGTCTTTGAGCCGGGCATAGAGCAGATGATCCTGCCAAATCCCGTCGATGCAAAGATATTGGCGGGCGAAGCCCTCTCGCTTGAAACCGGTTTTCTCCAGGAGGCGGACCGACGCGATATTAGCAGGGATGCAGGCGGCTTCGATCCGATGCAGTTTCAGCGTCCCGAAAGCGAAGGGAACGATCGCATTGACCGCCGCGGTCATATGACCTTGGCGCGCATGGGCTGCTCCGATCCAATAGCCGAGGCTGCCGGCCTGGGCACACCCTCGACGAATGTTGGCGAGAGTGAGCCCGCCGATGAGCACATCGTCCTGCTTGCGGAAGACGAAGAAGGCATATGCGAGGTCGCTGCGTTGGTCTTCGGAATAGCGCTTGATGCGACGGCGAAAGGAGGACCGGGTGAGGTCATCGGCGGGCCAAGTCGGCTCCCATGGCGTGAGGAAGTCCCGACTCGCCTCGCGCAGCGCCGCCCATTCGGCACAATCGGACGTCTGCGGTGCCCGCAGCACGACGCCCTCGCCAGTGATCGCAGGCACCAGGTCGGACAAGCTGACGGTGCGAAAGAAGGCCATGGCGATCAGCCACCAGAGGACAAACGCCGGACGAGGAACGAAACGCTCCTTCTGTACTCCGTCATTCGTCCTCGGTCATCAGACTCTACGCGGCAGACTTTACGCGGCCCGGCGGACGAGACTGTCGGCGATCGTGGCCGCGCTTTCAAGCCCGGCGCCTGGACCAAGCGCAGCGACGGCGGGTCGGCCTCGCGCGATCAAGGCGCGGCCGGCCGCGCGGGTACTCTCGACCGTCACGGCTTCGATTTTTCCCACAAGCTCGTCGAGCGGAATGGGACGACCCCAATGAAGCATCTGGCGCGCAAGCTGCTCGGCGCGGGCGCCGGAACTCTCCAGTGCCATCAGCAATCCTGCCTTCATCTGTGCCTTCGCCCGTGCGACCTCCACCTCATTGATTGTCTCGGCTGCATCGTTGATCTCACCCACCACGACACGCATCAACTCGGCGACGTCGGCCGCATCGGTGCCAGCATAGAGACCAAACATCCCGGTGTCCGAATAAGGCGCGTGGAACGCGTAGATCGCATAGCAGAGCCCGCGCTGCTCGCGCACCTCCTGGAACAGACGCGAGGACATGCCGCCGCCAAGCACGCTCGTGAACACCTGCAAGCTGTAAAGGTTCGGGTCGCGCTGCGGCAGGCCGTGCATGGCAAGCGCGATGTGCGCCTGTTCGAGATCGCGCGTCTCGATGCGGGAGCCACCTATGAAGCGTGCGGGATCGGGCGTCGGCGCTCGGGGGCCGGTAAAGCTCGCAAATAGCCGCTCGACCTCCGCCACCAGAGCGCGATGCTCGACGGCGCCCGCCGCCGCTACCACCATCGCAGGGCCCCGATAGTTGCGTTGGAGATAGGCGGCGAGACGGGTACGGTCGAACGCGCGCACGCTCGCCGGTGTGCCGAGGATCGACCGCCCAATCGGCTGACCGGCGAAGGCCGTCTCCTGCAACCGATCCCAGATCAAGTCGTCCGGCGTATCCTCCGCGGCGCCGATCTCCTGCACGATAACGTTCTGTTCGCGCCGGAGCTCTTCGGGATCGAATGAGGGATCGGCGAGGATGTCGGACAGCACATCGAGCGCAAGCGGAACATCCGCCCGTAGAACGCGCGCGTAATAAGCCGTCGTCTCGATCGAGGTCGCCGCGTTGAGGTCGCCGCCGACTGCTTCGATTGCTTCCGCGATTTGACGGGCCGTGCGCCGCGAAGTGCCTTTGAACGCCATGTGTTCGAGCAGATGCGAGATACCATGCTCGTCCGGCTGCTCGTCGCGACTGCCGCAGCTGACCCAGACCCCGAGCGAAGCAGTCTCCAAATGCGGCATTGCGTCGGTCACGACGGCGAGGCCGGTGGAAAGGCGCGTAACTTCGACACTCATGCGGCGGCTCCTTCGTGTGCGGCACGGCTGACCGAGAGAATATGGCGCTCGACGGCCATCTGATCGACCGGCAGCGCAAGAGCGCGCTCCGGCTGCTGATCGAGGTCGGCGAGCCAGTCGGGAAGCGGCGGCCGCACGCCGCAGGCCGCCTTCACCGCGTCGGGGAATTTCGCCGGGTGAGCCGTTGCGAGCACCACCATCGGAACCGCAGGATCGCGGGTTTCCTTCTCGGCGACCGCCACCCCTACCGCGGTGTGAGGGTCAATGAAATGACCGGTCTCCCGCAGCATGGTGCGCATGGCCGCGGCGGTCTCGTCCTCGTCCGCCCAGTTGGCGGAAAATACGGCGCGTATCCCCGAAAGCGCGCGCGCGGAAAGCGCAAAGCGGCGCGACTGGGTGAGCGAGGCCATCAGCTTACGGACCGCGCAGGCATCGCGGTCATGGACGTCGAACAGCAGGCGTTCGAAATTCGACGCCACCTGGATGTCCATGGATGGCGAGGACGTCGCTGTCACTTCGCGGATTTCGTAGCTGCCGGTCGCAATCGTGCGGGCGAGAATGTCATTGACGTTGGTGGCGACCACTAGACGATCAACGGGCAGACCCATGCAGCGGGCGACATAGCCCGCGTAGACGTCGCCGAAATTGCCGGTCGGCACGGTGAAGGCAACCTTGCGGCCGGGCGAGCCGAGCGCGACGGCGGCGGTGAAGTAATAGACCAGCTGTGCGACGATGCGCGCCCAGTTGATGGAATTCACACCTGAAAGCCGCGCCTGCTCGCGAAAGGCCTGATGGTTGAACATGCCCTTCACGATCGCTTGGCAATCATCGAAAGTTCCATCGATTGCCAGCGCGTGGACGTTGCTATCCTCGGCCGTCGTCATCATCCGCCGCTGCACGTCGGAAATGCGGCCTTGCGGAAAGAGGACGAACAGGTCCGTTCGCTCGCGACCACGAAAGGCTTCGATCGCGGCACCGCCGGTGTCGCCAGAAGTCGCAACCACGATGGTAGTGCGCTCCCCGCGTGTCGTGAGCATGTGGTCTATGAGCCGGCCAAGGAGCTGCATCGACAGATCCTTGAACGCGAGCGTCGGTCCATGAAACAGTTCGAGCAGGAAATCGTTCACTCCGAACTGCGTCAGCGGCGCAACCGCCGGGTGGCGGAAATTGCCATAAGCTTCGCGCGTCATGCGCGCGAGGTCGTGATCCGGGATGGCATCGCCGATGAAAGGACGAATGACCTCGACCGCGACTTCCGCATAGGGCCGGCCGGCAAAGCCGGCGATCGTTTCCGCGTCGAGCCGCGGGCAGGTCGCGGGTACGTAAAGCCCGCCGTCACGGGCAAGCCCCGCCAACGTCGCCTCGACAAACCCGAGCGGCGGGGCCTCACCCCTGGTGGAGACATAGCGCACGGGCCAGGGGCTCCGGTTGGGGCTACGCCGTCGTTGCTCGAGCTCCCGCGCGCCCGCCGAGCAAACCGCATAACCTTTTGAATATACTCAAGTTCCCGGCGCGGCCGGGTGTCGAGAAGCAACCCGACAAACATAGTGGGAGTGTGCGGTTTCCACAAGCAAGGCTGGTGCACGCCGCTCATGTGATGTGCGCGGCGCGGCGGCTGCCGCCCAGCCAGAACCCGAACATCACGACCACAACCAAGGCGAGCCCATACCAAGTAATCGCATATTGCAGATGTTCGTTGCGCAGGTTCACCTTGAGCGGGCCGGCCCTTGGCAGGCCGCCCGGCGGCTGCGGACTTTCCAGTTCGATGTAGAACGGCGCGACCTCACCCCAGCCCTTGGCGGATGCCATGCCAACGGGGTCGCGCACGAACCAGAGATTGCGTGCCGGTTCGTCTTTTGGGGAGAAGACGCCGCGGGATTCCGGCCAGCGCATCACGCCAACCAGCTGGCTGCTACCGGTGATCTCGCCGGCGGCGCGAGTCGCCGGATCCTGCCGTCCGTCCGGCACAAAGCCCCGGTTGACGACGACAAGGCCGCCGGAGGCAATCCGGGCTGGCGCAAAAACCCAGAAGCCGGGGCCGGATACATCGCCACGCAAGGCCGAGCCCACGGCGTAGACAAGCGCTTCCGCACCTGGAACGAACGCAGCAGGAAATTTTACGCGACGGAACTCGTCGTGCGCGGGAGCGAGCCTGTCCCAACGCTCACGCGACGGCAGATCGGTAGGAGACGCGGAAAGGCGCTGCTCGAGCGTGGCGATCAGCGCCTCCTTCCAGGCCTTGCGCTGGAGCTGCCAAGTGCCGAGCCCAATGAAGGTAACGAGCGCCAGCAGCGCGAACGCGGCTGGGACTGCGAGGCCAGCCCGCAGGCGCCGCGCGGATGCAACGCTCACGGCGCTTCGCCGCCGGTGAAGCGGCTCTCCTCGGCCTTGTGGTGATATTGCAGCGCGATCAGAAGCCCCTTGACGGGACGCAACGGCAACAGCGTCGTAACGAGGATCAGCGGTATCCACAGGACTGCGTGAACCCAGTATGGCGGCGCGTAGAGGATCTCCACCGCCAAGGCCGAGCCGGCGACAATGAAGCCGGAGAAGAACATCACAAAAAACGCCGGCCCGTCTGCGGAATCGACGAATGAGAAGTCGAGACCGCAATGCTCGCAGCGCGGGCGCAACGCGAGAAACCCTCGAAACAGCCGGCCCTTGCCGCAACGCGGGCAGCGTCCCAACAGCCCGGTCACGATGGGCGGCGGCGGGGTATCAGGGTCTCGGGTCGCCATTCAAATCCGTCTCGAAAACACTTCCCCGGACATGGCGTGCCGCACGCCAATTCTCAAGGCCTGCGAAGCAATATCGAAGCATTCCTGCCCGCGAATCATTGCAACGGCGCGAGGTCCTCCATCATAGACGGAATGAACTCGGAGACCGTCGGGTGAATGTGCATCGCCCGGCGCAGGAGCGTGGAAGGTGCCTTAGCATACATGACGTCCAGAATGCTGTGAACGACTTCGTCGCCCGAAAGTCCCAGCAGCGATGCGCCGAGGATTTGCTTCGTCTCGTTGTCGACCAGGATCTTCATGAAGCCCTTGGTCTCGCCTTTCTCATAGGCGCGACTCACCTCCTCCATGGCGAGGGTCGCGATCAGCGCCGGCCGGCCGGACTTGCGGACCTCCGCCTCGGTCATGCCGGCGCGTCCGAGCGGGGGATCGGTGTAGAGCGCGTAGGCGGTGATGCGGTCGGTGACTCGCCGGTGGTCGTTGTCGAGGAGGTTCGCCGCGACGATTTCGAAATCGTTGTAGGAGGTGTGGGTGAAAGCGCCGCGGCCGTTGCAGTCCCCCAGCGCCCAAATGCCGGGCACGTTGGTGCGCAGCTCATCGCCGACTTGGATGTAGCCGCGGGCGTCCGTGGCGACGCCGGCATTCTCGAGGCCGAGATCGTCCGTGTTGGGCCTGCGACCAATCGCCAGCAACAGATGCGTGCCGGCGACCTGCGCTCTCGTTCCCGCAGTCTCGACAATCACCGCGATGTCGTTGCCCTGCTTTTCGACTCTGACAACCTTGCTGTTGAGGCGAATATCGATGTTCTCATCCCGTAGGATATCGGCAATGGCGCGCGAGACATCCTCGTCCTCGCGTGCAATGAGGTGCGGTGCGAGTTCGATGACCGTGACTTCGCTTCCGAAGCGGCGATAGACCTGCGCAAACTCGAGGCCGACATAGCTTCCCCCGAGCACGACCAGATGCGGGGGCAGGAAATCCACATCCATCATCGAGCTGTTGGTCAGGTAAGGAACTTGGTCGAGCCCGGGAATCGGCGGCACGAGTGCCCGCCCGCCCACGTTGATGAAAATCTTTTCCGCCCTGAGCACCTCATCACTGACCTTGACCTCCTTCGGACCTGCAAAGCGGGCGTGGCCTTCATAGACGGTGCATCCTTTGAGCGTCTTCAACGATCGCTCAACGGCCTGGCGCGACGCACCCGAAACCGCGTCCTTGCGCGCCTTCACCGCCTTCATGTCGACGCCGACCGGGCCGGTGGTCACCCCGTATTCGACGGCACGACGTGCGAGATGCGCCGCATAGGCGCTCGCGACCAGTGTCTTGGTCGGGGTACAGCCGGTATTGACGCAAGTGCCGCCAAAAAATTTGCGTTCGACGATGGCGACCTTCCAGCCCGCGGCCACTAGCCGCCGCGCCAATGCCGGCCCGGCCTGTCCGGTGCCGATGATGATCGCATCGTAGTCCGTCATGGCCGATCTCCGGTCTCGCCGTTCGCAACACCAAGCACGGTCGAAAGCGTAGGGCGCCAGGCAACTGGCCGCTCCGCAACAACTTTCACAACTCGGCGATAAGAAAGCAAACGTCGCTCACTTGCCCGAGAAGGCTTTGCGAGGTGGCACACCCGACGACCTTGCTTGCCTTCCGTCCCAGGCGCCCTTCCGCCAGGCAGCCGGGGCGGCAAAGCGCGCTCACGTTGCGAGCCGGAGCACGCGCCACGCGGAGTCCTCGCGATTTGCCTCAGCGGGCCGGAGACAAGCTGGCGCAATCCGCCGCGGCTTCCCCCGTGCGCAAGCAAGCCGGTCTGCCGTTTACGACGGCGCTAGTGGCCGGCAGCGTGCGCCGCACTCTCGCCGCCCGAACCCCACACGTAGATGCAGGAGAACAGGAAAATCCACACCACGTCGACGAAATGCCAATACCAGGCGGCGAACTCGAAGCCGAGATGCTGCGTCGGCGTGAATTGGCCAAGATACGCACGGATCAGGCACACGATCAGGAACGTCGAGCCGATGATCACATGAGCGCCATGGAAGCCGGTTGCCATGAAAAACGTGGCGCCATAGACATTGCCGCTGAAATTGAATGCCGCATGGCTGTACTCGTAGGCCTGCACGCAGGTGAACGCCAGGCCGAGCGCGATCGTCAGGATCAGGCCCCATTTGAGCCCGTCGCGGTCATTTTCCAGTAGCGCGTGGTGCGCCCAGGTCACGGTCGTCCCGGAGGTGAGCAGGATCAACGTGTTTAACAGCGGCAGGTGCCAGGGGTCGAAGGTCTCGATGCCCTTCGGCGGCCACACCCCGCCGAACAACTGTTCGCGTGTGATCTGGTGCACGTCGGCCGGAAATAGTGAGGCGTCGAAATATGCCCAGAACCAGGCGACGAAGAACATCACCTCGGATGCGATGAACAGAATCATTCCGTAACGATGGGAGATCTGCACTACGCGGGTATGATATCCCTCATACGTTGCCTCGCGCGCGACGTCGGTCCACCACCCGAGCATCGTATAGGCGATGCCGATCACGCCGACGCCGAAAACATAGGGCGCGGCGGTGAACATGTGATGCATCCACGCGATGCCGCCGACCGCCGCCACGAATGCCGAGACGGCGCCGAGCGCCGGCCACGGGCTGGGCTCGACGAGATGGTAATCGTGATGCGGCTTGGCGTGAGCATCGGCCATCTTTAGCTTCTCCGTCTTCGATCAGGCAGCGCCACCTGACGCTTGCCCTTCATTTTAGCTTCGTCCGGGTGAAAGAGCCGGGCCGTTCTCAGCGCGGGGCGTTTCAGGCTGGCGCGCCGGATACATGGTGTAGGAGAGCGTGATGGTGTCGAGACCGTCCTGCTCCGTATCGCCCGCCAGCGCGGGGTCTATGAAAAAGACAACCGTCATCTCCCGCTTCTCGCCGCCCTTGAGCCGCTGATCGGTGAAACAAAAACAGTTGATCTTGGTGAAATAGCCACCCACGGTGGGCGGCGAAACATTATAGGATGCTACCCCTACCGTCTCGCGCGCCAATTCGTTGACGACCTTGTAGGCGACGGTCACGACCTCGCCGATCTTCAGCTCGATTGAATTCTGCTCTGGCTCGAAGCGCCACGGAAGCCCACCGGCGACATTGGCGTCGAACCGCACCTTGAGCTTGCGTTCGAGCACACGCGACGGCGCGGCGGTCGCGACCTGGGGGGTGCCGCCGAAGCCGGTCGTGCGGCAGAACCAGTTGTAAAATGGCACGGCCGCGTAGGCCGCGCCCACCATCGCGGCAACGAATACGCCACACGCGGCCGCCACGGCGATATCGCGGCGGCGCTGCGAGGAGACCTTTCGAGCGCTCATCTCGATCACAACGGACGATTCAACACCGCCGGTCCCTTCACCAGGGTGACGATGTAGAACAGGATAACCAGCGCTGCGAGGGCGAGCGCAATCGCGAGCGATCGCGCGCGCCGGCTGCGCTTCTGCTCTTCGCTAAGCACGATTCTCTGTGGCTTTTCGTCCATGTCATCACCAAAGCCCTCACCCCGCCCGGCCACCCATTCCGCCCTCGACCAACAGCACGGCGAAGAGGACGAACAAATACAGGATGGAGAAAGCGAAGAGATGGTGCGCCGCGCGTTCGGCGCGCTCGCCCTCACGCTCGCTTCGCACCCGCCAGGCGAGCGCCACCATCAGGATGCCGGCCAAGAGCGCGGTCATCCCAAAAAGCGCATTGGCATAGCCGAATAGCCACGGTGCCGCGCCGATCGGCACGAGCACAGTGGAATAGTACAGAATCTGACGTCGCGTCTCCTGCGCTCCAGCGATCACTGGAAGCATCGGGATACGGGCGCGGGCATAATCGTCGACGCGTGTGAGCGACAGTGCCCAGAAATGCGGCGGCGTCCAGAAGAAGATGATGAGAAACAGGAGCAACGCCTCCAGTGAAATGCCGCCGGTTCCCGCCGCCCAGCCGATCATGGGAGGAAACGCGCCCGCGGCGCCGCCGATGACGATGTTCTGCGACGTCCAACGCTTGAGCCATACCGTGTAGACGACGACGTAAAAGAAGATGGTGAAGGCGAGCAGGGCCGCTGCAAGCCAGTTCACGAGCAGGCCCATCACGCCCACCGAGAAGGCTGCGAGCACCAGCCCAAAAGCAAGTGCCTCGCCCGGCGCGATGCGACCCCGTGGGATGGGGCGGCCCGAGGTGCGCGTCATCATCGCGTCGATGTCGGCGTCGTACCACATGTTAAGTGCGCCCGCGGCGCCGGCGCCGACGGCGATGCACAGAAGTGCAGTGAAGCCGATCACCGGATGGATGTGCCCGGGCGTGATCATAAGGCCGACCAGCGCGGTAAAGACGACAAGCGACATGACCCGCGGTTTCATCAGCGCAACGTAGTCGCCGACGCTCGCAATGCTCGGCTCGTGGCGGCCCAACGCCGCGCCGCTCGCCGCTAATTCTGCGCCTCCGCTGACTACCGACATCGATCCTGCGCTCAACTGTTGGATGACCCGCTGATTGGTGCGACGCCCGCCCCGCGGGCTGCCGCCGTCCTCACTTGATCAGCGGCAGTTCGTTGTATTGATGGAACGGCGGCGGGGAAGGCAGCGTCCATTCGAGCGTGGTCGCGCCTGCCCCCCATGGATTGTCTGCCGCCCTCTCCTTGCGCATGAATGCCTGGACTACGCCGAAGAAGAACACCAATGCGCCGAAGCCCGAAATATACGAACCCAGCGACGACACCAGGTTCCAACCGGCGAAAGCATCGGGGTAATCCGCAATGCGCCGCGGCATGCCCGCGAGCCCGAGGAAATGTTGCGGAAAGAAGACGATGTTGACGCCGATGAAGGTGATCCAGAAATGCAGTTTCCCGATCGTTTCCGAGTACATGTAACCGCTCATCTTCGGGAACCAGTAGTACCAGCCGGCGAAGATCGTGAAGACCGCGCCGAGCGAGAGCACGTAGTGGAAGTGCGCCACCACGTAGTAGGTGTCCTGCAGCGAGCGGTCGACGCCGGCATTGGCGAGCACCACGCCGGTGACGCCGCCGACGGTGAACAGAAAGATGAAGCCGATCGCCCACAGCATCGGCGTCTTGAACTCGAGCGAGCCGCCCCACATGGTGGCGATCCAGGAGAAGATCTTTACGCCGGTCGGCACTGCGATCACCATGGTCGCGACCACGAAGTATGCCTGCGCGGAGGTGGACATTCCGACCGTGTACATGTGGTGCGCCCACACTACGAAGCCGATGCCGCCGATCGCCACCATGGCATAAGCCATGCCGAGATAGCCGAAGACCGGCTTCTTCGCGAAGGTCGCGACGATCTGGCTCACGATGCCGAATCCCGGCACGATCAGGATGTAGACTTCGGGATGCCCGAAGAACCAGAACAGGTGCTGGAACAGGATCGGATCGCCGCCGCCGCTCGGGGTGAAGAAGGTGGTGCCGAAATTGCGGTCGGTCAGCAGCATTGTGATGGCGCCGGCGAGAACCGGCAGCGCCAGCAGCAGCAGGAACACGGTAACCAGCTGCGACCACACGAACAGCGGCATCTTGTGCATCGTCATGCCGGGCGCGCGCATGTTAAAGATCGTCGTTATAAAGTTGATGGCGCCGAGGATCGACGAGGCGCCGGCAAGATGGAGCGAGAGAATCGCGAAATCGACCGCGGGTCCCGGATGGCCTATAGTCGACAGCGGCGCATACAGGGTCCACCCGCCCGCAACACCGGGGGCACCCGGCTCGCCCTCCACGAACAGGGAGATGATCAGCAGCGTAAAGGATGCCGGCAGCAGCCAGAACGAAATGTTGTTCATGCGCGGGAACGCCATGTCCGGCGCTCCGATCATCAGCGGCACCATCCAATTGCCGAAGCCGCCGATCATCGCCGGCATGACCATGAAGAAGATCATGATCAGCCCATGCGCCGTGGTGAACACGTTGAACATGTGGGGATCGTGAAAGAACTGCAGCCCCGGATGCATCAGCTCGAGTCGCATGCCGATCGAGAGCACACCGCCGACCAATCCGCCGACCAGCGCAAATACCAAGTACATCGTGCCGATGTCCTTGTGATTGGTCGAATAGAGGTAGCGCCGCCACCCATGCGGATGGTCGGCGTGATCCTCGCCGTGCGCTTTCGTCGTGGTAGCCATGACTCAGTCCCTCGAGTTACCGCCCGCTCACCAATGCCGTGCCGCCGCGCGGCATCAGCGGGTCACAGATTGCGCTGCCGCCACATTGGTCGGCGGCGTCACTTCTTCGCGGGCGTATTTCTTCTTCGCCTCTTCGATCCAGGCGGTGAAGGCCTGCTCGCTCACCACGTGGACCGCGATCGGCATGAAGGCGTGATCCTTGCCGCATAGTTCCGAGCACTGGCCGTAATAGACACCTTCCCGCGTCGCCTTGAACCAGGTCTCGTTGATCCGTCCCGGAACCGCATCGATCTTGATGCCGAAGGACGGCACCGCGAACGAATGGATGACGTCGGCGCCGGTGGTGATCACGCGCACTGTCTTGTTCACCGGTACTACCATGTCGTTGTCGACCGCGAGCAACCGCGGCTGGCCGGGCTTGCGCTCCCCGTCCTTGAGCAGCAGCGAATCGAACTCGAACTGGCCGTTGTCCGGATAGCTGTAGGTCCAGTACCACTGCTTGCCTGTCGCTTTCACCGTAAGGTCGGCGGCCGGCACGTTGAGCTGGAAGAACAGGAGCTTGAACGAGGGCACCGCGATTCCCATCAGGATCAGGATGGGGATGAGCGTCCATGCTATCTCGATAAATGTGTTGTGCGTGGTCCGGGAAGGCACCGGGTTGGCGCGGGCATTGAAGCGCACCATGACGATGACTAGCAACACGAGCACGAAGCCAACAATGCCGGTGATGATGTAGAGCAAGAAGTCATGAAACCAGATAATGTTGTCCATGACCGGGGAGCCTGATTGCTGCAACCCGATCTGCCATTCAGAAGGCTGACCGAGCCCGGCCACAGCCGCCTCCCCGGCCGCCAGCACGGCGAGAACCGCCACCGCCAATACGGTCAATCGCTTGAGCACCAGCATCGTCGGCATTGCTCCTTCGAATAAGGCTCTGAGGCGTCAGCGCCGCTGCGCTTCACCGGCCCGAGCCGCTGCCGCCGCCCGAATTGGAGCGCAACGTCCGCCGCGGGCAGGTTTTTCCTCGGCCGGCCCCGCGCGAGCGGCGGAACCTGAGGGGGATTCCTGGCTTCTCAAACCATAATTCCGGTTCGGTCGCAATGCACCCCTTCATATCTCCCATGCGACCAAAGGCCGGCACTTGACCCGCCCGTCACGGGCCGTTTTTTCGACCCTTTCTCGGCCACAATGCGCTGTTTTACTAATCCTTGATACGTAGGTCGGACCATGTCCGAGGGGCTTGATTCGGCCGATTCGGGGACAGCGGGGCGCGCTGCGCGGGATTCGAGGCACGGGGCACTATGCGTTCATTCAGCCCGGAACTGTTTTTTCACGCGAGGAGATCGCTGCTGGCGGCCGCACTGACGGCGCTCACAGCTTGGGCCGGATCGCCGCAGCACGCCCTGGCGCAGGGCGCGGTCAAATCGGTCCACAATGACTGGCAGGTCCGCTGCGACACGCCACCCGGCGCCCAAGGCGAGCAGTGCGCGCTGATCCAGAGCGTCACGGCAGAGGATCGTGCCAATGTCGGCCTCACCGTGATCGTGCTCAAGACTGCCGACCAAAAGAGCCGGCTCATGCGCGTGGTCGCGCCCGTCGGCGTGCTGCTTCCCTCAGGCCTCGGGCTCAAGATCGACCAGGTCGACGTCGGCCGCGCCGGTTTCGTCCGTTGCCTGCCGAACGGCTGCGTTGCCGAGGTGGTCATGGACGACAATTTGATCAAGCAACTGCGCACGGGCCAGACCGCAACCTTCATCATTTTTCAGACGCCCGAAGAGGGGATTGGCTTCCCCATGAGCCTGAAAGGCTTCGGCGAAGGATACGACAAGCTCCCCTAAGCCGCTCAAGGCGCGGCGCCTCTTGCCAGCTCCGATTAAGGGTCCGGCCGACCTCGCAAGTTGACGCGGGGGCGATTATCTTTAGCTCCACGTCCCCGATCCGCCCCAATTTTGGATTGCATCATGACCTCATCCACCATGTCGCTTCTCGACCGTGCCGGTCTCGACCGCCAGGACGCGCGCAGGCACCTCGCCCGCGGCCTCGAAGGCGCCGACGACGGCGAGCTTTATCTCGAATATGCCCAGTCCGAGATGCTCGTATTCGACAATGGGCGGCTCAAGCAGGCGACCTACGACACCGACCAGGGGTTTGGGCTCCGCGCCGTCAAGGACGAGGCGGTGGGATATGCGCATTCCTCTGACCTCTCGGACGGTGCGCTGGCGCGCGCGGCGGACGCGGTACGTGCGGTCAAGGGCGGCTATGGCGGCCGCTATGCCGAGCCGCCCGGCCGTACCAATGTTCGCCTCTATGGCGATGACAATCCGCTCGGCGCGCCGGACTTTGAGAGCAAGGTGCGGTTGCTGGAGACCATCGACGCCTATGCCCGGGCGAAGGACCCGCGTGTGCGCCAGGTTTCGATCTCGTTCGGCGCGAGCTGGCGGGTGATCGAGATCCTGCGCGGGGACGGCGAAAGCTACCGCGACGTGCGCCCGCTGGTACGCGTTAATGTCTCCATCGTTGCCGGTGACGGCGATCGCCAGGAGGCCGGCAGCTACGGCTACGGCGGGCGTGAGGGCTTCGCGCATTTCCTCGAGACGCAGGCTTGGCAGGACGCGGCCGACGATGCCGTGCGTCAGGCGCTGATCAATCTCGAGGCAGTGCCCACGCCGGCGGGCGAGATGGACGTGGTGCTGGGACCCGGCTGGCCCGGGGTCATGCTGCATGAGGCGGTGGGCCACGGGCTTGAAGGTGACTTCAATCGCAAGAAGACCTCGGCTTTCGCCGGACTGATGGGACAGCGGGTCGCGTCGAAGGGTGTCACCGTCGTTGACGACGGCACCATCGCGCAGCGGCGCGGGTCGCTCTCGATCGACGACGAGGGCACGCCGACCAATCGCACCGTGCTGATCGAGGACGGCATCCTCGTCGGCTACATGCAGGACCGCCAAAACGCGCGTCTCATGGGCATGAAGCCGACGGGCAATGGCCGTCGGCAAAGCTACGCCCATGTGCCCATGCCGCGCATGACCAACACCTACATGCTCGCAGGCGAGCGCGATCCGGGCGAGATCATCGCCTCGGTCAAGAACGGCATTTACGCCGTCAACTTCGGCGGCGGCCAGGTCGACATCACCTCAGGCAAGTACGTGTTCCAGGTCACCGAAGCCTACCGAATCGAGGACGGTAAGCTCGCGCGGCCCCTCAAGGGCGCCATGCTGATCGGGAACGGCCCGACCGACCTCAACCGGATCGGCATGATCGGCAACGACCTCAAGCTCGATCCCGGTATCGGCACCTGCGGCAAAAATGGGCAGGGTGTGCCGGTCGGCGTCGGCCAGCCCACCTTGCGTATGGACCGCATAACCGTCGGTGGGACCGGCTAAGGTCGAAATCTCAACGAGAGTCCAGTATCTGCATCGGGGCAATCCTCCGCGCGCGATTGCCTTTAACGAGCGAGTCAAAGCGCGGTCATTGACCTTCGTCATGTCGTAACTGCCATGTGGGCGCCGAGGCCGCGTCCGGCGGGCAGCGCAAGGGACGGGAAATGGCACGACAGCTCTGACGATGCTCGCTTGGCACGAAAGTCGAATTCCGAACGCAGGACGCCTATGACGCCGCAGACGGCGGTGCCGATCTGGGTCGGCGAACGCTGCGAAGTCGTCAACCCGGAGAAATCGGCTATCGCACCACCCCGGAAATGCAGCACGGCTTACGCGCCGGACGGGTGATGTGGTTCTTGAGATAGCAGACCGCCGAAGATCCCACATAGCCGGGCCGCACATAAGTCCAGGCGCGACAGCCTTCTTCGGCCTCACAGGCCATTCCACAGCTCTTGCCGCTTGCGTCGGCCGGCAGCTCGAACTGCCGGTAGTCGCCGCCGTTGCGATCGACGCCGAACTCGATCGGTCCGCTTCGCGGCTCGATGACTCCGGTTCCACGCACGCCGGACACGCAGCATGTCGATGCGAGCCGCGGCATCACCTTGGATTTAAGCCAGCAGACGGCGTTGGCGCTTTCGGTTACGGGATAGGAAAAGCCCCAGGCACGGCAGCGCGGATCCCGCTCGCAGCGCGCGGCGCATTGGGCGGGGTCGCCGGACCGCACGGGAAAACTGGCATAGTCGCCGCCCGGCCGATCGAAGCCGACCTGAGCCCGCACGGGTGTGCCGAACACCGCGAGCGCCATCAACAAGCCAACCCACAGCCCGAGCCAGTTCCGCCTCATGCCCGGCCTCTCGCCCGCGCCGCCCCGCCTTGGGAACCATGTTAGAGAAGCCCGCGGGCGCAGGCGAGTGCCGTGTGGGCGAGCTTCCGCCCGGCCCGGAATCTGGCCGAGGGCCGCGCCCCGGCACCATCTCGGAATGAATCATGCAACACGCCGAATTCGGCTTCCTGACGTTCGGGCTCATACTTCTTGCCGCCGCCGTCCTGAGCGTCCCGATCGCGCGACGGCTCGGGCTGTCCGCCATCGTCGCTTATCTTGTCGCTGGCATCGTCATCGGCCCCTATGGGCTCGCGACGTTTGGAACGCCCGAGAACATCATTCCAGTATCCGAGCTGGGCATAGTGATGCTGTTGTTCTTGATCGGGCTCGAGCTGGAGCTGGGCCGCCTGGTGGCGATGCGCCGCGCCATCTTCGGCCTCGGCGCCGCTCAATTGGCCGTCACTGCGCTCGCGATCGGCGCGCTCGCTTATGCTACCGGCTTGGTCGGCTGGCGCGGCGCCGTGGTCGCTGGGCTCGCATTGGCGTTGTCGGCGACGGCCATTGCGCTCGAAATCCTGGAAGAGCGGGGTCAGCTCCAGCTGGACTACGGGCAGCGTGCCTTCGCGATTCTCCTGTTCCAGGATATGGCGGTCGTCCCGCTCCTGGCGGTGCTGCCGCTGCTCGCGCGCGGAAGCGAGAGCGCCCACGCTGGTCTCGGCGATGGGCTGCGCGCCGTGGCCGTCATCGCCGGCGCCATCGCGCTGATCGTCGCAGCCGGCCGCTATCTGCTTAATCCGTTGTTCCGGCTGCTCGCCGAGACCCGCTCGCGCGAGGTGATGACCGCAGCGGCGCTGCTCGTCGTTTTGGGTGCTGCCCTGCTCATGCAAAAGGCCGGGATGTCGATGGCGCTCGGCGCATTCCTCGCCGGCGTGATGCTCGCGGAATCGAATTACCGGCATGAGCTCGAGGCGGATATTGAGCCGTTCCGCGGCCTTTTGCTGGCGCTTTTCTTCATGGGCATCGGCATGAGCATCGACATAGCCGTCGTGCGGACCAGTCTTTGGCTGATCCTCGTTGCCGCCGTCATTATTACCCTGCTCAAGGCGGCAATCGTCTGGCTCCTGTTCCGCACGACCTGCGTGCAGCGCGGCGATGCCCTCCGCGCCGGATCGGTCCTGACTGGCGCGGGGGAATTCGCATTCGTGCTCATCCCACTTGGGGGATCACTCGGCGTGCTCGATGCGCGCCAAGCCAGCATCCTCACCGCGGTCGCCGCCATTACCATGCTGCTGGGTCCCCTCGTCGCCACGCTCACCGATGCGCTTCTGCGGCGTTTTGCACGACTGGACGAACAAGACCCCGACGACTTCTCCGACGCGCACGGCTCGCTGCTCGTGATCGGCTTTGGGCGCTTCGGGCAGATCGTGTCGCAATGCCTGCTGGCCGAAGGCATCGACGTCACCACCATCGACAACGACCCCGAAATGATTCAGCAAGCCGCACGCTTCGGCTTCAAGGTCTACTATGGCGACGGCACCCGGCTCGACGTCCTGCGCGCAGCGGGCGCAGGCGAGGCGCGGCTGATCGCGGTGTGCATCGACAACCCGGAGGCGGCCAGCCGCATCGTCGATCTCGTCCGCGCCGACTTCCCCGGGACGAAGCTTTACGTACGCTCCTACGACCGGCGTCACTCCTTGCAGCTGACCGCCAAGGGCGTCGAATTCGAGCTGCGCGAGACCTACGAGTCGGCGCTCCTGTTTGGACGCAAGACCCTCGAAGAGCTTGGGCGCGATCCGGAGCGGGCCTTGGCGGTCGAGGAGTTCGTGCGCCGTCGCGATCTCGAGCGGCTCGCGCTGCAACAGGCCGAGGGCATATCCGCGGGCACCGATCTCCTGCGGACCAGCATGGTGCAGGAGCCCTTGAGCAAACCCGCGCGCGAGGTCAAGCCGCTCAATCCGGAGGCAGAGGAAATCGTCGCGCGCCCGCCGGCCGCGGAATAAAATCGGCATCTGCCGATCCGGGCTCGACCTCGTTCCGAGGTCCGAGCGAGCAACACCCACGCGCAAGCTCGAGCACCGCACGCTCGGCTCCCGCAATCACGGCAAGATGGCTCACCGCCGCTCAATCGAACGCTGTCATCCAGTCGGCGGACAAACCGTGAGCGGCGTAGAATTTTTCCAGTCGCCCGCGCGTACTGTTTTCCCCGAATTTTTCTCGCTCGCCCTTGCTGAGACCGAGGAAGCGCGTTGCATTCCTGAACATGATGTTCTCGATCTGTGCGTCGTTGTATCCCACGGCCCTTAAGACAAGGATCATCAGGTCGGGGAATGGTTTGGCGGCGAGAAGTTTCGGAAAACGCTCTTCTTGCGCGATCATCGACCAATCGGTGCCGTAGAGCAGCCGCTCGTCGCTATCGGGAAAGCGATCTTTGAAGGCGCGGAAGCATTCCACAACCTTTCTGCTCGGTCCGGTCTTGAGGATTTCGCCAAGCGAGCTGATGTCGGCATAAGCGTACCCGTCGGGTGAGCTAGTGATGATTTTGCCCACCGTCCATTCCCAGCACTTATCGAGATAGTTTCTCGGGTCCTTGAACGGAACCGCGTTGCTGAAATGGCCGAAGTGAGCCATGTTGATGCGCAGCCCCGGGAACGCGTGCGGTTTGAGAACCCTGACCCAGAATGCCGGGTCTGCTCGGCCTTCGTAGTCGGCGTTTGGCCCGAAGCTCTGGCTGGTATGGGCCATGACCGGCACATTGTTCGCGCTGCACCACATGTAGAGTTTCGAGAGCGCCGCATCGAGCTTCCTGCCGATCTGCGAGCCCAATCCGGTGGGGGAGCAAAGATATGCGGGTTCGCTGAATCTGGCATCCGGCACGTCCTTATTGTCTATCGCCTGAAATCCCATCGGGGGGTAAAGCTTGACGCCGACAAATCCGCCGGTCGTCCTGGCCGTGCCGCCGACGGACCGCTGGTTGACCTCAATGGCGTTGCGCACGACCGCCATCGGATCCCCGTCTCCGGATTTGCGCCGATCATTGTCATACAAAGCCTGTCGCAGCGGATCGAAGCCGACGAAGCCGTGCACACGCGGGCCGTCCTTGCGGCGTGCGATCCGGGTCATGACCGCGACTTGGTCTTCGATGCTCAGATGATTTTCGTCTTCGAGCCATTTGGAGAAGTCGATGATCGCAGGCGTCATCAGCACGACCCGCGACTTCCGTGCCGTCTTGCCATGAAGCTGATCAAGCTCGTCCGCCAACTCATAGCGATAGCGCGTATACAGGAGCGCCCATCGAATGTAGCGGCCGAGCAAATCGTCGCGCGAATAGAGTTCGTCCGCGATGGCATCGATCTCGGAAGGATCCAAGTTCCGCAATATGTCATGTTCTCCCGGCGCGAGGTCTGGTTTACCAAACTCCTCGTGTATCTGCTGATAGAGAAACAACTGGACACCTTCGAGCGCGATTTCGAGCGCAAGCCCTTCAGGCAACGAGAGTTCGCGGCTGCTGAAAATCTCCGAGTTGAACCAGATCAGCCGAAACGCGCTTCGCAGTTGTCGGCGGTCCTCTTCCTGCCGCCATGCACTCGTCGGCTTTTTGTGAGGATCGCGTTCAAACGCTTCGATCGTGTCGATTTCCGTTTGCCGGCCGGGAGCTCCGCGTTTCACCTGGACGGCCACAGCGTGGATCAGCGCCTCGAGGGCACCCGGATATTCCGCGAAACGCCCGACAAGCTCGTTGGTGTGCGCGGTTTTTGGAACCATGATCTTCCTGGCGAAGCCTTCGATCGGCAGATCTGCGGCATTGAAGATGTGGCAATGCGCGTCGATGATACGGTCGATCCGAAGCGCAGGCGCAGGTTGGGCCGGGATGCACGCTGGAAATGCAACTTGTCCGGCGGCCCAAGCGACGCCACCGGCAACGAAGTCACGCCGATGCATTGGCCACCTCGCTCGAATAGCTCGAGCAGAACGCTATCTGGGATTGCCGCATTGTCCAGGTCGACGGCCGAAACGAGACAGGAATTTTCGCTGGTCCGAATTCAATATGCATATTCCTTGAACACCGGGTCGACGCTGCGGTCCCAGACGCCGCGAAATTTCTCCAGAAGCTCATCGGCGGGAGTGATGCCGCGCGCGACGTATTCCTCGATCGGCTGCAAATAGCGGCTCTCATCGCGGCCGCCGGCGTCCAGGCGCCGGCGCCGCGCAAGTCCCTCCTGTGCGAGGGCGAGCGTCGTCTTCGCGAGCTGCAGCACGTTACGCCCCGCAATCGTCGCCGCGAAGCCGAGCTTGGGCACGTCGTCGCGAAGTTTCTGACGCTCCGCGGCGGTCCAATTCTTGGTCAGATCCCAGGCGGCATCGAGCGAGCTCTCGTCATACAGAATTCCGGTCCAATAGGCCGGCAGCGCCGGCAGGCGCCGCCACGGGCCCCCGTCCGCACCGCGCATTTCGAGATAGCGCTTGAGCCGTACCTCCGGAAAGATCGTGGAAACGTGGTTCGCCCAGTCGGAGATCGTGGCGCGCTCGCCTGGCAGGCCTGGAAGCTTTCCCTGCATAAGGTCGCGGAACGATTGGCCGGCGACGTCGATATATTGATCGCCACGCTTGACGAAATACATCGGCACGCCAAGCGCGTAATCGACGTAACGCTCGAACCCCATTCCCGGTTCGAACGCCCACGGCAGCATGCCGGAACGGTCGGGATCGGTGTCACGCCAGATCTCCGAGCGGAAAGACAGAAAGCCATTCGGCTTGCCCTCGGTGAATGGCGAATTGGCGAACATCGCCGTCGCGACCGGCTGCAGCGCGAGCGAAGCCCGTAGCTTCTTCACCATGTCGGCTTCGGATGAGTAATCGAGGTTCGTCTGCACCGTGCAGGTGCGGTACATCATGTCCAGACCGTATCTTCCGACCTTGGGCATGTAGGAGGTCATGATGCGGTAGCGGCCCTTGGGCATTGTCGGGATCTGGGCACGGCTCCAGTTCGGCGTCATGCCGAGCCCAAGAAAGCCGATGCCCAGCGGCCGCGCGATTTCCTTGACTTGCGCCAAATGCGCCATGAGCTCCGAGCAGGTCTGATGCACCGTCTCGACCGGTGCCCCCGAAAGCTCGAACTGGCCGCCCGGCTCGAGTGAAATCGCGCCCCCGCCGGTCACGTCGAACAGACCGATGATATTGCCGTTCTCGATGATCGGTTCCCAGCCAAGCAGGTGCTGCATGCCTTCGAGCAGCGCACGGATGCTGCGGCGTCCGTCGTAAGGCACCGGGTTATGACCCTCGACCGTGAACACGAATTTCTCGTGTTCGGTGCCGATGCGGAACTGCGACTTTGGCTTATTGCCCGCTTCGAACCACGCGATGAGGGCGTCGCGAGTCTCGATCGGTGCCATGTCGACTTGGTCGCGAGCCATGCAGAGGTTCCGACGGAAAGGGCCGCGACATTACACGGCGCCTGCAAGGGAGGGCAATTGGATCATGCCCTGCGCACATGATCGCCATGGCGCCTCGAGACCGAACGTTTGGGAAACGTCTCGGTTCTTAACGCGCTTTCTGGCGTCCCGGACGCGGTCTCCGGCTAAACCCGCACGAAGTCCTGCGCCTTGATCATCTCACGCAAGCCGTAGAATTCCCGGTTGACGTCCGGCCAGCTCGGCAGCTTCTTGATACTGGCAAGCCAGCGCTGGATGTTGGGATAGGCCGCAAAATCGCAACCGATGAGCTCGCCGAGCGTGACGATGCCCGCCCCGAAATAATCGGCGATGGTGATCTGATCGCCGCACAGATATCGTCGCGGGCCGATCCAATAATCATTGAGCAGTTTGAGCCAGTGTTGCGAATTTCTTTGGCCCCACTCGATGGTAGCGGCTTGGCCTTCCTCGCTGCGTCGCCTGTGGTGAGGAAACAGCTGCGGATAGGCAAGACCATAACCCCAGTCGCGATAGAAATTGGTGTTGATCCAGTCCATTGCCTCGTTGACCTTGGCGCGCTGCTTCAAATCCTTCGGATAGGCGGGCGAGCCGATCTTGTCGGCGAGATATTTCAGGATCGCCGAGCTTTCGGTAAGCGTAAGATCCCCGTCGACCAGCATCGGCACGAGACGGTTCGGGTTGAGCGAGGCGTAAGGCTCCTGATGATGCGCGCCCTTCATCAAGTCGACCACCTCCTCCTCGCACTCGATCTTGTTCTCGGCCAGGAACAGGCGGATCGGCCTGCACGTCATCGATACCGGATGCATGTAGAGCTTCATGAGGCTTCCCTTTGACTCTGGTCGAGCGCGCCGAACACGGTCACTCGGCGACAGTATGCCATTTTTGTGCGTAGATTAAAGACAGGAGTTCCTTGTGGCGCTTGGTCCTGGCTCTGCGCCGTCATGCGCCGGCAGCGGGCAGGCGCGCGGCACGTCGCCATATCGAAAGGCGCGTATTCTGCCCGCGCCTCAGCTCTCGATCGGCTCGCCCGATTTGCGAAAGTAGCGGCGGCCCGATGCGTCCCGCTCCATCATGAAATCAACGTCGGCATAATGCACGCGTTCGCTCTTTGCGCGCGTGCCGACCTCGAGATAAACGGCGTCGCGCTCGGTGCGGTTGACCAGACAATGCGCGATGCCGCTGCCCGCCTTGAAGCCGGCGGCATCGCCGGTCTTGAGCACGGTCTCGCCGTCGTTCTCCTGAAGGACAAGTTCGCCCTCCAGGACGTAAATGAACTCGTCCTCCTGTTCGTGCCAGTGGCGCAGCGCCGACGCCGAGCCCGCTTTGATGCGCGTAATGTTGACGCCGAACTGGGTCAGGCCCACCGCATCGCCGATCCTCTGCTTTTCGCGCCCGGCAATCACCGGGGCGAATTCCTTCGGATAGGACGCGATCCGTTGCGGTGGAATCTTTGCGATATCGATCCTGGGCATCTGTTCTCCCCGGCCGCTGGCGCCGCAAGCTAAAGGCTCCTTGCGATCAGAAGCTTCATGATTTCGTTGCTGCCGGCATAGATACGCGAAACCCGCGCGTCGCGGTACATGCGCGAGATCGGAAACTCCTCCATGTAACCATAGCCGCCGAACAATTGCAGACAGCGGTCGATGACCTTTCCCTGCAGGTCGGTAAGCCAATACTTGGCCATCGAGGCAGTAACCGTGTCGAGCGTGCCATCGAGGTAGCGCTCGATGCAATGATCGTGGAACACCCGCGCGATCGTCGCTTCGGACTTGCATTCGGCAAGCACGAACTGGGTGTTCTGGAATTCAATGACCTTTTTGCCGAAGGCCTGCCGCTGCTTGACATAATCGATGGTAAGACCAAGAGCGCGCTCGATCATGGCCTGAGCATGGACTGCCACGATCAGACGCTCGCGCGGCAGGTCGTTCATAAGCTGCGCGAAGCCCTGACCTTCTTCCGTCCCGAGCAAGTTCTCCGGCGGCACTTGCACGTCCTCGAAGAACAGCTCGGAGGTGTCGGCCGAATCGAGTCCAAGCTTCTTGAGCTTGCGGCCGCGGCGGAACCCGGACGCATTTTCGGTTTCCACCACCATCAGCGACACGCCTTTGGCTCCCGCACCGGTATCGGTCTTGGCGACGACGATCACCAGATTGGCGTGCTGGCCATTGGTGATGAAGGTCTTCGCACCATTGAGCACATAGCCGTTTCCGGACTTTCTCGCCGTTGTGCGGACGGCCTGCAGGTCGGAGCCGGCGCCGGGTTCGCTCATGGCGATCGCGCCGACAAATTCACCGGTGACGAGTTTAGGCAGCCACCGCCGTTTCTGTTCATCTGTTCCGTAATGCAGGATATAGGGCGCAACGATTCCGGAATGCAGCGGCGCACCGAAGGAATCGAACCCAGCAAGGCTCAGTTCCCGACTGATCACCGCTTCGTGCGCGAAGGAGCCGCCTGCGCCGCCGTAGTCCTCGGGGATCGCCGGGCAAAGCAGACCCGCTGTGCCCGCCTTATTCCAGACTTCGCGGTCATACATGCCCTTCTCGTTCCATGCGTCGAGATGCGGCACGTACTCGGTCGCCACGAAGCGCCGTGCCTGCTCCTCGAGCAGCACGATATCCTCGGTCATCCAGCCGGGACGAGGAAGGTTCAGGACATCCATGACGAATCCTGCCCGAACGCCCAACTTACAGTGCACCGCCGCGCAAGGCGAGAGCGGCGGACGTTGACAAGTAGCCACCACCTTTTTCGCAACCCCGTTGCCGGAATTTGCGTCGATGGCGGAAGGGCCCTGCGCGGCGTTGCTCTCAATTCGCTGGACTGGGCGGTCGCCCTGTTGGGCTTTTCGGAACGCATCGGGCGACATTGCGGCGTCGCGACCGCTGCTGCCAGGACCCCTATTCCGGTCTCCGCTCGTTTTCGCGGCGTTGTACGCGCTCAACAGCATTGCTGCCGCATCCCCTGCCATGACACCGACACTCACACAAATCAAAGCTCCCATGATCGAGGCATCGACTTGGGGCTGCTGATCGCAATCTCGGGGCTCGGTCTTGGCACGTCGCTGATCGCCATTGCCGCGTTGGGCTGGTGTCATGTGTCCGCCACGGTCATCGCCACGACGCTCGTCATTCTGGGGGTGGTAACAGGGGGGGGTTGATGATGCTGCGCTGAGCGGCTCTCGGAACCCTGTCAGCATCGGGGCGATCGGCCCGAGCGGGGAGCGGTCTTAACCGCCTGTTTACCCGAACGACAAAAACTGCACCCCGGGGCTCAGTGCCGCTATCCACTGCGTTTAAATGTGCCGGCTCCCCAGGGCCGGCCGGCGCGCTCCATGTCCGAGATGCGGATGCGGCCATGAATTCTGATGCTCCGTGGGAAATCGAAGGAGTCAGACGACCGGCGCGCGAGGCCGCGCATGAGGCGGCGCGCCGTTCCGGCATCTCCATCGGCGAATGGCTGGATCGTGCCATTCTCGATGCAGCCCTGCGGGAAGGCGTCGCGCCCAAAGGGCTCGGGCAGCCCTGCGGGTTGGATCCCACGAACCACGGGCTCGCCGAGATGCGCGCTATATTGCGCTCGTTGACGCCGGCCGAAAGCCTGCTCGGAGTAGCTCGGGCGGTGCAGCAGCTCTCGCAGAAGATCGACCTCATCGGGGGCACTGGGCAGGATCCGGCGGCCCCCAAGCAGCTCGAGGACGCGATTGTCGTCATGCGCGGGGTCGTCTCCCATCTGGCCTCGAACGATGCATTGGCGAAGCTGTCGCGAGAGGTGCGTGCCCTCGCCGGCAAGATCGATCAGGCGGCCAGCCGCGACGGCGGCTGCATGCCCTGCGCATTCAAGAGCTGGATCGCCAAACTGCTTGAGAAGCTCGACGCGGCCGATGCCCGCCTCAATCATCTCGAAGCAATCGAGCGGAGACTGGAATCGCTGCGCATCCACCTCGAGTGCCAGCGTGGGCTGAACCTCGCTCACGCCGCCGCGGCGCCGGCCCCGGAGGTGGACGCGCTCGCTCGCGATGTTGCCGAGCTCAGGCAGACGGAAACGCAGACCCGGAATTCACTCGACGTCATCCACGGCACGCTTGGGCACGTCATCGATCGGCTAGCCATGATCGAACCCGACATGCGTGGCAGGCCGCTGCAGCCGCCGGATGCCCAGCGCCCGCCGAAGGCGGGTTTGCTGACGCCAGTCGTTCCGACCGCGTCGGGGCCGCCGCCAGCACCCGATGAGCCCACGACGCTCGCATCTGCCCCGCCGGTTCTGGCGATGGCCACACCCCCGTCCGCCGAACGTCGCCCGATCGAGCTGGAGCTGCCGCCCCATGATCCGCGGCCACCTGGTTCCGCCGCGAGTTTTGGTCGCGGTCCGGATTCCCCGATGGATCACATCGCCGCGACCGGAACTGCGCTCGGCGAAGCCGACCTTGCGACCATCCCGGATTGCGGCAACAGGTCGACCTTCATCGCCGCGGCGCGACACGCCGCCCAGGCGGCAGTCCGTGAGGTTGTCGGGGTGAGCCGGCCGAGGGAAATCGCACCCGCCGCCGGCAAGCACGGGAGCCGCGTCCGCACGGTCGGCGCGTTGATCGGCGGAGCGACTGCCGTTCTGACGGCCCTTGGCGCGCTGCAGATGGCGCGGACGCTGCTCAGCTCTTCTGGCGGGGCGGCGGTCGGGACGCCAAGCCAGACCGCGCATATCACTCCCGATACCTTCCCGCCTCCCGCACCGCCGGCTTCTCCGGCGCTTGCACCCGCCGATCGCCAGCCGGGCGTATTACGCGCCGTCGATGGCACAATCACGGCGTTGCCGGCGTCCGGCGGCATCGTCCCGATCTGGATGCCCCGGCAGCCGCCCCAGGCTGCAGTGGAAATCCCGAGGTCGCCTGGGGGCTGGGACGGGCCTACCGGCGGAATCGCCACATCCGCTGCGGCGCCGGCCAAGCGCAAGCCGGCGGCGGCCTTACCCACGCTCGACCTTGCCACATCACCTCCTGCACAATAAAAGATGCACGAAGGCGTGGCATGCGGCGAACATCGGTAGAAAACGCTCATCTGCCCCGCTGAGTCCCGACCCCATTTCGCGGGGCGTCGTGCCGGCGATGCCCTCTCGCCACGATCAAGCGCAAGTCGGCTCCGCCGACTTTGGTCGCGATTTCGTCAGACGGCCTCTTTGAGGGTCGCGCCGCGAATTCGGTCGAGACTCGTTCACCTTTTCGCGGCGCCGGTGGCGGCTTGCGAATACTCGAGCCTCGAACCGAGGACGGCGCGCTTGCAGATCTACCTTCCGATCGCAGACCTGCCGGTCAACGTGTTCGTCATTTTGGCCATGGGGCTTGCGGTCGGATTCATTTCCGGCATGTTTGGCATCGGCGGCGGCTTTCTCATGACGCCGCTCCTCATCTTCCTCGGCATCTCGCCCGCGGTCGCGGTGGCAACGGTGGCCAGCCACATCGCCGCCTCGTCCATGTCCGGCGCAATCAGCTATTGGCGTCGTCGGACGATCGACTTGGCGCTCGTCTTCATGCTGCTTGCCGGCGGCATTATCGGCACCGCCTTCGGCGTCTGGCTGTTCACAACGCTGCGTACCATTGGCCAACTCGATATCACCATCGGCATCTCCTATGTGCTGCTTCTCGGGATCGTCGGTGCACTGATGGTGACGGAGAGCGTGCGTGCGATCGTCCGGGCCCGACAGGGCAAACCGATCGAGCTGCGGCGGCCTGGAAGCCACACCTGGATCCATGGGTTGCCTTTCAAGCTTCGCTTCAAGCGCTCGCGCATCTATGTCTCCGCGATCCCCGTCTGGGGCATCGGATTCATCATCGGCTTTGTCGGTGCGGTCATGGGCATCGGGGGCGGGTTTTTGCTGGTGCCGATGCTGATCTACGTGTTGCGGGTGCCGACGGCGACAGTGATCGGCACATCCATGGTGCTCACGCTCGTGACCATGGCCTCTGCTACGGTGATGCACGCGGCCACCAACCACCTGGTCGACGCGCTGCTGGCGTTGTTTCTGATGGTCGGCGGCGTGATCGGCGCACAGTTTGGCGCGCGCGCCGGGCAGAAGATGCGTGGCGAGCGACTCCGCCTTCTGCTCGGCCTGCTGGTGCTTGCGGTCGGAATTCGCTTCGCGCTCGATCTCGTGGTCCCGCCGGAAAACCTCTATTCCATCCGAACGCTGGACACCGACACATGACCCGGCTTTTCCCACTTGCACTGCTTGCCGCGCTCGGCGCGCTCGCATCCTCGGCTGTTCCCGCCGCAGGCGAGCGACTGGTCGCCTCGCTGTCCAATCACCGGGTCATGGTGACTTCGAACTTCACCGGCGAAGAACTCGTGCTGTTCGGAGGAATAGAGCAGGATCCAGCCTCGCGACTGCGCCGCGGCGGCTACGACATCGTCGTCACCGTCACCGGGCCGCGACAGACGGTCGTGACTTTCCGCAAGGCCAGGGCGCTCGGCATCTGGGTCAATGCCGACTCGCGCGTGCTCGAGAACGCGCCCGCCTATCTGGCCGTGCTCTCCAACCGCCCGCTCGACGCTATCACCAGTAGCGAAATGCTGCGCCGCTTGCAGCTCGGCCTTGACAACATTCCCCTGCCCCAGCGCGCCAGCGTCAATATCGCCGATGCCGCAAGCGACGATCCGTTTCGCCTCGCCTTCATCAAGATCAAGAGTGATCAAGGGCTCTACCGCGAGGTATCGAATGGGGTCACTTTCCTCACTCCGGCGCTGTTCCGCGCCTCGATACCGTTGCCCGCCGAAGTGCCGGTAGGCACGTACGAGGTAGACGTCAGGCTATTCGCCGACGGTGCGCAGATCGCGCGAGCACCTGCTCCGTTCGAAGTCTTCAAATCGGGCTTCGAGCAGGTCGTCACCAACGCCGCACGCGACCACGGCATGCTCTATGGCCTCGCGACGGCGATGATGGCAATCACCACCGGCTGGTTCGCATCGGTGGTGTTCAGGCGAGATTAGTCCGCTAAACAGCGGGACGCGGCGACAGCGTAGAGCCGTCGCCCGCCCAGCATGTGGGCGGTGAACGCGAACGATCCGAACACATTCAGGAAGGCGCGGTGGCGCATATTGAGGCCGCCTGCAAAGGCGCCGAATGCGGGCATCACCAGGTGCGGGTCGCCAAAAGCTCGAGCTGATGCGCGCGCGGCGCCCAGCCGCGGCTGGCGAACCAGTGAAAGAACCGCTCGGGCAGAAGCGAAGTTGCGTCGAGCGCCGTCTGGACGCTCATGACGGACGAACGATCCGCACCGTAGTTCTCTGCGGTTTAGTTGGTTGCAAGCGCCTTCTCCACGAAGGTGCCGATATAAGTCTTCGAGAAATCGAGGCGTGCGCCCGCGACCGAACCGTCGAATACCTTGAGCACCTGGTAGGCGGTCTCAACGCCGCCCGGAACGAACCGGCCGTCCGGCGAGTACATCGCCTGGCTTGCCGCCAAGGCGCGCACATAGACCTTGCGGTTGCCGAGCGCATATTCCTCCGGCATCGTCCCCGCGATGTCCTCGGCCGAATGCCTTGACATCCATTTCAGCGCGCGCACGAAAGCAGTGACGATCGCTTGCACGGCGCGGGGGTTCTTTTCGATGAAGCTCGGCGTCGTATAGACCACGCCGCCGGGATAAGGGCCGCCATAGACCGCCTGTGTGCCGCTGGGCGTCCGCGTATCCGCCACCACTTCGACAAGACCCTCACCCTGCATCAGGCTTATCATGGGGTCGGAGCTGACAATGGCGTCGATCTCCGCCCGCCGGGCCGCCGCCACCGCGGTCGAGGTCACGCCGGTGCCGACGAACGATGCATCATCTGACTTGAGCCCACCGCGCACGAGCATATAGGCCGCCATGAAATGGGTGCTGGAGCCAGGCGAGGTGACGCCGATCTTCAATCCTTTCAGACTCTGTGGCCCGCGATAGGCGATGGATTTCGACGCAATGGTGCCGAGCACGAAGCCGGGATAGCGACCGAATTGCACGACGGCGACGACCGACTGACCTTTGGCCTGCATTTGAATGGCATGATCGAAGGTGCCGACGCCTATCTCAGCGCTGCCGCCGACCACCGACTGCAACGCGCGGGCGCCGCTTTGCACGTCGGCGATCTGGATATCGAGACCCGCGTCCTTGAAGTAACCAAGGCGCTCGGTGACCGAGAGCGGCAAATAGAATATCGCGGATTTGCCGCCGACCGCTAGCCGCACCTTCGGCATTTCCGGCTTGTCCTGCGCGCCTGCAAGGGTCGGCAGCGCCAGCGCAACGACCGCAATGACGGCCGGCAAGATATGCTTCATCGTCGTGTCCTCTCGACTCAGCGGTTGGATTTAGCGACTGAAGGCGACACGGTCGAGGAGGAATTCGACGCCACGCCCGCGAGACCTGCGACCGGGACACCTTTTTCCGTGCGCGTCGAAGCGGGGTTCAGAAGGACGAGTTTCAGTCCGGCGGCTGCGATTGCCATGCACACATGGGGTGCGCCGTGGGCGTAACGCAGGGTCTGTTGCAGTCTCACGTCATCGCCGGGGTGGGTCTCGACCGTGAAGGCAAAGAGCCCACCCGGGGCGAGCACCCGGGCGGCCGCAGCAGCAATCGGCGCGAGATCGTTGACGTAGACGAAAACGTCAGCCGCGACGATCAGATGATATCGGGAGTGAGCAGCCTCCTCGGCGTCCAAGAAATGCTCCAGGTCAAGCACGGCCAGCCGATCGTAAAGACCCTTCGCGCGCGCCTTCGCGATCATGGCCGGCGATACGTCCACGCCCACGAGCCAGTCCACATGCGGCCGAAATGCCGCTCCGCTCAGGCCGGTGCCGCAGCCGAGGTCGAGCATGGAGCCGATACGCAGTGGCGTGCCGGCGACGCTCCGGATCGCTTCCGACAGAACCGCCGGTCCGCAATAGTCGAGCCGTTCCACTAGCTTTTCATCGAAGCCCGCTGCCTGCCGGTCGAACAGGCGGCGGATATAGGTCGCCGTCATTGCGGGCGTATCTTCATCCGCGCCCAGCCGCGCCAACTGCAATCGCGCGCCGTGATAGTCTTCGGGATCGGCGTCGCGCGCCTTCCGCCAAGCGGCGATCGCCCCGGCGTGGTCGCCCAGATTGTCGCGGATCGCGCCGAGGGCGAACCATGCGGTGGCGAAGGCGGGCGCGTATTCCAGCAGCTGCGCCAAAATTTCGGCGGCGCCCGCAAGGTCGCCGCCTGCAGCACGATCGAGCGCCGACGCATAGCGCCCATCAGCGGTCACGTCGCCGGATGAAACGAAGAGCGGCCCATCTGTCATCGCGCGATTTACACCATATCTCATGACCCATGCGCGCCCAAGACATCCTTCTGCCGACGCCCGCCGGCGTGTGCTGCAAGATCGGCGGCTTCCATATCGACCCCACCAGGCCGGTGGACAAGGCCGTGATCACGCATGGTCATTCCGATCACGCGCGTGCCGGCCATGGCGCGGTGCTCGCCACCCAAGAGACGCTCGACCTCATGCGGCTGCGCTACGGCGAGAACTTCGCCGGTACGACGCAAGCGATCCGCTACGGCGAGACCGTCACTCTCGGCGGGGCGCGGGTGACATTCCATCCTGCGGGTCACGTGCTCGGCTCGGCGCAGATCGCGGTCGAGGCCAATGGTCTGCGCATCGTCGCGGCGGGTGACTACAAGGATGTCGTGGATCCGACCTGCGCAGCCTTCGAGCTGGTCCAATGCAACGTATTCATCACCGAGGCCACTTTCGGCTTGCCGGTCTTTCGCCACGGTGACGCGGACGCCGAGATCGCGAAGCTCCTGCATTCAGTTGCACTGTTTCCCGATCGCGCCCACCTGGTCGGCGCCTATTCGCTCGGCAAGGCGCAGCGGGTAATCGCACTGATCCGCAGGGCCGGGTATGACGAGCCGATCTACCTTCATGGCGCGATGGAGAAGATCACCCGCTATTACCAGCGCCGCGGCATCGAGCTTGGCCGGGTTGAGCTGGTGCGTGCGGCGAAGAAGACGGAGCTTGCCGGCGCGATCACGCTCTGCCCACCATCGGTTTTGAAGGAGGTATGGTCGCGACGCTTTCCCGACCCGGTGACTTGCTTTGCCTCGGGATGGATGCGCGTGCGGGCACGTGCGCGGCAGCACCGGATGGAATTGCCGCTCGTGATTTCGGACCACGCCGATTGGGAGGGCCTGACCGCGACGATCGCCGCCACCGGCGCGTCGGAAGTCTGGGTCACCCACGGCCAGGAAGACGCAGTCGTGCACTGGAGCACGATGCATGGGCTGCAGGCGCGACCGCTCGATATCGTCGGGTATGGCGACGAGGATGAGACCGACGCCATGACGGGAAGCGCCAGCTCCGGCGAGGCGACATGAACCGGTTCGCCGAATTGCTCGATCGCCTCGCCTATGAGCCCGGGCGCAACAACAAGCTGAGGCTGATGACGGACTACTTCCGCAGCACGCCCGATCCCGAACGCGGGTGGGCTCTTGCGGCTCTCACCTGCGCGCTGACGTTTCAGCATGCCAAGCCCGGTGTGATCCGCGCTCTGATTACCGCGCGCGCCGATCCGGTCCTGTTCGAATTGTCCCATGACTATGTGGGCGACCTCTCCGAGACGGTCGCGCTGATGTGGCAGGCTCGCGACCGCGCCGCCGCCTCGCACCAGGCAGAGCATCCGACCTCCGCTCCCGAGGTGGGTGCGCTGAAGAGGGAGGATGATAACGGCTCAAAAGAGCATGGCGAGCTGACACTGTCCTCGGTTGTCACCTCCCTCTCTTCACTCGGGAAATCGGACTTGCCGGCGCAGCTTGCGCGCTGGCTCGACCGGCTCGACGAGATCGGCCGCTGCGCGTTGCTCAAGCTCGTGACCGGCGGGCTGCGGATCGGCGTCTCGGCGCGGCTTGCGAAGACCGCAGCTGCTGCGCTCGGCGGCAAGGACCCGCATGAAATCGAGCTGATCTGGCCCAGCTTGAAGCCGCCCTATGTCGAATTGTTCGCCTGGCTGGAGGGTCGCGCCGCCAAGCCGGCCGATCGCGATCCTGCACCGTTCCGGCCGGCGATGCTCGCGCATGCGATCGATGACGGCGATCTGGCCGCGCTCGATCCGAAAGATTTTCTGGGCGAATGGAAATGGGACGGCATTCGCGTCCAGGCCGCCGCGGGGACGGACCAAGGCGGGACACTCGTCACGCGACTCTACTCCCGCACCGGCGAGGATATTTCCGGCAGTTTTCCGGATGTAGTCGGAGCCTTGCGGCTGCCGGGGGCGATCGATGGCGAACTGTTGATCGTGCGCGATGGCCGGGTGCAAAGCTTCAACGTGCTGCAGCAGCGGCTCAATCGCAAAACCGTCACTCCCGGGCTGCTGGTGGAATTTCCCGCGCATCTGCGTGCCTACGACCTCCTGGTCGATGGCGAGGAAGACCTGCGCGAGCGGGCCTTTGCCGATCGGCGCGCGCGGCTGGAAGACTTCGTCGCGCGCCTCCATCAGCCGCGCGTCGACCTCTCGCCGCTGGTGGCGTTCACCACTTGGAATGATCTCGCCGCCGCGCGCAGCAACCCGGCCGCCGCCGGGGCGGGCGCCGACGCCGATGCGGTTGAAGGGGTGATGCTCAAGCGCCGCGATGCGCCCTATCTGCCCGGCCGGCCCAAAGGGCCATGGTGGAAGTGGAAGCGCGATCCGTTCATCGTCGACGCGGTGCTGATGTACGCTCAGCGCGGCCACGGCAAACGCTCGTCCTATTACTCCGATTACACTTTCGGGGTCTGGACGAAGGGTGAGGACGGCGACCTGCTGGTGCCGGTGGGCAAGGCCTATTTCGGGTTCACCGACGAGGAGCTCATTCAGATCGACCGCTTCGTCCGCCGCAACACGGTGGAGCGCTTTGGCCCGGTGCGTGAGGTGGTGCATGCGGCCGAGCAGGGGCTGGTCCTCGAGGTGGCCTTCGAAGGACTGCAGCGCTCGACGCGGCACAAGTCAGGCCTCGCCATGCGTTTTCCCCGGATAAACCGGCTCCGATGGGACAAGCCGCCAAGCGCGGCCGATCGGCTGGAAACGCTCAAGCGGCTCTTGGAGAAGATCGAAACCGGACGCAGCGTGAGCGCCCCCGCCGAGTCGCGCAACTTGATAGGATGATGCCATGACTTTGCCGACGGAGAGACCGATGGCCAACAATTACGTCAATCGCTTCTTCGGCGGCCCGCCGTTGTCGGTGATCTTCCGCCTCGTCCTGCTCTCGATTTTGATCGGCGTAATCTTGGAAGTGCTCGGGCTCGACCCCTGGAACGTCTTCGACAGCCTGAGAAAGCTCGTCCTGCGCATCTGGGACATGGGATTCGACGCGGTGCGTTGGCTCTGGCGCTACCTTCTGCTGGGCGCCGCGGTGGTAATACCCGTCTGGCTGGTTGTGCGACTTGTGCGCGTAGCCCAGGGGCGATGATCGCCGGGCCATTTGCAACGGAGCGGTGCGACTGCGCCGACGCGCAAGCTCGAACGGCTGCCACGCGTCGCGGCAAGGGACGTCAAACGCTTTGCGTGGCGAGGATGCGGGCGAAACGCGGACAAAATGAGGACGCCGCGCTTTACGCCGGCCACTGCTCGGCCGTCATGGCGGCGGCGTCCGTGCCGACGAGCTCGTTGATTCCCGCGTGCCCGCCGCGACGCAGCGCGTCCGACAGGTCGGACTTGATGGTGGCGACGAGCCGTAACCCATGGAACACGAGCGCACTGTAAAGCTGCATCAGGCACGCACCCGCCTTGATCTTCGCAAGCGCCGCTTCCCCCGAATCGATGCCCCCGACGCCGATGAGCGGGAACGCGCCTTCGACCCTGACGTAGGTCTCCGCCAGCATGCGGGTCGCGAGCGCGAACAGCGGGCGTCCCGACAGCCCCCCCGCCTCTCGCGCCGTGACCGTATCGCGCAACGCCGGTGGCCGCGCCACCGTGGTGTTGCCGACGATCATACCGTCGACCCGGTGCCTGCGCGCCGCCCCGACGATGTCGTCGAGCTCGCTGAGCGTCAGGTCCGGCGCAATCTTGATCAGCACCGGCGTCGTTCCGGCCTCCCGGCTCATGCGGGCCCGCGCGTCCACCACGCGCGCCAGCAGCTTGTCGAGCATCTTTGCGCGCTGCAGTTCGCGCAGGCCCGGGGTGTTGGGCGAGGAGATGTTGACCGAGAAGTAGCTCACCACCGGCGCAAAGGTCTCGATCAAGCGCACATAGTCCGCGATGCGGTCGGCGCTATCCTTGTTGGCGCCGATATTGACCCCGACGATGCCGCCTTCGTTCGCCCGCGCCGCCAGGCGGCGCAGCACCGCGTCGGCACCCTCGCTATTGAAGCCCAACCGATTGATCACGCCCTCGTCGCGGTTGAGCCGAAAGACACGCGGGCGTGGATTGCCGAACTGCGGCAGCGGCGTGACCGTGCCGACCTCCACGAAACCGAAACCGAGCTTGAGCAGCGCGCCAGGCACCTCGGCGTGCTTGTCGAACCCGGCCGCCATCCCGACCGGATTGGGAAAGTTGAGCCCGAAGGCGCGTACCGCAAGTCGCGGGTCGTCGGCGACCAGCTTGACGAAGGGCGGAAATTTCAGCGCGTGGATGGCAAGCCGGTGCGCGTCCTCGGGGTCGAGCATGCGCAGCATTGGCCGCGCGAGCGACTCGAGCAGGCCGATCACGGCCTAAGCTCCGGAAAGATGTGCTGCCGGTCACGGCCGAGGGGCAGCGGTCTCGCCCACAGCACCGCGGCGAGCGGCAATACGCCATAAAGATGCGGGAAGAGCATGCCCCCGCGCGAGACTTCCCATTTCAGCGCACCTTCGAGCGCGACAGCGTCAACCGCGACCAGCGTCAAATCCGCCGCACCTGCGAAATGCCTGGCCGCGGTCTCGCGGACCTGATCGGCGGTGGAGAAATGGATGAAACCGTCGCGTGCGTCGATGTCGGCGCCGCGGAACACGCCGGCACGCTCCGCTTCGCGCCAAAGCGCGTCCTGGCAGATCTTGTAGATGGTCGTCGACACGGTGCCCCGCTTGAGCCGTGGGATTTGACCTTTGGAATAGCTGCGCCCCTGCCCGCTGCCGCGATCCAGTAAACCCTGACTATGCGACGAACCTCAAGCGCGCTGGCGTTGGATTAGCCTGCTTGGGGCAGGATGATGCCAGCGGTCCACAATCTTAGATCGCCTAAACTGGGTTTAACATTCCAAAGTTGCTGGACGCCTTAAGGTTATAATTCCTATAGTTGGATAAAATTCCGATAGCGCCCTTTCCTCGATCCCGGCCGAACGTCATGCTGACCCATGCCCAGATTTGGACTGCGCTGGACCGCCTTGCCGCCCTTGCCGGACTCTCGCCCTCGGGGCTCGCCAAGAAGTCCGGCCTCGATCCGACGACGTTCAACAAGTCAAAACGCATCACCCCGGAAGGCCGGACGCGCTGGCCTTCGACCGAATCGGTGGCGAAGGCACTGGCGGCGACCGGCACGAGCATCGATGTCTTCGTACAGCTGATCGAGGAAACCGGACGCTCCGCGATCAAGAAAACCGTGCCGTTGCTCGCCTTGGCACAGGCCGACAAGCCCGGCTACTTCGATGAATCCGGCTTTCCCATCGGTCACGGCTGGGAGGAGATGCGGTTTCCCGCTGTCAACGACGAACACGCCTATGCGCTCGAGATTTCCACCAATTCGATGGCCCCGGTCTATCACGAGGGGACCTGCATCATCGTGTCGCCCGCAGCCTCGATTCGTCGCGGCGACCGCGTGGTGGTCAAAACCGCGGACGACGGCGTCATGGTGAAGGAGCTCAAGCGGCGTACGGCAAGGACAATCGAGCTGCGATCGATCAATTCCGCCCGTGACGAGCGCACGCTGCCGGTGCGCGACGTGTCATGGATCGCACGCATTGTGTGGGCGACCCAGTGAGCAACGCTTTGATCGCCGAACTCGAGATCGACCGATATCATCCCGGCAACATTGTTAGCCCTTGCTGATGCAAAACGACTTGTGTTATTCGCCGCGCGCGGGCGATGCTGGCGAGGTCTGATTGCGTGAGGCCGCCTTCGGGAGGAAGGGAAATGACCAAATTGGACGTTGTTCAACGCAACGCTGCCTGCAGCTGCGGCGATCTTCTGCGCCACAAATTCGATCGTCGCCAGTTCATGAACGCTGCCGCGGCGGGTGGTGTGGCCCTTGCGCTTTGGCCTTACCTGGCGCTCGGGGCGGAGGGCGAATACGAGGCGATGGTTCTGGCTTGCATCGATCCGCGCATGCAGGAGCCGGTGCACAGATATACCGTCGCGCAGAACCTGACCGGCAAGTTCAGCCAGTTCCTGATCGCTGGCGCGGCGATCGGGGTCGTGGCACCCGCGTTCAAGGAGTGGCACAAGGCGTTTTGGGACAATCTCGGCACGTCGATTCAATTGCACCGCATCAAAAAAGTGATTGCGATCGACCATCGCGATTGTGGTGCTGCCAAGATCGCTTACGGAGAAGCCAGCGTCGCGAACCCGCAGGTCGAAACCGAAACGCACAAAGCGGCGCTGGCTGAATTTCGCAAGCAGGTTGGACAACGCCACCCGCAGCTCGGCGTGGAGACCGGGTTGATGGCGCTCGACGGCAAGATGGAGATGTTCAGCTGACAAGCTATCGAGATCGGGAGCGCCGCGGCGGCGATCCTTGCAACCGGCGTCGGTGCGGCGCGTAACGTGCCGCGCCGCGAATGGGTAGCCCCCGAGATTCGAAGGTCCCGGTATCCGCGCGGTTTCATCCCCGCCAGAACAACCAGCCGGCGCGGGCGAGATAGACTGCGCTGATGGCGAAGATGATCGCTCGCGTCCACTGTCGAAATCCGTGATCGGTCATCCGCTCGATCACGAAAGGCGCAAGTGACGTGCCAGTGATCGCGAGCAGGATCGCCGGCCCGGTCGCCCAGAGCGGCAGATCACCGACGCCGGAGAGCGAGCCGAAATAGAACGCACGCACGACGTGGCTGAAAGACTGCGTCACTGCCTTGGTGGCGTTGGTGGTCTTGCGATCGAGCATGCTCTTCTGGAAGAAGATATCGATAAACAGCCCGCCGACCCCGGCCAGGACTTGGATGATCGTCGTGGCAATACCGGCGAAGAAGGGCACGCCCCGCCATTCGATGTTCGGGCGCATGGCGGGGGGCAGTGCCTCCACCACGAACGGCATCAAGCCGAGCGCGAGGTAGACCATGGCTTTGTCGGGAACGAAGGCGACCATCCACATGCACGCGAATGCAATGACGGCACCGACCAGATACCAGCCGAAAATCGGCCAGAGCACGTAGCGCCGCCATTGCACGACGCGCCAGCCGTTGGCGAACAGCTGGATGATCGAAAAAAGGATCATGCCGCTGGTGACGTCGAAATAATTCAGCAGCACGCCGAGCAACACCATGCCACCGGCCATACCGAAGACGCCGGAGAGAAACGAGGAAAAGACGATGGTGGCTCCGATCAGAGCCAGGGCGGAGGGGGTCATTGCGGGATGAAATTACGGCAACGGCGCAATGTCCTCCCTTGTCACGCCCCGCGCAAGCTGTCGTCCCCGAAATCGTCGCAGCGTGGTCGGCGGCACGCAGGAGCGTCCACCGCATCGTCGATCGGGGCCAATTCTCCAAAGCCGGCAGACGCCGCCGGCTGCACGAGGGCTCACACCGATCTTGCGAGCGCTCCGTCGATCATGTCGATCGTGTTCTTGACCCCGTACACCGCCACGAACGAGCCGAAGCGCGGTCCTTTCTCCTGGCCGAGTAGAACCTGATAAAGCATGTTGAACCAGTCGAGCGCGACGCCGGGCTTGCCGTCCTTGGTCTTGATCTTGCCGGTCTTGTCGAGGAACGGCTCGCGCCGGCCGACTTCGTAGACCACCTCCTGGATCTGCTCGCCGGTCGCCTCGGCGGGAAGCTGCGAGAGCGCGTCGCGCAGGTCGAGAAGCGCCGCGCGCTCGGCCTCGCCCGGCTCGCGAAACCTCTTCTGCGGCAGCACGAAATCGCGGAAATAGTTGATGGCGTAGCCGACCAGGGCGTCGAGCTTCGGGTGCGTCTGCGGCGTCACACCCGGACGATAGCGGCCGATGAAGCCCCACAGCGTCTCGGCGCTCTCGGCGTTCGAGGACGCAACCAGCGTCAGCAGCATCGAGAACGAAATCGGGATGTCGGGTTTGGGCGGTTTGCCCGAATGGATGTGCCAGACCGGGTTGGAAAGACGCTGTTTGAGCTCCTGGCGTTCGTAGGCTTCCAGGAACTGCTGGTACTCGTCGACGTGGCGCGGGATGACGTCAAAATACAGACGTTTCGCCGCCCGCGGCTCGCGATACATGAACAACGAAAGCGACTCCGGCGAGGCATAGCGCAGCCATTCATCGATCGTCAGTCCGTTGCCCTTGGACTTGGAGATCTTCTGTCCCTTCTCGTCGAGGAACAGCTCATAGTTGAAGCCTTCCGGCGGCGTGCCGCCGAGCGCGCGGCAAATCTCGCCGGAAAGCTTGACCGAGTCGATCAAGTCCTTGCCCGCCATCTCGTAGTCGACGCCGAGCGCGGCCCAGCGCATGGCCCAGTCGGGCTTCCATTGCAGCTTCGTGCGCCCGCCGGTGACGAGCGTCGTCACCGGCTCCCTGGTCTCCGGATCTTCATAGGTGATGGTCCCGGCCTTGGCATCGTGGGCCAGGATCGGCACCTGCAGCACGACGCCGGTGCGCGGCGAGATCGGCAGGAACGGCGAATAGGTCTGTGCGCGCTCCTCGCGCAGCGAGGGCAGCATGATGTCCATGACCGCATCGAAGCGTTCGAGCACTCTCAAGAGCGCGGCATCGAACCGGCCCGACATGTAGCAGTCGGTCGAGGAGAGAAACTCGTATTGGAAGCCGAACCGATCGAGAAAGGCGCGCAGCCGCGCGTTGTTGGCCGCCCCGAACGAGGGATATTCGTTCGAGAACGGATCCGGCACGCGGGACAACGGCTTGCCGAGGTGGCTCGCCATCATCTCGCGGTTCGGGACGTTGTCGGGCACCTTGCGCAACCCGTCCATGTCGTCGGAAAAGGCGATCAGCCGGGTCTTGATCTTGTCGTCGGTGAGCACGCGAAAGGCATGGCGCACCATGGTGGTGCGCGCGACCTCGCCGAAAGTGCCGATGTGCGGCAGGCCCGAAGGGCCATAGCCGGTCTCGAAGATCACCTCGTCCTTGGGGTGGCGCTTGAGGCGCGCGACGATCTTGCGCGCCTCCTCGAACGGCCAGGCGTTCGAGTTCTCGGCGATCTCGCGCAGCGCCGGGGCTTGGGCTTCGACCGTGGGCATCAATCGCTCTCCGGCCGCGGACACTAAAAACCGCACCTCCTGCCGTCAATCGAAACACTGCGTGGAACAACCGCCCGCCAAGTTCCGATCCCGATTTAGGCCGGATTTGGCCGTTGCCGCGAAGAATGAGGTCCCAGCAGCGCCGAGCGCTCTCATTTGAGGGCGGTTTGCAGCGAGATCAAAGTCGCATTCAGCTTCGAGCCGAGACCCGACATCATCGTGATGATGGCGAGCGACATCCCGGCCGCGACCAGCCCGTATTCGACGGCGGTGGCAGCGCTTTCGTCGCATGCAAATCGTGCAAACAGCGCTTTCATGATCGAGGCCTCCCTCGGCCACGTTTGATGGCTGCAGATTAATCATCGACGCACTTCGATATCGTTGCGCCATTCGCTAAAATTGCGCGCAATTCGCTTTCTTCTACGCGCGTCGGTGGCCCAAGGTGGCCCTGCCTCCGTGCGCTGCCCGCTCGAGGAATACGGTCAAAACGGGCTGATCGGGAAATAGCGCAGCCACAAATCGGTGAAGCGGCCCTGCTCCCACACCCGGAACAGCGCCCAATTCAGCGCGAGCCTGATGGTGTCGTTGCCTTTCTTGACCGCGATGCCGATGCCTTCGCCGAAATAGCGGCTGTCGATATAGGGCCCCCCGCGGAAGGCGCAGCAATTGTCGGAATCGGTGCCATTGAGCCAGAAGGCGAGTGAGATCGCATCGCCGAAAAGAAGATCGACCTCGCCCTGCCGCAGCGCCAGCCGCGCGGCATCGGCAGTCGGATAGGGGCGCACCTCCAGTTCGGTAAACAGAGCCTTAAGGTACGCCTCGTGCGCGGTGTTGGCGACGACCGCGACCTTCTTGCCCTCGAGCCGTTCGGGCAACGGGTCTTCGATCGGAGAATCCCGCTTCGCCACGAACCGTGCCGGGGTGCGGTAATAGGAATCCGTGAAATCGACCTTGGCGCGCATCTCGACGGTCGCCGCGATCGAAGCGATCGCCGCGTCGCCCTGATTGGCGTTCAGCGCGGGGATCAGGGTCTCGAAGCGGCGCATCTGGATCGTGCATGCGATTTTGAGCTCCTCGCACAGCATGCGCGCCAGATCGATGTTGAAACCCTGCGGACTGCCGTCGGCACCGGCAAAGTTGAACGGTGGGTAGTCGGTCTCGGTCAGAAACCGGATCACGCTGATGCGCGACATGTCGGGTTTTTCCGGCCGTCGCCGCGGGTCCCAAAACCCTGGCACGTGTACGCCCGCGTCGCCAGCCTTCGATTGCGCCGATACCTGTCCGGCGCCGAGCAGCGGCACGACCAGAACGAGGCCAGCGGCGAGCAGCAAAACCCGCCGAAGCGGCGAAAGCGCGCCTTGCAGCAAACAGGCGGACGCGGCAGTGCGAAATCGTATCACGCTTCAACCTCGGTAACGCTGATTGCTTCCGCTTATAGGCGAGTTAAGGCAGATCAGTGGCGCCGGCTGCGGTCGCGGGTTTCGATCCGCCCTCTTAAAATCTGACCTTCACCCCTGCCATTTGCCGCCTCACGATCTCCTCTGCAGCCAGAATTGGTACATGCCGGAAAACGTGCTTGGGTTCTCGCGCTCGAAGGCGTCCCAGGATGCGAGGTCGGCCATGGTCTGGTCGTGCGGGAACCGCGTCATGTAGCGCCGCAGCACGAACCGATCGAGATCGAAGCCCACAAACGCGAGGCCGTTGTTGGCGATGAAGTCGGCGATCTGGGGAATCGTGAAGCGGTGCTCCTGCACATGAAACAGGAGGTCGCGGCAACTGCTCATGCCGAAGAAGTCTCCCGACGCGACGACATTCCTGAACCTCCCGCCGCTGTCGAACAGCGCCTGCCGGCAGCGCCGAATGTCTGCGGCATTCGGTCGATAGCCTTGCTCGGCAATAAAGGCGCGAGCCTTCACGATATCCGCGCGTGCGATCTCGCTGTAAAGCCCGACCATCATGAAGCCTCCCGGCCGCAGCAGCGACAGGAGCACGCGCCATCCGGCGAATGGATCGGCGAGATGGTGCAGCACGCCCGACAATTCGATGAGGTCGAAGCTGCGCCCGAGCGAGCCGAGCTCGAGAATGTCGGCCTGCCCATATTCGATATTGCTCCGACCGAGCTCATGCGTCTTGCGCTGCGCATAGGCCAAACTGGCAAGGCTCAAGTCCACCGCGAGAACATTGGCGTCGGCAAACCGCTGCGCCGTCTCGATCGCATGTTGGCCCGTGCCGCAGCCGGCGATCAGAATGTCGGTGCGCGGCTTGCCCAACGACTGGAACGCGGCGGCAGGCAATCTCCTGCGCAGGTATTGATCGAGCGATAACGGCTGTCCCGCAGGTTCCGCTTTCGCCCAGCGGGGATAGGGATTTTCCTCGTATTGCTGCCGGACCTGGCGCGAGACCTCGTTGTCGACCGCCGTCAGGGCCGCTGTCGACACCCGCCATTTCCGCTCTTCTGCGGGTTCGCGCACCTGCTGGACCAGAACACCTGCGACCGCATCGGACCAAGTCTTGTCCAGGAGCAATTCGGCGCCGGGCAGGGCGTGGAGCGGAAAATAGGCTGCTCCCATCGCGAGGCGAAGCTCCGGAATAGCCGCGCCCGACGCAAGCGCCGCGATCAGGCCATCCCGCAGCCGCGCGGCGTGCGCGATTTCTTCGTCGGTAACGGCGAAAACCTGCTCGTTGATGAAACATTGCCGAGCCAGTGCGCAGCAGAAATCCAAGATCTCTCCCTGCCCGATGCCCTGATCGTCGCTCCCTAGGCCGCGGAGTTCTTCCTCCAAAGCGGGCGCGCTGTCGTGCCTGGAGACGACCTCGAGCAGCGCGCACCGCATGGCGGTCAACAATCGTTCCAATTCGATATCGCAGATAGCGGCCGATTCCATGAGGCAGCGAAGCAGACGATGATGCGAAATCGCGGTCAGAGCGGACCCACCCAGGAGCTCGCGCGCGCTCGGACGCCGGGGCCAAGCTTCCATGACGCGGGCGATGCATGCCCTGATCGCACCGTGCCGCTTGACGATGCGCGCGGCGGCAAAGGCCAGATCGTTGGCGCGCCCCCAGGGCTCCGACAGCGCCCGCACCATCAACGAGCCAAAATCGTCTGTATCCGGCGGGACCGGCAACGCCCGCACGCATTGCACGAGGAGCAGCTTGGTTTCCGTAGTTTCGGCGATTGCAAACGACTGTCGCAGCGCGCTCAAGGCGTTGTCCGCCTCTCCCATCGACAGCAAGGCGCGAGCAAGATTGTTGTAGGCATCGACGAAATTCGGCTTGCGCGCCAGCGCCTGATCGAACCGGCGGCCTGCCTCCTCGAAATCACCTTGCGCCGCGAGCACGATGCCGAGATTGTTGTGGACCTCGGCGAGGTCCGGCCTGAGCGCGAGCGCGCGGTGATAACAGTGCGCCGCCTCATCCAAACGGCCACGCGCCCGGTGCACGTTGCCGAGATTGGCATGGGCGTCGGCAGACGTCGCGTCAATACCGAGAGCGCGCTCGAACTGGGCGGCCGCCGCGTCCATTTGTCCTTGCTGCAAAAGCGTCGCGCCGAGACTGACGTAGGCCTCGACCAGGTTCGGATCGAGCTCGAGCGCCCGCCGAAAATGGGGCAACGCATCATCCGATCGCCCTTGCGCTACCAGCGCATTGGCCAGATTGTTGTGGGCCCCGACCAGATCGGGCTTCAGGGCGATGGCGCGGCGATAATGGGTCACCGCCTCGTCCGGTCGGCCGAGCTCCGACAAAGCGTTGGCAAGATTGTAGTGCGCCTCGGCGCTTGGCTTTAGGGCGATAACCCGCTCATAGCACGCGGCCGCCTCGCGGTGGCGGCCAAGCTCCTTGAGCGCGTTGCCGAGATTCGTGTGCGCCTCGACATAGTCGGGCTTGAGCGCGATGGCCCGTTGGTAATGGCCGACCGCCTCGCTTAGCCGGCCGAGCGACTGCAAAGCGAATGCCATGTTGTAGTGGCAGTCCGGAATGCGGCTGTTGATCGCGATTGCACGGCCGATCACATCGACCGCGCCCTGCGCCTGCCCTCTCTGCAAGGCGATAATCCCGAGATGATGCAGGCTGCCGAAATGGTTGCTGTCGTTTGCCAGCACCTGTCGATAGAGATTCTCGGCCTCCGACAACTGCCCGGCTTGGTGATGGCGCACGGCGAGCGCGAACAGCGCCGACCCGTCCGACCGCGGCGAGCCGGGCTGCTTGCCGGCGGCGCGCCGGTCTTTTCAATTCATGGGTCGGCCGCCCGATCACAAATAGCGGCGCAGATCGGCGGCCGCGGCATCGGTCGTTCGCTTGAGACTGAAGGGCGAGACGAAATGGCCTTCCTTGTCCATCAAATAGACGATGGCCGTGTGGTCCATGGTGTAGCCGCCCTGATCGAGCGGGACCTTCTTGAAATAGACGCGATAGGCCTTGGCGACCGCCGCGACCGTCGCCGGATCGCCGGTGAGACCCGAAAGATGCGGATCGAAGCTCGACAGGTAGTCCTTCATCACGGCGGGCGTGTCGCGCTCGGGATCGACGGTAATGAACACTGCGCGCATGCGGTCCGCATCGGGACCGAGCGCGCGCAAGATTTCGGACACTTCGAACAGGGTCGTGGGGCATACGTCGGGGCAATGGGTGAAGCCGAAAAACACCAGGAAGGGATGGCCCTTCAGATCCTGATCGCTGACCGTGTGTCCATTCTGATCGACGAGCTTGAACGGCCCGCCGATGGCGGCGATTTGCTGCGCAACCGGCGCCGATACGCGGCCGGTCACGAGCACGACGACGCCGAAACAAAGCACGAGCCCGGCGAGAAATGCCGCGGTGATCAGAAGAACACGGGCGCTGCGCGCGGTCATGTCGGATCCCTCTGCCCTGCCCCGCGAGCATTCATAGGCAGGCGGCGATGCCTGCGACGATCATTTCGTAGAACACCGCCGTGCCGTAGTGCATCCACAGCGCCACTGTTCCGGCGAGCAGGATTCCGGCGGCCGCGGCTATGAGCACGAGCGGACGCGAAATCGAGGGTGGTGCTGCGGAAACCGTGTCACGCATGGCTGTTCCAAGCCGCGCCGGGCCGACTGGACCCGGCTCTCGATAACCAAATAGGCCCGATCGCGCCGTTGGACAATAGGCCGCCCATGCGGGTTAAGAGGACGTGATCCCGACCCGCATCGAGAGCGCGGTGACCACCACGTTGAGGCGCCGCAGCATGGTCTCGAACAGGTGAAAGGCCTCGGTCTTGTATTCGATGAGCGGCTGGCGGCGGGCATAGCTGCGCCAACCGATGGCCCGGCGGAGATCCTCGAGCGTCATGAGATGCTCGCGCCAGAGCTGGTCGAGCGCATGCAGCACGATCAGCTTCTGCATGTGCCGGATGGCGGTGGCGCCGAATCTGGCATCCTTGCCTGCCATCCAACGGTCGGCGGCTCGCACGACACGCTCTCGCATCTCTTCACCGGTGATCCTCTCTTCTTTCGCCCAGGCGTGGAGCGGTAGGGCCAGCGTGAGGACGTCGCGCACCTCGCGATCGAGACCTGTGACGTCCCACTGTTCGGGATAGGCGTTTTCGGGGACGTGCTTGCCGACGAGGTCCTCGACGGCGGCATGGCGCATGTCTGCGACGATCTCGTTCACCGCCTCGTCCTTCATCCATTCCACCCGCTGGTCGAAGATCACCTTGCGCTGGTCGTTCATCACGTTGTCGAACTTCAAGAGGTTCTTGCGGATGTCGAAGTTGCGCGCCTCCACCTTCTGCTGCGCCTTCTCCAGCGCCTTGTTGATCCAGGAATGGACGATCGCCTCGTTCTCCTTGAGCCCCAGCCGCTGCAGCATGCTGTCGAGCTTGTCGGTCCCGAAGATGCGCATCAGGTCGTCTTCCAGCGACAGGAAGAACTTGGAGTGCCCGGGGTCGCCCTGCCGCCCGGAGCGCCCGCGCAGCTGGTTGTCGATGCGACGGCTCTCGTGCCGCTCGGTCCCCAGCACGAACAGCCCGCCCGCCGCCAGCGCCTTCTCCTTCAATCGCGCCACCTGGGCGCGGATCTCGGCCGCCCGCGGGTCGCGCTCGCGCGCGCGCGCGTCCTCGATGTCGGCCAGTTCCTGCCGGATGCGCATCTCGGCATTGCCGCCGAGCTGGATGTCGGTGCCGCGACCCGCCATGTTGGTGGCGATCGTAATCGCCCCGGGCACTCCCGCCTGCCCGATGATATAGGCCTCCTGCTCGTGGTAGCGGGCATTGAGGATGGCGAACACCTTGGCCTTGGAGGCCCCGTCGTCGCCGGAATAGAGCGCGGCAAACGCGTTGGGGTCGGTGAAGTCGTGCTGCTCCCAGCCCTGCTGGCGCAGCATCTCCGCCAGTTGCTCCGATTTCTCGATCGACGTGGTCCCCACCAGCACCGGCTGGCCGCGCCCCTTGCAGTCCTCGATCAGGGTCAGGATCGAGCGGTACTTCTCGGCCGCCGTGCGATAGACCTCGTCGTCGTCGTCGATGCGCACCATCGCCTGGTTGGTCGGCACCTCGATCACTTCCAGGTTGTAGATGTCGATGAACTCGTCCGCCTCGGTCATCGCCGTCCCGGTCATGCCGGCGAGCTTCTCGTACATGCGGAAGTAGTTCTGGAACGTGATCGAGGCGAGCGTCTGGTTCTCCGGCTGGATCGGCTGGCGCTCCTTGGCCTCCAGCGCCTGGTGCAGCCCCTCCGAATAGCGCCGCCCCGGCATCATCCGCCCGGTGAACTCGTCGATGATCACCACCTCGCCGTTGCGAACGATATAGTCCTTGTCGCGCTGGAACAGCTTGTGCGCCTTGAGCGCCTGATTCACATGGTGGACGGTCGAGACGTTCTCCACGTCGTAGAGCGAATCCCCCTTGAGCAGAGCGTTCGCCCGCAGCGTCTGCTCCATCTTCTCCATGCCCGCTTCCGTCAGCGTCACCGTCCGCTGCTTCTCGTCAACCTCGTAGTCGGCCTTCTCCAGCTTCGGAATATAGGCGTCGATCGTGTTGTAGAACTCCGAGCGGTCGTCCAAGGGACCGGAAATGATTAGCGGGGTCCTGGCTTCGTCGATCAGGATCGAGTCGACCTCGTCCACGATGGCGTAGATGTGCCCGCGCTGGACCATGTCCTCCAGCCGGTACTTCATGTTGTCGCGCAGATAGTCGAAGCCGAGCTCGTTGTTGGTGCCGTAGGTCACGTCGGCGTCGTAGGCGATCTTGCGCTGCTCGTCGTCGAGCCCGTGCACGATCACCCCGACCTTGAGGCCGAGAAAATTGTAGATCTGACCCATCCATTCGGCGTCGCGCTTGGCCAGGTAGTCGTTCACCGTCACCACGTGCACGCCGCGGCCGGCAAGCGCGTTGAGATAGACCGGCAAGGTCGCCACCAGCGTCTTGCCTTCGCCGGTCTTCATCTCCGCGATGCGCCCCTCGTGCAGGATCATGCCGCCGATCAATTGCACGTCGAAGTGACGCTGCCCCAAGGTGCGCTTGGCCGCCTCCCGGCAGGTGGCAAACGCCGGCACCAGGATCTCGTCCAGGCTCACTCCCTCCGCCACCTGCTGCTTGAAAGCCTCCGTGCGCGCCCGCAACCCCTCGTCCGACAGACCCTCCACCTCCTTCTCCAGCGCGTTGATCTCCGCAACCCGCGGCAGATACGACTTGATCCGCCGCTCGTTCGAAGAACCAAACAGCTTGCGAGCAAGCGCGACCGTCATCGCTTCACGACGGGAGAAGCTCCAAGCGGCAAGAAACGGATCGGAACAATCAATGTCACGGGGTCGCCCGGAAATTCCGAGGGCGGCGGCGGGAGAGGCTGAGCCCGGCGCAGCACCGCCACCGCCTCCTCGTCGAGAACAGGCACGCCCGACGAGCGCACGACCCGGGGACTGTCGACCAGATGCCCCCGGCGATCGAGGCTGAAGAAGACCTGGACGACACCCGTTTGGCCCCGACGCTCGGCGGCCTCCGGATAACGGATGGTGCGCTCGAGCAGCATCGCGACCTGCTTGGTCCAGGTCGGCACTGCATTCGAAGTGCTGGGCTTGGGCTTGCCCTGAGTCGGCGCGACCGGTATCGCGGCCGTCTGCTCCGGGATCGACTGCAGCGCGGAGGTCGCGGGCGCCGGCGGGCGCGGCTCCTGCCGCTTCGGGGTTTCCTGCTTCACCTCCTGCGGCGGCGGAGGCTGGATCGCGATTTCGGGATTGGGCGCAGGCTTGACTTCCGGCGGCGGCTCTTCGACCGGCTTAAATTCGACCTTTTCTTCGACCTTCTGCTCGAGCTTCGCCTCGACCTTCTGCTTGACCTTCTCCTCGATCTTTTCCTCCACGCTCTCGACCGGTTTGTCGGGCGAGGCATCCGATGCCGTCATTTCAGGACCGGGCGGAAGCTCCGTCTGCTTGACCGGCGCGGCCAGCACCGGCGCGAACTCGATCACGATGGCTCCGGCGAGGTCGTCAGGCTCGATCGGTTCGTGCCAGGTGACCATCGCCGCGGCGATTGCGCCATATGCGAGCACGACGAGCCCGCCGCTGATGGCCCAGCGTCGCAGGTCGGCCAGGTCTTCGGCGCTCAACGTCATCACGGCTCGGACACTTTCTCCAGTCCGACCAGCGCGACTTTCAGGTATCCCGCCGCGCGCAGGAGGTTCATGACCTCCATCATTTCGCCGTAGGGTACCGCCTTGTCCGCGCGCAAAAAGATCAGAGTGTCCTTGTCGCCCTTTGCCGCCGCATCGAGCGTGTTCTGCAACATGTCGCGGGGAACGGGATCGTTGCCAAGTGCCAGTGTCAGATCGGACTTCACCGACAGGTAGAGCGGCTTGTCCGGGCGTTGTTGCGGTTGGGCGGTCGATGCCGGCAGGTTGACCTGGATGTCGACGGTGGCAAGCGGCGCCGCCACCATGAAGATGATGAGCAACACCAGCATCACGTCGATGAACGGCGTGACGTTGATCTCGTGGACCTCGTTGAGGGTGTCCTCGCCGTGATCGAGACGTACGCTCATGAGGACATCCTTCGATACGTGTTCGGATGCAGGTTGAGCTTCACTCCGCGGCGGTCGACACCGGGGTCGGTCTGCGTGCGGCCGCCGTGGGCACCGCGGCGGGGCGCTCGAGGTCGCGGCTGACAAGCCGCAAGACCTCCGCCGCGGTATCGCCGAGCAGCGCGCGATAGCCCGCGATCGACCGCGCGAACACATTGTAGATGACCACGGCGGGAATGGCAGCGGCAAGCCCGAAGGCCGTCGCCAGCAGCGCCTCCGCGATCCCCGGCGCCACCACCGCGAGATTGGTGGTGTGCGACTTCGAGATGCCGATGAAGCTGTTCATGATGCCCCAGACCGTGCCGAACAAGCCGACGAAGGGCGCGGTCGCGCCGATGGTCGCGAGGACGCCGGTGCCGCGCAGGATCCTCCGTCCGTAGGCCGCTTCGATGCGCTCGAGACGCGACGCGATTCTTTCCTTGATGCCGTCGCGTTCCAACGAGCCGGCGGAAAGCTTCAGCTCCGTCAGCGCGGCATCGAGAAACTGCCGCGCTTCGCCCTCGGCACCGGCAAGCCGTTCCACGCCCTCCGACGTGGAACGCACGCTCGTGAGCATCTTCAAGGCCGCGCGCACCCGCCGCTTGGCGACCACGATCTCGATCGTCTTGGCGAGCCATACCGTCCAGGTGACGAGCGAGGCAACGACAAGGCCGATCAGCACCGCCTTCACCACCGGATCGGCGTTGAGATACATGCCCCATGGGCTGAGGTCGCGCGGCAGCGTCGCGGTGCCGACGAGCGGCGTGCTGGGCGCGTCCTGGGCAAGTGCCGACATCGGGGTGGCGGCCAATATGACCGTCGCTGCACCGCGCAGCATCGCAGCGTTTGCGCCCTCCAGCACTGCGACAAGCCGATTACGTGTTCCCCGGACTTCCATCTCGACTGGCCTCACCTCGCCGCCGTCACTATCACGCACCGCCATGATGTTATAATGTAACAGATCAACTTCCGGTGATCCACGTTCCTGCCTCTCATCACTCGGCGGCCTGCAGTTCGCCGCGGTCTGTGGCGCGATTTGCCGCGAGCTCCCTGCGAGCGCGTCGGCCGCGCCACCACATGATGACGCCGGTCGCCGCAAATACCAGCGGGAAGACCCCGGTCAGGAACACCACGAATTGCCACACCGGGCCGCTGTGGCTGCCCTCGTGGATCCACCGCATCCATTGTGCCGCACGGTCTCCGGCCAGCGGGGCGGGCAAACGCTCGACGGCGCCACTGCGATCGTCGAGCGTGACGGTGGTGATCTCACCGCTCTCGGCGCTGCGCAGTTGTACGCGCCAGACCGGAGCGATGTCCGGATCGATGTCGCTTGCGCCCTCGCCTCTGCTTCCGCGTTCTGCGCCCCGCGCGCGGCCGCGCTCGTTGGTGCTCGCATTCGCGATAGGCAGGAATATGACGGCGGGGCGAGCGCCGCGTTGCGCCGCGAGCGCGGCGGCGAGCGCGGCGTCCGGGGTGAACCGCGTATCGCCCACGATCCCCCCGAAGCCCGGCCGCTGGCCTTGCGGGGTCATCGGCGCGATCGACGACGTGAGTTGGCGGGCAGTCTGTGGGAAGCCGAGATAGATGCCGGTGGACGACACCACCGCGAGCGGCGAAGCGATCCAGAACCCGATGAGGTGATGAAGATTGGTCGTCGTGTGCGCGGCCCGGCGCCAGCGCAGGCCGGACAGGAACCCGCCATTGCGCGGCCACCACAGCCAGATGCCGGTGAGCGAGAGGAGCAGCATGCCGACGCCCACCCAACCGACGATGGCGCGGCCGGAATATTCGGGAATCGTCAGGTTTTCGTGAAAGCGATGCAGCCAGCCCATGAACGACGAGCGAAAATCCACGACGTCAAGCACGCGCGCCGTGGGCGGATCGAGATAGACATTGACGATCCGCGCCGGGCCGCTCTTTGCGCTGGGCGCGCCGCGGGCCATCACGACCACCGGCCAGCCGTCGTCCGCGGGAAACCGCACGGCGACGGGCCGCGCACTCGTTTCCAGCGCTGCCGCGGCGCTAGCAAGGTAAGCCGAAGGCTGCACCACCTGCCGGCCGCTCACGGCGTAGCGGCCCGGATGGATCAACGCATCGAGGGGGTCGTGCCACACCAACAGCGCGCCGGAAACCGCGGTCGGCACCAGCAGGACCATGAGCCCGATGCCGATCCAGCGATGAACGGTCCACCACACCGTTCGCAGCCGCGCCGAATTGGACATCGTGGGCTCCCGTAACAAGGCCGTCAGGACGAATTTTGGCTCGATAGTCGCCGTCTGAAGATTCTTGCTCGATACATGTAATTACTGTGTTGATCAATACATGCTGCGACACTTCTATAGTTTTGAATTGTTATAAAGAGAATGGAACAGCCCTGATATCAAATGATAACCGATGTTGCATATTTGTTATTGTTGCTCAGCCGGCCAGCGTGTAGCAAGTAATACCGAGATAGACTGTAGTATTGAAGATTTCTAAAGTAAAAGATGCAATGGAGGCGTGCGATGTTGCGATCGGCAGGATGTGAAACCCAGCGCACGCTTCGCTCCAAAGCCGGTTTTGTGACCGCCGCCGCGCTGTTCTATCTCGGCAGCGCGATCGAGACCGAGGCGGAACCCGCCGCCAACGACCAGACCAGCAGCGAGCAGGCGCCGGCTCCGGCACCACAACAGAATTCGCCGGAGCAAGCTTCGCCGGAGCAGACGCCGTCCACGCCGCAGGCGCCATCCACGCCGCAGGCGCCGTCCGGCGCAACGCCCGCACCCGGCGTGCCGGAGGCCGCGGTGCCGCTTCCGACCGTGTCGGTGCAGGCGAGCCGGCCGCGCGCGCCCACCGCGGTGGAGGCTGCGCCCGCCCGGCCGGTCGCGCCGCCCCCGCCGCCGCCCCAGCCGGTGGCGGCGGATCAATCGGCCGCCGCCACGACGAACCCGCCGCTGGGCGCGACGCCGTATCAGGTCACCAACACCGGCATCACGCGCCTGCCGGTGCCGATCCTCGACATGCCGCAGACGGTCAACGTCATCCCGCAGGCAATCATTCAGGAACAGAGCGTCAGCACCGTCGAAGACGCGTTGCGCTACGTCCCCGGCATCACCTTCAGCGCCGGGGAAGGCGGCCAGCAGGGCGACGGCCCGATCATCCGCGGCTTCGTCGCGCGCGGCGACCTGTTCCGCGACGGCATCCGCGATCCCGGCTGGTACACCCGCGACGCCTTCTCGATCGATCGGATCGAAGTCTACAAGGGGCCGTCGGCGTTCGCGTTCGGGCGCGGCGCCACCGGCGGCGCCATCAACGTCGTCACCAAGCTGCCGACCGGCGCGCAGTACCTGGAGTCGACGTCGACGGTGGCGACGGGGAACGGCTACCGCGAGGTCGTCGATGCCAGCGGCAGGACCGGCAACGTCTCCGGCCGCATCCAGGGCCTGTGGCAGGACGTCAACACGCCGACCCGCGACGACATCTGGACCAAGCGCTGGGGCGTCGCGCCGTCGGCGACCTACGACTTCCAGCAGGGCACCAAGGCGACGCTGTATTACATCTACCAGGGCGAGCAGGGCGTCTCGGATTACGGCTTCACCTATCTTCCGCAGCCGGCCTTCGACCCCAAGACCGGCGCCATTTCCAATCCCGGCTATTACGGCAACGGCGCGCCGACCCCTCCCCTCCCCGTTCCTCGCACCAACTTTTTCGGCATCCCGGGCGGACCGCTCGGCGACATCACCGAGGTCGAAACCCACATCCTGACGCAGAAGGTCGAGCACGAGTTCGACAAGGACCTCAAGCTCGTCAACGCCACCCGCTATATCGACAACGAACGCTTTGCGCGCGTCACCGCGCCGCGCAGCCTGGGCACCGCCACGGCGGTGTTTCCCAATCCGCCGCCGGTCGACTTCCCCGTCGACCAGATGTTCGTCGGCCGCGAACGGCGCGAGCGCGAAACCGACAACACCTACCTCGTCAACCAGAGCGACCTCGTCGGCAAGTTCCAAACCGGCATCGCCGAACACCAAGTGTCGACCGGGATCGAGGCGGCCTACGAGACGCGCCACCAGGACCGGCGCGACCTCTGCGTCTCCACCTTTCCCGCGTGCCGCACCAATGTGGTCATGCCCGATCCCAACGGCTCCCCGATCGGCGGCGGGATCACGATCTTTCAGCCGATCGACACCAGGTCGACCGACATCGCCGCCTATGTGTCCGATCAGGCCAAGATCACCAAATATTTCGAGTTGCTAGGCTCCATGCGTTTCGACCGCTTCAGCACCACCTACAGCGACCCGAACACCGTCGGCGCCTCCAATCTGGAGCGCACCGACGACCTGTTCAGCTATCGATTCGGCGCGGTCGTCCACCCGACGGAAAAATCCACCCTCTACGCCGCCTACGGCAACTCCTATAACCCGTCGGCGGAACTGGGAACGCTGGCGAACGCGAGCGTCGCCGCGCTCGCGCCCGAGCAAACCCACACCCTCGAGGTCGGCGCCAAGGCCGACCTGCGCAACGGCCAGATCAGCCTCGCCGGCGCGGTGTTCCGCATCGAAAAGACCAATCTGCGCATCACCGATCCGGTCAACACCACCGTATCGATTCTCGACGGCGTCGCGCGCGTCGACGGCGTCGAGGTCGGCGCCACCGGCAAGGTCACGGACAAATGGAGCGTGTTCACCGGCTACAGCTATCTCGAGTCGGTGATCCTCGACACCCGCGACCGGAGCATCCTCGGCAAGCATCTGCAGAACACGCCGCGGCATAATTTCACGCTGTGGACGACGTACGAGCTCACCCCCAAATGGACCGTCGGCGCCGGCGCGATCTACCAGTCGCTCGGCTGGGCGAACAACACCAACGCCGCCTATGTGCCGGACTATTGGAAGTTCGACGCCATGGTCAGCTACAAGGTCGACGACAAGTCGAGCGTGCAGCTCAACGTCTACAACCTCACCAACAGGCTCTATTACTCGCAGTATTTCGGCAACAACGTCGTGCCCGCGTCCGGCCGCTGGGCGTCGCTGACGTATCGGACGCGCTGGTGAGGTTCGGCTTGCTCGCCATCGGTGCTAGTGTGTCCCGGGCGCAGCGCAGCATGAAGCGAAGCGCAATGATGCGCTGCAGACCCGGGATCGTTACACACACCGCCTTCATAACGGTCCCGGATCAGCGCTGCACCGCTTCGCTGCCGCTCGCGCTGCACCGCATCCGGGACACGTCGGCGCCTAATCTAACGCTAACGGATATGCCCCCTACGCGCAGGTGCCTGCGATGATGGTGCACATCCCCCGGGTGCTTGCGCCCGAGCAGGTCCAGCGCTGCCGCGAGGTGATGGAGCAGGCCGCCTGGGTCGACGGCCGCGTCACCGCCGGGCATCAATCGGCGAAGGTGAAGCACAATCTGCAGCTGCCGGAGGCCACGCCCGCGGCGCGCGAGCTCGGCGACATGGTGATGCAGGCGCTCGGCCGCAACGCGCTGTTCGTCTCCGCCGTGCTGCCGAAGCAGGTGTTTCCGCCGCTGTTCAACCGCTACGACGCCGGCATGACGTTCGGGGCGCATGTCGACAATGCCATCCGCGGCTATCTCGATACGCCGCTGCAGGTGCGCACCGACGTCTCCGCGACGCTCTTCATATCGGCGCCGGAGGACTACGACGGCGGCGAGCTCGTGGTCGAGGACACCTACGGCAAGCACAAGCGTGAAGCTCCCGGCCGGCGACATGATCGTCTATCCCGGCACCAGCCTGCACAACGTCACGCCGATCACGCGCGGCTCGCGCATCGCGTCGTTCTTCTGGACGCAGAGCCTGATCCGCGACGACACCAGGCGCGCCCTGCTCTTCGACCTCGACATGTCGATCCGGCGGCTCGCCGCCGATCACCCCCAGCACGCGAGCGTGGTGTCGCTCACGTCGATCTATCACAACCTCCTGCGCCAGTGGGCGGAGGTGTGAGGGCGAACTTAAGTACTAGGTGACTGTCGTCCCCGCGGAAGCGGAGATCCATATTCCAGAGTCCACATCATTGATTGCCGGGACGACCGCGATGACGTAAGGCCAAGGCGATCGGCCGGATTCACGTGAGGGGCAGGTGCGCTGTGCGATGCCATGATTGGAGCGGACGAAGGGAATCGAACCCTCCTATGCAGCTTGGCAAGCTAGATGTTTCCCAACCTTGTCCGTTGCATAGCTGCAAAATCGAGCAAAAGCCGCCCTATAAGCATCAATGGGTTACGGCCACTTTGCAAAACCACCGGGCGCTGGCTGATAACGCGTGTTCTCGCGTCTGAAGCCGCGAGGGCTGTTCTGACCTTTGAGACCATTGAGGCGCCAGCGGCGTTTCTCTACGATCGTCAAACGTCCGCATCCCCTACCCGCCGATCCGGCCGGCCGGAGGCAGGGCGCCGGACGGCGGGCCTCCTTGCGTAGCAGAGGGAGCCAAAACAGGAGGTGGAACCGCAGCGGGAGGTGGACTGCTACTCTTGCCAAAAAAGGTTTGAACTCCCTCGACGAATTGATTCAAGATCATAATCACCAATGTCGTGCTGAATCCCAAGACAAATGGTAACAATAACAGAATGGATGTTGTTGTTGGGTCCGGTATGGACCGAGCGGTGTGTAAAGTTGTAATGAAAACTGAAAACGAAGGATATCCAAACGGCAGAGTTAGAACCACGGCGAACAGTGCACCTAATACAACTCTCAAGCCGATGAGCTTCTCGTTCGTTAAATCAAAGGTTGCATCCTCCTGCACCGCGAGTGCGTTCATTCCTATAAACGCAATTGATCCAATCCCGCCGAGAGCCGCGACCCACGCTAGAAAGCCCATAAAAAACAAAACTTTATAAGCCTGCGTAGCATAGGAAAACCAAGCTTGAGGGGCCGCGGAAGGGCCGGGCGCGGGCGCGTTGGGTATTAGCTCCAGTGCGTCCATGACGACCGCCGCCGCGAACGACGCAATCAGCGTACCCAAAGCGACCCCACCGAGAACTCCCGCAGTCTTGATAACGACCCACGGAATTTGGCCATACAGAAATCTACGTCGATCCGGTTCAGTCAGGTGCTGGTATAGCTCATTGCTTCGGTGCTCTAAGTCCGTCCACTCAGCGTAGGTCGGAAATCGGCCCTTCTCGTCAAAGCGAAGCAAGTTTAGATCGCCCAGTTCTATTATCCCTGCTTCGGTGCTCTTCGCCTGTCGGATCATGTACGACCGAAGGGCCTTTAGCTGCGTGACGTCATCCATGAACTGCTTATCGCAAATGGAATAGTCAGGGAGGGGAGTGGCGACCGCCGCGGGTTGAGGAGCGACCACCGTGCCGGGACTTGAATCCTGGGGGACTGCTGGGGGAGGTCCCACTACATTATCGCTCATTGTCCGCGTCCTATCGACCCATGGGGCTTGGTGCAGGCCCAGACGGCAACGACCTAAAACCCATTCCCGGCTCTTCGACATTGATCTAGCTCAATTGTTTTTCACTATGGCCCGCTGTCACACTGACACCTTGGTCCGGCGCATGCTTGTTGCTCGACTATCCGTTCGGATTCTGGCTGGTCGTGGTCGGCGCCGTTGCGACAGCCACCGTCGATAATGCTTATTCCGAACACCAGGCCGTGTACTTCGAGATTAGGGCGCGTACTCATTAACGCGCAGATCGGAGGTTCCGCTTTCCGGGGGGCAAAGCGGAAAACATTTGCTCGTTCTTAGCTTTACCGGTTTTGCCCCTGACCGGACGTAGCGCAGCTTGACACTCTTTGCCCCGCACGAGCACAGTTCCATCTAAGAAATGGCATAGTCATTCGTTTTGAGAGGAGTCTTTTGTATGCTGTGTATGCTGTCTCGTCGGCAATTCGTCACCTCCACGCTTACCGCTGGTGTGGCGCTGGCGTCGCAAAAGGCGACTGCCCAGCCCGCCAAGCGCATCATCGTCGATGCTCAGGTGCATCTGTGGAAGGCGGAATCCGAGGATTGGGAAATGGGTCCCCGGCATGAAGCCGCAGATGCCGGAGCCATTCACGATCGAAAAGCTCGTGCCGCTGATGGATCAGGCCGGGGTAGATCGCGTCGTAGTCGTGCCGCCGTCCTGGCCGGGCGACCGCAACGACTACGCCCTCGAAGCGGCCAAGCGTTATCCCAATCGCTTCGCGGTCATGGGCCGCATCCCGCTGAAGAACCCGCAAGCGGCAGCGCTGTTGCCGAAGTGGAAGGAGCAGCCCGGCATGCTCGGCGTGCGGCTAACGTTCCTCGGTCCGTCCCAGGCGTGGCTGACCGACGGCACGCCGGACTGGTTCTGGCCGGAGGCTGAGAAGGCCGACCTTCCGGTGATGTTCCTGACTGCTGGCCGAAATGCGGAGCTTGCCCGCGTTGCGGAGCGCCATCCGCGGCTGCAGCTGGTCGCCGATCACATGGGCGTCGGCGGCGACACCATCAAGGAAGGCCGGCTCGCAGACGCGATCAGCCAGACCGCTTTGCTTGCTAAATATCCAAACGTCTCGGTCAAGCTGTCGGCGGCGCCGAACTACTCGTCGGAAGCCTATCCATTCCGCGATTTCACGCCCCATATCAAACGGCTGTTCGAAGCCTATGGTCCGAAGCGATGCTATTGGGGCACCGACATTACCAACGGCTACCATAAAGCGACCTATAAGCAGCGCATCACCCATTTCACAGAGGAGCTGTCGTTCCTGTCCGAAGAGGACAAGGACTGGGTGATGGGCAAGTCGATCCTCGAACGGCTGAGGTGGGCGTAGCTCTTCGCCATGGTTGCGAGCGTGCCGGTGTTCAGTCGGCCAAACTCGAGCTGGTCATCAACATGCAGACAGCGCGCAGCGAACGATTCGGAAGGACAGGCCCGCTTGGCAGCCTTGCTGCAGGAGCTGCAGACATTGGGCTGGACCGACAGCCGCAACATGCGCAATCGACATTCGCTGGGCCGCCAGCGATGCCGACCGCTATCGTCAATATACCGCGGAATTGGTCGAGCTCGCAGCGGATGTCATTCTGGCCATTAACCCCGTTGTTGTGGAGGTGCTGCAAAGGCAGATCGATCGGGCCAAGAACGGCGCGGGCATGAATGAACGCAACCTGCGTTTCCATGATCTGAGAGGAACAGCCGCGACCAAGTTCTACATCGCAGGCCTATCAACCCGCGTGATCGCGGAAATTCTCGCATGGAACGAAGAACAAGTTGAGCGGATCATCCGACGTTACGTCGCCCGAGCAGCGGCTACGAGGGCGGCAATTAGGCAGCTCAATGAGGCCAGAAAGCGAACGTAAGCTGCAAAACCGATCGCAAAACCGTTCACGGGAAACCCGTTAAGGATTGGAGCGGGCGAAGGGAATCGAACCCTCGTATGCAGCTTGGGAAGCTGCCGTTCTACCATTGAACTACGCCCGCGCTCGGACGGCGAGGCCCGAAGACGACGCAGGATAACGCGAATACACGGCGGAGAAAAGCAGCCTTCACCAAGTTTGCCGTTGCGATCCGGATGGTTTGCTCCTACGACGCGCACGATCTGCGACAGCACCGCAGCTTTCGGATGTCTGGAAGCGATCATCGATCAAGTCCCGAACGGGTGAATATCTCCGAACCCGAAATTCGTACAGGATGGTCCTAGCCGTGACCAAAAAGTACGTCTACCGGGCGATCCTCGTCATGCTCACGGCGGCCTGTGCCCTATGCGCGATTGTCTCTGCGCCGGCGGTGCTGATGGCGTCGGTGATGGCGTTCGATGCTCCCGGCAGCGAGCGGCACTTGTGGGTGTGGGGCATCTTCCTGGGAGGGCTGTCGATACCGGTCTGGTTCGTCGCTGGCGCCGTCCTCGGCTGGGTCCTGCATCTGCGCGGATGGATGCTCGCTTCGCTCGCGATCGCCGCCGCACCGCTCGTCGCCGCCGCGGTGGGGTGGGCACTCCTGTTCGACTGATGCGCGCAGCCGACCGGGACGCGCGTGTCATGGCGCCTGCGCCGCCGCCCGCCGGGATGCCGGCAGCAGCACGCAGGCGGCCGCGGCGAAAATCAGGGCAAAGCCGATCACGTCCGCGGTGGTGGGCTGTTCGCCGAGCATCAGCATCGAGCTGGTGATACCGACGACCGGGGTGGCGAGCGAACCGAGCGAGGCCGTCGCCGTCGGCAGACGTGCGATGATCGCGAACCACAGGATGTAGGCGAAGCCGGTTCCGATCAGGCCGTTGTAGATCACCGCCAAGACGACTTTCAGCGACACCGGCGCGAACGTCGGCATTCCCTGGAACATCGGCAGACCCGCGCCGAAGACGGCGGCGCCGAAGGCGATCTGCCAGGCCGTGATCGTGAGCAGGTCGCCGGGGATGCGCGCCCATTTCATGTAGATCGTGCCGGCCGCCCAGCACAAGGCGCAGCCGAGCGCGAGCATGAGGCCGGCGGCGGACTGCGCCGCCGCCGCCGGATAGACCAGCACCGTCAGTCCGGCGATGCACAGCAGCAGGCCGATTCCAGATCGCAGGTTCAGGTGCTCGCCGAGAATGGGCCATGCCATCAGGCTCGCCCACACCGGCATGGAATAGTTGACGATCACCACCCGCGACGTGGTGGCGGCGAGCTGGGCAAAAGAGCTGAACAGCCCGAAGCCGACGACGTTGAACATCGAAGCGGCCACGACATGCAGCCACGGTATCCCGCGCGGAATGGCGGGACTGCGGCCCTGCAGGCGGATCAGGGCGAACAGCGACACCGTGCTGATCGAATATCCCAGCGTGCGCAGCGTCCAGACCCCGATCTCGTCCAGCGCGATCTTCATGATCGGCCAACTCAATCCCCAAACCAACGCCAGAAGGACGAGCAGAAGCTTGGCTTTGGTGACTTCATCCAATCCGTGCTGCGAGGCCACGAATCACCCTTTGCGAAGTTGCGCCCGAAACGGGAGAACCCGCATCGAGCGCAACGGCGGCGCGCGCGAGCTTTCGCCCCGCAACCGAAGCTTCGAAACGGGCGACCTCTCCATAACAGAAGCGCGGGAGAAGCAAAGCCACGCGTTGGCCCCTGCCCCGCCGTCTCCTAGCGCATGTTCCGGAAAAGTGGGAACCGGTTTTCCGAACAGAACATGCGCAAAATCGAAGAATCTAGACCGCATCACGATTCGACCCAAGCGGGATGCGCTCTAGTGGTCCGATTCCGAAGTTCGTCAGCACTCGCAGCACGCTCAGATACGAACTTCGGAATCTAAGGACCACTAGCAACTCTATGATTCTAGTGCCCCTTTTGAACCCGAAGTTCGCGATCGCATTTGCCGCACGGTGTGGGCGAACTTCGGGTTCGGGGCACTAGCCTCGTCGAGACGGACTTTGCCGCGAGGCAGACACCACGACAATTCTGCTATTCACGGTGACCGGTTCATCAGGGAGGAAACGCGGCCATGAGCAACGCAGACGGCGAGACGGCGAATGAAAGCACGTGGGCGGTGCACTTTCCGGGCAACCTGCGCTGGAGCAACGCTATGCAGATCGTCAAGGGGATGGTGCCCTACGCCGCCGTCGCCATGGACGAGGTCGATCGCGTCGGCCGGCGGCTCAAGGCGCGTGCCGGGGAAGCCGATCTCGATCGCGTCTGGCGCGAGGAATGGGCCGCCATGGCGGATCGCGTCGCCGGCGCCGCCGACGACGCCGCGGCACAACGGCGCCAGATCACCGCCGGCAACCACTACATGCGCGCGGGAAACTACTACTACAGCGCCGAACGCTTCATCCCGCCCGGGCCGGAAAAGATGGCGATGTACCACAAGGCCCTTCGCGCCTACCAGGCGGCGATGGAGCGCCTCCATCCCGAGATCGAGCGGGTCGAGGTCCCGTACGAGCATACGAGCCTGCCGGCCTATTTCGTCAAAGGCGCCGGCAGCGGCCGGCGCCCGACCGTCGTGCTGTTCGACGGCATGGACAACGCCAAGGAAATGAGCGTGATCTTCGCCGGTCTCGACTTCGCCAGGCGCGGGGTCAACACCCTCGCCATCGACGGACCCGGCCAGGCCGAGGCGCTGCGCCTGCGTCACATCCACAGCCGTCACGACTACGAGGTGGCGGGCACCGCCGCCTACGATTACGTCGCCGCCCGCCCGGAGGTCGATCCCAAGCGGGTTGCCGTCATGGGCTACAGCTTCGGCGGCTACCACGCGCCGCGCGTCGCCGCTTTCGAGAAGCGCTACGCCGCCGCCGTCACGTTCGGCGCCATGCACTGGAGCATCTACGAATGGGTCGCCGGCAACAAGGCCAGGCTCGCAGCCGATCCGCGCACCAGTTCGACCTCGATCTTCCAGTTCCGCTGGGTGGTGGGCGCGCCTGACAACGAGACCGCGCTCGAATGGGCGAAGAAGTTCACGCTCGAAGGCGTCGCGCAGCAGATCGAATGCGCGTTCCTCGTGCTGCACGGCGAGAACGACCGCATCGTCCCGCTCCCCGAGGCGAAGAAGCTCTACGAACGGGTCGGCTCGAAACGAAAGCACATCAAGATTTTCACCGCCGAGGAAGGCGGCGCCGAGCACTGCCAGGTGGATCACCGTCAGCTCGGCATCGACTACATCGGCGACTGGCTGCTCGAGAACATGTAGCGACGCGCCCGCGCCGGGACGGCCTGCGTGGCGATGTCGCGGATGGGCCCTCGCCCCGTCGACGCGACCGCCCGGTCGTGATCCAATGGCGCCTCTGGTGCCATAAGCCGGCCAACGGCAACGCAAGCGGGGAGGAGGATCATGCGCAATCTCGTTCGGTGGTGCGCGATCGTTTGCGCGGTGCTGGCGGCTGCGGGCTCGGCACGGGCGGAGAACCCGTCATCCTATCCCGACCGGCCGATCCGGCTGGTGGTTGCCTTCCCGCCCGGCGGGGCAACGGACACCTTGGCCCGCCAGATCACGCAGGAGCTGGGGGAGGCGCTGGGCCAATCCGTGGTCATCGAAAACAAGCCCGGCGCGGGCGGTTACGTTGCTTGGAACTACGTCGCGACGTCGGAGCCGGACGGCTACACGCTGCTGATGGCGGAAAACGCCGTCGGGATCAGCCAGGCCCTCTACAAGAAGACGTCGTCGTCCTTCGATCCCGTCAAGCAATACGACGCGATTGCGGTGGTCGCGACATCGCCGCTGGTGCTGGCTGTCACCAACAACGTCAAGGCCGATACGGTCGCGGAGCTGATCGCGTATTCGCGCACGGTGCCGCAGAAGATGAATTATGCCTCCGCCGGAATCGGCAGCGTCTCGCATCTGACCTTCGAGGTGATCAAGGCGGGGACGGGAATGGAAGCGGTCCACGTCCCCTACAAAGGCGGCGGTCCGGCCATGAACGACGTGATCGCGGGGCATGTGGCGCTCAACATGGCGTCCATCCAGGTCGCGAAGGGCCTGGTCGAAACGGGCAAGATCAAGGGACTTGCGGTCACCAGCGCGGAGCGCTCGCCCGTGCTGCCGAACGTTCCCACCTTGAAAGAGGCCGGCGTCAAGACCGCGGACGTGGACTTGCGCTTCTGGTTCGGAATCTTCGGTCCCAAAGGCATTCCGGACGCTGTCAGGGCCAAGCTGGACAAGGCCGTTGCGGGCACCCTCGCGGATCCGCGCGTGCGCGAACGCTTGGCCAAGCTCGACATCGAGCCGGCTTACGCGCCGGGCAACGTCCTGAAGACGAAGCTCGAGAACGAAATCGCCAACTGGACCAGATTCATCGACGAGCGCGGAATCAAGCCGGAATGATCCGGATCCGTCCCTTCACGCCTGCCCGCTCGGGCGGGCGACGGAGCGCGCCGAGCGAGGAGCGGGCGTGAGCGCGGGATACGACCTCGTCGTCAACGGGAGGCCCGTTCATGTCGACGGCGATGGGACAAAGCCGCTGCTGTCGGTGCTGCGCGACGAACTCGGGCTGCGCGGCAGCCGGTTCGGTTGCGGCACCGAGGAATGCGGCGCCTGCATGGTGCTGATCGAAGGCGAGCCGTCGTTCTCCTGCGCCCGGCCGGTCGAGACCCTCGCCGGCAAGAGCGTGACCACCGTCGAGGGACTTTCGCCCGGCGGTGCGGTTTCCCCGCTGCAGCAGGCCGTCCTCGCCGAGCAGGCCGGGCAGTGCGGCTATTGCCTCTCCGGCATCCTGATCTCGGCGACCGCGCTGCTCGCGCGCAATCCGCGTCCGAGCCGGAGCGAAATTGCCGCCGCCCTCGATCGTCATCTCTGCCGCTGCGGCGCGCACAATCGCATCATGCGCGCGGTGGCGCGCGCAGGCGCCGCGATGGAAGCGCGTCCGTGACCACGCTGCCGAAGAGCCTGATCGACAACCCGCTGCTCTCGAGCTGGATCGGCTTCGAGGAGGGCGGCCGCGTGCGGCTGGCGACCGGCAAGGTCGAGATCGGCCAGGGCGTGCTTACCGCGCTTGCGCAGATTGCCGCCGAGGAGCTGGACGTGGCGCCCGAGCGGCTGCGCATCGTCTCGGGGGAGACGCCGACGAGCCCGTCGGAGGGTTTCACCTCGGGCAGCAACTCGATCGCCGTCTCGGGCAGCTCCATTCGCCTCGCATGCGCCGAAGTGCGCGCGCTTTTCCTTCGCCGTATCGCGGACCGGCTGGCGTGCCCGCTCGAAACCCTCACCATCGACGATGGCCGCTTCCTGCGCGCGGGCCGCCCCATCGGTCAGGACTACTGGTCCATGGCCGGCCAGGTCGACCTTGCCCGACCGGCGAGCGGCGCGGCAGCACCCAAGGCGCCGTCGAATTATCGCGTCGTGGGGCGGAGCCTGCCGCGGCTCGATCTCCCCGGCAAGATCGGCGGTGCGGCCTTCATCCACGACCTTACGCCGGGCGATGTGCTGCACGCGCGCATGCTGCGACGGCCATGGCCGGACGCGCGGCTCGCCGCGCTCGATGCGGCCGCGGTCCGGCGCGCTGCCGGCGCATCGATCGACATTCTGCGCGCCGGCGATCTGGTCGCGTTCACCTCCGACGACGAGACGGCGGTGATGCGGGCATCGGAAGCCGCGCGCCGGCTCGCGGTGTGGAGCGGCGGCACGAAAGCACCGTCCGCGGCGGGCGAACCGGACTGGCTCAAACGCCAGAGCGCGCGCGATCGGGTCGTCGAAACGGGAGCGGCGGCAGGGGCTGCGGGAAACCGCGTGGTCGAGGCCACCTTTTCACGGCCCTTTCTCGCCTATGGCTCCATCGGACCCTCTTGCGCCCTTGCTGAATACAGGGATGGCGAGCTCAAGGTCTGGACCCATTCCCAAGGCGTGTTCGAGCTGCGCAAATGGCTGGCACGTGCGCTCGGCATCGACGAGGCACGGATCTCGGTCTTTCATCGGCAGGGGGCCGGCTGCTACGGCCACAACTCGGCCGATGACGCCGCGTTCGACGCGGCCTTTGTCGCGATGCGCGCACCGCATCGGACAGTGCGCGTGCAATGGACGCGTGAGGACGAGTTCTCGGCTGCCCCGATGGGCGCGGCCATGGCGGTCGGCCTGCGCGCGGTGCTCGATGCCGATTCGCGGCCGGCCGACTGGACGATCGAAATCTGGAGCCCAGTGCACGCGCAGCGTCCGGGCATGAATGGAAGTGCCAACCTGCTCGGCGCGCAGGCGCTGCCCGACGCTCCGCCGCCACAGGCCGAGATCAGCGACGTCGCCGACGAGGCCGGCGGCGGCGCGACCCGCAACGGCCAGGCGCTCTACGACCTGCCACGGCACAAATTGGTCCATCACCTGCTTGCGGACGTTCCGATCCGCACCTCGTCGTTGCGCGGGCTCGGCGCCTTCGCCAACGTCTTCGCCATCGAGTCCTTCATGGACGAGTTGGCCGCGATCGCGAACGAGGATCCGGTTGCCTATCGGCTCTCGCTGATGTCCGATCCGCGCGGGCGGCGGGTGATCGAGACGGCCGCCGAGATCGGCGGCTGGTTCGCCGCCCCGGCTCGCGCCGGCCGCGCGCGCGGCTTCGGCTTTGCCCGCTACAAGAACCGCGCCGCCTATGCGGCCATCGTGGCGGAGGTCGACGTCGATGAGGAGGTTCGCGTCACGCGCGTGTGGGCCGCCGTCGACGCCGGCCTCGTGATCAACCCCGACGGCGCGGCGAATCAGATCGAGGGCGGAATCGTCCAGGCGGCGAGCTGGGCGCTCAAGGAGCGTGGGCGTTTCGAGGACGGCCGGGTCAGCTCCAACACCTGGGGCAGCTATCCCATTTTGCGCTTCTCCGAGGTCCCCGAGGTCGAGATCCGCTTCATCGCAGCGCCGGACGAGCCGGCGCTGGGCCTGGGCGAAGCCTCGCTCGGGCCGACCGCGGCGGCGATCGGCAACGCCGTGGCGCGCGCGCTCGGCACGCGCATTCGCGACCTGCCGTTGACGCGCGAGCGCATCATGGCGACGCTGCTGGCCGATCACTGAAAAAACGGGCCGAACGCGTCGCGAAGGAGGAATGCATGCAATGTCGATCGGTGTTGGCTCTCGCCGCCTGCGCGCTCCTGTCCTGCGCCTCGGCGCGACCGGCGCATGCGCAGGATTTTTCCGGCAAAACGATCCGCGTCCTCGTCGGGCTGGCGCCCGGCGGTGCAACCGATGTCATGGCGCGGCTCGTCGCGCAGAAGATGAGCGAAAACCTGCACACCACGGTGTTTGTCGAGAACAAAGCCGGCGGCAACTTCATTCCGGCCTTGCGCGAGCTCACGAGCTCGACGGCCGACGGCCACACCTTGTTCTTCATCTCGACCAGCACGCTGATCACCCAGCCCTCGCATCCGGACTACCCGTTCGATCTCACCAAGCTGACCCCCGTCACCCAGGTGGCGACCGGACCGTTGATCCTGGTGGTGAAGAACGATCTCGGCATCAAGACGCTGCGCGAGCTCATCGACTACGCGAAAGCCAATCCCGGCAAGCTCAGCTTCGGCGCGGGCGGCGGGACCGGCAGCTCGCTCTATTTCGCGACCGAGCTGCTGAAGGCGAAGACCGGCATCAAGATCGCGATCGTCAACTACCGCGGCGCAGGACCCGCGCTCAACGACCTCCTGGGCGGACATATCGACGGCATGTTCGACGCCATGCCGGTCATGGTGGTACAGGCCAAGGAGGGCAAGGTGACGCCGCTGGCGGTGACCAGCGCAGCGCGGTCCCCCGCGCTGCCCGATGTGCCGACGATCATGGAATCGGGCGTGCCGGACTATGAAATGTCGGGCTGGTTTGGAATTCTCGCACCCGCGGGCACGCCTGCGGCGATCGCCCAGCGCCTGCGCGACGAGGTGGCGAAAGCCGTCGCGGCTCCGGATGTGGTCTCGACGCTCGCCTCGCAAGGGATGGTGCCGCTCGCCACGCAGCCCGGCGACTGGGCCAAGTACCTGACCTCCGAGCTGGAGGTCTATACCAGGATCACCAGGGACGCGAACATCAAGCCGGAATAGCCGAGAAGGAACACGATGTCCAAGAACATGCTCGACGGCGGTCAGGTGATCGTCGACTACCTCGTGCGGGAAAAAGTGCCTTACGTCTTCGGCTTGTGCGGCCACGGCAATATCGGCTTCCTCGATGCGCTGTACGAACGTTCCGCCGACATCAAGACCATCTCAGTCCATCACGAGACCGTCGCCGGCTTCATGGCCGATGTGTACTATCGCGTGTGCGGCAAGCCGACGGCGACCTTCACCTCCTGCGGTCCCGGCTCGGCCAACCTGCCGATCGCCCTCGCCAATTCCTACCTCGATTCCGTTCCGTTCCTGGCAGTGACGGGCAATGTGCCGACGAGCCAGTTCAACCGCGGCGCATTCCAGGAGCTCTACCGCCACTATCAGGCCGATTTTCCCTCCACCGTGCGCGCCTGCTGCAAGCGCGTGTTCCAACCCACGCGCGGCGACATGGTTCCGCTCGCGGTGCGTCAGGCTTGGAAGACCATGGTGACCGGGCGGCCGGGGCCGGTCGTGCTCGACGTTCCGTTCGATATCTTCAAGGAGGCCGCCGCCGAGGAGACCCCGAAGCCGGAGGAATGGAACGCCAATATCTCCTGCCGCTGCGGCGCCGATCCGGACGGTGTGACGAGGGCCGTGGACATGCTGCTGGCGGCCGAGCGGCCGGTGATCCTGGTCGGCCAGGGCGTCAAATATGGCGGCGCGGCCGCCGCGTTGGTGCAGGTCGCGGAGCGATTGCGCATTCCGGTGGCATGGTCGGCGAGCGGCACCGGCGCCATCGATTCCCATCATCCGCTCGCGCTCGGTCTCGTCGCCCGCAACGGTCCCTATCAGGCCAATCACGCCGCACGCACCGCCGACGTGCTGCTTGCGCTCGGCGTGCGCTTCGACGACCGCACGTCGAGCTCGTGGCTGCCGGGCTATTCGTTCACGATCCCGCCCACCAAGCTGATCCATGTGGACATCGATCCGGACGAGATCGCCCGCAACTATCCGGTCGCGCTCGGGCTGATGGCGGATGTGCGCACCTTCCTGCAGCAGGTGCTGGCGGAGCTCGAGTCCCGCCGCAATCTGGCGGATGCGGCCGCGTCCCGAGCGCAATGGCTCGGCACGATCGAGGGCTATCGCAAGCAATGGAGCGCGTTCATCGCGCCGGGATTTGTCGATGACGCCACGCCCATACATCCGCAGCGCGCCGCCCACGAGATCGACAAGGCGCTGCCGGCGGACGCCATTTTGGTGAGCGACATCGGCGTCCACCACAACTGGCTCATCCAGTTCTGCAATCCGAGACGTCCGGATTCGCTCATCGGCTCGATGGGATTCGGTCCGATGGGATTCGGGGTCGCCGGGGTCCTGGGTGCCCAGTTCGCCGCTCCCGAGCGGCCTTGCGTTTCGGTCTGCGGCGACGGCGCGTTCTTCATGCACGCGAGCGTGCTCGGCACCGCGGTCGAATACAATCTGCCGGTCATCTGGGTGGTCTGGAACAATTTCGCCTACGCCTCGATCCGCGGATTGCAGCGCGGCTATCTCGGCGGCCGCGAGCTTGCGACCGACTTCCGCCATCCCGACACCGGCGCACCCTACAATCCCGACTTCGCGGCGATGGCGCGCTCCGCCGGCATCGCGGGCGTGAACGTCGACCGCGCCGGCGACCTGTCGGACGCGCTGCGAACTGCGCTGGCCGCACGCCGGCCCTATCTGATCAACGCCAATATCGGCGCCGACAACAATCCGGGCGGCGCCGGCGTGTGGGAGCTGCCCGGATTGGGCCAGAGCCAGCCGGCCTTCGGCGGGCGCTACCAGCCCTGATTCGTGCGGGCGATCTAAGACCTTCACGGACGGTTGCGAGCCCCATCGAAGCGGATCCAGCGGGAGGGAAAGATGAAAAGAATCGTTGCAGCGTGGATTGTTGGAATTCTTGCTGCGCTCGTTGCGAATTCAGCGCTGGCGCAAGGCGCGTTCCCCACCCGGGCGGTGAAATTCATCGTCCCCTTCCCCGGCGGCGGCATCAACGACGTGCTGGCCCGCATCGTCGGCGAAAAACTGCAGGCCAGATGGGGACAGCCGATCGTGGTCGAGAACAAGACCGGTGCCGGCGGCAATATCGGCGCCGACCTCGCCTACCAATCCGAGCCCGACGGCTACACGTTGTTGCTCAGCCCGCCCGGCCCGCTCGCCGTCAACCAGAGCCTCTACAAGCATCTCTCCTACAAGCCCCAGGACTTTGTCCCGATCACGCTCGTCGGCTCGGTGCCGAACGTCGTGATCGTGCGCAAGGAACTGCCGGTGAATTCGCTCAAGGAGCTGGTCGACTATGTCAAGGCAAACCCGGGCAAGGTCACCTTCGGCAGTCAGGGCAACGGCGCCACTCCGCATCTTACCGGCATGATGTTCCAAGGGATGACCGGCACGCACATGGTCCATGTGCCTTATCGCGGCGAGAATCTGGTGCTCAACGACATGATCGGCGGCCATGTCGATGTCTTCTTCGGCAATATTGCGGCGGGCGGCCCACCGTTCCGCGACGGCCGGGTCAAGATTCTGGCAATCGCCGACACCCATCGCTCGCCGATCCTTCCCGAAATCCCGACCACCGCCGAAGCCGGGCTGCCGGGGCTCGTATCCACCGGCTGGTTCGCGCTCGCCGCCCCGCCGAAAACGCCGCCGGCATTGGCGTCCGAGATCGCCAAGGCGGCGATCGAGGTCATCAAGCTGCCGGAGGTGCAGGCCAGGTTCCGCACTGCCAGCGTCGAGCCGATCGGCAACAGCCCGGCCGAGATGGCCGCCTTCATCGAGGCGGAAGCGCAGCGTTGGAGCGACGTCATCAAGAAGAACAATATCGTCGTGGATTGAGAAATGACCCAGCCGGAGACGGCACCGACCTATGGACGTCAAGAACGTGACGGGGAAGCATGGGGCGCGGCGCACGCAGCCGGAGCACGCGATTCTCGAGGTCCGCTGGTGAGCCGACCTGCAAAAGCGCAAGCAGGAATTTGGTCAGCGTAAAGAACGCGTCAACACATCAAACCGAACACGGGTTTCTCCCGCGTTGACGCAGATATGACCGGAACCCCAGTGCCGCGCGGCCGTTGCCACCACGGGCAATGTGAAGGAGTCCACGATGAAGTTCCTCACCACAACGCTGGCGGCGGTTGCGATCGCCGCGGTCACGGCGGCGACGGCAGGTGCGAACGTCGACCGTTCAACCGTCGCCAAGGTCGACCCGCTCGATGCCGCCTCGAGCGCCGCCAAGCCGGCCGTTTTGATCTTCGCGCAACGGCGCGGCAGGTGCTCGGAGGACCTGGGTTATGGCCGGACTGGCAGCTACGGCTGCGGCTAGCGCTTCCGTAAAAGCGGTCAGCAGCCTCCGCGTAATCGGGACGGCTCCATAGACAAATCACGACGCAGCACCGTTGCGTCCAGTCTCAGGCCTGTGTTCGAAAGTGCTTCGACAGCTTGAGGCCCTGCGCCTGGTAATTCGAGCCGATGCGCTCGCCGTAGAGTGAGGTGGGCCGCTCCAGCATTTTCTCGTAGACGAGCCGGCCCACGATCTGTCCATGCTCGAGAATGAAGGGCACTTCGCGCGAGCGCACCTCCAACACCGCCCGCGCGCCGTGCCCGCCGGCGCCGGCATAGCCGAAGCCAGGGTCGAAGAAGCCCGCATAGTGCACGCGGAACTCGCCGACCAGGGGATCGAACGGGACCATCTCGGCGGCGTAGTCGGGCGGTACCTGCACGGCCTCTTTCGAGGCCAGGATGTAGAACTCGTCGGGGTCGAGAATGAGGCTGCGGTCCTTGCGCGCGCGCATCGGCTCCCAGAAGTCGGCGACGTCATAGCCCGCCCGGCGCTCGATATCGATGAGACCGGTATGACGCTTGGCGCGGTAGCCGACCAGGCCGTCCGGGCCGAGGCCGGAAAGATCGACGCTCACCGCGATGCCTTCGCTCACGTCGGCGTCATCGTCATCGACCAGGCGCTCGCGCGCGTGCAGCGCCCGCAATGCCTCGGGATTGAGCAGCGCATTGCCGTGACGGAAGCGGATCTGGGACAGACAGGAGCCCTCGCGCACCAGCACCGGGAACGTGCGCGGGCTGATCTCGGCATACAGCGGGCCATGATAGCCCGCCCTGATACGGTCGAAGCCGCGGGTCTCGTCGGCGATCACGCGGGTGAAGATGTCGAGCCGGCCGGTCGAGCTTTTGGGATTGGCGGCGGCCGCGATCGCATTGGGCAGCGCGAGGCTTTCCAGCAGCGGCACGATATAGACGCAACTGGTCTCGAGCACGGCGCCCTCGCCGAGCGCGATCTCGTGCAGCTTCAACTCATCGATGCGCTTGGCGACCGTCGTGCGCGGACCGGGCAGAAAGCTCGCGCGCACGCGATAGGCCACTTCGCCCAGCCGCAGATCGAGGCTTGCAGGCTGAATCTGGTCGGGCACGAAGTCATAGGCGCGCAGGATCGCACCATCCTGCACGAGCGCCGCGATCATGTGATCGGGCAGGATGCCTTTTTGGTCGACTGCAAAGGCCGGCAGCAAGATGCAATCCTCGATGACGCCCGACCGTTTAGCGGATGACCGTCTTGACGGAAAGACGTCGACCGCGCTAGAGGATGTTTATCCCGTGGTCATTTGAGCCGGCCGGCTTGCAGCCACGTAAAACAAGTTGCTAAAAGGCCGGGGACGCGTAGGACCCCGGCGGAAGCTTTTCCGGCCGGGATTTTTGTTGGGCAAAGGAGACCCTGATGTCCGCGTCCGCGCAGCGAAGTTACCGCCCCGAGACCCAGCTGGTGCATGCCGGCACCCTGCGGTCGCAATTCGGCGAAACTTGCGAGGCCTTATTCCTCACCCAGGGTTATGTCTACGACAGCGCCCTGAGCGCGGAAAAGCGCTTCAAGAACGAAGAGCCGGGCTATCAGTATTCCCGGTTCTCCAATCCCACGGTGAACATGTTCGAGCAGCGCATGGCGACGCTCGAAGGCGCGCAGGCCGCCCGCGCGACCGCCACCGGAATGGCGGCGGTCACCACCGCGCTGATGGGTCAGGTCAGGGCAGGCGATCATATCGTGGCGTCGAAGGCGCTGTTTGGCTCCTGCCTCTATGTCGTCGAAGAGCATCTTCCGCGCTACGGCGTCGCCTCGACGCTGGTCGACGGTACGGACCTCGACCAGTGGCGCAGGGCCGTGCGGCCGAATACCAAGACCTTCTTTTTGGAGAGCCCGACCAACCCCGCGTTGGAGGTGCTCGACATCAAGGCGATCGCCGACATCGCCCATGCGGCGGGCGCGACGCTGGTCGTGGACAACGTGTTCTCGACGCCGCTGTTCCAGAAACCGCTCGAGCTTGGCGCCGATTGCGTCGTCTATTCCGCCACCAAGCACATCGACGGCCAGGGCCGCTGCCTTGGTGGCGTCATCCTCGCCGCCGAAAAATTCATCCAGGATCACATCCATAATCTGATCCGCCAAACCGGGCCGTCGCTGTCGCCGTTCAACGCCTGGATCCTGCTCAAGGGGCTGGAGACGCTTCCCGTGCGCGTGCGCCGGCAGACCGACACCGCGGCGACGGTCGCAGTCGGGCTCGCCGAGCATCCGAAAGTCTCGCGCCTCATCTATCCCGGCCGGCCGGACCACCCGCAGGCCGAGATCGTGCGCCGGCAGATGCGCGGCGGCTCGACCTTGGTCGCCTTCGAGGTCAAGGGCGGGAAGGCCGCCGCGTTCCGCTTCCAGGACGCGCTCACGCTGATCCGCATCAGCAACAATCTGGGCGATGCCAAAAGCCTGATCACCCATCCCGCAACCACCACGCATCAGCGCCTGACGCCGGCCGCGCGCGCGGAGCTCGGCATCAGCGACGGCCTGGTGCGACTTTCATGCGGGCTCGAGCATCCCGACGATATCATCGAAGACCTGGTCACCGCGCTGAAGGCGGTGTGAGCAAGCGGAGGTCAGACGATCGAGACAGAGGACGGAAGGCGGATCCATCCGCGGGTCCGGCGTCCGCCCCTCTGCGTCAGCGCGGCCCGACGCGCGGCCCGATCGCGGTCGCGATGGGCCTGGTTGCCGCCTCGGCGATCGCCATGCCGAGCCCCTTGGCGAGGCAGGCATAGCTCCAATCGTTCATGTGCAACCCGTCGACCGAGACGAACGTCTCGAACGGCAGGTGCTCGGTTTCGTGCCAGTGCCGCATCAGATCGAAGCGATGAAAGACCCCGACGTGCTCCGCCTTGGCGGCCGTGGCGATCAACGACACCATGCGTTCGCAATTGGGCTTGGTGATGACCCTCGGCGCGTATTGCGGATCGATCAGCACCACGTCGGCGCCGGTTGCCTTCAGCCGCGCGAGTCCCTCGCGCAGAAGCGTCGCGTGAGGCGACACCGCCCTGTCTCGCAGGACGGAGTTGGTGCCGACCTGCCATAGGACCAGATCAGGCTTTTCGGCGATCACGGCCGTGTCCAGACGCGCGAGCATATCGGAGACTTCGTCGCCGTTCACTCCGCGGTTGAGTACCGTGATGTCATGGCCGGGGAAATGGCGGGAGAGTTCGTCTGCCAGGCGGCTCGGATACGAGGCCGCCGACGTGCTCGCGCCCGCTCCGTAGGTCGACGACGACCCCAGCGCAACGATCTTGATCGGGGCGCCGCTGGCGAGAAGTCGCGCCGTGCGGGGAAGCGAGACGTCAACGCGGATCTGATCCGCCGTCAATTTGCAGGCGGGCGAGCGCGGCGCAGCCGTCGCGGACGAATGCGTCGCGGACGCGGCTGCAGTCGCGGCGGATGCGGGCATCTGCGCCCAGGCGGGACCGAGCGCGAGTAAGCTCACCGTCGCAACGGCCCCAAAGACAACCGCGCGACGCAAAACGAGATAGCGACCCATGATATGAGTTTCGTCCCTGTTGGAAGTGTTTGTTACGCTTTTTCCTTGTTGCGCGTTCCGATCGTTCCGCCCTCTCATCGTTCCGTCTTGGGCTCGGCTGGCCGCAGATGGGCGGCGTCGATGATCATGGAAGCAATGGCGCGACCGATGCAGTCATGCACGCGGTGAGCGAGCACGTTGTCCTTGCCGGCCGCGTAGAGATCGAAGGCGCCGGTATCGGACCAATGCCGCATGATGGCGAGGCGGTCGAACAACGGGAAGCCGTGCTGCTGCGCAACCACGCGCATGTTGTCGGCGTATGGACCGAGTGCGACCATGATGTCGGTCCGGGGACTGTATTGCATGTTCATCAAGATGACGTCCGCGCCGCCCTTATGCAGCGTCTCCACCCCTTCATCGAGAGCCGCCCGGAAGTCGTCAGGCTCAATTCGACGAATGGCATCAAGGGTTCCTGTTTGCCATATTACCAAATCCGGTTTCTCGTCGATCAATAATTTGCCCATGCCCTGGGCCAAGTCCTGGGCGGTCATCCGTGTTCTGACCAGGGTCACGACCTTCACCGCAACCGCGGGCAGCCGCTGTTGGAGCGCCGCCTCGAGCCGCGCCGGGTAGGCCGAACGGGGCCCGTCAGGGCCGGTGAGGATCGAGGACCCGGTGCCGACCACGGCGATGGTGAGCCGCCGCTCTTTTTTGACGGCGTCGGCGACGTGTTTTAAGTCATTGTTTCCAAATAATAAATAGCTTGGGATCTCGCACGCCTGACGTTCCACGGCGAACGCAGCGCCGGCCACAGACAATGCGGCCAGAGACAATAGGACTAGCAGTGTCGCGGCGGGCGTCTTCATGCCTCGCCTCCCGCGAGGTCCGCGTCCGGTGTTTTCTTGGAACGCGATCTGGAACTACGTCCTTCTGCTCTCTTATACCACGATAAAATTCCCGCAGCGGCAATCATGACAACAATGCCCAGCAGGCTCACCAGGAGTTGCATCCAGAAGGCGCCCGACACCTCCACCATGGCAAAGTGGGCGGCAAAGGACAGAAACACGCCCAGGCAGAAGATTTCCAGCGAGTGCTGCCCGCACACGATCGGCGGCCATGCCCACCACGATTTCAGTAACGGCCACTCACGCGGCACGAACCTTACCGTCACCACCGCCAGCGCGAGGAAATGCGCAAAGCGCAGAACGTCGAGATTCACCTTATCGATCGGATAGATCAACTCTTCCAGCCAGTGCGGCACGTACTGGCTCATGCCGGGCACATACCAGCTGAGCGAGATGCCGCAGGCGAACAGGAGATAGGCAACCGCGATCGCCAGCGTCACCCGTGATTGCAAGACCGACGAGAGCCGCTGGGCTCCTCCCAGCGCGCACCAGGCACCGAACACGAACAACAATTGCCAGGCGAAAGGATTGAAATACCAGTGGCCGCTGGGATAGCTCGGCATGTTCCAGTTGAATTCCCACGTGAGCACATAGAGCAGCACCGAGGCGCCGAGCGCGAGGGTGGATCGAAACTGCAGCAGCCACAGGATCGGCGGGAACAACAGCAGCAGGATGATGTACAGAGGCAATACGTCCATGTTGGACGGCTTGAATTTGAGCAGCAGCGCCTCGACGATCGTCACGTCGGGCTGCTTGAGGAAATCCAGGATGTTGGTCTCCTCGGCATAGAGCGGATTCTCGAAGCTGGTGGCGACATAGGAAATCTCGGCAAGGTAGATCGCGAACAAGAAGACGTGGGCGACATAGATTTGCCAGGCTCGCCGCAGGATGTGGGCGCCGGCGACGATAAAGCCGCGTTCGCGCATTTCTTTGCCGTAGACGAAGGCGGCGGTGTAGCCGGAGACGAAGACGAAGATTTCAGTCGCGTCGCTGAAACCGTAATTGCGGATGGTGCCCCAGGCCACGAGGTTCGAGGGGATATGGTCGAGGAAGATCAGCCACAGGGCGATCCCCCGGAACAAATCGAGCCGCAGATCGCGCCCGGTGGGCACCGCGTGAGCCGGCATTCCAGGCGAGCTTTCGGGCGACAATGGAGATGCCTAAATTGTATTGGGCCTTCGCGCGGGCTGGGAATCACGTCATCGCGACGGTTGCAAGCCGTGGACCTAAGCTAGTACTAGGATCGAACCTACGCCACAAATGCCCGGATTGGGGCTGAAGGCCTGACCATGGATGCCCTGAAAGCAGCGTACCGCGCCGTTACCCGCCAGATCGAGGTCAAGGCGACGCCACGCTTCCTGCCCGAGCGCTCCTCGCCCGAGAACGGGTATTTCTTCTGGGCTTATACCATCACGCTCACCAATCTCGGGAGCGAGACGGTCCAGCTCAAGACGCGTCATTGGCGCATTACCGACGCGCAGGGCCGCTTGCAGGAGGTGCGCGGCGCGGGCGTGGTCGGCGAGGAACCGGTGCTCAAACCGGGCGAAAACTTCGAATATACGAGCGGCGTGCCGCTACCAACGCCTTCAGGTTTCATGGCGGGAAGCTATCGCATGGTGACCGCGGCTGGCGAGGAATTCGACGTCGACATTCCGGCCTTTTCCCTCGACGCCCCGCAGCGGGAGCGCACCATCAATTGAGGCCGCGGTTCCCAGGGACCGCCGGGCTGCACTATTACAAAGAACCCGCCCCAACTCAGGACGGGGCCGTCGATTCGCTCACGTCCGTGGGGTCGAACGTGTAAGTCGAGTTGCAGAATTCGCAGGTGACGGTGATCTTCCCATTCTCGACCATGTGGTCGCGGTCGTCCTGGGGAAAGCTGCGAAGCATCCGTTCGACGCGCGCGCGCGAGCAGGAGCATTGGGCGTGCAGATCCCGGCTGCGGAAGACGCGCACCCCGCGCTCATGGAACAGCCGGTAGAGCAGCTGCTCGGCTGACGCATCCGGATCGAGCAATTCGACGTCCTCGACGGTCGCCACCAGCGCGCGGCCTTCGACCCAGGCGTCGTCCTCGCGCACGGCCTGGAGTTCCATCCCTTCGGGCAGGTCGCCGGGGTCGAGGTCGGGTTGGCGCGCGCGTTCCGGCGACTGCGGCAGGAACTGCAGGAGCAGGCCACCGGCCCGCCAGTGATGGCGGGCACCCCCGCGGTCCGCGCGCAGTTCCTCCGCTACGGCCAAACGCACGCGAGTCGGGATCTGCTCTGAACGCAGGAAATACTCATGTGCCGCATGTTCGAGGTCCTTGCCCTCGAGGGCGACGATCCCCTGGTAGCGAGCGGTGTCCGCCCCCTGATCGATGGTCATGGCGAGATGCCCGCGGCCGAGCAAGCCGCCGGGATCGGCCGCGCCCGACGCAATGGCGGCGGCGACACGGGCGGCGTCGAAACGGGCGCAGGCCCGCACCTTACCGGGCGTGCTGTAGTCGATGACCAGCATCCGCACCGGCCCGTCGCTCTGGGTCTGCAGGATGAAGCGGCCTTCGAACTTCAGCGTCGAGCCGAGCAGCACCGTGAGCACGATTGCCTCGCCCAACAGTTTCGCCACCGGGGCGGGATAGTTGTGACGTGAAAGAATCGTATCGATGGCGGGACCAAAGCGCACCACGCGACCGCGCAGGTCGAGCGCTTCGATCTGGAAGGGCAAGATCGTGTCGTCGGCGGAGGTGGCCGCCGGCGCACGCGTTGGAATTTCCATGCGGGGATCGGACATGATGGCCATATATAATGCCGATCAGCGCAAATTGACCCCCTCCTTGCGCGAGCCCCCCCGGTGGAAGGCGCATTGCGCCGGTTGGCCCATCAACCTGCGTTCAAACACCAGGCGAGAATGCCTTTTTGTGCGTGCAGACGGTTCTCGGCCTCATCGAACACGACCGATTGCGGCCCATCGATCACCTCGTCGGTCACTTCCTCGCCGCGATGCGCGGGCAGGCAATGCATGAACACCGCATCCGGCTTTGCCTGGGCCATCAGGGCGCCGTTGACCTGGTAGCGCCGGAGCAGGTTGTGGCGGCGCTGCCCGTCTTTATCTCCCATACTAACCCACGTGTCCGTGACCACGCAGTCCGAGCCTTTTACCGCCGCTTCCGGATCGCTGCCGACATGGATCGCAGCGCCAGAACTCTTGACCCAGTCAAGCAGCCATTTTTTCGGGGCAAGCTCGGGTGGCGTTGCCACGCGCAGGCGGAAGTCGAACCGCTCGGCCGCATGCATCCAGGAGGCGAGCACGTTGTTGGCGTCGCCGGTCCAGGCGACGGTCTTGCCGCGGATGGGCCCGCGGTGCTCCTCGAAGGTCATGACGTCGGCCAGCACCTGGCAAGGGTGCGAGCGGCGGGTGAGGCCATTGATGACCGGTACGCTGGCGTAGCGTGCGAGCTCGGTCAGCGTTGCGTGCTCGAGCGTGCGGATCATGATGATGTCGACATAGCGCGAGAGCACCCGCGCCGTGTCGGCGATGGTCTCTCCCCGCCCGAGCTGCATCTCCTGACCCGTCAGCATGATGGCTTCGCCCCCCAGTTGGCGCATGGCGACGTCGAAGGAGACGCGGGTGCGGGTCGATGGCTTGTCGAAGATCATGGCGAGCGTCTTGCCCTCGAGCGGCTTGCGAGCGTGCTGGCGACGCTCCTTCATGGCGCGGCTGGCTTCGATCATTCCGCGCAGCTGCTGCGGCGGAATGTCGATGAGGTCGAGAAAGTGCCGGGCGCCGTTCGCGCTCATCCGAGCGCTCCCTGCGTTTGCGGTCTTACCAGCGCTCCGGCAATACGGGCGCAGGCGCGATCGATGCGCACGACCGCTTCGGCCACCTCGTCCTCGCTCACGATCAGCGGCGGCAGGAGCCGCACCACATTGTCGCCGGCCGCGACCACGAGCATCTTCTCCGCGCGCAGCTCGTTGACGAGTTCGGCGCTGGGCACGACCGCGCGCAACCCGACGAGGAGCCCCTCACCCCGCACCTCGGCGATCACCGCGGGATAGCGGTCCTTGATCTCGGCCAGCTTCTGCTTGAGCACGAGCGAGGTGCGACGCACGCGATCGAGGAAACCGTCGGCCAGCACCACGTCGAGCAGCGCGCCGGCGGCCGCCATCGCGAGCGGATTGCCCCCGAAGGTCGAGCCATGGGTGCCGACGGTCATGCCCTTCGCCGCCTCGGCGGTGGCAAGGCAGGCGCCGAGCGGAAAGCCGCCGCCCAGCGCCTTGGCGAGCGCCATGATGTCGGGGGTGACGCCGCAGCGCTGGTAGGCGAAGAGTTCGCCGGTGCGGCCGACGCCGGTCTGCACCTCGTCGAACACGAGAAGCAGCCCGTTCTCGTCGCAAAGACGCCGCAGCGCCCGCAGGAATTCGGGCGGCACCACGCGCACGCCGCCCTCCCCCATGATGGGCTCGATCAGGATCGCGGCAGTCTCGGGCCCGATCGCGCGCTTGGTCGCTTCCAGATCGGCAAACGGCACCTGGTCGAAGCCCTCGACCACTGGACCGAAGCCCTCGAGATATTTCTTCTGCCCTCCGGCCGCCAGCGTGGCGAGTGTGCGCCCGTGGAAAGCGCCCTCGAACGTGATGATGCGGTAGCGTTCCGGCCTGCCGCTCGCGGACTGGTATTTGCGCGCCATTTTGATCGCGCATTCCATGGCCTCGGCGCCGGAATTGCCGAAAAACACCACGTCCGCGAAGCTTGCCGCGCACAGGCGCTCGGCCAGCCGTTCACTCTCCGGGATGCGATAGAGGTTGGAAACGTGCCAGACCTTCTTGGCCTGCTCGGCGATCGCCTCGGCCAGATGCGGATGCGCGTGGCCGAGTGCATTGACGGCCACGCCCGAGGTAAAATCCAGGTAACGGTCGCCGTTGGTCGCGATGAGCCACGCGCCCTCGCCGCGCTCGAATGCGAGATCGACGCGCGCATAGGTCGGCAGCAGATGCGATGTTCGAGCGCTACTCATCGAGAGGCCAACAATCGACCGAAATGAAATGTGCCGCCTCTCCGGGCGGCACGATATGGTATTCTATTGCGGCACGATCGGCTGTCAACATCATGCCGGATCCCATTCAACTCGCCTCGGCGCCAGCTCAGGGTTAACGCACTGCACAAGGATGCAGATAAGTGTGGACGCTTTGCGTGGACGTGGACGGAACATGTGGAGCGGGGCAATCGGAACTCTTGCGCCTGACTCTCGCCATATTGTAGCATTTCCATTAACGGATACGACATTTCGTGCGGCGGACAAGTCACTAGCGTAAATCGTAGTGGGAGTACGCGTCCGGGCCAACGGGTTGTTGGCCGGGCCTAGGGTTGGATTCTGTCAGGACCTCTCCGCCGCGGCGACTGCCGAGGATTTGAGGCATGACCTGGACTGATGAGCGCGTCGAGACGCTGAAGAAGCTGTGGACCGACGGATTGTCGGCGAGCCAAATCGCTGCAGAGCTTGGCGGCATTACACGCAATGCGGTAATCGGCAAGGTGCACCGGCTGGGACTGGCAGGGCGCGCCAAGTCACCGTCCTCGGCCGCGCCCCGCCCGCGCAAGGCGCGCCCCCATTCGCACATGCTGCGGGTGACGCGGCCCTCGATCCGGGGCAACACGGCGCTCGCCCACGCCTATGACGTCGACGTCGAGGCGGAGCCGGAACTGGTCGACAATGTCATCCCCATGGGCCAGCGCCGCACCTTGCTGGAACTCACGGAGGATACCTGCCGGTGGCCGATCGGCGACCCCGGGCACGCCGACTTCTTCTTCTGCGGCGGCCGGACCGTCGCCAGCCTGCCCTATTGCCCGTACCATTCGCGCGTCGCTTATCAGCCCGCCAATATCCGCCGCGACCGGCGGCCGTTCCGCGGGTAGCCTCGCGGCACTGACTTGGGCGTGTCCCTGCCAAGGGAGCCCCGCCTGCATCGGCGCGGCGCAGTGGTGCTCGCGAGCGCGAGCCGGGGCACCAGTGCCGGATCGTGCGTCAAGCCGCGTTCGTTGGTGCACTCGCGGGGGGCGCTCCGCTCGCCCGGGACGAGGACCGTCCGCTACGCCACCTTTCCAAACCGGTCGTCGAGCGCGTACCCGGCGCCGCGCACGGTGCGGATCGGATCAGTATCGTGACCGCGGTTGAGCGCCTTGCGCAGGCGGCCGACATGGACGTCGACGGTGCGCTCGTCGATGTAAATCTCGCTGCCCCACACGCCGTCGAGAAGCTGCTCGCGCGAAAACACGCGGCCGGGCCGCTCCATCAGGAACTCGAGCAGACGATATTCGGTCGGGCCGAGATCGATGGGGCGGCCGCCGCGCGAGACACGCTTCTTCTCACGGTCGACTTCGAGGTCGCCAAAGCAAAGCACGTCGGCCAGCCGCTCCGGCAGCGCGCGGCGCAGCAGGGCGCGCACCCGCGCGCTGAGCTCCGGGACCGAAAACGGCTTGACGATATAGTCGTCGGCACCGGTGGCGAGCCCGCGCACGCGCTCGCTCTCCTCGCCACGGGCGGTGAGCATGATGATCGGTAGCTGCTTGGTTTCGGGACGCGCCCGCAGCCGGCGGCAGAGTTCGATGCCGGAGAGTCCCGGCAGCATCCAGTCCAGGATCACGAGGTCAGGCGCGCGTTCCTTGAGCAGCAAATCCGCTTCGTCACCGCGCGGAACCGTCTCGACCCCGTAGCCTTCCGCCTCGAGGTTGTAGCGCAGAAGCAATGTCAGCGCTTCCTCGTCTTCCACGATCAGGATGTTGGCCTTCATCCGCTCAGCGTCCCTTCATCATTTCTCCGCAGCCAGTGTGGCGAAGGTGGTGGTGGTATCGCCCTTCGGCCGTTGATCGGCCATCGCGTGGCCTTCGATCATGTAATACACCGTCTCTGCGATATTGGTCGCGTGATCGCCCATGCGCTCGATGTTCTTGGCGCAGAACATGAGATGAATGCAGAACGTGATATTGCGCGGATCCTCCATCATGTAGGTCAGCAGCTCGCGAAACAGCGAGGTGCACATGGCGTCGATCTCCTCGTCGCCGTTCCAAACCGCCAGCGCTTTCTTGAGATCATGGCGCGCATAGCTGTCGAGCACCTCCTTGAGCTGGGCGAGAACCAGGGAGCCCATATGCTCGACGCCACGGATCAGCTTTGGCGGATGGAACTCGCCGTCGAGCGCCAGCACTCGCTTGCCGATGTTCTTGGCGAGATCGCCAATTCGCTCGAGGTCGTTGGAGACCCGCAACGCACCGACGATCTCGCGCAGATCGACGGCCATGGGCTGCCGGCGGGCGATCGTCAGCACCGCTTTTTCCTCGATCTCGCGCTGAAGGTTATCGATGTCGGGATCGGCGGCCACGGTCCGCTGCGCGCGATCGGAATCGCGTCGTGCGAGCGCGTCGACCGAATCCGCCACCTGCTTCTCGGCAAGGCCTCCCATCTCCGCCACCATGCGGGTGAGCTCTTGCAGATCGATGTCAAAGGCCTTTGCGGTATGTTCCGACATTGCCATCTACTTCGTCCTGGCTGGCCAGCCGTGCGATCTAGCCGAAACGGCCCGTGATGTAGTCCTGGGTGCGCCGATCGCTCGGGGCGGTGAACATCTTGCTCGTCGTGTCGAACTCGATCAGCTCGCCGAGATACATGAAGGCGGTGAAGTCGGACACGCGCGCCGCCTGCTGCATGTTGTGGGTGACGATCACGATCGTGTAGTCCTCTTTGAGCTCGTCGATCAGCTCTTCGATCTTGGCGGTCGAGATCGGGTCGAGCGCCGAGCACGGCTCGTCGAGCAGGATCACCTCGGGTTGCACCGCGACGGTGCGCGCGATGCATAGCCGCTGCTGCTGCCCGCCCGAGAGGCTCAGCCCATTGGCGCTGAGCTTGTCCTTGACCTCGTCCCAGAGCGCGGCCCGGCGCAGCGAGGTCTCGACCCGCCGGTCCAGCTCCGACTTCGGCAGTTTTTCATAGAGCCTGATGCCGAAGGCGATGTTTTCGTAGATCGACATCGGAAACGGGGTCGGCTTCTGAAATACCATGCCGATCCGGGCGCGCAGCAGATTGAGATCCTGCTTGGGCGAAAGAATGTCTTCGCCGTCGAACAGAACGTCGCCCTCGGCGCGCTGGTTGGGGTAGAGATCGTACATGCGATTGAGAACGCGCAGCAGCGTCGACTTTCCGCAACCGGACGGCCCGATGAAGGCGGTGACCTTGCCCTGGTAGAGCGGAATGCTGATGTCTTTGAGCGCTTTGCTGTTGCCGTAATAAAAGTTGAGGTTTCGGATCGAAACCTTCTCCGCCAATCCGGCTGTGCTGATCGGCGCGTGCGTGACGGCGGGAACGGCGACCGAGGCGGAGGCGATATTCATGACGGTTTTCTCGATGCGGAAAGCACGCGCGCGACGATCGAGAGCGCGAGCACGGTGAAGGTGATGATCAACGCCCCCGTCCAGGCGAGCTTTTGCCAGTCCTTGTAAGGCGAGAGCGCGAATTGGAATATGACGGCAGGCAGGCTCGACATCGGCGCGTTGAGATCCGTACTCCAGAATTGGTTGTTGAGCGCAGTGAAAAGCAACGGCGCGGTCTCGCCGCTGACACGCGCGACGGCGAGCAGCACGCCGGTAACCATGCCGGCTTTGGCGGCGCGGTAACACACCTTGGCGATCACGACTGCGCGCGGCGTGCCCAGCGCAGCCGCCGCCTCGCGCAGCTGGTTCGGCACGAGCAGCAGCATGTCTTCGGTCGTGCGCACCACGACCGGCATCACGATGACCGCGAGCGCGACCGCCCCGGCGAACCCGGAGAAATGCCCCATCGGCGCGACCATCACCTCGTAGATGAAGAGGCCTACCACGATCGAGGGCGCGCTGAGCAGGATGTCATTGATGAACCGCACGACCGAGGTGAGGCGATCATGCCGGCCGTATTCCGCCATATAGGTGCCGGCCAGTATTCCGACTGGCGTGCCGATGGCCACGGCCAAGATCGTCAGCATCAGGCTGCCCACGATCGGATTGAGCAGCCCGCCGTCGGCGCCGGGCGGCGGGGTCATTTCGGTGAATACGCTGAGCGAAAACCCGGAGAAGCCCTGCCACAGCAGCTCCCCCAGGATCGCGACCAGCCAGCCGAGCCCCAACAGCGTCGCGGCGAGCGAAAGGCTCATCATGATGCCGTTGCGGCGGCGGCGGGCGGCATAGAGACGATTCATGGCCTCACCCGATCCGGCGCTCGATGCGCATCAGCATGTAACGGGCCGCCGCGAGCACGATGAAGGTAATGACGAAGAGGATCAGGCCCAACGCGATCAGCGACGAGGTATAGAGGTCGCCGACCGCCTCGGTGAATTCGTTGGCGATGGTCGCCGAGATGGTGGTCCCGGGCGCCAGCAGCGAGGCCGAGATTCGGTGCGCGTTGCCGATGACGAACGTCACCGCCATGGTCTCGCCGAGCGCGCGGCCCAGACCCAGCATCACCCCGCCGATGACACCGACCCGCGTGTAGGGCAGCACGACGTAGCGCACCACCTCCCAGGTGGTGCAGCCGATGCCGTAGGCCGCTTCCTTGAGCACCGGCGGAACGGCATCGAATACGTCGCGGGAGATCGAGGTGACGAAGGGCAGCACCATGATCGCGAGGATCAACCCCGCGGTCAGCATGCCGATGCCATAGGGCGGGCCGGCAAACAGCGCCGACAGGACCGGAATGTTGCCGAAGGTCGCGATCAGGAACGGTTGCAATGTCTCCTGCAGGAACGGCGCAAACACGAACAGGCCCCAGATGCCGTAGATGATGCTGGGGATGCCCGCCAGCAGCTCGATGGCGATGCCGACTGGGCGGCGCAGCCATAGCGGGCACAGCTCGGTGAGAAATACCGCGATGAGCAGCCCGACCGGCACCGCGATCAGCATCGCAACAAACGACGTGACGAGCGTGCCGTAGATCGGCGCGAGCGCACCGAATTTCTCCGTGACCGGGTTCCAGCGCTCCTCGACCAGAAAATCGAGCCCGAATGCGCGCAGCGCCGGCAGCGAGCCGCTGGCGAGGGAAATGATGACGCCGCCGAGGATGATCAGCACCCCAACCGCCGCGGCGCGCGTCAGGGCGCGGAAGACAGCATCGTTGATGCGCAGCCGGTTGAGGGCCTTGGCCCGCGCCGCGATCGCCTCGGCCTCGATGGCATCGCCGTGCAACGCGACGTCAACCACGAATTGCCTCCTGACGGGCCGCATCCAGGCTCTCCGCGCTACTCCCCGGGAGAGCCGAATCAAGCGACCCTTGGGCCGCCGCACAAGTCGTTTTTAGGACAGCGCCGGACGAGAGAAGGGCGCCGGCACCGGTGCCCTTCCCGAGATCATGCAACGTCAATGGGCCATCGCGAACAGCGGCTTGCCCGATGCATCCTTCACGTCGGCCGACCAGGTCTTCTTGATGCTTTCGACCACGTTCTTCGGCATCGGAATATAGTCGAGCTCCTCCGCCATCTTGCCGCCCTTCTCATAAGCCCAGGCGAAGAACTTGAGCGCCGCGGCGGCGGCAGCGGTATCCTGCGGCTTCTTGTACATCAGAATCCACGTGGCCGCGGTCATCGGCCAGGATTCCGCGCCCGGCTGATTGGCGAGAATGACGCCGTAACCGGGTTCCGAACTCCAGTTGGCATTGGCTGCCGCCGCCTGGAAGCTCGCCGACGTGGGCGTAACGGTCTTGCCGTCCTTGTTGATCATTTTCGTGTAGGTCAACTTGTTCTGCTTGGCATAGGCGTACTCGACGTAGCCGACCGAACCCTTGGTCTGCGCGACGTTGTTGGCGACGCCTTCGTTGCCCTTGGCGCCGATGCCGACCGGCCATTCGACCGAGGTGTTGAAGCCGACCTTCGACTTCCATTCCGGGCTGACCGTCGGCGAGATAAAACGCAAAATTATAGGTCGTGCCGGAGCCGTCCGAGCGGTGCACGACCGCGATCGGTTGCGCCGGCAGCTTGGCCGACGGGTTGAGCTTGGCGATGGCCGGATCGTTCCAGGTCTTGATCTCGCCGAGGAAGATCTTGGCGAGGGTGGGGCCGTCGATGACGAGATCGCCGGACTTGACGCCTTCGATGTTCACGACCGGCACGATGCCGCCCATGACCATCGGGAACTGAACGAGGCCGGTGTCATCGAGCTCCTTGCCGGGGAGCGGCGCGTCAGAGGCGCCGAAAGTGACGGTCTTGGCCTTGATCTGCTTGATGCCGCCGCCCGAACCGATCGACTGATAGTTCAGCCCGACGCCGGTCTCTTTCTTGTAGGCGTCTGCCCATTTCGCATAGATCGGATAGGGGAAGGTGGCACCGGCGCCCGAAATGTCGAGCGCGAGGGCGGGCCCGATCGCGGCCGCAGCGATGAACCCGGTTGCCGCCAGTGTACGGAAAAGTTTCAAGGGCTCTCTCCTGTCTGTTCGAGGCGAAGTTGTGCGAGACGAAACGTCGAGCCGACGCAGGCGTTTACCCACGGCTCTTGTCCTCGCGTCGTTGGTGGCTTGTTCGTCGCGTACAGCTAACGACGCGCCTCGGGCGACCGACCCGACCCGACGGGGTGCCGGTCGATTCCGCGGCTGTCCGCATCCCTACGCGTCGCATGTCATCGTTCTATGATCGCTGCATGACAGTTGGATGACAGCCTAAACCGTTGTGGATACGTGTGGATTTTGCCGATCCGGCCTCGCCGGCCGAAATGCTATGTCTCTGTTAACCAGTGCATTTTCGCCCCGACCACGGCGGCACCGGGGGCCTGGCTCCAATGGAATAGGTTCTATCCTTCCGCCATTCCCGCTCGCCTGCGACACCGAACCACAGACGGAGCGAACCTTGTCCAATCGCGGCCTTCGCGCGCCGGCGCCTATTTGGACACCACGAAGATCGGCTTGCCGGACGCGTCCTTGATCCGAGTACTCCAGACCCTCTGGATCACATCGACGACGGCCGCCGACATCGGAACGTAGTCGAGGTCCTCGGCCATCTTGCCGCCCTTGGCGTAGGCCCAGGCAAAGAACTTGAGCGCCTGTCCAGCGGCCGCGGCATCTCCCGGCGTCTTCTGCATGAGGACAAAGCTCGCACCCGCGACCGGCCACGAGTTCGTGCCGGGCTGGTTGGTCAGAATGACATAGAAATCATCGGCTCTTTCCCAGCCCGCATTGACGGCGGCAGCCTGGAACGACGCACTGGTCGCATCGACGGTCCTGCCATCCTTGTTGATCATGCTGACCGTCGTCAGCTTGTTCTGCTTGGCGTAGGCATACTCGACATAGCCGATCGAGCCCTTGGTTCTGGCGACGTTGGCGGCGACGCCCGCGTTGCCGTTTCCGCCGATGCCGACCGGCCATTCAACCGACGTGCTGGACCCTATCTTCGACCTCCAATCCGCATTCACCTTCGAGAGGTAATCGGTCCAGATGAATGTCGTGCCGGATCCGTCCAAGCGGCGGACGACGATGATTGCTCGCGCGGGAAGCTTGGCACCAGGATTGAGCTTCTTGATCGCGGCATCGTCCCACCGGCTGATTTCGCCAAGGAAGATTTTCGCGAGCGTGTTGCCGTCGAGCCTGAGATCGCCCGACTTGATGCCTTCGAGGTTCACGACCGGGACATCACCGCCAATCACTGTCGGAAACTGTATCAGGCCGAACTGGTCCAGTTCGTCGGGCTTCAGCGGCATGTCGGAGCCGCCGAAGGTCACTTCCTTATCCTGGATCTGCTTGATACCGGCGCCGGAACCGATGGGCTGATAGTTCACGCTGATGCCGGTCTCTTTTTTGTAGGCTTCGGCCCATTTCGCGTAGATCGGGTAGGGAAAGGTGGCGCCGGCGCCGGAAATATCGGCGGCTGCCGCGGGCGCAATCGCGGTCGCGGCGAGGACGCCGACCGCGGTGACGACATGCAAAAAATTCAAGCTTGGCTCCTGTTGCCCAGCTTGCCTAGGCGTACGCCTCCATTGCTCTATGACCTCTCGATAACAATGAGATGACAGCTTAAGCCGTTATGAACAATCGCGAATTCGAAGGCGCCCATGCCCATCCGCGGCGCGCCGGTCGCGCCGGCTCGATTGCCATCCGCCCGTCAGCCACGCGGGCAGGGGGAGCGGCAGGCTCGGCGCCGCTGCCGCAGGACGGCGCAACGATCATTTTGGAATCGCGTAGATCGGCTTGCCGCCCGCGTCCTTGATCTGCGCGGCCCACAGCCTCCGAACGGCGGCGACGACGCTGCCCGGTATCGGGACGTAGTCGAGCTCCTCCGCCAGCTTGCCGCCCTTGGCATAGGCCCAGCTGAAGAATTTCAGCGCCGCGCCGGCCGCCGCCGGATCGTTCGGCTGCTTGTGCATCAGAATGAAAGTCGCGCCTGCGATCGGCCAGGTCGCGGCACCGGCCTCATTGGTAAGGATCACGCCGAAGCCCGGCGTTCCCTCCCAGTTCGCATTGGCGGCAGCGGCCGCGAACGACCCGATGCTGGGGGCGACGGCGTTGCCGTCATGGTTGACCAGCTTGGCAAAGGTGAGATTGTTCTGCCTCGCATAGGCGTATTCCACATAGCCGATCGAGCCCTTCGTCCGGGCAACGCTGCTGGCGAGGCCCTCGTTGCCGGCGGCGCCAGTGCCGATCGGCCATTCGACCGCTGTGATCGATCCGATCTTCGATCTCCAGGTGGGGCTCAGCTTGCCGAGGTAATCGGTGAACAGGAAGGTGGTGCCGGATCCATCGGAGCGATGCACGACGGCGATAGCCTGCGACGGCAGCCGCAGGTTCGGGTTGAGCTTGCGGATTGCGGCATCGTTCCATGACCTGACCTCGCCGAGGAAAATCCTGGCGAGGGTCGGGCCGTCGAGCGTGAGGTCGCCGGGCTTGACGCCCTCGACGTTGACCACCGCGACGACGCCGGCCATGACGGTTGGGAACTGCACAAGACCTCCCGTCTCGAGGTCCGCAGGGCTCAGCGGCATGTCCGTGGCGGCGAAGGTCACCTCCTTGTTCTGCACCTGCCTGATGCCGTCGCCCGAGCCGATCGATCGATAGGTCACTGCGATGCCGGTCTCCTTCTTGTAGGCAGCGGCCCATTTCGCATAGATCGGATAGGGAAAGGTGGCGCCGACGCCCGAAACCTCGGCGGCCTCGGCGGGCGCAATCGCGGTCACAACGAAGACCGCCGTGAATGCGCGGAAAAGCTTCAACGCTCCCCCTCCTGCATGCTCACGACGTTAGCAAAGCGCCGGGGATGATCAACCCGGCACGCTCTCGTTGCCGAATTATTCTTCCAGTGCCGCCGCCGCTCACGGATTGCCCCTTGCAGCCGCCTCGGCCATGGGCAAATGGGCGGTGAACGTCGCCCCGTGCCCCAGCATGCTGTCGATCGTCAGCCGGCCGCCATGGCGGTTGAGGATGTGCTTGACCAGCGCCAGTCCCAGGCCGGTGCCGCCCTGGGCCCGGCTTTCGGAGACGTCGACGCGGTAGAAGCGCTCGGTCAGCCGCGGCAGATGCTCGGGGGCGATGCCGGGACCACGATCGCACACCGCCACGCGCGCTTCACGTTTGCCCTCCGCTCCTTCGCCGACGGCAAGCACGATGTCCACCCGCTTGCCCGACGCGGCATATTTCAACGCGTTCTCCACCAGGTTCTCGAACACGCGGATCAATTCGTCCCGGTCGCCCGGCACGAGCAGCGGACTCGAGGCACCGACCGTCTTGACCTCGACGTCGCGATCACGGGCCAGGGTCTGCAGGCTGTCGGCGACCTGCCGCACGATAGCGCCGAGATCGACCTGCTTGTCGGGCCGCAGATGGGCGTTGAGCTCGATGCGCGAAAGCGACAGAAGGTCGTCGATGAGACGGGCCATGCGGTCCGCCTGCACCTGCATGATGGCGAGGAAGCGCTCGCGCGCTACCGGATCCTCGCGTGCGGGTCCCTTCAAGGTGTCGATGAAGCCGGACAGCGCGGCGAGCGGAGTGCGCAGTTCATGGCTCGCGTTGGCGACGAAGTCGGCGCGCATCTCCTCCACGCGCCGCAGCGGCGTGAGATCGTGAAACGCAAGCAGCACGAGGCCGGGCTTGGGGACGAGCCCTTCCGAAAGGATCGGCGTCACGATGGCTTCGTACCAGCGGTCGACCGGCACCCGCTCGAAGAATTCGACGCGCTGCGTGGTCCCGCTCGCGCGCGCATGGCGGATCGCCTCCAACACCTCGGGCACGCGCAGGCCGAGCGAGACCGGCTCGCCGGGGCGAAGCGCCGGTGCCACCGCGGCCGCCCGCGCGTTGAGCGCGACGACATCGCCGCGATGGTCGAGCGCGACCACCGGATCCGGCAGCCCGGCCAGCACCGCCTCGATCAGGGGATCGCCGATGCGCGGCGCACGGGGTTCATCTTTCGGCAGCAAGGCTGCCGGCATCACCTCGGTGCCGGCGGTAGCGATCAGGACCGCCGCCGCGATGAGAGCGAAGCCTGCCAGCGCCGGTATTGCGGCGATGGCACCGGAGACCCACAGGCCGGCGAACACGATCGCTGCCGCCGCCAGCACCAGGCGCGTGCGCTTGAGCCCATGAAGCCATCGGCTCGACCGGATTCTCCGGCTATCGTGAGTCGCCGTCATGTCACGCCCGGACTCATACGGCTTTGCGTCGTCAGCGACAATGTTGGGCACGCGCGATTCTCTGGCGCGCTTGCGCCTGTTTCCTTGCACTGATGGGCTTCGCGGCATGCGACCGTTGCCAGGGACGGCGCCTGCTCCTTGCCACGCGCGGCCTGCAGATACGCTATCGCCGCCAGGAAATGGTTGGGGTCGTCGTTGCAAAATCCAAGCGCGCTGTTGCATTTTGCGCAGAGGAGGCCGCGTACCTTGCCGGTCGCATGGCAGTGATCGACGCAAAGCTTCGCGCCGGATATCTTGCAGATCGCGCAAGCGCCACCCTGCTGCGCCAACATGACGTCGTAGTCGGCCAAGGAAATTCCGTAGACCTTCTTGAAGCGTTGCTTGCGCTGCGCTTCGCGGTCGCGCGCGCGTTGTTTTTCTCGATATGCGGAATCGGTCTGCCATTTGCGGCGCCGACGCTCTCGCATTTCCTCCTTGTGGGACGCGCGGTAGCGGCGCTGAGCGGCACGCCTTTTTTCTCGGTATTCCGGATTTTCTGCATATTGCTTTCTTGACCATTCGCGGTGGGAAAACACTTATCCGCGGGTCCGCAAATCTGAGCAGCCGGATACGCTCGGCCGCAAAGGGAGCATGCAAAAACGTGCCGCCGCGACGCGCCGACGAAGCGCCGCGCGAGATCGAAAACGCATATTGTCGTCCTGACAAAAGCGAGCGCGCGAGGAGTGCTCAAACCGCGCGCGCATGACGATTTGTGCCGGGAAATGCGGGGGGCCAACCGCACCGGCATCAAAACGTCCGCAAACGCAGTTTTGGAGAGTGCGTCCTTTGTAGGTGATTCTCGTTACGTTGTCAACAAGAATGTTCGCCGTCTTCTCTCTCGAAAGCAAGTTGCGGGGCGTCAGGACCCCTTTCCCGCTGACACACAACAATTGACGTTACCGACGCGCCGGGCTTGTGGGGCGATGATGGGTTTCGCTGCGCTCAACCCATCCTAAGCGGGCTCACCTTGAAATTGTCGGCGCGGAGCGTAGCCGATCGTAGCCGACGGCAACGGGATGCCGAAACAGAGCGTGGACGAGAAAGGGAAGTCCAATCACGCCTGGAACAAACCAGAGCGCAAGCGGCGGAAGCTCTCGCCAAACCGGCAAGAACTTGCCGTTGTCCACTAAAAAGGCGGTCAGCATCAGGATGTAGGATAGACCCATGCCTGTGAGGTGAAGTCTTGGCCAGTGATGCCAATGACCTCGAGCGACTGACCGTCCAAACATTGCAGACATGAAGGATAGAAGCCCGAGGAGAAACAGGTGGTAGTCCTCCGTCCACCTCATTAGTGAGAGGATCGAGGCGGAGCCAAACACCACGGCGAGCAGCCAGACGTACAGCGTTCCGAAGCTGGAATGTCGGCCGCGACCCTTCGGGCTAAATATCGCGACCGCGCCCGCAACGACGCAGGCAAGACCAACCAAGATATGGAACCCGACGATGGTCAGAAAGACGGGGTCGACGGATGGGATCTGAATGCCGAGAACGTCTGTCATATCAGCCGGCTACGCATCCAGCCTGCACTCTTACTGCCGGAGCATGATCCCGAAAAGTTGCAGACTTTTCTGATAAGATCATGCGACCAAACAAATGCTCAGAGCGAAATCGCGATTCAATGTGAAGCGATTTGGCCCTCGAAGGCGCCTGCCCCGCCTCGGCCCGGGGTGCTCCAGCGGAACGATGATGGGTTTCGCTGCGCTCGACCCCTGCTACACGCTTATTCGCCGAGACTGGGCCAGCGCGTAAACGCGAAAACCCATAACCCGATGAGATTGAGCAGCGGCAGAAAAGCGATGATTGTCCACCATCGGCTGCGGCCCGCCCGGTACAGGATGTTTGCAACCGGTATTCCGACGATAACGATGAACACCAGGGGCATGACGATCGGCATGGCCCAGTACCATTCAGGCGGCACTGCCTGGCACGGCCAAAATTGATTGCAAAAGTGTTCCATTCGCTCCTCCTGGCTTTTTGCGACCCGTCTTCGGCTCGCCTCATGTCGTCACATCAGTTCACCACGTCCTCCGCCATGGCGGGCTTGTCGGTGAGACGGTTGCCATAGTGGATGTCCTGTGCGGGGCTGGTGACTCCGGCACCAATCATATCAGATGGAGTACGGCGCCAGCCCGTGACGGTGACTGTAAACCTTTAAACCGAAGCACGAGCGGAGTGCCGGAGACGGCGCGTGGGACGGCGATGGGTTTGGCTGCGCGCAATCCCATGCGGGCTACATTTATTGCACGAGACCGGCGAGAGTTCTAACACCGCACGACCGGAGCTCCCGCTACTCCCCGGGTTCGACGACCTTCGAGAAGCGATCCGTGCCCGCCGAGAACAGCATCGCGCAGGTTCCGGCCGCCGCCGCCGCTCCGATGAGCTGCGCGGCGATGAAGCCGGGCACGTGATTGATCGCGATTCCTGCGAAGGTGGTCGTAAATCCGCGCGCCAGCGTCACCGCCGGATTGGCAAAGGACGTCGACGACGTGAACCAGTAGGCAGCCGTAATCGTGAGCCCCACCAGCCACGGGACCGCCGACGGTGCGTAGCGGACGCCGCCGAGGATCGCCAGCACGAGGGTGAACGTGGCCACGGCCTCCGCGAACCATTGCGACGGGCCGCTGCGTGTGGTCGTCCCGATCGCCAGCGGGGCAAGATCGAACATCAAATGCGCGATCATCGTGCCGCCGATGCCTGCGAGGCATTGAACGATGACGTAAGGAGCCACTTCGCGCCACGCGAACTCGCCCCGGCCGGCGAAAACCAGCGTGACCGCGGGATTGAAATGGGCTCCCGAGACCGGACCGAGGATGGTGATGATCACCACCAGGATCGCGCCGGTCGGGATGGTGTTGCCGAGCAGTGCGATCGCCTGGTTCCCGCCGGCGAGGCGCTCGGCCATGATGCCGGAGCCGACGACGGTGGCGACGAGAATGGCAGTGCCGAGGCCTTCCGCCAGGAGCCGCCGGGAGAGCGGAACTGACACGCCGCTCATTCGGCCGCGGTCGCCGGCGTCTCGCCCGCGTCCTTGGTCCTGCCGATGGAATCCAGCTGCCGTTGCAGCGCCAGCTTGTCGAGGGAGCGGATCGGCAGGCTGGTGAAGATGGAGATGCGATTGTTCAGCATGCGAAATGCGTCCGCGAACGCCAGCCGGACTTCGGCCTCGTTGCCGGTGGCCGCGGCGGGGTCGGGAATGCCCCAATGCGCGGTCATCGGCTGGCCCGGCCACACCGGACAGGTTTCCGCCGCCGCGTTGTCGCACACCGTGAACACGAAATCGAGCTTGGGGGCATCAGCGCGGGCGAACTCGCTCCAGCTCTTGGAGCGGACGCCGCCGACGTCGAAGTTCAACTTGCGCAGCAGGTCGATCGCGTAGGGGTGCACCTTGCCTTTCGGATGGCTTCCGGCCGAGAAGGCGCAGAACTTGCCCCGACCCTCGCGATTGAGGACCGCCTCGGCCATGATCGAGCGCGCCGAGTTGCCGGTGCAGAGAAAGAGGACGTTGAACACCTTGGTGCCGGGGACGTCGGACATGACCTATTTCCTGCGTTGGTTGGCCCTGGGGGTGGACGGGCAGCAGTCGGTCTCGCGCAGCGCGTCCGCAAGATTGCAAATTTCCGGGTGCCCTTCGCAGCAATCGTTGACCAGGAAGGCGAGCAGCGCCCGCATTCCCTCGACGTCGGCGCGGTAGACGATGGAGCGGCCGTCGCGGGTGCCGCGGATCAGGCCGGAACGGGCCAGGATGCTGAGATGGCTCGACAGCGTGTTGTGCGCGCAGCCGACGGATTCGGCGATGGCGCCGGCCGCAAGGCCGCCCGGCTCGCGCCGCATCAGCAAGCGGAAAATCGCGAGCCGGCTCGGCTGACCGAGCGCAGCGAGCGCCGCGAGCGCGTGCGGAGCGGAGATCTTGTCGCCGCGCGGCGCCGGACCGATGTGGCCAACCACCGCCAAGGAACTCCTTCGCATCAGTCAACTCCCTGGAATCATGTTCGGTGCCGACGTTCTAATTGGCGCGGTGCAGAACGGCCAGACCGATCCGGCGAATATCCCTTATTTCCAGAAATATCGACATTATCCGCGCCCTGCCCCGATGACAAGTTGGAAGCCTTCTAGTATCGTTTAGTTCCAGATTTCTCGACAGGTAATCACAGGCATTCTGATGCTTTTGTGACGCCATGTCGGGATCACGTCGGGATCACGCCTGCGGCCGAGAACAGACGCCGCCCCGAGAAGGGCCGAGCGGCCGCGGGCCGCGGGCTTTGCCCATACGAAAAGGGAGGAGTTCATGCCAAGCTGTCCCAAGATGATTGATGCCGGCCGCCGCAAGTTCCTGAGCGGAGCCGGTCTGGCGGCCGCCGGCATGGCCGCCGCAACGGTCGTGCCCTCGCAGGCTGAAAGCGCCCCAGCCCCAGCTCGCGTGACTTATCCCTCGAACCGGCTCGCCAACATCCGCGACCTCAAGCCCGACGAACCGGTGAACGTCACCTATCCCGACCAGGCTGCTCCGGGCGTGCTGTTGAAGCTCGGGAAGCGGGTGCCGACCGGCGTCGGTCCCGACGGCGATGTCGTCGGATTCTCGACCATCTGCCCGCACAAGGGATTTCCGCTGAGCTACAGCAAATCCGATCACACGCTGAATTGTCCCGGTCACTACTCGCGCTTCGATTGCGACGCGGGCGGTCAGCAGATTTGGGGCCAGGCGACGCAGAACCTGCCGCAGTACGTGCTCAGCGTCGATGCCAATGGCGACATCTACGCCGAAGGCCTCGACGAGCTCCTGTACGGCCGTCTGTCCAACGTGCTCTGAGGGAGAACATCATGGCTTACAAGCGTCAGATCGACCGCCTCCCGATCGTCCCGAAGGACGCGAAGGAGTTCAACGTCACCTGCCACTACTGCATCGTCGGGTGCGGCTACAAGGCGTACACGTGGCCGGTGAACAAACAGGGCGGCACAGCGGCAGGCCAGAACAAGTTCGGCGTCGACCTCGCCAAGCAGCAGCCGGCCGACACCGGGGCCTGGTACTCACCCTCGATGTACAACATCGTCCGGCAGAGCGGCGAAGACGTCCACATGGTCATCAAGCCGGACAAGGACTGCGTGGTGAATTCGGGTCTCGGCTCCGTGCGCGGCGCGCGCATGGCGGAGATGAGCTATTCGCGCGCGCGTAACACCGAGCTGCAACGCCTCACCGATCCGATGGTGTGGCGCTATGGCCAGATGCAGCCGACGAGTTGGGACGATGCGCTCGATCTCGTCGCGCGCGTCACAGTCGCGGTCATCAACGACATGGGCGAGGATGGGCTGTTCGTCTCCGCCTTCGACCACGGCGGCGCCGGCGGCGGCTACGAGAACACCTGGGGCACCGGCAAGCTCTATTTCGGCGCCATGAAGGTGAAGAACATCCGGATTTACAACCGGCCGGCCTACAATTCCGAGGTCCATGCCACCCGCGACATGGGCGTCGGCGAATTGAACAACTGCTACGAGGACGCCGAACTCGCCGACACCATCGTGGCCGTCGGCACCAACGCGCTCGAAACCCAGACCAACTACTTCCTGAATCACTGGGTGCCGAACCTGCGCGGCACCTCGATTGACAAGAAACGAGCCGAGTTCGGCTCCGAGCCGGTCGAGCGGGCGCGCATCGTCGTCGTCGACCCGCGCCGTACCGTCACCGTCAATGCCTGCGAGGTCGAGGCCGGCAAGGACCGCGTGATGCATCTGGCCATCAATTCGGGCACCGACCTCGCCCTGTTCAACGCCTGGCTGACCTACATCAACGAGAAGGGCTGGACCGACAAGGCCTTCATTGCCGCTTCCACGAAAGACTTCGAGAAAGCCGTGGCATCCAACGCGACGAGCCTCGAACAGGCGGCGCAGATCACCGGCTTGACCGCCGATCAGATCCGCCAGTCGGCCGAGTGGATTGCGCAGCCCAAGCAAGGCGGTGGGCGGCGGCGCACGATGTTCGCCTACGAGAAAGGGCTCATCTGGGGCAACGACAACTATCGCACCAATGGCGCGCTGGTGAACGTGGCGCTGGCGACCGGCAACATCGGCCGCCCCGGCGGCGGCTGCGTGCGCATGGGTGGGCACCAGGAAGGCTATTCGCGGCCATCGGACGCCCATGTCGGCCGTCCGGCCGCCTATGTGGACAGGCTGCTGATCGAAGGCAAAGGCGGCGTGCATCACATCTGGGGCTGTGATCACTACAAGACCACGCTCAACGCATTGAAGTTCAAGCAGGCCTACAAGAAACGCACCGACATGGTGAAGGACGCCATGTCCGCCGTGCCTTACGGCGATCGCGCCGCGACCATCAACGCCATTGTCGGCGCCATCAAGAACGGCGGATTGTTCGCCGTGGATGTCGATATCGTGCCGTCCAGGATCGGCCAAGCCTGTCACGTCTGGCTGCCCGCGGCGACGGCGGGCGAGGCGAACCTCACGTCCATGAACGGCGAGCGCCGCATGCGACTGACCGAGCGCTACATGGACCCGCCCGGCCAGGCCATGGCGGACTGCCTGATCGCGGCGCGCATCGCCAACCACATGGAGCGCGTGTTGCGCGAGCAGGGCAAGGCGGCATATGCCGACCAGTTCAAGGGCTTCGACTGGAAGACCGAGGAAGACGCCTTCATGGACGGCTACCACGGTCACGAGAAAGGCGGAGAGTTCGTGACCTACGCGCGTCTGCGCGCCATGGGCACCAACGGCTTCCAGGAGCCTGCCGTCGATTTCAAGGACGGCAAGATCGTCGGCACCAAGCGCCTGTTCGCCGACGGCAAGTTCAACAGCAAGGACGGCAAGGCCACGTTCATGGAAACCAAGTGGCGCGGGCTGCAGGCAGAGGGCAAGGAGGCCGAGAAGAACAAGTGGCCGTTCCTCATCAATAACGGCCGCACGAACATCGTCTGGCAGAATGCCTATCTCGACCAGGACAACGAGTTCGTGATGGATCGCTTCCCCTACCCCTTCATCCAGATGAACCCGCAGGACATGGCGGAACTTACCCTGAAGGAAGGCGATCTGGTCGAGGTCTATAATGACAACGGCTCGACGCAGGCCGTCGTTTATCCGACGCCGACCGCAAAGCGCAAACAGACCTTCATGCTGTTCGGCTATCCGACCGGCGTGCAGGGCAACGTGGTCTCGGCCGGGGTCAACGAGTTCATCATCCCCAACTACAAGCAGACCTGGGGTGGAATTCGCAAGATCTCCGATGCCCCCGAGGCCGTGCGGCATCTGACATTCAAGTCGGAGGAGTATTCGCCCGGGTGATACGAGCGCAGGGCGCGCGCCGGGCATTGCCGCCGCTCACGGGTCATGCCGCGATCTTCGACGCTCTTCACCCTCCGGACGTGGGGCGCCGGCGCTCGAGTCCGCGGCGGCATTGATAGCGTTTTCCGGCGAAGTAGGAACCGGTTCGACGCAGAAAACGCGTCAAACGCAAGGACTCCAGAGCGGTTTCCGAATCTAGAGCGCATCCCGATTAGGTCGAATCGTGATGCGCTCTAGATCTTCAATTCTGCGCATGTTCTCTTCGGAAAACCGGTTCCCACTTTTCCGGAACATGCGCTAACGGAACGGAAACCGCTCTGGCGGCTTGTCGAACACCATCACCTTGGAAACGAAGGCGTTCATGTCTCGGGTGTGGGTGAGGCCGCAAGCTCGGGCGATCGCGCCGAAGTCCTCTTTGACGTAGCTGCGATAGTAGGGCTCGTGAAAATTCTGCGGGAATAGTTCGAGCATGCCGTCGTAGTCCGGCTCGTCGCCGAGCTGAAGGGAGTCCACGACGACGAGCCGGCCGCCGGGTTTGAGCACGCGGGCGACCTCGCGAAAAACGGCGCGGCGCACCTTGGGCGGCAATTCATGGAACAGGAAGATGCTCGTCACCGCGTCCTGGCTTTGGCTGTCCAGGGGGAGAGCTTCGCCGTTCGCGACCATGAGATCGATCCAGCACCGCCGTTTCAAATGCCGCCGGGCCTCCGCGACGTAGGCTTCGGACAGATCGACGCCGAGCGCCGGCAGGCGCGGCCAGGCCTGCTTGACGAAGTCGAGAAAACGGCCGGTGCCGCAGCCGACCTCGAGCAATCGCAGGCGGCGCTGATCGCGCCCGGCGAACAGCTCGTGCAGCGGCGGCAGCGCCTGGCGCCGGGTCGCGTTGGCGGTGCCGTTGAGAAGCACCTCGACCTGCGTGTCGTATCGTTGCGCCGAATCCTGCGTCATCCAGCCGCCCGACTGGAAATGGAAGTTTTGCAGGTAGTAGCTGGGCCGCCTGCCGGGTGTAACTTCGCTCAGCACCTGCCGATAGCCGCGGTTCTCGCGGCGGCGGTGGATTTCCGGCAGATCGTCGAAGAACAGGCGCGAGCGTTCGAGCAGGACCGGGAGCGAACCGTCGTTGTCGACGGGCAACGGGTAGATGCCGGCCTCCACGTTGGCGAGGTCGCGCTGGAACAGGGCGGCCATGTCCGCGTACAGGCGTCGGCGATCGGGCACGGGCGCGTCGGTATGGGCGCGCGGCGACCGGCTTCCGCCGGCGCGTCGGCGCGCCTGCGCGGAAAGTCGCCGCATCATCATGCCGTGCCCGACGTACCATGCGACGCGCGGCAGCTGGCTGGCGCCGTAGGCGAGGCGTGTGGCGACGCGGGAGACGAGGTTGGCCATGGCTCTGCTTTGCCGGCGGTGGAGGCTCCCCCGTTCATATGTGCAGCGAGGGCGCGCGGTTCCACCGGGTGGGTGGGGGCGCCGCCGGCTTGCGTAGGTGCTAGTGGTCCGATTCCGAAGTTCGTAGCACTCGCAGCACATTCTGATGCGAACTTCGGAATCTAAGGACCACTAGCGCATGTTCCGGAAAAGTGGAACCGGTTTTCCGAATAGAACATTCGCAAAATCGAAAAATCTAGAGCGCATCACGATTCGATCCAATCGGGATGCGCTCTAGCAACTCTATGATTCTAGTGCCCCTTTTGAACCCGAAGTTCGCGATCGCATTTGCCGCACGGTGTGCGCGAACTTCGGGTTTGGGGCACTAGGGAGAAGACGGCCGGCCGGGGCACCTTTGGCGGCGCAAGGCTCCGTCGAGGCCGTCCACGGCCGCAGGCTGCGCGAGCGACCTTTTTGTCCGGTTGGTGAAATAGGTCACAGGTTTCTCGACGCCTTCGCGCCATCTTGGGATCATGCCATGCCGGGATGGACGGACCGAGGAAGCAGAAAACGCGCCGCCGCGCGCATGCGGTGAGTGCGGGCACGAAATGATATTGGCGGTTTCGCTGCCGCGATTGGGGGCTCTCCCCGCGCTGCGAAACTACCGATGCCCGACCTGCGAGAATGTGGAGTTGGACGTGCTGGAGCATTTCGGGCGGCAAGATCATCACCACGGCCCAGCGACACGGCCATAGGCGCGCCCAATACGCCGATTGCATCCGCTGGCAGTCGAGAGCGTTGTCATCACCGCATCGAGGTCCCGGGTCTCCAAGGCCCTTGGTCGGGAATCCCGAACTCTTGCAGCTGCTGCACCTATGGCACCTTCCGGCGAAGCGGGAACCGGTACGCCGCATCAACGCGTCAAACGCAGGGATTCCAGAGCGGTTTCCGGTGCCAACCGAACGAAAACCGCTCCAGCCCAAACAGCGGCCGCAATTTCGAGTCTCTATGAACCGTTACCAGCGCCTCCGCCGCGGCGGCGCGCATTCGAGGCAGCAGGCGGCGCACCCACGATAAGCCCACGGCCCCGTCGCCCAGCCGCGTTGCGGCGAAAGCCGGCGTGGGCCGGCCAGGAAGGAGCGCGATGATGGGCTTCTATCAGGACTGGATACTGCCGGCGCTCGTCGACCTGTCGATGCGCAGCAAGCGGCTGCGTCCTTATCGCCAGCGGGTCGCAGGCGCAGCCGAAGGCCGCGTTCTCGACGTCGGCATCGGCTCCGGCCTCAATCTTCCTTTCTATGCGCGGCGGGTCGAGGAGATCTTCGGACTCGATCCGTCGCCACGGCTGCTGGCGCGCGCGCAGACCACGGCGCGGCGCATGCCCATTCCCGTCCACCTGCTGGAAGGGTCCGCCGAACGCATTCCGCTGGCGGACCGCAGCATGGATACCATCATCATGACGTGGACTGGATGCAGCATTCCCGAGATTGGGACCGCGCTGCGAGACATGCGGCGCGTGCTCAAGATCGGCGGGCGGTTGCTTTTCGTCGAGCATGGGCGCGCGCCGGAACCGGGCGTTGCGCGCTGGCAGGACCGTGTCGATCCGCTCTGGCAGCGGTTGTCCGGCGGGTGTCACCTCAACCGCAAGATCGACGATCTGCTTTCCGATGCGGGCTTTCGGATCGATCGGCTGGAAACGGGCTATATCCCCGGACCAAGGATCATGACGTTCTTCTACGAAGGGGCGGCAACGCCGCGGTGACGCCCGGCGTACAATTGCGGTCCGGGGAACGCGCGGACCCGCGCCGGCGCTCAGCCCGCGATGTTGAGCAGCTTGCCGATGAACCCGGTCCCCTCTCGCACTGCCGGCACGTTGCGGCGAAGCCAGGCGTCGAGACCAAGGCTGCGGCCCGCCGCATCGATCGCGAACATCAGCATGACGATGGCAAGGAACACGTAGGACCACGGCCATTCGGCGGGATTGCCCGACTGATAAATGCCGAGCCAGAGGTGCAACACGAAAATGATTGCAAGGCTGCTGACCAGACGAACGCCGAGGCCCAGGATCAGCGAAACGGCGAAGGTCAGCTCGGCAAGGAAGACGATCGGATTGAGGACGTGAAGGTAGGGAATATAGAATTCCGTCACCAGCTGACGGTGGAAAGCGAACGCGGCGCGATCAGCCATCTGCTCGAGCCAGTATTTCAGACCACCGGAGACGGGAAGCGGCAGCTTCCAGAGCATGCCCTGAAACCACATGCCGCCCACCAGCACGCGGAGGAACCACATGCCAAGGTGCCGGCCGGTGCGCTGCGAGGGATCCTCCTGCCAGTTCCTCCAGGCGATCACGACGCTCGCGAAGATAAGCGCCAGGAACAGCACGACGAACAGGTACTTCCACGCCCCCAGCGCATTGTAGTCGTCGGTATTCCCGACCAAGAAATCCCAAAAATCGGAAAATGGATCAGCCATGCGGGGCCCGCCCTGCGCTGCAGCGACGTTCCCAATGTTATGCCGACGTGGTCAAGACCGTAGCCGCATGCTGCCATCACGATCGAGTGTGCGAAAGCGTCTCTACCGCCAACGAACAGCCTTGACGACGGCGTGCATGATTTTCAATGCCTCGGCCGCCCCGCCGGCGTCGCCCTTTTCGAAATCCTGCTCCCCGCGTCCCATCGCGTTTGTGACATGGGCCAAACACAGCACTGATGCGTTCCGCGCCCCAGCAAAGGCGTAGAGAGCTGCCGCCTCCATCTCGACCGCCAGCACGCCTGCCGCTCGGGCGTTTTCAATGGCCTCGGCTGTTTCCCGGAAAGGCGCGTCGGTGGTCCAGCTCGCCCCGGCGAAGACGCGCAGTCCTTCGCGTTCGAGGGCGTCCATGGCGAGCGCGACGAGGTCCGGATCCGCCGCGGCAAACTCCGACGGGGCGGCGTAATGATAGCTGGTGCCCTCGTCTCTGAGCGCGCGTTCGATGACGACGAAGTAAGGAGGCGCCGCGACCGGAACGATTTGACCGGCGGAGGTGAGGCTGAGCAGAAAACGGCATCCGCAGGCAAACACTTCCTCGGCAACCAGCACGGCGAACGGGGCGCCGACGGCGTGCCCGATGATGCCGACGGGTTCTCCCGCCAACTCAAAGGTGTGAAGCTCGGTATGGTAGCAAGGCCAGGATGCAAAGCGACGAGCCGCGCCGGTCCCTTTGAGGTGCCGGACGATGTCGCCGTCAGGATCGAGTATGCAAACCGGCGGCACATCCAGGCCCGCCAGGCGCTTCTGACGACGGGCTTCGCGCAGCAGCGCCTTCGCCTCGAAGACCGATGGCTCGCCATGGCTCTTGTGGTTGAGAATGGGAGGAGACTTGGCCATATCACGACGGGGGTAATCGCTCGAACACCGCGCCATAGTGATAGGGCGGCAGTTCGACAAGCTGCGAGAATTTCAGACCGGCCACCTCGATTGCCGCGATCGTTTGTTGCGGCGAGAGCCGCAGCGCCGTCCTCGGTCCGCGCGGCTCTCCCAGGATCATAGTCTCCTCGCGCGGGCGCTGGTGCCAGTTTACGACGGCAAATCGACCGCCCGGCACGAGCGCAGCGCCAACGGCGCGCGCCAGCCGCGGCTTGTCCGGAACACCGTGAAACGTGTTGGCCAGGAAAACAAAATCGACGCGACGCGATATCAAACCCGCCAATTGATAGGCATCGCCTTCGACAAATTCGCAGTTCGTGACGTCGTTCTCCGCAAGACGCAGGCGCGCCACGTCGAGCAAATGGCGGTCGATGTCGATCCCCACGACGCGCTTCGCCAGTTTTGCGATTTGCAACGTGAACCAGCCGTCGCCGCAGCACAGATCGATCACGCTCATCCCGGGACCTACGCCAACCGCGGCCAGCACCTTCGCCGGATCGGGCCACAGCGCCTCCCACCAGCCGGCGGTCGGCATTTCGGTCCCCTCAAAAAAGCCCGGGAGCTTCGCCATCGCGCGCCTCGGCGTTGACGGGACGTCCTATCCTTCGGTTCGCTGGCGCCGCACGGTCCTTGCGGCTCACGCGCGGCATTGTCCCATCTGCACCGGCGGACAAGGCACCGTGCCGTAGGAGCAGAACACGCAGCAATCGCCCGGCAGCGGCTTGAGCCTCTCGCCGCAGCCCTTGCACACATAATAGAACCGGCATGCGTCGGTCGGCATTTGCTCGGTCGATTGGTGCCCGCATCGAGGGCAAGTCAGCGTGGATTGGAGCTGCATGAAGGAGTTCTGTATCCTCTTGGCCGGGGTTTCCGGTGGTCACTGGCACGGCCGCGCTGCCAGTCGTTTACGGGATCATGGGGGCAGCTTTTTGCAGATCGTCGCAAAGCCTCGCCTACCTTCACAGCTTGCGGCCGCGCAGCCTATCATCCCAAGGTGTCTAGTATATTTTTCAAACGTGCGACCACCACATCGATTTCGTCGCGCGCCGTCGCGCGCCCGAGGCTGAAGCGGACGGCACCCATGCCCACTTCCGGCGTGATACCCATCGCTTCTAG
>CAWGEH010000014.1:0-93125 GCA_963821505.1 uncultured Alphaproteobacteria bacterium
CGGCTTGGCATTCGCGCGCGCCACCTGCAACGACTTTGTGGCCTGCGACCGGCTGATGTTCCGGCAGAGTGCGCGGGCAAGCCCCGCCGCCGACACGATCTCCCCGGCCTTGCCCCCGATGCAGCCCGTCTGTTCGCGATCAACTTCGCGCGCCGGCGTTTCGCCGCTGCGCATAAGCGGTTCGGTGGAATTGCGCAGCGTCATACCGCCGCGGCAATGGCTTGCCCGCATAGAGCTACCGAACCGCGCGGCGTTCGCTCCGCCTCGGACCGAACCAGGGCATTGCTGTCGTCGGAAGCGCGGCCCGAGTAACCTCGACGCGGGTGCGCGATCGGATGCTCGATCGCCGACACGCTCACCACCGTCGTGCTGCCGTCCGCGCTCGGGGCGAAGGACGATGCGCTGATTGCAGGTGATGACGGTGAGGAAGGAGCCTTTGCCCGACGCCAGCACGGCACCGGCGACGACGCGCAAACCGTGCCGAGCGCGTCACGCGCGTTGGGCAAGGTCCGCTTGCGCGGATCGTGCCCCATGCGCCATGCGTGATTTCGCGGGCATAGCAGTTCTCACAGCCGTCGCTGATTTCGGTGCAGCCCCACCACGGCGACCATGTGATGTCCGCCGATTCTATTTTTTGTGGTCTCAGCCATCGGTCACCTTCACATCGGCGGCGAACACGACGCGGATCGATGCCGTCGCGAAGGTCTTGATGAACTGCTCGCGCGTCGCGCCTTGGCCGACATAGTCGCCGACGAACAGGATCGTTGCGCCGAGCCGCTTCATCTGCGGCAGCACTGCCGGATAATCATCGCTAACACGCTTGCACCAGCCCCAGCCCCCGGCGCGGCGGCCCTTCCGAAACTTGAGGTAGATCAACGCGCGGCCGGTGGAGATCGGTATGGGACTTAAAAAGCCGGGAGAGGTCATGACAAAACGGAAACTGATCGGAATCGCATTCGTGGCGCTCGCGGCCGCTATGACAACGGGGACTTCAGCCTCGTCGGCAACGGCCCCGGGCATCTGCATGGGCCATGTGTGTGATTCACAAGTCGACTTCGATCCAGTCCAAAAGTGATGCCACGACCGATCCGCTGGCGTGCAACTTCGACCCCGACAGCAAGGTCGGAAGGCGCGTCCTGAAAGTGTGCAACAAATGGGGTGGTGGTGGTGATGCGGAATACTACGACTGCTGGGTCAAGGGAACCTTCCGAGGCCCCAAGAACGGCGACCGGAAGCTAGTGGATGTGATCGAGGTTCGGAAGCTAGATAACCGCCCGACGCGAACCGACTCCAACGCCAACGGCCAGTGCATCGCATTCGAAGAAGAGGTGCAGTTCCAGCTGCCAAGGGGAACCATCGTCCAGTCAAAGGCGGGGGCCGGCGAGGGCATGCGGGCGCACAAATACATGGCCGTCGTCCTTTACTACCCCGTTTGCTTCAAGGGCGATCCGAACGACAAGTTGACCTTCATCGAAGTCAGTCACGTGGCCATGAAGTGGCTCGGGTACGATGTCATGCTGACGGGCAAGATGGTGGCGGGCGACGCGTGGCGCTTTGAAGTGAAGCACGTAGAGCTTGGCTCCGAATGAGCGCTGCGAGGCCGTTGAAATCCGTGGAGGTGATGTCATGAAGAGGTTCTTACTCCTTTTAACGACCAGGACACCTCTGTCAGGTTAAGTTTTAGCTAATGCAGGTCATCCGGCTCTTTTGTGGCGAGCACTTGAACCTCCAGCCTTTTTTGGGGCTCGGCGATCAGCAGCAGTGCGCCGCTCGGGCTTTCTGCGCTCGCCGCCGCCATCAGCCTGCACGCTTCGCCGCAGTGCATCCATGAGGCTGATGACTTTCGCTGGTGCGCGCTCTCGTGGAGCTTCGATTTTCTCGCCTGACTGCTTCTTCTTCAGCAGCTCCTTCAAAGCCTCTTCGTACTGATCCTCGAACTTCTCAGGTTTGAAATGCGCCTTCTTGGTGTCGACGATATGCTTCGCCAACTCGAGCATGTCCTTCGGAAGCTTCTCAGCCGGGATGTCGTCGAAATATTCACTCTCCTTGCGGACTTCATACGGATAGCGCAGCGTCACGCCCATCATGCCCTTGCCGCGCGCTTCCAGCGCGATGATGTGCTCACGTGACGTGAATACCACCTTGCCGAGCGCGACCATCCCCTCTTCGCGGATGGCGTCGCGGATGACCGCGAATGCCTGTTCGACTTCGCCATCCGGCACGATGTAGTATGGGTTGTTCAGATATAGTTCGTCGATTTCTTTCTTAGGCACGAACTCGTCGATCTCGATCGTGCGCTTGCTCTCGATCGCGATCGCCTCCAGCTCTTCCGGGTCGAGCTCCAGGTACTCGCCCTTTCCGACCTCATAGCCCTTGATGATCTCCGACGAGTCCACTTCGTCGCCGGTCTCCGCATCGACCTTGCGGTACTTGATGCGATTGCCGGTCTTCTTGTTGATCTGATGGAAGCTGATCTTTTCGCGTTCGGAAGATGCGGGAAAAAGCGCAACCGGACAGGAGACCAGGGACAGTTTCAAATAGCCTTTCCAATACGCGCGCGGTGCCACGATCTACTCCATACAATGAATGTTGCCGTTTCAACGGATATGGAGGCTACCCCGTTCCGAGTCGAGAGTGGAGGACCACTCGCCACGGAATTTGCGGTTCGTTGTCGATTTGTTCTTGCCCGTCCTTCGCGGCTAAAATGCACTTCCCGAGTGATTCGCCGAGAGAGCGCGCTATGACAGTTGCCGCACTGAAACAAAAGGCCGCACCCGCACTGAAGACGTTCCACGCGACGATGCTGGTGACGCGTGCCGAAGAATGGTGCGTCGAGGCCGAGACTGCGGAAGAGGCTCGGGAGCTTCTAAGCTCCGGTGCTGGTTATCGCTGTCATCTCGGCGACCGCGTGCACATGGAAGTGGAGCGGATCGAGGACTGAGCTACGCACGCCGTTCCCCTGAGGGCGCACCACCGCAAAGTCAGCGCCCCTAATCCGCCTCCCGACGCACGGCCGCGAAATCCGGCTTCCTCATCTGTTGGGGAGCCGGCCAGATGAACCCAGCCGAAAGAACACGCGACGCATACCGGCTCAAGGTCATCAACTCGCGCTAGTAGAGGGGGCAGCCTGGTCGCTGCCCCTTTTCTAGTCGGGAGCAAGCGCGATGCAGGAATGGACGCCAAGGCGCAAGAGCTTGCTTGCTCGCTGCCCTGTCGCTCTTCTGCGCAGGCTTCGCCTGGATTTTGGGTCACCTTGTTTTGGGTTCGGTCCTGTTCGCGCTCGGTGTAGCCGCCAGTCTCGGCGCAGCCTACAGGCCCTGGCGCTGACATGGGCCAGCTAATTCTCAAGCGCGCCTCGGCTTCCCGCCCTTCAGGCGAGTGGAACGACGACGATTACGACGTGCTGTCCGATGGCGTGGTGGTCGGCCGCATCTTCAAGGCCGCCGCCTCACCCGTGGGCACACCGTGGATGTGGACGCTGATCTTCGGCTACCACGAGGACCGCACACCGACACACGGCTATTGAGGCTACGCGCGACGGCGCGATGGCGGCCTTCGCTAAAAGTTGGCGGAGGGAATAGCGCGCCCCACAGCGAGCGACATCATCCTTCTAGGGGTCAAGATAAGGGGGCAGGGCTGGAAAACGCGCCCACGGGCTTCCCAGGCGCTTCCCCGTGGCCTCACCGGGAAGCGGCTCTAAGCAGAAATGCCGATATTCCTGGGCCTTCTCGGGAAGAGGTCGGGAGGGCCATCCTGATGCTGGAGAAGAAGTAGTTCGAGGCGCCGATAAGGAGGCGTTCCCTGTGCGCGGCCATTGATTTCATGTCCGCGCCGCGAGCTTCGCTCCCGGATTGCGCTCACCCTCCGACAGGGTGACGCCTGTTGATGCCGGCAACGACGGCATCTGCTATAGCGACGTTCCCACGCCACCGGCAGTTCGCCCGCACATCGTGACCGATCCCGCGACCCCGCGCGCCGGCAGCCGTCTGGCGCAGATCGGCCCGGCCCTGCTCGGGGCCTCGTCGTTCGCCTGCGCAGACGTGCTGAGCAAGATGACGCTCGAGGCCGGCGCCGATGCGCTCACCGTCTCGGCGGTGCGCGGCGTGCTCGGCCTGGCGGTGCTGTTTGCCTGGCTGCGGCTTGCGGCGCGCCCCGCCGCCTTTGCGGCGCGTGCAAAATGGGTATCGCTCGGTGTCGGCGTGCTGTTCGCCGGCAACATCTTTCTCCTGTTCAAGGCGCTTGAGACCGTCACGGTGTCGATCGCTATCCTCACCTATTTCATCTACCCGCTGCTCACCGGGCTCGCCGCCGCCGCCACCCGCATCGAGACCATCGGCTGGCGGGGCGCGGTCGCGGCGCTCGCGGCGTTTCTCGGGCTGGCGCTGATGATCGGCGCGCATCCGACCACGCTCGCGCTCGTCGGCATTCTCGCCGCCCTCGGCGCCGCCGGGTGCCGGACGGCGCTGCTGCTGCTCACGCGCGCCCTGCTGCAGGGCGCCGATCCCCTGCGGATCACGTGGTACTCGCTCATGTCCTCGACTGCGCTGCTCGCGGCCGCGGTGCTCGCGAGCGGAGACTGGCAGCCGCCGGCGACCACATCGGGATGGATCGCGCTGGTCGCGCTCAGCGTGGCGGTCACCACCGGCATTCTCGGCGTGTTCGCCTCGACCGGGCGCATCGGCCCGTTTCGCACGGCGCTGTTCATGAACCTCGAGCCGCTCATCGCCACTGTCGCCAGCGCGTTCTTTCTCGGCGAGATGATCACGCCGCTGCAGGCGCTGGGCGGCGCGGTGATGATTGTCGCGCTGATGGCGTTTCAGCTGCGCCGGTGACGGCCGCCGCGCAGGCAAGAACGCCCGCGCGCGCGCCATCGCGACGGCGCGCGGCCCATCCTAGCGCGCGAGCGGCGACGCGGTCCGCTCAGACCATCCGGCTCGCTTCTTCCTCGGTCGGCAGCCGGCCGGCGGGCGTGAGCTGGTCGACGAAGCCGGGAAGATAGTGGCGCATCCCGGACAGCAGATCGTCGCGGCTCATGCCGGTCTGCTGCGAGAGCGTATCGAGCGTGTCGCTCCCGAGCGTGCTCGCGAGGTCGCCCTCCGAAATCGTCTTGTTCGCGCCGGTGCCGATCCAGGAATGGGCGACGTCGCCCTGACCGCTCTGCTGAAATTCCTTGAGCAGGCCGCCGAGCCCGCCATTGAGCACGGTTCCGGCCGCGGCGCCGCCGAGAATTCCTCCCAACGGGCCTTTCAGCAGGTCGCCAAGGCCGCCGGCGCCGCCAAGCATCCCGCCGAGGCCGCCGGTGGGATCGGCAGCGACATTGCCGCCGGGACGGGGTGCCGGCTGCGTCGGCTGCGTCGGCGGCGCGTCGGCGCGGCGCAGGTGCTTCGCGGCATAGATCGCGAGCAGGCCCAGCATCGCCTTGGCCATCGGCGACGTGCCCTGGCTGGTGGCTTGGCCTGTGCGTTGGTTCGCCGGCGCGCTGCCGGCGCCGCTGCTTCCGATGCTGTTGAGAATATCGAGCAAGCCCATGGTCAGTCTCCCGACTTGCCCCAACCCCCCTCAAGCATCGCGCGCGCGCCCGGCGGTTGCAAGGCGATTGCGGGCGCCCCTCGCCGATCGATTGCAATGATGCCCTTGTCAGCGCGTCGCAACAGGGTCATCGTCGCCGCGTAAATTGGCTGGGCTTCTGGGTTGGAGGTAACGCGAGACCTAGGAGGACGTCATGAGTATCTTCGGGAGTATCGTATCGGCCATTTTCGGATCGAAACAGGCCGCCGCGCCAAGCCAGTCCGCGGGCACATCCGCGCCGACGCAGACGACACCGGCGGCACCGGCCGGCACGCCGGCCGCGCAGCCGATGTCGCGCGCCGACGTCGAAGCGATGATCAGGAGGATTGCCGACCAGCAAAGCGAAAAGCTCGACTGGCGAAACTCGATCGTCGATCTGATGAAGCTGCTCAAGCTCGACAGCAGTCTCGGCGCCCGCAAGGAACTGGCGAAGGAACTCGGCTATACCGGCGCGCTCGACGGCTCAGCCGAGATGAATGTCTGGCTGCACCGCCAGGTGATGGTCAAGCTCGCCGAGAGCGGCGGCAAGGTGCCGGAGAGCCTGCGCGTATAGAGCCTGCGCGTATAGAGCTGCGGATGTAAGGATCGCGTTCGCCTGCGTGCGGCGAAGCGTGGAAGGCTCGGCACCGCTCGACCGCGGCGAGGGGCGTCGTGCGTTTGTGTTACTGTGCGCGCCGTGACCGCGCACGCTGCACCCTGCTGTTGCGGACGCCCGCGTCCGCAACAGCGCTGCTCGCTCGAGCGTTGCTCCCTCAGTGCCGCTTGAAATACTGCACCGCGCGCTCGTGCTTCTCGGCGGCGGCGCGCGTCTTGAAGGTACCGAGGTTGCGGCGCTTGCCGGTCTTCGGATCCGTCTTGCGCGAATAAAGGCGGTAACCGCCGGATTGGAGCTTGCGGATCATCGTTGTCCTCGCCTCGTCGGGGCCGGGCCGGAATTGCGCGGGGGCCGTCTCGGCTCGCCGCGCCCTTGTCCAGGTCTGCTGGCGCAGCCGTCTGCGAGGTCAATCGGCGGGCCGAGCTGAAGGTTCCGGCGATCGGCGCGTCAATCCATGCTTCCTTCGCAAGGTTCCTCCGCGAACGGAGGGAGCGGCCGGGATAGCACGCGAGCGGTGTCGTCCGGCCCGGCGGCGAGGCGACGGGAAGGAGCCTCACACCCGCTCCACGAAGCTGTCCACCACCCGTTTCTCGCCGGCCTTGTCGAACGCGATGGTGAGCTTGTTGCCGTCGATGGCGGTGACGTTGCCGTTGCCGAATTTCTGGTGGAACACGCGGTCGCCGATCGAGAAGTCGGAGACGGTGCCGGTCGATTTGGCGACGAGCTCGCCTTCGATGGTGACGGGGAGGCGCGTGCGCGTGCGGCCGCGCAAGCCTCCTCCGTGCATGCCCCCAGCCTGTCTCTCCCCCGCACGCGGGGGAGAGGACGCTGTGGCTCGGTCGGCGCGCAGATCGTCGGCCGAGTATTCGTCGGCGTATTCGGAGAATCCGCCCTTGTCCCCGGACCCGCCGCCAAAGCCGCCGCGGCCGCGCGGGTCCTTGTTTCTCTGCGCCCGCTGCCAGCCGGGCGTGGTGTAGCTCGAGCCGAAATGGGTCATCTCGTCGAAGCGCGAGGCGGCGGCCATAGCCCATGCCGCCGAAGCCGCCCTTGGACTCCGCCACCTCGACATGCGCCTCCGGCAATTCGTCGAGGAAGCGCGAGGGGATGTTCGACGACCACAGCCCGTGCATGCGCCGGTTGGCGGCGAAATAGATTTTCGCCCGGCGGCGCGCGCGCGTGAGCCCGACATGCGCCAGGCGCCGCTCCTCCTCGAGCCCGGCGCGGCCCTGGTCGTCGAGCGTGCGCTGATGCGGGAACAGGCCTTCCTCCCAGCCCGGCAGGAATACGGTGTCGAATTCGAGCCCCTTGGCGGAGTGCAGGGTCATGATCGAGACCGCCTCGTCCTCGCTCTTGTCGGTGTCCATCACCAGCGAGATGTGCTCGAGAAAACCGGCGAGGTTCTCGAACTCCTCCATGGAGCGGATCAGCTCCTTGAGGTTTTCCAGCCGGCCGGCGGCGTCGGCCGAGCGGTCCTTCTGCCACATCTCGGTGTAGCCGGATTCGTCGAGCACGATCTCGGCGAGCTCGGTGTGGGGGAGCGAATCCTTCATGCCGCGCCAGCGGTCGAAGCGGCGACCAGGTCGCGCAGCGCGCTGCGCGCCTTGGGCTTGAGCTCGTCGGTCTCGATCACCGCGCTGCGCCGCTTCGGTGAGCGGCACGCGCCTCTTGCGGGCGTGGTCGTGCAGGAATTGCACGGTGGCGTCGCCGAGCCCGCGCTTGGGCACGTTGACGATGCGCTCGAAGGCGAGGTCGTCGGCCGCGCGAGTGGACCACGCGCAGATAGGCGAGCGCGTCGCGGATTTCCTGGCGCTCGTAGAAGCGCGGGCCGCCGATCACGCGATAGGGCAGGCCGAGGGTGACGAAGCGGTCCTCGAACTCGCGCATCTGGAACGAGGCGCGCACCAGGATGGCGATCTCGTCGAGCGGATGCGGGCGGCCGGTGCCGTCAGTCGCGCTGGAGCTGCTCGATCTCCTCGCCGATGGCGCGCGCCTCCTCCTCGGAGTCCCAGCACGAGGTGACCTGCACCTTCTCGCCCGGCTCGTCCTCGGTGCGCAGCGTCTTGCCGAGCCGGCCCTCGTTGTGGGCGATGAGGTGCGAGGCGGCGGCGAGGATGTGGCCGGTGGAACGGTAATTGCGTTCGAGGCGGATGATCTTGGCGCCGGGAAAATCGTGCTCGAAGCGCAGGATGTTGTCGACCTCCGCGCCGCGCCAGCCGTAGATCGACTGGTCGTCGTCGCCGACGCAGCAGATGTTCTTGAGCGTGCGCGGGGATGGTTGTCGATCAGCGGGCCGCGAATTCGGTTCACCCTCTCCCGACGCAAGTCGGGCCTGCCCGACTTGCGCAGAATCATGCGGAACCCAGGCAGGCCTGGGTTCCGCGGGAGAGGGTGGCGAGCGAAGCGAGCCGGGTGAGGGGGCTATCGCCTCGGCGCGTGCTTCGCCCACGAACCCCTCACCCGCCTCGACGCCTCCGCTGCGCTCCGGCGCCTCGTCACCCTCTCCCGCAGGGGGAGAGGGTGACGGAGGCCCGGACGGGAGTACGGAGTTCGCGGCGTCGCCGGCGTTTACCCGCGCCGCCGTGCTCTGCCCCAGCAGCCGCAGCCAGAGATACTGCGCGACGTTGGTGTCCTGATATTCGTCCACCAGGATGTAGCGGAAGCGCGCCTGGTACTGGCGCAGCACCTCGGGCTGCTCGCGGAACAGCCGGATGCACTCGAGCAGCAGGTCGCCGAAATCGGCGGCGTTGAGCACCTTCAGCCGGTCCTGGTAGGCGACATAGAGCTTCTTGCCCTTGCCGCCCGCGAAGCTCGCGGCTTCGCCGGCGGGAACCTGGTCGGGGGTGAGGCCGCGGTTCTTCCAGCTGTCGATGAGGCCCGCGAGCACGCGCGCCGGCCAGCGCTTCTCGTCGATGTTCTCGGCTTCCAGCAGCTGCTTGAGCAGGCGGATCTGGTCGTCGACGTCGAGGATGGTGAAGTCGGGCTTCAGTCCCAGCAGCTCGGCGTGGCGGCGGATGATCTTCACGCCGATGGAATGGAACGTGCCGAGCCAGGGCATGCCCTCGACGATCTGCCCGACCATGGCGCCGACGCGCTGCTTCATCTCGCGCGCGGCCTTGTTGGTGAAGGTGACCGCCAGGATGTCGCCCGGCCGCGCCCGTCCGGTGGCCAGAATATGCGCGATGCGGGTGGTCAGCACGCGGGTCTTGCCGGTACCGGCGCCGGCGAGCACCAGCACGGGGCCGTCCAGCGTCTCCACCGCGAGGCGCTGCTCCGGGTTGAGGTCGTTGAGATAGGGCGCGCCCGTTGCCGCGCGCGCGCGCGCGGCGATGCCGCCGGGTGCGGCGGCGGCGGCGCAGGACTGTCATTGCGCGGCGGTTTGCCCGGTTCGGCCATTCCTCGTTCCGTGTCGGAGACCGGCAGCCCTTTGCCGGTGCGCCGCCTCGTGGCGGCGAATCTCAGGCTAAAGATGGCACTCGCGGCGGCGAATGGGGAGGGGCGCTCAACGCTTTCCCGGCATCGCGATCCGCCGCCCGGCGGCCTCCGGCCGCGGCAGACGAGCGTGCGAGCCTTTCATGCGCGCAAGGCAGCGCCGCGATCTCATGGCGGAAAGGGCGCGGTCTTGCCGGCGGCCATGTCGACATGGAGCGACATGTTCTCCGAGGTGGCCGAGACCCAGCCTTCGCTCGCGTGAAAGAGCTGCTCGAAATAGTGCATGCGCTTGGCGTCGTAGTCGAGCAACTGGAACGTCACCCGCACCGGGTCGCCGGCATGGAGCTCGCGCAGGTAGCGCACGTGCACCTCGGCGGTGAAGCAGGAATGCCTGCGGGTCTTGACGTAGTCGAGGCCGCAGCCGAGGAGCTCGAAAGCCTCGTCCACCGCGCGGTCGAACAGCACGTTGTAATAGGCCATGTTGAGATGGCCGTTGTAGTCGATCCAGGCCGGCTCGACCGTCATCACCGAGGAGACGAAGGGCGCGAAGAACACGGGTTCGAGGTCGCGACGGTCGAGCATCCGCCCAGATTACGATGCTCCGTCGCGCGGCCGTCCACGTCGGAGCCACTTGCAGAACCGCGGTTTTGCGCCCACGTCCCGTTGCAGGAACCGGTCGGTCGACCTGTATGACGCCCATGGTGAACATGAGCTGGCTGCCGCCGTTCTTCGCGCAGGCCTCCGAGCGGCTGGTCGAGCAACCTCGGCGAATTCGCCGGCGGCGCGACGGTCTGGCTGGCGGTGACGGGATTGAGCCGTTCCGGCAAGACCGTCTTCATCACCAGCCTCATCCACAATCTGCTCAGCGCGCTGCACAATCCCAACCGCATGCCGCTGCTCGACGTGGTCGGCGAGCGCCGCCTGATCGCCGCCAATCTCGACGGCGCCAGGGGGCGGCGGCTGCCGCGGTTTCCCTATCTCAGCAACATCGAGAAGATGGCCGGCAACATCCCGGACTGGCCGGAGCGCACCGCCGACATCAGCGAGATCGGCATCGAAGTCCGCTTCGCGCCCGCCAACACGATCGGCCGATTTCTGAGCGAGATGACGGGCAGCCCCGCAAGCCTGTCGATCCGGATCGTCGACTATCCCGGCGAGTGGCTGCTCGACCTTCCGCTGCTGCCGCAGAGCTATGCCGAGTGGTCGCGCGCGACGCTGCACGCGATGCGCCGGGGCGTGCGCGCCGAGATCGCGCGCGATTTTCTCGGCTTTCTCGCCCAGCACCGCCCGGACGAGGTCGCGAGCGAGGAGGTCGCCAAGCAGGCGCACGACCTTTATTGCGCGTTTCTCCTCAGGGCGCGCGACCAGCACGGGCTGAGCCTGCTGCAGCCCGGGCGTTTCCTGTGCCGGGGGGCGCTCGGCGATGCGTCCTATCTGCGGTTCGCGCCGCTCGAGATCGCCGACGGCGCCGATCTGTTCGGCGCGCACACGCTCGGCGCGCTGATGGCGGAGCGCTTCGACGTCTACAAGCGGGAGGCGGTCGCCCCGTTCTACCGAGGATCACTTCCGGCACTATTCGCGCCAGATCGTGCTGGTCGACGTGCTGCGCGCGCTCTTGGCCGGGCGCGACGCCTTCGACGACACCCGGCTTGCGCTCGACACCATCCTGGAGAGCTTCCGCTACGGCCACGGCGGCATTCTCTCCAAGCTGCTGCTCGGCCCGCACATCGACAAGGTGCTGTTCGCCGCCACCAAGGCCGATCACGTCCCCGACATTCAGCGCGACCACCTGGCCGCGCTGCTGCGCAACATGGCCGCGTTCCCCGCGCTCGAGGTCAAGAGCAGCAACGCGCAAATGGATGTCATGGCGCTCGCCTCCGTCATCTCGACGGCGGAAGATACCCAGGAGATCGAGGGACAGCGCCTGCAGGTCGTGGTCGGCCGGCCGGTCGGCTCCAAAAAGCAGTCGAAATTCTTCGTCGGCAATGTTCCGATCCGTCCGCCCCGCGCCGATGCCTGGGGTTCGCCGTTCCTCAACGTGCCGGTGTTCGAGCCGCCCGCCATCGACCCCTCGCCGGTCGAGGGCATCGCGCACATCAATCTCGACCTGGCGTTGGAATTCCTGCTCGGAGACCGGCTGCGATGAGAGATCAATCGGCGATGAGAGGTCAAAGGGACTTGGGCGCCGCGCCCGGCGCGCGCGTGATCGAGGTCGACGCGGCGGACGAAATCGCGCCGCTGCGGCCGGCGTCGCCGCAAGTCATTGCGACGGAACTCACCGAGCGCGTCACGCCGAGCGAGCCGGCGAGCGCCCCCGCCATCGCGGCGCCGCCGCCGCGCCGCCGCGACCGTGTCATCACCTTCGGCCTTGCCGGGGTGGCGGTGTTCTTCGTCGGCTGGCTGGCGGTCGATGCCGCCGGCTGGATTTCAGCGGCGTTCGAGCGCAGCGCGGTCCTGGGCGCGCTCGCCGCAACCGCCGTCAGCGCCGGCGTCGCCGGCGCCGGCGCGGTGATCGGGCGCGAATTGGCAAGCCTGTTTCGGCTCAAGAGCGTGGAGGAGATCCATCGCCGGCTCGCCGACGGGCGCGTGTCGCCGCGGGAGGCCCGCAAGGCCATCGCCGGCGTGCTCGCCGTCGTCCCGCGCGAGCGAGAGATCGAAGCCGGCATCGAGGCCTTCCAGCGGCAAGTGCAGCTGCACCACGCGACGGCGCAGCAGATCGAGATTCTCTCGCGCAACGTCATGAAGCCGCTCGACCGCCGGGCCGAGGCGCACGTGCGCACGGCCGTGCTGCGGGCGTTCGGCATCACCGCGATCAGCCCCACGGCGGTGACCGACGCCGCGTTCTTTCTCGCCTGCGGCGTGCGCATGGTGCGCGCCATCGCGGCCTCCTACGGTCACCGGCCGACCGCCGCCACCACCGTCCATTTGCTGCGGCGGCTGGTGTTCGAGGCCGGCAAGCTCGGCGCCGTCGACATCGCCAGTGCGTCGCTGGTGCAACATCTCGGCGGCGCGGTGACCGAGCGGTTCGCGACCAGCGCGGCCGACGCCCTCTACGCGGCCTATCGCATGGCCCGGCTCGGAATCATCGTCATGGATCTGTGCCGGCCGATTCCGTTCCAGCGAGAACGAGGTTCCGAGCGTCGCGTCGCTGGTGGCAAACGTGGTGCGCCGCCGGCCGGATGCCCTGCCGCAGTGAGCGATCGCGCGTCGTCGCGCCGGTTCCGAGCCCGGCTTAACTGTTGCGGCGGAAACACGACCACTCTCACGGTCAATTGATCGGCCGATGAGCTTGCAACTTTCCTCGCACATACGAGTTTACTGGGTGGGACGTGACTAAAAGGGGATTACCCCATGAATATGGCCTTCATCACCCATTCGGGATCCGCGCCCGGATCGCCTGAGCAGGCGGCGGCGCGCGAAACTTTCACTGATCGCGAAACCTCCACAGACCAAGCGCTGATCGGCCGGATCGCGGGCGGCGATCAACTCGCCATGCGGACGCTGTTCGCGCGGCATCAAGTTGCGGTGTACCGATGGCTGCTGCGCCTGGTGCGCGACGAGGCGCTGGCCGAAGACCTCCTGAGCGACGTGTTCCTCGACGTCTGGCGGCAGGCGGCGACATTCGAAGCGCGCTCGTCGGTTTCCACCTGGCTGCTGGCGATCGCCCGCTACAAGGCGCTGTCGGCACGGCGCCGCCGGACGGACGTGGAGCTGGACGACAAGATCGCCGCGACGGTGGCAGACCCGGCGGACAATCCGGAGCTGGTCCTGCAGAAGAAGGACCGGGCAGACGCGCTGCGCCACTCGTTGGCCAAGCTGTCGGCGGAGCACGGCGAGGTGATCGATCTCGTGTACTATCACGACAAGTCGGTCAAAGAGGTCGCCGAGATCGTCGGTGTCGCCGAGGCCACGGTCAAGACGCGGATGTTCTACGCCCGCAGGAAGTTGGCCGAGCTGGTCAAGACGGCGTAGCGGCGAGGCGCGCAGCAGGAGCGGCATCATGAGCCGCGGCATGGATGCCGAGGCGTGCTCCCATGCTGCGCGTTGAGTTCGGCTGCGATCCTGCGCCGGCGGAGCGAGCGCGACAATCGACAGCGCGACAATCGACAGCGCGACGATCGGCGTGGAGCGATTTCCGTTCCGTCGGAAGCGGAAACCGCTCTGGCGTCATAGCGTTCTGACGCGTTTTCTGCGGCGAACCGGTTCCCGCTTCGCCGGAAAGCGCTCTCGCGCCCGGCGGCAGGTTTATCCACCGCCAAACTTGCCTCCCGAATCCTGTCAGATCAAACTTCCGCACGCGCACCCTTCTCAGGGACATCCACATTCCGGGGGGAAATGTGCTGCAGCCGCTCACGCGGTTGTCTGCGCATCGAGACGCCTCCCGAATATTTCGGAGCATCGCAATGCGTGGACCGAGCGTTTTTGTCGCACTCTCCGCCACGGTCTTGTTGACCGGATGTTTCGAGGGCCCCCAGGGCCCCGCGGGCGCCGCCGGCCCGCAGGGCGCGGCAGGCCCGCCGGGCCCGATCGGCGCCCTAGGAGCGGCAGGCCCAGCCGGTCCGGCCGGTCCCGCCGGCCCGCAAGGCCCTGCGGGCCCGCAGGGCCTGAAAGGCGAGCGCGGCGAGGCCGGACCTCCCGGTCCGCCCGGACCCAAGGGTGAGCGCGGCGAGGCTGGACCTTCCGGCGCAGCGGGCCTCAAAGGCGAGCGCGGCGTGGCGGGCCCGGCAGGACCGGCCGGCCCACCGGGACCAATGGGCCCGGCGGGAGCGACGGGTCCGAAGGGCGAGCCCGGGCCGGCGGGTCCCGCCGGGGCGGCAATCGCGCTTCGGTACGTCGAGGGGGCCGGCGACGCCGTGACGTGCAACGAGGGTGAAGTGCTGGTCTCGGCGATTTGCAAGGAAGGCTCCGCGACCCTGCAGGGGAGCGGCGCCAGATGCGCGGTCGCGACCGGCGTGGTCGGACTGTGTCTGCGCCGATAGCAAGTCTACTTGCGTCGCGGCATGACGGGGCGACGCCGGCACGCGGGCGGCGGGCGGCGCGCTGCAGGTTGCCGTGCGCGCCGAGCAACACTACGTCTGCGCCCGGCGGGGCTCTCAAACCCCCTCGCCGGGAGATCATGACATGCCCCAACTCAGCCGGTGGTGCCGGATGCTTCCGCTCTGCGGCGCCGTGGTCGCGCAGATCGCGCTTGCCAATCCAATTCAGGCCGCCGACGAGCCGGACCTGATCTTCAAGCGCTCCACCGTCTTCAAATGGCTGACCCCGAACGACAAGCTGGCGACCTACGGCCTCGACGACCCCGAGGTCGAGGGCGTGGCGTGCCACTTCACGGTTCCGGAACGCGGCGGGCTCAAGGGCTGGATCGGCGTGGCGGAGGAAGTGTCGGACATCTCGCTCGCCTGCCGACAGACCGGTCCGATCCACTTCAAGCGGAAATTTGCGCAGGGCGAAGACATGTTTCGTCAACGCCGCTCATTGTTCTTCAAGAAGATGCAGATCGTGCGCGGCTGCGACGTGAAGCGCAATGTCCTGGTCTACATGGTCTATTCCGACAAGCTTATCGAAGGCTCGCCGAAGAATTCGACGTCGTCGGTGCCGATCATGCCGTGGGGCGCGAGCGGCCAGGTCGAGAAATGCGGCGACTGGATCGAGGGCTGAGCCGCACCGGGCTGGTTGTAGTAAGGTCACTGACGCCGCGATCCCGGTACGCGTCCCTCTCGCGTTGCGAGGGGGCCGCAAGGCGTACCGAGCGGCGCGACGTCGCGCCGCGGATCGAACACGGACGGAGGTGCTGCGATGCCAAAGGTCGGATTGAAGACGCTGGCCACGATCGTCGTCCTGTTCGCCGGCGTGATGGCCGATTCCGGCCAGCCGGCAGCTGCGCAGGACAAGGTGAAGGTCGGTGTGTTCCCGACCGCGTCCTCGGTGCCGTATTTCGCGGCCATCGAGCGCGGGTTCTTCAAGGAGCAGAACATCGAACCGGAGACCATCCGACTGATCGGCGGCCCGCCGAACATCGCGGCAATGATCAGCAATCAGATCGAGGCGGCGATCGTCCTCGTCACCATCGAGGCGATGAATGCCAATCTCAAGAAGCCGGGCGTCGCCATGTACATCGGCGTGCACAGCCAGAACAAGACCTATCAAATGGAGCAGTTCGTGGTCCGCAAAGGCTACCCGGCGGACTCGCTGAAGGACCTCAAGGGCGCGCGGATCATGTCGGCCCCCGGACCGGCCAACGTCGTCGCCGCCAAGGCGGTGCTGGCGAAGGTCGGGCTCAAGGAGGGCGACTACACCATCGACCAGCTCGATATGAGCCAGCACGTCAACGTGATGACTTCCGGCACCTTTGATGCCGGCTACACGCTCGAGCCCCAGGCCTCCACCATGCGCAAGCTCGGGGTCGCTCGCACGCTCGAGGCCGGCGTCATCGCCAAATACATCCTGGGCGACGAGAACGGCAACGCGTTCGCCGCCGGTTGCGCGCTCACCAGCGACTTCATCAAGAGCCGCCCCGACGTCGCCCGGCGCTTTGCCGCGGTCTGGAAGAAGGCCATCCACTTCGTCAACGACAACCCGCAGGAAGCGCGCAAGTATCTCGCCAAGAACACGCTCACTCCCGAGGACGTGGTCGATACGGTGCCGATGGTGCGATATTTCATGGCGGGCGAACTGACGGACAAGCACAAGGCCGAGTTCCAGAAATTCATCGACTTCTCGACCGCGGTCGGCACGGTGCCGGGAAAGGTCGACATCACCAAATATCTGCAGGCGTACTGAACGATCCAATCCTCCTGCAGCGGGATGACTTTTCTTCGAATCGTCATCCCGCTCTGGCCTATCGTCGGAGCATGATCTTTTCCGAAAACCGGTATCCACCCCGGATCAAGTCCGGGGCAGGCTTTTGCGGGATCATGCTCTACGGCGTTTTCCGGTTGGTATAATTCAATGCGGCCCGTCCATAGATGTCACCCGCGGGCTTGACCACGCAAGTCGGATTTATCCGACTTGCGCACCTGGGAATCCGAACTCGGGTAAACCCGAGTTCGGTGGTCCATCCATTCTTCGCAATAATCCCACGGTTCATTTGCCAAGGAGATGGATGCGCGGGTCAAGCCCGCGCATGACAACCTCATATGGGTCAGCACTGGTGGAAAACGCTCCAGAGGCGGACGACCTCGTTCTCTATTCCCGCTCCGCCAGGAAAGCTTCGATCTCGTCGACGAGCCTGGGCCAGGCGGGCTCGCCGGCCAGCACGACGTGATTGTCGCTCTCGAGCGTGACGAGCCTGGCCTGCGGGATCGAGCGGGCGATCAGGCGGCCCTGCTCGAACGGAGCCACGTTGTCGTGGCGGCAATGGATCACGAGCGTGGGAACCCGCACCTTCGGCAACATGGCGACGACGTCGATGTCGTCGCAGGCGTTGCGGATTCCGCACCGCGTTCTCCGGCGACGTCGTTACCCGCTGCAAGTCGACGAGCCATTTGATCTGTTGCGGTGAGCCGTTCGGGAAAAACACCGAGCTGAACGCCTTCATGAAAGCCGAATGCTCGTCGCCCCATCCATGCCGCATGATGGCGAGGAAGGCGGCCGCCATCTCCGCATCGGCCGTCGACCCGCGCTTGTTGCGGCCCTGCGCGTAGCCGCCAAAGAGAATCAGTCTGGAGACGCGCTCGGGGTGGAGCACGGCATAGGCGATGGCAACCGCCGCGCCTTGCGAGATGCCGAGAAGGGCCGCGCGATCCACCCGCGTGGCTTCGACCACGGTTTCGAGATCGCGCACGAACGCGTCGAACGAGATGTCGGCCACGTCGCGATCGGCGAGCCCGTTGCCGCGCCCGTCGTAACGGATCAGGCGGCAACGCTCCGCCAGATGCTGCAAGAGCGGCGACCAGATCGGGCTCTCCCAATCGTATTCGATGTGAGTGAGCCAATTGGCGACCTTGATCAGGGGAGCACCGGCGCCGAGCACGGCAAGCGCGAGATTGATGCCGTCGGCCGTACGGCAGAAGGTCACCTCCTGGTTTCGCACCGGCGCGGGCACGGGTGCCGGGAGCTCGGTGGGGACCTGCCCCTCGCGCACGGCGCCGACGAACCGAACCCCCTTGCGGGCGGCGGTGCGGATCAGGCGCTGCTCTTCGCCGCTGTCGCCGACGGCGCGCCGGGCGGCGTTGATGCGGCTTGCGAGCGTGGAGTCGGACACGATGCGGCCGTCCCAGACGCCGGCGATCAGGTCGTCCTTGCTGACCACGCGGTCGCGGTGGCGGAGGAGAAAAACCAGGAGGTCGAAGACCTGCGGCTCGACCGCAACGAGCCTGCCCTTGCAACGCAGTTCGCGCCGGTCGGGATCGAGAACGCTATCCTCGAAGAACCACAGCAAATAACCGCCCCAACCATGTCGCCGCCAAGCGGGCGAAGCCTACCGGATTGGCGAACGACGGAAAATCAAGATGTTCTCAAGGAAAAATCAAGACCGCCTCAAAGCCGATCGTCCGCGGCCCTGCCATCCTGCGCGCCGACACGTTCGCTGCGGCAGTAGATGGAGGACACCATGCCTGGATGCAACGGGTTTCCACCCGGCGGCCGCCGCCCGGATGCGGCCGCGCACGATCTCGCCGCCATCGCGGGGGGCAGCGAATCCCGCCTGCTGAGCAACGGTGTACTCGACTACGACTTCTATCGCGCCCGGGCGGAATACCTCCGGCGCGAGCACATGGCGCAGGCCGGGTCGCGGGCACGGCAAGCCGTCCGTGCACTGGTGGTCCGGCTCGCGAAACGGATCGCAGCGCCGACGGACAAACCAACGCCTGACATCACGCCGGCGCGCAGATGCTGACGGCATCGCGGCGATCAAGCGGCCGAGCAGGGAGATGCCGGAGCCGCGTCGTGCCGGCGGCCAACAACGGAGAATGACAATGGGACGGATCATCGGATTTCTGTTTGGCCTCGTGGCCTATCTCGTGTTCTTCGCAACGATTCTCTACGCCATCGGCTTCGTGACCGGCATTGGAGTGCCAAAGACCATCGATACCGGTCCGGTGGTGCCGGTGACCGAGGCATTCATCATCGACGTTCTGCTGATGTCGCTGTTTGCGGTTCAGCACAGCGTCATGGCGCGAAAGCCGTTCAAGCGCTGGCTGACGCAATTCGTGCCGGCCGCGATCGAGCGCAGCACCTACGTGCTGTTGGCCAGCCTCGCCCTGCTCCTGCTGTACTGGCAATGGCGGCCGATTCCGACGGTCGTGTGGGAGGTCACGAACGCGCAGATCGCCACCGCGATGACGGCATTGTCGTTGGCGGGTTGGTTGCTGGTCTTCGCCAGCACCTTCCTGATCAATCATTTCGAGCTGTTCGGACTGCATCAGGTCGCCGCCAATCTCGCGGGGCGGACGATGCCGCAGCCGCGCTTCAAGACCCCCGTGCTCTACAAGGTCGTGCGCCATCCGATTTATCTCGGCTTCATCATTGCCTTCTGGGCAACTCCCGTCATGACGACCGGGCACCTGCTGTTCGCGGCGGTGACGACCGCATACATCTTCGTCGGCATCTTCCTGGAGGAGCACGACCTCGTCGCGCTGTTCGGCGAGGAGTACAAGCGCTACCGCATGCAGGTCGGGATGCTGGTCCCGTTCCGGCGCAGGTCCCCGCAATAGCCGGCACACGAACGAGCGGAGGCGCCGGCAAGCGCTCTTGCCGGCGACGCTCTGCTCACGTCCGAGCCTGGCTGACGTCCAAGCCTGCTGACGTCCAAGCCTGCTGACGTCCAAGCCTGCCAGCCTACAAGCCCGCTAGCGTCCCAGACCGCCAACGTGCAAAGTCTGCTAACGTCCAAGTCCGCTCACCTGCAAGCGTGACCTGAATTGGCAATGACATCGGCGGCAGAGAACTCGGAGCGGATCACGCGCCGTGATCCCAAGGCGGTCAAGGCGGTCATCGCCGCGCTGGCGGCGAAATTCGGCAATCGGCTCGTGACCTCGCAGGCAGTGCGCGAGCAGCACGCCAATACCACGACCTGGATCGCGAACGAGCCGCCCGACGCCGTCGCGCTTCCGCAGGCGACCGAGGACGTGCAGGATATCGTGCGCATCTGCGCGGCGCATCGCGTGCCGGTCATTCCCTTCGGCACCGGCACCTCGCTCGAGGGCCACGTCAACGCGCCCCAGGGCGGCGTGTCGATCGATTTCCGCGACATGAACCGCGTGCTGGCGGTGAATGCGCAGGACCTCGACTGCGTGGTCGAGCCCGGCATCACGCGCAAGCAGCTCAACGAGCATCTGCGCGACCAGGGCCTGTTCTTTCCGCTCGACCCGGGCGCCGACGCCTCGCTCGGCGGCATGGCGGCGACGCGCTGCTCCGGCACCAACGCCGTGCGCTACGGCACCATGAAGGACAACGTGCTGGCGTTGAAGGTCGTGCTGGCGAACGGCGAGCTGATGACGACCGCGCGCCGAGCCAAGAAGTCGTCGGCCGGCTACGACCTCACGCGGCTGATCGTCGGCTCGGAAGGCACGCTCGGCGTAATCACCGAGCTCACCCTCAAGCTCACCGGCATTCCCGAGGCGATCTCGGCCGGCGTGTGCCCGTTCCCGTCGGTCGAGGCGGCGTGCAACGCCGCGATCGCGACCATCCAGTCCGGCATCCCGGTGGCGCGCATCGAGCTGCTCGACGAACTGCAGGTGAAGGCGACCAATCTCTATTCCAAGCTCACGCTGCCGGAAGTGCCGATGCTGTTCGTCGAGTTCCACGGCTCGCCGGCGGGGGTCGCCGAACAGTCCGAGCGCTTCGGCGAGATCGCACGCGATTTCGCCGGCGGCCCATTCGAATGGGCGACCAAGCCCGAGGACCGCACCCGGCTCTGGCAGGCGCGCCACGACGCCTATTGGGCGGGACGGGGCCTGCGCCCCGGCGCGCAGGCCGTCGCCACCGACGTCTGCGTGCCGATCTCGCGGCTGGCGGAATGCGTCACCGAGACGCAACGCGAGATCGCGCAGCGCGGCCTCGTGGCCCCGATTCTCGGCCACGTCGGCGACGGAAATTTCCATCTCACATTGCTGGTGGACATGGCCGATCCGGCGGAAGTCAAGGCGGCGAAGCTGCTGTGCGAGCGGCTGGTCGAGCGCGCGCTCGCCATGGACGGCACCTGCACCGGCGAGCACGGCGTCGGGCAGGGCAAGATGAAATACCTCGCGGGCGAACTCGGCCAACCGGCGCTCGCGGCCATGGCCGCGATCAAGCGCGCGCTCGACCCCGACGACATCATGAATCCGGGGAAGATCGTGGCGATGGAATAACGCCGGCATCCCCGACCCGCGCGACTGAACTCAGACAAGCAAAAAGGCAACCGATGCGCGCGTCGACGCGCGCGCGCGCTTTTGGGTCGGTCGCGAAGTCCTCGTTCCGCGGTCCTCGGCCAAGCGGACGGCAAGAGCCGCCGGCGCCCGGCCCCGGCCCAGCGCGTTGCGGGTTTCGAGCAGGCCGCCGGCTGGACGGGCGGAAACGATCCGATTTGCATGAATATCGCTCTAAGCCTTTGGCCGCGACATAGATTTGCCGTCAATCCGCCCGATATTGCGGTCCCGCTCGGGGGCGTGGTGGAGCGACGCAACGGCTCGGGATCGCGGGCACGACCGGTCGGCCGTTATGGCCCGGTAATATGATTCGTGCTCAACTCATTGGCGATCAGGCCTTTTTCCGCGGCCTGCGCACGCCGCCCGGTGCCCGGGGCTTCGGCTCGGCCTGCTAGGGAGAGCGCGTGCAGACGACGCTGCTCGGATTTGCGATCGCGATCATCCTGGCGCTGGTAACGGCGCTGGTCGGGCCTCTTTTCATCGATTGGGGTCAGTACCGCGGAGAATTCGAAGCCCGCGCCAGTCGTCTCACCGGGCTCGAGTTCCACGTCACGGGCGCCATCGACGCCCGCCTGCTTCCGACGCCGATCCTCATGCTGCAAGGCGTCGAGTTCGGCCGCCCGGGAGAGGGCCGCAAGGTGCGGGCGCGCGCGTTGCGGATCGAATTCGCGCTCAGTGCGCTGATGCGCGGCGAATGGCGCATTGCCGATGCGCGGCTCGAGGGGCCCGAATTCGCGGCCGGGCTCGACGGCGCCGGCCAGGTGACCTGGCCGGTCCCGAAACTCGGGTTCGACCTCGAAGGCGTTTCCATCGATCACCTTCACATCCAGGACGGCCGCGCCACCTTCGCCGACGCCGCCAACGACTCGCGTCTCGTCCTCGACAAGCTGGAATTCAACGGCGAGCTGCGAGCGCTGTCGGGACCGATCAAAGGCGAGGGCTCGTTCGTCCTCGCCGGTCAGCATTATCCTTATCGTCTCTCCACCAGCCGCATCGCCGGGAACGGCGGCATCAAGGTTCGGCTCGCGGTCGATCCGATCGATCTTCCGCTGACGGCGGAGGCGGACGTCACGATATCGGTCGAGCGCGGCATGCCGCGTTTTGAAGGGAGCCTGCAACTCGCGCGCCCGGTCGGCCGGGCGCCGGCCGGGGCTTCCTCGGTCATCGTCGATTCCTGGCGCGTCACCGGCCGCGTGAAGGGAGACAGCACCGCGGCCGTGCTCGAGCAGATCGAATTCCAGTACGGGCCCGACGACCGGGCGATCAAGCTCAAGGGCAGCGCCAACCTGACATTCGGACGACACCCGCAGATCAATGGCGTGCTGTCATCGGCGCAGATCGATCTCGACCAGGTGCTGGCGCTGCCCGAGGCGACGCGCCGCCGTCCGCTCGCGGCCATCAAGACGCTGGCCGAATCCCTGGTGGCGGCCTCGTGGCTGCCTATCCCCGCGACGCTGAGCGTCGGTGTCGAGAACGTCACGCTCGGCGGCGCAACGCTCGCACGCGTCGGCGCCGACCTGAAGACCGACGCCGACGGTCTGGACATCAAGCAACTGGAGCTGCGCGCGCCGGGGGCGACGCAGCTGCGTCTGAGCGGACGCCTCGGCCCGACGTCGGGCGCGACGTCGACGGGCGTGCAATTCGCGGGATCGACCAGGATCGAATCGGGCGATCCGCGCGCGTTCGTCGGCTGGCTGGGCGAACGCACCGATACCCAGGCCGCGGTCGCCGGCCCGTTGCGGCTGAGCGGCGACGTCACGCTCGGCAACGATGCCATCGCGATCGATCGGCTCAAGCTCGAGCTCGACCGCATGACGGTGGCGGGACGTCTGGCCTATGCCTGGACGAATGGGGACCGGCCGGCGCGGCTCGACGCTGCGCTCACCGCGCCCGAAATCGATCTCGACCGCGTCAACGCTCTCGCCCAGGCCGTGCTCGGCGACACCGCATTCGACTGGCCGCGCGAAGGCGCGCTGTCGCTCAAGATCGCGCGCGCGGCCGTCGCCGGCGTCGATGCCAAGCAGATCGACGTGGGCCTGCAGATCGGTCCGAACGGGCTCGAGATCGAGCAGTTCGCCATCGCCGATTTCGGCGGCGCGGCGCTCGCGATCAAAGGGCGGATCGATACCAGATCGCAATCGCCGCGCGGCGCGCTGACGCTCGACCTCGACGCGCGTGCGCTCGACGGCGTGCTGGCGCTCCTGGAGAAGTTCGCTCCGCCCGCCGCCGACCAGCTGCGCCGCTCGGCCGGACGGCTGACCCCGGTCGCACTGCGCGCCTCGCTGGCGGTGGATCCGGGTGCGGCCGCGGGCGCGAACGCGAAATTCAAGGTCGATGGCCGCGCCGGCGCTTTCCGCATCGCGCTGCAAGGCGATGCCGCTGCCGCTGGCGAGGCGCTCAAGGTCGACAATCTCGCGGCGCTCGGAGCGGCCAAGCTCAACGTCAGCGCGCGCGTGGACGGCGACGACGGCGGAGCCCTGGCCGAACTGTTCGGGCTCGACCGCTTCATTGCAGTCGACAAGCGGCCGGGGCGATTGGTCCTGGCGGCGACGGGATCGCCCGAGGGCGAGGTCGCGCTCGACGGCCAGTTCGTGGCCGGCGCGCTCAATATTTCCGGCAATGGGACGATACTTGTTTCCGGTCATGGGAGTCCCAGCGGCGGCCTCAATCTCAAGGTGGCCAATGCCAACGTCCGCTCGCCGCGACCGGCGGCGGCCGGGCGGCCTCCCGAACTGCTGCCAACATCGGCGACCGCGGACCTCGATTTGAGCGAAGGGACGCTTTACGTCACCGGCGTGGCCGGAACGGTGGCGGGGACCAGCGTCCGCGGGCGACTTGTGCTCGGACTGCAACAGCAGCCGGTCACCGTCGATGGCGACATCGAGGTCGGGGCAGTGAACCTGCCGGCCGTGGTCGCCCTGGCGGTCGGCATGCCGACGCCGGCTGCCGGCGTGAATGCGAGCGCAGCGGGGGCCGGGTTCTGGCCGGCGGAACCGTTCGAGCAGGGCCTCGTCCGCCTCAGCGGGCAACTCACGGTCAAATCGACGCGCGTCACGCTCACGCCCAAGCTCGCCGCACGCGACGTCCGCAGCGTGCTGCGCTTCGGCGAGACGCAACTCGCGTTGCAGGTGACCGATGGCAGCGTGGCCGGCGGGCGCCTAGCCGGCGAACTGGTTTTCCTGCGCGACGGCGAGGGATTGATCGCGCGCAGCCGCATCGGCCTGACCGGGGCGAACGCCGCCGAGCTGCTGCCCGGGGACGGGGTGCTCTCCGGCCGACTGACGCTCGACCTCACCACCGAGGGCGCCGGCATGAGCGCGGTCGCGCTCGTCGGCTCGCTGAGCGGCAATGGCACCTTTACGCTCGAGAACGGGCGCCTGGTCCGTCTCGATCCGGCGGCCTTCGACGCCGTGATCCGTGCGGTCGATCAGGGCCTGCCGATCGACGTCACCAGGGTGCGCGATCGCATGGACGCGGCGCTCGCGCGCGGCGTCCTCGCCGTCCCGCTCGCCGAGGGCGCGATCACCATCAATGCGGGGCAGGCGCAACTGAGCAATACCACGGTGCGCGCACAGCGAGCCGATCTCGCCGTGAGCGGAAGCGTCAATCTGGCCGAGAACGCCCTTGACGCGCGGCTGACCCTGCTGGGCGCGGGCGGCCCCGGCGCGCCGGCGAACACCCGGCCGGAAGTCCTCATCGCGCTGAAGGGGCCGGTCGATACGCCCAAGCGCACAATCGACGTGGCCGCGCTCGCGAGCTGGCTCGCGCTGCGTGCGGTCGAGCAGCAGTCGAAGAAGCTCGACGTGCTCGAGGGCCGCGCGCCGGCCGTGCCGTCGACGCCGGCCGCGGTCAACGCCAATGCGCCGGTCCCACCGGCGCAGAACGCGCCGGTTGACGCTCCCGAGCCGGGCGCTTCCGGGCCGCGTCCCGCGGTGCGCCCGCAGCCGGCGGTGCCCAGCGCGCAAAAACCCAAGCCGGCGGCGCCATCGGCCGACCGGCTTCAGCCGCTTCCGCCGCCGATCGACATCCGTCCAGCGCCGGTCCCGCACGCGCCGCGGGCGGCGCCGGGGGCGCAAGGCGCGCCCAACCAGCCGCACCCGCAGAAGCCGGCGGCCGCCGCGGTGCCGGCGCGCCCGCGCTCACTATCCGAAATATTGTTCGGCCGGTAGAAACATTTTGCGGCGAAGTGGGAGCCGGTTCGCCGCAGAAAACGCGTCAGACGCACGGACTCCAGAGCGGTTTGCAGGCACCGCTTCGCATGGCGGCGCGCCGGCTTGCTGATCTTGTGGGAGGACCAACCAGATTGCGCGCGCGGCATAGATCGCGCGCATAGATCAGGACTGCAGCAGCCCTGATCCCGAAGCCAGGGGCATTGCTAGATGCTCGTGGCGGCGCGGGCGGTCATGATATCGTGTGTCCCGTCGCGTCCTTCTTTGTGCTCGGACGGCCGGTTGCGATAAAAATCGAGCACGAACAGCCGAATGGCCGACGACAGGTTGCCGTGTTGCCGCTCGGAATCGATGGCAGCCACCAGGTCGGACAACGTCATGTCGCGCCCGTTGGCGATCTCCTTGAGTCCCTTCCAGAAGGCATCCTCAAGGCTGACGCTCGTTTTGTGGCCAGCAATGACGATGGAGCGTTTGACGACCGGAGATTTCATCATTCGTCTCCCGTTTCGATCCGGTGGCGGTCCAGGTCGCGGCGGGCCTTCGCGTGACGTTCGGCTTCGAGTTCACGCTCGGCTTTGCTGCGTCCATTCAGTAGTCGATTGCAGACGCTTTCCGTTCAGCGAGCTGCCGCTCGGCCTTCTTGCGCACCCTGCGAAGGTTGACGATGTCGCCCATTCTGCACTCGACAAGCCGGTCGGGGGGTTGCTGCACATCCCCTGGGTGGCTTCGGGGCCAAATACGCCCATAGCGTGGCGTACCGGACCCTGATGGGTTCCTGCCCGCCAAACAATGCAAGTAAGCATCTCGCGCGATTGCGATATCGGCGCCAAGCTCCGGCAGAAACGATAAGGATTATTACTTGTTCGTCAGTCGTCGGAAGTATAGACGTTGCAATCTCAACAACTACAGTAATATTTGGCCCGCAGCTGTCACCGCTGCTGCTTGCGGTGCCAGCTTGTTGTTGATGCTATCGCAGCGATGCTTGTCGGTCACGCTCGATAGCGGCGCTCGCCGCCCCAGCAACTCAAATCGGCGGCCGGGCAGGGGCACCCGCCCCGAACCTCACAAAAGCTTTACCAGCGGCGGTCGGCGGCACGCCGCGGCCGTGCGAACGGGCCCCCCGCGGGCTCGCGCCCGACCGGCGCTCGACGGCTCAAACGGGCGGAATCCGGCCCTACTTCTTGCGAAAGCGATCGAGCCGCACGACCTCGCCGCTGCCCGCGGGCTTCTCGGCTTCCTCCGCCGGCCTCTCGGTCGGCTCGGGATTGGCCGGGGCAGGCACCGCCAGCACGGTGGGCGGCGTGGCCGCATGCTCCTCCGGCGCGCGCGTCGTGCCGCGGGCCTTGGCCGCCGGCGGCGCCGGCGCGTGCTCTTGCGCTTCCCCGCGAGCCGGTTCTCGCAATTCGTGCCCCTCACCGGTCGTGTCCCCGATCTCCTCGAACTGCAGACCGAACTGGACCGAAGGGTCGAAGAAGCCTTTCACCGCGGCGAAGGGGACGGTCAGCCGTTCCGGAATGCCGCCGAAGGAGACTCCGACCTCGAAGCTCTCGTCGGTCACCACCAGATCCCAGAACTGGTGCTGCAGGACGACGGTCATTTCCTCGGGATATTGCGCGAGCATGCGTGGCGACACGCGCACCCCATCGGCGCGGGTGTCGAAGGAAATGTAGAAATGATGCTCCCCGGGCAGCCCGTTCTTGGCGGCGTCGAGCAGCACCCGCCGCACGACCCCACGCAGAGCGTCCTGGGCCAGGATGTCGTAGCGGATGTGATCGACAACCATGGGGCTGATCCGTTTCTCTTGCAGTGTCTCTTGGAGCGTCCCTTGTAGGGTCTCTTGGAGCTAAATCGCTTCAGATCGACCCGCGATTTCGCTGCAAGCGTTCGTCCGGTTGCATGATCCTGTCGGAACCGCCGCAACCCTTCGGGATCATGCTGCAGCGACGCACGCTCGGCGCGGTACCGGGGTCGCCTCCCGGATCGAACGCGCGCCGAACTCGCCAGCTGCATGCTAGCGCGCGGTTGCGCGGATGCGCCAGTCTCCTTGTTAAATATGGAAGTGGAGGCTTCTGTTGCCAGGTGCCTCCGAACCCCGCCTGACGGAGCTTAACCCGTCAGGGCTTTAAGATCGGTATTCCAAACCGCGTTACGCGGCCTGGGCAACCGGAGCATAGTTGTCGTTGGCAACTATGAAAGTGGTCCGGTAACGGTGGAACCATGCCGAGCAAAAGCGCGCCCTTTACGCCCTCGTCGATCCTATTTCGCCCCCGTATCAGGGATCAGTGATCAGCGGTCAGTCATCAGAAGTCCGGTCTCATGCTGGCTTCTGACCACTGACCCCCTGATGGTGGAGGCGCCGGGTACTGCCCCCGGGTCCGATAGGTTTATTACGACGGCCATTTATCGCCATAGCCGGCTTGCGCCGGCGCCAAGAATATAAGCATCGCCGGCCGACGAGGAAAGAGGATAGGGGCGAGGGGTAGCCATCGGTCCGCCGGCGCTCCACCGAGCTTGCGCACCGAGGTGGGTTCGCGCCGCGCTCGCGGGCCGTCGGCAAGTCGATCATTCTGCGCCACACGAGCCATACCGGAAAATCATTGGTCCCTGCCGCGCCCTGGGCTTAAGTCTCGGGCCATGTCCGAGACGGTTGCCCCGGTTTCGTCCTCGTCTCCTCCCGCTCCCTCTCAGCCGACGCTGCTCGAACTCTTCATCGCCTTTGCCCTCATCGCGCTCTGCGGCTTCGGCGGGGTGCTGGCCTGGTCGCGGCGGATGCTGGTGGAGGAGCGCCGGTGGATGACGGCGGAGGAGTTCAACGACGCCTATGCCCTGTGCCAATTCCTGCCCGGTCCCAATGTGGTCAACCTGTCGGTGGTGTTCGGCCGGCGCATCCGCGGCGCGCTCGGATCCGCGGTCGCGCTGGTGGGATTGATCGGGCCGCCATTCGTCATCGTTTCGTTGATCGGCTTCGCCTATGCGCGCTACGGCGAGATCGCAGCGCTGCAGCAAATGCTGCTCGGGGTGGCGGCGGCGGCGGCCGGCCTGGTGATCGGAACCTGCGCCAAGATGGCGGTTCCGCTGGTGCGGGATCGGTTCGGCCTTGCACCGCTGATGGCGCTGGCGACCTTTGCATCGGTGGGGGTCATGCGCTGGCCGCTGTACTGGGCGCTCGCGGTGCTGATACCGCTGAGCATCGCCATCGCCCGGGTGCGGCGATGAAAGACGACAGCGGCACGTTGCTGACGCTCGCGGGCTATTTTGCGCTGATGTCGCTGTTCGCGATCGGTGGCGCCAATTCCGCCGTGCCCGAAATGCAGCGCGTCGCGGTCGAGGTGGAACGCTGGATGAGCGCGCGGCAGTTCGCCGACATATTCGCGATCGCACAGGTGACGCCGGGACCGAACGTCATCATCGTCACCCTCATCGGCTATCACGTGGCCGGCCTCCTCGGTGCGCTGGTCGCAACCTTGGCGATGTGCGGGCCGACCTGCGTGTTCGCGTTCTATGCCGGTCAGGTCTGGGAACGTTTCAAAGACGCGCCGTGGCGGGGCATGATCCAGGCCGCCTTGCTTCCGATCTCCATAGGTCTCATCGCTGCGAGCGGCTTCGTGGTGGCGTCGGCGGCCGCGCGCAATGTCGCGGCGGTCGCCGTCACGCTGGTCACCGCGGTGGTGACCTACACGACACGGTTGAATCCCCTCTGGATTTTTGCCGCCGCCGCGCTGCTCGCCCTCGCCGGCTGGCTGTGAACTTAAAATTTGCCGCGGTTGCTTCCCGTGGTCCACCGGAATGTGCTACGAAAACCGTCGTGCTGCGGAATGGGAGGTTCTGCGGCACGGTGCGGGGTTGACGGAGGGAGCATGTCTGAAAGCGTCAGTCCGCCCCCAAAGGGGCGGGGGTTTAGTTTTACGATCCGCAGCCCGCGTGATTTCTGGGGTGGTTTGGTTCTGATTGCGGTGGCGATTCTCGCCATCTGGGCCTCGCGCGACCTTCCCGGCCAGCGCGGATTTGCATTCGGTCCTGGCACTGCGCCGCGGCTTTTCGCCGGTCTCCTGGTCGCGCTTGGCGCCCTGGTCGCTCTGGTCGGTCTCGTGACCGACGGGCCGCGCATCGAACGCTACAAGGTCCGCGGACCGGTCCTCGTCATCATCTCGATTCTCCTGTTCGCCGCGATGATCCGCCCGGTCGGCCTGGTGATTGCGAGCTACATCACGTTCATCGTCGCGATCCTGGGATCCAAGGAGATGCGGGTGGTGGAAAGCCTCATCGGCGCCGCCGTGATGACTGGGTTCTGCGTCCTGCTGTTCGTCTACCTGCTCAATCTGCCGTTCCAACTCTGGCCGCGATTCTGATCGGGGTGAGCACATCATGTCGGATCTTATGGCCAACCTCTGGTTGGGCTTTCACGTCGCGGCCCAGCCCTACAACCTCGCGTTCTGCCTGCTCGGAGCGCTAGTCGGAACCCTCGTCGGCGTGCTGCCGGGCATCGGCACGGTCGCCACCATCGCGATGCTGCTGCCGATCACCTTCGGGCTGCCGCCGGTGGGCGCACTGATCATGCTGGCCGGCATCTATTACGGCGCGCAATACGGCGGCTCGACCACATCGATCCTGGTCAACATCCCGGGCGAGGCCACCTCCGTCGTGACTGCGCTCGACGGTCACCAGATGGCGCGGCAGGGCCGCGCCGGCGCCGCATTGTCGATCGCCGCCATCGGCTCCTTCTTCGCCGGCTGCGTCTCGACGGTGCTGGTCGCGGCGCTCGGCGCGCCGCTGACCGGCCTCGCGCTGCTGTTCGGGCCGGCAGAGTATTTCTCGCTCATGGTTCTCGGCCTCATCTTCGCGGTGGTGCTGGCGAAGGGCTCGGTGCTCAAGGCGATCGCCGTGATCGTCCTCGGCCTGCTGCTGTCGATGGTCGGTTCCGATCTCGAAACCGGCGCGGGTCGCATGACGTTCGATATCGCGGAACTCGCCGACGGCATCGGCTTCGCCAATATCGCCATGGGCGTGTTCGGATTCGCGGAGATCATCCGCAACCTCGAACTGCCGGAGGAGAGTCGCGACATCCTGCACGCCAAGGTCAGCGGACTGATGCCGACCCGCAAGGACTTGATCGATTCCTCCGGCGCCATCGCCCGCGGCACGATCGTCGGGTCGCTGCTCGGGATTCTGCCGGGGGGCGGCGCAGTGATCGCGTCGTTCGCCGCCTATACATTCGAAAAGAAAATGTCGAAGACGCCGCAGCGCTTCGGCAACGGCGCCATCGAAGGCGTGGCCGCGCCCGAGAGCGCCAACAACGCGGCGGCGCAGACCTCCTTCATTCCGCTGCTCACGCTCGGCATCCCGCCCAACGCGGTGATGGCGCTGATGGTGGGCGCCATGACCATCCACGGCATCGTGCCGGGCCCGCAGGTCATGACCAAGCAGCCCGAGCTGTTCTGGGGCATGATCGCGTCGATGTGGCTCGGCAATCTGATGCTGGTGGTCATCAATCTGCCGCTGGTCGGCGTATGGGTCAGCCTGCTGCGCGTTCCCTATCGGCTGCTCTATCCGTCGATCATCGTGTTCTGCTGCATCGGCATCTATTCGATCAACAATTCTCCCTTCGATGTCGTCGTCTCGGCCGCGTTCGGCGTCATCGGATATTGGCTGGTCAAGCACGACTTCGAGCCGGCACCGATGCTGCTCGGCTTCGTGTTGGGGCCGCTGATGGAGGAGAATCTGCGCCGCGCCATGCTGATCGCGCGCGGCGACGCCACGGTGTTCTTCACCCGCCCGATCTCGGCGGTCCTGCTGAGCACGGCGATCGTTCTGCTCGTCATTGCCGCGCTGCCCAAGATGCGGCGACGGCGCGACGAAGTCTTCGTCGAATAGGACGCGCGGCGCTCCACGCGCGACCCGCAGTCGGCGGGCGCTCGCCGCGCTGATGAGGAGCGAGATCGGTCGCTGGACGGCCATCGTCAAGGCGGCGGCGCCGGCGAACCGGCTTGCAGTCGCAGGCTCTCCTCCCGCATTTCCCCGGCAGCCCGGGCGGCGGTACACTGCGCCGCCCGACTCGGCTTTTGCCGCGCGAGGTTGGACCCATGCGCCAGTATCACGACCTGCTGGAGCGGATTCTCGCCGACGGCGTGGAGAAGCACGACCGCACCGGCACCGGCACGCTCTCGATCTTCGCGCATCAGATGCGCTTCGACCTCGGCGCGGGCTTTCCGCTCACGACCACCAAGAAGCTGCACCTCAAGTCGATCATCCATGAGCTGCTGTGGTTTCTCGCCGGCGACACCAACGTCAAGTATCTCCACGCCCATGGCGTCACCATCTGGGACGAGTGGGCGGACGAGACCGGCGAACTCGGCCCGGTCTACGGCCGGCAATGGCGCTCATGGCCGGCGCCGGACGGAGGCAGCATCGATCAGATCGCCAACGTGGTTTCCGCCATCCGCCGCAACCCGGATTCGCGCCGCCTCATCGTCACCGCCTGGAACCCGGCCGAGGTCGACAAGATGGCGCTGCCGCCGTGCCATTGCCTGTTCCAGTTCTACGTCGCCAGGGGCCGGCTCTCCTGTCAGCTCTACCAGCGCTCGGCCGACGCCTTCCTCGGCGTGCCGTTCAACATTGCCTCCTATGCGTTGCTGACGCTGATGGTCGCGCAGGTGACCGGATTGCAGCCCGGCGAGTTCGTGCACACGCTCGGAGACGGGCATCTTTATCTCAATCATCTGGAGCAGGCGCGGCTGCAGCTCGCGCGCCCGCCGCGCCCGCTGCCGAGAATGGTGCTCAATCCGGCCTCCACCGATCTCTTCGCCTTCCGCTACGAGGATTTCTCGCTCGAAGGCTACGACCCGCACCCGCACATCAAGGCGAAGGTGGCGGTGTGAGCGCCAGCAACGTCGCCGTGGCGACGCGAGCTGCCGCCGACGGCCTGCCGCGCATCGCGCTCGTGCTGGTCGTCGCTGTCGCCGAGAACGGCGTGATCGGTCGCGGCGGCCGGCTGCCGTGGCGGCTCAAGTCCGAAATGCAACGTTTTCGCGCTTTGACCTGGGGTCAGCCGGTCGTCGTGGGCCGAAAAACCTATCTCTCCTTCACCAAGCAGCCGCTGCCCGGCCGCACCAATATCGTGGTGAGCCGTGACCGGAATTTTGCCGCTGCGGGCGCAGTCGTTACGTCGAGTCTTGCCGCCGCGCTCGAGGCGGCGCGCGGCGATGCCCTGCGCCGCGGGGCCGGCACGATCGTCATTCTCGGCGGGGCCGACATCTATGCGCAGACCATGGAACGCGCCGATCGGCTGGTGGTCACGCGCGTGCATCTGCAACCCGATGGTGACACGACATTTCCTGCCATCGAGCCCAATGTCTGGAAGGAGGTGGAACGGACCGAGCATCGCGCCGGCCCGGGCGACGAAGCAGCCTATACCGTGCTCGTTTACGAACGGCGCGCCGCCGACGCCAAGCCGGTTGGTAGGCGGTAAATGGAATTCAAGACCATGCGCCGCCGCGCCGCACGCGCTTCGGCCGCGTTGTAACGCGGTGACGCCTCCCCTATAACCCCCCCAAACTGAAACCGGCGCGGCGGCCTTCGGCCGTCGCAGCGAGGAGATAGCCGATGCCGTGGAGCAGTCAGGGCGGCGGACCCTGGGGATCAGGAGGAGGCAAGGGCCCTTGGGGCTCCGGGCAACAGCCGTCCGGCCCGACACCGCCCGACCTCGAGGAGTTCCTGCGCCGCAGCCAGGACCGGCTGCGCACGGTGCTGCCGGGCGGCAGTCTCGGCGGCAAGGGGCTCGCCCTGATCGTGGTCGCGGCGGTCGCGATCTGGGGATTTTCCGGCTTCTTCCGCGTCGATCCCGACGAGCTCGGCGTCGTGCTGCGGTTCGGAAAATACGTGCGCGAGGTGCAGCCCGGGCTGAATTATCATCTGCCGTACCCGATCGAGACCGCGCTCACGCCGAAGGCGTTGCGCGTCAACAAGATCGATATCGGTATGCGGGTGGTGGAGGATCTGCGCCGCGGCACCACGATACGCGACGTGCCGGAGGAGAGCCTGATGCTCACCGGCGATGAAAACATCGTCGATGTCGACTTCTCCGTCCTGTGGAAGATCAAGCCCACCGGGGTGGGCGATTATCTGTTCAACATCCAGCAGCCCGAAGGCACGGTGAAGGCGGTGGCGGAAAGCGCCATGCGCGAGATCGTCGGCCGCTCCAACCTTCAGCCCATCCTGACCGGGGCGCGTCAGAACATCGAAACCGCGGTGCACGAGTTGATGCAGACAGTTCTCGATAAGTACGGCGCCGGCATCCAGATCACCCAGGTGCAGCTGCAGAAGGTCGACCCGCCGTCGCAGGTGATCGATGCCTTCCGCGACGTGCAGGCCGCTCGTGCCGACCTCGAGCGCTCGCAGAACGAAGCGCAGGCCTACGCCAACAGGGTCGTGCCGGAAGCGCGCGGTCGCGCCGCGCAGATTACCCAGAACGCCGAAGCCTATCGCGAGCAGACGGTGGCCGAGGCCAAGGGCTCGACCTCGCGCTTCCTGCAGGTCTACGACCAATACAAGAAGGCGCCCGACATCACCCGCCAGCGCATGTATTTGGAAACCATGGAACGGCTGTTCGGCGGCACCGACAAGATCATCATGGATTCGGGCGGCGGCGTCGTTCCCTATCTGCCGCTCGACCAGCTCCGGCGGCCGGCGCCGACGCCGGCGCCGCCACCGCCGGCGCAGACGGGGGCCGCCCGATGAGACTCAACCTCGCGGGCGGCATCGTCGCCGCCCTCATCATCGTGGCGCTGATCGTCGCCTACGGCACCCTGTTCACGGTCTACCAGACCCGCCAGGCGCTGGTGGTGCGGCTCGGCCAGCCGGTGCGCGTGGTCACGGATCCCGGATTGCATTCCAAGATCCCGCTGATCGACAGCGTCATCAGCATCGACAAGCGCATCCTCGATCTTGAAAACCCGGCGCAGGAGGTGATCGCCTCCGACCAGAAGCGGCTGGTGGTCGATGCCTTCGCGCGCTACCGCATCCAGGAGCCGCTGAAATTCTACCAGACCGTCGGCACCGTCGAGGGCGCGAACTCGCAGCTGTCGATCCTGCTCAATTCGGCGCTGCGGCGCGTGCTGGGCGAGGCCACGCTGACGCAGGTCGTGCGCGATCAGCGTGAGCATCTCATGACCCGGGTGCGCGAGCAGCTCGACGGCGAGGCGCAGGCTTTCGGCATCTCCGTCGTCGACGTTCGCATTCGCCGCGCCGATCTGCCGGAGCAGAACAGCCAAGCGGTCTATCAGCGCATGCAGACCGAGCGCCAGCAGGAGGCCGCCCAGTTCCGCGCCCAGGGCACCCAGCGCGCGCAGGAGATCCGCGCCAAGGCGGATCGCGACGTCACGGTGCTTCTCGCCGAGGCCCAGTCGAAAGGCGAGCAGACCCGCGGCGAAGGCGATGCCGAGCGCAATCGCATTTTCGCCGAGGCCTACGGGAAGGATCCGGACTTCTTCGCGTTCTACCGTTCGATGCAGGCCTACGAAGCCGGGTTAAAGTCCAACGACACGCGCATGCTGCTCAAGCCCGATTCCGAATTCTTCCGCTTCTTCGTCGACCCGTCGGGCAAGCCGCGCGAGAGCGGCGCTGCGCCCGCCACCACGCCCGCTCCGGGCACGCCTGCGAAATAGCGGCGGGACCTTCGCCATCACCGCACCGGCAAGGCAAAGATGGCCCAGTTCATCGTTGCGATCGGCCTCGTGCTGGTGATCGAAGGACTGCTTTTCGCCGCCTTTCCGCGTGCCGCCAAACGGTTGGCGGCGAGCGCGCTGGAGAGCCCCGAAACCTCGCTGCGGGTGGCCGGCATCGTGTCCGCCGTGCTCGGCATCGTCCTGATCTGGTTCGTGCGCGGGTGAGCGTCCGCGCGCGGGCATGGTTGCGGACGCGCACCGGTCCCGATTCCGCCCCAATCCCAAGCCTAATTCGCCGCGTCGAGATCACGCTTGCGTCCCTTCCGGGACGGGAGCACTGTCTCGCCTTCACCCTTTCAGGAGCTCAGACGTCCATGCTCGGCACTCTTGCCCAATTTGCCCGGCAGGTCCGCCCGCCCGCCTTGGCCACGGTTGCCGCGGCAGCGATGGTCTTGCCGGCGTTCTCGACCGCCTCGGCCGCGCGCGGTCCCGACAATGTCGCCGACGTCGCCGAAAAGGTGATCGACGCGGTGGTCAATATCTCCACCTCGCAGAAGGTCGAGTCGCGCAACACCCCGATGCCGCAGCTGCCGAACGATCCGCAATTGGACGAGCTGTTCAGGGACTTCTTCAATCGCCGCGGCCAGGGCGATCCGCAGAACCGCGAGCGCGCTCCGCGCCGCGTCAATTCGCTCGGCTCCGGCTTCATCATCGATCCATCCGGCATCGTCGTCACCAACAATCACGTGATCGCCGAGGCCGACGAGATCACCGTCATCCTCAATGACGGCGCGCGGCTCAAGGCCGAGCTCATCGGCAAGGACCAGAAGACCGATCATCGCCCTGCTCAGGGTCAAGCCCGACAAGCCGCTCAAGGCGGTGAAGTTCGGCGATTCGGAAAAGCTGCGGCTCGGCGAATGGGTCATCGCCATCGGCAATCCGTTCAGCCTCGGCGGCACCGTGACGGCGGGAATCGTCTCGGCCCGCAACCGCGACATCAATTCCGGGCCCTACGACAATTACATTCAGACCGATGCTGCCATCAACCGCGGCAATTCGGGCGGCCCGTTGTTCAACCTCGACGGCGAGGTGATCGGCATCAACACCGCGATCATCTCGCCCTCCGGCGGCTCGATCGGCATCGGCTTTGCGGTGCCGTCGAAGACCGCCGTGCCGGTGATCGATCAGCTCAAGCAGTTCGGCGAGACCCGGCGCGGCTGGCTCGGCGTGCGCATCCAGCAAGTAACCGACGAGATCGCCGAAAGCCTGAAGATCAAGTCCGCCGCGCGGCGCACTGGTCGCCGGCGTCGACGACAAGGGGCCGGCCAAGCCGGCCGGCATCGAACCCGGCGACGTGATCGTCAAGTTCGACGGCAAGGACATCAAGGAGATGCGCGACCTGCCGCGCGTCGTCGCCGACACGCCGGTCGGCAAGCAGACGCCGGTAGTCATCATCCGCAAGGGCAAGGAAGAGACCAGAACCGTCACGCTCGGCCGGCTCGAAGACGGCGAGAAGCTGGCGGCGCTGGCCTCGAAGAGCGATGGCGCGCCCGACCAGACCGTGGTGAAGAAGACGCTCGGCATCGAGCTTGCCAACATCTCCGACGATCTGCGCAAGCGCTACAAGATCAAGGACACGGTGAAGGGCGTGGTCATCACCGGCGTCGATGCGGGCTCGCCCGCGGCCGACAAGCGCCTGTCTCCGGGCGACGTCATCGTCGAGATCGCGCAGGAGGCGGTGGCGAGCGCCGACGACTTCCAGGCCAAGATCGACAAGCTCAAGAAGGACGGCCGCAAGTCGGCGCTGCTGCTGGTGGCGGGCGCGGACGGCGAGCTGCGCTTCGTCGCGCTGAGCCTGCAGTAACCAGACGACGGACGACAGACGACGGACGACGCAAGGCGATCCTTGCTCATCCCTCGTCCGTCGTCGGTCCTCCGTCGTCGGAAACGAATTCCTCCCGCCGATAGCCCTGGGCATAGAGCAGCGCGGTGAGATCGCCGTGGTCGATGCGGGCGGCCGCGGCCTGTGCGACTTTGGGCTTGGCGTGGTAGGCGACGCCGAGGCCCGCCGCCTCGATCATGGCAACGTCGTTCGCGCCGTCGCCGGCGACGAGGGTCTCGTCCGGCGCGATGCCGAATCGCCGTGCGAGTTCGATCAGGGTCGCAAGCTTCCCCTCGCGCCCGAAGATCGGCTCGGCCACCTCGCCGGTCAGCCGGCCGTCGGCGTCGACCAGGAGCGTATTGGCGCGGTTCTCGTCGAAGCCGATCATCGCGGCGACGCGCTCGGTGAACAGCGTGAAGCCGCCGGTGACGAGACAGGTATAGGCGCCGTTCTTGCGCAAGGTTGCGACCAGCGTTCGCGCCCCCGGCGTGACGCGAATCCGATCGGCGATGACCTCGTCGACGACCGCGGCGGGCAAGCCCTTGAGCAGCGCCACCCGCTCGCGCAGCGCCGGCGCGAATTCGATTTCTCCGCGCATCGCACGCTCGGTGATGGCCGCAACATGCGGCTTGAGTCCGACATAGTCGGCAAGCTCGTCAATGCATTCCTGGCCGATCATGGTCGAATCCATGTCGGCGAGAAAGAGCCGCTTGCGGCGGCCGCTCGCGCGCTGCAGCAACACGTCGACGGGGGCGCCGGCGAGCGCCGTGCGCACGCGCTCGGCGAGAGCGCGCGTGTCGTCGGCTTGGGTATTCTCCCGGCGCGCGATAAAGGGAATGTCGGCGGCGATGCCGGGATCGAGCCAGATCGGCGCCTGCGCCGACGGCAGCGCGCCGCGCGCGCGTGCGATCACGGCGGCGTCGAGCGACGGCGCCGCGGGATTTGAAATCAGCGTCGCGACCAAGGCCATGGAATTGACCGATCGAGCACGATCAAGGCGGGCGGTGCTTATCGCAGGCCCGACCGCGAGCGGCAAGTCGGCGCTGGCGCTGACATTGGCGCAGGCGCTCGGCGGCACGATCATCAACGCCAACTCCATGCAGGTCTATCGCGACCTGCGCGTCGTCACCGCCCGTCCCACGCCGGAGGAGGAAGCGCGGGTGCCGCACCTGCTCTACGGCCATGTCGATGCGGCCGAGAACTATTCGGTCGGCCGCTGGTGCGTCGAGGCCGGCGCCGCGCTCGCCGCGGTCGAGCGGGCAGGGCGCCTCCCTGTGCTGGTCGGCGGCACCGGCCTCTATTTCAAGGCGTTGACCCGTGGCCTCGCCGCCATCCCGCCGATCCCGTCCGGCATCCGCTCGGCCGTCAGGGCGCGGCTCGAGGCCGAAGGCATCGCGGCGCTCTATGCCGAGCTCGGCGAGCGTGACCCGGCGACCGCGAGCCGCCTGATGCCGTCGGACCGCGCCCGCGTCACGCGCGCGCTCGAAGTGGTGCTGGCAACCGGCCGTTCGCTCACGGACTGGCACCGGCAGGGCATGAAGCCCGTGCTCGCCGCGGACAGCGCGATCAAGATCTTTCTCGATGTCGATCGCGCGCAACTCTACCGCCGCATCGACGCCCGCTTCGACGCCATGCTGGCGGCGGGCATGCTGGACGAGGTGCGCGCGCTCGGCGGCCGCGGCCTCGATGCTGCGCTCCCCGCGATGAAGGCGCACGGCGTGCCGTGGCTGCTTCGGCACCTCAAAGGCGAGATCGACTTGGCGGCGGCGGTCGAGGGGGGTAAACGCGACACCCGCCACTACAGCAAGCGGCAAGCCACCTGGTTCCGGCATCAACCGCCGGACTGGACCTGGGTCGCGGCCGACATGGCGGCGGCGGAAATCCGCCGCGCGCTTGGCCGCTGACGGGCCGGCTTTTGCCGCCAGAAGCCGGCGGCGGCGACCGTGAGTCCGGCGAGCAGCACCCACCACGCCGGTCGCACTTCCATCTCGACGTCGAAATGCGCCAGCAGGACGCGCCGCGCATCGACGCCGGTCGTGAACATGTAGATCGTCGCTTCGCCGGCCGCGGTGACGACGGCGGCCGCGACGGCGAGCAGCAGCAGTTGAACCGGGGTGACCTCGCCATTGCGCCGGTAAAGCCCGCGGTATGCCAATAGCCACGTCAGGAAACCCGCCATCAGCACCGGCTCGTAGATGTTGAGCTTGGATTGCATGAAGAAATGCACGGCGCCCAGCAGCGCAATGCCGTAGACGAGGCGGTGGAGCATGTTCCAGCGCCGCGACCCCAGCCGGCGGATGACCGCGTCGGTCGAGGTCGTGGCGAGCGCGATCAGGCCAGCCAATGCGAGCGCGCCGATCAGCAGATAGATGCGCAGGACGATCTCGCTTGCCACCTTGAACAAGTCGAAGTGCTGGTCGAGGACGTAAAGCGAAAGATGCAGGGCGGCATAGGCCGCCGCGGCGACGCCGAGCGTACGCCGCGCCAGAATGATGCGGGGATAATGGAGAATACGCTGCGCCGGCGTGATCGCCAGCGTGATCAGGACAAATCGCAACGTCCAGTCGCCGGCCTGGTGAATGGCCTCGGTGACCGGCCGGGCGCCGAGGTCATCGGCGGCAGCCTGGTATGCGATCCAGAGCGCCGGCAGCACCGCCGCCACGAAGGCGACGATCTTGACCGGCGACCAGCGCCCGGACCGCTCGCGAAGGAATGACATGCCTCAAGCCCGCTCCAGCACCCGCGGGGAAGATACATGCGGGCGCAATAACGCCCAATCAAATGCGGCGCGGGGCGCCTTCACCGGCGATCACGATTTGACGAGCATTGGGCTCGCATGACTGCACGGCGGGCGTCCGGCAGGAGTTCATGCTTTCACGTCCTCACGCCGCGAGCGGATCCGCAAACGCCAGCGCGGCGAGCTTGCTCGCGTGGCTGCGAATGTCAGCGGGCCAGGATTCGATCATTTGATTGAAGCGCTGTTCGTCCCTCGCGAACAGCGCTCGCGTTGCCTCCTCGAAACCGGGCCGGTTTCCCGCCATGACGGACATGAACCGGTAGGCCGCCTCTTGCGACTGGCGGACGCGGTCTTTGCCCTCGCTCGCGCGGCGCGCGGCATCGACGAGCTTGCGCAGCGCGACTGATGCACCGCCGGGCTGGCCGTTGAGCCAATCCCAATGTCGCGGCAGCAGCGTGACCTCGCGCGCCACGACGCCCAGCCTCGGACGTCCGGGGCCGCGCGGCGGGCACGCTGCGGGAACGGAGTCGATTTGCGCCGGCTCGCGGTCCGGCCGAGCCACTCTGCCGAGCACGTCCTCGACCGTCCCGCGAAAGTCGAGCTCGATGGGTTGGCTGGTCGGATCCTCGAAGATCAGGATCGGCGCCAGCCCGCCGCCATCGATGATCTCCTTCGCCTTCAGCGCAACCTGGCGAAGGCGGCCGGAGGCGATGCATCGCGCGCCTTCGAAGGCCGTGCACAGCGTCGTCGCCGTCACATTCATGTCCATGGTGCTCTCCGTTGCGGTCGTATTTATCCCGGGTAAAATGGCAGGTCTATATCATCCGGATAAAATCGTCTTTCTCTCGTCTTGACGCTCTATTCCGCAGCGTTTATAAGAATGCCCGCAACGAAATGATGAAGGAGCGCCGCGGTGCGCAATTTTATTACTCAGGTGCTCGTAATCGTGGGCAAGCGCACCGCCGGGGATGGCTAGGCCATCCACGAACGTGGCGGTGCGCAAAGGGCCCTCGCGGCCCTTTTTGATTTTCCAACGGTGCGAGCGAGTGGAGCTGGCGATGAGCAGAGAAATGACGGGCGCTGAAATGGTGATCGAGGCGCTTGCCGACCAAGGGGTCGAGCATCTGTTCGGCTATCCGGGCGGAGCGGTGCTGCCGATCTACGACGCGCTGTTCCAGCAGGACAAGGTCAGGCACATCCTGGTGCGGCACGAGCAGGGCGCCGTGCATGCCGCCGAGGGCTATGCGCGCTCGACCGGCAAGGCCGGCTGCGTGCTGGTGACCTCCGGCCCCGGTGCCACCAACGCCGTCACCGGGCTGACCGACGCGCTCATGGACTCGATCCCGATCGTGTGCCTCACCGGACAGGTGCCGACCCATCTCATCGGCAACGACGCGTTCCAGGAATGCGACACCGTCGGCATCACGCGGCCCTGCACCAAGCACAACTACCTGGTGAAGAACATCGCCGACCTTCCGCGCGTGCTGCACGAGGCGTTCCACATCGCCAAGAGCGGCCGGCCGGGGCCGGTGGTCGTCGACATCCCGAAGGACATCCAGTTCGCCAAGGGGCTCTATTCCCGGCCGAAGGAATTCCAGCACAAGGGCTACCGCCCGAAGCTCAAGGGCGACCTCGAGCGCATCAAGGCCGCGATCGAGCTGATGCGTCGCGCCAAGCGTCCGCTGTTCTACACCGGCGGCGGCGTCATCAATTCCGGCCCGGAGGCGAGCCATCTGCTGCGCGAGCTGGTCAAGCTCACCGGCTTTCCCATCACCTCGACCCTGATGGGGCTCGGCGCCTATGCCGCCTCCGATCCGCAATGGCTCGGCATGCTCGGCATGCACGGCACTTACGAGGCCAACCTGTCGATGCACGATTGCGACCTGATGATCTGCATCGGCGCGCGCTTCGACGACCGCATCACCGGTCGGCTCGACGCCTTCTCGCCCGGCTCGACGAAGATCCATGTCGACATCGACCCGTCGTCGATCAACAAGAACGTCAAGGTCGACGTTCCGATCATCGGCGACTGCGCCCACGTCCTCGAGGACATGGTGCGGCTGTGGCGCTCCAGCGCCATGCATGCCGACAAGAAGGCGCTGGAGGCCTGGTGGAAGCAGATCGAGACCTGGCGCGCGCGCAAATCGCTCGCCTACAACAACTCGAACGAACTCATCAAGCCGCAATACGCCATTCAGCGCCTCTACGAGCGGACCAAGGATCGCGACACCTACATCACCACGGAAGTGGGCCAGCACCAGATGTGGGCCGCGCAGTTCTACCGCTTCGAGGAGCCCAACCGCTGGATGACCTCGGGCGGCCTCGGCACCATGGGCTATGGCTTGCCGGCGGCGGTCGGGGTGCAGCTCGCGCATCCGAATTCGCTGGTCATCGACATCGCCGGCGAGGCCTCGGTGCTGATGACCATGCAGGAAATGTCGACGGCGGTGCAGCACGACCTGCCGATCAAGATTTTCATCATCAACAACCAGTACATGGGAATGGTGCGACAGTGGCAGGAGCTGCTGCACGGCGGGCGCTACGCGCATTCCTATACCGAAGCCTTGCCCGACTTCGTGAAGCTTGCCGAGGCCTATCACGCCGTCGGCATTCGCTGCGAGCGCCCGGGTGACCTCGATGGCGCGATCCGCGAGATGATCGGCGTGAAGAGGCCGGTGATCTTCGACTGCGTGGTCGATCCCAACGAGAACTGCTTCCCGATGATCCCTTCCGGCCGCGCCCACAACGAGATGCTGCTCGGCGATGCCACCGTGAGCATCGAGGACGCCATCACCGAGGAAGGCAAGGTGATGGTGTGACGACCATGCGTGCCGCGAGCTCGGCCACCCTCTCCCCTTGTGGGAGAGGGTGGCCGCCGAAGCGTAGCGAAGGCGGCCGGGTGAGGGGGGCCGGCGAGCGTGGAAACAATACCCCTCACCCGGCTCGCCCGCCTTCGCTTCGCTGCGACGGGCTCGCCACCCTCTCCCGCAAGGGGAGAGGGTAGATGGAGCAAGTTGCGTGAACACCACCACCCATTACCCCGCCGCCACCATATCGCAGCAGGTCGAGACCCACGCCTTGTCGGTGCTGGTCGACAACGAGCCGGGCGTGCTGGCGCGGGTGATCGGCCTGTTCTCCGGCCGCGGCTACAACATCGACTCGCTCACGGTCTCCGAGACCGAGCACGAGAAGCATCTTTCGCGCATCACCATCGTGACGCGCGGCACGCCGATGGTGATCGAGCAGATCAAGAACCAGCTTGAACGGCTCGTCCCGGTGCACCGCGTGGTCGACATGACGGTCGCGGGGCCGCACATCGAGCGCGAGCTCGCCATGGTCAAGGTGCGCGGCAAGGGCGATCACCGCATGGAGGCGCTGCGGCTCGCCGACGCGTTCCGCGCCCGCGTGATCGACGCCTCGACCGAGAGCTTCGTCTTCGAGATCACCGGCGCGAGCGACAAGATCGAAAGCTTCGTCGCGCTCATGTTGCCGCTCGGGCTGGTCGAGGTCTCGCGCACCGGCATCGTCGCCATCGCGCGCGGCCCGGAGGGGATGTGAGCAGTTTCCCGCTCGGCGGGCTTGTCCCGGCGATCCATTGAACCTAGAAGCAGCACGGCAAAACAGCGGCCAGCAACCTGGCCCGACGAGGGGTGAGCATCATGCGCGTTTACTATGACCGCGACGCCGACATCAATCTGATCAAAAGCAAGAAGGTCGCCATCATCGGCTACGGCAGCCAGGGTCATGCCCATGCGCTCAACCTGCGCGATTCCGGCGTCAAGGACGTGGCGGTGGCGCTGCGCAAGGGCTCGCAGGGGGTGAAGAAAGCGCAGGCCGAGAAGCTCAAGGTCATGGAGGTCGCCGCCGCCGCCAAGTGGGCGGACGTGATGATGATGCTCACGCCCGACGAGCTGCAGTCCGAGATCTACCGCGAGCACCTCGCCGACAACATGAAGAAGGGCGCGGCGCTGATGTTCGCGCACGGCCTCAATATCCATTTCAACCTGATCGAGCCGCGCGCCGATCTCGACGTGATGATGATCGCGCCGAAAGGCCCCGGTCACACCGTGCGCGCGGAGTACCAGCGCGGCGCCGGCGTCCCGGTGCTGATGGCGGTGCACAAGGACGCCTCCGGCAACGCCCACGATCTCACGCTCTCCTACGGCGCCGCGATCGGCGGCGGACGGGCCGGCATCATCGAGACCACGTTCCGCGAGGAATGCGAGACCGACCTGTTCGGCGAGCAGTCCGTGCTGTGCGGCGGGCTGGTCGAATTGATGAAGGCCGGTTACGAGACCCTGGTCGAGGCCGGCTACGCGCCGGAAATGGCCTATTTCGAGTGCGTGCACGAGGTGAAGCTGATCGTCGACCTGATCTACGAGGGCGGCATCGCCACCATGAACTACTCCGTCTCCAACACCGCCGAATACGGCGAATACGTCTCCGGCCCGCGCGTGGTCAACGATGCGACCCGCGCCGAGATGAAGAAGATCCTCGACGACATCCAGTCCGGCAAGTTCGTCAAGGACTGGATGCTGGAGAACCGCGTCAACCAGACATCGTTCAAGGCCATGCGCAACAAGATGGCGGCGCACCCCATCGAGCAGATCGGCGAGAAGCTGCGCGCCATGATGCCCTGGATCAAGCAGCGGGCACTCGTCGACCGCAGCCGGAATTGATCCGCGGCCGCGACGGCGGCTGCTCTTCCGCCCGCCGCCGTGCTGCGGCATGATGGCGGCAAAACGCTACCTCGGCGCAGCGGTGGAGGGAGAGCATGAGCAGCCGCGAAGACATCGAGCGGACCCTCGGTGCCGCCTATGCGGCGCGCCAGCGGGGCGATCTCGATGCCCTCGGCCGGATATTTGCCCCCCACGCCAGGTTCCAGATGGCCGGCTCCAACGCGTCGCCCATTGCCACCCTGGTCGAGGGCGCCGAGCAATATCGTCCGCTGCTCGCCGGCATGATCAAGACCTTCGACATCCTCGAATACAAGATCGTGTCCATGCTGATCGACGGATCGAAGGCGGCGGTGCAATGGCGCGCCCGGATGCGCTCCACCGTCACCGGCGAGACCGTCGACACCGATCTGTTCGATCTGATCGAAATGGAAGACGGCCGGATCAGGTCGTTCTTCGAATTCTGCGACACCGCGCTCGCCGCGCGCATGATGATGACGCGGTAGCGGCACCGGCGCGCCGCCATGCCGCCCGCCGTTGCGCTCGCGCACGTGACCGTAACCTTCCGGCTTGCCGACGGCGGCGCATACCCGGCGGTCGAGGGCGCCTCGCTGGCGGTGGCAGACGGCGAGTTCGTGGCCATCGTCGGCCCGACCGGCTGCGGAAAGTCGACCCTGCTCAACGTCGCCGCCGGGCTGGTTGCGCCCTCATCCGGCCGCATCGACATCTACGGCGCGTCGCTCAGCGGCCTCAACCGCCAGGCCGGCTATCTCTTCCAGGCGGAGGCGCTGTTCCCGTGGAAGACCGCGCTGGAAAATGTCGCGATCGGGCTCGAGACCGCCGGCGTCCCCCGCGCGCAAGCGCGCGAGCGCGCGCAGGCGTGGCTCGCCCGCGTCGGTCTGACCGGCTTCGGCGGGCGCTATCCGCACATGCTTTCGGGCGGTCAAAGAAAGCGTGTCGGCCTGGTGCAGGTGCTCATTCGCGACCCCAAGATCCTGCTGATGGACGAGCCGTTCGGTCCGCTCGATGCGCAGACGCGGCAGATCATGGGCAATCTGCTGCTCGATCTGTGGAACGCCGATCGCAAGGCGGTGCTGTTCGTCACCCACGATCTCGAGGAGGCGATCGCGCTGTCCGACCGGGTGGTGATCATGTCGGCGGGACCGGCCGCGCGCGTCATCGGCGACTGGAAGGTCGCGCTGCCGCGGCCGCGCGACATCGCCGAGATCAAGGTCGAGCGCGCGTTCCACGACCTGCACCGCGAAATCTGGGCAACGCTGAAGGCCGAGGTGCTCAAGGGCTACGCCCAGACCGGCGGCGGATGACATCGCGCTGTATTGTTGCCTTGATATTGCAGTGACGGCTACACTTGCTGCGATGGGCGCAGGGGCCCATACGGAGGAAACATCATGTCGATAAAGCGAACACTCTTGCTGGCTGGCGGCGTTGCCATGGCCGTTGCCTGGAGCGCTCACGGCGCCAGCGCGCAGGGCGTCTTCACGATCACCTCGTCGTCGTTCAAGGACGGCGAGCGCCTGGCGACCAAGATGGCCGGCAACAACAAGCAGAATCCGAATTGCGTCGGCGAAAACGTATCGCCCGCGCTGTCCTGGGCGAACCCTCCGGCGGGCACCAAGAGCTATGCGCTGCTGATGTTCGACCCGGAAGGCAGGCCGCCGGGCGGCGTGAGCCATTGGGTCGCCTATGGCATCCCGGTCTCCGTGACCGGCTTTGCGGAGGGGGAAACGTCCAAGCAGACCGACAAATATGTCGGCGGCAAGAGCCTGATGGGCCTGCCGCATTATTTCGGCCCGTGCACGCCGCCCGGCGCGCCGCATCACTACACCTTCACGCTGATTGCCACCGATCTCGAGCCGAGCGCGCTGCAGCCCGGCATGACGCGGGATGAAGTCATCAAGGCGTTGGAAGGGCACGCCAAGGGCGCGACCGGCATCATCGGCACGTTCTCGAAGCCGTGAGCTGAGTATCTCTCCGTCATGGCCGGACCTGTTCCGGCCATCCACGCCTTGGTTCTTGGCGAGAAGACGTGGATGGCCGACGAGCACGGCCATGACGGGGCATCAGTCCGGGTGGGATCGTGTCTCGCGCCAAGCTCCTTGCGCTCCAGCTGCTCGTCGCCGTCACGGCGGTGCTGCTCTGGCAGCTGCTCACCACCGTGCCGATCGGCGGCGTGAAGGTGCTGCCGCCGTTCTTCTTCTCGAACCCGTCAGACGTCGCGGCCCGCATCGTCAAATGGTTCGTCGAGGGCACGATCTGGAAGCATCTGTGGATCACGCTCCTCGAGTCCGTGCTCGCCTTCGTCATCGGCTCGGTTGCCGGCGTCCTGATCGGCTTCTGGTTCGCGCAGCAGCCGCGCGTGGCGGCGGTGTTCGATCCCTATGTCAAGATGATCAACGCGCTGCCGCGCGTGGTGCTGGCGCCGATCTTCGCGCTCTGGCTCGGGCTCGGCATCTGGTCGAAGGTCGCGCTCGGCGTCACGCTGGTCTTTTTCATCGTGTTCTTCAACGTCTATCAGGGCGTGAAGGAGGTGAGCCCGACCGTGCTCGCCAACGCCCGCATGCTGGGCATGAACGAGCGGGCGCTCATGCGCCACGTCTATTGGCCTTCGGCGCTGTCCTGGATGTTCTCCTCGCTCCACACCGCGGTCGGATTCGCAGTCGTCGGCGCGGTGGTGGGCGAGTATCTCGGCTCGGCCGCCGGTCTCGGCTACATCATCCAGCAGGCCGAGGGCGTGTTCGACGTCGCCGGCGTGTTCGCCGGCATGCTGGTCCTCGCCGCCTTCGTGATCGCGATCGACTTCGTGGTCACGCTGGTCGAGCGGCGTCTCCTGGTCTGGCGCCCGGTCGCGGCCGAAACACGCGCCTGAGCCATGATGACGGCAAGTCGCGTCTCTTCGCATGACGCCAAATTCGAACTGGACGTGCGGCGGTTTCGCTTGCGCCGGCCGCCGCGCTCAATCGTCCGAGGCTTTCCGGCTGCTTGCCATCGCCCTATAACACCTTCAACGACAGCGGCTTGCACTGGGCCGCACGGGAGGAGCGCATGAACACGGTCAGGACGCTGCTCGCTACGCTCGCGCTCGCGCTTGCGTTCGCCGGCCAAGTCCTCGGTCAAGGCATCGAGAAGAAGCAGGTCACGCTGGCGGTCGGCGGCAAGACCGCGCTCTATTATCTGCCGCTGACGGTCTGCGAGCGGCTCGGCTACTTCAAGGAGCAGGGGCTCGACGTCACCATCAACGATTTCCGCGGCGGCGCGCAGTCGCTGCAGGCCCTGGTCGGCGGTTCGGTCGACGTCGTCACCGGCGCCTACGAGCACACCATCCGCATGCAGGCGAAGGGGCAGGACATCAGGGCGGTGATCGAGCTCGGGCGCTTTCCCGGGATCGTCGTCGGGCTGCGCAAGGACAAGGCGGCGAGCTACAAATCCGCGGCCGACCTCAAGGGCCTCAAGATCGGCGTGAGCGCGCCCGGCTCCTCCACCAATTTCTTCGTGATGTATCTGATGTCGAAGGCCGGCCTCAAGCCGGCCGACGCCTCCTATATCGGCGTGGGCATCGGGCCGTCGGCCGTCGCAGCGATGAAGAAGGGTGACATCGACGCCCTCTCCAACCTCGATCCGATGATCACCAAGCTCGAACAGGACGGCGACATCAAGGTCATCGCCGACAGCCGAACGGAGGAGGGCACGCGCGCGATTTTCGGCGGCTCGAACCCGGCGGCGGTCCTGTACGTGAAGCAGGATTTCATCGCAAGGAACCCCAATACGATGCAGGCGCTGGTCAACGCCTTCTACAAGACGCTCAAGTGGCTGGAGAAGGCGACGCCCGAACAGATCGCCGCGACGGTGCCCGAGGAGTATTTCCTCGGCGACAGGGCGCTCTACCTCGCCGCGGTGAAGGCCAACAAGCCGGTCTATTCGCTCACCGGGGCGATCCCCGCCGCCGGCATGAAATCGGCCGCCGACATGCTGCTCGCCTTCGACGATGAGCTCAAGGGCGCCAGCATCGACTTGGCGAAGACCTTCGACGACCGCTTCGTCAAGCAAGCCGTCGCCGCAACCAAGTAGATTCCGCGCTGGAATTGGGAGCCCGGGAAACCGCGGCCCTGCGCGGGCGTGGCCGCGCACCCCATCCGCTGCAGGCCCGATAGGATGGCCCCGGCTCCAGGGCGGAGGGATCGCGCGGGTCGCGCCGTTATTGGAGCAGGCCCTTGCCATGACGGTCTTATTACAGAAAGATGACGTCCTCCGCGCTGATTGAAGGCTGCCAGGGGGCGGCCGTGGCCCCGAAGTCATGCCGCCCGCCGTCGTCCAGCTGAAACAGCGCCTTGCCGCCGCCGATCGCCGGTACGCCGGCCGTGTCGGGCTTCTTGCCGCCATTCATCTCGCGGCCTTTGGCGTGCTGATCTGGTCCGAGGCCGATCCGGCGGCGCAGGCGGCCTACGTTCTGACCTGGGGCGCGCTCAACTTTTTCTGGCTCGTCCTGCTGCGGCGTCCGATGACGTCGGCGGCGCTGTCGTTTGCGCTGATCGTCGTCCTGATCCTGCTGTCGCAATTCAAGCAGGACATTCTGATGATGACCGCGACGTTCGTCGACGTGATGGTCATCGATGTCGCCACGGCCTCCTTCCTGCTGTCGATCATTCCTGGCCTCGCCTGGAAGGTCGGCTTCGCCGTCGTGCTGGCGATCCCGGTCCTGATATTGCTGTGGCGGACCGATCCGTTCCGGGTCCGGCGCAGCATTGCCGCGCTGGGCTGCCTCGTCTGCCTGGCCGCGCTCACCGGGTTGTCGTTCGCCGTGCCGATGGACCGGCAGGACGAGTTCTTTCCCCACCAATACGTTTCCAAGTTCGCGCGGTCGGCGGCCGTTGCGGCCGTCGACCTGATGACGCGCGGCGTCCTGGAGGCTGATGCCGCCGTTGCGGGTCGGTTGAGGCTCGGGCTTGGCGGCGCCTGCAAAGCGGGCCGCAAGCTCCCGCATATCGTCATGGTATTCGACGAGTTCGAGCTTCGACGCCACCATGATGCCGAACGTGAAAGTTCCGGCGGACTACCGCGCGCGGTTTCGCTCGGTCGACGGCAAGGCGCGTTCGTTCCTGGTCGAGGGCGCCGGCGGCCCGAGCTGGTACACCGAATACAACGTGCTCACGGGGTTGTCGGTGCGCTCATACGGACATTTCGCCGAGTCCGTTACCCGGCTCGCCACCGGACGGGTCAAGCGCGGCCTGCCGTATGCGCTGCGAAACTGCGGCTATCAGACCTACAGCCTTTACTCCTGGTTCGGCGCCTTTCTCGGCGCCCGCGGTTTCCAGACCACCACCGGAATCGAGCATTTCCTCGACGCCAAGCAGCTGGGCACCGGGCCGGCCGATACCGACCGCTTCTACTACGACCACGCCGCACGCGTGATCGCGGAGCAGCGCGACAATGGTCCGGTTTTCGTGTTTGTCTATCTCGCCGCCAACCACTTTCCCTGGGACTACCGCTACCGTCCCGATCTCCTGCCCGACTGGTCCAACCCGGAAAACCCGCCGGAGGTCGACGAATATCTGCGCCGCCAAGAGATGAGCGTGCATGACTACGCGCAGTTCAAGGAACGCCTTGGCCGCGAGTTTCCCGACGAGCAATTCTTTGTCGTGCGGTTCGGCGATCACCAGCCGTTGTTTGCCAAGCGGTTCGTGAACCCCTCGCTCGATCGAGCGCAGGTGGCCGAGCACATCCAACAGCGCGATCCCAGGTACTTCACCACCTACTACGCGATCGACGGAGTGAACTTCCGGCCCGTCGACCGCTCATCCGCGCTTGATACGCTTGATGCACCCTATCTTCCGCTGGTGGTGCTGGAAGGGGCGGGAGTGCCGCTCGATCCCACCTTCGTGGAGCAAAAGAAGATCCTCAAGCGCTGCCGCGGCATGTTCTATCTCTGCGGCGACGGCGCGGAGGCGCGGCGGTTCAACCGGCTGCTGATCGATGCCGGGTTGATCCACGGATTTTGAGGAAGCCCGCGGGCGTGCTTTGCAATGAACGAAAATTAATCGGCGGCCTGCGATCGGCAATATTTCGCGCGCAACAGCGGAGGCCGCGCCTGTTTGACCTTGCAATGACGAAATTAATACACTTTTATGACGACGGTCCGTGCGCCGGACGTTAAGGGTGGTCATTGCCGGGCACGGCCCTTGGGCCATGCCGCCGTCCATCGCGTTCCTGACCAGGCGCTTGGCGTCACGCGACGTGGTACGCTCGCGCAATTCGCTCCGGCTCGTGCCGCTCGCGCTGCTGCACGGGACGGCGCTCGCTCTCCTCTTATGGAGTGAAGTCGCCTTCGCGCCGAAGGTCATCTTCGTCCTGACCTGGGGCGTCCTCAATTTCTTCTGGCTGGCCCTGCTGCGCCGTCCCGCGGTGTCGGCCGCGCTGTCGCTGGTGATGGTCGTCGTCCTCATCCTAGCGTCGCGGCTCAAATACGACATCATATGGATGACCGCCAATTTTCTCGACGTGATGATCGTCAATACCGACACCGTCAAGTTCCTGCTGGCGGTCAGACCCGATCTTTTTCCCAAGGCTCTCCTCGCGCTCGCGCTGATGGTGCCGGTGCTGATGCTGCTGTGGTGGATCGACACCGCCCGTGTGCCCCTGCGAACCGCACTGCTCGGCTTCTTCGCATGCCTCGCCGCTCTCGTGGGCACGGCGCTGGCGGTGCCGCAGGAAGAGTGGGAAACGTTTGCCGGCGACAGCTATGTGTCCAAGTTCTCGCACTCGGGCGTGGCCGCGATCTTCGACCTGATGACCCGCGGATATATGGAGTCCGATGCGACCGTCACCGACCACCTGAAGGCCCTGACGGATGCGACCTGCACGCCGAAGAGAAAGCCGCCGCACATCATCCTGGTGCACGACGAGTCGAGCTTCGATATCCGGGTGGTGCCCGGCATCAAGGTCCCGAGCGGTTACGGCAGCCACTTCCCGTCCTTCGATGGCAGGCGCCGCCATTTCATCGCCGAGGGAGCGGGAGGACCCAGCTGGTACACCGAGTACAACGTGCTCGCCGGGCTCTCCGCGCGCTCGTTTGGACGCTTTGCCTACTACGTCACGCAGATCGCCGCCGGCCGGGTCGCGCGCGGGCTGCCCACGGCGCTGCGCCGCTGCGGTTACCGGACGTTCTCCATCTATCCGGCGCTCGGCGCCTTCATGAGCGCCAGGGCCTTCCAGACCACGACCGGAATGCAGAAATTCCTCGACCAGGCCGCGCTCGGCACCGACCGCATCGAGCCCGACCGGTTCTACTACGACACCGCGCTGCGGATGATCGAACGCGAGCGCGGGAAAGGCCCGATGTTTCTTTTCGTCTATCTGGCCGAGAACCATTATCCCTGGAACTATCGCTGGCGTCCCGACCTGATACCGGAATGGAAGAATCCGGGAAACGCGCCCGAGGTCGACGAATACCTGCGGCGCCAGAGCATGAGTTTTCGCGACTATGCCGGCCTGCTCGACCGCCTCAAGCGCGAGTTCCAAGGCGAATCGTTCCTGGTGGTCCGCTACGGAGATCATCAGCCGGAGTTCGCCTCCGTCCTTCTCGACCCGTCGCTGGATGAGGCTGCGATCAACCAGCACCTCATGACCTACGATCCGCGCTATTACACCACCTACTACGCGATCGACACGGTCAACTTCAAACCTGCCGACCTGTCCTCCGCCCTCGACACGCTCGAAGGACCCTATCTTCCGCTGGTCGTGCAGGAGGCCGCCGGACTGCCGCTCGATCCTTCGTTCGCCGAGCAGAAAAGAATTCTGCAGCGCTGCAGGGGGCTGTTCTATGCCTGCGCCGGCGGAGCGGAAGCGCGGCGCTTCAATCGGCTCCTGATCGACGCCGGCCTGATCAAAGGGCTTTGATGGTCTTGGCGGCCCCTCGCTTGTCGCCGATCGTTCGTGCATAAAGCATCGCTCGCGTCTGATCGGGCCATGCATGAACATCCTGTCGATCCAATCCCACGTCGCCTATGGACATGCCGGCAACTCCGCTGCCGTATTTCCGCTGCAGCGCATCGGCGTCGAGGTCTGGGCGGTGCACACCGTGCAATTCTCCAACCATACCGGGTATGGCGCCTGGCGCGGTCAGGTGTTCGACGGCGAGACGATCCGTCTGGTGGTGCAGGGGATCGAAGAGCGCGGCGTGCTGGGTGCGTGCGACGGCGTCCTTTCCGGCTATCTCGGCTCGTCCGATACCGGCGAAGCCGTGCTCGATTCGGTCGCCCGGATGAAAGGCGCGAATCCCGCGGCGCGCTATTGCTGCGATCCGGTGATCGGCGACGCCGGCCGCGGCGTTTTCGTGCGCCCAGGCATTCCGGAATTTATCCGCGAGCGGGCGCTCGCCGTCGCCGACGTGGTCACCCCCAATCAGTTCGAGCTCGAATATCTGGCCGGACGCAGCACGGCGACCCTGGCCGACCTGGCGGCCGCGGTTGACGCGGTGCATGCCCGCGGGCCGCGGATCGTGTTCGTCACCTCGCTGCAGATCGACGACACGCCGCGAGACTGCATCGATCTCGTGATGTCCGATGGAAGCGACCGTTACCGGCTGCGCACGCCGCGGCTGCCCATCGTCGTGAACGGCGCCGGCGACGCGATCGCCGCCTTGTTTTTCGCGCATTACCTCAGGACCGGCTCCGCCGCCGAGGCGATGGCGCTGGCGACGTCCTCGATGTTCGGCGTGCTCGATCGGACGGCCGAGGCCGGCTCCACGGAGATGCTGCTGGTCGACGCCCAGGACGAGTTCGTGGCGCCGAGCCGGCGGTTCGTCGCTCATCGGATCTAGCGTTCTCGTTCTGGAGATTTCATGCGCCGGCGTTTCGCGACCCTCGACGTTTTCACCGCCCGCCGTTTTGCCGGCAATCCGCTCGCCGTGGTGCTCGACGCGGAGGGTCTCCACACCTTGGCGATGCAGGCGATCGCGCGCGAGTTCAATCATCCCGAGACGGTGTTCGTCTTCGCTCCCGCCGATCCTGGGCACCGCGCGCGCATTCGCATTTTCACGCCGCTGCGGGAGCTGCCATTCGCAGGCCATCCGACGGTCGGGACGGCGGTGCTGCTGGCGCCGCGCGACGGTGCGAGCGGCGAAATCGTGCTGGAGGAGGGCATCGGGCCGGTGCGCTGCGTGCTCGAAGCCGGCACCGGCGCCGGCGGCAGCGCCCGTTTCGCGATCCCGCAATTGCCGGCCGAGGTCGGCCCGGTGCCCGACGATGCGACCCTTGCCGCGGCGCTCTCCCTCGCGCCAGCCGCGATCGGCGGGTACCGCCCGGCGCGCTGGTCCGCCGGAATGCCCTTCACTTTCGTGCCGGTCGCGGCGCTCAGCGCGGTGGAGGATTGCCGTCCCGTTCTCGCCAAGTTCGACGGCGCCTTCGGCGCGGGCGGGGCGGCCTATGTCTTCAGCGGCGAGACGGTCGAGCCCGGTCACGCCTTGCACGCCCGCATGTTCGCGCCCGGCATGGGCATCCCGGAAGACCCGGCGACGGGGTCGGCGGCGGCCGCCTTGGCCGGCATGCTCGCGCCGCGCCTGGGCGATGGAAGCCACAGGATCGTGATCGAGCAGGGCTACGAGATGGGCCGGCCGAGCCTGATCCGCGTCGCGGTCGTGGTCGCGGCCGGCCGGCTCATCTCGGCTTCGATCGGCGGCGACGCCGTCATCGTCACCGAGGGAACGATCGAGGCATGATGCCGTTTACTCCGGTCGCGAGCGCGGTGCCGCTGCGCATTTGGGACACGCCTGGGATCTGCGCATGAGCGGGATCACCATTGTGCCGGTGGAGCGGCTCGAGCTTGCCTTTGCGCCGCGGCCGTGGCTGTTCGCGAGCGAACGGCGCGCCGAGATCGACGCGCATTTCGACGCGCTCCGGCGATCGAACCCGGCGCTCTGGAACGGCCGCGTGCTCATGCTGCACGAGCACGCGATCACCGGGGCGGTTTTCCGCGGCGCCTATCTGGAGACCGATTTCGCCAGCATGTTGGCGTGGCGCCATTGGGATTCGCCGGACAGCCGCATCAGGAATTGCTTCGCCATGGGGGCGTTGCGCGGCAGCGACGGCGCCTTCGTGCTCGGTGTCATGGGCGCGCATACCGCGAATCCGGGACGGATCTATTTCCCCGCCGGGCTGCCGGACTTGAGCGACGTCGACGGCGCGCGGGTCGATCTCACGCGCAATGTAATGCGCGAGATCGGCGAGGAGACCGGTCTCGTGCCCGGCGATTTCGAGGCGGAGCGGGGCTGGACCACCGTGCTGGCGGGACCGCGCATCGCGCAGGTGAAGATCCTTCGCGCGCACGAAACCGCGGACGCCCTGCGTGCGCGCATCCTCGCGCATCTCGCGCGCGAGAAGGAGCCCGAACTCGCCGACATCCATATCGTGCGCGGCCCCGCCGACTTCGACCCGATGATGCCGGCGTTCGTCACCGCCTTTCTCACCCACGTCTGGAGCCAGGCTTCCGAGGTGACGCCATGAAGTTTCCGAAGCTGATCAAGCGGTTTCGCATCGATCATCCCGATCGCTTCCGCCTCGCTTCGTTCGACTGCGCGGACACCTGCGGCCTCGATCTCGACAAGGGCGACGCCAGGGCGATGCTCGCGGACGACGTCAAGCGTCTCGCCGAGCTGCAGCAACGGCTCTATGCGGACGACCATTGGGCGCTGCTGATCGTGCTGCAGGGGATGGACGCCTCCGGCAAGGACGGCGTCATCGCCCATGTCATGACGGGTCTCAACCCGCAGGGCTGCAGCGTGCATCCGTTCAGGGCGCCGAGCGAGGACGAGCTCGCGCACGATTTCCTGTGGCGCGCGGCCATTCGCGTGCCGGAGCGGGGTCGCATCGGCATCTTCAATCGCTCGCACTACGAAGAGGTGCTGGTGGTGCGCGTGCATCCGGAGTTGCTGGCGCGCCAGAAGCTGCCGCCCGAGCTCATCGGCAAAAACATCTGGCAGGAGCGCTTTGAGGACATCCGCGACTTCGAGCGTCATTTTGCCCGCAATGGCGTGGCCGTGGTCAAGTTTTTCCTCCACATCTCCAGGGAGGAGCAGCGCCGGCGCCTGCTGGCGCGCCTCGACGAGCCCGCCAAGCGCTGGAAATTTTCCATGACCGACGTGGCCGACCGCAAGCTCTGGGATAAATACATGGCGGCTTACGAAGATATGGTCCGCGCGACCAGTCGTCCGGCCGCTCCCTGGTACGTGGTGCCGGCCGACAGCAAATGGTTCGCGCGGCTGGTGGTGGCGCGTGCGATGATCGAGGCGCTGCAGAATCTCGATCTTAAATTCCCCATGATCCGCGGCGCGGCGCTGAAGGAATTGCAGAAGGTGCGCGCCGCGCTCATGGCCGAAGGACGCGGGAAGCGGCGCAGGTAGAGCATGGGCCCGAAAAGCTGCCGATGTTTCGGATAAGATCATGCGGCCAAACAAATGCTTGGAGCGGAGTCGCGATTCGATGGGAAGCGATTTCGCTCTCGGATCGGCAATGGCGCGCACGCTGCATGAACGTCTGCCAAATGCGCGCTCCCCAATAAGCCATCGCCGTCGGCCTCCTCGAGAAAGGTCAGCATCGCTGTCGTAGACCGCCAAGCGGGGATTCGATCTTGCGAAGCAGGTCCGTCTTCCGCTAGAACGACGGCGGTCCCACTAGAGCGGTCGACGCGGTTTGACGTGTTCCGCGACCCGTGCGTGGCCATGACGAGGGCGAAGTGATGCCGACGCGCTGCGATTTCCGCGCGATCAACCGGCGGCCGCAGGGCCGCTCCGGCGGCGCCCTCATTCTCGGCGGGCTGCTGCTCCTTATCCGCCCCTGAGGGCCGGCTGGGCGTCTTGCGCCTGGGCACTCAGGGGTACCGAGACGGAACGGAACCAGAGCGCGTTCAGCAAAAGTGGGAACCGGTTTTGGGTCGAACGCGCTCCAGCCCTTGGAGCGGCGCGCATTCACCGATCCCGTGTTGACCGAGATCGGCCCTTCAGGCGCCCGAGTTCGGCTCAAGCGGCTCGAGCGCGGCCAACCGGTGACCACTTGGCCTGGACGCGTGCCAGCGCCCGCAAACGGCGCGAACGACGAGAAGGATGAGAGCCATGACCACGCCCGCGAAGTCCGAGAAGGACCGCGTCGTCATCTTCGACACCACCTTGCGCGACGGCGAGCAGTGCCCCGGCGCCACCATGACCCATGAGGAGAAGCTCGAAGTCGCCGAGCTGCTCGACCAGATGGGAGTTGACGTCATCGAGGCCGGCTTTCCGATCGCATCGGAGGGCGACTTCGCCGCGGTGCACGAGATCGCCAAGCGCGCGAACAAGGCGGTGATCTGCGGGCTTGCGCGCGCCGCCTTCAAGGACATCGACCGCTGCGCCGAGGCGATCAAGCCGGCCAAACGCAGCCGCATTCACACCTTCCTCTCCACCTCGCCGGTGCACATGAAATACAAGCTGCAGAAAGAGCCGCACGAGGTCTACGAAATGGTGATCGCGCAGGTCACCCGCGCGCGCAACTACACCAACGACGTGGAATGGTCGAGCGAGGACGGCACCCGCACCGAGCAGGACTTCCTCTGCCGCTGCGTCGAGGCCGCCATCGATGCCGGCGCCACCACCATCAACATTCCCGACACCGTCGGCTACACCGTGCCGGAGGAGTATTTCGCGCTGATCAAGATGCTGCGCGAGCGCGTGCCGAACGCCGACAAGGCGCGCTTCTCCGCGCATTGCCACGACGATCTCGGCATGGCGGTAGCGAATTCGCTCGCCGGGGTGCGTGCCGGCATCCGCCAGATCGAATGCACCATCAACGGCATCGGCGAGCGCGCCGGCAACGCCGCGCTCGAGGAAGTGGTGATGGCCATGAAGGTGCGCAACGACGTGCTGCCGTATTGGACCAACGTCGACAGCACCATGCTCACGCGTGCGTCGAAGCTGGTCGCGGCCGCCACCTCGTTCCCGGTGCAATACAACAAGGCGATCGTCGGGCGCAACGCCTTCGCGCACAGAGTCCGGCATCCACCAGGACGGCATGCTCAAGCACACCCAGACCTACGAAATCATGACGCCCGAGAGCGTGGGCGTGAAGCAGACTTCGCTGGTAATGGGCAAGCATTCCGGCCGCCACGCCTTCGTGCACAAGCTCGAGGAGATGGGCTATCACCTCGCCGGCAACCAGCTCGAGGATGCCTTCGTCCGCTTCAAGGCGCTCGCCGACAAGAAGAAGCACGTCTACGACGAGGATCTCGAGGCGCTGGTCGACGAGGAGATCGCGCACGCGCAGAACCGCGTCAAGCTGGTCAGCCTCACCGTGATCGCCGGCACCATGGGCCCGCAATCGGCGACGGCGACGCTCGACATCGACGGCCGCCACCACACCGTGCAGTCGACCGGCAACGGCCCGGTGGATGCGACCTTCAATTGCATCAAGGCGCTCATCCCGCACGAGGCGGTGCTGGAACTCTACCAGGTGCATGCGGTCACGCAGGGAACCGATGCGCAGGCCGAAGTTTCGGTGCGGCTTGCGGAGAACGGCCGGGCGGTGACCGCCAAGGGCGCCGATCCGGATACGCTCGTCGCCTCCGCCAAAGCCTATCTGGGCGCGCTCAACAAGCTCATATCCCGGCGCCAGAAGGGCAAGGGGGAGCCGCTCGTGTCCGAGCGTCGCCTCCATTCGACGGACGTGGGTTGAGCCGCGTTGCGGGCTTGGGCGCAGCCCAGAGCATGATCCCGAAAAGTTGCAGGCTTTTCGGATGAGATCATGCGACCAAACAAGTGCTTAGAGCGAAATCGCAATTCAATGTGAAGCGATTTCGCTCCAGCGGCTGCGCCGCGAGTTCATCGCAAGCTCAACCGGCGCGGAACTGGCGGGGAAGGCATACGGGAACGTGACCCGGCTGTAATGCCGGCTCGCGAAGTTGTTATCTACTCGGCTTTGGGAGCGTCTCACCTAACAGAACTTTAACTTGATGCCCGGTTCCTTTCGCTCTGTACTGACGATCACAGTCGGCTGACTTGGAGGGAACGCCATGTGGAAAGCCATCGTCGCCGCAACCGCAGCGCTCGCGATCGCCGGTACCTCGCTCGTCTATGCGCAGCAGCGCAGCGGCCGGGACGGCGGGCCGCGCTGGCAACTCAACAGCGAGGACATGCGCGCGTTCGGTGAAGCGCGGCTGGCGGCGCTCAAGGCCGGGCTGACACTGACGCCCGAACAGGAGAAGAACTGGCCGGCGTTCGAGCAGGCGGCGCGCGACTACGGCAAGCTGCGGATGGATCGCAGGCTTGCGATGCGCAACGCGTCGCCCAGCGAGGATCCCGTCGAGCGGCTGCGTCAGCGCGCCACAGCCCTGACGGATACCGGCGCGGCCTTGAAGAAATTGGCCGACGCCACAGATCCTCTGTACAAGAGCCTCGACGAGAATCAGAAGCGGCGTTTTGCGATACTCAATCGCATGGCGAGGGCCGGCCGGGACGGGTTCCGTGAGCGCGGCGGCGACGGAATGCACCACTGGGGTCCGCACCGCACCGGGGGTGGCATGATGGATATGGAACACTCTGGCGGACAACGCCTGTAGTCACCACATCAATGGTCTAGCGCCGGCGGTCGCACTCCCAGCCCCCCGACACGATCGCCGACGTACGGGAGCCGCCGGGTCCCCACCCGGCGGCTTTCCGTTTTTGCGCTCCACGCCAGAACCCACGCCATTGCTGAACGCGTGACGATGCGCGCCGCCGCTGCCGGCGTGTCGCGGCGGAAAAGGCAGGAACGCGGTTATCGCCAGCGCCGCGTCTTCGATGTGGTGGGGACAGGCACGCGGAATGAAACAGATGTTGCCCGGTTCCGGCGTGCGGGTGTCGACCCTGGCGGTGCTGCGTGACGGGGAGGAATCCGAAGCAGCCAGGCGCGCGGCCTCGGCCAGCGCGTGTATTTCCTGTCTTCTCTCGGAATGGTTGTTCAAGCCTCATCCCGGGCCCGGCGCGGTGCGGCGCTGGGCTCTGCCGCCCCCGCTGGCAGAAGGCCATTGCCCCGGCCGCGCGAGCAACGCGTCGATTCGAGCCGGCTTGGTCGGGCGGGCCTGGCGGGGGTGTGGAGGGCGGGGCCGCGCCTCCGCGCTTGCGCTTGGAAAGCCGGCGCCGATGCCCTATGTGTGGCTCCCGCGACGTGAGCCGCCTGTTCACGATCCCGCGACAGAAGATGACGGCCCGCGGCGCCCACGGCGCCACGGTGGCATGGTGGAAGTGCCTAACCCCCTGAGTCGACTTGGTTAGGGCGCATAGCTCAGTTGGTAGAGCAGCTGACTCTTAATCAGCGGGTCCCAGGTTCGAGTCCTGGTGCGCCCACCAATAAAATCAGCAACTTAGCTCGGCCGGCCACGGGCTATGCATAGCAGGGCTAACGGTGGGCTATTATAAGCCCACCCAGGGGGCCCGCCGGGGGGGCACTGGGACGAGGGGCAGGGCCTGCAAACGGCTGTACGGGCTCCGCTGGGCGGCTTGCGCCCTATGATTAGGATGTCCCCATGATCAGGATCTCGATCACGTTCGCCGTTCTCCTCGTCGCTGGCACGGCGGCGGCCCAGCCGCTGCCGCTGCCGAAGACCGGGCAATGCCCGTCGGGTTACGCGAGCGAGGCGGCCTACTGCACGCCGCGCCGGGGCGCGCCGGTGGCGGTGCCGAAGGTCGGGCAGTGTCCGAGCGGGTTTACGCAGTCGGGTGCCTACTGCATCGAGATGGGAAGACGTCGTTGAGCCAGCCGGAACTGACGCTGCTTCGGCAGCCGAGCGCCGAGGAGATCCTGGCGATCGGCGACCGGGGTGCCTTCCTGCAGGACGTCGCCGCGGCCCTGCGCGGCCAAGAGCTCGGCGACGGGACGGTGCACAGGGCGGTCACGCAGGCACAGCGGAAGTACTTCGACCCGCCGATCCTGACACCCGGCTCGCGGTGGGAGCGTTGAATTCCGATTCCCAATGGCATTGTGCAGCCTTATAAGCAAACGCCCCCTCCCGCGACTGGCTTGAGTTCAAGAACCCGAACGCTCCGGCAATGAAGCGCGAGGCAGAGGAAGATTGGGGCAAGGAGCGATGGCGATGACCCGAGACCCACGATGAGTGAGCCATGGAACGCAAGCGCGAGCAGTTAGCCCAGGTTGATCGGCACATCGCCGAATGCAAGGCTCATTTTGCCCGCCAACGCGAGATCATTCAGGACGCCCGTTGAGCAAGGCCATCCCGCGGATTTGGCGGAGGGGATCACGACCGGCAAGAACAGGATCATGATCTTCGGCCCGAAGGACGACGGCACCTACGTGGTCGAGTTCAGGACCGCCGAGGGCGAGGCGCTGGCGATCTCGATTCCGCGCACCGAGACCGCCGTGATCCGGCACTTCCAGGCGCGGATGCCCTACGGCCTGTTCGTGCCGGAAGTGCCGACCGAATGACGCACGAGCCGGCGGCAACAATCGCCGGTGCCGGCGGCGCTCCGCCTTTTGATCAAGATCAAGGTACCCTTCCGATTAGCGGGCTAATTTGTGCGACGCTTAGCGGGCTATTTGTGCGACGCGCCGTCCCGTTGCCCGAGTGTTGGGGACCTATGAAGCTCGTCAAGACGATCCATGGGCGGGACCCATGATCAGGATTCTGACCACGCTCACCGTCCTCGCTACGCTTGCCCTGCCTGCCGTCGCCCAACCCATGCCGCTGCCGAAAACCGGCAGTAGCCCGAGCGGGTACACCGAGTCGGGCGGGTACTGCGCACCGATGCGCCGCGACGCGCCGGTCGTTGCGGCCGAGCATCCGCGCGCCAGCGCGGGTTCGGCGGGCGGCGCTGGTGGCGAGTTCGTGGCGCGAAGTGTTGATCGCCCTAAGGCATATGGACCGCTAGCGAGTGCTTCGTTCTCAAATGCGATTGCACGTGACTATGATAGTGCTTCTCAAGCACTCAAGACGATACGTGTTGGCGGCGGTGGTACGTATCCGAAGAGACAAATTGATCTATTAGTTTTTGGCAACGTCGGGGGCGCGAATGCGTTTTTGTATCGTTCGCGCGGCGGTATGTCCAACGACACACTTAGTTTTCATAATTTCGCTACTGGTGGCTATCCGTCGTCGCTCGGTTTTATCGAGAGCAACATGAGCAGGTTGTCTGATGATGAGCGGCGGCATGCCGTGTTCTATGAACTCGGGCACATGATCGATGCGTCGAAGAATGATCGTCATGAACGATATTCAAATTCAGCTGAGTTCATGGCGGCTCACACCAGGGATTCTATGCAGGCTTCGGCACGTTACGCTAAGTCGGACAGCAACGCTCAGCAGACTATCGAGAGCTTCGCATCCGCCCATTTGCCGCGCAGGAGGCATAATGCGTAAGTTTCTGATCAAGGCAGCGATAGCGCTCGTCATCATGATGACAGCGCCAGCCGCAGTATATGGTTTCGACCCGGGCGAACATCCACGTGCAGGTAAGGGGTCGCCGGGTGGTGTGGGGGGTCAGTTTGTTACTGGTGGAGTTCAGCGACCAAGTGGCGGAGAGCAGGGATTTGGGCTACCGGCGAGTGCAGCGTTTGCAAACGAGATCAAGCGACATGTCAACAGCGCCCCTAGCTGGTTTCGTAACTACAGTCTGATGAGCGTCGACAAGGTGGTGGCGTACGCCAACGTTCAGCAGGCTCGTGCAAATCTAGGTCGCATCTTCATTCCTTACGACGCGCAGGGGATGTATATTCCGTCGCGCTATGACACGGGCTACGGTTCGTCAGCGGGTGAATTTGGTCGAACCCCAGCTGTGCTTGCTTTTATCGAGAGTAACATGAGTGGGGTCTCGGAGGACGAGCGCCGGCATATTGTGTATTATGAGATGGCGCACGCTCTTAACGCGGGGGCGGATAGACGGAAGGCTCCGGAACCAGGGAAGAAGGGTTTATATTTTTCTGATCAAGCGCCGTTTCAGGAGGCATTCAGCAAGGATCGGGCAGCTGCCAGGGCTGCTTATGCGGCGGCTGATGCTGGCACCAAGCGTGCCATGGATGGATACTCACAATACTTCTCCGATCCGAAAGAAGCGTATGCCGAGGCTGTCGCTCGTGCGCTGTCTCCGTCATCGATAACTGCGACCGACAAGGCGAATTTCAGTCATCTATTTCCTGCGATAGAGCCCCTTATACAGGAGCATCTCAAATTTATTGAGCGTAGAGAAGCCGACGAGCGGCGGGAGGGAGAGAGGCTGGAGAAAGAAAGGCTTGAAGCGCAAAAGAAGCAGGAGGAACAAACGCGGAAGTTCAATAAGGAGTATGAACAACGTTGGGGGCAGCCTCCACAACAACCAGAGTTCAAATCGACGGAGGAATGGGAGCGGGAGGCAAAAGAAAGGAATGAGCGGGTGCAACGAGAGCAGGAGGAGAGCATGCGAAGGTTATATGAGAAGATAGAGAGGGAGAAACCAAGCGTGGGGCAGTCGGAGCAGGAGAAAGAAGAGCAGAGACGGAAGAACCGTGAGGCAGAAAAACGGATATTGCGTCCACGGTAAGAGAGAAATATTGGGGCGAAAGAGTTATGATCTTCATCCAACAGTTGCCAGGTCGTACAGAGTTGCGCTCCACCGATGGCCATCGGCGCTATCATCGCTTATTTGGCAAGCAGGCGCGCGACGTCGATCCCGGCGTTTACGACGACGACAGCACTCGGCCGCGGCGCTGAAGAGCGTCACCTCGGCCACAGCTCCGCCGCGTCGGCGGGCCGCCCCGGCGGCGCTGGTCGCGCTCCAGCCGGGCCTGCTGTTGAAATCCGCATCTGGCGAAAGCTGACGCGCGTCCCTGGCGCCATCCGTTGGTGAACCCAACGAAACTTGCTTTAGGCGACTCGCCTCCCGCCCCCGCAGGCCGTATGACCCGGCCATGCTGCTGCGTACCATCACCTTCATCGCGCCCTGCCTGCCGTCGCCCGCCGAGCGCCCACCCGTAGGCCCGGCTTGGGTGCACGAGATCAAACACGACGGCTACCGGCTCATGGCTCGGCGCGACGCCGCCGGTGTCCAACTGCTCACCCGCAACGGCCACGACTGGACCCGGCGCTTTGCGCTGATTGCCGCCGCCGTCGAGGCGCTGCGGGCGCGCTCGTGTTTGGTCGACGGCGAGGCCGTGGCCTGCAACGCCGGCGGCCTGGCGGTGTTCGAGCGGCTGCGCGGGCGCCGTCACGACGCCAGCGTCTTCCTGTATGCCTTCGACCTCATCGAGTTGGGACGGCCAGGACCTGCGGCGCGAGCCGCTCCAGGTCCGCAAGGCGACGCTCGCGTCGGTGCTGGTCAAGGCCGGGCCCGGCATCCGCTTCAACGAGCATCTGGAATGCGACGACGGCGAGACGGTATTTCGCCACGCCTGCAACCTCGGGCTCGAAGGCATCGTCCCGAAGCGGAAGGATTCGCGCTACCGCTCCGGCCGCTCGCGCGACTGGCTCAAGCTCAAGAACCCGAACGCACCAGCAGTGAAGCGGGAGGCAGAGGAAGACTGGAACTAGCGGCACTACGGGCAGGTTTCATTCGTCTTGGGCACATGAGAAGGATGGCTAACCCGAGCGACAAGCCAAGTCCTCATACGCGTCCCTGCATGGCTGCGGCGAGCGCGCCAACCAGTGCGCAGATTACGATGATCACCGCCTCGAGCTTTTGCCAACGCGTGAGCCATATGTGTCTGACTTCGACCTCCCTTAAGTCGTCCTCTCTCGTGCGGTATGTCATGGTTGTATCCTCCGTGGCATATCTGCTCCCTGCTGAGCGAAATCATCCGGCGTTGGACGAGGATTGGTCAGATGACCGCGCAGGCAAGAACCGCATATGATCTTCGGCCCGAAGGACAACGGCACCTACGTCGTCGAGTTCAGGACGACCGAGGGCGAGGCGCCGGCGATCTCGATCCCTCGCACCGAGGCGCAGGTCATCCGACATTTCCAGGAGCGCATGCCCTACGGGTTGTTCGTGCCGCCCCATTGCAGGTTATTGCCACCGCCCTCTACCGTGACGTTGAGAGCCGTGGAGGCGCACAGTGATCCGCCAATTATCCCTATGTGCGTGTCTTAAGTGTTCGACATTCGCATGGACCGCAGCAGCGCGGGGTCGATTTCACGTCCGACAGCTGATTTCGCAAATGAGCCCTTCCCGACGCCAGTCGAATTGCACTTTGCCTCTAAGCTGTCCAATCATTCGTTCGATGACCCGACTGCCAAAGCCCTGACGCGTCGGCTTCTGGACCGGCGGACCACCGGTCTCCGCCCAGCGAAGTATCAACTCTCCCTCCATCTCGTGCCGCCATTTTAGGTCAATATGGCCCTGGGCAGTGGACAGAGAGCCGTATTTTGCTGCATTGGTCGCCAGCTCGTGCAGCGTTACGGCAATTGCTTGGGCAGTGGTCGGCTCTAATAAGGTAGGTGGACCGTCGATGCTCACGCGCCTTTGGCCCTCCTCGCAATAAGGAGAAAGCTCCTGTGTGGAGATGGCCGTTAATTCGGCACCGATCCACCGCGTCTCGACGAATAACGAATGAACGTTCGCGAGCGCTTGGATGCGTCCCTTAATCACCTCCTTCAGCCCTTCGGGCGTATCCGAATTGGAAAAATTGACGACCGCTTGTACGCTCCCAAGCAAGTTCTTGCTCCGATGTTCCGCTTCCCGAGCCAGCGTGGCGATTTGTTCCTGACCTCGCTTCTGCTCGGTAATATCCCTCGCGATCTTCGACGCTCCAACGATCTTGCCTTCAGAGTTTTTGACGGGAGAAACCGTCAGTGAAACAGTGATTAAGCTGCCATGCTTGCGCTGCCGGATGGTTTCGAAATGGTCGATCCGCTCTCCTCGTCTGATCCGCGTTAGTATCTCGCGCTCTTCGCTTTGTCGGTCTTCCGGAATCAGAATCGTAATGGGCCGACCGATCACCTCTTTGGCAGTATAGCCGAAAATGCGTTCGGCGCCCCCGTTCCAGTTTGTGATAATGCCGTCGAGATTTTTGCTTACAATCGCGTCATCACTGGATTCGATGATGGATGCCAGCGTATGCAATCGCTCCTCCGCGAGCCTACTTTCGATCAGATTGCGCGTTACGGTTCCGTAGGCTGTGATTGCACCTGATGGGCCGCGAACTGGGAAGATGTTGTAGAGGACCGGTATCAGCTGTCCCGTCTCGAAATGTCGAAATTTTAGCTCCCCTTCCCAAAAGCCGGTATCGCGAACAGCGGGCAGAACCTCCTGCAGAACTTTGCGGTGCTCGTCTGCTGCGAAATAATCGATGATCCGAGTTGAACGTACCGCTTCTAAATCTCGCAATCCAACAAGCTTGCGACCGGCTTCATTGACGAATAGCGCATTGCCTTCGAGATCTGCGATACCGATGAATTCACGGGAGGCGGCTACAAGCGCCGCCATCATGGGCGCCAGACCGCCTTCGGCGCCAAACTGGCCGAGTCCGCGAGCGATCGCTGAAAGTTCTTCCACCACGACGACATTCCAACACTGGCCGTCACGCCGAAGGGAGATTAGTTCATTGAGCCTCCTGTGACCATCGACGCGGGGGCCTGGCGCACTGGTTCCACAGGCGCCGGTTCCCTCTTCGGAGTGACCTCCCTAACGATCGGACGCTCGTGGCCTTCGGAAATCCGTCGGCGCCCGGTCACAGAGGATGTCGACGTTTCGCTCGCCTGCGGCCTGAGAGCCCAATGATCTCTTGGCGACGTCTCGTCGGAGGGTCGGCCCCGTAGGCCGCGCCATCTCAGATATGCCCGGACGGGCATGGCCGTGCCCGAACGAATGGAATAAAGGCGCGCCCTTAAGCACGGAACCGTAGTCTTTTTCCCGCATTTCACAAGCATGAAGACGAATACGCCGCCCGACAAAACGGATGAAAACAGGACCAATCCTCGGGACCCGCAGAGCGGTCGGTTGTCGGTGCCGCCCATCGATGACGGCGAGTTTTCGCGCCGAGCCGGCGAGATCATAGCGAAGGCCGCGGCGTCAACTGATCAGAGGCCGAGCGGGAATCCAAAAGGGCGACGGGGCAGGTGACCAAGCCCCGCGAACACGACGGCGGAACACCATCGCGGCCACCAAGGTGGAACTGCGTAGTCTAGGGAGCTAGTAATTGGACACGCTGGAACGCTTCCCGCGCGTGTGGTGCGACACCTGCGAGAAAATTCAGCGGATGACAGTTCGAGGTGGTGAAGGCGGATGACAAGAACGATCACGACTCCGCCGACGTCATCTGCCCTGAGTGCCGGTCGATCATCGCAACCCAACCCTCCACGCGGCTAGCACCCAACGCGTCGCCACGCGTCCCAAGAAGGCCGCACAAGCACGAGAGATGGCGGGGAAAGAGATAGACCGTCTGATCGACCCGAGGAGCGGCAACGCCGCAAGAGAAGGCTACTGGGGCCGGAGGCATTTGCAGCAAAAATTCTCGCCATAACTTCTATGTCGCGCACTGGTTCCTGAATCTCCGGCGAAAAAAAGATAGGAACTCCGCCCCTGGTCCCCGCTTTGGTTCGGCGGGACGTGACTAAGATCAGGGGATCTTTCACATGTTTAACGTGCTAAATCGGCCAAGCTTGGCCGGAGTGCCCGCGTGCGGCGCGGCAGGGGAAGCTTCATCAGACCAAGCGCTGGTTGACCGGATCGCTGCCGGCGACAAACTCGCCATGCAGGCGCTATTTGTAAGGCATCGGACGCCGGTTTACCGCTGGCTTCTTCGGATCGTCAGCAACCAGACGCTCGCGGAAGACCTGTTGAACGAGGTGTTCCTCGACGTGTGGCGGCAGGCCGATCGCTTCGAGGGTCGCTCCTCAGTATCGACTTGGTTAATGTCGATTGCGCGCTTCAAGGCGCTCTCGGCGCGTCGCCGTCGGACAGAAGCCGACTTGGACGAGAAGATCGAGACAACAGTGGCGGACCCTGCGAATGATCCGGAAGCTGCCTTGCAAGAAAAGAACCGTGGCGAGCTGGTGCGCGAAGCATTGACCCACCTATCCCCTGAACATCGGGAGATCATCGATCTGGTGTACTACCACGAGAAGTCGGTGGATGAGTGCGCGCAAATCCTCGGTATTCCTGCCGCCACCGTGAAGACCCGCATCTTCTATGCGCGTAGGAAATTGGCGGAGTTGGTTAAGGACGCTTGAAAAAGTCTTCGACTTAGGCGGCACCAGCCCCGCTTGTTGTACAGGGGGCGCCTGCCGAACGCTAGAGAGAACCCTGTTCATCGCGTTCAGGGCCGTAACGAGCGATGCTCGAGACTCGCTGACCGCGTGTCGTGCTTGCTGGTCGGCACTAAGACCCGTTTCTTCAATCGATCGAATGTGCCGCGCAACTGGCGTCGCAATAAGCCCCAAACGGTCCATACCAAAATCAACCCGGCGATTATTCCGAGACTAAGTTGCTCGGCGGTCGCACCAGATAGCCTAATTGCCATGCCGAGCAGCACGCCAGGAAAGATATGAGCAGGCGCCCAGACAAGAGCCGATAGAATATTGGCTACATAGAACTGGCGCGGTGACATTCGAAGAATGCCAGCGAGCAAGGGAACGAAAGCGCGCACGATCGCTGTGAAGCGAGCCAGAAATACACTTGCGATCCCATACCTGTTTATGAACGCTTCGCTCCGGCCGATGAGGGCTGGGTACCGATTTAGTGGCCAAGCGAGAAGGATTTCACGGTGGTATCGTTGCCCAAACCAGAACGACAAACCATCGCCAACGATGGCTCCTGCGGTTGCAGCAATAAGCAGGAGCCAGAGGTTTACATCTGCTCCTGTCGAAAGAGCACAGATCGCAATTATGAGCGTTGAGCCTGGGACTACGGTCCCGATCATTGGGATGGCTTCCGACAATGCTAGTAGAAAAACCGCACTAAATGCATAATGAGAATGCGTTCCAACAAAGTCGATGAGCCAGGAAAAGTAGGATGTCATCGGTTCGCGATCACCACTGAGCCTCCTGCTAGACTAATTCAACTCCCACGCCGTAATCGGGTTCAACGCGACTTCAATGCTCCGGTCGGCGGAAAGCGAACTTCAACCAGACAGCAAACCGCGACCTGATGCCTAGAATCTCTGGGCACCCGGTTGGAACGCGCGGGGTGATTCTCCTCGAGCGTAAGGTCGTAGGTCGCCCACGAAGCTCCACGGGAAGGCTCGCCAAGCCGAATGCGCCGCTGGCGGCGCCGGAGGCTGTCGCCAAGGCCCTGTGAAAGAGCTGCGTTCCCGCCCGTATGGTCCGCAGCGCCAAGGTCAGCGCCAGCTCAAGCGCTTTCGAGGTGGCCGTGGCTTGCGCGGCGGGAGCGGGCAGCGCCTGCCCGATTATTTCGATCGGTTTGGCCGCCAGTCAGACGAGCGGCAAGGCCGGGATGCTCGAGCGCCGCGACGGCTCCTTACAGCGTTGCCAGAAGCTGTCAAGAGCGACTCCCGATTACTGGGGGATTGCCCCTTCGGCATTGCGGCTACGCTTGCAAAAAGGAACCCGGCTTCCGCCGGGTAAGGACTTTGTCTTGACGCGCTGTTTATCACCAGCGTTGTGAAGCATACCAGTCGTCGATGTCGCGGCGGACCTGGTCTTTGGCCAGCCCGTAACGCTCCTGAATCTTGCCTTCGAGCTGTTCGCGGCCGCCGTTGATCGCGTCGAGATCGTCGTCGGTGAGTTGGCCCCACTTCTCTTTGATCTTGCCTTTAATCTGCTTCCAATTTCCTTCGACCCGATTCCAGTCCATGGGATTCTCCTCTGGAAGAAGTACCGTGACAATGTCGGGCCAGAGAACCTGGTTCCCTGCGAACGGCAAAGTTTTGGGTGCCCTTGCCTCGCGCCGCAGGTCGACGGTCGGCTACCGCACCGACGGCGTTCATGGCCGGGTGAATAGCCTCGCCGTGCGCCAGCCCTGTCCAAGCCCCAATGGCGTGCCGGCTCAATGGCAGTAGGGACCGTACGGGACGCCGAATCCGTCGTATTGAAACGTCTCGTACCCGCAGGTCCGTGGCCGACCGGTCGTGCGGCCGTCGAGCGATGGCGTGGTGGCGGTGCGGTATTGAGATTTCTTCTTGGCGCGCGCATCGGCGGGCACCAGCGAAAACGCGGTCACCATGATTGCGGCGGCAAACAGGGCGAGAATAGTTTTCGGAAGCAGCATCGTGCGCTCTTTCAAACCAACTCGGACGCTAACCATGCAACGTGGCGCTGGTTCCGGGGCGCGTGCTGGTCTCGATCGGAACGTGAACACATGAGTAGCTGCTAGACGCAATGCGCTGACGAAGCGTAGAGGTTGCGCGCGGTGGGTTCCCCCAGCGCCCATCACCCTTCTTGACATCGATACAGTTGCCAAGGCGCTGGCGACCATGGCCCAGAAGCAGTGATGGGCGTTTGAATAGGGCCGGCGGATCGCGTCATTGCGATCCGCGGCGCTTGCCCGCGGCGAAGTGCCTTCGAGTGATAGAATATTCCAGACGCGAGTCCAGGACTCTGACGTTCGGTTTGAGAAGTCTCCGCCGCTGCGACTTTTCATCGAGCCGAGATTCGGGGTTCGCGCCATCGCTCGTGAAGGAAGGCCGCGCGGTCGATCGCGCGCAAGCGGGCCGGCTGTACCCGCTCAAGTGTACCAAGAGCGACACTTTCCCGATCGTTGCATCTCGGCTCAAGACCCAGGCACATCGCGTTCCTCTATTTCGGCCGCCGCGAGGGCGATCGCCTGGTCTATGCCCGCAAAGCGCGGCGCGCGAGGTCCGCGACTTTGGTAAGACAAGAGGTAGCCCGCGATCAGGTGATAGAAAGGGGCCGCCGGAGCCAGCACCGGCGGCCCGAAGTTAAACAGGCAATTGGCGTCGCTACCGGTTCTGGCGCGGCGCGGCCGGTGCCGGCGTTCCCGTGGTCGCGGATGCCTCCTCCGGAATCCAGGTCATCGCGTTGCGATCATACTTGAATCCCTTGGCGCTCTTAAGCGCGTCCTTGGTGGAATTCATGACCAGATACCATTTGTTGTTGTCCTTGGTAGTGGTCCTGACCGAATTGAAGGGAACGGCGACGTCCTTCTCCCCCATTCCGAGGAACCCGCCGACGCCGACGATCAGCGCGGTGATCTTGCCGTCGCGGTCGACCAGCACGTCCATGATCTCGCCGATCTTGTTGTCGGCCGGATCGTAGACGTTCTGCTTGTACCAATGAGTGACCGTCGGGCTCTCGGCCGGCAGGCTCGTATGGATCTGGGCGGGAGGACCGGCGTTTTGTCTGGGTGCAGCCGGAGCGGCCTGCTGCGGGGCTTGCGCGCTCGCGACCGTGGTCATGAGCGCAAACAGGATGGAAGCAGATGCAAGTCTTTTCATTGGGCGTCTCCTCTGGTGAAGAATGCAAATTCCTCCCGCAGAGAAACGTAACAGCGGGAACTAGGTTCCCAGGCAAACTTCGCGCCGTTGATGTAAGTCATGGTCGGATCGTCTTTGGCACTGGAGCCAGAGCGGCCGCGCCAAAGCCCGAAGCGCGGTGCTGTTGGCTATCGAACCACTCTGCCTGCTCCGCAAGTGCGGCCCAGTCACGGGCCAGCTCCTGATATGAGATCTTGATGAAAGGGTCTCTTGCTTGCTGCGCAAACTCCCTCGCACGACCTGCTTTGCGTCGATATTGATCTGCTCGTAATAGCATGCACAGCTAACTCGGGAGCGGGGTGTTCGTTCCGCATCTGATGGAGTCGCGCAAGGCAAGCGCTCCGTCCCCCGCAAGAGTGGCAAGTTCACGACCAAGACAGGCTAGGGTCGGCCGCTCGCTCGCTGCCGATCGGCGATCGAGCGTGAAGAGGATCGCAAAGAAAGGCGAAGGTGATTGCGGCGACCTGAAGTCGCTCGGATTGAGAAAGCGAAGAGTTGAGAAGCTGCTGCACCGCACAAGGTCAAGCTCGCCGCAGGCCAAAGCATTGTTGGCCGAAAACATAAAGTCCCAGAAGAAATGCTAGACGCAACCTTCGAAGCGCAACAACACCGGCGATCAGCAGCGGCCCAACGTTGAGGCCCGTATACCGTCGCCATTACCCACCGCGGCGCCGAACGCCAAAGGCGAGCACGCGCAACGAACCCATAGATCCATGACCGTTGAGCGCGGCGCACTCGTTCGATTTATGGCGCTCTACGCCACGCTCTTCAGTGCGTTCGGATTTGCCTCGCCGTTCTTGCCGGCCTTTCTTGCAGGGCGCGGGATCGGATCCGAGGAACTCGGCTTCGTGCTGGGTGCGGCAACCGCGCTGCGGCTCGCATGTGGTCCCATTGCCGGGCGCATGGCGGATCGTTTCCAAATCTTCCGGGCAGAACTTGCCGCTTGTGCCATTTTGGCCGCAAGCGCGGGCGTTCTCTACCTGGCAACGTATGGGTTTTTGGACGGTAATGGCCGTCAGCCTGTTTCAGGCCGCGACGCTCTCGCCTCTCGTTCCGCTTGCCGACGCCCTGTCGCTCGCCCATGCTCGACCACGTGAAAAGAACATGAAGGGATTCGAGTACGGGTGGGTGCGGGGCACGGGCTCGGCTGCGTTCATCGCAGGCACGCTGCTGGCGGGGCACGTCACAGGTGGCTGGGGCTTCTCAGCGATCATCTGGCTGAGCGCGGCGGCGTTGCTGACGGTCCCGGTCGCGGCCAGCATGGTGCCGGCATTTCCCGCAAGAGCAGGCAGAGATCCCCCAGCACAGATTACGCATCGGCCCTGGCTGACGCTACTGCGGCAACGCGCTTTCGTGCGCGTCACCCTGGTCGCCGCCCTCGTTCTCGGCAGTCATGCGATGTACAATTCGTTTGCGGTGATCCGCTGGACGCAGGCCGGTATCAGCACTGCCACCATCAGCGTGCTTTGGTCGGAGTCGGTCGCCGGCGAGGTGCTGGTTTTTCTATTCCTGGGTCCAATGCTCCTGCGGGCGCTCAAGCCGGCCGTCGCATTGGCGGTGGCGGCGCTTTGCGGACTGGCGCGGTGGGCGGTCATGGCGCAGACGGCCGACGTTGCGGCGCTCGCCCTAGTGCAGCCCTTGCACGGCTTCACCTTTGCGCTCCTCTACCTCGCATCCATGAATATCATTACCGACACGGTGCCGCGCGCTTTGGCGGCAACGGCTCAGGCCGTCTACGGCCTCATCGGCGTTGGCGGCGCCACCGCCGTTTTGATCCTGCTTTCAGGATGGCTTTATGCGAAATTCGGACCGGCGGGATTTTGGGCAATGGGGGCCCTGTGCGTGGCCGCATTTCCGTTCATCTGGCTGCTGCATCGGATACCTGTGGCTAGCCCGAACAACGACCGGTGAGGTAAACGCTTTCCTTTCTCGCTGCCTTTTCGTAATTGAATAATGGTGCTGGCTCTCGTTGTGGCCTGGAGATCGTCCGACCAAGTGTCTCGCTGCTTCTAAGCGTCATGTAGCCCGGGGACGGCGGGGGCGAAGATTCGTGTGACGGTTATTTCTTGCCACCTGGAATAGCCGGCGTTTCCGGGGCAGAAACTATGCCTCCCTGGTTGCTGGGCTCGTCATGGTTGCGCGTGCTGTAGAGCAAGAAGCCGATAAGTAACGCCCCAAATACAACCGCACCGAGGATGTATCGATCATTCCTATTCAGGGCAGGTCTGGGATTCGACGGTCGTTGGTCAGTCATCTCAATGCCTTGCGAATGTTATGATGCAGCTTTAGTTGAGACTTCTCGTCTTTGCCGCAGCTACAATGCGATTGACGGAATCCTGGATCGTCTGAACAAGTTCGGGCGAGGCCAACTCGGAAAAGTCTACGTCTTCATCGCTACTGCAGACCTGCGACGCGAGCACACGAAAAAGCAGGGAGCGCGTTTCGACCCTTCCGATCTGCGGGAGCTCCCTTGGATTGAGAAATTCAAAGCGGTGATCTGGAAACAGACCAGGCAGCTCGGCGCGCAAGTCCTCGGATGCACGCCCCGTCGGCGTTTCATCGACGTCGGTCACCACCACTCCGAACTCGTACATTAAGGCTTCTACCCGCTTCCCCGGCCTCGCCTCTGATACGCGATCCCCACCGCGGCTGTGACGGCAACTGCCGCCGCAGCGAGAAGATAGGTATCGCGGTCTTCGCGGTCGGGAACCGCGTCCCGCATCGTCTGCGAAACGCGCGCCGCCGCCGAGCCCGCTCTATCGGCGACTTCCGCTGCAGTTTCGCGCGCGGCATGTTGAGCGCCCTGCAGCGCATCGGATGCGCTTTCCGCCACCGATGCCGCCTTTTCGGCGATCTCTCCTGCGGTCTGCCGGATCGCATCGCCGGCCTGTGCGCTCCAATCCTGTACTTTCTCCTTCGCGGCGTCCGCGAGCGCTTCGGCGTGCGAGGAGAGGTCGCCGCCTCGTCGCTGCAGGATCGGATCTTCGTCGATCAATCCCATATAGGGCTGCGAGGCGCGCTGCGAGGGCGTGGTGCGCGCCAATCCGATCAATCCCAATCCAACGAGCACAGTTGCGATCGGCGGCCGATGCACGAATCGCCACGCCAGTCCGGCGCCGATGGCAATCGTAGCGAGCGGATTCGCTGCGGCTCTCGCCTTTAGCTCCGCCACCAGCCGCTGCGCGCCGTCTTGGGCAGCGTCCTTGGCCTTGTCTACCGCCTCATCCTTGGTCTCGCGCATGTCGGCCCAAAGGTCATTCTTGAGCCGTGCCAGGTTTGCTGGCGAGCGTAGCCGAACCAGGTCATCGGCAAACTTTGCGCGCGCCTGCTCGACATCGCGCTCGAGCGCGTTGAGTTCGGATGCGCTCATCGGTTGCCTTGCCTCGGCCAGATATCTGGTCGTGCCGTGCTAGGGCCCTGATTACTGGCGCTCCAGTCTTGCCCCGCTTCGAAGCTCTGCCCTCGGCTACTGGCGGGACTCTGCGGCGCCGTGGTGCCGCGGGTCTGATCTTCCGGTTTGCCGGACACAGCGTTGGTAAATGTGTCCGTCACCTCACCCGCAACCTCTTTGAGGCCCTCCGTGGTCAGGCCCCGCTCCTCGGCGGCGCTCTTGAGGCGCTCGCCGGCTTTGCCCGCTGCGTCCTTGACTCTTTCCACGGCTTTTCCGGCAGCTTGCCTGATGCTCTCGCCCGCGGACCCCAACGTGCGGTTTTCGATCTCGGTCGTCGGAAACACGGCCGCAACTGCGGCCCCGGCTGCCAGTCCGGCCATGACCACCGCCAGCGGCTGCTCGCGCAGCAGGCGGTTCATGCCGGATTCCAGAGTCGATTGGGCTTGCTGCGTCAGACGAGAGGTGTGTTCCGATACGTTGCGGCGAGCGTCTTGCGCGAAGTCCGCCGCCGCCTCGGTGTACGAGCTGGCCGCATCCGAAACCCGATCTTTGATATCCGATGCGTACTCCGCCGCGGAATCAGCGGTGCGAGATAATCCTTCTCGGACGCTTGACGACGCTGGCCCCGGGAACGCACGCCGGAAATCGGCTCGATGCTCGTGGCCGGCGTCGTCGTACCGGGAAGTCCTCCTGAAAACGGAGCCGCCGCTGCGCATCAGCAGGCAACAGCCCGCAGCCAGCAGCAGGAGGGCTTCGGGATTGCGGCGTGCGGCACCGAGAAGCCGGCCGCCGGCTTGCGAAAGATCGTCCGCATATGGGTCGTGAGTCATGTGAGCTGTTCCTTAGCTGTCTTGATGTCTTGCGTGATCTGTCTGGCGGTCCGCGAGGGCAGCAGAGCGTCATCTGTCAGGGAGCGTCCGTGAAAGAAGGCAGCGGCGGCTATCGCTATGAGAACGGCCGCCACTAGCAGACATGACCAGTGCAGCGCCAAGCCGAAGCTCGCGAGGGCGAATACCGCCGCTTCTACGATCAACAGCGCAGCGACCATTCCCAAGATGCCGGCCACCACCATCCAAGCGCTGGCGCGCAGGCGGGAGGTGATTTTCTCGGTGATCTCGGTCTTCGCCAGCTGAAACTCCTTCTGCACCAGCTGGGCGAGATCGGCCAGAAGGTCGGTCAAGGCCCGCGTGAGGCCCGAGTTCTGCAGGTGGTCAAGTGCCATGGAATTGTCCCGCTCGACCGCCGAAGGATTCATCGCTGCGATCGTCGAGTCGGTTCCCGTCCGGAGGACTGCTCTTGAGAACGCGGAACGCGAGGAAGCCCGCGAGCGAGGCCAGGCCGAAGATGAGGGCCGGTTGCCGGCGGGTGAACTCCGATGCCGTTCGTACCAGGTCCTCGACGGTCTGCCCGCGGACGTCTCGCGAAAACTGCTCCACCCGCTCGGCTGCGCCCCGAGCGAGGCTCGCAAGCTTCGGAGCATTTGGATCGAGGTTGTCGGCGGCGCAACGCACCGACCGCGCCACATGGCCGGCCAAATCGGAGCTACCCGACACCTGCATGTTCAAGAAACCTTTAGCCTTTTGGCTGGCGTCGGATGCAAGCGAAGCAGCGGCGTCTTTCGCTTGAGTGCCGGCCTGCTGCGCGGCGTCGATGACTTTCGAGGTGGCTTCACCGGCTTTGGCGCGCATGTCTTGCGCCACACCCGATGCCGTGGACTTGTTCTCCGGGCGCGACGACGGAGATGTCGAGCTACTCGAAGGAGAAGGATATTGATTGTTCATTGGTTGTCTCCACTACGAGCACTAACCTCGCTTGCATCTGATTGTTCCAGTTCTTTCCCTCGGCACGGCGAAATGGCATCGCGTGGGTCGGATAGATGACCAACGCACCACCATCTGGGCTGCGGCGGAGCAAACTGTCGCGCACTTCTGGAACCGGGGGCCGCAGTTCGAATTGATGCATCAGACGCTCGGCGGAATATTCGCGATCCGGCCGCCAGGATTAGACCCCGATCGAGCGCACCGCGTTCGATCGGGATCTGTGCAATCGGGATGTGGTCGACGGCGCATGGCTGCGCGACAGAGGCGATTTGCGACGAGCGAAGACGATGCCCGCGTGGCTTACCCCACTTCGAGAGACGGTCAGCAAGTGGTCGGAGCACAAGGATGCGCGCCTGGGCGCGGCGCTTGCCTATTACTCCGTGTTCTCGATCGGGCCGCTGATTCTCATCGCGATTGCGATTGCCGGTCTCGTTTTCGGTGCCGAGGCGGTGCAAGGCAAGGTTCTCGGCACGTTGAAGGGGCTCGTCGGCGAGAGCGGCACGCAGGCCATCGAAGCCATGCTCAAGGGCGCCGACCGGCCGCGCGAAGGCATGGTCCCGACCGTCATCGGGATCGGCACCCTGCTGTTTGCAGCCATCGGCGTGGTGGTTCAGCTGAAGGACGCCCTGAACACTGTGTGGGAGGTGGAAACCGCGCCGGGATCGGGGGTCTGGCGGTTTGTCCGCAGCTACATCCTGTCCCTGGCCGGAGTGCTGGCGCTCGGTTTCTTGCTTCTGACCTCGATGCTGCTGACAGCGGCGTTGGCCGCCGCGGGAAAATATGTTGCAGCCTACCTGCCGGAGGCGACGCTGCAGGTCGTGGGCTTCGCCGCGTCGTTTGCGGTGATCTCCCTGCTCTTCGCGATGATGTTCAAATGGCTTCCCGACACCAACGTGGAATGGCGCGACGTATGGCTCGGCGCCGTCCTGACCGCCGCGCTGTTCGAGGTGGGAAAATTTCTGATCGGCCTCTACATTGGCAAGCAGGGCCTCGAATCGACCTACGGCGCCGCGGCCTCGATCATCGTGGTGCTGATCTGGGTCTACTACTCCGCCCAGCTCGTCCTGATGGGCGCTGAATTCACCAGCGTCTACGCCCGCCGTTACGGCTCGCGCAAACATGCCGCTTCCGCCCGTGGGTCGTCGCAAGCCAAAGCCGTTGAGATGAGGGGAGCGCATCCGGCCTAACAGGACGCGCGCGAGGGGCCGCTGCGCTGCAGCGACCTCTCGTGGACTTAGGCTCAAGCCGCCTGGCTTTGGGCTTCCTGGTTCACCACCGTTTCGGCGATCTGCGTCAGCGTCTCGTCGGTGGCCATTTCCTCGCGAAGCGTGGCCTCCAGAAGCTCCGCAGCCTCCGACAGGCCCAGTTCCTCCGCCCAGGTCCGAAGGGTGCCATAGCGCGAGATTTCGTAGTGTTCCACCGCTTGGGCGGCCGCGAGGAGGCCGGCGTCCAGGGCGGGCGAGCCCTTATAGTCCGCCATGATCTCCTGGCCCTCTTCGATGATGCCCAAGATGGCATCGCAGGTCTTGCCTTGCGGCTTGGCATTGATGGCGTCGAATACCTGCTCCAGGCGCGAGACGTGGGTTTCGGTCTCGCCGTGATGCTTCTCGAAGGCCGCCTGGAGCTGCTCGTCCTGCGCTGCCTTTGCCATCTTCGGCAGCGCGCTCAAGATCTTCTTCTCGGCGAAGTAGATATCCTTCAGCGTGTCGTGAAATAGATCGTCCAGCTTCTTTGCTGCTTTAGCCATCATTGTCTCCTTGATCGTGGGCCATTCCCTGCGCTAACGCAGCCTCTGCTCGAAAGGTCCTCTCGCTCCTGGAAAATAGACACTTCGCCGCAGAGCGTAGGCCGCAAAGCCCAGCGCCGCGCCACGGGACCTATTCCGTGAACCAGCCCATCACCATTCCGACGACGCAGGCAGCCATCGCGAACGTCGAGGCCCAGCCAAGCCATCGCAGCCAGCCGGTAATCGTGAACTTTCCCATGATCTGTGCGACTTGATCCACTGGGTGAGCGAGGCTCGCGGGCGGCTTTCGTACGTGGTCTGATGATCGCCCATCCACTCCATGACGAGCTTGCCAACCCGGCGATCCCAGACGGGCAATGGGAAAGGTTTGGCCATTCATCCTTCCGTTGCAGGACACGCTGCAGAATCCGCGGATCTTCGGCGTCGTCCGTAACTTCACAGGCTTGGCGATGCCGCCGCCCGCATGTTGGGGTTTCAGCGGGCGGCACCTTTTGTACGCTGGCGCTTGAGGTCCGGCAGATGCGTCGCGCATTACTGGAGCTTCTCGGCCATGCTCAGGTGCTCCTTGAGATGCGGCAGCATCTTCGCCGCCCAGTTCTTTAGCTGGGGATCGTCCCCGCTCTTGGCATAGGCTTCGAAGTCCGACCGCATTCCTTGTGCGCCTTGATCGTAGCTCTGGTCGATGTCCTTGCCGCTCTTCGCATTCAGGTCATCGAGCAGCTTCTGATGTTCCGAATCCAGCGCGGTCGGTAGCTTTGCCTTCACCTTGCCGCCCTCGACCAGAGCCTTCAGTTCTCAACACGCGGCGTGACAAGATAAGTTCCTACAACCGCCGTGTGGTTTGGCGAAGCACATCGCAGTGCACAGCGTCGGTGCGGTAGGCGACCGACAGAGGAAAAGCAAAAACTCTCTCCATTGGAACTTAGTGCCGTTCGGATTAGTTGGCGTAGCGTCGGTGGGCGATGTAACGGAGTGAAAGTAAATGAATTCGAACCAACAGCGCCCCGACCAGCAAAACCAAGGTGGCGGCGGTCAGGGCGGCCAGCAAGGCGGCGGCGGTCAGCAAAAGCCGGGTCAACAGCCCGGCCAGGGCGGTCAGCAGCCGGGACAACAGGGTGGACAGCAGAAGCCGGGTCAAGGCGGCCAGCAGGATCAACGCTAAAAGCTATTCGCTCTCGTAACCTTCCCCCGGCGGTGCCGGGGGTTTTACGATTTGCAAGAGCATAAGGTCGCTGCGCAGGTTCTACAGTTTTTGCAAAGAGAGTGCGTTGAAACAAAGTTGAAATGTAGTGGTTCGTAGACGAGGAGCAGCGCCAGCCCGATTCGGCCCAAGCTCAACGTCAGACATAAGGCCTTCTCGCCCGCATTCGCGGGGTCGGCTTCGCTGACAGATACTGCATAATTTAGGACTCGATTGGCGCCTTAACAAGCGCTCTGGGTCGCGCTCACCTGCTTTCGCACGCTCGATGATCTTGCGAGCAATCACCTCACGAGATCGGCGTAGTAGGCAAACGCCATCTCGGAGGCGAGGCCCATGAGACGTACGGCCTCGGGTCGAAGCGATGGCAGTCGTTCAAGACGTGCCGGATCGGCATCAGAGCGGCTCTAACTGCGCTGACCCGCGCCCGGTCGCCCACGGCCGCGAGTAGTGTTTTTTATCAACAGCCAGGGTCGGTGAGGACGCAACCAACGAAACACTACTCGAGTTTACCACCTTGTAGCGTTTGCTGAGAATGCGCGTCATGTCCGATCTACTGAAGAAGCGGGGCACAATTGCCTGCCCGCGTTGTAAGGCCCCCATGAATGAAGTGCTAGGGATCGCGCCTGTCGTGCACGAGCACGGGCTCATCGCCTATGAGTTCGGGTCCTGCGGGTATGTCACCAGTGCACTCATTACGCCCGATCGTTCCGAAGGTGACGAGAGCGTTCACTAAGAGTTAGCGACGGCTAAGGGCTTTGGCGCTCAGATCGACGACCTCAGTGCGCGCTTGCCCAAGCCCGACCGCCGACGCGCACTCATCCTCAAGCGCGCGCCTACCGCCCCAGTCTTGCTCCGCTTCGCGCTTCACCTCCGGCGCCGTCGCCGCGAGAATCCGGGCGCTCGCCTGTCCCCGTTCGATCAAGCGGTGCTGCAGCGACGGAGCAATCAGGAGCCCGACGACGATCGCCATGACCGCAAAGGCGCCGGCGTACAATCCCCTCGACACGGACGACAGATCGCCGAAGCCGTGTTGAAACGCCGCGTTGAGATGAAAGCCGAACAGGATTTGAGCGCCGAGGATCAAGAGGCGCGTTTCGTCAAGAGCGGTCTTGATCTTCTTGTCGGCGCGAGCGTCGACGTTCATCCGCCGGAATAGCCGCCGATGATCGGGAGCACTTCGCCGGTGATATAGCTCGAACAGCTCGGCGCCGCGAGGAAAACGAAGGCGGGCGCGATCTCCTCGGGCTGAGCCGGTCGTTTCATCGGCGTGTCGCTGCCGAACTCCGCCACCCGCTTGGCGTCCTTGTCGGCGGGATTGAGCGGCGTCCACACTGGACCCGGCGCCACGGCGTTTACCCGAATCCCGCGCTCGACGAGATGGGTGGCGAGCGACCGGGTAAAGGCATGGATGCCGCCCTTGGTCATGGCATAGTCGAGCAGATTCTTATTGCCGAGCAGGCCGGTGACGGAGCCGGTCATGACGATCGAGCCACCATCCTTCATTTCCGGCACCGCGGCCTTGGCCATGTGGAAATAGCCATAAAGGTTGGTCTTCAGCGTGCGGTCGAAATGCTCTTCGCTCAAGTCCTCGAACTTGTTCACGTGCTCCTGGAAGGCCGCGTTGTTCACAAGAATGTCGAGCTTGCCGAATTCTTCGACGGTCTTTTTGACCGCTTGCCGGCAGAAGTCCGGATCGGCGACGTCGCCCGAGAGCAAGATGCAACGGCGCCCTTCTTTCTCAACTGCGCGTTTGGTTTCGATGGCATCCCTGTCCTCCCTCAGATAGGCGACGGCCACGTCGGCGCCTTCGCGTGCAAAGAGGACGGCCACGGAACGGCCGATGCCCGAATCCCCGCCGGTGACAAGCGCCACCATATCCTTGAGCTTGTCCGACCCCTTGTAGTGCGGGGCGTCGTACATTGGCTGAAGGTCGAGCTCCGCTTCGACGCCCGGCTTCAGGAGGTGTTGGCATGGGAGCGGCGGGGCAGGATAGATCCGAGCTCCCGCCTGCATGGCTTTTGATTTCCTTGCGGCCGCTCCGGATTTCTTGTCGGTCTTGTCGATCCTGCGCTGGATGGTGCGCTCCTCGCGAGCGGTTTTTTCCGCCTCGCGGCGGAAACGGGGTGGCCTGGCGACTTGGGCGACGCGGCTGCTCCTGGCCATGACTTCCTCCGATTGCGCAGCGTTTTGGGAAAAACACATTCCGGGGCGGTGTGTTCCGCGCTATGCAAGGATCTGGGACGCTCTCTTAGTCAGCTAGGCGCCACTGGAACTTTTCGGCTCTTCTGGAAATTAAATGGATCAATCTTATGGAAATTAAATGATCAAATTGTCCCTTGGAGATCAGCCATGTGATTTCAGTCAACGCGCGGCGGAACGTTTGCGCCTCGCCCAGGCGACATCGCGCCACCATCGCGACTTTCTCGTCCCAGTTACGCGAGCCTTTTATGGGTTCGCCGACGAAACGCTGGAGCCCCAAGGGAAGCCGAGCACCCACGAGCCAAGCGGCTTTCATAATGACGCACCGCCGCTCTGTTTCCGCGCCGTATGTTCGACATGACGAATTATGCAAAGCTTCCGACCTGGGCGGATAAGACGCGAGTCCATGTCGTGGTCGAAACGCCGCGCGGCAGCCGCGCCAAGCTAGAATTCGACCCGAAGCTCGGTGCGTTCACCCTCTCCAAGCCTTTGCTGGCGGGACTTACCTATCCTTACGATTGGGGGTTCATCCCCAGCACCAAGGCGGAGGACGGCGATCCACTCGATGTTCTCGTGATCCACGACGCCGCGACCTATCCCGGTCTCGTGCTGGCCTGCCGGCCTATCGGGGTGCTGGAAGTCGAGCAGGTCAGCGGAGGCAAGAAAGAGCGAAACGACCGCGTCTTCGTCGTTCCCGACCGATCCCCGTTCGAAGGCGATCTTCTCAATATCCGCCGTCTGCCCAAGCGCGCCATCGACGAACTCGAAAAGTTTTTCCAGGCGACCGACGCGCTTGAGGCCAAAGAGTTGCGCTTTCTCGGCTGGCACGGACCGGGCAAGGCCATCAAGACGATAAAGAAAGCATCACGCTAGCCCCAAGCCGCTCCCGGGCAGGGATTTAAGTCAATTTGACAGACAGAATGGCAATAGTATCGTCGAGGCCTCCTCGACCTGGGCTGGAACTATCCTCTTGATCTATTCACGCATCACTTTGTTGGGTTAGCGGGTCGTCTGGGTATTGGATGCTCCTTGCACCAGGCGGTGATTGCGAGAGCATCGATTTTTTCGCCATTCGGGCCTTGGACGAAGCGCACAACGCAATTTCGACGGATCACAGGCCAGGCGTAGCGCGTGCCGTCGGTGCGTAGCCGGTATGGGGCAGCGCCGGGAAAACGATGGAACCACCTCCCGTCCCTTCCGTTGAGGAGTGTACCTAACGGAGGAGAGCGCCCATGATGGCGCGCGTCACTGGTACCGTGGTGGCCGAGGAGTGGGCTGGTTTTCCATAAGGGCATCTGGCGCTGACAGCCTAATAGGTTAGCGGCTGCCGCGAACGGGTTCGTAGGGTTCGAGTGCGGGCTTCGTGGTGTGCGGCCAAAGCACCATGAGACTGCAAGACAGTGGCGGCCATACTACTGAAAGATCGAACCCGGCCTCCGGGGGCATGGAGGTCGGGCTCTAGCGGCTGCGGTGCTGGGGGTGGAGGCGAATGCCAGCCGTTTTGCTTGGATCGCCGTTCATATACTCGCAGAGCATGTGCGGGTCTTGTTCCTTTGCGCCAAAGATTTGTTCGTCCCCAGATGGCGCTGGCCTCGCTCGGCGCCACCCCGGGCTGTGACGACCCCATTCGTGCGGCACCGGCGCAGCGCATCATCGCGCTGGCGCAATCCGGCGAGCGCGATCCCGAGCGGCTCTGTGAGGGGGCCTTGCGCGCGGTCGGCCCTCCTGACCCCGCCGGTCACCCGGCCTTGTGGAGGGCCGCCGAGCCGCCGAAAGCTGATCGGCTCCGAACGCGCCGGCGGTGAAGCGGAAGGCGGAAGAGGAATGGGGCCCGGACCGATGGCGCGCCGCTAGCCCTCCCTCCACCGTTCCCGCTCCCACTGCCAGATAAGCGGGGGTGTTCTTTCCGCCGCCTCGACGGCCGAGTGCCAGGCGTCAGCCACTCTTTGCCAGTGTTCGCGGGCTTTGGGGTCAATCGCGTTTGCAGCGCGCTCCTCGAAGCGCTGCGCCCGCTTCCTGAAGTTGGTTACTTTGTCCATGCCGGGAGAATTCCCAACCCATGAGCGCCGTTCCCTCGAGAAAGCTGGTCCTTAAGCTGCGAAAGCAGCGAGCCGGAACTACTCAATGCTTTGTGCGTTCAAAGAATAACTGCGGCGACTAGCGTTTCACTTTCCAGAGTGAGCCGGACCCCGCCTGCCTAAGAGGCGGGGTTTGCTTTGCACAATGGTGACTTCAGATGCGGATGCTTGACCAGTGCGAACGTATAAATGAACAGTGGCCTCCGTTCGCGGATGCCTTTAGAGAAATCCATCGTTTCATTCTGAAAGCCATGGATGGCAACGCCGCCGCTGCGAACGTCTTATTTCGGAAGTATCTCATTGGAGAGCTGCCGGACGAATTGCTCCGTATTTCGCGAAGCTGGGTGCGGGAGGAGCAAGCATGCGCTGTGATCAGATCGGAAGGAGATAATATTGGGGCAGCTGATTCTCAAACGAGCGAACACCTTCCGCCCGTCCGGCCAGTGGAGCGACGGCGATTACGACGTGCTGGAGGACGGCGTGACCGTCGGCCGCATCTTCGCGATGCCAATCGCGCCAGCGGACCGCCCCTAGATGTGGACGAGCGGTCACAACGGTGACATGCGGCGCGCCGACCCACGGCTATGAGCCGACGGGCGAGGCTGCGATGGCCGCGTTCCCCGCGAGGGGACGGGGGGCAAGTAATGTCAAAGGGGGATGCGGGGGTCGAGAGAACGCCGCCCCGATCGATGCGAGTGCCTTGCCAAAATGGGCGCGTAGGCGGCGGTCCACCCAAACATTCCCGGGTCACTCGCGTCACGATATGAAGAGGACACTCGCGGCAACGCAATTCGGGGCCCCGCGGACGCATGCTGGAGCATTCCGCCCGCCGAGTAATTTCCATGGCAGTCACTAAAACCGCAAGTCGCCGTAAGAACCCGGCGCGAGGTCTGGGCCGCGGCTCAATTAAATCTCGGCTAATCCGCATCCTCGGTCCCGGCCTGATTACCGGTGCGTCCGATGATGATCCGAGCGGAATAGCGACTTACAGCCAGGCTGGCGCACAGTTTGGCTTTGCCGTTTCTTGGACGATGCTTTTCAGCTATCCTTTGATGGTCGCGATCCAGCGGGTTAGCGCTCAGATCGGACGAACAACGGGAAAAGGGATTGCCGGAAATATCCGGCAGCATTATCCCAGTTGGCTTCTGCAGGGTATCGTCGCGCTACTGTTCACGGCCAACACAATTAATATAGGCGCCGATCTCGGCGCCATGGGCGATGCCCTTCGTCTGCTCATCGGGGGCCCGCAGCTATTCTATGTGATTTTTTTTGGAGCGTTCTGTGCAATCCTGCAGGTCTTCATGGAGTATTCTCGGTACGTATCTGTACTGAAATGGTTTACGTTGGCGCTGTTTGCCTATTTTGGCACAATCATGGTCGTAGAAATTCCGTGGGCGGATGCAGTTCGAGGATTTCTTATTCCGACGTTTGCGCCAGACGCTGCGTTCTGGACGACCGTCGTCGCTATTCTCGGGACAACCATTAGCCCTTACCTGTTTTTCTGGCAGGCTGCGCAAGAGGTCGAGGACGTCCGTGCGAACCCCGAGCGGAAGCCTCTGGTAAAGGCACCCCATCAGGGGCCGGACGCAATGGAACGTATTCGTCTCGATACCTATGTAGGAATGGCATTCTCCAATTTGGTAGCACTCGCAATCATTGTCACGACCGCCGCAACGCTTCACGCAAACGGAATCACGAACATTGAGACTTCGAGCCAAGCCGCGGAAGCGCTTCGACCGGTGGCGGGGCCGTTTGCCTTTAGTCTTTTCGCTCTTGGCATCGTTGGGACAGGGCTGCTTGCAGTACCTGTCTTGGCAGGATCAGCCGCCTATGCGGTTGGTGAGGCTCGTAAGTGGCCTGTCGGGCTCGCGCGCAAACCGATGCAAGCAAAAGGATTTTACTCCTCGCTAGCCCTTGCAACGATAATTGGCATCGTGATCAATTTTTCTCCCGTCAATCCCATTAAGGCGCTCTACTGGAGTGCAGTGATCAACGGCGTCGTGGCAGTGCCCGTGATGATCACCATGATGCATATGACATCCAACCCCAAAGTTATGGGGAAGTTTCCTGTGAACGATGGGTTGCGATTGGTTGGCTGGCTTTCGACAGCAGTGATGGGGGTCGCCGCAGTCGCCATGACTGTAACCGCCATTGTTTGAGCCGCGAACTGGCCTCCTTACCTCACAGCGATTTTTACAGGTCGAACTACCGGGTGTCCGAGTGTGCGGCTGCGGGGCTTACGGCGGCAGTGCTTGGCTTCTCGCCGAACACCCAAGCGGTGAAGCCCGCCATCAAGAAGAAGACCATGAGGCCAATCGTTGCGATAGCAAAGTTATGGTCAGCGCGATGCCATCGTTCCCAACGTTTTATTCGTGGCTGCATGTTCATTTTCGTTTTCTTCGACTTCGCTATCCGGAGTTCCAACGTACATTCACTTGAGAGGTTCCATGGGACTGCGCGAAGAGGCCCTCAGAGCTGCGGCTTCCTCGAATGTTCTGACCAACGGCAGTAATGATGCCGACTTGCGTGACGCCAGCCGCACGGAAATGCTCGAGCCGCGCGGCGTTGGCCTGGTCTGCCGGGCAGCTAGCCCGTCAATTTTTTGCACCCTCTTGCGGGGGGTGCGCGCCGAACGTCTACCCACCGCAGCATGTTTATCATCCCTCACGGTGCCCCCGAGGGCTATGAGTGGTTTGTCGCGCTCGTGGTGCCCGTCGGCCTCTATTTTGCCGTTCGCAATTTCATGCGGGCGCGGCGCTGACTGCCCGTAAGGCTCTGGACGCTTCGGCTCTGGCAGCGCGGTGGCAGCGACGAACAAATGTTTGGCGCAAAGCAACAAGTCCCCGCACAGCGGTTCCGGCGACTAACAAGCGACCGGCAGCGCGGCGCAATTTCGTGCGCCAAATGCATTGGAGTTTATATTCATGAAACTCTTCGCCCCCCTAGCTGTAGCCGCGCTCGCTTTCGGCGTGTGGGCTTGGCATGTCGTGCCCGACTACGTGTCGTCCACATCGTCCTCGCCGAGGGCCGCCGCAACTAACTCGGCATGTCGCTGCCAGGGGTGCGGCTGCAAAGGCGGGCCGGGCTGGCGCGGTCAAGATGGTCAGTGCGTGTCACACGCTAATCTGGCGAAAGACTGCGGCTCGCCGCCGAGCACGCGCTGCACGTACGAGGGCGCGCGGCAGGTATGTCCTAGAGAAGCTAGCGGCGCGAAGTCGCGCTGAAGCTGAACATGAGTTGGCACCATCCCGACCTGTATTTTTTCCTCTGCCTCGCAGGCAGTCTCGCGGCGTTCCTGGTACCAAGCATCATCGACGACGAACTCCTCGCCCGCAGGCGAAAGCCGCCGGTAGTCGAGCCGAGCTCGACCGTGAACGATAAGGCGGTCGATCCGCCATCGCCACCAAAGTACGTCGATCCGCCATCGCCGCCGCCGTACCTGAAGAATGTCCGGCCGCTCGATGGGCTCCAGCGTGAGAGCTCCCGCCAAGCGGACAAGCAAGCGGCCGAGCGGTTCAGTCGGCTTTGCGAGAGCGTCGAGGACCTCACGCCGAAGGAGCAAGCAAGCCGCTCGCGTGAACATTTCGGAATCTTCGGAGGAGCGCGGCCGACGAAGCCGCCCTTCGGCCCGCCTCCCCGGCGGCGGGGCCGGGCCTAAGCAGAATTGCGCAGCTTGACCAACTGACTGCCCTCCCGGACCAATGTCTGCACTTGGCGGAAGCGGACATGGGGCACCCAAGGAGGAAGTCCGGGTTTGACCCGGAGCCGACATCGGCCCGATCAGGCGCCAGTCGGCCAGGGGCTCAGAGGCAAGCCGATCTTCCACTGAAGTGTCGTGCCCTGCCAAACAGGCGCTTGCCGAGGGGGCACCCTTGGCAAGGGTCGCGCAACCGAGCATGCTCCCGCCGAAGACAACGCGACCCCGCGATTGTCCGGCATTACTGGGGCGGAGGAAACCATGAAAAAACTACTGGTGCTGATGCTGATCTCCTGGTGCGGCAGCGCTACGGCGCAGACCGCGCAGGAGCTGATCGACAACGGCAAGAATTCCGAGAACGTCACGACGTTCGGGATGGGCTACAATCTCAATCAATACAGCCCGCTCAACCAGATCAACAAGTCGAACATAAAGCGGCTCGTTCCGATCTGGAGCACCAGCCTGAGCAACGATAGCGGCGAGCTGTCGCAGCCCACGGTCTACAACGGCGTCATGTATGTGGTGAACGGACACTGGACGTTCGCGATTGATGTCGCGACCGGCCAGCAGATCTGGCGCACGCCGGTGGAGTATGACCGTGCGGCAGCGCGGGTCGGCGCGCCCGGCGTTATCGTTCGCGGCGGCGCGACCATCTACGACGGCAAGCTCTTTCGCGAGCAGATCGACGCGCATGTCGTCGCGCTCGACATGAAGACCGGAAAAGAGATCTGGAAGCAGAAATTCGCGGAGTACAAGGAAGGCTATACCGGGATCATCGCCCCGCTCGTCGCGAACGGCGTCGTGATCACCGGCGTCGCCGGCGGTGACCGGACCACACGCGGCTTTCTCGATGGATGGGATCCGGATACCGGCAAGAAGCTGTGGCGGCGCTACACCATTCCGGCGCCGGGCGAGCCCGGCTCGGAAACCTGGCCCCAGGACGATGCCTGGAAATACGGCGGCGGTGCAACCTGGCAGAACGGCGCCTACGATCCCGAGCTCGACCTGGTCTATTGGGGCGTCGGCAACGCCGAGCCCTACAATCCTGAATACCGCAAGGGTGCGGACAGCCTCTACACCGCGAGCGTGATCGCGATCCGGCCAAAGACCGGCGAGCTCGTCTGGCACTACCAGTACATCCCGAACGAGAGCTTCGATTTCGACGGGACCGCGGAGCCGGTCCTGGCCGACCTGCGCGTCGACGGACAGTTGCGCAAGGTGCTGCTCAACGCCAACAAGAACGGGTTCATGTACGTGATCGACCGCATCAACGGAAAGCTCATCGCGGCGCATCCGTTCGTGAAGGTCAACTGGGCGAAGAATATCGAGCTCGAGACCGGGCGCCCGGTGCTGACCGACATCTACCAGCGTGCGGTCAACGGCGAGACCGTCGAGATCTGGCCGTCGCGGGGCACCAATGCGTCGCTGATGGCGTTCAACCCGAAGACCGGGCTGGTCTATGTGAATTCCTGGGAAATTTCCCGCATCCTGAAATACACCAAGGTGAACTTCGTGCTCGGGCAAGGCTCGACCGGCATCGAAACCAACTTCCCGTTCCCGCCGGCGGGCCAGCCGTGGGGGTACCACCAGGCCTTCGACCCGCTGACCGGCAAAGCGGTATGGAAGGTGCCGGTCACCGACACGGTGCTGTCCGCCGGCATGCTCGCGACCGACGGCGGACTGCTGTTCACCGGGCGGGTCAACGGCGAGTTCATCGCGCTCGATCAGGCGACCGGGGAGGAGCTGTGGAAATTCAAGACCGGGTCCGGCATCAACTCGCCGCCGATCACCTACACCCACAACGGTCGGCAATACGTGACGGTGCTGTCCGGCATCGGCGGCGTGCTCAACCGCACCATGAAGGTTGCCGATCGCGTGCCGACCGGCGGATCGGTGTGGACGTTCGCTCTGATGCCGGAATGAGGAGCGCCGGCAAGGTCGCATGAAAGCTCCGACATTCGCGGTCATCGGACTCGCGCTCGCGAGTGCGGACGCCGGGGCGCAGAGCCCGCAATTCCCGCCCGACCAGGTTGCGCGGGGCGCGCAGCTGTTCGCGCTGAACTGCGCCACCTGCCACGGGACGCGAATGCGCAATCCGCAATGGGCCATCGACCTGCACACGTTTCCGCGCGACGCCAAGGTCCGCTTCGTCGACTCGGTCATGAACGGCAAGCGCAACATGCCGTCCTGGGACGACGTGCTCACGCCCGACGATGTCGACACGTTGTGGGCCTATGTCTCGACCGGCGACCCCGACGACTAATTATCTCGTGTCCGCCCAGCCGACATCGGCCCGATCAGGCGCCAGTCGGCCAGGGGCTCAGAGGCAAGCCGATCTTCCACTGAAGTGTCGTGCCCTGCCAAACAGGCGCTTGCCGAGGGGGCACCCTTGGCAAGGGTCGCGCAACCGAGCATGCTCCCGCCGAAGACAACGCGACCCCGCGATGGTCCGGCATCACTGGGGCGGAGGAAACCATGAAAAAACTGCTGGTGCTGATGCTGATCTCCTGGTGCGGCTGCGCGGCGGCGCAGACCGCGCAGGAGCTGATCGACAACGGCAAGAATTCGGAGAACGTCACCACGTTCGGGATGGGCTACAGTCTCAATCAGTACAGCCCGCTCAGCCAGATCAACACGTCGAACATCAAGCGTCTCGTTCCGATCTGGAGCACCAGCCTGAGCAACGATACCGGCGAGCTGGCGCAGCCCACCGTCTACAACGGCGTCATGTATGTGGTGAACGGACACTGGACGTTCGCGATTGATGTCGCGACCGGCCAGCAGATCTGGCGCACGCCGGTGGAGTATGACCGTGCGGCAGCGCGGGTCGGCGCGCCCGGCGTTATCGTTCGCGGCGGCGCGACCATCTACGACGGCAAGCTGTTTCGCGAGCAGATCGACGCGCATGTCGTCGCGCTCGACATGAAGACCGGAAAAGAGATCTGGAAGCAGAAATTCGCGGAGTACAAGGAAGGCTATACCGGGATCATCGCCCCGCTCGTCGCGAACGGCGTCGTGATCACCGGCGTCGCCGGCGGTGACCGGACCACACGCGGCTTTCTCGATGGATGGGATCCGGATACCGGCAAGAAGCTGTGGCGGCGCTACACCATTCCGGCGCCGGGCGAGCCCGGCTCGGAAACCTGGCCCCAGGACGATGCCTGGAAATACGGCGGCGGTGCAACCTGGCAGAACGGCGCCTACGATCCCGAGCTCGATCTGGTCTATTGGGGCGTCGGCAACGCCGAGCCCTACAATCCTGAATACCGCAAGGGTGCGGACAGCCTCTACACCGCGAGCGTGATCGCGATCCGGCCAAAGACCGGCGAGCTCGTCTGGCACTACCAGTACATCCCGAACGAGAGCTTCGATTTCGACGGGACCGCGGAGCCGGTCCTGGCCGACCTGCGCGTCGACGGACAGTTGCGCAAGGTGCTGCTCAACGCCAACAAGAACGGGTTCATGTACGTGATCGACCGCATCAACGGAAAGCTCATCGCGGCGCATCCGTTCGTGAAGGTCAACTGGGCGAAGAATATCGATCTCGAGACCGGGCGCCCGGTGCTGACCGACATCTACCAGCGTGCGGTCAACGGCGAGACCGTCGAGATCTGGCCGTCGCGGGGCACCAATGCGTCGCTGATGGCATTCAATCCGAAGACCGGGCTGGTCTATGTGAATTCCTGGGAAATTTCCCGCATCCTGAAATACACCAAGGTGAACTTCGTGCTCGGGCAAGGCTCGACCGGCATCGAAACCAACTTCCCGTTCCCGCCGGCGGGCCAGCCGTGGGGGTACCACCTGGCTTTCGACCCGCTGACCGGCAAAGCCGAATGGAAGGTGCCGGTCACCGACACGGTGCTGTCCGCCGGCATGCTCGCGACCGACGGCGGACTGCTGTTCACCGGGCGGGTCAACGGCGAGTTCATCGCGCTCGATCAGGCGACCGGGGAGGAGCTGTGGAAATTCAAGACCGGGTCCGGCATCAACTCGCCGCCGATCACCTACACCCACAACGGTCGGCAATACGTGACGGTGCTGTCCGGCATCGGCGGCGTGCTCAACCGCACCATGAAGGTTGCCGATCGCGTGCCGACCGGCGGATCGGTGTGGACGTTCGCTCTGATGCCGGAATGAGGAGCGCCGGCAAGGTCGCATGAAAGCTCCGACATTCGCGGTCATCGGACTCGCGCTCGCGAGTGCGGACGCCGGGGCGCAGAGCCCGCAATTCCCGCCCGAGCAGGTTGCGCGGGGCGCGCAGCTGTTCGCGCTGAACTGCGCCACCTGCCACGGGACGCGAATGCGCAATCCGCAATGGGCGATCGACCTGCACACGTTTCCGCGCGACGCCAAGGTCCGCTTCGTCAACTCGGTCATGAACGGCAAGCGCAACATGCCGTCCTGGGACGACGTGCTCACGCCCGACGATGTCGACACGTTGTGGGCCTATGTCTCGACCGGCGACCCCGACGACTAATTATCTCGTGTCCGCCCATGGCGCGAAGCGGCCAATCGGGAATGTCATGTCCGCTTGGGGGGCCGAAGCGGCCAATCGGGAATGTCATGTCCGCTTGGGGGGCTGAAGCGACTCGAATGCTCAATTTGAGTTCTTCGGGTTTTGACCCCAACCGGACATTGGGCCTAGCCGGACTGCGGGCCGCATGGTTTGATGAGCCGAGCAGAGTTTCTGGCTTTAGGGGCTATTTTGGCCGGAGAGCGGGTGGAGCGGCGGCTGGCGGCCGTGCTGGCGGCGGATGTCGCCGGTTATAGCCGTCTCATGGGCGCTGACGAAGAAGGTACGCTGGCCCGGCTCAAGGCGGTCAGGAAGAACCTTGTCGATCCCACCATTGCCTCCAATCGTGGGCGCATCGTCAAGACAACCGGCGATGGAATGTTGGTCGAGTTTGCCAGCGCCGTTGATGCCGCGCGCAGTGCAGTGGCAGTTCAGCGCGCCATGGCCGAACAAAACGCCGATGTGCCTCAGGATTTTCGGATCGAGTTCCGGATCGGCATTCATGTCGGGGACATCATCATCGATGACAACGACATCTTCGGCGACGGCGTCAATATCGCCGCCCGCCTTGAAGGGATCGCCGAACCGGGCGGGGTATGCATGTCCAACGACGCCTACCGGCAAATCCGGGGTAAGGTCGAGATCGTCTGTGATGATATGGGACCGCAGCCCCTCAAGAATATTGCCGAGCCTATGCAGGCGTGGCGGGTTCTGCTGACGGGTCAAATCCATTCCGGCGAATAAAATCAGGTTCGACTACGAACGAAACTCAGGCACTCCCGCTTCTCGATAAGCCCTCAATTGCCGTCTTGCCTTTTCAGAATATGAGCGGTGATCCGGAGCAGGAGTACTTCGCCGACGGCTTGGCGGAGGACATCATCACCGAGCTCTCGCGCTTTCGCGACTTCGCAGTTATCGCGCGTAACTCGACGTTCTTCTACAAAGGCAAGCCGCTCGACGTGGCGCAGGTCGCCCGGGACCTCAAGGTGCGTTATGTGCTCGAAGGCAGCGTTCGCAAGATCGGCAACCGCGTCCGGGTGACGGCACAGCTCATTGACGCGGTGACAAACGACCATCTTTGGGCTGAGCGTTACGATCGGGAGCAAGCCGACGTATTCGACTTGCAGGAGGAGATTACCCGCACGGTTGTGGCAAGCCTCGGCCCGCAGATCGAGCTTGCCGAGATCGCCCGCTCGTGGCGAGACACTACGAACCTCCACGCGCGACAGCTCGCATGGCGCGCCGGAGGCCTGTACCTGGATGCGTACAACGGCGGCAATGCTGCACTGATGCAGCAGGCAATCACCGCCTGCGAGGAAGCGATTGCCGCCAATTCCTGCCTCACTGGCGGCTCACTTCACGCTCGCTAAGGCACACTGGATTTGCCATCTCTACCGCTGGGGCGACCGGCCCGATGGTGCGCTCGACAGGGCGTGGGCCGTGGTCGAGCGTATGACCGCGATCAACTCCCAGGATGAGCGAACACTGACGGTACGCGGCTTGGTCCGCGTCAATCGCGGCGAATACGACGGCGGCCTTGCGGACCTCCGGCGTGCCTACCAGATCAATCCGAACTACGCCGCTGCAATCATCGTGCTGGCCTTTGCCGAGGCGACCACGGGCCTGGCCCGGGAGGCGGAAGCACACGCGAAAATCGCGCTGCGTCTCAGTCCAAGGGATTACTATATCGGAACCGCCCACCTCGCTTTGGCGATGGCACATTTCACGCTGCGCAATTACGACGAAGCCGTGCGCTGGTGCAAATCCGCAATCCAGGTTTCGCATCGTGCACCGATCCGCCGTGCCCTGATGATCGCGTGCAGTGCCCGGGCTGGCGACATGGCGCGCGCAGGTGCAGAAATCGCTGTGCTCGACAGCTTCGCACCGGGCTTCATCGCCAGCGTGTTCCGGGGTGAGAATCCAGTATTCACGCGCAAGGAGGACATGGAGCACCTTCTGGACGGCCTCCGCCTCGCGGGACTTCGTGACTGACCGCCGTCATCGCGCATTCTTGTTGCCGACTTCCGTT
>CAWGEH010000015.1:0-43223 GCA_963821505.1 uncultured Alphaproteobacteria bacterium
GCACAACGCGACGGTTCGCTGCGACACACCGATTCGGTCGCTATTGCAGGCATAGCGGACATGAAGGGCCGGGTCGCCGCACCCAACTCGGTCGCGATTGACCCGAACCGGTCCTAAGCCGCGCCGAAATCCCGCAGCGCACCAGTCCTTCCCTGTGTGCTATTCCTTTCGTTCGGAGCACGGGAGGTACTGGGCAGTGAAACGCCGCGAGTTCATCACGCTCCTCAGCGGGGCCGCAGTGGCGTGGCCGCTGGCGGCGCGAGCGCAGCAGGCGGGTAAGTTGCCGACCATCGGGTACTCGGGCGGGGGCACGCCTTTGACAGAGAGCCAACGGGTCGCCGCTTTTGTTCAGCGCCTACACGAACTCGGCTGGGCCGAGGGCCGCAACGTTGTGATTGAGTACCGGTGGCCGGAAGGCCGCAACGACCGGATCGCTGAGATCGCGGTCGAACTCGTCCGGCTCAAAGTCGATGTCATTGTCACGACGGGAACCCCGGGAGCCCTCGCGGCAAAGCAGGCGACATCGGTCATCCCCGTCGTGATGACGAGTGTGGCGGATCCGGTTGGCAGCGGCCTGGTCGCGAGTTCGGCCCGACCGGGCGGCAACATCACCGGCCTCTCGACTTCAGCAGGCCGATCTTGCTGGCAAGCGGCTCGAACTCTTGCGCGAGGTTATCCCCGGTCTCCGCCGGTTGGCCATTTTGGCTAACGTCAGCAATCCCAACGCGGTGCCGGAGACAGGCGAGGTTCGGGCAGCGGCCCGCACGCTTGGCCTAGAAGTTGCCGTGTTCGAAATCCGGCGAGCTGAGGATATCGCTCCCGCCTTTGAGGCGCTCATCAAGGACCGCTCGGAAGCACTTTGATGTCGTCGGTGATGCGCTCCTAGTGACAAACCGGATTCGCATCAATACCTTGGCGCTGGGCGCGCGACTGCCGGCGGTCTTACCAAATCGGGAGTTCGCTGAAGTGGGAGGGCTGATGTCCTACGGACCCAACTTCCCTGACCTGTTCCGGCGCGCCTGGCAGAATATCTACAAAATCCTGCGAGGGGCAAAACCAGCCGATCTTCCGGTCGAGCAGCCGAACAAGTTCGATCTTGTCATCAACCTGGTCGCGGCGAAGGCGCTCGGCCTCCAAGTGCCGCCGGCGCTACTCGCCCGCGCCGACGAGGTGATCGAATAAAAATCTGGCTTCCGTTGCTGCACCTTTCGACGGTTCGTCGCGCTGCAACGTCGCGGTAGCGATTGGGAGCGAACCGGACATGCTAATGGTTGTTCGTGGCGACCATATCGGCGCTGATGACCCACTGCGGACTCTGACGGTATTGGCCGCCAGCCGGTGGGTTGTAAAGTTGGCGCGCTACCCGCTGACTGTTTCCTGACAATTTGATATTCTTCAATGCGGCCCCTGTTGGGTAGGGGGAGCGAATGCAAATCGACCAATTAAAAAGGCGCGATTTCGTCACGCTGCTTGGGGGTACAGTGGCGTTGCCGATTGCTGCGCAGGCGCAACAGCCGGCGCTGCCGTTGATAGGCTATCTTCATGTTGGCGCATCCGCGGAATCGCGAGACAGAGTCGCCGCATTTCACAGGGGCTTGAAGGAGCTAGACTTCGTCGAGGGCCGTAACGTCGCGATTGAATATCGCTGGGCCGACAATCAATTTGATCGGGTGTCTGAATTGGCCGCCGATCTGATCCGTCGCGGCGTTGCGGTCATCGCCGCTCCCGCCGGCGCGGACACGACACGCGTGGTCAAAGGCTTGACGACGACCATTCCGATCGTCTTCAGCACAGGTGTGGACCCGGTCCAAACGGGGTTGGTCCGAAGCCTCAACCAGCCTGGGGGCAATGCGACCGGTGTCGCTGACGTGGCAGTGGGCCTTGGGGGTAAGCGGCTCGGACTTTTGCACGAACTCCTGCCGGGAGCGATGCGCTTTGCGCTGCTTGTCACTCCCGGCCATACCACCGGTGAGTTTACGATCGCAGAGGTGAAGTCGGCGGCCGTGGCGATCGGGAGGCAAATCGAAATCCTCACCGCCACTACCAATCTCGACATCGACGCTGCCTTTGCGAGCCTTGCGCAAAAGCGGGCCGATGCGCTTCTGGTGGCTCCTCAAATATTGTTCAGCACACGTCGCGTCCAGCTCGTCACGCTCGCCGCTCGCCATGCGGTGCCCACTATGTATTATCAACGCGAGTATGTCGAAGCTGGCGGACTGATGAGCTACGGGTCAAGCATTATCGATCGGGAGCGTCTGCTCGGCGTTTACACCGGCCGCATTCTCAAAGGCGAGAAGCCGGCCGACCTGCCCATCCTGCGGGCGGTGAAGTTCGAGTTCGTCATCAACCTGCAGACAGCCAAGACGATCGGTCTGGACGTGCCGCCGACGCTGCTCGCCCGCGCCGACGAGGTGATCGAATGATGGGGTGGCCCCACTCATCCTTAAGCGCGCCTCGACTTCCCGCCCTTCAGGCGAGTGGAACGACGACGACTACGACGTGCTGTCCGATGGCGCGGTGGTCGGCCGCATCTTCAAAGCCGCCGCCTCACCCGTGGGCACGCCGTGGATGTGGACGCTGATCTTCGGCTACCACGAGGACCGCACAGCGACGCACGGCTACGAGGCGACGCGCGACGGCGCGATGGCGGCCTTCGCTAAGAGTTGGCAACGGCAATAGCCCCGCCCCGCGCCGCGCTGGGGCGGGCTTGCTAGGGCTTCCCGCTATCTTCCCATGATCTTCCCATGGCCGATTTTTGGGAAGATTGCTGGCTGGTAATTTAGGCTGAAGCCTTTGATTTTGTTGGTCGGGGCAGCAGGATTTGAACCTGCGACCTGGAGTACCCAAAACTCCCGCGCTACCAGGCTGCGCTATGCCCCGGCGCTGCCGCGCCTCGATACACGGTTCGGTTTGGGCCAGCAAGACGAGGCTGGAATGGGCCCGCCCGCTGACCGGCGCGGCACCTCATCCGGCATCCGCGCAAAGGCGTGCGCGCAACCGATACCGCGCCGCGGTCTCGAGCGAAATCGTTCCGCATCGAATTGCGATTTCGCTCCAAGCGCTTGTTTTCGCTCTAAGCATTTGTTTGGTCGCATGATCTAATCCGAAAAGTCTGCAACTTTTCGCGATCATGCTCTAACGCCCGTTGAAGATTGCGTGCGCCACGCGGTCGCCCGGCGCGATGCCGAGCTTCCTGGCGGTGCCGCCGACGACTTCCAGCACGGCACGCACCGGGCCGCCGGAGGGAACCAGCGCCTCCGAGAGCGGCACCGTGTTCTCGGCGATCCGCAGGATCCGTCCGTCGCCGCGGATGAAGATCATGTCGAGCGGGATATAAGTGTTCTTCATCCAGAAGCTCGTGGGTTGCTCCTGGTGGAAGTCGAACAGCATGCCCTGCCCTTCCGGCAGCTGCCGCCGGAACATCAGGCCTTTCGCCTGCTCCTCCGGCGTCGATGCCATTTCGACCGCAAAGACGTGCACGCCGCCCTTGCTGGCGATCTCCAAGGGCTGCAGCTCGGCCGCACCGAGCCGGCCGGCGAAGCCGAGGAGCGGCAGGGTCAGAAACGACAGCGCGGCAAGAAGAACGAACAGGCGACGACGCATGGAACAAGCCTCGGTGACGGGCCCGATCATAGCAGACTTGCCGCCGATGGCGGACTTGCCGCCGATGGCAGACTTGCCGCCGATGGCAGACTTGCCGCCGATGGCAGACTTGCCGCTGATGGCAGACTTGCCATCTGCCGGTCGCAAGGGGAGCCGTTTGCGAACGACGGTTCCACCCGGTTCCGGGTGACGGGTATCGCGTGTTTTCCGCTGCTCAGTGCGAGGCCGGGCCGAGCGGAGCGCCTTCCGGGCGCACCTCGGCCGCCATCAATCCCTTCGGCCCGGGTCCGAAGCGCACGAGAACGTACTGGCCCGGCCGCAGCTCGGTCAGGCCGAAGCGGCGCAAGGTTTCCATGTGCACGAAAATGTCGGGTGTGCCCTCGCCGCGGGTGAGGAACCCGAAGCCGCGCAGCCGGTTGAACCACTTCACCTGCGCCCGCTCGAGCCCGCTGGTCGCGGTGACGGTGACGTGGGTGCGCGGCGGCGGCATCTGCGCCGGATGCACCGCCGTCGACTCGTCCATGGAGACGATGCGGAACGCTTGCAGACCGCGCGGGCGCTGCAGCACCTCGACCACGACGCGCGCGCCTTCATAGGCGACTTGGAAACCGTCGCGCCGCAGGCAGGTCACGTGCAGGAGAATGTCGGGCATCCCGTTGTCGGGAACGATGAAACCGTAGCCCTTGGACACGTCGAACCACTTGATGGCGCCGGTGAGCTCGATGACGCTCGCCGCCTCGTCGCCGATGTCGCCACCGGTGTCGCGGACGATCCCCAGACCGCCGCCCGCCCCCTTCGGTGCAATTCCGTCCGACGTCATGACGCCCCAACGCCGCCGCTCAGTCCAGGCGCTTCTTGCGTGCGCTTCGAATCTTGGCCGTTACGAAGATATCATTCGGAAGCGAAGGGGAAAGGCCAAAATGCATGCGCGCACCAAAAGAGGTGGATGGCTGTGTACATCTTGCCACCCTTCCCGAATCAGTGGACGATGAAGGGAGAGAGCACCGTCCCGATGTCGTCGCGCACGACAAGGTCGGCAATTTCGTCGAATTCGGTCGCTTCGCGATTGATAATTATCAAACGAGCGCCGTTTCGCTTGGCCAGCAGGGGGAACCCGGCGGCCGGCCACACCACAAGCGAAGAGCCGAGCGCGAGAAAAAGATCACAGTCAAGAGTCAATTGTTCGGCGCGACGCATTTCGCGCTCGGGCATGGCCTGACCGAAGGAAATCGTCGCCGTCTTGATGTATCCGCCGCAATGGACGCAATCGGGCGCGCGCTCGCAGGCACCGACGAATTGCGCGCGCACCCACGACAGCTCGTAGCGCCTGCCGCAATCGAGGCATAAGGCATAGCTGTTGTTGCCGTGCAGCTCGATCACGTGTTCCGCCGCTATCCCCGAGCTTTGATGAAGATTGTCGATGTTCTGCGTGATCACCGCCGGCGCCTTGCCGGCGCGGTAGAAGCTCGCGAGCGCGAGGTGCCCGCGACCGGGCCGTGCGGCCGAGAACTGCGCGTCCATGGCGAAGCGCCGACGCCAGGCCTCGTTGCGCATATCCTGGCTGGCGAGGAACTCGTCGAACGGGATCGGCTTGTTCTTGGTCCAGAGGCCGCCGAGCGAGCGAAAATCCGGGATGCCGCACTCGGTGGAAATGCCGGCGCCGGTGAACGGCGCGATCACGCGCGCCCCCTCCACCAGTTCCTCCAGTCGGTCAATGGCGGTCTCCAGATCCGGCGCGATCATGTATGCTTCTCTCTTCCTTTTTTTGCCAGGCGATGCAAAGAGGTCACATCATGAGATATCTGCACACCATGTTGCGCGTGCGCAACCTCGATCAGGCGCTCGATTTCTACTGCAACAAGCTCGGCCTCAAGGAGGTGCGTCGCCGCGTCGACGAGAAAAACCGCTACACCCTGGTTTTCCTGGCTGCGCCGGAGGACGAAGGGCGCGTCGAGGAGAGCAAGCGCACCGGCCGCGACGCACCGCTGGTCGAGCTCACCCACAACTGGGACAGCGAGGACTACGGCGAGGCGCGCTATTTCGGCCACCTCGCGTACGAGGTCGACGACATTTATGGGCTATGTGAGAAACTGATGAAGGCCGGCGTCACCATCAACCGGCCGCCGCGCGACGGCGTGATGGCGTTCGTGCGCTCGCCCGACAAGCAGTCGATCGAGCTGTTGCAGAAGGGCGCCCCGCTGCCGCCCAAGGAGCCGTGGGTTTCCATGCCGAACACGGGCAAGTGGTGAGGCGACGCAGCGCGACCCGGTTTGCGCGGGCGCCCGGCTTCCTCGCGGCGCTTCCTTGCCGCACCGCGCAAACGCCTCTATATGTCGCCGCGCCAAGCGATCGCCCCCTCTTGCGCCCTTCGTCTAGCGGTCCAGGACGCCGCCCTTTCACGGCGGAAACACGGGTTCGATTCCCGTAGGGCGCGCCACTTATTTCAATAACTTGGCGGGGTTAAGCGGTTGACAGGTCCGAAAACGGTCTAATATTGCGGGACGAAGCCCCATGAAGAGTGGCTCCCCGCTAAACCGACTGGCATCACAACAACCGCAGCCCATCGCTTGCATGCTCGGGGCGAGCATGCCCGTTGTTTACCCGGTTGCACTGAACAGATAACGTAAGCCGTCAACAGAAGGGCAAATGCAATGCGTCATTTGTCGGCCGTCTGCTTTCTCGCGATTGTAGCCTTTGCAGACGCGAGCCCCGCAGCAGCACAACAGAACTGTGCTTGCTTTTGCAGAGTTCAAGGCGAAGGCGGCGGAGGGTGTTGGGTTGACGTGCCGGGTTGTAATCCTCGTTCCGGCGTTCGAGCCTGCAACGATGGGGCCATGTGTGGCTACAATTGTGGTACCCCTGGCCTCCCCGCTAGACGAAGCGCGCCGAGCGCGCATCCTCTCGGGCAACATTATCGGCCAACCGAGCAGCCGCGGTAGCGCTGTAGGATGTTGTCCCCGGCGTTGTGTAGATGCCAACCTGACGATAGGCATCAGGAATGCTGGCCGCGTAGCTCATGAGGCCACCCGTCGAGACGAACTCTCGCCCGGAATATCGACGCGATTGACCAGGAGCGGCCGTATCACTTAACGACGTGACGGCTGCCTCGCGCAGTATGAAGTGAGCCGATAATTTCCCGAGCCGCGTTTTGAAGATCGGCCAAGTGGCGTCCCGCAAATTCTTCAATCGAGAAAGCCGTCTTGACCCACAGGATATTGATCGAACCGTGGACGCGGCCACGATCGCGAAGAGGCAGAGCGATAGCCGCGAGACCATCGTCCTGGGGCGCCGTTCTGTAAAAGCCGCCGACGAAGCCCGGATCGCGAACGCCGAACCCGCGCTGGCGGGTTTCGGAAAGGATTTTTTGAAAGCGCGCCGGATCGCGCGCAAGCAGCCACCTCACGCGTCTGCCGCGCAGGCAGGCCCGATACGAAGCAAGCGCGCGCGAGTGCGCGGAAATGTCGCCAAGGATTTCTCCTCGCGGTCCTATACCGTCAGCCCACCATGTGGAGTGAATAGGCTCTCGAGAACAGCATCCAGCGAGCGCTGGTTCGCGTACCGTCGGCTGGGTTTTGCCGTGTGGTCCAATTCTAGACTAGTCGCCGTTTTCAATCTGCCGCTCGCGGTCGTAACCGGGTGGCTACTTTGGCGGTCGCTAGAATGGCCCTTGGTCGGCGATGCCACGATTTTTCACTTCATTGCCGGTCAGATGAAGATGGGCGCGGTGCCTTATCGCGACATTGTCGATATCAACATGCCGCTGACTTACGGCATCCACGCTGCAGTCGTGGCGATCGGCGGCATGAGCGATGTTACATGGCGCGCCTTCGATCTGACCGCTGCCGCAGTCATGTCGGCCCTCATCCTCATGTTGGTAGGACCGGCCGGACCAGCAGTGTCGATCCTGGCAGTGCTCGCCGTGTTGGTTACGCATCTTTTGCTTGGTCCCTATGCCGCCGGCCAGCGAGATTTTCTAATGTCGATACCCGCCGTGGCGACCGCCTTGGTGTCGGCAAGGATTGCAGAAGATCGTGAGCACCGTTGGCTTTACCTGTTGCTGGCTGGCGCTTTCGGCATGACCGCAGCATCAATCAAACCTAGTGGCATGCTTCTCCTGTTCCTGCCCGCTTTGGCGACGGGGTTACGCTGGCGCGAGATGATTTGGATCATAGTGGGCGCCGCCGGCGTAGGACTTCTCGTGTTTGGAACGTTGGCAGCTTGGGGTGGGCTGGATGCCTTCATCACGATGATACGAGAGCTTTTGCCCCAATATGCCTCAATGGGTGCGCGCTCAGTTCCTGAGACGCTCGAAGCAGTCCAGTGGATAGTACCAATCGCGGGACTTGCGATCGCTGCGGCGCTGAGCATAGCCGCACCTAAACCACCGCGCGTGCGGGCGATGATCGGTCTCACTCTATTTGGGCTGATCCATTTGTTGGTTCAACGAAAGGGCTGGTCATATCATGTCTACCCATTGGGTATTGGATTAGCCTGCTGGGGAGCTTGGTCACTCGCTACTCTTCCTGAATGGGGTGTGTTTGTCTGCCTGATCGTAATGGCATCGACCTTGAGTTGGCTCGTACCCGATTCAGTGTATCGCCTCTACAATCATGCGCCGCTGCGCGCCGCTTCGGCGATGCAATCTGCCCTTGTAAGCCACTTGCCACATGGTGCACGGGTGCAGGTGCTAGATGCGGATAGTGGTGCCTTCCTTGCCATGGCTCGTGCTGGAATGCGACAGGCCACACCGCACATCCAATGGTTCTCGCTCCTGCTTGCCAAGGATTCCGTGCGGTGGAATTTCTTAGCCGCACTCGAAGCTGATCCGCCGCCCGCCATACTTCTGACCAACGACCAATGGCCGCAGGGTCAAGGTTTCGAAGCAGCGGATAATTGGCCGGAGTTCACGTCGCTTCTAACTTCACATTATGATCTGAACTTAACCGGGCATGAAGATTACATCTCGTGGCGGTTGTACCTCAGGCGCGCGTCGCCATCGAATGCGCAAATTCGATGAGCTGGCACGATCGCCGCTGCGCCGAAGTACAGTCTCCTCCTTGCAAAGCTGTCCGTGCCGGCCAAGCGGTGGTGTCCACCACATCCGAAGGCCGTGATCCAGCCTTGCCGGCCGCGATCGGACAGCGCCCCGCGCCGCCATCCGCGCTATGGCTGCTTGGTCAGCTGCGTGCAGGACGCGACGCGCGCGGCGGGCGACTGGCGCATGTAGCAGAGCTCCATGCGGTCCGGTGCCGGCATCGTCCCGATGGTGTAGCCGTCGTCGTCGACCATATAGATCGTGCCGGCGTGCGACATCACGGCGATGATCGGGTCGGTGCCGCGCGCCGAGGAAAACGTGCCGGAGAAACGGCGGCCGTCCTGCTTGTCGATCGTCATCGTGAACGGAATGCTGTCGAGCCGTGGCACGGTCGAGCGCGGCCCGGGGTGATGCGCGTTGCCGCGACCCAGGGCGATCGTTTCGCTCTCGCCCTTCCAGGTCCCGCGCAGGTCGGGCATTGCGGTCTCCGCCGCTACAGGCACCGCGGCAAGGGTCGCAAGCATGGCCAGCCAAGCGAACTTCGACATCGATCTCCTCCATGTGACGTTCAGCGTCGCCTCGAGCGACAGTATCGGGCGCTGTCGCTTGCAACACAAGCGTCAGGCAAGGCTTGCACCGCCATCTCGAACTTCGCATGCGAGCGACAGGCGAACCGCTGGGCGCGTGGCAGCGCGGCGCGCTTCGCTAGTCCCGGTACAGTCCCCACACCGCGGCCAGCGCGGTGATGGTGGCGACAAGGAAGAGCCAGGAAAGAACTCCGCCCTCCACATCCCACTGCAGGAGCCGCGCGAGGTCATACAGCACGTAAACGCCGAACGTGAAGGCAAGGCCGTAGGCATACGGCTTGCCCTTGCGAGCGGCCAGCACGGCGATGACCGCAACGGCGGCTTCGAGGACGATCGAGACGATGAGCATCGACATATGACCCGGGGTGAGCGGCGTCGGTATGTTCCACAAAATCGGGCGGCACGCGAGCCGCCCGCGGATCGATGTTGGACCTCCGGCACCGCGGGCCGGATTCCCTTGGCAGCGTTGCGGCTCGCCTCTATCCTTTCGTGATCATCATTGCGGAGGCGGGACATGCTCAAGGCGGGGTCGGCGTTGGCATTGGGCTTGCTGATGTGCCAACCGGTTTGGGCGGACGGGATGGAATACGCGCCCCGCCGCCACTATCAATATCAGCACTATCTGCCGCCGGAGCGGCACGTGGTCGAGGTCGTTTCCCCGCCTTACAGCGGCAATTTCATCATCAACGGCGCGCGCTTCACCGGCAGGACGGCGGCCTGCCTGCGCTGGGTCGCTGGCGAGCGCATCACGCTCCTTGCCGGCGACTGGAACGGGCGCTGCATCGGCGCCGTCTTTTACAATTTCACGCGGCGCAGCAGATGCGAGATGTGGTGCGGCTGGTGAGACGCCGCGCCCACGGTTCGGGGCCCGCCATCAGGTCGCCGGCGGATAGGCGTGCCGGCGGCCGTTGAAGTCTTCGACCTCATAGCGCGCGGTGCCGTTGCTGTCGCCGATACGGACAAGATAGCTCGGCCCGATCGGCGACTTGCCGTGACCGCCGGGGATGTCGAGGACGTAGGCGGGTTGGCAGAGGCCGGAAAGCCGGCCGCGCAGGGCGCGCAGCAGGGCCTGCCCCTCGTCGATTCCGGTGCGCCAATGCGAGGTGCCGGGCGCGAGATCGCCGTGGTGAAGATAGTAGGGCTTGACTCGGCATTCGACCAAGGTGCGCATCAACTCGCCGAGCACTTGCGCGTCATCGTTGACGCCGCGCAGGAGCACGCTCTGGCTGAGCATGGGAATGCCGGCATCCACCAGACGCGCGCAGGCCGCGCGCGCCCGGGCGGTGAGCTCGCGCGCATGGTTGGCATGCAACACCACGTAGGTCGCCTTGCCCGGCGCCTTGAGGGCGCGCACGAGCGCGGGCGTCACGCGCGCAGGCTCGACCACCGGCACGCGGGTATGCACGCGAACGATCTTGACGTGGTCGATCGCCGCCAGCGCCTTGACGATCGTTCCGAGACGCCGCGGCGAGAGCACGAGCGGATCGCCGCCGGTAACGATCACCTCCCAGATTTCGGAATGCGCGCGGATGTAATCGAGCGCGGCAGCAAGCTGCGCGCGCGCGAGCGCGCGGCCGTGGCCGACCACCTCGCGGCGGAAGCAGAAGCGGCAGTAGACCGCGCAGACATGCACCGGCTTGAGCAGCACGCGGTCGGGGTAGCGGTGCACGATGCCTTCGACCGGGCTGCGGGCGTCGTCCCCGATCGGATCGGCCATCTCATCGGGCCGGGCGTCGAGCTCGGCCGGGTCGGGAACGAACTGGCGCGCGACCGGATCGTACGGATCGGCGGGATCGATGAGCTCGACGACGTCGGCCGTCAGCGCCAGCGCGTAGCGCGCCGCCACCGCTTCGACCTCGGCGCGGCGTTCGCGCGGGACGAGTCCGGCCGCGATCAAGTCGTCGGGCCGGCGCAAGGTCGTGCGTGCGGATCTCATGACGAAGTCCTGATGGCGAAATCCTGATGGCAAAGCCTGCCAGCAAGGTCCTGGCGGCCAGGTTCCGGTCGCCTGCGCTCATCGCGGGCAACGCTTTCCGCTGATGGTCGGTGGTCGTCGAAATGTCAATCCGCATCGGTGCCGGCGCTGAGGCGAGGTGCGGGCTTTGAAGCCGCCGCACGTGCTCGCCCATCGCCTTGCGGACCGCCAAAATTCGGTGTTGGTATGCGCCACGCAATTCAGGGAGCGCGGACAAGATGAAGAACTATCTCGACGGCGGCGAGGCGATCCTCGAGGCCTTTCGCAAGCTCAAGATCGACTACATCATGTCCTCTCCCGGCTCGGAGTGGTCCCCCATCTGGGAGGCCCTGGCGCGCCAGAAGCTCGACAACAAGCCGGGCCCGACCTTCATCGAATCCTGGCATGAGACGCTCGCGGTCAACATGGCCACCGGCTACGCGCTGATCACCGGCCGGCCGCAGGCGGTGCTGCTGCACGCCGGCGTCGGGATGCTGCAGGGAAGCATGGGCGTCCATGGCGCGATGCAGAACGAAGTGCCGATGGTGGTCATGTCAGGCGAATCCCAGACGCTGGGCGAAGACCCCGATCTCGACATCGAGCAGCAGTGGTACGGCGGCCTCACCGTCGGCGGCATCGAGCGCTTCGTCGAGCCGGTCGCAAAATGGGCGCGCGCCGTCACCAGCCCCTTCACGCTCTATGAGAGCGTGATCCGCGCCGGCGAAATGGCGCAGCGCGTGCCGCAGGGGCCGATCTACCTCAACGTCGCGCTCGAGCACATGCTGCACGACTGGACGCCGCCCGCCGCGGCCCGCGAGGTCCCGCCCGCACCCGTCCTGCAGCCGCGCACGGAGGACGTCGAGCAGGTCGCCGAACTTCTGCGCAACGCCAAGAACCCGGTCATCGTGACCGAGACCGCCGGACGCGACCCCGAGGCATTTTCCGCCCTGGTCGAGCTCGCCGATCTCCTCGCCATTCCGGTGATCAACGGACGGGTGAGCGCCTACGCGAATTTCCCGACCGATCACCCGCTCTATCTCGGCTTGGCCAATTACAAGCCGGTGGCCGACGCCGATCTCGTCCTGCTCGTGGGCGGGCGTGCGCCGTGGTATCCGGCGCGGCGGCGGCCGACCAGCGGCAAGATCGTCGCCATCCACGACAACCCGCTCAAGGGCCACATGGTCTACCAGAACCTGCACGCCGACCTTTACCTCGAAGGCGGAATTGCGGAATCGCTCAAGCTGCTCGTCGCGGCAGCGAAGTCGGCGAAGATCGACACCGGCGCGGTGAACGCGCGGCGGCAGCGCTTCACGCGCGAGCACGAGAGTTACGTCGCGGGACTGCGCGCGGAACGCGAGAAGGCACGGAACGGGAGCGGGATCGATCCGCTCTCGCTCGTGGGCGCGCTTGGCGACGTGATGCCGGCCGATACGATCTACGTGGACGAAACCATCACCCACTCCCCGATGCTGCGCCAGCATCTCCCGCAGACCATGCCGCAAAGCTTTTTCCGAGGCTCCGGCGGGCTCGGCCAGGGGATCGGCACCGCGCTCGGCATCAAGCTCGGGGCGCCCAAGCGGCCGGTCGCACTGCTCGTGGGCGACGGCTCGTTTCTCTACAATCCGATCATCCAGGCGCTCGGCGCCTCGAAGCGCCACGGTCTGCCGATCATCATCGTCATCCTCAACAACAAGAAATACGAAGCGATGCGAAAGGGCCACTTCCACCACTATCCCGATGGTGCCTCGGCCAGCAAAGACCTGCATTTCGGGGTGACGATCGACGGGCCGGACTACGAGCAGTTGGGCAGCCATTTCGGTTTCCACGGCCAGCGCGTGGAGGCGCTCGCCGAGCTGAAGGGCGCGCTGCAAAGCGCGCTCGCCGCCACCAAAGCCGGAAAGACCTCGATCCTCAACGTGATGGTGAGCCGGTAGGACGCACGCGTGTCACGGCCGGGTCAGAACTGCCCAACTCGGCTAAACCCGACTTGGGCGGCGCTAGAGCGCATCCCGATTGGATCGAATCGTGATGCGCTCTAAATTCTTCAATTTTGCGCATGTTCTGTTCGGAAAACCGGTTCCCACTTTTCCGGAACATGCGCTAAACCCGACTTGGGCGGCGCTAGCCCGGAACACCGGTGGTGGTCATGGATTCCGCGCCCCCTCGCTGGCGCCGGGCCCGGGAATGACGACCGAGGGAGGTGCTGGAAGCAAAACGACCGGCACTGCGCACGCATCCCGACGAAATCGCCCCGGCGAGCCGGTCAATCGTTCGAATAGCCGATGGCGCGGACCATCTTGCCCCAGGTCGCCACCTCGCCCTTGAAGTATTGCTCGGCCTCGGCCTGGGTCTTGATGATCGCATCGAAGCCGATAATCTTGAGCTTCTGCTGCACCTCCGGCTCCTTCATGATTTGATTGATCTCGGTGTTGAGCTTGGCGACCACCGCGTCGGGCGCCTTGGCGGGCGCGAAAAAGCCGACCCAGGATCCGGAATAGACATTGGGGAATCCCATCTCGCCGTAGGTCGGCACGTTCGGCACGGCCGAATTACGCGTCGCGCTGGCAAGACCGATGCCGCGGAGGAGACCTTGGGTGATGGGCGGCACCACCGTCGGCAGCGTCAGCACGATCGCGTCCACATGGTTGCCGATCGCGGACTGCACCGCCGGCGCGCCGCCGGTGAACGGCACGTGCACGGCCTGCACCTTGGCGACCTCGCGGAAGAAATATTCCGCGCCGATATGCGGCCCGGTCCCGACGCCGGCGCTGCCATAGGTGAAGCTCTTCTCCTTCCCGTTCTTGATGAACTCCTTGAGGTCCTTCGCCGGGTTGCTCGGATGGACGGCGAGAACATCCGGGCTGAACGCCACGATGGCGACGGCGCGCAGGTCGTTGACGGAAAATCCCTTGTTCTTGCTCGCGGTCTCGTTGACCGCCAGGCTGGTGGTGGTCGCGAGGATGGTATAGCCGTCGGGTGCCGCTCCGCTCACGGACTTGGCCGCAATATTGCCGCCGGCACCGCCGCGATTTTCCACCACCACCGTATGCCCGAGGCGTTCGCCGAGCTTCTGTCCGACCAGGCGGGCGACGACGTCAGCGATGCCGCCGGCCGGAAAGGCGACCATGAAAGTGATGTTCTGCGTCGGATAGCTCTGCGCGTAAGCGGGTTGCGCCAGGCCGGCAACGAGAAGGGCCGCCGCCGTGAGCACGCGACGCTCGGCACGGAACAGCTGCATGCAATGTCCTTTCGTATGTTTCATGCCGCCCACAGCCGGCACGCCGGTGGTGGTGTCTCAGAGTCCCTGCAGGATGCCGTGGACCTGGGGCCAGGACTCCGCGCCACGGCGCTGCATCAGATCAAGGTAGTCGGCATTCTCCCACTTGACGATAGCTTCATGAAAGCTCGGCCGCGCCTTGCAACGGCGATACCAGTCTGCGACCCGATGTCGCTCTGCGATCATGCCGAGAATGGCGAGGTGCTCGAGGCGGGCGAGATAAGGCGTGAAGGCGACGTCCGCCAAGGTATAGTCGTCGCAGGCGAGCCATTGGTGCGCCGCCAAGGCTTCCTCCATCTCATCCAGGAGCAGCACCATGCGCTCGACCGCAATCACGAAATGCTTCGAGCGGATTCCGTTCTCGATCACGTCCCGCCGGCGTTCGCGCTTGAAGATATTGGGTATGTCTTCGAGCATCTGCCTTCCGAGTTCGCCGCGCGCGAGATACTGATGCCGGAATGCGATGCCGAAGCTCAGGATGGCGGCCGAGGCGTCGTGGACGTCCTCGTCGAGCTGCTTGGTCCACAGCCGCATCTTGGCGCGACCATAGGGATCCTTCGGTGCCAGCGCTGGATCGGGACAGGTCTCGTTCAAGTATTCGAGGATGACGTTCGATTCCGGAACGACCTTGTCGTCGTCGACGAGCGTCGGCACCACCGCGCGGCGATTGAGCGCACGATACCACGCCTGCTGATGCTCCCCCGCGCGCAGAACGAGGTGGCGGCTCTCCCATTCAAGCCCTTTCTCGGCGAGGCACACCCTCACCTTCTGCGCGCAGAGCGACATGTCGTTATGGTAGAGTGCCAACATCGTTTCTCGTTCCTGTGTTGTCGTCGTTCACGTTGCGGACATCGGCGTCCACAGCACCTGCTCGATGCGCGTAGCCCCGGTCGCGAGCATGACCAGCCGATCGAAACCGAGCGCGATGCCGCAAGCTTCCGGCATCACCGCCAGCGCGCTGAGAAAATCCTCGTCGATCGGATAGCGCTCGCCGTAGATGCGCTCCTTCTCCAGCATCTGCTCCTCGAGCCGCGCCCGCTGGAGGGCGGCATCGGTGAGCTCGCCGAACCCGTTCGCCAGCTCGATCCCGCAGGCATAGAGCTCGAAGCGCTCGGCAAGCCGCGGATCGGAGGCCTTCGGCCGGGCGAGCGGCGACTGCACTACCGGATATTCATAAAGGATCGTAGCCCGCCCAAGTCCGAGCCGCGGCTCGATCTTTTCGACCAGGATGCGGCTGAAAATGTCGCCCCAGGTATCATCGTTCGCCGTGCGAATGCCGGCGGCAGCGGCGGCGGCCGCGAGCCGCTCCGGAGGCTCCGGCGGCAGCATCGCCACCAGGTCGATGCCGGCGTAGCGCGCAAACGCCTCCGCCACCCCCAGCCGCTCGGGCGCGGCGAAGGGATCAATGGCGCGGTCACGGAACGCGAACCGCTGCGTGCCCGCCGCCGCGGCCGCGAGCGCCAGAATGGCCGCGCAGTCCTCCATCATCGCCTCGTAGGGTTCGCCGGCTCGGTACCACTCGATGAGGGTGAATTCGGGATGGTGCAGCGCGCCGCGCTCGCGGTTACGAAACGAGCGGGCAAACTCCACGATACGGCGCTCGCCGGCCGCCAGAAGCTTCTTGCAGCCGAATTCGGGCGAGGTTCGCAGATAGAGCCGTTCGCGCGTACCCGCCGGCGTCACGAGATCGGTGCCGAAGGCGTGCAGATGGGTCTCGTTCCCCGGTGAAGGCACCAGCGCAGCGGTCTCGACCTCGACGAAATCCCCCGCCGTGAAGAAATTCCGCAACGCCGCGGCAATGCGCATGCGTCCCAGGAGGAAAGGCCGCCGGTCGGCATGGTGGGCCCAGAAGGGCGATGGCATCGGGGAACTCCTTCGACCCGCTGTATCAGCGCCGCGGCCGCGAAAATCGCTGGCGAACGGACGCAGGATCAGTATGGTGCGGCCCGACATTCCGGGGCGCCCCGGCAATCGTGGCCCCGTTCGACAATCGAGGAAAACTCACCGTGAAAGTCATCGCCAGCTCGCTTCGCAAAGGCAATATCGTCGATCTCGACGGCAAGCTCTACGTCGTGCTCAACGCCGAAAGCTTCCATCCCGGCAAGGGCACACCCACCACGCAGGTCGACATGCGCCGGATCAGCGACGGCGTGAAGGTGGCGCAGCGTTACAAGACGACCGAGCAGGTCGAACGCGCCTATGTGGAGGACCGCGAGCATCAGTACATGTACCAGGACGGCGACGGATTCCATTTCATGAACATGGAGACCTACGACCAGGTCACGTTGCCGCCCGATATCATCGGCGACCAGGCCGCCTATCTCCAGTCGGAAATGAAGGTGATGCTCGCCGTCCACGAGGGCGTGCCGGTCTCGATCGAGCTGCCGCAGAAGGCGATCCTGGAAGTGGTGGAAACGGAGCCCTCGGTCAAAGGCCAGACCGCCGCCTCGTCCTACAAGCCGGCCCTGCTGTCGAACGGCGTGCGCACCATGGTCCCGCCCTTCGTCGGCACCGGCACGAAGATCGTCGTGATGACGGCGGACGGCTCCTACGTCGAGCGCGCCAAGGACTGAGGTCTTTTTTCGTGGACAAGTTCAAGGGACGGTGCGAGCCCATTTGCAACACTGTGGATCATTTTTGTTAGCCTCCTTGGCAGGATTCGCGGCCGCGCCAATACTCGCATCCTCCCGGGCGTCGCGGCCGCTCCGGCCAGGTAGGGAGCGTCATGTTGCGCCGATTGGGCATTGCGGGCCTCGCGCTCGCCGCTGGCATCATGGCCGCGGCCGCGCAAGGGATGACGAGCCCGCGCATTTCGCCCACCCACGTCGACTGGGACGCGGTCGTCGTGGACCTCAACGTCCTTGATGCATTGCAGCCGGCCGGACCTGCCGCGGACCGCGTGGCGAGCCTCAACCTCGCGACCGGCGAGCGCTTTGCGAATATCGCAGCGAGTCCGGTGCCGGTGCTGCTGCCCTTCGATACGGCGGCCTTTCTACGCGACCGCGCGGCCGCCGCCGCATCGGAACCGGCGAGCAGCCCCGCGAACCCGCCGGATGGAAATTATTTGTTCGGCTTCGATGCGGTGCCTTTCTTCTACCCGGGCCCCGCCGGCTACGACGCCGTCGTCGTCGCCCGCGCGCAGGAGATGCCGGAACTGGGCATCAGCTTTTCCAAGCCGATCTACGTTCACATCGGGGGCTCCGCCCTCCTCTACCAGCTTGATGAGCCCGCCGGCATGCTCGAGTGGCCGGTCCATGACCTCGACGACATCCCCGGCATCCACCGCATCTATCTTGAAAACTACGTGCGCTACACCTTCATGCACTACGGGGTGCCCTACGTCGTCGCGATCCAATGCTTCGACGGTCGCGCGCGGTTGCGGAAAATGTCGTGCCGCGACGCCGACAAGGTCGCGGTGCATTTCGTCAAGGCGCTGCGTATCGCGGGTGGCACGCCGCAGCCGCAACCGGGGGCGATCCTCGCCACGACGATCGATCGCCCGCCGGCGCAGTCCACGGTGTTCACCTATCACAGCCCCGGCGATATCCTCTCCGGCACCGGCTTCAAGCGAAGAGGCGGCGTCGCGGACTACGCAGTCTATTCCAAGCTTCGCTTTCCCCTCGCCGACGCGCCGGCGTTCGCCAATTCCCAGTCGTTCATGAATTGGGGCGACTGCGAGGGAACGGGTCGTTACGGCGCTGGAACGCGCGACGGGGTCAGGGCCTATCGCTGCCGGGTGAGCGGGCAGACATTGATCGCGGACGAATTGGCGGCCGAAAACTACTCTTATCCCTGGCGGGATAACTTCTGCGAGACCCGCTACTTCTATGTCGGCCAGTGCCCGGGCGGGCTCGGCCACCAGGGGCAGGACATCCGGCCGGCCTCGTGTAAGCAGCGCATCCAGGGGGCGAACCGCTGCGAGCCCTATCAGCACGACGCGGTCGCGGCGCGCGACGGAGCGGTGCTGCGGGCGCCCGGCCAAGAGGCGCTCTACATCGTGGTCAACGCGGCCAACGAGCGCATCCGCTTGCGCTATCTGCACATGTCGCCGCGGCAGTTCGACGCCGACGGCATGGTGAGCGGGCGTTTCGTCCGTGAGGGCGAGGTGATCGGCAAAGTCGGCAACTTCTTTCGGCACGAGCGCGCCACCACCTATCACCTTCATTTCGACATGCAGGTGCCGACAAAGTACGGCTGGGTCTTCGTCAATCCGTACATGACGCTGGTTGCGGCCTATGAGCGGCTGATCCGGGGTCGCGGCGAGGAAATCAAGGAGCCGGAGATCCCGGACAATATTGCCGTCGCACCGGCTGAGCCCGATCCGGCGCCGCCGGCGAGCCCGCAGGCTGCGACAAGTCCGGCCCCAAAGCCGACAGAAACGGCTGTAAAATCGGCGCCCGACGAAATCGATTCCGGGATGCGGCACCATGAGCGATCGATCAGACCTGTTCCTGTCACGGCGAGCCTGCGTATCGATGCTGGCCGGCGCAATGGCGGTTTGGAGCGCGGCGGCGCCGGCGCAAGTCAGCAGGTCGGGGTTCGACCAGTGGGTCGCGGGCTTTCGCGCGCGGGCACGGGCGCGCGGCATATCCGACGCCACCTATACCCGGGTCATGAGCGGCATCAAGCCCGACACAGCGGTCTTTGAGCTCAATCGCTACCAGCCGGAATTCAACGAGCAGCTTTGGCAATATCTCAATCGCCGCGTCTCCGACTGGCGCATCACCACCGGCAAGGAGAAGGCGAAGGAATACGCCCCGCTCTTCGCCCGCATCGAGAAGGACTACGGGGTCGACCGCTCGGTCATGCTCGGGCTCTGGGGCATCGAATCGGCGTTCGGCGATCCGGACGTGCAGAAGAACCACATGCGCCCGGTGATCCCGGCGCTCGCCGCGCTCGCCTGGGGTGAACCGCGCCGTCGTCCCTACTGGGAGCAGGAGCTGCTCAACGCGCTCGTCATCATCGACCGCGGCTGGAGCACACCCGAGGAGATGCGCGGTTCCTGGGCGGGCGCCATGGGCCATACCCAGTGGATGCCGGAGGTCTGGCTCAATGTCGGCCTCGATTATGACGGCGACGGCCGGGTGACGCCCTTCGGCAAGCCCGACGACGCGCTGGCGGGTACGGCGCAATATCTCGTAAAGCGCGGCAGGTACCGCGCCGGCGAGCACTGGGGCTACGAGGTGCGCGGCATAACCCGCTCCGCCGGAGCAGGCGCATCGCGCACCTACGATGCGTGGCAGAAGGCCGGCGTGACGCGCGCCGACGGCAAGCCGTTCCCGCAGCCGAATGCATCCGCGAAGCTCTGGGCGCCGGCGCCGGGCGGTCCGGTCTTCCTGCTCGGTCCGAATTTCTATGCCGTGCGCTCCTACAATCCGTCGATGAACTACACGTTGTCGATCGTGCATCTCGGCGACCGCGTCATGGGCGGCGGCCCGTTCGTGCAGCCGTTCCCCGGCGGCGAGCGCACGCCCACGCTCGCCGAGGTGCAGGAGATCCAGCAGCGGCTGACCACGCTGGGCTTCGACACCGGAGGCACCGACGGACGGGTCGGCAACGACACCATGGCCGCGATCCAGAAATTCCAGCGCAAGGTCGGCATGTCGCCGGCCGACGGCTATGCCGGCGTCAAGCTTCTGGCGCGGTTGCGTCAGGGCCCGTGATCCGGTTCTATGGGGCCTCCTTTCCGGAACCCAAGGATCACCCCGTGACGACTGCAAAAGCCAACGCGGCACCGGCCGCCGCACAATCGCCTGCCAACAAGGCCCACCCGTCCATTCGCGAGCTCGACCGGCCGATCAACCTGTCACCCGCGAACGCGCCGGGTTGGGGCAGCGACGTGGTGGCCGATACGCTGCGCGCACTGCAGATTCCCTATATCGCGCTCAATCCCGGCGCGAGCTATCGCGGGCTGCACGATTCGATCGTCAACTTTCTCGGCAACGAGACGCCGCAGATGCTGCTCTGCCTGCACGAGGAGAGCGCGGTGGCGATCGCCCACGGCTATGCGAAGGTGACCGGCAAGGCGATGGCCACGGCGGTGCATTCCAACGTCGGGCTGTTCCACGCCACCATGGCGATCTTCAATGCCTGGTGCGACCGCATGCCGGTCATCGTGCTGGGCGCAACCGGCCCGGTCGATGCCGCCAAGCGCCGGCCGTGGATCGACTGGATCCATACCGCGCGCGACCAGGGCGCGATCGTCCGCAACTACACCAAATGGGACGACCAGCCCGCCTCGCCCGCGGCCGCCCGCGAAGCGCTCATCCGCGCCAGCTGGATCGCCAACACGGCGCCGATGGGACCGGTCTACATCAATCTCGACGCCGAGATGCAGGAAGCAAAGCTCGCTGAGCCGCTCGCCCCGATCGACGTCGCGCGCTACATGCCGCAAGCCCAGCCTTCGGCCTCACCCGAGCTCATCCAGGAGGCTGCCGCGCTGCTCAAGGCGGCGAAGCATCCGGTGATGCTGGTCGGCCGCGTCTCCAGGAGCCTGGAGGGCTGGAACGAACGCATCGCGCTCGCCGAGGCCATCAATGCCAAGGTGATCACCGACCTCAAGATCGGCTGCGGCTTTCCGACCGATCACCCGCTGCATGCCGGCGCCCCGGCCTCGAGCGCGCTCGTTCCGGAAGCGATCGCGGCGCTGAAGGCGGCGGATCTGATCCTCGGCCTTGATTGCGTCGACCTCAATGGCGTCCTGCGCGGCGCCTTCGGCTTCGACGTGCCGAAAACGAAGATCATCCACGTGACGGCCGATTTCCACATCCACAACGGCTGGAGCATGGATTACGAGGCACTGCCGCCAGTCGACGTGCTTCTGCCGACGACGCCCGACGAGGCGGTCCCGCAACTCCTCGCCGCGCTCGGCGGCGCCAAGCCGCGCAAGCCCGTCGCGGTGAAGAAGGCGGAGACATACCAGCCCTCCAGCGGCCCGTTGCGGGTCGATGACCTCGCCCGCGCGCTCAAATCGGCGGTCGGCGAGCGGACGGTGACGCTCACCCACCTCCCGCTCTCCTGGAACGGAGCCACTTGGCCGTTCCGTCATCCGCTCGATTACATCGGCTCGGAGGGCGGCGGCGGCGTCGGCGGCGGACCCGGCAATTCGGTCGGCGCGGCGCTGGCGCTCAAGGGCTCCGGGCGGCTGCCGATCGCCGTCTGCGGCGACGGCGACTTCTGCATGGGCGCCACCGCGATCTGGACCGCGGTGCATTACCGGATTCCGCTTCTCGTCGTGGTCTGCAACAACCGCTCGTTCTTCAACGACGAGTTGCATCAGGAGCGCGTCGCGCGCATCCGCAATCGGCCGGTGGAGAACCGCTGGATCGGCCAGCGCATTTCCGATCCCGACATCGATTGCGCCGCGCTCGGGCGCGCCCAAGGCGCGGTCGGCTTCGACCCCGTCAGCAAGACGCATGATCTGGTGCCGACCTTCGAGAAAGCAATCGCGGCGGTCGAGCAAGGCCAGGTGGCGGTGGTCGACGTGCGCGTGGAACCCGGCTATTCGGCGGTCGCGACCGCGGCGATGTTGCGCGGAACAGAGAAGAAGTGAGCACGCGGCGCGCGCGCACGCCCTACGCGCGGCTTTGCCCGCGCGTATGCCGGGTACGGCGACCAACCCTGCGACATTGCGCCAGAGGACATGCGTAACATCCGCGTGGACAACGGCGAAGCCGCCGTTGCCCACGCTGTGATCGCTTCAAATCGCAAAGCTTTCATGCGTTGCGGGATGGAAGAGCTCCTGCGGCAACACCAGCCGTGACGAAAGACCCTGCGCGTGGTGGTGGCGCAGAAAAGTCTCCAGGACTTTGTGGTTGGGTGCGAGCCCATAGGACCAGAAATCGTCTCCCATCAACTCGCGCGCAGCGCGCAGCTGCTCCTCCACGAAAGGAAGGGTGACCTTGCTCGCGGCGGTGTCTTCCAGCGCCTCGACACACTTCGCTTTCGAGTCCTGGAACGCCTTGAATACCGCCGCCGGCAGCCACGGATGCTTGTCGACGAGCTCGCGGCGGATACCGGTGATGTGCATGATGGGAAAAATTCCGGTGCGCCTGAAATAGTCCTGGCCGGCGGCGACCGGATCGGGGAACAGCCAGCCGATATCGCGGTTCGTCCTGCCCGCGAGAGTGGGCACGCGCGGCGCAATGAAGGCATCGATGTCGCCCCGCTCCAGCAGCTCGGAGATGGTGGCGCCGGCGGGCGCGTCCTCCATCCGCACCCCCGGGGGAAGCTTGATGGTGATCTTTTCCGGCCGGCCGGGATGCTCGATCCCTCCCCTCACCCAGATCATGTCGGACGGCCTCACGCCGTGATCGTCCTCCAGGATGATGCGCGCCCACACGCAGGCGGTGAGCTGGTATTCCGGCAGCCCGACGCGCTTGCCCTTGAGGTCGGCGGGCGACCTGATCCGGTCCCGGCGCACATAGATCGAATTATGACGGAACGCGCGCGAGACGAACGCCGGCACGCCGACATAGGGGCAGTTGCCTTCGGCGGTCTTCACCGTGAAGCTCGAAAGCGACAATTCGCAGATGTCGAAGTCCATGCTGCGAAAGGCACGGAAGAAGATTTCCTCGGGCGGCAAATTCATGAATACCGGATCGACGCCGTCGATCTGGATCGCACCGTCCATCAGCGGACGCACGCGGTCGTAGTTGCCGACCGCGACGGATAGTTGGAGCTTCGACATTCGTCCTCGATCTTTGTGCGGGGCGTGGAGCGGCTAGATAGCCTTCTCGGCGAGGCCGGGGCAACGTCGCCGGCGCGGTGCCGTCTAATGAATGCCGAGGCTCACATCGGCGGGGGCGACGTCGACGAGCCGCAGCTGCACCCGCTCAACCCCGTTCCAGCGGTCGAGGCACAAGGTGCCGACCGCGTGCACGGAGCGCCCGCGGCTCTGCCCGAGTGCGATCCCGAGTTTTTGTCCCACCGCGCGAAAGGCGATGACGTCGATGGTCGACCCGTCGCCGGCGCGCAGCCGCACGCGCATATGGGCCTGACCTACTTCTTCCGCGTAGACGACGGTGTGAGCGGGGAACGCAATCACCGGCTCCGGATTGCCCGCCCCGAACGGGCCCGCGCGCGCGATCGTCGCCATCAGGTCGCCGTTCGCGGCGCCAGCGGTCACCGCCCCGTCGATCAGCAGCGCGTCGTCGCGCCGTGCCGCCTCGACTGCCGAGGCGAGCTCGTCTTCGAGATAGGCGCGGAAGGAGCTCAGTCTATCCTTTCTCAACGTCACGCCGGCCGCCATGGCGTGGCCGCCGCCCTTGACCAGGAGGCCCGCGCTCACGGCCTGGCGCACCGCGCGGCCGAGATCGACGCCCGCAATCGAACGGCCGGAGCCGGTGCCGATGCCGCCCGGCTCGAGCGCGATCGCGAAGGCAGGCCGTCCGAACCGCTCCTTGAGTCGCGCGGCCACGAGCCCGACCACGCCGGGATGCCAGCCTTCAGCGGCGGTGACGACGACGGCGCCCGTCTCCTCGACGCCGAGCGCGGCCATGGCCTCGGCCTCGGCCTGCGCCACGGTGGCGGCCTCGATTACCTGACGCTCGCGGTTGAGGCGATCGAGCTCTGCGGCGATACGCGCGCACTCGGTGGGATCATCGTGCATGAGCAGCTCCACGCCGAGCGTGGCGCGGCCGATGCGCCCACCGGCGTTGATCCGCGGCCCCAGGAGGAAGCCGAGGTGCCAGGGCTCGGGCGGGCCGCCGAGCCGGGCGACATCCATCAAGGCGGTGAGCCCGGGATTGTCGCGCCGACGCAGCGCGAGCAGCCCCTTGGTGACGAAGGCGCGGTTCAGACCCTTGAGCGGCACCACGTCGGCCACCGTGCCGAGCGCGACCAGGTCGAGGAACCCGAGAAGATCGGGCTCGGGCCGGTCCAGCGTCCAGAATCCGCGGGCGCGGAGCGCGCGATTGACTGCAACCACGACCATGAACACGAGGCCGACGGCAGCGAGGTGGCCGAGGGTCGACAGATCATCGAGCCGATTGGGATTGACCACCGCGAGCGCCGCCGGCAGCTGCTCGTCGGCCTGGTGATGGTCGATCACGATCACGTCGAGGCCGAGTTTGCGTGCTTCCTGGAGCGGCGCGTGGCTGGTGGTGCCGCAGTCGACCGTCACCAGAAGCCTTGCGCCCTGCGCGGCGAGGGAGCGGACCGCCTCCGCGTTCGGGCCATACCCTTCGAACAGGCGATCGGGGATATGAACGATGGGGCGGAGCCCGCAATGGCGCAGATATCGTCCGAGCACGGCCGCCGATGTCGCTCCATCGACGTCATAGTCGCCGAAAATCGCGACCGTTTCGCCGCGCGTGATGGCATCCGCCAGCCGCGCCGCCGCGGGGGCCATGTCGGCGAGCGTGTCGGGATCCGGCATCAACGCCCGCACCGTCGGATCGAGGAAGCTTGCGACTGCATCCACATCGACGCCGCGGCCGGCGAGAATGCGGGCCAACAGCTCGGGCACGTCATCGTGCCGTTGCGCAATCGCGAGCGCGAGCGCGGCGCCGCGCTCGTCCAGCCGGTCGCGCCAGGCGCGCCCGCAGGCCGAGCGCTCGACACCGAGAAAGAGGCGCCGCGTCGAAGTCATCGGCGCCGTCAGGGCGATCGTCATTTCATGCCTGCGAATCGGTTCAAAAGAGTTTTCGATATTGGATGAAGCCGGAACGCTCCGCCAGCCGGTCATAGAGCGCGCGGGCCTCCGCATTGGTCTCGTGGGTCAGCCAGTAGATGCGGCTTGCGCCCGCCGTGCGCGCGCGCTCTTCCACGGCCGCGATCAGCGCGCGTCCGAGCCCGAGGTTGCGCGCGCTTTCGACCACGAACAGGTCCTGGAGATAGCAGTAGTCGCCGATCGTCCAGCACGAGCGGTGAAAGAGATAGTGCACGATCCCGCACAGCCGGCCGCCGAGATAGGCACCGAGCAGCTCCATCGGCTCGGCGGGATCGTGCAGGCGCGCCCAGGTTGCGGTCGTGGTCTCGTCGGAAATGACGACCCGGTAGAAGGCCTGGTAGCCTTTCCACAGCGGCTCCCAGTCGGCGCGCTCATCGGCACGGATCGGGCGGATCGTGCGATTGGGTTCAGCCATGGGAACGACCCGCGATCCGCCCGGTATCGGCGTGCACGCCGGGGCCGCCGCTACCGGGCCGCCGCGGCGTGAATTCGCAACAGCTCCGGTATAGTATTCGCCGGCCGGCGGCCGAACCCGCATTCCGTGGCGATGGCGAAGTTTTTCACATATTTTTCCGCCGTGGCGAGGCGACGGCGCGTGCCCGCGATCCCGTCCGTGTAGTGGACGAGACCAAGACAAAGCTGAGTGGCTTTCCCGAGTTCGAGTCGCGTGAGCGGCTCGAAATACGCATCATCCGAGCGCTCGCGCGGGACCGGCATGTGGATCAACTCGATCGACCGCGTGATCTCGCGCCCGAGATAATTCGCCAGGTCGACCATATCGTTCATGTCGATGGGCTCGACCATGTGACGGTGGTTCGAATCGCCGTAACAAAAGTGAAACAGAAGCTCGACGGCGGGCGGGACGCGATCGGCGAGCTTGACCAGAATCGTCCCGAAGGTTGCGAGCATTTCCTCCTTGTCCCGCCCATACGCATTGGGCTCATTGCGCTGCAGCCGCGCGAACACGGCGGAGGCGACATCGAACTGGATCGCAAGCTGATCGTGCGGAATGGCGCGGGCGAGCTTGTCGATTTCGCGCCGCACCGCGTCGTTATAGACCGGATCGAGCGCCTGATGCAGGTCCTCCTGCAGAAACAGCCAAATCACCGAATGGGCGGGAACGAGGTCGACCTGGAAGCGGCAGTGCGGCGGGATTGTTCCCTGCCGTTTCAACCGCGCGAAGTCTTGATAGGATCGAATTGCGATGTCGGCATAGAGCAGATTGTCGAACGCCACGTCGGTGATCGCGGCGCCGGGCCTGAGGCGGTAGCGCACGCGCCCGGGAGCGGTGGCGTGCAGGCGAAACACTTCGTCCGATTTTTCCAGCGCAGGATGGCTTGCGAAGATCGGTTCGAGATGCGCGATCCAGTCGCTGCGCTCACCGGTCTCGCCATCGGGAATGCGCAGCAAGTAGGGGCCAAGCGCAGCGCTCACCGTCACGAACACGTCCTGCGCATCGGCGAGCGGAACGCTGCCGACGAGGTGGATATTGCGAGGCTTGGCGTTCACCCCTGAGCTCGATCGCCGGGCCCGCACTCAATCCAAATGGAATTTGGCGCGCTGCCGGTGCTCGGCCCTGATCCAGCGCACCGTGCCGGTGACCGAGCGCATCACCACCGTCTCGGTTTCGATCACGCCCTTGCGCCACCGCACGCCGTCGAGCAGCGCCCCGTCGGTGACTCCGGTGGCGGCGAATAGGCAATCGCCCTGCACCATGTCGCCGATCTGGTACTTCTTGCGCGGGTCCTTGATGCCCATCTTCGCGGCCCGGGCGCGCTTCTCCTCGGTCTCGAGCACGAGGCGACATTGCATCTGGCCGCCGATGCAGCGCAGCGCCGCCGCCGCCAGCACCCCTTCGGGCGCCCCGCCGATGCCGATGTAGATGTCGATGCCGGTGTCGGCGTGATCGGCGGTATGGATCACACCGGCGACGTCCCCGTCGGTGATGAGCCGCACTGCGGCGCCGACCTTGCGCACACCGGCAATGAGGTCGGCATGGCGCGGCCGGTCGAGGATCAGCGCGGTGATCTCCGCCGGCTGCACGCCCTTGGCCTCGGCGAGCCTTCGGATGTTCTCTTCCGCCGGCGCATCGAGGTCGACGACGCCCTCGGGATAACCGGGGCCGATTGCGATCTTCTCCATGTAGACGTCGGGGGCGTTGAGCAGGGTGCCGCCTTCCGCCATGGCCATGGTGGCGATTGCGCCCGGCATGTTCTTGGCGCAGAGCGTGGTGCCTTCGAGCGGATCGACCGCGATATCGACCCTGGGCCCGTGCTTGTTGCCGACCGTCTCGCCGATGAACAGCATGGGCGCCTCGTCGCGCTCGCCCTCTCCGATCACGATGGTCCCGTCGATCGGCAGATTGTTGAGCTCGCGGCGCATAGCATCGACCGCCGCCTGATCGGCGGCCTTTTCGTTGCCGCGGCCGGCCAACCGCGCTGCCGCGACCGCCGCGCGCTCGGTCACCCGGACGAGCTCGAGCGTCAGAACGCGCTCCAACGCCAGATCCGGCCGGACGGTGATCGACGGCACGGCTTCGCGGCGCTCTTTGCTCATGTCCTCACCTTCGGGGCTATCTCGCTGATCGCTCGTGTCACCCCTCGGTCGAGGCGGCGGTGACGACAAGGGTAGAATTGTATCAGTTTTTCTCGATCCGGATGACTTGCGGTTTGCCCGAAATCACCTTATCGCGCCTGACCGCGGCGAGCGCCTTGCGCACGGCGTCTTCGGTGGTCGCATAGGTGATCAGAATCACCGGCACCGGCTCGCCGGAGCGCCCGGGAATATCGCCGCCGTGGGGCCGCTCACCGCGGTGGCGCTGCACGATCGACTCGAGCGAGATGTTCTGCTGCGCCAGACGCTTGGCGATGGTGGCCGCGGTGCCCGGCTTGTCCACCGCGAGAAGCCGGATGTAATAGCCACCTTCGTGGCGCTGCATCGGCGGTTTCGTGCTGGTGGCGAGCTGCGCCGCGGGCCGGCCGAAGGGCGCCGTGCGCACGCCGCGCGCGATGTCGCCGATGTCCGAGACCACGGCGGATGCCGTCGCCAAGCCGCCGGCACCCGGGCCGACCAGCGTGATCGGCGCGATGGCGTCGGCGTCGATGGTGACGGCGTTGGTCACGCCCATCACCTGTGCGATCGCGGTGTCCTTGGGCACCATGGTCGGATGCACGCGCTGCTCGATCCCCTTGTCGGTCTTGACCGCAACGCCCAGCAGCTTCACGCGGTAGCCGAGCTCGTCGGCCCATTCGAGGTCTTCGGACGCAATAGAGGAGATACCCTCCACATAGACGGCGGCTTCGTTGACCTTGGTGCCGAAGGCGAGACTTCGCCAGGATCGCCAGCTTCTGCGCGGTATCGTGGCCCTCGATGTCGAAGGTCGGGTCGGCCTCGGCGTAGCCGAGCCGCTGCGCCTCCTTCAGGCAGTCGGCGAAAGCGAGCTTCTCCTGCTCCATGCGGGTCAGGATATAGTTGCAGGTGCCGTTGAGAATTCCATAGATGCGCGCGAGCGAATTGCCGGCCAGGCCTTCGCGCAGCGTCTTCACGATCGGGATGGCGCCGCCGACCGCGGCTTCGAAATTGAGCGCCACGTGGTTCTTCTCGGCGATAGCCGCGAGCGCAACCCCGTGCCGCGCCAGCAGCGCCTTGTTGGCGGTGACCACGGATTTTTTCGCCGCCAGCGCCGCCGAGATCGCCGCGTGCGCGGGATTCCCCCTCGCCGCCGATCAGCTCCACGAACACATCGATCTCGCGATCGGTTGCCAGCGCGACCGGGTTGGCAACCCAGCGCAGCTTCTTGTGATCGATGTCGCGCTTCTTGCCGTGCGAGCGCGCGCTGACCGCCACGACCTCGATCGAACGACCGCAGCGCGCGGCGAGTGCGTCGCGCTGGCGTTCGATCAGCCGGGTGACGGCCGCTCCGACCGTGCCCAAGCCGGCAATACCGAGTTTCAGCGGGGCAGACATGGAAGCCTCTAACCGAACCCCTTCACAGTCGCGACGCGTTTGCGAGGGCGGATGGCAGGAGGGCCGGCGCGGCCGATCTAGCGTCGCTGGGCCAGGGGGACGACGTTGTGCAACTTTTCCGGAGCGGTTTCAAGAAAGCGGCGGATATTGCGGGCAGCCTGGCGGATGCGCTGCTCGTTCTCCACCAGCGCGATGCGCACGTAACCCTCGCCGCGCTCGCCGAAGCCGGTGCCGGGCGACACCGCGACCTCGGCCTTTTCGACCAGCAAGGTGGAGAATTCCACGCTGCCGAGACTATGGAACGGCTGCGGAACCGGCGCCCAGGCGAACATGGACGCGCGCGGCGGCGGGACCTCCCAGCCCGCGCGGCCGAACGATTCAACCAGCACGTCGCGCCGCCGCTTGTAGATCTCGCGCATCTCGCGGATGCAATCGTCGGGGCCGTTGAGCGCCGCGGTTGCCGCCACCTGGATCGGCGTGAAGGCGCCGTAATCGAGATAGGATTTCACCCGCCCCAGCGCGGCGATGATCCGCTCGTTGCCGACCGCGAAGCCGATGCGCCAGCCCGGCATCGAGTAGGTCTTCGACATCGATGTGAACTCGACCGCGAGATCCATCGCACCCGGCACCTGCAGCACCGACGGCGGAGGGTTGTTGTCAAAATAGACTTCGGCGTAGGCGAGATCGGAAAGCACGAAGATGCCGTGCTTCCTGGCGAACGGAACGAGCTCCTTGTAGAAATCCAGGTCGGCGACATAGGCGGTGGGATTCGACGGATAGCAGACGACGACCGCGAGCGGTTTCGGAATCGAGTGAACGATCGCGCGTTCCAGCACCGAGAAGAAGTTGGGCGTCGGCTCCGACGGCACCGACCGGATCACCCCGCCCGCCATCAGAAAACCGAAGGCGTGAATCGGGTAGCTCGGATCGGGCACCAGGATGACGTCGCCGGGCGCCGTGATCGCCTGCGCCACATTGGCAAAGCCTTCCTTGGAGCCGAGCGTGGTGACGATCTGGGTTTCGGGGTTGAGCCTGACGCCGAAGCGGCGGCCGTAATAGGCCGCCTGCGCGCGCCGCAGTCCGGGAATCCCGCGTGAGGACGAGTAGCGGTCCGTGCGTGCCTTGCCGACGGTCTCCTTGAGCTTCTCGATCACATGCGCGGGCGCCGGGAGATCGGGGTTGCCCATGCCGAGGTCGATGATGTCGGCGCCGGCATTGCGCGCCACGGCCTTCGCGCGATTGACTTGCTCGAAGACGTAGGGCGGCAGGCGCCGAATGCGGTGAAATTCTTCCATGGCACCCCCGGCTTTCCGTAGCGTTTTCCGGCGAAGTGGAAACCGGTTCGCCGCAGAAAACGCGTCAAACGCAATGATGCCGCTCCTGCCTGCGCGCCGATGCTGCGCAAGCAGGCCGGCGCCAGCCTTTTATCACGGCTTGCCGTCACCGCCAGCAGGCTTGGCGGCTTCCGCGGCACGGTTGCGCGCCGCGATCAGATCGTCCTCGAGCTTTTTCTCCTCGGCGTCGCTGAGCACCGCGGTCCCGCGCGGGGGCGGCATGTCATGGACCGCCGGATAGACGCCCGGCGTCTGGGGGCGTTGCGGCGTGCCCTCGGGCAAGCCGCCGGCCGCGCTCGGCATGTGATCGGCGATCATGCTGCCGCAGCCCGCGAGCGCGACCGCCCCACCAACAAGCACGGCCGCGGAAAGGGCGCGCAGCGCCATGGTCCAAGGTGAGCGCGAGTTCGATATCATTTGAGTTCGACCCAGACCCGGGTAGGCAACGCCCCCGCGCCCCCGACCCGCCTCCGTTCCGAGGCGAAATTACTGCCAATTCAATCGATTGCGCCCGCGACCTGTAGTACCCCAATATGACCAAAGCAAGGTTGAGGGGTCGCCTTCGCGGCCACGCTCGGTCGCGGCCGCCGGGCGCCTGGCGCCGCCGCCGAAGAGCCATGATGCGTCTTGCGGCCGTCATGGGTAAAGTCCATCTGAGGCCACGAAAAGCCGTGCCGGGCCCACGCCAGAACCGCAAACCGAGGCGTCACCGTGAGAGCCCCGTCAGAACCGGTCAAAGACGGCTCCGCCGACATGGAGGAGTTCGCCCGCAATGTCGCCCGCATCATGGAAGAGGGCGGCAAGGCGATGGCCGCCTACCTCAAGCCGCGCGAAGAAGGTCACGTCGACGAGCAATATGCCGAGGTCACCGATGTGGTGAAAACACTCGGCCAGGTCGCCGACTACTGGTTGCGCGATCCGCAACGCGCGCTCGAAGTGCAGTCGAGTCTCGGCAGGGCCTATCTCGACCTCTGGGCCAACGCGGTCAAGCGCATGGCGGGCGAGAAGGTGGAGCCGGTCGCCACGCCCGACCCCAAGGACAAGCGCTTCGCCGATCCCGAATGGTCGAGCAATCAGTTCTTCGACTTTCTCAAGCAGGGCTATCTGCTGACGGTGCAATGGGCGAACCGGTTGGTGCGGGAGGCCGAGGGGCTCGACCCGCATACCCTGCAAAAGGCCGATTTCTACGTGCGCCAGATCGCCAACGCCATCGCTCCGTCCAATTTCGTGCTCACCAATCCGGAGCTTTTGCGCGAGACCGTCGCCTCCAAGGCCGAGAATCTCGTGCGCGGCATGCACATGCTGGCCGAGGATATCCAGGCCGGACACGGCAGTCTCAAGATTCCGCCAGTCCGATTCCAAGATGTTCGAGGTCGGCCGCAATCTTGCGCTCACCCCGGGCAAGGTGATTTTCGAAAACGAGCTGATGCAGCTCATCCAGTACGCGCCCTCGACCACCACGGTATTCAAGCGGCCGCTCCTGATTGTGCCGCCCTGGATCAACAAGTTCTACATCCTCGATCTGACGCCGGAAAAATCCTTCATCAAGTGGTGCGTGGACCAGGGACTCACCGTGTTCGTCATCTCCTGGGTGAATCCGGATTCCAAGCTCGCCCAGAAGAGCTTCGAAGATTATATGCGCGATGGCCCCCTCGCCGCGCTCGACGTCATCGAAAAGGCCACGGGCGAGCGCGAGGTGAACGCGATCGGCTATTGTGTCGGCGGGACCCTGCTGGCCGCCCTGCTCGCCTACATGGCCGGCAAACACGATGAGCGCATCGTTTCGGCGACGTTTTTTGCCGCGCAGGTCGATTTCACCCACGCGGGCGATCTCAAGGTCTTCGTCGACGAGGAGCAGATCACCGCGCGCGAGCACGAAATGCGCGACCGTGGCTACCTCGAGGGCAAGAAGATGGCGACCGCCTTCAACCTGCTGCGCTCGAACGATCTGATCTGGCCCTATGTCATCAACAACTATCTCAAAGGCAAGGAGCCGACGCCGTTCGACCTGCTCTACTGGAACGCGGATGCGACGCGGATGCCGGCGGCGAACCACTCGTTCTATCTGCGCAATTGCTATCTGCAGAATTGGCTCAGCCAGGGCGAGATGGTGATCGGCGGCAGGAAGCTCAAGCTCAAGAGCATCAAGATTCCGGTCTACAATCTGGCCACGCGCGAGGATCACATCGCGCCCGCCAAGTCGGTCTTGCTCGGCTCTAAATTTTTCGGCGGGCCGGTCCGCTTCGTGCTGGCGGGTTCAGGCCACATCGCAGGCGTCGTCAATCCGCCCGACAGGATGAAATACCAATACTGGACCGGGCCCAAACCCACCAGCGCCAACATCGAGACGTGGCTCGCAAAGGCCAAGGAGCATGCGGGCTCCTGGTGGCCGGACTGGTTCGACTGGATCAAGGCGCGCGATCCGACTAAGGTTCCGGCGCGCGAGCCCGGGGGCGGCAAGCTCGCGCCGCTCGAAGACGCGCCCGGGAGCTACGTCAAGGTCAGAGATTGACCGCTCGGACGCGACCGGCGGACGATCTCGCAGCAAGCATTTCGTCAATTCACAGCGGAGAACCGCAATGCGTCTCAAAATGCTGCTTCCAGCGATCACTGCGGCGGTCGTCGCCGCCGGCCCGGCGCTCGCACAGGACGTCACCGGCACGCTCAAAAAGATCAAGGAGACCGGCGCGATCACGCTCGGTCACCGCGAATTCCTCCGTGCCGTTTTCCTACTACGACGACAGGCAGCAGGTCGTTGGCTACGCCATGGACCTCTGCGCCCGGATCGTCGATCGGGTCAAGGCCGAGCTCAAGCTTTCCAAGCTCGAGGTCAAGCTCAATCCGGTCACCTCCGCCACCCGCATCCCGCTGATGGCCAACGGCACCATCGATCTTGAATGCGGCTCGACCACCAACAATCTCGAACGCCAGAAACAGGTCGCCTTCACGATCACCCATTTCGTCACCGCAAATCGCTTCGTGTCAAAGAAATCGGCGAACCTGAATACGGTCGACGATCTCAAGGGCAAGACCATCGTGTCGACCTCGGGCACCACCAATATCAAGCAGATCACCGAGATCGGCGCGAAAAAGGGCCTCGACCTCAATATCCTGGCCGCCAAGGATCACGCCGAGGCGTTCCTGATGGTGGAGACCGGCCGGGCGGCCGCCTTCGTCATGGATGACATCCTGCTTTACAGCCTGGTGGCGGGCTCGAAGTCGCCGCAGGCCTATGCCATCTCCGCCGACGCACTGTCCGTCGAACCCTACGGCATCATGCTGCGACGCGACGACGCCCCGTTCAAGAAAGTGGTCGACGAGGCCATGATCGCGACCTACCGCAGCGGCGCGATCAACCCGATCTACGAAAAGTGGTTCCGCAACCCGATTCCGCCCAAGGGCATCAATCTCAACCTGCCGATGAGCGACGCCTTCAAGAAAGTGGTCGCCAGTCCGACCGACAGCGGCGACCCGTCGGTGTATTGATTCGTTTCGTCCGTGTCCCGGATGCGGCGCAGCACGTAGCGCGTAAAGCGCGAAATGGTGCGCCGCTGATCCGGGACCGCCAATGTCCGTAACGGTCCCGGGTCTGCAGCGCACCGTTACGCTTCGCTTCACGCTGCACGCAGGCAAGTTTACGCAGTCTGCGCAAGCTTGACTGCGCGCCCGGGACACCATCGAGGGGTAGGGCAGCGTGAACTACCATTGGAACTGGCAAGTCTTTTTCCAGACGTCTCCGGACGGCGTCCACACCTATCTCGGAACGCTTCTGCTCGGCACCGGCTGGACGCTGGCGACGGCGTTCGCGGCCTGGTGCCTGGCGCTCGCGCTGGGATCCGTGATCGGCGTCATCCGGACCACGCCCTATCCTTGGCTCGTCCGGCTCGGCGACGCCTATGTCGAATTGTTCCGCGACATTCCCCTGCTGGTGCAGATGTTCCTCTGGTACTTCGTGCTGCCCGAGCTGCTGCCGCCCGCGCTCGGCGATTGGCTCAAGCAGCTCCCGGATGCATCGTTTTACACCGCCGTGGTCGCGCTCGGCTTCTACACATCGGCGCGCATCGCCGAGCTGGTGCGCGCGGGCGTCTCGAGCCTGGCCCGCGGCCAGCGCATGGCCGCGCTCGCGCTCGGGCTCACGCTGCCGCAGACCTACGGCTATGTCCTGCTGCCGCTGGCCTACCGCATCATTCTGCCGCCGCTGACCTCGGAATTTCTCAACGTCATCAAGAACAGCGCGGTTGCGCTCACCATCGGGCTCATGGAGCTCACGGCGCGGGCCCGTGCGATGCAGGAATTCACCTTCCAGGTCTTCGAGGCCTTCACCGCGGCCACCGTCATCTACATCGCGATCAACGTCGTGGTCACCGCGGCCATGCACCGGGTCGAGCGGCGCGTGGCCGTGCCCGGCTTCATCGGCGTATCGCCGCAAGCCCGTCCCTGAGGCCATCCCCGTGTTTTCGAATTTCGACTTCGACGTCATCATCCGCTCGCTTCCCTATCTGTTCTATGACGGCATGACGTTCACCTTGACGCTCACGCTGTTGGCGACGGCCGGCGGCATTTTGTTCGGCACGCTGCTGGCGCTGATGCGGCTTTCGGGCATCGCGCCGCTGGCGCTGCTGGCGGCCGGCTATGTCAACCTGATGCGGTCGGTGCCACTCGTGCTCATGATCTTCTGGCTCTATTTCCTGGTGCCGTATCTGGGGCAATGGATCACGGGCGCGTCGCGTCCGATCGCGGTGGGAGCCCTGCTCTCCTCGTTCGTCACCTTCACCCTGTTCGAGGCCGCGTATTTCGGCGAGATCATGCGCGCCGGCATCCAGTCGATTTCGCGCGGCCAGGTGGCGGCGGCGCAGGCGCTGGGGATGAGCTATCCGCAGACCATGGGCTACATCGTGCTGCCGCAGGCCTTCCGCAACATGGTGCCGGTGCTGCTCACGCAGACCATCATCCTGTTTCAGGACACCTCGCTCGTCTACGTGCTCTCGATCACCGATTTCCTCGGCGCCGCCTCGAAGGTGGCCCAGCGCGACGGGCGCCTGGTGGAGATGTATTTGTTCGCTGCGCTGGTCTACTTCGTGATCTCGCTCGCGGCCTCCCGGGGCGTGCGCCGGCTCCAGGCCCGCACCGCCGTCATCCGCTAGCGCGCATCCCGATTGGATCGAATCGTGATGCGCTCTAATTTTTCGATTTTGCGCATGTTCTATTCGGAAAACCGGTTCCCACTTTTCCGGAACATGCGCTAGCGCGTTCCAGTCGGCTTGATGCAGACCTGTAGGGTGGGCATTGCGTGCTTTCGGTCCCCTCATCCGCACCTGCGGCGCGGGCGCAATGCCCACGCGTTCTGTCCGCGTGGGCAAAATCGCTCCACGACGGCAACGCGAATTGGCCGTCCTCAGCGAGCGATTTTGCCCACCCTACGGAACTGCTTGGACTGATTCCATTTCAACGAGATATAGTCTCCCGGCCATGATCACGATCAGCCAGGTGAGCAAGTGGTACGGCACGTCCCAGGTGCTCAAGCGTTGCTCGACCGCGGTCGGCAAGGGCGAGGTCGTGGTCGTCTGCGGCCCCTCCGGCTCCGGCAAGTCGACGCTGGTCAAGTGCGTCAACGGGCTCGAGCCGTTCCAGGAAGGCACGATCACCGTCGACGGCGTCTCGGTCGGCGACCCCAAGACCAGGCTGCCGAAGCTGCGGGCCCGCATCGGCATGGTGTTCCAGCATTTCGAGCTGTTTCCGCATCTCACCGTGATGCGCAATCTCGAACTGGCGCAGATCAAGGTGCTCGGCCGCGGCAAGCCGGAGAGCGCCGCAAGAGCCATGGCGCTGCTCGAGCGCGTGGGCTTGCGCGAACATGCGCACAAATATCCGGGCCAGCTCTCCGGCGGCCAGCAGCAGCGGGTGGCGATTGCGCGCGCGCTCGCCATGGACCCGATCGCCATGCTGTTCGACGAACCGACCTCCGCGCTCGATCCCGAGATGATCAACGAGGTGCTCGACGTCATGGTGGCGCTCGCTCAGGACGGCATGACCATGATGGTGATCACGCACGAGATGGGCTTCGCGCGCAGGGTGGCCCACCGGGTGGTGTTCATGGACGCAGGCGAGATCGTCGAGGACGCGCCCAGCGCCGAATTCTTCGGCCGGCCGCGCAGCGAGCGTGCGCAGCTCTTTTTATCGAAGATTTTGCAGCACTGAGTCCGGCCGGCCGCGGGAGCGGGGCCTGGCCGCCCGAGGTCCCCGGCTCTCCGCGCGTGCCGGCACCTTTTCGTAGCCGAGGAGCCCGCAGACGCTCAGCCCCGCCGCGCTGCAACCGCATGCACGACTGGCAGAGACGGCCGGTCCGCAGTTGTCTCACCGAAGGGGCGCAGTCCAAGCGCGAGCCATTGTAAACAACAATGAAATAACAATAGGCCGCCCGGACAGCGAGGCGCCCCCTCGGCCGCGACCCGAGTGCGTTGCCGCCGACGCGATTGCGCTCGTAGCCTGCATGAAGCCTAAAGCGCGTTTACGCGCGTCTTCGACGCGCTATGGCGGAATGCGGGGCGGTCGTGCCGCGTAGCGCCAACCCGGATTACGCTTCGCTCCATCCGGGCTACAAAGCTACGCGACTACGCGCCCCACGCGTCGTTTCATCTTCACAATGCCAAACAGCGCAGTCTTTCGTTCCCGCGGCGCGTCGGTTGCGTCCGGGTTGTTGCTTTCCTCTTCGCACCCGACCCGAAGCGAGGGTGGGCGGAGCGCCGGGAGGCGAGTTGCCTTAACCTGTCGCGCTGGTAAGGCGCGACGTCACGCTTGCGAGGCGTGGGCCGTCCCGCGCAACCGGGACGCCGCCTCTCGGCGCTCCTCCGTGACGCTTTCGGCCCAGGACCGCGCCTTCCGTCTCCGGCATTGCCGCCGGGTCCGGCGCGAAGGCTGCTCGCGGCCAGGCTCTCGTGCCTCGCCTGCGGTGCCGGGCTTCCCATGTCCGCGGTTACGAGCCGCGGTCGACGCCACACCCCGCTCCGCCTTCGGGATCGTCTCCGGACGACGCCCCTCGATCAGCGAGGATGATGAATCATACTACGGCTTCGGATAGTAGTCAAGTACTAACTTCATTATGTAGTCGCGACGCCTGGGCTTGGCCTGGCAGCCGGTTCGTGGCGCCGAGTTGGACCGCATCGAGCATCGCGGCGACGCGGACACCACGCTGTCCACGCGCACCGACGAGCCGTTGACGTGGTTCTGCAGCCACCACCGTTTCGAGAACGGCCGGGCCCCAGCCCGGACCTCTCGCGCTCCCGCGCTTGCGGGCGCACCTTGCCTTCGGCGCTGCGGATCAAGGCTGACGGGTCAGCCGTGCGCACACCGTTCGCGGAGACGGAGCGCTCTCGCTGTAGCAATAATCCAGCGTGTTCTGATCGATCAGATCGAACATATAGTATCCTTCGTCGTCCGATCCCATCATCAGCTTGGCGCCGGGCGTGAAAGCGCCCCACAGCGGCTCCTCCACGTCGCCGGTCGCATTGGAGCGCTTGAGGCGGCCGACGAAGGTGTTGCCCTGCTGCTCGGTGATGACCAGCGTCGCCATGCCGCCGCGCCGCCCTTCAACCTTGGCGATGCGGTCGCGCTGGCCGGTCCAGGTGCCGACCAGGGACACCGCGTCGGCGCCGAGCACCGGCGTTGCAACGAGGACGGCGAACGTCGCTGAACACAGAAGAGCCTTCACGTTGAGCCTCCATGCTTCGATACTGAGAGTTGCACATGACATGTCTGCGTTTCCGCCTCTCGAAGAGAGCGAGACAAATCGTCCTTGATTTCGGACAGTGGCACTTCCTTCATTCCGGATCTGCGAACTGTGCGAGCCATGACTTGGCCTCCGATTTGGCCACGATCGCCAAAACCTCGACGGTCGTGCCGGAAACATCATAGAACACCCGAAGCTGCGACCGTCAAATGCTTCGGCGCAAATTCTAATCGTGCTACCATCATGGCGCGATAAGGAAAAAATCCGAGGAAGCAGGAGGGCCGCCATGTCCGCTGTTGCCGCCGTCGTCGAGCGCGCGTCCATGCGCGATGTCGCCACCCTCGACGCGCTCTACGAGGCAGCCGGCCGCGTCGGGTTCACGCCGGGATGGGTGCCGCGCAAGAAGCCGATCCTGTGGGCGGAGCCGAAGCCGGAATACGTGCCGGCGCATTGGCGCTGGCAGGACGCCAAGCCCGCCCTCGACGCCGCCGGCCGTCTGATCGACGTGTCGCTCGCCGAGCGCCGCAACCTGGTGATGCGCAACCCGGCGGAGGGCGCCAATTTCGAGACGACGCGCACGCTGGTCTGCGCCTACCAGATGATCCTGCCCGGCGAGCAGGCGCCGTCGCACCGGCATTCCTCGCACGCGCTGCGGGTGATCATCGACGGCAGGGGCTCGTTCTCGACGGTCAACGGCGAGAAGATGCCGATGGAGACCGGCGACGTGGTGCTCACGCCGGGCTGGTGCTGGCACGGCCACGGCCACGACGGCAGCGAGCCGGCCTACTGGTTCGACGGTCTCGACGTCCCCCTCACCCACCTGCTCGAACCGATGTTCTACCAGGAGCATCCGGACAAGCACGCCAAGGTCGAGCGCGTGGTGACGGATTCGCCGTTCCGCTTCACGCGCACGGCGATCGCGCACGGCCTCGATGCTGCCAAGCCCGATCCGGAAGGCTTCCACGGGGCGCGCATTGCGCTCGCGGCGCCTGACATGCCGCCGATGGCGCTGGCGATGGAGCGCCTCGCCGCGGGTACGACGACGCGACGCTATCGCTCGACCGCCAACAGCATCTTCCTGGTGACCGAAGGCGCGGGCGAGTCCGTGATCGGCGGGCGGCGCTTCGCCTGGCAGAGGGGCGACACGTTCGTGGCGCCGACCTGGACGCCGATCGAGCATCGCGCCGGCGCGGACGCCGCGCTGTTCACGCTCACCGACGAGCCACTGATGCGGTTCTGCAATTACTACCGCTTCGAGGCGGATTGAGGTGCAGCTCGGATCGAACCGGCTTTGAAAGGCTCAACGCACGGCCGCTCGATTTGCGGCGCTCGTGAGCCGAATGAGATTTCGGCGATAAACGCAGGAGATGGCGACGCTGCTGGCCAGGTTGATCCCGAACCGCGCCATTCTGGTTGCGAGCGGCTTGCCACGTTCGGCGAGGAACGCGGGTACCTGCTCGGTCGGCGCGACGTTGGGATTGTATTCGAAGTTGATGAGCGAGCGCGCGAGACTGCGCGGGATTTCGCTCCACTCTTTGAGGCCGCGGATACGGTTGCACATGGCAGAAATAGGTCACTCTAGTGTGGCGGATTTGACATTCCTATCAGCATTGCCGCAAGTCCTTCATAGGAACGTCAAATCCAAAACCACACTAAAGCGGGTCCCGATCGATTTGCACCAATCTGGATTCCGGGTTCGCCGCTTCGCGGCGCCGCGGAATGACGGTGACTAATGCCAGGTCGGCGAACCGCTTTGGTCCGAGCATCGGACTCGACCGCGATCATTCAGTCTCACAGGTTAATCAAGCGCTGGCGGTGCGGGCCCGGCGGAGCCGCGAGGACCCCCGAGCCGGAAGCCGGCCGCCCCCTGGAGCGGGCTCGCCCGCACGCCGCTCCCGCGAGCCATCAAAAGAAACCTCCGATCGTGAATGATCGAGCGACGAGCTCCGCCCGTCGAGCGGAATGCCGCGCATGCGCTGCTGCGTGCGCCTCGTCAGCCGAACCGCACCGCATAGACCGGCGGCAAGGTGTGCGTCACGCAGGCCCAGCTGTCGCCCTCATCCTCGCTCACCCACAGCCCGCCCGTGGTCGAGCCGAAGGCGAGGCGCTCGCCCCTCTCGTCGAGCGCCAGCGCATGGCGGTAGACCACGTCATAGGCATGCGACTGCGGCAACCCGTTGCTCAGGACCTCGAAAGTCTTGCCGCCGTCGCGGGTGCGCGTGACCACCAGCTTGCCCTCGCGCGGGATGCGCTTCTCGTCCTTGATCTCGGGCACGAACCAGGCGGTCTCCGGGTCGCGCGGATGCACGGCCACCGCGAAGCCGAACGTCGACGGCTTGACGGTGATCTCGGTGAAGGTCCGGCTCTCGTCCGAGGAGGCAAAGATGCCGTTGTGGTGCTGCACCCACATGCGCTCCGGCGCCGCGGGGCACTGCACTAGGCAATGCACGTCCTGAGCGACGGGGTCGTGCGTCTGCTCGGGCGGAGCATATTCGGCGCGCATTCCCTCGCCGCGCAGCGTCCAACTCTCGCCGGCATCCTCGGTGAACCAGATGCCGCCGGTCGATACCGCGATCCACACCCTCTTGGAATCGCGCGGATCGACGCAAATCGAATGGATCCCGGGCAGATCGGCGCCGCCGCCCATCCATTGCTTGCGCTTGGGATGGTCCCACAGCGCGCGCAGCATCTGCCAGCTCTGCCCTTGGTCGGTCGAGCGGAACAGGCCGCCCGGCAGGGTGCCGCACCAGACCACCCCGGGCTCATCGGCGCCGCCCGCCGCCAGCGCCCAGATGCGCGCGGTGCTCCAGTTGATCGGACGGCCCCACATGTCGTGCTCGTCATGGCCCTCGGGCTTGGGCGGATATGCGGGCGTCGAAATCTCCTCCCAGCCGTTGGCGGTCGAGCGGTGCAGCTTGACGCCAAAATGCCCGTGGTCGAGCGCGGCGTAGGTGCGCCCGTCGCGAGGGTCGGTGAGCGTGAGGCTGACATTGTCGCCGAGGAAATCGACGCCCGCGATCTCCCACTGCCCTGCGCGTCCGCGCGCGACGGTGAACAGGCCTTTGCGGGTGGAAATGAGCAGCTTGTCGCTCATCGAATCAGCCTCCTGACAGCGCCTGGAACACGTAGATGCGGCTCGATGCGCGCACGGGATCGGCGAGGTGGGCACGGTCGCGGATCATCCGCCCGTCCACGAAGATCGTCATGTGCCGGCGCAGCGCCGATTGGTCGTCGAGCACGTATCCGCGCGCCTGCGGGTTGGCGGCGAAGACGTTGTCCAGCACTTCGCGGACCGTGCAGCCGGGAGCCTCGGCTTCGGGGCAGGCGACGTGGCGCTGCACGTTGGGCGTGAACACGACCTTGGCCATCGCTGGTGCTCCGTTCGGACTAATTTAGCCCCGCATGCGCTCGACCAACTTGGGCGCATGTCCTCATCGGAAAACCGGTTCCCATTTTTCCGGCGCATGCGCCAATCCCACAACACGCTCGCTCCAAAGGACGGGCGGACGCGTCGATTCCCGACAACCTGGGAAAAAAAAGGCGAGCCCCGCCGCAGCAGGGCGCTCGTCCGTCTCGAGGCAGGCGGGATTGGTCTCCTGGCCACCCGAGGTAGAGCCGCTGCCGGCCATGGCAAAATTGAATTTCGTGAAAATGCCACGCGCCTAGAGTTCCCTTTCGGCGAGCTCGCGGAACTCGTCGGGGACGGAACGGGAAAGTCCCAAGGCCACCGACCCATATCCGACCGCCTCCCATCCGAAGCGACCGCGGATCAGGTCGACGGCGCGGTCGGCCGTCCAACGCGCCATGCCTGTCTTGGTGCCGGGCCGGCGCCTTTCGTCTGCAAGCCCCAGCGGGAGCTCCAGCTGCAGGTCCCAGTGCTGCTCGAGATGCGAAACTGAGATCGCCAGGAGCGAGATGGTCTCCTCGTCCGGGTGGTCCTCGACGCCGCCCGAACGAGCTCCTCGCCGATTTCGGCAAGGCTCGCGGTCGCCGAAATCGGCGCGTCAAGCGTTATCGAGCGAGTGACCGAGCGAAGATTGGCGAAACGAACGCGCGCCGTCACCGTCCGGCCCGGTCGTGATTTCGCCCGCAGCCGGGTGGCGACCCTGTCGGCAAGATGACGCAGGGTCGGCCGGAAAACGTCCTCCTGCACAGGCTTCCTGCCGAGCGCCGACTGGGCTCCGGCCGATCGCGCGCGCGAATGCGTCTTGATCTCCCGCAGATCGCGATTCCACGCCAGCGCCGTCAGCTTCTCTCCCGCCGCGCGGCCGAGCACCCGCGCGAGCGACCATCCCGGCATCTTTGCCAACTGCCCAATGGTATGGACGCCCACCCCGGCCAGCCGCGCCCTGGTGACCGGGCCTACTCCCCACATCAGATCGACTGGCAACTCGTGAAGAAAGTCCAGTTCCGTCTGCGGATCGACAACCACCAATCCGTCGGGCTTGGCGACCTGCGAGGCAATTTTTGCCAGGTGCTTGGTGCGCGCCACGCCGATCGAGATGGCAAGGCCGAGCTCTGTCCGCACACGGCGCCTGACCGCGCCTGCAATTTCAGCCGGCGAGCCGAACAGATGGGTGCACCCCGCAGTGGGCAAACGCCTCGTCGATGGAAATGCGCTCGACGAGCGGCGTGAAATCATTGAGCACGTCGATGGCTGCGTCGCCGAGCCGCCGGTAATCCTTGAAATGACCGGCGACAAAGATCAGTTGCGGACAAAGCTCGCGCGCCTGCCGTCCCGACATGCCGCCGCTGATCCCGAAGGCCTTGGCTTCGTATGAAGCGGCGAGCACGACCCCGCCGCCGACCGCGATCGGCTTGCCGCGCAAGGACGGGTCGAGGAGTTGCTCGACCGATGCATAGAAAGCATCGAGGTCCGCATGCAGGATGGTGGCTGTTGTTTCCATCGACCGTTGCGCTGCGATTGAAATGAGCGGTCGCGGTCGCAAGCCGCGGATGGAGCTGCCGCGTACCCTAAAGGCAGGATCTGGACGATGAGAACAAAATGAGAACCAAGAGTTTAATGGCGGCTTCCGACCGCCCTCAACGCGCAGCTTTGGGCGGTCATC
>CAWGEH010000016.1:0-217437 GCA_963821505.1 uncultured Alphaproteobacteria bacterium
ATCCTCCCTCTCCGCCAGACTATACCGATAAACGACTGATTATTATAATAGTTTTTAGACAATTAGGCATGTGTGCCCTAGCGTATGGCCTAGCAGGCACTCTCGGGCTGCGTCTGGCAGTGGTCCAAGGGTGTCGCGGGCTGGAATGTCCGAAGGATCCACGCCGTCTATTTTTTCTCGACAGTGCCAGGGCCGATCAATGACCAGCGTTGGCCCCTCGCTTTAGCAGTTGCCGCCGCGCGTAGTCTTCACGCCCCCCGGCTGGATCAGCGCGGCCGCGATCGCGGCAGGCGCCGGCGCAATCGCCGCAAGTTCGGCCTCCAGAAGGTCGCGCCGTTGGCGCAAATCGGGCAGGCGCTTGCCCGCCTCGGCGTCGGAGATGATACCGCGGATGGCCTGCACGATGCGGTCGATCTCGCATGTCGCCTGTGCGAGCGCCTTCTCGAAGGCGGTGCGTTCTGCCGGGGGCGTTCTGGGCGAGGCGCACAATCGTGAACCGGCGCACCCTCCGCAATCTTACAGCAATTCTGACGGGTACGGACTGGCCTCACGTCAATCCTTTGTACCCACGAGCCTTGAAGCATTCTAACGCCTTGTACTGCTGCGCCGCGATGTTATCGGAGGCCTTGACCAGCCAATCCTTGGTGAGGGTAATGCTGGATGCCGGCACCTTGCGTTCTTTCGTTGGTTTTTCGAATTTCCAAAGGGTCGCCGGGAAACCCTCTGTCTTAGTGACCAAGCGGCCATGAGCGATTGCGTCACGCACATCGACCACCGTTCGATCTACCATGAACTTCTGCTTCTCAACTTCGCTGAGCACTAGATTAAAGCCATCGATTATAGATCCCAACGATTGATAGTTCGTGACGTAGTTCTCACGGACGAGAGTATCTGTTGGCTTGGGCCAATCAATAGACTGATCGTGGGCCTTCAGAAGAAAGAGTCTCAACGTCAGTTCAAGCGCCTGCAGGTTTAGGATGATCGTTCCGATGAGACGTAGGTGTTCCTCGGGACGCATTTCCGCGTCGCGCCCCTGCCAACATGAGCACGGTGGTAGTTTTCCGGGGTCGTCCCTCAGAACTTTCAAGGTAATCCAGCGTGCCGCCGACATGCGTCGGAGTGCGACATTCTCAAGCTGAAGCACCGGTTCAGGCAATGCGCGCGGCTGCCATCCGCAGATACGATAACTTTGAGCGTGATCGGCATTTTCCGGAACCTTCAGCAGGGCGCATGTGTCACAGCTAGGCATTTGGCCCTCCAGCGATCATCCGTGGCACGCGAACTATAGCCCGTCGGCGCGAACAAACTCACTCCGTCGTATAGTGGTAGGGCATATGCGGGTGAGGTGACGTGGGTGCGGATCACGGAGGCGGGTCGGCGGGCGCTCGCATAGACCCTGCGGAGCAATTGGTGCTACCGCCCTGGTGGTACCGCGCAGCATTTTGCACTTAGTGGGGCAACCCAATGGACACGACGCGTGTTGATATCTGTTACCGTCCGCTGCGGATCGCTTGGGCAATCCACTCGGAAGATCGCGAGTCCTTCCGGAGGGCGGTACGGTTGACCCATACGCTCTGGGGCGGCTGCTTCAATCCCATCGTGATGGCTGACCGCCCGGAGGGAGCAAAGCAGGTCGTCGAACGGTTTCGGGCGGATGTCATCTGGCCAATCGGAGACGCGGCGGCGGTCAAGGATTTCCCGAAGCAGTTTCCGCATCTCATCAATCCGTTCTTTCCGGCAATGCTGTTTCTGCCCGAAAAGGATCGGCCGACGAGAGCGCATGTGCTCGATATTCACAACATGCTTGTCCGCTGGCAGGACACGCCGGAGTGGAAAGCCCTCGATCAGCAGGGCGTGAGAACGATCACCTGGGCGCCGGATGACCCGCTCGGCGACACGCTCCTCATTCAGCACGGTGCTTACCCGCCGGCTGCGGAGATCGGCAGCGATTATGCAGAAATCCTGTCGCAGGCCACGATGGCAATCAACCTCCGCATCGACAAGAACATGCCGATCACCACCGAAATATACGACCACGTCAGCCTAGGATATTTGACGCGGCATGGCATATATCGCCACTACTCGATCCGGCCGGAATGGGACTATGCAGGATTCTTCGTGGGCGATGCCGCGAACCTCGATGACCTCGTGCGGTTTTGGAACATTCGCGCCGCAGACATCCAACTGCATTTCGTCGATCCCGCGCATCTGCCTCGGTACGCGGCGATCATGCCTGAGCTTGGCCGGAGATTGCGCGCCGGTCTGGCTCATCTGGACGAACACCGCAGGAAAGTTGCCGTGTGGTCGCGCGCGGGCAAGATCGACGATGCACTTAGGATTTTCCGGGGTGACAGCGTGTCTGCGTGCGCGATCGCAGACGACGATCACTGGACCCGTGTGCTACGGCCGCCGATGATGATCCTCGGCGAAGCGTCGTCGCTCGGCGTGTTTGGTACCGAGAACGGCAAAATGAAGGCATCGTTTTCGCTTAGCGACAAGCCGTACTCTAGCGACCGTTGGTTTTACACCCAGCATCTCGTCGCGTCCGTCTCCCTCTTTGGCGGCGATGAGCAACAGACGTTCCACCCGCCGTACGTGCCAGAGCTCAACGAGTTTTTGGCCCGTGCGATGCACTTCCACTACGACAAGCTTCGCGTCGAACCTCAGCGGCTCGGCATCGTCATCCATGCAGCCGACCACGATTCGTTTCTGTCTGCCTTACCGGTGCCCGCGCTCGTCGAGCGGCTATTCGGGATGGCCGGCCTCCGCGCAAAGTTGAGCGGCGGCGGGCTGATCACGCGGCAGCTGATCGCGCGCCTCGGCGGCGTGAACGGAGCACGCGTCTTCAAGATCCCGGGCGTACGGCGGCTTCTCAAGCAGTACGGTCCGACGCAGTCATTCACCAAATCTGCTGCGCTCTCTCTGATCGGCGGCAAAGACCCGAACAATCCGCGGGCGAGATTCAAGGATCACGAGAATCTTTACATCGCGCCGCGCGAGCACGAGAGCCGGCTAACGCCTGCAATGGTCTTCTCGTACCTTGTCGAGAAGGGCCTGCTCCGGATGGGAGCGCAACTTACCTGTCCGACCTGCGCGCTACCGAGTTGGATCGCCCTAGACGCACTAAAGCAGAGTAACGTGTGCGAGTTGTGCGGCAGCCCGTTTGATGCGACGCGACAGCTCGTAGATGAACGGTTGCACTACCGGCGGACCGGCGTGCTCGGTCTCGAAAAGAATTCGCAAGGGGCCATACCGGTGGCGCTCGTGCTTCAACAGCTGGATATCAACCTCGGCGGCATTCGAAACCAAGCGGTGTACGCGCCATCCTACGATCTTGCGCCAAATGCGGGGGTGAATTTGCCGCCCTGCGAAGTCGATTTCCTTTGGATCAACCCCGACACTTATCCTGATCCGGCGCAGGTCATCCTTGGCGAATGCAAAGACGAAGGTTGCGGGATCGACGCGAGAGACGTTGACAACCTAAGGCAAATCGCTGACGCGCTCCCGGTTCATCGGCTTGAAACCTTCATCTTGTTCGCCAAGCTCTCGCCGTTCAGCCCGGACGAGATCGCCCTCGCCAAGACATTGAGCGGTCCGCACCGGCGGCGAGTGATCTTGTTGACCGCCCGCGAGCTTGAGCCCTACCACATCTATGATCGGACACAGAAGGAGACGGGGATCACGTCGTACGGCGTGTCACCGGACGAATTGGCCGGCGTGACAGCTCAACTATATTTTCAAGCTGCGCCGACCGGGCAAAACGTGGCCGCGCCTCCCGCTCGCTGACAGTCGGCGCCAGTCTCAAGGATGGTCGGCCTTGAACTGCCCCACCATCTTGATGAGCAACGAAAGATATTGACCGCACGCGTTCGTAGCCCCTCGCTCGGCTCCAGCAATCGTGAAATGGTACGACGCCTTCACGATAACCGCATCCGGGAGGCCACCTTCTCCGGCGCGAGCTGACGGGGCGGAGCGAAACCTCGGTTGTGCCAGAATCATCGGAATACGTCGTGTCGCCCCAAAGTGCAATTCCCGCTGTCTTCACGCTGCGCCCTGAACCGCTCGCATGGACCTCGACATTTCGATCATCGACCATGAATTTGATCAGACCATCTTCCTCCGGAGCAAGCCTTGCGTCCGGCCGGCGATGGGTCGAAATCCTTCCGCTTGGAGACGATGCGCTCTTGCTGCGCTCTTTTAGCGCATTGCCGATCGGCGGCGATTTCAAATTCCATCCTGCAGTCGCATTTGCGCGCACTAAATGCCGACGCATGCCCAGTTGCGGCGCCGTGCCGCGACGTTGCGGCATCACAGGGAGCCGGGCGTCTCGCATCGTCCGGGCCCATAATCGCCCGTCCGGCGGCAATTTCGGTGGCGAGCCATGAAAACTGCGAACCGCACGTCACGCTGGGAGATGCTCGCGCGCATCGGCGCGGGTTTCGCGCTCATGGCGCTGGTGGCCGGCTGCGCCGCGGATACCAGCACCGTGAGCGGAAACGAGCTCGGCGGAAAGGTTCCCTATGCCGAAGGCCAGGTGCCCGCCGCCATGCGCGCGCTGGAGGCCTATTGCGCCAAGTTCGGCAAGAAAGGCGCGATCATCAGGATGACGCCGGCGTCGGAGGGGGGCGAGATCGGATTTGACTGCCGCTAGATCACGGTCAGATCCGATTGAACCATGTCTCAAGCTATTGTCTGAAAATGATCTTTTCAGATGGCCGGTGTTCTTTCGGGGGCCCATGCTGCGAGCAAGGGCTTGACATTTGGTAATCTTCCGCTTACCGTAAGCCATGCCTTACGACAGTGCGCTCGCGGCGCTCGCCGACCCCACCCGCAGGCAGGTATTCGAGCGGCTCAAATCCGGGCCGCAGCCGGTCGGCGCGCTCGCGCGCGGCATGCCGGTCAGCCGGCCGGCGGTGTCGCAACATCTCAAGGTCTTGAAGGAGGCGGGTCTGGTGGTGGACCGGCCGGACGGCGCCCGCCGCGTCTATTACATCGACCCGCACGGGCTCGGAGCGCTGCGGGGATGGCTCGACCAGTTCTGGGATCAGGCCTTGGCGGCGTTCGAGGCCGAGCTCGCAAACCCGGCGCACGACGCTCGCGCGGGCGGTCACAACAAGGACAGAGACTGATGGCACAAACCGTCACCATCGCACCGGTGCGCAAGAGCATTCGCGTCGGTGCCGGCCAGGCGCACGCCTTCGAGGTCTTCACCGCCGGGCTCGGACGCTGGTGGCCGCGCAAGGCGACGATCGGCAAGCCGCCGATGAAGACGGTGGTGATGGAGACACGCCTGGGCGGGCGCTGGTACGAATTGAGCGAGGACGGCTCGCAGGCCGACGTGGGCAAGGTGCTGGTCTGGGAGCCACCGCAGCGTTTCGTCATCAGCTGGGACCTCAACAGCAACTGGAAACCGGATACGACCGTGAGCTCGGAAGTCGAGGTCAGGTTCATCGCCGAGGGACCGAACGCGACCCTGGTGGAGCTGGAGCATCGCAAGTTCGAGCGGATGGGCGCGGAAGCCGGCGCCAAGATGCGCAAGGACGTCGACGGCGGCTGGCCCGGCATGCTCGAGCACTTCAAGCGCGAGGCGGAAGGAGCAGCGGCGTAGAACCTGTCGTCCCCGCGAAAGCGGGGAGCCATAGTCACCGGCTCTTGAATATGGATCCCCGGCGCATGTCGGCTCCAGAGCGCATCCCGATTGGGTCGAATCGTGATGCGCTCTAGATTCTTCGATTTTGCGCATGTTCTGTTCGGAAAACCGGTTCCCACTTTTCCGGAACATGCGCTAGCCGACATGCTGTAAAGTGCCGATCTCGGGTAAACCCGAGATCGGATGCGCGGGGATGAGGACCACGGAACTAGTCAACGCAACTCAGGATCACGAGGAGCATCCCATGAGCATCGAACTCTACGTCTTTCCGCCGAGCCCGCGCGCCTTCAAGGTCATGGCGGTGGCCAACCATCTCGGGCTCGACTGGACGCCGCGCGTGATCGACCTGCCCAAGGGCGAGCAGAAGACGCCGCAATACCAGGCGCTCAATCCCAACATGCGCATGCCCACGCTCAAGGACGGCGACTACGTGCTGTGGGAGTCGAACGCGATCTGCCAGTATCTCGCGGCGAAGAAACCCGAGAGCGGCCTTCTGCCCAAGGACGAGCGCGCGCGCCTCGACGTGACGCGCTGGCAGTTCTGGGACCTCGCGCACTGGGACCCGACCTGCGCCATCTTCGCCTACGAATACGTGGTCAAGCCGTTCGTGCTGCGGATCGGCGAGCCCGACATGGCGGCCGTCGCCAAGGGCACGGAAGCCTTCCATCGCGTCGCGACGGTGCTCAACGACCAGCTCAAGGGCAAGCGCTTCGTGACCGGCGAGACGCTGACGGTGGCGGATTTCTCGCTCGGCGCGCCCATGAAGCTTGCCGACATGGCGCATTACCCGCTCGCACCTTACGGCGAGATCAAGCGCTGGTACGCCACGCTGAGCGCGCTCCCGGCTTGGCAGAAGACGCTGGCGCAAACCGCCATGCCCGCCGCCAGCGCGGCCTGACGCGGCCGCTATTCCGGGCGCGGCCGCCAGCATGCCGGCCATCACGGCGATGAGCGCGGCGGCGAGCCAGAGAAGATCGATGGGGATGATGGAAAGGGCGGTCATCGTCTGCGTCCCCTGCTATCGACCGAGAAAGCGCCGCTCGCGCTCGCGGGCCCGACCGTCGCGGCTCTCGCCCTGGTGGCGGCGCATGTAATCCGCGACGTACTGCTCGGCGTGGCGCTGCCGGCTCGCCGCGACGGCGTCGAGCAACCGCCGCCAGAACGATCGCGGGCACTCCGCAACCGCCGGGGCAAGAAGCGAGGGTGAAAACGACTGCAGCGTCATCGGGGTGAGTTCCTTTGCGCTCTCACGAACTTGGAACGGACACCAGGACCCATCCCTAATGCGCTTTCGGCCCCCGCCTGTGTGACGCAGGTCACATCCCGTGCGGTTTGTTCCAGCAGTCAGCGGGCGCCGGGGATCGCCCCATTCCGGCTCGTGCAGCGCCGGCAGTCCTCCTCCCGGAGGTTGCAGCGCTGCAATCTTTTCCCTGCCCCGACGGCACTTTGTCGCGACCCGCCGCCGCGCCATGACGGCGGTTCGGACTTGCGCTACAAATTCCCGGGCTAACAAATCAGAGCGACATCGGCGAACGGACGGTGACGATCATGCTGAGACTTCGCGCAATCTTCGTATCGGTCGCGGCGGCGGTCCTCGCGTGCCTCCTGCACGCACAGGCGCAGGCGCAGAACTGGCCGAACCGGCCGGTCAAGATCATCGCCCCGTTCGCCGCCGGCGGCGCCGCCGACACGCTCGGCCGCATCATCGCCGACCATCTCTCCACCGCGTTTCACCAGCAGTTCTTCGTGGAGAACCGCGGCGGCGCCGGCGGCATGGTCGGCGCGCAGGCCGGCGCCGCGGCCGAGCCCGACGGCTACACCCTCGTCATCTCCAGCATCGCCTCGAACGTGATCTCGCCGGTGTTCAACGCCAATGCCGGCTACGACGGGCTGCGCGATTTCACCCACATCGCCTATCTGGGCGGGCCGCCGGTGGTGATGATCGTGCACCCTTCGCTGGGCGTGACGACCTACAAGGATTTCGTCGCGCTCGCGCGGCAGAGAAAGGAGCCGCTGAGCTTCATTTCGCCGGGGACGGGCTCGCACGGGTTCCTGGTCGGCGGAATACCTGGCGCGGCAGGAGAACTACAAGGTCAGCCACATTCCCTACAAAGGCGCGGGCCCAGCGCTCACCGACCTGGTGGCCGGGCACGTGAAGCTCGGGACCATGACCTTCTCGTCCGCGGCCGAGCAGGTCCGCGCCGGCAAGGTGCTCGCGCTCGCGGTCTCGACGGAAAAGCGCATCCCGAATTTTCCCGACATCCCGACGTTCCGGGAGGTCGGCCAGGATCTGGTGGCGGCGACGTGGTTCTCGCTCTCGGGACCGGCGCACCTGCCGAGCGACATCGTGGCGCAGCTCAGCCGCGAGACGCTCAAGGCCATGCAGCTGCCCGAGGTGCAGAAGCGGCTGGCGCTCGACGCCATCGAGACGCGGCTGATGTCGCCGGACGAATTCACCAAATTCATCGAGGCCGAGACCGCGCGCTGGGCGCCACTGGCCAAGCAGCTCGCCGCGAACCAGCCGCAGTGACGTTTCGCGGAACGTGCTCCGCCCTCATCCTGAGGAGCGCGCGCAACGGTCGCCGCCTCGCAAAGCACGCATGCGCGCGCGTCTCGAAGGATGAGGGCGGCGCGGGGCGTCCTCATGCTTCGAGACGCATCGCCGCACAGCGATATTGATGCGAGGCGATAGACCCGGTCGCGCTGCGATGCTCCTCAGCATGAGGACGATCGAGCTTCGCCCGGGCCGCTCACTTAGAGCGCATCCCGATTGGATCGAATCGTGATGCGCTCTAGATTTTTCGATTTTGCGCATGTTCTATTCGGAAAACCGGTTCCCACTTTTCCGGAACATGCGCTAGATCGGTACCGCCATCGCCTCGAAGGCGGAATCGCAATTGATCAGATCCACCCGCTTCTGCACGATGCGCAAGCCCGCGCCGTCGCGGCGCAGCCGGTGGCGCTGCCGGCCGGCGAAGACGCGCTGCGTCTCGTCGCGGTACTCGACCATGATCACGGTCGAGCCGACGAGATATTCGCCCGCGGCCTCGTCCGCCTGCTCGACGAGCGTATTGCCGACGAGATGCGCGGTGCGCGACGGCGGCGTCTGCACGTGGATGCGGGGGTGCTCGAGCCGCTCGACGCGGGTGCGCATGAGGTCGCGGTCGTCGTAGAACAGCGAGGCCTGGTCGAACGGGCTCGCCTGGTCCGGCACCGCCGGCACCCAGTAGGTGCCGTCGTCGGTGAACAGCTCCATCCATTCGCGAAAGCGCCGCTCGTCGAGCAGCCGCGCCTCGTGGATCAGGAACTGCTCGATCGCCGCGCGATCGATGCCGGCGCCGGCCGCCGGAGCGGAAGCGCGCGCGGGCGCGTCCATCATGCCGCCTCGCGCATATAGCCGAGCCAGGCCTTGTACTGCGCGCGCACCACCATCTCGTGGGTGGCGAGCGCACGCGTGGCGTTGAGCTCGCGGTCCGGCTCCTCCGCGCCGAGCCCGCGCGAAATATCGACCCAGTCGGTGCCGTGGCTCGCGAGCCCCTTCTGCGCGCGCACGAAGGATTCGAGGTCGTCGGTCTGCACGAACGACGACGCCGAATGGGTGACGTTGAGCAGGCGGATATTGCCGAAGTTCATCGCGTCGGGCGCGCCGACGAGCCGGACGGGATAGATCGTGACCTCGGTGCGGTCGACCGCGAGCGGCTTGATCACCCGCACGTGGATGTTGAGCCCCATGATCGACATGTTGGGATAGATCAGCGAATTGTGCAGGCGCGGGGTGAGGATCTGCCGCGCGCGGTCGGCGCCGACCTTCTCCGCCAGCACGCGCCGGTACTCGTCGAAGGCCGGGCTCGAGCGCTTGCCGTCGTCGAGCGCGGTGTTGCTGGTCCAGCCGTGGCCGTTGCCGGCGATGTAGCTCTTGCGGTCCTTCCACGACGCCGCCGTCTGCTTCTTGTCGGTCTCGACCACGGTGGCGCCCTTGCTGTCGCCTTCGCGGCGGGCGAACTGGACGCCCTGCTTGTTGACCGTCGAGGCATGGCCGAACGGCACGTGATAGGAATCGAGCACGTTCTCGACCTGGAGCTTCCAGTTGCCGTTGTAGACGTAGCGGTGCATGCCGGCGTCGAGCGCGAGCGTGCCGTCGGGGGCGCGGTCGACGAGGTCGTCGATACTCCCCTTCATCGGCCCGATATGGTCCTCGAAGCTCGGGCCCTTGGCGGCGAGGCTCGCGAACACGAAGCCGCGATACTCGCCGACGCGGGGCGCGCGGGCGAGACCGAACGCCGACTTGTCGAAATCGGCGGCGCAGCCTTCCGGCACCGGCACCGCGACCAGCCGGCCGTCGGTATCGAAGCTCCAGCCGTGATAGCAGCAGGTGAGCCGCGGCGCGTGGCCCTTGCGCTCGTTCACCACCTTGGCGCCGCGGTGGGTGCAGCGGTTGAGCAGCACGTGCACGCCGCCGTCGCGATGGCGCGTCATCACCACGGGCTGGCGGCCGAGCTCGGTGGTGATGAAATCGCCGGGCTGCGGCACCTGGCTCACATGGCCGACGAACAGCCAGGCGCGGCCGAAGATGCGCTCCATCTCGAGCTCGAACACGCCGGGATCGGTGTAGACGCCGCGATGCACGCGCCCGGGCTCGATCAATTCCGCGATGTCGTCGGCGTGTCCGTTGCGCATGGGCAGTGTTCCGTTCCGAAGCGTCGTGCGAGCTGCAAAGCTGTTCCGCCCTCATCCTGAGGAGCGGCCGAAGGCCGCGTCTCGAAGGATGGGGGCGGCCCTCATGCTTCGAGACGCGCACTTCGTGCGCTCCTCAGCATGAGGCCGAGAGAAACAGCGCAGTGTCACTCCGCCGCCTGATGGGCGTAGCGCTGCACGTCCATGTTGACGAGCTGCAGCGGCGACGCCGTCTCCTCCAGCATGCCCCAGCTCTTGAGCCAGTCGTAGGTGCGCTGCATCTCGTCGAGCGGGATCGGCGCCGGATCGCACACCACCAGCCGGCTGGCGCGCAGATCCTCGACCTCGAGCGCGGCAATCTCCGGATCCTTCTTGCCGTGGTAGTCGATGAAATAATGCAGATAGGCGCGCTTGTCGGCATTGATGCGGCGCACCGCCTCGCGCACCGCGCGGTTGAAGGCGGCATAGGTTTCCGCGTCGACCCGGTCGGAGGCGACCTCGGTGCCGTGGAAGAACGCGGAGCAGATGATGCGGCAGCCCTTCTTCTCCGCCAGCGTGACGTGCGGCTCGGTCAGCGTGGTGGCGTCGACCTCGCCCTTGAGCAAGGCATCGAGCCGGTAGCGCGAGCCGTTGGGCGCGCGACACAGCTTGATCTGATCGCGGGGCAGGAAGCCTTCGAGCATGTGCAGCGCGATGTAATGGGTGCCGAAATAGAACGGCACGCCGATGGTCTTGTCGGCGAGCTGCTGCGGCGTGAACACCGGGGAATCCGGCGCCACCACCAGCGCGGAATAGGTGACGATGGCGCGGCGGCCGAGCTGGCGGCTGCCGGCGCCGGTGTCCTGCACGCGGCAATAGTTGCCCCACTCGCAGGCATTGTACATGTCGGCCTTGCCCTGCTCGAACAGCTTGCCGTGGCTGGCGAAGGGATCGACGCCTTTCGGGCTGGTCACGTGGGTCTCGACCTTCTTCTCCACCCCCTGCTCGCGGTCGGCCCACTCGACCGCGATGCCCTCCTGCGCGAACAGGCCCTCGTCGTAGGCGACGAGTTCCGGCAGTCCCTGGAACGGCGCGGTGGTCTCCAGAACGAGCTTCTTCATGGGGAAATCGTGCTCCGAGAGTGCGGGGCCATCGGCGGCGCCAGGGGCCGCGGCCGCGGCGCGCCTTGCCTAATCGGGCACAGTTGAATACGACTGGGCGCGCCCGTCAAGCGCCCAACGGTAGGATTGTTCAACAATGGCCTACAGCCCCTCCCCGATCAAGCGCGACAGCGTGATCAGCCAGGCGGCGCAGGAAATCTGCCGCGTCATCGAGGCCGAGCGGCTCGCCCCCGGCGATGCGCTGCCGCCGGAGACGCGGCTCTCGCAGCTGCTCGGCATCAGCCGCAACTCCGTGCGCGAGGCGCTGCGCGTGCTGCACGGGCTGGGCTATGTCGAGAAGGCGGCGGGACGCCGGGTCGTGGTCACCGCCGCCGCGCAGGGCGGCAAGAGCATGTTCGACGAGAGCGTGCTCGTCGAGGCGGCGCCGATCGCCAACGAGGTGCGCTCGCACATCGCGCAGAAATGCGCGGAGCTCTCGGCCGAGCGCCTCACCGCCGCCGAGCTCAGCGAGCTCGAGCGCGCGCTCGCCGCGCTCGAAGGCGCGATCGCGCGGCGGGATCTCGCCGCCGCCAAGAGCGCGCACGACGCCTTTCACGGACTCTTCCTGGCGAGCGCGCGCAACCCGCTGCTGGTCGCCATGTTCAACCAGGCGCAGGTGGCGCGGCTCTCCAACGTCTCGCCCGAGCACAGGAGCTTCTACGATCCGCGCCACCTTGCGCACCATCGCGCGCTCCTGCGCGCGTTGCGCAAGCGCGACGCGCGCGCCGCCAGCGCGGTGGTGCGCAAGCATTTCCAGAGCCTGGGGCTGATGCTCGAATTCGTGACGCGTACGCGACGCAAGCCGCCGGCGCAGGTGCTGTCGCTGGTGCCGCGCGCGCGCGGCGCGGTGCGGTGAGCCAACGCGACGGCCCGTCGGGTCCAGCGTCCCCTCCCCCGCTTGCGGGGGAGGGACAGGGAGGGGGCACGCATCGAGATCGGTGCAAGCCTGCCCCCACCCCAGCCCTCCCCCGCAAGCGGGAGAGGGAGCGCACCGCGTTCGCTGCCCTGACAGTGCTCTGCTACGCGCGCGGGCGCAGCCGCTGGATCTGCAGCTGCGCCAGGAACGGCACCAGGGGGTGCGCGCCCATCTTCACGATCGACGGCAGGTCGAGCTTGATCAGCGCCTCGCGCTGCTCCGGCGGCAGCTGGAACTTGTCCGCGAAAGCCGGCGCATCGGCCATGTATTGCGCGCGCAGCTCGGCGTCGTGGGCGAGCCCGTGCAGCGCCGACGTGAGCTCGACCAGCTCGGGCTTGATCGCGGGATAGTGCGCGGCGTGATGCGCCTCGCCGGAGCCCTCGGTCCAGGCCAGCGAGGCGTAGTTGTGATGCCAGCTCGGATCCATCGACACCACGTCGGGCTTGCGCTCGCCCAATGCGCCGGCGGCGCAGGCCCAGCAGCGCAGCTCGATATTGCCGGTGTCATCGAGCTCGGTCTCGTCGTAGCCGATCAGCGATTTGAGCTTTCCGGCCTTGAGCTGCTCGAGCACGCGGGTATCCCAGCCGAGCTCCGGATTGGAATAGCGGTCGGTGCCGGGAAAATGCGACATGCCGCCGCTCGACAGCACCACAGTCTTGAGGCCGAGCGCGGTGACCGTGCGGGCGACGGCCTGGCCGAAGGCGTAGCAGCGCTCCATGGTGGGCTGCGGCGGCAGATAGGCGTTGACGTAGATCGGCAGCACCGGGCCGGTATGGCCGAGATGGGTGAGCGGGATCCCGATCGCGTAGTCGATCTTCGCCGTGCTGGTGAAGGCGGGGTCGAAGTTCTGCCGGTAGAGCTGGCGCACGATCTCGAAGCCGATCTCGCTCGGAATCTTCCAGTGGAACCTGCGGCCGGCGAAGTCGCCGCTCGCCTCGCCGCCGACGTGGACGGTGAACGGCGGCGCCGCGTTGTGGAAGAACTGCTCGGCGTGATCGTTGGAGAAGATGATCCAGAGGTCGGGCTCGAGCGCCCGCAGCTTCCTGCCGATATCGGCCGCCACCGCCCGCACGTGCTCGACGTTCTTCTTGTCTTCGGTCTCCGGCATGGTGAAGAACTGGGGCGCATGCGGCAGCATGGCGCCGCCGATCACGGTCGACATCATGGGTTTTCTCCTTCGCCGATCCCGCCGGCGCGAACGGGCGCGCGACGGGCCGCGACGTATCGCAAAAGTATCTCCCAAACCACGGCACAACAAGGCGACCCTTCACAGCCGAAAAGGAAGCCGATAACGTTTCCGGGAAGTCACGCCTGCCCGCTTTCCTGCGCCAATCCTTTCCGACAGCCAGAGCGTCTTGCGGCGAAGCGGGAAACGGTTCGCCGCGGAAAACGCGTCAACCGCAAGACCTGAACCGACGAGGAGGGCCCATGGTCGAGGTGCCGATAACGATTGCATGCGGCAATTACGACCGCACCCGCGCCATCCGGGATGGCCGCGTGAAGGTGGAAGGCTGCGAGGTCACCTACCTGCCGCTGTATCCGGAGGAGATTTTCTTTCGCGCCTTCCGCTACCAGGAATTCGACGTCTCGGAGCTGTCGTTCTCGAGCTATATCAGGACCGTCGCCGCGGGGAGCTCGGCCTATGTCGGCATCCCCGCCTTCGTGTCGCGGCTGTTCCGCCATTCCGGCATCTACATCCGCGCCGATTCCGGCATCCGCACGCCGGCCGATCTGCGCGGCAAGCGCATCGGCCTGCCGGAATATCAGATCACCGCCGTGGTCTGGATGCGCGGCATGATGCAGCACGAATACGGCGTGAAGCCGACCGAGATCCATTGGCGCAACGGCGGCCAGGAGGAAGCCGGACGCGACGAGCGCACGCCGCTCAAGCCGATCGCGGGCCTCGACCTCAAGCCGATCGGCAAGGAGCAGACGCTGGTCGGCATGCTGCGCGACGGCGAGCTCGATGCCCTGTTCACGGCGCGGGCGCCGTCGTCGTTCCTGCGCGGCGAACCGCACATCCAGCGCCTGTTCCCCAACACGCGCGAAGCCGAGCAGGCCTACTACAAGAAGACCGGCATGTTCCCGCTCATGCATCTGGTCGGCATCCGCAAGGAGCTGGTGCAGAAATATCCGTGGCTTCCCTCCAGCGTCTACAAGGCGTTCTGCGAGGCGAAGGCGCTGGCCATGGTCGATCTGCTCGACGTCAACGCGCTGATGGTGACGCTGCCGTGGCTCATCCCGGAGACGCAGGAGACCATGGCGATCATGGGCAAGGACTTCTGGGCCTACGGCATCCCCGAGAACATGCGCGAGATCACCGCGCTGACGCAGTACGCCCACGAGCAGGGCCTGATCGATCGCAAGGTCACGGTCGAGGAGCTGTTCCACCCCTCGATGTTCGAGATTTCCAAGGTGTGAGCGCGGCCGCTCGCTGTTCCCCCGGTACCCCCGCAATTCGACAGGACCTGTCGGGGGCCTCGGTCCCGGCTCGCGCTCGCGCCGCACCGTGACCCGCCGATACGGCGAGGCGCTCGCTTGACCGGGACACGCGCCTCGGCTCGCGCTTCTCGTGTCCCGGGGCGAGCCGAGCGAGGCCCGGGACCCAGGATGATGATGGAAACGAACGAAGCCCTGCGCCCCATCCCGGACGGCAAACCTGAAATGCCGCGCGGCCGCCTTGTCACGCGCGAACGAGTTGGTGTGTATAGTGCATGCGTTCGGAGCGGATGATGCAGCGGGATGATCGAGTGATCGTGGTGGGGGCCGGGCCGGTGGGGGCCGTGACGGCGCTCGCCCTGGTCCGCAAAGGCATCCCGGTCACCCTGCTGGAAGCCGAAGCGGAGCCGCCCGAGGACCAGCGCGCCGCCACCATCCATCCCCCGACCGTCGAAATGCTGGCCGAGCTCGGGCTCAAGGACGAAGCCTTCGCCGAGGATGCCAGCGGCGGATTGCTCTCGCCGATTTTCCATTTTCGCGACCGCGTCACCGGCGAGCTGGTCGCGGTGTTCGACATCGGCCTGCTCGAGGGCGAGGTGCCCTACCCGTTCGTGGTGCAGTGGGAGCAGTACAAGCTGGTGCGCACGGCGGTGCCGCACATCGAGGCGAGCGGCATCGCCGAGGTCCGGTTCTCGACCAAAGTGACGGGGCTGGCGCAGGACGCCGACCACGTCGACGTGACCGTGAGCGACGCGGACGGCCGGACGGAAACGATTCGCGGCCGCTACGTCATCGGCGCCGACGGCGGGCGCAGCACCGTGCGGCGGCTGGCGGACATCGAGTTTCAGGGCTTCACCTGGCCCGAGCGCTTCATCAAGATCGGCACCAGCTACGATTTCGGCGCGACCGGCCAGGGCTTCTGCACCCGCAACTATTTTTCCGATCCCAACGAATGGCTCAACCTGTTCAAGGTCAAGGGCAACGGCCCGCCCGGCATCTGGCGCGGCATCATGCCGGTGCCGCCGGAGGAGAGCGACGAGCAGGCCTTGAGCATGGGAGGCATCCAGCGCCGCCTGCAGGGCATCCATCCCAAGCGCGGCGAATACGAGATCCCCTATCACGCGCTCTATTCCGTGCATCAGCGGGTGGCCGCGACCTTCAACAAGGGCCGCGTGCTGCTCGCCGGCGACAGCGCCCACGTCAACAACCCGATCGGCGGCATGGGCATGAACGGCGGCATCCACGACGCGATGAACCTCGCCGGCAAGCTCGCCGACATCTGGTTCGGCCGCGCCGAGCCGGCCGTGCTCGACCGCTACACCCGCCAGCGGCTCAAGGCGCAGGTCGATTACGTGCAGGCGCAGACCATCCAGAACAAGAAATCGCTGGAGGAAAAGGACCCGGTGATCCGGCGCAGGCATCTCGACGAGCTGCGGCGCATCTCCGAGGACGTGACGCTGCACAAGCAGTTCCTCTACCGCTCCGCGCTCTTCGACAGCCTGAACTCGGCCAACGCGGTGGAATGAAATCCGGCGCTGGTGGGGTGATGGGCCGCTTCACTTCAACGCCGCGCCCCACTTCTCCTCGATCGCCCGCGCCTCGGCGAGCGAGAGCGCCGAGGTCGGCGGGAACCGGTCGATCCAGGGAAACGGCCGGCAGGCCTCGACGATCACCTTCGAATGCGCGGTGACGCCGCGCTGCTTGTCGGCCGCCGAAATGCGCGGATCGAGCGCCGAGCTCCAGGCATTGCGGATGACGTCGATCTGCTCCGCCGGCTCGCAGCGGGTCGCGACCGCCCACATCACATCGTTGAGGTTGGACGGATCGACGTCGTCATCCACGACCACGACGATGCGCGCCATGTAGCTGTGGGCGGCGGCGACCAGCGCGGCGCGCTTGGCGTGGCCGTCATAGCGCTGCTTGAGCGCCACCACGGTCATGAGCTGCGACACGTGCTGCCAGGCGCCCACCACGTCGGTGACGCCGGCGGCTTCGAGGTTCTGCCAGATCGTGGCGGCGCGGAACGGCAGCCCGAAGTGAAAGCGCGGCGGCTTCATCGGCGGCGATCCCAGGAGGATCGGATCATCGCGATGGTGCGCCGCCGCCACCTCCATGACCGGCGCCGGCCGCGCCTCCGACGCGTAATAGCCGGTGAATTCGCCGAACGGCCCTTCCGGCAGCGTGCACTCGTCCATCGGCAGCAGATGACCTTCGAACACGATCTCGGCGTGCGCGGGAATCGGAAGCCCGGTCAGCGGTCCCGGATGAACCTCGATCGGCGCGCCCTTGATGGCGCCGGCGAATTCGTATTCCGACTGACCCGTCGGCAGATATTCGAAGCCGGCGATGAACAGCGCGGGGTCTTCGCCGCTGACCACCGCGAGCGGACAGGGCTTGCCCTGTTCCCAGTATTTCCTGGCGATGATGGCGCCGTGCCGGCCGGCATGGTCGAACTGGACGGTCACCTCCTTCCGGCCGTGCACCTGAACGCGATAGATCGACGCATTGATCCAGCCATCGTCGGGATCGCGCATGATCACGATCGAGCCCGAGCCGATGAAGGGGCCGCCGTCATGCCGGTGCCAGATCGGCGCCGGAAACCTGGCGAGGTCGACCTCCTTGCTGGTGTTCTGGAGAAATGCCGCGTCCTTCACGACGGCAGGCGGATGCGGACGCAGCGTCTTGCGCTTCTCCATCCAGGCCTTGAGCGCGTCGAGCGGCCGCAACGTCGGGTCGATGCCGAGCGCGAGCGCCGCGCGCTGCGGATTGGTGGCGGCGTTGGTGAAGATCCGAAAGCCGCGCGGAAAACCCTTGATGGCGTCGAACAGGAGCGCCGGGCCGTCGGGCCGACCCGCCGCCACCTCGGTGATGCCGCCGATCTCGAAGCGAGGGTCGGCGCCCTCGATCCGCCGCAGCGCGTCAAGCTTGTCGACGAGCTCGATGAATTCGCGCAAGTCCTTGTACATCCGGCCCTCTGAACCCGCCCGCGGTGAAAGTCGTCGGCGCCGCACGATATCAGGCCGCGCGCCTTGTGGTGAGGCGGCCTTCCTCGCTATCCTTCGCCAACCCGACACCCAAGAAGGACAGACCTCATGGCCAAGCTTCGCCACATCGCGCTCATCGTTCCCGATCCGGAAAAGGCCGCCAAGTTCTTCGAGGACGCCTTCGACATGAAAGTGGCGGGCAAGGCGCGGCGCGGACTCTACGTGTCCGACGGCACCATGAACGTCGCGCTGCTCAAGCAGGAGGGGGACGAGAAGGTCGGCATCTATCACTTCGGCATGTGGGTGGACGATCTCGACCAGGCCGAGAAGAAGGTCGTGAATGCGGGCGGCAAGTATCTCGCCGGCCGTCCGGAGCCGGCGGCGCCCGGAGCGGCCGCAAACGCGCACTCCTATTACGAGGCCAAGTACAAGGATCCGCTCGGCATCGTGTTCGACCTCACCCACACCGGCTGGATCGGCGCGGTGAAGGACGTGGCGCCGGCGAAGAATTGATGCAGCGTAGTCCCTCTCGCCGACCTCATCCTGAGGAGGCGGCACGCAGCTTGGCTGCGTTGCCGCCGTCTCGAAGGATGGGGGCGGCCCTCATGCTTCGAGACGCGCACTTCGTGCGCTCCTCAGCATGAGGCCGAAAACACCCAGCGACACCGAAGCCTTGGCAGACTTATGGCACGCGTCTCCAACCGCGTGATCGTCGTCGGGGCCGGGCCGGTCGGGCTCTGCCTCTCGCTCGCCCTGGCGCAGGCAGGCGTGCAAGTCTGCCTGATCGAGACGCTCGGCGAGGACAATTTCCTCGAACAGGTGCCGCGCGCGGGCACGAACCATCCCGCCACCCTGGAGCTGTTCGAGCGCATCGGCCTCTACCACAGGCTCGAGCCGCGCGGCATCGTCGCGCCGCTGTTCCACTATTGGGATCGCCACGAAAACAAGCTGATCGCAGAGTTCGATCACGCCCATCTCAAGGACGACACCCGCTTTCCCTACGTGCTGCAGTGCGAGCGCATCAAGATCGTGGAGGAAGCGCTGCAACTGGCGAAAGCGCATCCCGGGATCGAGCTGCGCCTGTCCACGACCTTCACCGGCTTCACGCAAGGCGCCGACGGCGTGACGGCGCGTATCACCAATCCCGCGGGCGAACCGGAAACTGTTCGCGGCGCCTATCTCGTCAGCGCCGAAGGCGCGCGCAGCATCGTCCGCAAGGAGCTGGGTATCGAGTTCGAGGGCTTCACCTATCCCGACCGCACCCTCAACATCGAGGTCGCCTACGATTTCAGGCAGCACGGCTATACCGAACGCAACTACATCTCCGACCCCGAGGAGTGGTCGAACCTGTTTCACTGGAAGGGTCCGCCCGACCGCTGGCGCGTCCATTTCCCGACCGCGCCCGAGCAGGACGAGACGGCGCTCACGCGTCCGGACGCGCTGCAGGCGCGGCTGCAACGATTTCTGCCCACCGGCAAGGCGTTCGACATCGTCGGCAGCAACCTCTACGTCGTGCACCAGCGCGTGGCGCAGAGATTCCGCGGCGGCCGCGCGATCCTCGCCGGCAACTCCGCGCACGTGAACAGCCCGATCGGCGCCATGGGGATGAACAGCGGCGTTCACGACGCGTTCAACCTGGCGGAGAAGCTGGTCAAGATCCTGCGCGGGGAAGCCGCAGACGACGTGCTCGACCGCTACGAGCGCCAGCGCCGGCACGTCGCCCTGCAGCACACGCAGGCGCAGACCATTCGCAACAAGCGTCTGCTGGCCGAGAAGGATCCGGCGGTGCGCAGGAAGACCCACGACGAGTTGCGCCGCACCGCGGAAGACCCCAAGCTTGCCCGCGCGTTCCTGCTGCGCAGTTCCCTGATCGAGAGCCTGCGCGAAGCCGAGCGCATTGCGTGAACCGGCATTGGCACGCAGGTGGTTGGAGCATGATCTTTTCCGAAAACCTATCCACCCCGGATCAAGTCCGGGGCAGGCTTTTTCGGGATCATGCTCTATAGGATTCTGGCCGACGCATCCGGCCGCGGGAGACCGACCTATGACTCGTTTGACCACTCGCCTGCTCCTGGCATTGCTGGCGGCGTTCCCGTGCGCGGGCGCGGCGCCCGCCGCGCTCGCGCAGTCCGCCGACGCGCGCTGGCCGGAACGGCCGATCCGCTTCATCGTGCCGTTCACCCCCGGCAGCAGCTCCGACACCGTGGCCCGCCTGGTGGCCCAGAAGCTCGGCGAGCGTTTGGGCCAGCAACTCGTCGTCGAAAACCGCGTCGGCGGCGGCGGCAGCATCGGCAGCGAGCAGGTCGCACGCGCGGAGGCGGACGGCTATATGCTCGGGCTTGCCAATACCAGCACGCACGCGGTGGCCGTCAGCCTCGCGACGCTCACCTACGATCCGGTCAAGGATTTCGCGCCGGTCTCGATGCTCGGCAGTTCACCGTTCGTGCTGGCGCTCTATCCCGGCGTGCCGGCGCAAACCGTGCAGGATCTCATCGCGCTCGCGAAAGCCAAGCCGCGCATGCTCAACTACGCCTCGGCGGGTCCGGCTACGCTGGCGCATCTCTCGGGTGCGCTGTTCGAGAAGATGGCGAAGATCGAGCTCACCCCCGTGCCCTATCGCGGCACCGCGCAATCCACACTCGATCTGATCGAGGGCCGCGTCGAGATGCAGTTCGGCACCATCCCGCCGACGCTGGCGCACATTCGCGCCGGCAAGCTGCGCGCGCTCGCGGTGACCGGCGCGGTGCGCAATCCGACCTTGCCGGACGTGCCGACCATCGCCGAGTCCGGCCTGCCCGGCTACGAATGCTCGCTGTGGCAGGCGATCGTCGCGCCCGCCGCCACGCCGCCCGCCATCGTCGCGCGGCTCAATCGCGAGGTGACCGCCGTTCTCAACGACCCCGAGGTGCGCTCGGCCTTCGCCAAGCACGGCGTGGAGGCGGAGCCGGGCTCGCCCGAAGCGCTGGGCCTGCGCATCCGCGACGACGTGAAGAAATGGCGCGACGTCATCACCAGCGCGGGCATTCGGGCGAACTAGAGCGGTTTCCGTTGATGTTGATGCAGAACAGTGCCTCGCGCTCGGTGCGCTCCCCCTCCCCCTTGTGGGGAGGGGTTGGGGGTGGGGGTCGCGAGATTATTGTAACGGCATTGCCAAACGCACCACCCCCCTCCCCAGCCCTCCCCCGCAAGGGGGAGGGAGCAGACCGAGTTTGCTGCGCGGTTGATTCCATCGCATCGGGACGCGCACTAATCCGCCTTGGCGCCCGACACGCGGATGACCTCGGCCCATTTCTTGGTCTCAGCATCCAGGAACGCGCGCACCTTCGGCTCGGCCGCCGTGCCCGGCTCGGAACCCAATTCGTGCAGGCGGGCGACGATATCCGGCGACGCGATCACCTTGCCGACCTCCTCCCGCAGCTTGGCGAGAACGGGTGCCGGCGTCTTCGCCGGGGCGACCAGCGCGACCCAGGACGACGAATCGAATCCCGGCAGGCCCTGCTCCGCCACCGTCGGCAGGTCCGGCAGCGCGGGCGGCCGCTTCGCCCCGGCATTGGCCAGCGCGCGCACCTTGCCGGTGCTGATCTGCGGCAGGCTTCCCGGCAGCAGATCGAAGAACATCTGGATATGACCGCCGATCAGATCGTTCATCGCCGGCGCGGTCCCGCGGTAGGGCACGTGGATGATGTCGGTCTTGGTCATGCTCTTGAACAGCTCGCCCGACAGATGCGGCGTCGAGCCCATGCCGGCGGAGCCGAAGTGGATCTTGCCGGGATTGCTCCTGGCGTAGGCGATCAGCTCCTGCACGTTCTTTGCCGGTATGTTGGGGTTGACCATCAGCACGATCGGCGTGAACGCAAAGATGGCGATCGGCGCGAAATCCTTGGTCGGGTCGAACGGCAGCCCCTTGGTGTAGAGCGTCGGATTGACGACGAGCGGGCCGGGCGCCGTGAACAGCAAGGTGTAGCCGTCAGGGTCGGACTTCGCCACCGCATCGGATGCCGGTATTGCCGCCGGCGCCGGCGCGGTTCTCGACGATGAACTGGTGCCCGAGATTGTCGCCGAGCTTCTGCGCCAGCAGGCGCGCGGTGATATCGACCGAGCCGCCGGGCGGGAACGGATTGACGATGTGAATGACGCGCTCGGGATAGTTCTGCGCGGTTGCCGGCGCCGTCAGCGCGACGAGCGCCAGGACCATGATCGTCAATCGACGCGCAACGTGGGACATCGCTTGCTCGCTTCCGCTCGTGCCGGCAGCCGAACCTATGTCATTCGACCGCGCCTGCCAACAACGCGACCATGACGACGCGATCATGACAACGCGATCATGACAACGCGACCATGGCGATCGCAACGGGAACCCGGTCTCCCTTGACAGCCCTGGGGCAGGCGCGACAGCGTGGGACATCCGCCCGAGGAGAAACCGATGAGCAAGCTGCGCCTGACATTTGCCTGCGGCCCCTACGACCGCACGCTCGCCCTGCGCGACGGGTCGATCCCGCCCGAGGGCATCGAGCTCAATTATATCGCCTCGCAACCCCCCGACATTTTCTGGCGCATGCTGCAGTTCAAGGAGTTCGAAGTCTCGGAAATGTCGCTGTCGAACCACGCCACGCTGGTGAGCACCGGCGAGGCGCCGTTCATCGCCATTCCGGTGTTTCCCTCGCGCGTGTTCCGCCACGGCTACTTCTTCATCAACACGGACAAGGGCATCAAGATCGCCGGCCGATCTCAAGGGCAAGCGCGGCGGCGTGCCGGAATACACCATGACCGCGGCGGTCTACATGCGCGGCCTGCTGCAGCACGAATACGGGGTCAAGCCGACCGACGTCGAATGGGTGCAGGGCCGGACCGACCGCCTCGGCCGCAAGCTGCCGCCCGACATCCGCCTGACCCAGGCGCCGCGCCGGCACCGAGCTCGGCGACCTGCTCGAGCGCGGCGAGATCGACTTCATGATGACCGCCAACAACCCGATCGCGTTCCGCCGCGGCTCGCCCAAGGTGCGGCGGCTGTTCCCGAACTATGCCGAGGTGGAGAAGGACTATTACCGCCGCACCAAGATCTACCCGATCATGCACACGGTGGTGATCCGCCGCGACATCCACGAGCGCCGATCCGTGGGTGGCGCTGAGCATGTACAAGGCGCTCTGCCGCGCCAAGGAGCACGCCTATGACCTCCTCGCCGACATGGGCTCGCCCAAGGTCTGCTCGGCCTGGCTGCAGCCGCTGCTCGAGGAGGAAAGAGCAGATCATCGGGCCGGACTGGTTTCCCTACGGCATCGAGCCGAACCGGCCGACCATCGAGGCGCTGCTGCAATACGTCCACGAGCACGGATTGACCGACCGCCGGGTCAAGCTCGAAGAGCTGTTCGCACCGAGCACGCTGCGCGACATTCCGATGAGCGAGGGCCAGCACGTGTAGCAACAGGCGCGGCGGCGAACGATACACTGCGACCGTCATCCTGAGGTGCCCGGCCGCAGGCCGGGCCTCGAAGGACGACGGCCCATATGTCGCCGCGAGTCCGGGGCCGTTCATCCTTCGAGGCTCGCACCTCAGGATGACGGTCGTTGATTGGTGCCGTTGGTATAAGACAAGTACAAAAGATCGAGGAGGACGCGCGATGACCAAACCGCAGCTGATGCCGTGGATCGGCGGGCCCGTTTCGTCCGACGCCGCGTCCTCGCCGCTCATTTGCCCGATCGACGAGACCGTCGCCTCGCACATGATCGAATCCGACGCCAGGGTGGTCGATGCCGCGGTCAGGCACGCGCACGAAGCCTTCCTCAAGCATCAGGATGCGACCACCGCCAAGCGCGTCGAGTGGCTGTTGGCGGCGGCCGACGCCATCGACAGGATCGAGGGCGAGATCGTCCGCTCGCTCATCCGCTTCATCGGCAAGCCGCGGCGCGCCGCGACCTTCGAGGCCAAGCGGGTCGGCGTCTTCCTGCGGGCCTGCGTCGCGCAGGTGCCGCATCTCAACGGCGAGGTATTGCCCCTCGACGTAACCGCGGCGGGCGCCGGCCGCTTCGGCTTCACCACCCGCATTCCCTATGGCGTGGTCGCCGCCGTCACGCCGTTCAACGGCCCCGCCAATCTGCTGATCCAGAAGGTGGCGCCGGCGCTGGCCGTCGGCAACACCGTCGTGGTGAAGCCGTCGCCGCCCGGGACCGAGGTGGCGCTGCTGATGGCGGAAGCGATGAAGACGGCGGGCGTGCCCGACGGGCTGTTCAACGTGGTGCCGGGCGGGCGCGAGACCGCGAAGCTGCTCGCCGCCCATCCGCTGGTTTCCGTCGTCACCGTGACCGGCAGCACCGCCGCCGGCAACGAGCTCGCCCGCGCCGCGGGAGCGAAGAAATTCATCGGCGAGCTCGGCTCCAACGCCGCGAACATCGTCTGCGCCGACGCCGATCTCGCCGATGCGGCGACCCGCATCGCGGGCGCCGCCTTCGAGGCGAGCGGGCAGCAATGCATCTCGGCGCAGCGCGTGATCGTGGAGCGGCCGGTATTCGACCGTTTTCTCGAGCTGTTCGTCGCCGCCGCCAAGAAGCTCAAGGTCGGCGACCCCGAGGATGCCGCAATCGATGTTGGACCGATGGTGAGCAGCGCGGCCGCCGACCGCGTGGAGCAAATGGTCGCGGATGCGGTCGCCAAGGGCGCCAGGCTCGTGCTCAAACCGGAGCGCCGCGGCGCCATCCTCGGCCCGGCGATCGTGGCGGACGCGCCGCCGGAGGCACGCCTCATGCGCGAGGAGGCGTTCGGGCCGGTCGTCGTCGTGCAGGGCGTCGCCGATGTCGACGCCGCGCTCGCGCTCGCGAACTCCTCCGAGTTCGGCCTGCAGGGCGCCTGCTTCACCGCCAGTCTCGAGACCGCGTTCAAGGTCTCGCGCAAGCTCCGGGTCGGCTCGCTCTGGATCAACGACGCCAGCCGCTTCCGGCTCGATACCTATCCGTTCGGCGGCGTCGGCGCGAGCGGCTTCGGCCGCGAAGGCGTGCGCTACGCCATGGAGGAGCTCTCGCAATGGAAGTTCACGGGCATCCGGCTCGCGCAGTGAGCGCGCGCCGCGGTTGACCGCGATGACATCCGTCGGCCTCATCGGCTGCGGCGGGATCGCGCGGGACGTGGTGGCGGCGCTGCGTGCGAGCGCGGCGAACGGCGTATCGATCGTCGCCGCGCTCGCCCGGCCCGGCCGCGGCGGCGAGGCGCGGGCCCAACTCGCCGACATCGATATCGTCGAGGCGCTCGATGACCTCATCGCCCGCGGCCCGGCGCTGGTCGCCGAGGTGGCGGGCCAGGCGGCGGTGGCCGAGCACGCAGATACCGTGCTGCGCGGCGGTATCGACTGCCTGGTGATTTCGGTCGGCGCGCTCGCCGATCCGGCCCTGCTCGGACGGCTCAAGGCCGCCGCGCGCGACGGCAACAGCCATATTCTGTTGCCGGCGGGCGCGATCGGGGGGCTCGACGCCATCGCGGCGATGCGCCTCTCCGGCCTGACCTCGGTGCGTTATCGCGCGCGCAAGCCGCCGGCCGCCTGGCGCGGCTCGCCGGCGGAGCAACTGTTCGATCTCGGCTCGCTCGCGCGCCCGACCGTTCTCTACAAGGGCACCGCCGGGGAAGCCGCGTTGCGCTATCCGCAGAACGCCAATGTCGCCGCCGCGGTGGCGCTGGCCGGATTGGGCTTCGACCGCACGGAGGTCGAGCTCGTCGCCGATCCCGACGCGCCCGGCAACGTGCACGAGATCGAGGCCGAGGGCGCGGCCGGCCGTTTTGCCATCCAGCTGCAGGGCAAGCCGTCGCGCAGCAACCCCAAGACCTCGGCCCTGGCCGCGCTCAGCGTCGCGCGCGCGCTGCTCAACCGACAAGCGACCATCGTCATATGAGCGCGTCTGCAAATAACACTCCCTCCCGTCCTCATGCTGAGGAGCCGCGCATTAGCGCGGCGTCTCGAAGCATGAAGGCCACGGGCCGCCCATCCTTCGAGACGGGCGCTGACGCGCCCTCCTCAGGATGAGGCGGAGCAGCAACGGCAACAACAGTATGCGCAATGCCTTTGTCGGCAGCCCGGTCGAACGAATCGAGGACTCTCGCTTCCTGCGCGGCCGCGGCCAGTTCGTCGACGACCTCGCGCGCGAAAACCTGCTGCATGCGGTGATCCTGCGCAGCGCGGTCGCGCACGGGCGCATCCGTTCGATCGATGCCGCCGCCGCCCGGGCGCGGCCCGGCGTGCACGCCGTCATCACCGCCGCCGATCTCGGCGCCGCGATCCCGACCATTCCGCTGCGGCAGGAATCATCGCCCGCCTTCGAGCCGTTCGAGCAGCCCGTCATCGCCCACGGCAAGGTGCGCTATGTCGGCGAGCCGGTCGCGGTGGTGCTGGCGGAGAGCGCCGCCGCCGCCGAGGACGCGCTCGAGGCGATCGCGCTCGACATCGAGGCGCTTCCCGCGGTCGTCGACAGCGCCGCCGCCGGGACGAACCGGGTGCTCCTGTTCGAGGCCGCAGGCAGCAATCTCGCGCTCACCCTCACCGGCCTGCGCGGCGACGCGGACGCGGCGTTCGCGCGCGCGCCGTACGTCCGCCGCGAGCGCTTCGCGGTGCAGCGCCACGGCGCCGTGCCGATGGAGCCGCGCGGGCTGCTGGCGGAGTGGGACGCCGGCCGGCTCACGGTGTTCGGCGCGGCCAAGGTCGCCTTTCTCAACCGGCGCGTGCTGGCGAAGCAGATGGGCCTGCCCGAAAGCGCGATCCGCATGGTGGAAAACGACGTCGGCGGCGGCTTCGGCGCGCGCGGGGAATTCTACCCCGAGGATTTCCTGATCCCGTTCGCCGCCCGCCTGACCGGACGCCCGGTGAAGTGGATCGAGGACCGTCGCGAGCATCTCACCGCCACCAATCATGCCCGCAACGCCGACTGCGAGCTGGAGATCGCCTGCGAGGCCGACGGCACGATCCTCGCGCTGCGCGGACGCGCATACACCGACCAGGGCGCCTATATCCGCACCAATGGACCGACCGCCGCGCGCAATATCGCGCAGGTCCTCACCGGGCCCTACCGCATTCCGCACGTGCGCATCGACGTCTCGCCTGATGATGACCAACAAGACGCCGGCGGGGACCTATCGCGGGCCGGGGCGCTACGAGGCCGACTTCTTTCGCGAGCGGCTGTTCGACATCGCGGCGGGCGAGCTCGGTCTCGACCGCGTCGCGTTCCGCCGGCGCAACCTGATCGCGGAAGCCGAGCAGCCCTACCGGCTCGCCACCGTCGCGCCGCTCGACATCGCGACGCAGACCGACAGCGGCGACTACGCGATGACGCTGGCGCGCTGCCTCAAGGAAATCGACTGGAGCGCGAAGGCGCGCATGCACGGCAAGCTGATCGACGGGCGCTACCGCGGCACCGCCATCGGCTGCTATCTCGAAGGCGGCGCCTCCGGGCCGAAGGAGAGCGCGCGCCTCGTGCTCGAAGCCGACGGCAAGGTCGCGGTCTATGTCGGCTCCTCCGCGATCGGCCAGGGCCTCGAGACGGTCTGCGCCCAGATCGCGGCCGACGCGCTGGAACTGCCGATGGACGAGATCAAAGGCGTGTTCCACGGCTCGACCGACCACGTGACCGAAGGCTACGGCTCCTACAGCTCGCGCTCGGTGGTGATGGGCGGAAACGCCATCGTCGCCGCGGCGGAGAAGCTGCGCGATGCGGTTCGCGCGGCGGCGGCCGCGCGCTGGGCTGCGCCGCGAAGGAGGTCGGGATCGACGCCGGCATGGCGCGCGGCCCCGATGGGCGCTCGCTGCCGCTCGCCGCGTTCGCCGGGACTTCGGCGGAAGCGGCCTATGCCAGCAACAAGCGCACCTACAGCTACGGCGCGCATGCCGCGCATGTCGCGGTCGATCCCAAGACCGGCCACGTGGAGGTGATCGACTACGTCGCGGTCGAGGATGTCGGGCGCATCATCAACCCGCTGACCTTGCACGGGCAGGCCGTCGGCGCCATCGTGCAGGGTCTCGGCGGCGCCTTCCTGGAGCACTTCGTCTACGACCAGGACGGGCAACTGCTGACCGGATCGTTCGCCGATTATCTGCTTCCGACCGCGAGCGACTTTCCCACCATTCGCGCGGTCGCGCTCGAGGAAAGGCCCTCGCCCAACAATCCGCTCGGCGCCAAGGGCGCGGGCGAGGGCGGCATCATTCCGGTCGGCGGCGTCATCGCCAATGCGGTCGCCGCTGCGCTCGGCTCGCTCGGGGTCGAGCCGCGGGAGTTGCCGCTGTCACCGCCGCGGGTGTGGCAGCTCATCAACGACCGGGCTGCCCTCCCGACGTGAACCGGGCGCGGCGCGTGTCACCTTCAGTCAATCAACGACGCATCCAGCGTGATCTTGGTGTTCAAGAGCTTGGAAACGGGACAGCCGGCCTTCGCCTTGCCCGCGAGCTCCTGGAACTTGGCTTTATCGGCGCCCGGCACCTTGGCCTTCAAGGTGAGATGAACGGCGGTGATGGCAAAGCCGTCGGATACCTTTTCCAGCGTCACGTCGGCCTTGGTGTCCATGTGCTCGGCCGTCAGCTTCGACTCTCCGAGGATCAGCGACAAGGCCATGGTGAAGCAGCCGGCATGGGCTGCGCCGATCAGCTCCTCCGGATTGGTGCCGGGCTTGCCCTCGAAACGGCTGGCGAAGCCATAGGGATACGCCTTGAGCGCGCCGCTCTTGGTCGAGATGGCGCCCTTGCCGTCCTTGATTCCGCCTTCCCAGGCGGCCGAGCCATAGGTCTGCATGTTGCATTCTCCTGATGTTGCGCTCTCGGGTGGGTTCGGCAGATGTATAGTTGATCGCGCCGACGCCGTTGTACACTTCCGGGTGACAGCGCAAGATCGCCGCACGCCGCCGTTGCGCACCGCGTTGACCGGCGCTTCGATCCGATGATAGGTACGCAGCGCCACGTCGATCTCGTTGCGTGCGGTGCGAAGGACGCGTCCAGGTCATGAAATTGCCGCCCTTCGAGTACGCCTGCCCGACGACACTCCCGGAAGCGGTCGAGCTCCTCGCCTCGCACGACGGCGACGCCAAGGCGATTGCCGGCGGCCAGAGCCTGATGCCGATGCTGGCCTTCCGTCTTGCCCAGCCCGCTTTGCTCGTTGATCTGCGCAAGCTCGCCGATCTGCGCGGGATCAGGATTTCCGAGCGCGGCGTCACGCTCGGCGCCATGGTGCGCTGGCGCGACATCGAGGACGACGAGCGGCTGCACAGCGCGCACCCGCTGCTCAAGGCCGCGGTCGCCCATGTCGCGCACTATCAGATCCGCAATCGCGGCACCGTCGGCGGCAGCATCGCGCATGCCGATCCGGCGGCGGAAATGCCGGGGATCGCGATGACCTGCGACGCCGAGATCGCCGTCGTCGGCAAGTCCGGCGCGCACGTGATCCAGGCCGCCGATTTCTTTCAGGGAGCGCTGACCACGGCTCTGACGCCCGACGAGATCATCGTCGAAATCCGACTGCCCGCATGGCCCGCCGGCCGGCGCTGGGGGTTCCAGGAATTCGCCCGCCGCCGCGGCGATTTCGCTATGGCGGGGGCCGCCGTTTTTTACGACCAGGACGAGCGCGGCAAAGCGCGCAACGCCCATGTCGGGGTCATCGGGGTGGCCGATCGGCCGCTGCGTCTCGCCGCCGTGGAGGGTGTCCTCAACGGACAGGTCATCGACGAAGCGACGATCGCAAAAGCCGAGGCTGCCGCCTCCGCCGCGGTCGAGCCGCAGGACGACATTCATGCCAGCGCCGCCTATCGGCGCGCGCTCACCGGAACCATGGTCGAGCGCGCGCTCAAGAGCGCGGCCGCTTAGGTCATCCGTTCCGCCAGCTTGTCCTCTTAGGGTCTGCCTCCATGTCGGTGCGATTTCACGTCAACGGTAAAGCGGTCGAGGTCGAGGTCGAACCGCGGCTGACCCTGGCGGATTGCCTGCGCCATCAGCTGCGGCTGACCGGAACCCATCTCGGCTGCGAGCACGGGGTGTGCGGCGCCTGCACCGTCATCGTCGACGGCGCGGCGGTGCGCTCCTGCCTGATCCTCGCCGTGCAGGCCGAAGGGAGCGAGGTCGTGACCGTCGAAGGACTTTCCAACGACGCGGACCTCACGCCGCTGCAGAAGTCCTTTCGCAAGCATCACGCGCTGCAGTGCGGCTTCTGCACGCCGGGCATGATCACGACCGCGCACGCGCTCTTGAGCGAGGAGCCGAATTGCGACGCCGCGCGGGTGCGCGAGGTGCTCTCGGGCAATCTCTGCCGCTGCACCGGCTATATCTCCATCGTGGAGGCCGTGCTCGACGCGCGCACCGCCTATGGGCGCGCGCAGCCGGCGAAGAACGCGCCGAAGGACCGCGCATGAGAACGGTCAACTCGCTCATCGGCAGCCCGATCGAACGCTTGGAGGATCTGCGCTTTCTGCGCGGGCGCGGACAATATGTCGACGATGTCGCGCGCGCGAACATGCTGCATGCGGCGATCCTGCGCAGCTCGGTCGCCCACGGCCGTATCCGCTCGATCGATGTGGCGGCCGCGCGCGCGCTTGCCGGCGTGCACAGCGTGATCACGGCCAAGGACATCGGCAATCGCGTGCCGCGCGTTCCCATGCGGCTGCAGCCGCTGCCGGATTTCGAGCCGTTCGGGCAGCCGGTGATCGCCGAGGCCAAGGTGCGCTATGTCGGCGAGGCGCTCGCCGTCGTGCTCGCCGACACCCCCGGCATTGCCGAGGACGCGCTCGGCCTGATCGAGGTCGACATCGAGCCGTTGCCGGCGGTCGCCGACCGCTGCGCCTCGGCGCAAGGCACGTCGCTGCTGTTCGAGGACAAGGGCAGCAATCTCGCGATCACGTTCCACGCCGTGCGCGGCGATGCCGCCGCGGCGTTCCGCGACGCGCCGTATGTCAGGCGCGAGAGCTTCCGCACCCAGCGGCACACGGCGCTCCCCATGGAGCCGCGCGGCCTGCTGGCGGAATGGGACGCCGCGCGCGGCCGCCTCACCATCTCCGGCGGCGCCAAGGTCCTGTTCTTCAACCGCCGCACGCTGGCCAAGCAGCTGGACCTTCCCGAAAGCGCGATCGAGATCGTCGAGAACGACGTCGGCGGCGGCTTCGGCGCGCGCGGCGAGTTCTACCCGGAGGACTTCCTGATTCCGTTCGCAGCCCGCCTCGCCGGCCGGCCGGTGAAATGGACGGAAGACCGGCGCGAGCATCTGATGTGCATGAACCATGCGCGCGAGGCGGAATGCGATATCGAGATCGCCTGCACGCGCGACGGCGTGGTCCTCGGCCTGCGCGGCCATGCCTATGTGGACGTGGGCGCCTATATGCGCACCAACGGCGCCGTCGGCGCGCGCAACATCGCGCAATTCATGTCGGGCCCCTACCGCATTCCCAACATCGACATCGACGTTGCGCTCCTGCTCACGAACAAGACGCCGGTGGGAACCTATCGCGGGCCCGGCCGCTTCGAGACCGACTTCTTCCGCGAGCGCTTATTCGACATGGTGGCGCAGGACCTCGGCCTCGACCGCGTCGAGTTTCGCCGCCGCAATCTGGTGTCGCGGCAGGAGATGCCCTATCCGATCGCCACCATCACGCCGTTCGAAAGCAAGGACGAGTTCGACAGCGGCGATTATCACGCCACGCTCGATCGCTGCCTCGACGAGATCAAATGGCGGGAGAAGTCGAAGCTCGCGGGCAGGCTGATCGACGGGCGCTATCACGGCTTCGCCGTCGGCTGCTTCATCGAGGGCGGCGCCGCCGGACCGAAGGAGAGCGCGCGCATCGTGCTCGAGCCGGACGGCCGCTATGGCGTCTACGTCGGCTCGTCCGCCATCGGCCAGGGACTGGAGACCGCCTTCGCGCAGATCGCAGCCGACGCGCTCGAAGTCCCGATGGACCGCATCCGCGGCGTCTTTCACGGCACCACCTCCTACGTGAGCGACGGCTACGGCGCCTATCATTCGCGTTCGGTCGTGATGGGCGGCTCGGCGATGCTCGATGCGGCGACGAAGCTGCGCGAGGCCATCCGCGCCGCCGCGGCCGTGCGGCTCGGCTGCGAGCCCGCCGACATCGAGATCGTCGACGGGACGAAGGCGGTCGGCCCCGGCGGCAAGTCCGTCGCCCTGAACGCGCTTTCGAGCGAAGGCATTTCGGCCGAGGGCGCCTTCCTCAACAAGAAGCACACTTATACCTACGGCGCGCACGCCGCCCACGTGGCCGTCGATCCCAAGCTCGGCCAGGTCGAGCTCATCGATTACGTGGTGGTCGAGGATTGCGGCCGCATCATCAATCCGCGCACGGTGCACGGGCAGGCCGTCGGCTCCGTGGTGCAGGGGCTGGGCGGCGCCATGATGGAGCATCTCGTCTACGACCGGCAGGGCCAGCTGCTGACCGGCTCGCTCGCCGATTACCTCATTCCCACCGCGAGCGACTTCCCGAACATCCGCGCCATCGTGCTGGAAAACTATCCCTCGCCCATCAATCCGCTGGGCGCCAAGGGCGCCGGCGAAGGCGGCATCATCGCCGCCGGCGGCGTGATGGCCAACGCGGTCGCCAATGCGCTGAGCTCGTTCGGCGCGCAACCGCGCGAGCTCCCGCTCACGCCCACGCGGATCTGGGAGATGGTGCAGGCCGGCAAGCAACGCGCGGCCGAGTGAGGCAGCCACATCGTGTCCCGGGCGAGTGGAGCGAAGCGGAACGAGACCCGATCTCGGGCCTGCCCGAGATCGGCGGTCAATGTGCGCAAGTCGGGTAGACCCGACTTGCGTGGACCCAGCGAGAGAATCGCACATCATCAAAACGCGCGCTGGGCCCCTGGGTCCCGGATCGTCGCTCGCTTGCGCTCCCTCGTCCGGGACACGCCGTTCCCGCGTCGTTGACGAGCCGCGCGGCCGAAGCATAGGCTTGGCCCCAACAATCCCCATTCGACAGGAGCAAGCCATGAGCGTTGCACGCCATCCGCGCCCGCCCGAGCTGGTCGACGTCCCGATCGAGGACATCATGCAGAAATATGTCGGGCGCTTCCGCGAGAAGAAACCGGATTGGGCGGCGTTCGAGGACGCCAAGATCGAGGGCTACAAGCGCGCGCAGCACCGTTTCATCGGCGCCGGCGGCTCCGGCAAGCACGCCGATCCCACGGTCATCCCGGCGAAGAACTTCACCTTGTCGATCATGTATGTGGAGCCGGGACAAGGTAATGCCGCGCACACGCACGAGGTGGAAGAGTGCTTCTTCGTGCTGCAGGGCTATCTCGACGTCTTCGTCGAGGACGAGAGCGGCAAGCGCCTCAACACGCGGCTGGGGCCGTGGGAATGCATCGCCTGTCCCGCCGGCGTCATCCACGGCTACCAGAACGACAGCCTCGAGCCGGTCTATTTCCAGGTCATGATCGGGCGCGCCAAGCCCGAGACCATGGGCTATGCCGACGAGGAGCTCTACAAGAAACGCGACGCCCACCTGAAGGCGGTGTGAGGCAGCGTTCCGACATTCTCCGGCCTCATGCTGAGGAGCGCTCGAAGAGCGCGTCTCGAAGCATGAAGGCCGCCCCATCCTTCGAGACGCCCGCTTCGCGGGCTCCTCAGGATGAGGCGGATGAGACATTGATTCGGTGGAGATTTCACATGCGTGCTGTTCTCGCGATTGCCGCCATTCTCGCCGTCGTGGCGCCGGCCGGGGCGCGGGCGCAGGACTGGCCGCAGCGGCAGGTGACCATCGTGGTGCCGTTCGCGGCGGGCGGCTCGGCCGACCTGCTGGCGCGCATCCTGCAACAGCACATGCAGGCGAAATTCGGCGTTCCGTTCGTGGTGGAGAACAGATCCGGCGCCGGCGGCAGCATCGGCACCGGCTACGTGGCGAAGGCGCCCGCCGACGGCTACACGCTGCTGCTGGGAACCCTGAGCGGGAACGTCATCAACGGCTTTCTCTACAGCAAGCTGCCGTACGACGTTGAACGCGACTTCGAGCCGGTTTCGTTGCTCGTGCATCTGCCGAATCTGCTCGTCGTCAATGCCAAGATCTCGGCGAAGACGGTTCCCGAATTGATCGCTTATCTCAAGGCGAACGACGGCAAGGTGACCTACGGCTCGTCCGGCAACGGCACCTCGTCGCACCTTTCGGCCGTCATGTTCCAGCTCGCGAGCGGAACCAAGATGACCCACGTGCCGTTCCGCAGCACGGCGGACGAGTTGAACAGCATGATGGGCGGGCACATCGATCTCGCCATCGACAGCATGACCACGCTGTGGCCGCAGGCCCAGGCAGGAGTCGTGCGGGCGATTGCGGTCACCAGCGCGAAACGCGTCCCGAGCGCTCCCGACCTGCCGACCATCGGCGAGACGCTGCACGGATTTTCGGTCTCGGGATGGCAAGGCCTGTTCGCTCCGGCCGGAACGCCGCGCCCCGTCATCGACAAGGTCGCGGCGGAGGTGAAGCGGATTTTCGAATTGCCGGAGGTCGTGACGGCGCTCAAGAACGTCGGGGGCGAGCCTGCCCCGATGACCCCCGATCAGTTCGCGGAGTTCATCAGGGCCGAACGGCCGAAGTGGAGGGAGGTCGTCAAGGCCTCAGGCGTGCACGTCGATTGATCCGACCCATGGCTCGGTCATGGCTCGGCCATGGCTGACCATGGCCACGTTTCCTCCCTCAACGTAACGGCCGGGGCCTGGGCACGGTTCGCAACCAGGCCTTCCGCCGATTTCACTCCGCCGCTTCCCGGCGCGCGCCCTGCGGCAGCCGCGTGCGGAAATGCGGCAGGATTTCCTCCGCGATCGCCGTCATGTTGGCGCGCGCCATGTCGTCGGGCAGCGTGCCGAACTGGGTCTTGGTCAGCGAGGTGTTGAAGCCCGCGAGGTCCTGGTACTCCGCGAGCTTCTCGCGCACGGTGTTGGGGCTGCCGACGATCACCACGCCGTTCTTGATGACGTCGTCGATGGATTGCGGCTTGCCGGTGACCTTGGCCGCGCGCACCCGCTTCATCGATGCGGCGTCGGTATAACCCGGCGGCAGCAGCATCTCGGTCGGCATCTTCAGGAAGTAGTTCATCAGCGCTTCGAGATGCGGCCTCGCTTCGCGCACCGCCTTCTCGTCGGTCTCGGCGACATAGATCGTGTTCGACCAGGCGAGCTGGTCGGCGGTGGCCTGGTAGCCCGCCTTGTCGGCCTCGTCGCGGTACATCTGGAAGAAGCGCGCCACCGCCGCGATCGGGCTCAGCGTCTGGCAATAGGTGTAGCGCATGCGCGCCGCCCAGCGGATCGTCGAGCCGGAGCCTTGCGAGGGAATCCAGATCGGCGGATGCGGGCTCTGGTACGGCCGCGGCCAGGGATTGACGTATTTGAACTGATAATGCTTGCCGACATAGGCGAACGGCCCCGGCTCGGTCCACGCCCGCACGATGAGATCGTGCGCCTCGGCGTAACGCTCCTGCGAATAGGCCGGGTTGATGCCCATGGCGTGGTATTCGGCGCCGATGCCGCGCACGAAACCCGCGATCAGCCTGCCGCGCGTGAGATTGTCGAGCATGGCGTATTCTTCCGCCACCATCAGCGGATTGTTGAGCAACGGCAGCGCGCGGCCGAGGACGGCGAGCTTGGCGCGCTTGACGCTGCGCGCGAGCGCGCCGGCGAGGACGCCGGGGATCGGCATCATGCCGTAGGCCGTCTGGTGGTGCTCGTTGAGACACACGCCGTCGAAGCCGAGCTTGTCGGCAAGCTCCATCTGGTCGAGATACTCGTGGTAGAGCTCGGCGCCGCTGCTGCGGATCGTAATGGCGGTTGGAAAAGGTGACCCAGGCCGAGCCGTTCTTGCCGATCGCGTCGAGATCGGCGTGCCGGTAAGGCATGAGGTGGAAGTTGAAGATTTTCATGCTGCGATCCTCATGCTGCGATCCTTTTGGCGCCGATGAAGGCTTCGAGCTCGGAGGCGAAGGCGTCGCCCTGCTCCACGTGCGGCAGGTGCCCGCACCGCGGCAGGACCACCGCTTTCGCGCCGGGGATCAGTTGCTGGTAGGCGAAGGCGTAGTCGGGCGGAAACAGCCGGTCATCGGCGCCCCAGACCAGCAGCGTCGGCACCTTGATCCGGTGCAGCCATTTGCGCAGGTGCGGATCGTGGTTGCGCGGCTGCCACGAGAGCTTGGCCGTGATCATCCGGTTCTTGAGCGCGGCATCCTCCAGCTCCGGGCGCTCCGAGCTCGCGATCACCGCCTCGGCGAGCTCCTGATCGTAGAACAGGTCGCGGATGCGCTGCTCGTCGGTGCTCAGGAACGTGTCCACCTGCGCCACGCCGTCGACGTGGATGCCGGCGGACCCGATGAGCGTGAGCGATGCGAGGCGCGTGCTGTTGCGCACCGCGAGCTCCGCGGCGATCCAGCCGCCGAGCGAGCTGCCGATGAGATGGACGCCGCGCAGGTCGAGCTGGTCGAGAAATTCGAGATAGAAATTGGCGAGGTCGGCGATGGTGTCGAGCCATGCCGGGGTATCGGATGCGCCGAACCCGGGATGCTCGGGGGCGATCACATCGAACTTTTTCGCAAGCCGCGCCATGCAGGGCAGCCAGATTCCCGCGCCGCCCCCGCCATGCAGGAACAACAGCGGGCTTCCCGCTCCGCCGCGCATGAGACGGATGCGGCAGTCCCCGATCATGATCAGCTGGTCGGTATGATCGGCCATGTTCCGCTGTCCCTCGCTTCCTCTGATTGCCCGGATGCAATCAATCATACCCCTCGAACATCAGGGCACATATATACCAAAGGTACCCGATTGGGTTGAATCGTGGTGCACTCCGGAAGTTGATTTGCGCATGCTCCGTTCGGAAAACCGGTTCCCCCTTTTCCGGAACATGCGATAATCTCCCGGCGGATCGCTTTTGCCCATGGCCGCGCCGCATGGGCGCAATGCTATTGCGGCGCCACGACCTGCGCCGGGAGGAGATTTGATGTACGCGCCAGCCGGAGTGAAGACCAACAAGGATTATCCGATCCCGGACACCATGAAGGCGTGGGTGCTGGGCGATCCCGGCCAGCTGTCGTTGAGGGAGAAGCCGGTGCCGGTACCGAAGAAGGCCGAGGTGCTGGTGCGCATCGACGCGGTCGCGATCTGCGCGACCGATCTCGAGATCATCTATCACGGCCCGCCGGCCTCGATCCTGGGCGGCATGCCGCTCAACAAGAACTTCACGCCGGGGCATGAATACATGGGGACCGTGGTCGCGCTCGGGCCGGGCGTCGACGAATACCGGATCGGCCAGCGCGTGACGGTCGAGATCCACGCCGGCTGCGGCCAGTGCAAGCGCTGCCGCGAGGGCATGTACACCGCCTGTCACAACTACGGGCTCAACTACGGCGACGTCGACAAGGGCCATCGCGCCAACGGCTTCACCACCGACGGCGGCTTCTGCGAATACCAGGTCAACAACATCAACACGCTGGTTGCGATCCCGGACGAGATGTCGGACGAGGAGGCGACGCTGGTCGTCACCGCCGGCACCGCCATGTACGGGCTGACCGAGCTCGGCGGGCTGGTCGCGGGCGAGAGCGTCGTGGTCACCGGACCCGGCCCGATCGGGCTCTTGGGCGTCGCGGTGGCGAAGGCGCTCGGCGCCCATCCCGTCATCCTCACCGGCACGCGCGACAACCGGCTCGAGATCGGGCGCGAGCTCGGCGCCGACCACGTCGTCAACGTGCGGAAGGAGCAGGACGCAGTCGAGGCGGTGCGCCGGCTCAACGGCGGCAAGGGCGTCGACTACGTGCTCGAATGCTCGGGCGCGCCCGACGCCGTCAACGAGGCGATCCGCATGGTCAACCGCGGCGGCAAGGTCTGCCTCGCCGCCTTCCCGCACGAGGAGACGCCGGTCGACGTCGCCCATATCGTGCGCAACAACATCTACCTCTACGGCATCCGCGGCGAGGGCAAGAGCGCGACCCACCGCGCCGAGGCGTTCATGAGCCAGAAGCGCTTCGACGCCACCAAGATCCACACCCACACCTTCCCGCTCGACGACCTGCCGACCGCGATCCGCTACGCCAAGGATCGGGTCGAGGACGCCATCAAGGTGGTGGTGAAGGCGCGCGGTGTTTCCGCCGCGCACAAGGTGGCGGCGGAATAGTGCTCGGCGTCGTGCTCGTTGGGCACGGGTAGGGTGGGCAAAGGCGCAGGGAGGAATTTCGCCACCCGCTCCGTACTCGAGCGCGCCGTGCCCACGCGTAGCGACGCGCACACCGAAGACGCGTGGGCAAAGGCGCAGGACATCTCGCCTCATCGCCCCAGCTGAGCACGCGCCTTTGCCCACCCTACAATTCGCGGATCATCCGCTTGCGCGGATGGGAAGCAAACAAGACGGGAGGATTGCAAGATGTGGCGTGCCGTGACGTTGAAGGAACTCGCTTGCCTCATAGCCCTGGTCCTCGCAGCCGCACCGTGGGACGCGCGCGCGCAGAGCTATCCGTCGCGGCCGATCACCGTGGTGGTGCCGTTCCCCGCCGGGGGTCCGAGCGACGTCGTCGCGCGCATCGTGACCGAGCAGATGGGAACCATTCTCGGGCAAACCATGGTCATCGAGAACGTCGGCGGCGCCGGGGGCACGATCGGCAGCGGCCGCGTCGCGGCGGCGCAGCCCGACGGCTATACGCTGCTCGCCGGCAGCATGGGATCGCACGTCGCGGCCCCGGTGCTCACGCCCAACCTGAAATACAATTCCGAGCGCGATTTTGCGCCGATCGGCTTCACCGCCCATGCGCCGGCGGTCATCGTCGCCCGCAAGGACTTCCCGGCCAAGGACCTGCGCGAATTCGTGGACTATGTGAAGAAGAACGGCGACGGCGTGAAGCAGGCGCATGGCGGCATCGGGTCGTCGTCGCACATGGCGTGCCTGCTGTTCGACGCCAAGGCCGGGCTGAAGCCCAGCCTCGTTGCCTATCGCGGCACCGGCCCGGCGATGAACGATCTGATCGGCGGCCACGTGGATTTCTTCTGCGAGCAGGCGGTCAGCGTCGCGCCGCAAATTCTGGCCGGCACGATCAAGGCCTACGGAGTTTCGGCGCGCGAGCGTCTGGCGATACTCCCCGACGTGCCGACCGCCAAGGAGGCCGGTCTCGACTACGAGATGAGCATCTGGGCCGGCATGTTCGCGCCCAAGGGCACGCCTGAGGACGTCGTCGACAAGCTCGCCCACGCGCTCGATCAGGCGCTCGACGATCCCGGCGTCAAGAAGCGCCTGGCCGATCTCGGCGGATCGCTGCCGAGGAAGGACGAGCGCACGCCGGCGAAATTCGACGCCTTCGTGAAGGCGGAGATCGCGCGCTGGTCGCCCATCCTCAAGGCCGCCAACGTCGAGCCGAAGTAAGGAGTCCGCGAACCCCGGCGCCTGCCGAAACTTTATGCAGGTGGAGTGTTTACTGTCATCATCCCGCGGCTTGGAACGTCGGCCCACCCGCGTTTACACACGTAAACGGCCATGGTCGCTGGCACGGCTTTTGCGATATAGTGCCCGGGGATGGGGGAATTCTGTGCCTCGACACGGCCGCCGGGAGCGCGCATGCCGTCCTCGACCCCGAAGCTTTGCGTGGACGACGTCAGCATGAGGTTCAAGACGCCGACCGGCGTCTTCCATGCGCTCGCGCCCATCACGCTGTCGATCCCCCAGGGCCGTTTCGTCAGCCTGATCGGTCCGTCGGGCTGCGGCAAGAGCACCATCTTCAACATCATCGCCGGATTGCTGGAGCCAAGCGGCGGCCGGGTCATGATCGATGGCGTCGACGCCACCGGCACCATCGGCCGCGTCGGCTATATGCTGCAGAAGGACCTGCTGCTGCCCTGGCGCACCGTGCTCGACAACACCATCCTCGGCATGGAGATCCAGGGCGTGCCGCTGCGCCAAGCGCGCGCGCGCGCGCTGCCGCTGCTCCATCGCTACGGCTTGTCCGGCTTCGAATATCTCTATCCGAATGCGCTCTCCGGCGGCATGCGCCAGCGCGCGGCGCTGTTGCGCACGCTGCTGTTCGACACCGACGTCATTCTGCTGGACGAGCCGTTCGGCGCGCTCGACGCCCAGACCAAGCTGCAGATGCAGGAGTGGCTGATGCAGCTCTGGGGCGACTTCGGCAAGACCGTGCTGTTCGTCACCCATGACGTCGAGGAGGCGATCTACCTCTCCGACGAGATGCACGTGATGGGCACCCGGCCCGGCCGCATCCTCTCGACCATTCCGGTCACGCTCCCGCGCCCGCGCGTGCGCACCAGCGCGCTCACCCCTGAATTCATAGCCATCAAGGAACGCTGCCTCGATCTGCTCACCGCCGACCCGGCGGCGCGAGAAGCCATGAACCAGGCCGCCTGACAGGGCGGCAAGGACCAGCCGATGACCGTTCAGGACAGCCCAACCCTTGCCGAAATGGCACATCTCGAGCTGGAGCAGCGCAAGCCCGAGGCGGCTGCCGCGGCGGCGAGGCCGGTCCGGCGCCTGCCGGTGCAGAAGGATTGGCCGACCTGGGCGCTCGTCACCGCACAGGCCGGCATCCTCGTCGGCGCGCTTTCGCTGTGGGAGATCGGCGCGCGCAGCGGCTGGATCGATGCGTTCTTCTGGTCGCAGCCGAGCGCAATCGCCCATACCATGACGATCTTTTTCGCCACCGGCGACGCCTGGACCGACATCAGTTTCACCTTTCGCTCCACCATCCTCGGCTTTCTCATCGGAACCACGGCGGGATCGCTGCTCGGACTGTCGTTCTGGTGGTCGCGCAACTACGCCGCCATCGTCCAGCCTTACATCATCTGCCTGGAATCGATCCCGAAGCTTGCGCTCGCGCCTCTCATCATCCTGGTGTTCGGCATCGGACTGGTATCCAAGGTTGCGGTCGCGACCGCGCTCACTCTGGTGGTCTCGACGCTGACCGCCTATGCCGGCGTGAAGGCGCTCGATCCCGACGGCGAGAAGCTGTTCTATTCGCTCGGCGCCACGCGCATGCAGGTGTTCCGCAAGCTGGTCGTCCCGTTCTGCCTGCCTTGGGTGATCTCGGTGCTGCGGGTGAATATCGGCCTCGCCTTGACCGGCGCGATCGTCGGCGAGTTCATCGCTTCCCAGCACGGCCTGGGGCGGGCGATCCTCTATGCCGGCCAGACCTACGATATCGCGCTGGTGTGGGTGGCGGTGCTCGTGCTCTCGACCTTGGCGATCGTCATGTACGCCGCGGTGTCATGGCTCGAAAGCGCGCTGCGCAAAGGCGTGCGGCAATGATGCAATCCGAAACACAAGCAACAGTGAGGTCGTCATGAACCGGCGAAAGTTTCTGCAATCGACCGCGACCCTCGGCACGGGCTTGGGCCTTGCGCTGGCAGCCCCGCCCTTCATCGCGCGCGCCGCCGCCAAGGAGCTGCTGGTGGCCGAGCCGGTGCATTCCACCGGCTATCTGCCGATGTACATCGCCATGGCCAACAACTATTTCGCCGAATCCGATATCGCGGTGAAGATCGTGACCATCGAGACCGGCTCCGGCCACACCAACGCGGTGCTCTCGGGCCAGGCCTTCGCCTTCATCGGCGGACCCGAGCACGACGCCTTCGCCAAGGCCAAGGGCGCCGAGTTGCGCGCGGTCGTGCACTGTGTCGACCGCGGCAACGTTTACCTCTGCGCGGCCAAGGGACACGATCCCAAGGACAGGGATTGGCCGGCCTATTTCAAGGGCAAGTCGATCGCGGTCGGGCCCTATGGCGGCACCCCCAACTCAATCATGCGCTATCTGCTCGGGAAGTGGAAGCTCGACCCCAAGCGCGACGTCACGCTGGTCGAGGTGCCCAACTCGGCCGTGCCCGCCGCCGTGCGGGGCGGCCAAGCCGTGATCGGCAACAGCACCGAGCCCATGATCACCCAGGGCATCCGCCAGAATATCTGGAGCGAGCCGTTCTTCAACGTTCCGAAGGAGCTCGGCCCCTACGCCTACTCGACGATCAACGTCCGCCTCGAGTCGATCAAGAAGGAGCCTGAGGTGGTGCGCGGCTTCGTCAAGGGCATGGTGAAGGGTCTGAAATTCCTCTACGCCAACCCGAACGAGGCCGCCGAGATCGCCAAGAAGCAGTTCCCGACCATGGCGCTCGACGATCTCAAGGCGACGCTCGATCGCTCGTTCAGCCGACCAGATGTGGAGCAAGGATGGCATGATCAGCAAGCAGGCCTGGGCCACCGCCCAGGCGGTCGTGCGCGAGGCCGGCATCCTCAAGACCGACGTCGACTACGAGGAGATCATCGACATGAGCTTCGTCGAAAGCGTGCGCGCAAGCCTGTAGACGGATCGACAGGTCAAGCCGAGCAACTCAAACGAAAACCGAAACCGGGAAGGACAGCACCATGTCAGAACCGATCTGGAACAAGTTTCTCACCGAGCGCGACAAGGCGGTGTTCGCGGCGTCCGGCTACGGCGCGCGCGGCGGTTTCGGCAAACGGCCGGCGCTCCTGATCATCGACGTGAACTACGCGTTCTGCGACGAGCGCCCGATGCCGATCCTCGAATCGATCAAGCGCTGGCGCAATTCCTGCGGCGAGGACGCCTGGGTCGCCATGCCCTATCTCAAGTCGCTGATCGAGAAGGCGCGCGAGCAAGGGCATTCCGGTGATCTACACCACCGGCGTGCGGCGCGAGGACAACTGGGACAGCGGCAGCTGGATCTGGAAGAACGGCCGCTCCGACGAGGACACCGTCAGCAAGCCTGCGACCAACGTCGACGGCAACGAGATCGTCGCCGAGATCGCGCCGGCGCCGCAGGACATCGTCGTCCTCAAGCAGAAGCCGTCGGGCTTCTTCGGCACCAACATGGCGAGCTACCTGACGCTGCTCGGCTGCGACAGCGTGATCGTCACCGGCACCACCACCTCGGGCTGCGTGCGCGCCACCGTGCTCGACGCCTTCAGCCTCAACTACCGCATCGCGCTCGCCGAAGAAGGCTGCTTCGACCGCTCGCAGGCGAGCCACGCCATCAATCTCTGCGACATGAACGCGAAATATGCCGACGTGGTGAAGACGTCCGAGGTGCTGGCGTTCTTCGACAGCCTGCCCAGCGGCATGTTCGACCTGCCGAAGGGGCCGGCGGCGCCGGCGCCCAAGCCGAAGCTCGCGGCGAATTTCTGACGAGGCGGCACTCTCGCTCCGCCTCACCCTGAGGAGCGCGCAAGTCGCGGCTGTGCCACGAAATCCGCTCGTGGGCGCGCGTCTCGAAGGGTGGGGCGGCCCCAGCGGTGTGGTTCGTGGCGGCCTCATGCTTCGAGACGCATCGCGGCGCATGCCGCGCGCCGCGATGCTCCTCAGCATGAGGCCGATCGAGACCGGGATCGTCGTGCGGCAGGCTCAAATCAATCTCGACGGACTCGGCAGGCCGAGCAGCACCTGCCCCACCATCTCGAAATTGGCGAATTGCGCCTGCACCTGCTGGATCACGGTGTGCACGTCGCGGAAGCGGCGCTCGAACGGATTGTTTTCGAAAATCGCGGTGGCACCGGCGGCGTGATAGACGGTGTCGACGACATCCTTGCCCTGATGCACCGCGTAGGTGCCGGCGAGCTTGAGCGCGGCGCGTTGCTGGAGCGACAGCGCCTCGTCCCGTGCCGCGGTGGCCCAGGCCTCGTGCAGCACCGCCAGCAGATAGGCGCGCGCGGATGCAAGCTTCGCTTCGGCGAGCGCGACTTGCGACTGGACCACGGCATTGTCGCGCAGGACGAAGGTCTTGGTCTTCGGGATCTTGCTGGCGGCGAGCGCGACGAAGGCGTCGAGCGCGGCGCGCGCAAGCCCGAGCGCGATCGCGGCGAAGCCCGTCCCGTAGAGATGGAACGTGGTGAAGCGGTAGAGCGGGCCGTGCTCGCGACGATCGGCGGCGGATTCGCGGGTGAAGGTGTAGCGGTCGGGAACGAACAGATCCGCGATGACATAATTGTCGCTGCCGGTGCCTTTGAGGCCGATCACCCGCCAGATGTCGTTGATTCTCGCGCTCGCCTTCGGAATCAGCACGGTGCGTTCGGCCGGCTTGCCGTCGGGGCCGAGACGCGGCGTGCCGTCGTCCGCGAGCACGGGGCAGTGGCAGCCGAGCCAAGTCGCGTGCTTGATGCCGCTCGCGAAGCTCCAGCTCCCTGACGCCCGATAGCCGCCCTCGACGGCAACCGCCTTGGCGTTCGGGCCCACCGGCCCCCACGCCGTCACCGCGCGCGCGTCGCCGAAAATCTCCCGCGCCACCTCCGGAGCGACATAGGCGGCCGCCATGGAGCAGCCGCAGGCCTGGACGACGCACCAGGCCGTGCTGCCGTCGGCCTTGGCGAGCTCCTCGATCGTCTGCATGAAGGTCGCGGGATCGACTTCAAAGCCGTCGCAGCTCTTGGGAATGAGCATGCGGAACAGGCGCGCGTCGTAGAGCGCCGCGAGCACCTCGGGCGCGATTTCGCGCTCCTGCTCGATGCGGGCCGCGTGCGCCGCAATCAGGGGGCCGAGCGCGCGCGCACGCGCGGCGCAATCGACCGCCCCACCCTCCACCGACGAAACCCGTTCCAGCATGACCGCTTCCATTCGAGCAACGGCATTGTGGCGCATTCGCCGCGCCGGTCAACGTGCCCGCCGGCGCGCGAGCCACGATACGCGACGCGCGAGATAAGCGCCGTCCAGCACCGCCACGATCAGGAGAATGGCACCCATCGCGACTTCGTTGACGTAAGGCGGCGCGCCGATCGCGTTGAAGCCGGCGCGCAGCACCGCGAGGCTGAGCACGCCCATGGCAATCCCGAGCGGCCGTCCGGTGCCGCCCGCGAGCGACACGCCGCCCAGGATGGCGGCCGCGGCGGCGGGAACGATGACGTCGGAGAGGCCCGACGGCGAGGCCGACGCCAGGCTGTAGCTCAACAGCGCGCCGGAGAGCGCCGCGCAGAATCCGGAAAAGCCGAAAATGCCGATCACCAGCGCATCGACGTCGACGCCCGCGGTCATCGCCGCCCGCCGGTCGCTGCCGATCGCGACGATGTCGCGGCCATACCTGGTGAGGCCGATGACCAGCGCCGCAGCGGCGAAGATCGCGATGGCGGCGAGGCTGCGGATCGAAAAGATGCCGCCGATGGGCGCGCTCAGACGCAGCGCCACCGCCATGTTGTCGTAGGGCAATGCGCGGTTTTCGGTGACCACATAGGCGATGCCGGCGAATACCAGCAGCCCGCCGAGGGTCACGCCGACGGAGCCGAGCCGCAGCCGCACGATGATCCATCCCTGCGCCAGCCCGCCGGCCAGGCCCGCGGCCAGCGCGCAGGCCAGCCCCAGCCAGGCATGGGTTCCGCCCATCACCACCGCGATGCAGCCGGCCATGCTGTACATGCCGACGACCGAGAGATCGAACTCCCGGATCATCATGGTGAGGCCGAGCCCGAGCGCGACGAGGCCGATGGTGGCGAAGGTCTCCAAGCTCGAGGCGGCGGTGGCGATGGTCAGGACATCCCGGGCGTCGATCAGGGCGAGACCGAGGATGCAAGCCGCCAGGATGGCCAGCGGGCGCGCATGCGGATCGTCGCGCCAGAAGCGTTTCATCGCCGTCAATCCCGCGTGCCCTGCGTCTGCAGCGCGATCACGCCGAGCACGATGAGGCCCGCGATCAAATACTGCCACTCGGTGCGCAGGCCCCGCAGCACCAGCACGACCTGGATGACGCCGATGATCATCGCACCGGCGAAGGTGCGCAGCGCGGAGCCTTCCCCGCCCTTGATGATGGTGCCGCCCACCAGCACCGCCGCGATGGCATCGTACTCGTAGCCGACACCATAGTTCATGCTCGCGGCGTCGTAGCGGATCGCCAGCATGATCCCCGCCGGCGCGGTGAACAGGCCGGCCCAGAGATAGGCGCCGGTGACCGTGCGCCAACTGCGCACGCCCACCGCCTCGGCGGCGCGCAGGCTCGAACCGACCAGAAAGAGGTGCCGCCCGAAGGTGGTGAACGACAGCAGCCCTTGGGCGAGCGCGGTGAGACCGATGAGCACCGCGAATTCGACCGGCAGCCCGGCGATCTTGCCCTTGAAGCCGCCGTAGCCGGTTCCCGCCGCCGCATAGATGGTGCCCTGGGCGGCAAAAGCCTCCGCGACGCCGTAGATCAGCGCCAGCGCGGCGATGCTCACGATGATGGGATTGGCGCGCAGCCAGCCGATCAGGAAGCCCTGCAGCGCATTTGTCAGGCCCGCAAACGCCAGCGCCGCCGCAAGACCGCAGCCGAATCCGCCCCAGTTGACGGCTAGAATGAAGATCATCGCGGTCGCGCCGGTGAGCGCACCGAGAGAAAACGACATGATGTTCCCGCTGATGGTGATCAGCGTCATGCCGACCGCGACGCATCCGATGAAGGAGACGGTGGTCAACAGCGACAGCATGCTGGGCTCGGACAGGAAGCCGGGCGTGGTCAGGGCGAGCGCAAGGAGGACCGCGAGAACCGCCGCGCGAACGGCGGAGACATGGTTTCGCCGCTCGAGCGCCGATGCGACCACTCGCCGGTACGCGGCGGCTGCGGGCCCGCGGTCCGCGAACGGCGGCTCGGCGGACGGGCTCATGCCGCCGCCTGCACCGGATGGGTGATGTCGGCGAGGATGCGCGCCATCGCGATGGCGTCGCGCTCGTAGCGCGCCACGATCCGCCCGCGATACATGGTCACCACGATGTCGGCGATGCCGACGACCTCCTCGAGCTCGGACGACGTCATGATCAGGGCGTAACCGAGCGAGCATAATTCACGCATGATCCGATAGATGTCGGCGCGGGCCCCGACATCGATGCCGCGCGTGGGTTCGTTCATCAGCAGCACGCCGGGGTGCGATCGCTCGATCGCCCGGCCGAACAAGAGCTTCTGCTGGTTGCCGCCGCTGAGCTTGCCGGCGGCGGCAGCGAGGCGGCGGCGGTCGACCGCGACGCGTTCGGCGCGGCGCATTGCCACGCGCCGGAGCTGCCGCCAATCCAGGACGCCGAAGCGCGTATGCGCGCCGAAGCTCCCGGCCACGAGGTTTTCCAGCACGCTGCGCTGATGGAAGATGCCTTCGCCGGCGCGATCCTCGGACAGGAACAACACGCCGCGGGCGACGCAATGCGGCACCGAGCCGAGCCGCAGCGGCCTGCCGTCGACGCTCACACGGCCGCTTGCGCCGGGGAGAAGACCGGCGAGTGCGCGCGTGACGAGATTGGCCCCGGAGCCGATCTGCCCGGCGATGCAGAGAATTTTCCCGCGCGGCGCAAACAGCGACACATCATGCACGGCGCCGGGAACGAAGAGCCGCTCGACCACCACCGCATCCCGCCCGTTCGGTCCGCCCGGCGCGCCGGGATACATGTCGCCGAGCGGACGGCCGAGCATCAGCTCGATCAGCTGCTCGCGCGTGATGGCACGAACCGCGTTGGTGGCAACGTGCTCGCCGTTGCGCAGGACGGTGACGGTGTCGCAGAGATCGAAGACCTCTCCGAGCCGGTGGCTGACGTAGAGGATCGCGTGTCCCTTCGCCTTGAGCGCCTTGAGCACTTCGAGGATGCGAGCGATCTCGCTGTCGGTGAGCGTCGCGGTCGGCTCGTCCAGGATCAGGAGCCGCGCGTTGCGCGCGATCAACCGTGCGATCTCGACCAGTTGCTGCTGGCCGATGCCGAGCGCGCTCACCGGCATGTCGAGATCCCAGGAGCCTGCGCCCAGGGTTTCGAGTGCGCTCACCGCGCGCCGGCGCAAGTCGCGGCGGCGATGAAACACGGGGACCTCGGGGCTGCCGAGCCAGATATTGTCGAGAATGGAGAGCCGCGGCGCGAGACTGAGCTCCTGGGCGACGAGCCCCAGGCCCAGCTCCTGCGCGTGTTGCGGGCCGCGGATCGCCCGCGGCACGCCGTCGATCGCGATCGAGCCGGCGTCGGGCGCGAGAATTCCCATCAGCAGCTTGACCAACGTGCTCTTGCCCGCGCCGTTCTCGCCGCAGATGGCGCGGATTTCGCCCGCGCGCAGCGACAGCGACACGTCGCGCAGCGCGCTCAAGCCGGCAAAGCTCTTGCTCAGTCCCTCGACGGTGAGAATGTCCATCGCGCCGCGTCGTCCAACCGCGTGGCGGAAGCCGTCAATAGGTGCAAGGCCCCTGCCACTGCGCGAGGTTCGCCTTGGTGATGAGCTCGACCGGCAGCAGGACGGCCTTCGGCAGCGTCTTGCCGGCGAAGAACTCGTGCGCCGCATCGGCGGTACGGCGGCCGAGATCGGTCGGGATTTGCGTGACCGAGCTGTACATCTTGCCGGCGCTGATGGCGTCGAGCCCCTCCTTCTGACAATTGCCGCCGAGCACGATGAGCTGCTTTCCCCCGGTGCCGACCGCGATGCCCGCAGCTTCCGCGGCCTTGATGGCGGCGACCGCCTGGTTGTCGGCCATGCCATAGAGCGCGTCGAGGCCGCCGGCGGCGGCAAAGCGCGCATAGAGTTGCCCGGCGAGCCGTTCGCTGGTCGCGGTGTCCCACCGGCCGTCCTCGATGGCCGCGATCTCGACCTTCGGATTGGCCGCCACCGCCTGCTTGAATCCGGCGACGCGGCGAGGACCGAGGCCCTGCTGCAGGGCGCCGGTGATCAGGGCCACCTTGCCGCCGTCGCGGCCGCTGGCCTTGAGCGCCTGCAACGCCGCCCTGCCGACGATGCGCCCCATCTCGTTCTGATCCTGCCCCACGAAGGTGACGTAGAGCTCCTCGGTGCCGTCCTTCGGCGTGTTGTTGACGATGATCACGGGAACGCCGGCCTGCTTGGCGCGGGTGAGCACCGGCACGACGCCTTGCTCGGAGATCGGCTGGATCACGATCAGATCGAACTTGCGCGCGATGCCGTCATCGGCCTGGCGCGCCTGCAGCGCGGCATCCAGACCGGCGGCCTGAACGGTCACGTCCATGCCGAGCGACAGCGCGCGCTCGCGGAACGATTTCTCGGTGGTCGCGACGTAGGGATGGGCGGTAAAGGATTCGAGCAACAGCACCTTCTTGCCCTTGCTCTCGTCGGCGGCCTGCGCCGCCGACAGCGTCAACGCCGCCACGGCGATGACACCCGTGGCAGCCGCGAGCCGCTGCAATTCTAAGATGTAGGAGGTGAAAGCCATGGCGCGAACTCCGGCGACGCTGATGACAGTGTCGGCAGTGTAGACCGGGGTGGAAAAGGCGACAATGCTGGCAGGCGACCGACGCCGACCACCCCATGGTCATCGCGCCGCAGCTTTGCGGTTTTGGATTTGAAGCTGCTATGCGAGCTTGCGGCTACAGTGGTAGGAACTTCAAATCCACCGCACGAAGGTTCGATCAGCTCCGAGGGTTGAGATGGGTGAATTCGCCATTGGTCAAAGCGTGTCCCGCTTCGAGGATCCACGGCTGCTCAAGGGCGGCGGCCGCTATGTCGGCGACATGGTGCTGCCGGGCATGGTGTTCGGCTATGTGCTGCGCTCGCCCCACGCCCATGCGCGAATCCGCTCGATCGATACCAGCAAGGCGAAGGCTGCGCCGGGGGTGCTCGCGGTGCTCACCGGCGCCGATTGGCAGGCCTCGGGATGGGGCGATCTGCCGGTCCCCGGCGGACTGAAGCGGCGCGACGGCAGCGTGTTTCGGCCGCCCTACCCGGCGCTGGCTCCGGACCGGGTGCGCTGGGTCGGCGACTACGTCGCCTTCGTGGTGGCGGAAACCTATCACCAGGCGCTCGATGCGGCCGAGTTGATCGCGGTCGACTACGAGCCGCTGCCCGCGATCGTATCGACCGCGGAGGCGAGCGCCGATGGGGCGCCGCGGGTGTGGGATGGCTGCTCCGACAATATCGGCTTCGTGCAACTGTTCGGCGACAAGGCCGCGACCGAGGCGGCCTTCGCCAAGGCCGACCGCGTGGTCAAGCACCGCTTCGTGATCAACCGCGTCACCGCCGCCAGCATGGAGCCGCGCGGCTGCCTCGGCGACTACAACGCCGCGGAAGGCCGCTACACCCTCTATACGACGTTGCAGCGCGTGCATCCCTTCCGCGCCGAGCTTTCGCCCGTGCTCAAGGTGCCGGAGAGCAGGATCCGCGTGGTTGCCGGCGACATCGGCGGCAGCTTCGGCATGAAGTCGGCGGTGTACAACGAGGTCGCGCTCGTTCTCCTGGCGTCGAGAGTCGTGGGGCGGCCGGTGAAATGGACGTCGACGCGATCGGAATCGTTTCTCTGCGACGCCCAGGCCCGCGACAACGTCACCGACGCCGAACTCGCGCTCGACAAGGACGGCAACTTCCTCGGCATGCGCGCGACCGTCGTTGCCGGCATCGGCGCCTATCTGCAGACCGGCATGCCCGCCTTCACCGGCAATATCGGCACGCTCGCGGGGGTCTATCGCATCCCTGCCATGCACGCCGACGTCACGGCCGTGTTCACCCACACCAATCCGGTGCGGCCCTATCGCGGCAACGGCCGGCCGGAGGCGGCCTATGTGATCGAGCGGCTGGTCGATCTCGCCGCCGACGAGCTCGGCATCGATCCCGCCGAGCTGCGGCGGAAGAACTACATTCCGCCCGAGCGCCATGCCGTTCAAGACCGCGCTCACTTTCACCTACGACAGCGGCGAGTTCGAGAAGAGCATGGACATCGCGCTCAAGCTCGCCGACGTCTCCGGTTTCGAGCAGCGGCGCGCGCAGGCGCGCAAGCGCGGCAAGCTGCGCGGCATCGGCCTCTCCAACACCATCGAGCGCGCCGCGGCGGGGGGCTTCGAAGGCGGCGGAAATCCGGTTCGACAAATCCGGCACCGTCACGCTGCTCGCCGGCAGCGTCACCCAGGGCCAGGGCCACGAGACGATCTTCAAGCAGATCATGTGCGACCGCCTCGGCATCGACCCCGACGACGTGCATTACATGCAGGGCGATACCGACCAGGTCTTTCTCGGCGAAGGCACCGGCGGCTCGCGCTCGGCGACCATCGGCGGCTCGGCGGTCGACATGGCCGCCGAGCGGATCACCGCCAAGGCGAAGCAGATCGCGGCACATCTGCTCAAGGTCGATGCCGCCGATGTCAACTTCGCCGACGGCGTGTTCTCCAGCCCCAAGACCAACCGCACGCTGACCATCAAGGAGGTGGCGAAGGAGGCGATGGAGCCGGCCAAGCTGCCGAAGGGCATGGATGTCGGTCTCATCGCGACCGCGACCTATGTCGCGCCGGTGCAGAACTTCCCCAACGGCTGCCACATCTGCGAGCTCGAGATCGACCAGGACACCGGCGAGGTCGAGATCGTGCGCTACAGCGTGGTCGACGACGTCGGCACCGTCATCAATCCACTGCTGCTGAAGGGCCAGATCGTCGGCGGCGTGGCGCAGGGCGTCGGCCAGATCCTGATGGAGGACATAAAGTTCGACGGCGACGGCCAGATCCTGACCGGCTCGTTCATGGACTACGCCATGCCGCGCGCGACCGACATCAGCGCGGTCGAGGTCAAGAGCAATCCGGTGCCGACCAGGACCAACCCGCTCGGCGTCAAGGGCGCCGGCGAAGCAGGCTGCGTCGGCGCCATGCCCGCGGTCGCCAACGCGCTGGTGGATGCGCTCTCCCACCTCGGCGTCCGCCACATCGAAATGCCGGCGACGCCGGAGCGGCTGTGGCGGGCGATCAACCAGGGCAATGCGAAGTAACGAACCCATCGATTGGTTCGGCTGTACAATGCTGTCATCCCCGCGCGAGGCACCCCGCGACGCTCGCGTCGCGGGGACCCCATTGCGGGGATCCATATTCCAGAGCCGGTGGTTATGGGTCCCGATGCATGTCGGCTATGGCCGACATGCGCAGTGTGAAGAGCCGATCTCGGGCAAGCCCGAGATCGGATGCGCGGGGACGACAGTTACATGTAAGCGGCATTCGGGAGGACCCATGAAAAAATCATTCGTCCGCGGCACCTGGCAGGTCAAGCGCGCGTTCTCGCCTTGCGTCATCACCGAGAGCGCGGGCCGGACGATCTACGTCGCCGGGCATACCGGCCAGGTCGACGACTCCGGGAAATCGCTCGCCGGCGATTTCGACGCCCAGTTCCAGCAGACCTTCCGCAACATCGAGAAGACGCTGGCGGAGGCGGGCGCGAAATTGAGCGACTTGGTCACGATGACGGTGTTCCTCATCGACGCGCGCTACACCACCCGCATGACCGAGCTGCGCGGCGAGCTGTTCGGCAAGGATTTTCCGGCGAGCGCGGCCATCACCGTGCAGGGCTTCGCCCAGCCCGAGATGATGATCGAGGTGCAGGGCATCGCGGTGACGGCGTAGTTCCTCGGTTGTCGTCCCCGCACCCTCTCCTACGTCGTCCCCGCGAAGGCGGGGACCCATATCCCAGAGGCGGTAGTATGTGGCACAATGGGTTCCCGACGCATGTCGGCTATTAGAGCGCATCCCGATTGGATCGAATCGTGATGCGCTCTAGATTTTCGATTTTGCGCATGTTCTATTCGGAAAACCGGTTCCCACTTTTCCGGAACATGCGCTAGCCGACATGCGCACTGAAGGAGCCGATCTCGGGCGGGCCCGAGATCGGATGCGCGGGGACGCTGAACTGGCCGAGGCGCGCATGACCGATAGCTTCGAGACCGCGCTGGCGGGACGCGTCGCGGCGATGGCCGACGCCTGCACCCGCTGCGGCAAATGCGTCGAGGTCTGCCCGGTGACCGGGCCCGGCGGCGTGACCGCCGAGCCGCGCGCGGTCATCGACGGCATCATCGACATCGTGCGAAGCGGCGACGGGCCGGAAGCGTCGCGCAAATGGGCGAGCGCCTGCGTGCTCACGGGGGAATGCATCAAGGCCTGCGACTACGGCGTCAATCCGCGCTTCCTGCTCGGGATGGCGCGGCTCGCGATGGCCCGGCACGACCACGAACCGACCGAGCAGCGCCGCCAGGGCGTCGAGGGATTTCGCAAGGTCGCGCGCGAGGTGACCCATATCTCGCAGCTGCAGCTTGACGACGAACTTCTTGCGCGTCTCGGTCAAAAACCCGGCGGCAACGGCGAGCCCGACACGCCGCCGGATTTCGTGTTCTATACCGGTTGCAACGTGCTCAAGACCCCGCATATTGCGTTGCTCGCCCTCGACATCATGGACGCGCTCGGCGTCACCTATCAGGTGCTGGGCGGGCCCAGTCATTGCTGCGGTATCGTGCAGATGCGAACCGGCGACGTCGCGACCTCGGGCCGGTTCGCCGAGAGCACCATGGACAAGCTCGCGCGCAGCAAGTCCGGCCAAGTGGTGTCGTGGTGCCCGAGCTGCCACGTGCAGTTCACCGAGACGACCCTGCCGACGATCGAGAAGACCCGCGGCGCCAAGCCGTTCGAGATGACCCCGTTCATGCTGTTCTTGCGCGGCAATCTCGACCGGCTGCGGCCGTTGCTGCGCCGGCGCGTCGAGATGCGCGTGGCGCTGCATCGCCATCCCGGCATCAAGGGCGTGGTCGAGGCCGCCGAGGATATGCTGCGCGCGGTGCCGGGGGTCGAGCTCGTCGATCTCGCACAGCCCGCCGTCGGCCTGATGAGCAACTATTTCCGCGCGCTGCCGGCCTATCGGCGTGAACTGCAGAGGAACGAGCTCGACGCCGCCGAGCGCGCCGGGGTCGACGCGCTGGTCGCGGTCTACCACGCCGACCACCGCGAGCTGTGCGCGCACGAGCGCGACTGTCCGTTCCGGGTCATGAACCTGCTGGAGATCGTCGGCGAAAGCATGGGGCTTCACCACGACGATCACTTCAAGCGCCTCAAGCTCCTGCAGGACGTCGATGCCATCGCCGCCGACTGCCAGGATCTGGTCGCGCAACACGGGCTCGATCCCGCGACCACGCGGGCGGCGATCAAGGCGATGCTCGACGAGCAGCCGCTGCCGTTGCGCGGGCAGCGCTCGGTACAGGCAAGCTAGCGCATGTTCTATTCGGAAAACCGGTTCCCACTTTTCCGGAACATGCGCTAGAAACTCGCCCTGGTTCAAAGCATCGGTCACGACGTCTCCCTTTCGGATGTCGCCGCTCTAGAACTGGGCATGGAAGCGTCCTGCGAACGTATTCACCGGACCGCGGTCGGTGTTGTAGGCGGGGTTGGCGATGAACTGGTAGTCGAAGCTGACGCGCATGGCGGGCGAAAGCGCGTAGCTGTAGTAGGCCTCGAAGATTTTCTCGAGCCCGGGATTCGGCAGTTGTCCGTCGCCGATGAGGATGCCCAGGCCGCCGGCGTCGAAAAACGCCTGGTGAACACCGGAGATGTTGTTGACGACACCCGCGATTCCGACGGTATCGTCCGGCCGGCCCCAGTTCTTGCCGTTGATGGAGACGCCGCCCGAGACCGTCCGGTCGATGTCGGTAAAGTCCCACGGCTCGACGTTGCCGTCGGCCCAGCCGGCGCGGGCGAAGACGCCCACCGTTTCCGAGATCTGCTGTTCGAGGTTGAGGCTGATACCGGGTCGGCTGGTATAGCTTCTCACCGCCGTGATGTCGGCAGGCTCACCGGTGATCTGGGCGAGCGCGAGGGCGTCCTGGAATTTTCCCGCCCGGCCGCGGTTGAGGAAGCCGGTGACCTTGAGCTTGCCGGGCTGGCCCCACAATTCGTAGCGCTTCTCGATTTCTCCGACCAACGCGTACTGCTGAAAGGTCGAGTCGAGGACGCCGCCGTTGGGACTGTTGCCGCCGGCGGGAGACGCCGACAAGTCGAAGACGCCGGCGCGCAAGGTCCAGGAGCCCTGGTACCACTCGGCGGCCGCACCGTAGGTGTACCCCCAGCCGTCGCCGGCATAGTCGAACGTGCCGGCGTTGATCAGCGACCAGTTCAGAAAATCGGTCTTGGGACTGTTGGCATATTTGTTGGTATCGAAGATGTCGACGATGGCGAACTTTCCGATCGTCAGCACGAGGCGGTTCGCCGTGCGCGTATCGGCGAACTGGCTGATGTCGGCGTCGACCTTCTCGCTTTCGCCGCCGAGATTGATGGTCTGCCGGAGGAATCCGCGCTGCATGCGCACGTAGGGGTAGGATGCCCCGAGCTTGTAGGACTCGCCGCTCGGAAATCCAGCGACGCCGTGCGTGTCCGCGAAACCAAAACCTTGATCGATCTCCGGGGAGATCCACAGCTCGGCGCCTTGCCACAACCGTATGCCGGCATAGAGCGTCGTATCGAACGTTTCGCGGCCGAGCCCGCTGCCGGGGAGGCTGGAGGGGCCCGCATAAGGCGATCGGATCGCCGGGTAGCCTTGCCACACGAACGTGGTTTGACCGTGAAAGTTCACGAGGTCCATCGCCGGCGTGGGCAGCCCGGTCGAGCCGCCGTTTGTGTTCGTCCCGCCGCCGCCGAAGCGATAGTTCAGCCCTGCGCGCACCTGCTGGAGGGAAAAATCGGATGTGAACTGCAGCCCTGCTTGCGGGAACGTCACGCTGCTGTTGCCGTATTTCGTGAACAGGTACTCGACGTTCGCCGTCCAGTTCGGCGCGAATGCGTATTCGACGCCGGCCCCCGCCACCCAGCCCAGTCGCCACAGGAACGGGGCATCGGTCGTGTCGTCGGCCAGTTGCGTCAGCGTCAGTTGGTCGTAGGTCCAGGCGAAGCCGCCGGTCGCATAGACGAGCCAGTTGGCGGGAGCGTAACCGACGCGACCGCGCAAGGTGCCGGAATGCAGCACATTCTCGCTATAGCTCGCCAGGCCGATCTCCGGCGCGGAGAAGATCGACGTCCCGCCGATGGAGATGTCGTTGCGTGGAAAGCCCGGAAACGAGGCATCGAGCTGGGCGCCGAGCACGACGCGGTTCGGCAGCATGTAGTCGTAGCCGATCTGCAGTCCCCCGAAGTAGCTTCCCGCCCCGGTGAAGATATCGGAGGACTGGAACAGGTCGAGCGAGCTGGAGAGATCAGGTGGCGTACTCCAGTTCGAATGTCCCCAGGAATAGCCGAGATGACCGCCCACGTAGAGGCCGGTCCAATCGTAGGGTTGGACCACGGGGGGCCGCCACGGCGCTTTCACCGCCATCGGCACTTCTGCTGCCATGGCAGGAGCAGCAGCCAGGAACGCCGCGGTCCATGTCACACGAGCCAACTGCGTGATGGCCCCGCAGCCGACGGTTCTGAAATGTAGAAGACGACATCGCATGGCGGTCTAACCTCCGCTCGACAGTTCCCCTCTGTCACCACAGCGGAAGACCGCCCCATGCGCGCGCCCCGCACGCCGGAAGATGACTGTCATTCAGGCAGGTCTCCTGGCTCGCGGGTCTGTACCCTTCTCCGCCTTCCCAGGCCTTGCTGCACAAGGCCCAGTGGCAACCTGAAGAAGCGCTCACCGCCGACAGTTGCGGGGGCAGCTCCGGATTTGACTCGCCGTCGGAATGGCGGATCGCACCGGATTCCCTTTTGGCCGATCAAACGCGACCGGCGCACCTGAACGTGTGCATGGAAGAAGCCCGCGTGTTTCTTGTCAACGTCCGAAATTCATTTTCATGTAAGGTGTGACATTTTGGTGTAGACTCGCGAGGATCAAAGGCGACCCGAATGTCCGCTGTGGGGATCATTTTCGACCGAGGCGGTCCAGGTCGCAAGTCCTCGTGTCCGCTTGTGCCCGCGAAAACGGCCGTATAGCGGACATCGGTGGACGTCTCAAAAGTGCCGGGACCGGAAGTGGCCCAGCCTATTCGATCACCTCGTCGGCGCGCACCATCAGCGAAGCGGGAACTGTTAGCCCGATCGAGCGAGCGGTGCGCAAATTGATGGTCAGCCCGATGTGCGTCGGCTCCTGGAATGGCAAGTCGGCGACCTTCGCGCCTTTTAAGATTCTGTCAACATAGACCGCGGCGCGTTCGTAGTCCTCACCGACGTCGCTGCCGTATGAAATCAGCGCGCCGTCGCGCACCTCGAAGGAATAGCTGTGCATGGCCGGCAGGCCGCGCAGCAAGCATTCGTCTATGATGGTCTGGCGATTCCTGACGATTAGTGGATCGGGGGCGATCAGCAGAGCCGCGGCGCGCCCGTTTTCGGCCCTCTCGATCGCGAGCGAAATTTCTTCCGGCGTCGCCACCGGAAGGGACATTAGATCAACCTTGAGCGTGGCGGCCGCCTGACGGGTCCGTTCCTCGACGAGCTGCGACTGCACATTGGTCGGAACCCACAAAAAAGCCACGGTATGCGCGGTCGGGACCAATTCCAACAACAGCTCGAGCCGCTTGGCGGCGAGGGTGTCATGGCCGGTGGTGAAGCCGGTCACGTTGGCGGTCGGGCGCGCCATGCTGCTTGTGAAGCCGAGCACGACCGGATCGCCGACCAACGCCATCACGATTGGGATGTCTTGCGTCGCGTCGGTCAATGCGCGCGCCGCAATGGCAGCCGCGGAGACGATCACGTCCGGCTTTTCCGCAACCACCTCGCGCGCAAGCTCGGGCAACCGTTCGACATGGGTTCCGGCGCTACGAACAACATAGGCGATGTTGCGGTCTTCGAAGTAGCCCAGCTGCCTCAATGCGTCAGCGAGTTTGCGAAAGCCTGGCGTCTCCCCAGCGAGGAACAGTATGCCGACGCGATGAATGCGAGATTGGGCACGAAGTGGTAGACTCCAAATTCCAAGCGAAAGCGCATTCGCAGCCATGCCGCCGAGAAGCGTAATGAAACTTCGCCGCCTCATATCGATCCTAGTCTCAGAACATTAACACACGGGAATGGCCGATTTCCGCCTTGCCTCCGAGAGCGACGTTTGAAACGCGATCTAAAGCCAGTGCTATGCAGCCTGATCGCTAGTTTTATTTCCTATTGATGTCGTTCTTGTTCAACTCGCTGATCGGCGTTGTCGGCATCGTCGCGCCCACCGCATTGAGCGTGTAGCCTTTGGCTTGCCAGTACGCCAGCGCATAGGGCGCGGGCGGGGCCAGGGTGGCAAAACCGTGGAGGTCTTCCGCAGTAAAGCCAAGGAAGCCCGCCGCATTGCGACAGATTTCGAACTTGACGCCTTGCTTGGCAAAACTTGCGGCTCGATCAGCGATATCCTTGTACTTTTCGTAATTTCTCTTGGCAAAAACCACGAGTTCGGGTCCGTGTGAAACGATTACAACCTTGATCGGATCAATTTCGTGCGGGCCAAACTCGGATGTCGCAGTCAATAACGCGTTGACATAGTTGAATACGATACCAACCGCCTTTGGATCGGTGAAGTTGAAATCCCATACGACCTTCAATTGATTTATCTCGTCGATGTCGGAGTATGCGGCAAATTTCGCCGTTCCATAGGGCGCGTCGGTCGTCTGCGCGACTACCGGTAACGAGAAGCCGCTTGCGGCCAGCACGAAAAGCCAAGCGAAGCGAGCTGTTCGATTGAACCTCATGTGCTCCTCCTGACTAAGTTATGCATCATCCGGAACGTAAGAATATCCCTTGTGATGACCGGATTGACATGAACATTAGCGTTCTGCCATGGCGCTAACCCAATCCCATAGCTGACGTAATCAAGCCGTGCTTGCAGTTCCGGGTCGCGCCAATGAGCGACATCGACATAAAACGTCGCCTCCGCAGTCGGTCTACCGTCAGCCTGCCATAGGAATGGCCGCCGAGTCCTATAGACGGACCTGAATTGTTCTGAACCAAGGGGCTGCTGCTGCTGGCACCTCTGGTGCGTCCGTCCCTTTGGGCCGATGTCCGAGATGGGGTCATGTATGGACGGCGCCCGCGGTGCAAGAGGAATCTGACTATCAGCGAAGCGTTCGGGTGCGGTCATGTATTCGGCCTTTGAGCGCGGCCGTCTGGCCGCTGGCCCTGATGTGATCCGCTGATCGGTCCCAAACAAACTCACGCGTTCTTTCTTCGCATGACCCAAAGACGGGTTTTCCGATCGACGGTCTCGACCGTTTCGCATCAATGTCTTCATCACCCCTGCAGTTCGTGAACGCGGTTACATCTCCTCTTCTCTTCCTCGCCGAGCCCCTTTAGGCAGTTTCAGCAAGCTCAGGCGCCCGATAGGTGCCACCATGGGCCAGCAGCGCCCAGGCCATGCGCGCCATCTTGTTGGCGAGCGCCACCGCCACGACCTTGAAGGGTCGCCGCGCCAGGAGTTGCGTGAGCCAGGGATACTTCCCGGGATTCTCCTGGGCGCGCCGCAACACAGCGATCGCCCCGACGACGAGAATGCGCCGCAAGTAGCGATCTCCCTGCTTGGAGATCGGTCCGAGCTTCTGCTTGCCCCCGGTCGAATCCTGCCGCGGCACTAGTCCGATCCAGGCCGCGAAATCGCGTCCCGACCGGAAGATAGTCGGGTCCGCCACCGTCGCCACGATCGCAGTCGCCCCGATAACCCCGATGCCCGGGATCGCCTCAACCCGCTGGCTCGCCTCGCTCGAGCGATGCTGCATCTTGATCCGCTTTTCGATCGCTCCGATGACACTCTCCAACGCTTCAAGCTGCGCAGCCAGCACGATGGCGCTGGCCCGTGCATCGATCGGCAACCGCGTGTCCTGTTCGTCCGTCACGATCGCGCGCAATTCGTTGACCCCGGCGTTGCCCGGCGCCGCCACCAACCCGAGCTCCGCCAGATGCGCCCGCAAGGCGTTGATGATCTGGGTGCGCTGGCGTATCAGCACATCGCGCGTGCGATGCTGCATCAACTGACCCTGCTGTTCGGCCGATTTGATCCGCACGAAGCGCATGGTCGGTCGCCGAACCGCTTCGCAGATCGCCTCGGCGTCGGCCGCATCGTTTTTGTTGCGCTTGACGTAGGCCTTCACGTCCTTCGCTGGCATCAGCCGCACCCGGTGGCCAAGCTTCGTGAGTTCACGTGCCCAGTAATGGGCCGTGGCGCAGGCCTCCATGCCGATCAGGCACGGTGGCAACGCTTTGAAGAACTCCAGCACCTGGCGCCGTCGGAGCCGTTTCCGGACGACGACCTTTTCGGCCGCGTCGATCCCGTGAACCTGGAACACGTTCTTGGCGATATCCAAGCCGATCGTCGAAATTTGCATGTGGAGGGCTCCCTGATGTGATTCGATCGCAACGATCACCCTATGGCACCTCGTTGCTGGGAGCGGGCGCCGTCCACCACATCAAACTCGGTCATCGGAGTCCCGCGGCTGCATGACCGCTTTTCCCCCCGAAAGCGGACTTTCGATGGCCAGGCTGGCGGCAAGCGGCATGCAGGCCATGTTGAGATCGGTTGCCGGGCCGTGATTCAAGCTCCCAAACCGGGAGCCTCGACTCATGCGTTACGAACTCACCGATCATGAATGGACCGCCATCAAACCAACGTTGCCGAACAAGCCGCGCGGCGTGACGCGAGTGGACGACCAGACGCGAGTGGACGACCAGCAGCGCTGCGTCGGGGGCCGCCCGCATCCTTCGAGACGCCGCAAGTGCGAATTTGCAAAAATGCGACTTTGCAAAACGTGTGTGGTATGCGCGCTCCTCAGGATGAGGGCGGAAGCTGACGGCGGGGCGCCCCTACGAGCAGCACCGTCCCGTCATCGCCAGCGCCACCCGCTCCTCCTCGCTGAGCTTTTCGTGCGCGGGGTCATGCGCATGCGCGTGGGAGGACGCCGGCGGCGGGACGCCGGTATCGGCGATCGGCTCGTCCTGCGGCAGCGCGTGCCGGCGCATCTCGGCGCGCCGCTGCGCGGTCCCCGCCGCGTCGATCGTGTCGGTGCCGGGCGCGAACACCGCGCCGTAATACTTTTCCGCCGCCTCCCTGCTGACGTAGCCGCAGCGCACGTCGCGCGCGAGGCTGTCGAGATCGCGATCGAGCGGGGAGCCGAAGCCGCCGCCGCCGCCCGAGCGCAGGATATAGGCGTCGCCGGCGTGCAGGACCTGGTTGAGCGCCTTGCCGTTGTGGAAATGCTGCTCCTGCGCCGCCCCGAAACGGTGGATGGCGACCGAATTGCCGAAACCGGAGAGACCGCCGTCGAGGCCCCAGGGCTTGCATTTCACCCGATCCATCTGCGAGTTGAAGCGAAGATCGTGGCGCGCCTGCACCACCTGCTCGCAGCCGAGTCCGCCGCGGAAGCGGCCGGCGCCGCCGGAATCCGCACGCAGCGCGTAGCGCTCCACCAGCAGCGGATATTTGGCCTCGACCTGCTCGGAGGGACCGTTGTGGGTGTCGCCGTCGTTCATGGCGATCGTCGCATTGCGGCCGTCGCTGTCGTGCTTGGCGCCCCAGCCGCCGCCGATCAATCCGCCGAGATAGATGTAGAAGCTGTCGTCCTTCGGACGACGGCCGTTGACGCGGCCGACCACGAGGTCGGCGTGGTGACCCGCAATGATGCGGTCGGGGATAGCCGGAGAGAGCGCCTTGAAGATGGTGTCGATGATGGTCATCGGATAGGTCATCCACATGCGCATGGCGGCGGGCTTGAGCGCGCTCACCACGCGCCCCGGCGGCAGCACGATGTCGAGCGCGCGGAACTGGCCGTCGTTGATGGGCAGATCGAGCGCGGACGTCAGGCACTTGAACGCCACCTGGCAGCAGGAGCGGCCCGCGGTCTCGCCGGAATTGTAGAAGCCGGCGACCTGCTTGGAGACGTCGGTGAGATCGACCTTCATGCGGTCGCCCGCGATCTCGACGCGCACGCGGATCGGCACGCGCTCGCCGATCCGGACGCCGTCATCGTCCATGAACGATTCCGCCTCGTAGACGCCGTCGGGGATCTCGCGCACGCGCGCGCGGGTGGCGGCCTCGCTGTGATCCATGATCGCCTCGATGCCGCCCAGCACGGCGTCGCGGCCGTATTTGCCGATCATTTCGAGAAAGCGCCGCTCGCCGGTCTTGACCGCCGCGATCTGGGCGCGGAAGTCGCCCATGGCGCGCTCGGGCAGGCGCACATTCGTCTTGATGACCGAAATCAGTTCCTCGTTGGGCACGCCGCTACGATAGATCTTCACGATCGGCATCTGCAGCCCTTCGGAAAAGATGTCGGTGGTGGCGCCGTCGAGCGTGCCGCCGACGTCGGGCCAATGCGCCATGCAGCAGGAGAACGCCACCACCTCTCCGGCGTGAAAGATCGGCACCGTGAAGGTCATATGGTTGAGGTGGCTGCCGGTGATGTAGGCGTCGTTGGTCAGCAGGATGTCGCCGGGATCGAGATTCTCCGCGCCGTAGTGATCGAGCTTGGTCTTCACGGTGTCGCTCATGCCGCGGATGAACATCGGCAGCCCGAGCCCGATCGAAACGGTGTTGCCCTGCGCATCGAACAGGCCGACGGTGAAATCGAGCGCCTCGTAGATGATCATGTTGTAGGCGGTGCGCATCAGGTTGGTCTTCATCTCCTCGGTCGCGGCGATGAGACCGTTGCGCACGATTTCAGTCGTCACCGGATCGGCGCGATGGCCGCCGGACGAGGCTTTGGCTTTCAACACGGCATCCATCGTCAGCTCCGCAGAATCTCGATCACGAGATCGCCGAAGGCGTCGACCGTCACCACGTCGCCGGGATGTACGACGGTGGTCGAGGCATATTCCTCGATCAGAGCCGGCCCGGCGATGCGGTTGTCGGCGAGCAGCGCCGCGCGCTCGTAGATCGGCGTATCCACACGGCGGCCGGCTTCGGCGAAAAAGACCGCGCGGCTGCCGCGCACGGCCGAAGCCGGCGGGTCGGCCGCGCCCGCGGCGATCGGCTCGAACGCGGGCTTGCGCATCAGCCCGGCAATGGCGCTGCGCAGCGACACGATTTCGGCTCTCTCCCCAGGCGCCGAATAGCCGTAGCGCGTCTCGTGCACGGCATCGAAGCGCCGCTTGATCCCCTCGCGATCCTCGGCCTGGAACAGCTCGGCGGCGAGCTCGACGGTGACCGCATGCTCCTGGCCGACGTAACGCATGTCGGCCGAACGCTGCACGGTGATACCGGCCACAGCGACCTCGCTCCGGCGCACCGCCGCGCGGCCGAGCCGCTCCATCTCGGCGTAGATTTCTTCCATGGCTGGAAACGACGCCTCGGCCAGCGGCGTGAACCAGGTCCTGACGAAATCGCGCCGCAGATCGGCGACCAGCATGCCATAGGCGGAGAAGTGGCCGGGCGCCCGCGGGATGACCACCTTGGCGATGCGCAGCTCGCGCGCGACCATCGCCGCGTGCAGGGGCCCGGCGCCACCGTAGGCCACGAGGGTGAAATCGGCGGCGTCGAGGCCGCGCTCGGTGGTGACCCAGCGCACCATGTGGGACATCTTGGTGGTGGCGATGCGCAGGATGCCGTCGGCCGCCGCCGTGAGATCGAGGCCGAGCGGGTCGGCCACGCGCACCGCGAGCGCGCGCTCGACGCCGCCGACGTCGAGCCGCATCTCGCCGCCGAGAAAGCGATCGGCGGCAAGCCGCCCGAGGACGAGATTGGCATCGGTGATGGTGGGCTCGGCGCCGCCCTGGCCGTAGCAGACCGGACCGGGCTGGGCGCCCGCGCTTTCCGGTCCCACGTGCAGCGCGCCCATCTCGACGCGGGCGATCGAGCCGCCGCCGGTGCCGACCTCCTGGATGTCGATCATCGGGATCTGCACCGGCAGCCCGGTGGCGTAGCCGCCGATCAGCGCGCCGCCGGTCATCAGCACCGCGCCCTCGTGGATGACGCCGGCCTTGGCCGTCGTGCCGCCCATGTCGAAGGCGATGGCGTTCCCGAGCCCGATGCTGTCGCACAGCGCCTTGGTGCCGATGACGCCCGCCGCCGGTCCGGACTCCAGCATCCGGATGCAGGCGCTTTGCGCCTCCTCGACGCCGAACAGGCCGCCGGTCGATTGCACGATCAGAAATTCGCCGCCGAAACCGGCGGCTTCGAGATGCTCGCCCATCTCGCCCAGATAGCGCCGTACGCTCGGGCCGACGTAGGCGTTGGCCGCCGCGGTCGACGTGCGCTCGAACTCGCGATATTCCTGCGAGAGCTCATGCGAGGCGGTGACGAAGAGCTGCGGATGGCTTTCCGCGATGATCGCTTTCGCGCGCTGCTCATGCGCAGGATTGCGGTAGGAATGCAGGAACAGAATGGCGATCGCCTGCGCGCCCTGCTTGACCGCCGCGGCGGCGGCGGCGCGCACCGCGTCCTCGTCGAGCGCGATCAGCACCTTGCCCTGCGCGTCCATGCGCTCGCGGATCTCGTAGCGCAGGTCGCGCTCGATCAACGGCTCATGGCGGCGGAAGAAGAGGTTATAGGATTCCGGCCGGTTGACGCGGCCGATCTCGTAGATGTCACGGAAGCCCTGCGTGGTGATGAGCGCACAGCTTGCTCCGGTGCGCTCCAGAATGGTGTTGATCGCAACCGTCGTGCCGTGCAGGAACAGCCGCGCCGGCCGGAACCGGGCGCCCGCCTTCGTGACCCCGTTCTCGATCCCCGTGACCAGCCGCGCCGGCGTGGTGAGCGTCTTTCCGAGGCGCAGCTCCCCCGTCGCTTCGTCGAACGCGGCGACATCGGTGAAGGTCCCGCCCACGTCGGCCGACAGCCAAATCCGACTCAACTCCATCGTGCTCAAACGGAAACTCCGGCAGGCGTGTCGGCGAAGGCGACGATATCAACCGCGTCCCTGCGCGGCAACGCCCGCCATTTCCTTACCGCCCGCGGCCGCGCTCGCGCGCAGCACCGGCATGACCTCGCCGGCGAACAGGCCGATCGACCGCAGGCTTTCGTCGAGCGTCAGATCGCCGAAGGCGAACTGCCCGACGAGGTAGTTGCAGCCGGTCTCCTCGAGCTGGGCGGAGAGGAATTGCGCCACCGTCGCGGGCGAGCCGGCGATACCCTGACCGCGCTCGACCACCAGATCAAACGTGGCGGGGCGGGGATGCGACTGGGGGCGCTGGTGCCGCCGGAACAGATGCGTAAAGCTCGCATGCCAAACCAGGTAGGCGCGCCGCGCGAGCGCCATCGCCGCGGCGTCGGTCGGCGCGACCACGACAAAGCGGCCGAGGCCGAGCTTGGGCAAGGCGGCGGTGCGGGCGTGGACTTGCGACCAGACCGTCCGATAGCGGTCCATGGAGAGGCGGGTTTCGTTCGGCGGGTCGAGGCTCACCACGTTGAGATTGCGGCGCGCCGCGCGCTCGGCGCTCTCCGGCATGTGAACGCCGTACCAAACCGGCGGATGCGGCTTCTGCAGCGGCTCGATTTCCATCGGCACGTCGTGGAAGGAAAATCGCTTGCCCTCGAAGTCGAGCACCTTGTGCGTCAGCCCCTTGAGCACGAGCTCGACCGCTTCGGCGTAGATCTCCTGCGCGTCCTCCGGATCGGCGCCGTAATATTCGATCTCGATGGGCACGGAGCCGCGCCCGAATCCGATTTCGAGCCGGCCACCGCTCAACTGGTCGAGCATGCAGATTTCCTCGATCAGCCGCAGCGGATGGTGCAGCGGCATCGCCCACACCAGCGGACCGAAGCGCAGCTTGCGCGTGCGCTGCGCGACGGCGGACAGGAACACGCTGGGCGAAGGCGCCATGCCGAGGGGTGTCGAATGGTGCTCGGCGAGATGGTAGGCGTAGAATCCCGCGCGGTCGTAGACCTCCGCAATCTTGAGGCGATCCTGGTAATAGTCCGCAAGCGGCCCGCCGTAACGGTCGAGATGATCGAAGACACCGAATTCCATTGCTTCTCCGCGCACCCTGCGTTGCGCCCTGCCCATCATCCATCTTGATCATTTACGCTGGCGAGGCAACGGCGTTCACTGCCGGGCAGCGCCGTCACGCAGCTTCTCCAGTCCGACCGCCTCCACCAACCGTGTCCAGCGCGCGACATCATCGCGGATGAAATCGCGAACCTGCGCGGGCGTGTAGGCCGGGGGCGTCTCCATTCCGACCGTCAGCAGCCGCGCCTGCACCTCGGGCTTGTGCAGCGCGCGCTGGATTTCGTCGTTGAGTTTCAGCACGATCTCTCGTGGCGTATGGGCGGGTGCGAGAAAGCCGCCCCATCCCGGCATCACAAAGTCCGGGTAGCCGGATTCGATCATGGTCGGCAGATCCGGAAGCAGCGTCGAACGTTGCGCCGTGGTGACGGCGAGCCCGCGCACGGTTCCGGCTTAAATCTGCGCTTTCGCGGTTGTGGACACGGCGACGAACATCTGCACGCTACCGCCGACCGTCCCCATCATGGCCGCATTCACGTCGCGATACGGCACGTGCACGACGTTCACGCCGGCTGATTTGTTCAAGGTCTCGCAGGCGAGATGCGGGACGGTGCCGATGCCGGCCGAGGCGCAGTTGAGCGCGCCGGGGCGAGATTTCGCCAGCGCGACCAGCTCGGCGACGGACCGGGCAGGCAAGGCGGGATTCACCACCAGCGCGTAGGAAATCAGCCCGATGATCGAAACCGCCTCGAATTCCTTCACCAGGTCGTAGGACGCGAGCTTCATCGCGGTGTTGAGCGTGTAAGTCGGCGTTGCGAACAGGAGCGTGTGGCCGTCGGGCTCCGCGCTGGCAACCGCCGTGGCGGCGAGCTTGCCGCCGGCGCCGGGCCGCGGCTCCACCACCACCGGCTGGCCCCAGGCCTGCTGCAAATGCTCGCCGATGATGCGGGAGAACACGTCCGGGCTGGGGCCGACGACGATCTTGATCGGCCGGCTGGGAAAATCCAGCGCGCAGCCCCGGTCCGGCGACAAACATGCTATCAGCAGGGCGGTGACCGCATAGACCGCGAGCGCGAAGCGTGCTCGCGCGTTCCTGACCAAAAGCAACATCCTGATCCTCATGGTTCGCCGGCAAGCGCCCTGCCGCCTATGTCGGAGCAGGCGCGAACGAGCGTCAAGAACAAAAGGAGAGATGGTGATGGCCGAAGCACCCAAACCGATCCGCCGGGTGGTGACCGGCAACGATGCGCAGGGCCGCTCGTGCGTTCTGTTCGATGGTCCCGCCCCCAATGTCAACCCGGGCGCGGTCGTCCGCGGTACCTGCATGACCGACATCTGGGTGTATGACCGCTCGCCGGCGCCGATTTCCGGCGACCGCGATGATGGCAACCTGCCGTTTCGCTTCGAACCGCCGGCCGCCGGCGGGCACCTGCGCATCGTCCAGTCGCCGGCAAAGCCGTCGGACTACGATCCTGCGCGCGATCCCGCCGCGACGCCGGTGCATCCGCCGCGCCGGCGGCCCGACGGGGTATGGGACCGCGGCGGCCAGAACGCCTTCAGCTCGCCGATCCACAAGTCCGAGACCGTCGACTACGGCATCCTGCTCGCGGGCGAGCGCGTGCTCATGCTCGACAGCGGCGCAATCTCGATGAAACCGGGCGACGTGGTCGTGCAGCTCGGCAATTGGCACGGCTGGACGAACCCGCGCGCCGGCAGCCTCATGGCGTTCGTGATGATGGGCGCGAAGTTCGAGGCGTGAGCATGCCGCCATCGCCGTCGATCCTGCCTTGCCCGCTCCTTCGGCCCAGCTCCTCGGCGCCGGCGGGAGTGCACGCAGAACGCGCTGCACGCTCGGCATTCAATCCCTCCGGCCTGATCGAGCCCAATGATGGCTGAAGAACACGAACCCGTGCGCAGGATCGTAACGATCGACGATGCCGGCGGAAGGTCGCTGGCGATCGAGGACGGACCGGCATCGGAGGTGCAAAGCGATCCGGCGCGACCGGGTTTCGCCTCGACGCGGATCTGGGTCACCGACGCGACGCCGGTGAGCATCAGGCGCGCTCGCGATGCATCGGCGCTGCCGCACGGCATTGCGCCGCCGCCGCGCGGATCGGTTTGCCGGATCGTCACCTTTCCGCCCGACGCTGCGTTCCGCGGCAGGGTTGGCGCCGCAGAGGTTGCCGCGTTCTTTCATGCCATGGGCGCGCCCGCGGCGTCGACCTATTCGCCTCAGTCACCGCATCCCTACATGCAGAAGACGCGCACGCTCGATTTCTGTCTCATCCTCGAAGGCGAGATCACGCTGGTGCTGGATACCGCCGAGGTGCGGCTTGCCGCCGGCGACACTGTGGTGCAACGCGGCACCAACCACGCCTGGAGCAACCGTTCCGACCGTCCCTGCGTCATCGCGATCTCGTCGCATGATGCGACGGATTGAGGCTCGGCGCATGTGCGGGGAAAAGTGGGGCACCGGTTTCCGAGCGCGACCATGGACCGCGCAGGCGCCGATGTTGACGGAAAAGCGCCGGCGAACTCGCGATCTTTGCGGCATTTGCAAGCGGCGCGGGCTATGGCATCGTTCGCCGATGTTTCACCTGCCGGGTTTCGCCTTCATCGCCGTCATCGCGCTTGCCGTCGCAAGTGACGCCACGGCTGCCGACCGCATTCAACTCGCGGCGCAGAAAACCGGAACCCTGTCCTGGGAGCTCGATGTCATCAGGTCGCATGGTCTCGACCGCAAGCTCGATCTGTCGATCGAGACCGTCGAGCTCGCCTCGACCGAAGCCGGCAAGATCGCGCTCAAGGGCGGCTCGGCCGATCTCATTCTGTCGGACTGGCTGTGGGTCGCGCGCGAGCGCTCGCTCGGCGACGACCTCGTGTTCTATCCCTCGTCGAGCACGCTGGGCGCGGTAATGGTACCGCCGCAGTCGCCGATCCGGGAGGTCGCCGACCTCAAGGGCAGGAAGCTCGCGGTCGCGGGTGGCCCGCTCGACAAGAGCTGGCTGCTGCTGCAGGCGCTGGCGCGCCGCGCCGGCGTCGACCTCAAGCGCCAGGCGACGATCGTCTACGGCGCGCCCCCGCTATTGTCGGAGAAGGCGCTGCAAGGCGAGATCGACGCGACGCTCACGTTCTGGAACTTCTGCGCCGATCTCGAAAGCAAGGGGCAGCGACGTGCGATCGCCATGGACCGGGTGATGAAGGCGCTGGGAGCAACCGGGCCGGTCGCGATCGTCGGCTACACCTTCGACGGCGGCTGGGCCGCGCGCAACCGGTCGGCCGTCGACCGTTTCCTCGCCGCGAGCCGGCAGGCCAAGGAGATCCTCGCCTCCTCGGCGGCCGAATGGCAGCGGCTCGCGCCGCGCATCGGCGTCAGCGACCCGGATGCGCTTGCGATCTACCGCCAGCGCTACGGCGAAGGCATCGTGCGCCGCCCGCTGGCCGAGGAGGAGGCGGATGCGCGCGCCTTGTACCGCGTGCTGGCCGACGTCGGCGGCACGGAGCTGGTCGGTCCCGCCCGCGAGCTCGCGGACGGAACCTTCTACCGGCCGGCCGCAGGGGAGTGAATTGGGCGCGAGGCTCGTCTCACTCGTTGTCCTGATTGCGGCCTGGTACGCCGGCTCGCGGATCGCCGGCGCGCGCCTGCTTCCGGATCCGCAGGCCGTGGCGCTGGCGATCGTCGACGAGGCCCGTTCGGGCGCCCTCGCATTCAATCTCGGCGCGACGCTCGCGCGCGTGGCGGTGGCGTTCATCATCGCCATGGCGCTCGGCTCGGTGATCGGCCTCGTCATGGGTCGCTCCCGCGTCGCCGATCGGCTCGGCGATCCCTGGCTGATCGTGCTGCTCAACCTGCCGGCGCTGGTGATCATCGTGCTCGCCTATGTCTGGGCGGGGCTCACGGAAACCGCGGCGATCGCGGCCGTGGCGCTGAACAAGCTGCCGATCGCGACGGTGACCGTGCGCGAAGGCGCGCGTTCGCTCGACCGCGCGCTCGACGACATGGCGCAGGTGTTTCGCATGGGCGCCTGGACGCGCATGCGTCACGTCATATTGCCGCAGCTTGCGCCCTATCTCGCCGCCGCCGCCCGCTCCGGGCTGTCGCTGGTATGGAAGATCGTGCTGATCGTCGAACTGCTCGGGCGGCCCAACGGCGTGGGCTTCGAGATCGGGGTCGCGTTCCAGCTGTTCGACGTCACCCGCATCCTGGCCTATGCTCTCGCCTTCATCGCCGTCATGCTGGCAATCGAAACCTTCCTGGTGCAGCCGCTTGAACGACACGTCGCCCGCTGGCGTCCGCGACCGGCTTGACGTCAGCATCAAGCAGAAATCCTTTCGCGCGGCATCCGGCGGGACGCTCCAGGTGCTTAGCGAGCTTGCCTTCAGTCTGGGCTACGGCGAGGTCGCCGCGCTGGTCGGACCGTCGGGCTGCGGCAAGACCACGCTGTTGCGGATCATCGCGGGGCTCGATCGCGATTTCGACGGCAGCGTTGCGCTGCCCGCGCACGGCACGCTCGGCATGGTGTTCCAGGAACCGCGGCTGTTGCCGTGGCGCACGGTGGAGCAGAACGTGCGGCTCGCCGCGCCGCAGGCGACCGACGCCGGTCTCGACGCACTGTTCCAAACCCTCGGTCTCGACGCCCATCGCGGCCACTATCCCGGCGAGCTTTCACTCGGGCTCGCCCGGCGCGTGGCGCTGGCGCGTGCGTTTGCGGTCGAGCCTGATCTTCTTCTGCTTGACGAACCGTTCGTCTCGCTCGACGCCGCGCTTGCCGTCCGGTTGCGCGAGGAGCTCGCCGAGCTCGTCAATCGGCGCCCGATCACCACCTTGCTTGTGACTCACGATGTCACGGAGGCGATCGGGCTCGCCGACCGGCTGCTGCTGCTCTCCGTCAGCCCGGCGCGCGTCATCGCGGACGTGCCGGTCGCGCGGCCGCGCTCGGCGCACACGGCCGACGAGCTCGCGGCCATGCGCGCCGAGATCGCGCAAAGGATCAATCAGGCGTATCCGTAGTGCCGTCGCGTCCCGGGCGAGCGCGGCGAGGCGCAGCCGTGCACCGCCAGAGAGCGCGACGCGCGACCCCGGGACATCGATTGCCGACCGCGGGACTGCAGGCTCACCCCGGCTGCGCGGCGCGCCGGAACATGCCGCGCTGCGGATCGTAGCCGGTCACCGCCAACAGAAAGAACACCACGGTCGAGCCCGCGACGACCAGCGCGGCGACCGGCTCGAACATGCCGTAGAGCGCGTAGCGGATCAGCTCCACCGCGTGGGTGAAGGGGTTGGCGAGCGCGACGAGATAGAGCAGTTCCGAACCGCCCTCGCGCAGCTTCCACAACGGATAGAGCGCGGACGAGAAGAAGAACATCGGAAACATCACGAAGTTCATCGCGCCGGCGAAATTCTCGACCTGCCGGATATAGACCGAGAGGAACAGCCAGAGCGCGCCGAGCATCAGCCCCGAGACGATGAGCGCGGGCAGCACGTAGAGCCAGCCGCTGGCGTCGAAGGTCACGTCGAACAGAATGCAGACCGCGAGGAAGACGTAGCAGGTGAGCACCGACAGCGCCGTTCCGGCGACGAGCTTGCAGGCGAGCAGCACCCAGCGCGGCAGCGGGGCGGTGAGCAGCAGCCGCATCACGCCCATCTCGCGGTCGTAGACCATGGAGAGCGAGGACTGCATGCCGTGGAACAGCAGGATGATCCCGAGCAGGCCCGGCACGATGTAGACCTGATAGGTGATATAGGTCTTGTAAGGCGGGATGATCGAGACACCGAACACGTTGTAGAAGCCGGCGGCGAACACCGCGAGCCACATCAGCGGACGCACCAGCGCCGAAAGGAGCCGGCCGCGCTGCTGCACGAATTTGACGATTTCCCGGGTGGTGACGGCGCGCAGGGCGCGGGCGGCGTGTGCGAGTTGCATGCTGTACCTTTTACAGCAGATTTCAATTGGATTGCATCGCCCTCTCCGTCATGCCCGCGCTTGTCGCGGGCATCCACGTCTTTTACGGCCTACATTGCATTGAAGACGTGGATGGCACCGGAACGCAAGCTTGCCCGCGTTCCGCACGATGAACGCGCTGCCAGTCGGGTCTCCGGAATATGGGTCTCCGCTTTCGCGCGGACGGCAGCCGTCACTTGTTCAACCGACACGGCGTCTCCGGTTCATCGTCGCCGAGGGTATCGAGATCGTTGGTCTTGTGAAGAAAGCCCTCGACCGGCGCGCGCGCGATGACGGAATACGGCGCCGCGAGCAGGATCGCCTGGCGGAGCTGGTGGTCCCACGGCCGCACGCTGACGGCGAGCCCCTTGTTGCCGTCGAAGCTGCCCTCGCTGAGGATGAACTTGCGCTGCCTGTCGAAATCCGCCGAGCCCGTGCGCAACGTCGCCTGCACCACCATCTTGACCGCGATCCAGGCCGCCCAGTCCTTGCTCTCCATGTGCCGGCCGCCGGTGAGCTTCTGGAAGCGCGAGTTCACCTGCGGCGCGCCGTTGTGGTCCCAGGTCCAGTGCCAGGCCGCGGGCTCGAGGTCGATGCTGCCGACCACCGGCCGCGCCCGCACCGTGTGGTAGGGGACCTGGCGCGCGAAATCGAAGGCGTGGTCGGCCACGAACACCACGTCGTAGTCGCGGTTGACGGCGCTGAGCAGCGCCGGATCATTCTTCTCCCGCTGGCGCGGATCGGTGCCGGGCTTGAACTGCTGATGCGCGACGATGCGCGCGCCGAACTTCTTGGCCGAGCTCTCGAACGCCTTGGCCATCGCGGCGTCGGCGGGGAGCGGCCCTTCGAGCACGAGCAGATTGGTCCACTTGCGCGAGGCCAGATATTGCACGAGCCCATCCATGCCCATGGCCAGGCTCGGCAGCGTGTGAACGAATTCCGCGGCGCATAGATTGCGCCGCAACGCGTCGTCCGCCGCGGTCGCGTTGAACACGAGAATGTCGCGGCCGCGAACCGCCGCGGCCAGGGATTGAGGGCCTCGGCCGGCGCGTCGACGATGAAGAAATGCACGCCACGGGCGTCGCGCGCCTCCCTCACCGCGCCCGCAAGCTCGGCCGCCGACTCCACGCTGATGCGCTCCAGCACGAAGTCGATCTTCAGCACGCGCGTGAGTGCCTCCGCCTCGTCGAGCCCGACCTGGGCGCCGGCAAAGGGGCGCTCGCGGCTCTTGAGCACCAGGCGGCCGTAACTCGTGATCGGCTCATAGCGCGGATCACCGGCGATCTCGACATAGCCGATGGTGATGCGCGGCTGCAGCGGCGGGGGCGGAGCTTGTGCAAATGCTGCCGAGCCTAGGCTCGCCGCGATGACAGTGTTGCAGGCAGCACGCAAGCAGCGCGACAGGCTCCTCCCCTCCCCACGAAACCCGGGCCTGGCCGGGTTTCGCCAAGCTCTCCAATCGTCGCGTGGCCCCTGGGTCCCGGATCCTCGCTCGCTAGCGCTCGCTCGTCCGGGACACGAAATCCTCGTGTCCCGGGCGAGTGCAGCGAGCGCTCTTGCGCGAGCGCGACGAGAACCGGGACCCAGCGCAAAAAGCGCGAAGCACATTGTTGAATCGTGCAGCAGCGTCGGCGCATATGCGATTGCCCTGCCCAAGGGGGGAGGAAACGCTCCTCGTCCGGGGACACAGCGTGGCCACCACATCGCGAACCACCGCCTAATCATCGATCGCCACGCCCCAGGGAATGCGGCCGACCGGGACCGAGACGATCGCCTTGCGGCTCTTGGCGTCGATGACGGTAACGTCGTCGCCGAATCCGTTGGCGACAAAAAGCTTGCTCTCGTCGCGCGAAAGCGTGATGCCCCAGGAGCGCTTGCCGACCAGGATATAGGCCTGGACCTTTCGCGTCGGCACGTCGACGACCGCCACATGGGCGGCGTGGCCGAGCGTCACGTAGGCGGTCTTGCCGTCCTTGGTCATGGCCAGGCCGACCGGCGTGACGTCGGTCTTGCGCATGCCCGGCGGCAGAAACTCGATCTTGCCGGCGACCGCGAAGTTCGCGCGGTCGATGATATAGACCTCGCCCGACAATTCGCACGTAACCCAGAGCTCCTTGCCGTCGGGCGTCGCCGCGAAGCGGCGCGGCCGCGTTCCCACCACCACGTCCTGCGTCACGTGCCCGCCCTCGGCGTCGACCATATGGACGAGATCGCCGACCTCCGAGGTCACGTAGAGGGTCTTGCCGTCCTCGGCGATCAGCACGCCTTCCGGTTCGGCGCCGGTCGGCACCTCGTGCACGATGATGTTCTGGTCGATGTCGATGATGGAGAGCGAGGAGCCCTCCTCGTTGGCGACATAGATGCGCCGTCGCTTCTCGTCGATGGCGAAGGTCTCCGGGCTCGGTCCGGTCGCAAGCTTGCCGACCACCTCGAGCTTCGCGACGTCGACGATGTCGATCACGTCGTCGTCGCCGCAGGCGACGTAGAGCTTGCTGTGGTCGGCGCTGAAATGCATGTCGCGCGGCCGGCGCGAGACCTTGATGTCCTTAACGACCTGGTAGGTCTTGGGATCGATGACGATCAGGTTGTTGGTCTTCTCGTTGCTGACGAAGATCAGGCCGGTGTCCTTGGCCCGGGACTGCAGCGGCGCCACCGCCGCGACGATCAGGGCAAGGACGGGAATCAAGGCACGCATGGCAAGACCATTCGTTGCGTTGCAGGGAGCCTACGCCCTATTAAAGAGAACGGGCAAGGCAAGCGCCGGGGACCCTGGCATGGACGAACGAACCGGAGGAGACAAGGCGACGCCCGCTCTGCTGCTCGACAACGTCGTCAAGACCTACGGCGCCGTCCGCGCCGTCGACGGCGTGAGCCTGACCGCCCAGGCCGGCGAATTCATCGCCTTGCTCGGCCCCAACGGCGCCGGCAAGACCACCCTGTTTCAGCTGCTCTCCGGTCTGTTCGCGGCAGATTCCGGCCGCATCGAGGTGATGGGTCACGACATGTCGCGCGACCCGGTGCCGGCCCTGGCGCGCCTCGGCATCGTGTTCCAGCAGCCGACGCTCGACCTCGAGCTCTCCGTCACCGCCAACCTTCTGTTCCATGCCGGCCTGCACGGAATGCCGCGCGCCGTCGCCGAGGCCCGCATCGAGAAGGAGCTCGCGCGGCTCGGGCTTGCGGAGCGCGCCCACGACAAGACCGCGCAACTCTCCGGCGGCAACCGCCGGCGGGTCGAGCTCGCGCGCGCGCTGCTGCACGATCCGCGCCTCCTGCTGATGGACGAGGCGACCGTCGGTCTCGACCCGCAGAGCCGCAGCGATCTGCTCAAGCTCATGCTGGCCATGCGCGCCGAGCGCGCGGTCGCCGTGCTGTGGGCGACGCATCTGTGCGACGAGGTCGGCGATGCCGACCGGGTGATCGTGCTGCATCGCGGCAAGGTGCTGGCGGACACCACCCCGGCGAAGCTGCTGGCGGCGGCGGACGCGGCAACCATCGAGCAGGCATTCCTGGCAATGACGGGGCGCGGCGCGTGAGGCCGCCCTGCGCCTTCGCCCGTCCCGGAGGCGCTGCTGCGCTCACGGCACCTTCGGCGGCAAGGTCGGGACCGGCATCGGGCTGAACTCCACGCGCTGCGCCTGCTGCAGCAGGCGGACCTGATCGGGGTCGACGGCGGTGAGGCCGGAATCGGCGCGCGTGCCCGCCTGTTGCGGCTCGGATTTGGCATCTCGCCGCTCCTCGCCGCCGGCGAGATCTTCCGCCAGGCCCTGCTGCGGCTTGCCGCTCATGATCTCGTCGCGCGCCTTGGTCGCGCGGTCCGCGAGCGGGCGCGAATACGGCAGCCGGTACGAGCGCGGCACGCCGTCCGGCACATTGTTCTCGTCGACCTCCTCGATCCAGAGATAGATCGCCCCGGCGTTCGCGCTCTTGAGGTCGGGCTCGACCACCCTCACCCACAACAACTGGAAGCGCGGCGGCAGCTGCCCGGCGCGCGGCCAGCCGAGCAGGCCCTTGGTGGCGAAGAACACCTCCACGAAGAACACCGACGTCACCACGATCGCGGCGGCCTTCACCCACCAGGCGAGGCGCGCGGACAGCCCCAGCGCCAGCAGGAGCACGCCGATCACGACATAGGCGGCTGATATGGCCAGCACGGTCGAGGTCATCGGCGCCCTCTGCCGAGCGTCACTTCGCCGAGCGGCGAACGCTGCGCGTCAGCTGGATGAGCGACTTCTCGCGATGGTTGACGTCGACGACGCCGCCGTTGTCGGCGACCCGGAAGCGCACCGCGGTCCTTTCCTCCCCGGTATGGTCGAGGGTAATGGTGTCGTAGTGCACGACCTCGACGGCGGGGTTCACCTTCTCGACCTTGACCGAGACCGGCACCGGCGTGGTGGAGGTCGCGAGGTAATGATTGACGTTGACGGTGTATTCGCCGGGCACGATCCCGCGGATGCTGACCGTCTCCTGCCGGATCGGGCTCGACAGCTTCTTGCCGTTCACGACGATGGTGTTGTTGAGCCCGCCGCGGTCGTCGCGGTCGAGCACCATGAACCCGGCCTCGCGCACGTGATACCAGACGATGTTGCCGACGGGATCCTCGGCATAGAGGTCGATGTCGTCGGGATGGCTGTCCGGCCAGGTCATGGTGATGATGAACTCGGCCTTGGTGTCGACCTTGCCCGACTTCGCCTCCGGATTCATCGCCAGCAGCGCGATGAAGAAGAGAAAGGCGACGACCTGCAGCGCCTTGAACAGCATCACGCTGAAAGGATCGAACTTCTCGCGCGGATAGTTACCGAAGCTGTCCATCCTGCTCCCGCTCGAGCACGGACACGACGAAGACCTCGGTAAGATCGGTGGCGAGCGCGAACAGCTTCGCCGTCGCCTCGTCGAGCATGTAATATTGCGTCTGCACGAGAATCGAGCCGATGAGGCCGCTCAGCGTCGTATACATCGCGACCGCCATGCCGTCGCTCATCAGCCCCATCGAGCTCTTCACCGAAGCGCGGTCGGCGGCATCGAGCCCGGCGATCGGGGCGAGCATCAGGATGAAGCCGATGATGGTGCCGAGCAGACCGAGCTTCATCAGCGCATCGCTGGCGAACGAGCCGAGCTGGTTGGGTCCGCGCAGCGCATCGGCGAGGCCGCGCAGCAGCAAGGTCTGATCGAGCCGGTGGCGCCCTTGCAACGTCGCCTTGAGGATGAGGTTGCGGATATGTGCGGTGATCTGCCCGGCGGGCAGCCGCGTGCCGTCGGCGGTCACGACCTCGGTTCCGACCACGCGCAAATCCGGCGCGCCCTTGCTCACCAGCGCGAACACGCGCTGTGCGCTGTCGGTCTCGCGCGAGATCAGCGCCGTGCGCACGAAGCAGTGCAGCGTGGCGGCGATGTAGAGCACGCCGATGATCGCCGAGATGTAGGTCTTGTCGCTCGCCAGCATCAGGTGAAACAGGCCATGATACCAGGCGAGCACGAAACCGAACGCGGATACGCCGGTGAACATCAGCCAGCGCAAGAGCGGCAGATGATCGCCGGGGAATTCGCGCTCCAGGAGGGTCATCGTCATCGCCGGATACGCCGTCTCGCGTGGGCTCGAGCCGTTTCGATAGTGACGCAGGCGCGGGACCTGTCAAGCTTGCTCCCCCATGCAACGCCGCCGGCGCCCATGCTAGGCTCGTTCCCGCTCGGCACTACGCGGCGTCGGATCCGGCCATGCCAAGAACAATCGCCTGGCGGAAAATCGCGCTCATGGCGACGCTCGCACTCGCCGCCGCGTCCGACGCGGCGCAGGCAGAGAGCAGACCGGCGCGGTTCTGGAATCTGACCCGCCACACCATTTCGGAATTCTACCTGGCGCCGGCGGGCAGCGCCGATTGCGGTCCCAACCAATGCAGGAACGACAAGGACGGCACCGTCGATCCCGACGAACGACTGCGGATCACCGGTGTCGCGCCCGGCACCTACGATGCCAAGCTCAAGGACGTCAGCGGGCGCTTCTGCCTGGTGCGCAATATCAAGGTGGAGGCGGGGGAAATCTTCTCGATCGAGGAGAAAGAGTTGACCTCTTGTACGCGCTGACGCCGACTTGAGTTGCTCGATTCACGCCTGCCGTCTCCGCGCAGGCGCGGCCACATCACCACCGAGCCCGGAATATGGGTCTGCACTGGCGCGGGGACGCGGTCGGAGCGGCGGGTTGGTCCCGTTGGGCGGTCTCCCACGAGGCGCGCGATTCGAAGGAAGCGAAGCGGTCGGCGCAGCCATGCGCCGACGGGATATTGACCGCTGATTGCAGGCAGGACTACGCTTTCAACAATTGGCGGTCCGCGTTCGCGTCAATGCGGCTTCGCCACAACGACAACAAGCAAAATGCCGGGCCATCACGCACCGGCGAGCACGGGAGGACTGCCATGAAGACTCTGGCTTTTGCCGGTGCCCTGATGTGTTCGCTGCTCGCGGCAACGGCGCTCTCGCCCGTTCCGGCGGCCGACATGACCCAGGAACGCGCGCTCAACGTCAGCAAGGAGCCGCAAAACTGGCTGCTTCATCATAACAATTATCAGGGCTGGCGGTTCTCGCAGCTCAAGCAGATCAACACCGATACCGTCAAGAATTTGAAGCCCGTCTTCACCGTCGCTCTCGGCGGTTTCGAGAGCGGCGGCCGCTACAAGTTCGGCAATCTCGAGGGCACGCCGCTCGTCGAGGACGGCATGATGTACGTTACCGACGGCTGGGGCTCGGTCTACGCCATCGACGTCAGCAGCGGCAAGAAAGGCTTGATCAAGTGGAAATTCGACCCCGGCACCGACCGCGCCTGGGCCGGCGACGTCGCCTGTTGCGGCGTCAACAACCGCGGCGCGGCGCTGTGGAAGGACAAGGTGATCTCGATCGCGCTCGACGGCCGGCTGTTCTCTCTCAACAAGGCGACCGGCGAGATGGTGTGGGAGCGCAAGGTCGCCGATCCCGCCATCGCCGAGACGATTACGCTCGCGCCATTGGTCATTCGCGATCTCGCCATCGTCGGCAGCGCCGGCGGCGAGTTCGGCATTCGCGGATGGATCGACGCCACCGATCTCAATACCGGCAAGCAGGTATGGCGCACCTACACCATTCCGGGCGCCGGCGAGCCCGGCAACGAGACCTGGAAGGACGGCAAGCAGCGCTGGCGGCACGGCGGCGGCTCGGTCTGGGAGACCGCCACCTATGACGCGGAGAGCGACACCTTCTACCAGGGCATCGGCAATGCCGGTCCCGACTGGGATCCGGAATACCGCCCGGGCGACAACAAGTGGGCCGCGAGCGTGCTCGCGCTCAACCCGAACGACGGCAAGATCAAGTGGGGCTACCAGTACACCCCCAACGATCCCTACGATTTCGACGAGATCTCGGAGCATCCGATCATCAACGCCAAGGTCAACGGCGAGGACCGCAAGCTCCTGGTGCACGCGGCGCGCAACGGCTTCTTCTACGCGCTCGACCGCACCAACGGCTCCTTCGTGGTGGGCAAGCAATACGTCGACGAGCTGAACTGGACGCCCGGTCTCGATCCCAAGACCGGCCGGCCGCTCAATTACGATCCCAATGCCGACGTCCAGGCCTATACCACGGGCAGTCACGGCAGCCGCGCCAACCCCAAGGGCGCGCGTCTATGCCCCTCGCATTTCGGCGGCAAGAACTGGCAGCCCACGGCCTACAATCCCGAGCTCAATCTGCTCTACATTCCATCGATCGAAGGCTGCAACTCGGTCGAGACGGTCGAGCAGAAGGACTTCGTCGCCGACGGCGGCCCGATCAAGCCGCGCGAGCGGTTCGCCGGCGGCGGCCAAAAGACCACCCAGCCGCTCTATGGCAGCCTCAAAGCCGTCGATCCCACCACTGGCGAAACCAAGGTCCGGCTCAAGCTCGAGTATCCGAATTACAGCGGCGCGCTGGCGACCGCCGGTAATCTGGTCTTCATCGGCCATGCCGATGGCTCGCTGACGGCGCATGACGCCAAGACGTTGCAGGAGGTCTGGAGCTTCAACGTCGGCACCGGCATCAACGCGCCGCCGATCAGCTATGCCGTCAACGGCAAGCAATATATCGCGGTCCTGGTGGGGTCGCGGCAGTCGCCGTTCGTCACCGGACTGGTGCCGGCGCTCAAGAATACATCGACGGCGTCCATGCTGTACGTCTTCGGGCTTTAAGCGAGACGCCACGAAGCACATCGGCCGGCGCAATTCCCGCATTGCGCCGGCGTTTCAGTCCGGTACCCATGACGATGTTCAGGCGTGCGATCGCGGTGACGGCGCTCGTCACGCTCTGTTCGATCCTGCCCGCACCCGCGCGCGCCCAGGCGCTGTCGGCCGAAGACGCGCGCACCATCGAATTCGGCAAGGAAATCTTCAAGGTCAAGGCGAACTGCCAATTCTGTCACAAATGGGATGCCTCCGGCGATACCGGCTACGGCGGCATCGCGCTGTCGCTGCGCAACAGCGCGCTCACGCGCGAGCAGTTCACGGAGGTGGTGAAGTGCGGCCGGCCGCTCACGGGGATGCCCTATCACGACCGGTTCTCCTACACCGACAAACGCTGCTACGGCATGACGCTCGAGGAGCTCGGCAAGGACGCGCCGCCGATGGGTGAGTTCATTTCGCCGCGCGAGGTCGACGCCGTGGTCAAGTATCTCTTCGCCAAGGTGGTCGGGCGGGGGCCCGCGACCTACGAGGACTGCGTCGAATTCTGGGGCCAGGACACGCGCCAGTGCGAGCCGATGAAGAAGTGATCCGTCGCCGGCGCAGCCCGCGCGGGGGTCACCATCAAGCAAACGCGATGCGGCCGCGGGCGGTGCTGCCCGCGCTCGTCTTGGCGGCGGCGCTGGCGAACGCACCGGCGCAGGCGCAGGGCAGGCCCGATCCCGGCGAAATCCGCGGCCTCAAGCTCGGGCTGGAGGCGAAATCCATGTCGCTCGACGGCTTCGGCGATCTCGCCTGCGGCAGCAATGGCGGCCCGCCGCGGCAAAAGCTCGAGCACTGGTCGGAGTTCGGCAAATGCCGGCCGGAAGACAACGGCCTCTACGAAGTGTCCGTACGGTTCGACGACGAGGACGAGTACATCGGCAAGGCCATCGACGAGCCGCGCTACGCCAATGGCAGGACCGGAACCCGGGTGGCCGGACATCCCGTGATCCTGTCCGCGCTGTTCGATCGCGACGACGTGCTGCGCGGGCTGCGTTTCGTCACCGATCCACGCGCGGCGCCGCATGAGCGGCGCATGGCGCATCTCATGCGGCTCGCGGTCATCAACCGCTACGAGCCGGACGGCTGGACCTGCACCGATTTTCCACCGGCCGCGGGCGAAACCCCGGTCGGCGGCGTTTTCATCAAGCAGCGTTGCGAGAAAGCGACGGCGAAGCGCCACTTGAGGGTGGACACGCGTTTCCTGCGCAAGCCCGGCCAGGGCGACAACGACCCCGTGACCGGCGAATATCGTCCCGGCGCGTTCGAGAGCTCGACACGCTTCGAGATCTTCGATCCCACTTACAAGAAGCCGTGACAGGCCTCTATCCGTCAGAGTCCGCGGTGCCTCCACTATCGCGGAAACGGAATGAACCCGTCGCGGTTGGGCATCTTCACCTGGGGTAGCGACTGCGCGTCAAGCGCGTCGGCGGCTCCGATCAATCCGTTGAGATTGAGAATATAGGCCGACACCGCATAGACCTCGTCGCTGGTCAGCGATTTGGGCTCGTTGTACGGCATCGCGCGCCGGATGTAGTCGAACAGCGTGGTGGCGTAGGGCCAGTAGCTGCCGACCGTCTTCACCGGCCGGTTCGCGGCGAGGGTGCCGAAGCCGCCGACGAGCACATCGTTCGGCCGCCCGGCGCCCTTCTCGCCGTGACAGGCCTGGCACTTCGCGGCGTAGACCGCCTCGCCCTCCTTCGGCGTGCCGCGCCCGGGCGGAAGCCCGGCGCCGTCCGGTCCTACGCTGATGTCCCAGGGTGCAAGCTCGTCCGGAGCAACCGGTTGCCCGAAGTGCGGCGCTTCCGCCGCGAGCACCGGCGCGACGCGCAGCAGCGCCGCGCACGTCATTGCCGCAATCCATGCGACGCGGTCACACGAATGCATTGCTCGCCTCCCCTTTGTCGTCGATCCGCCAGCTGGCGATGGCGTTGTAGTGATAGAACCCGCGCAGCCCGCGCGCCGCGACGAATTGCGCGCGCGTCGGCTGCACCATGCCGGTGTCGTCGGTCGCGCGGCTTTGCAGGACGGCGGGGCCGCCGCTCCACTGCCAGGGGGCGCGAAAGCGCGTCAGCGCCTTTGCCAGCACCGGCTCCTGCAGCGCCGCGTCCGCCCAGCTCGTGCCGCCGTCGGCGGATACTTCGACCCGCCGGATGCGGCCCTTTCCCGACCATGCGAGGCCCGCGATCTCGTAGAAACCCGGCCCTTGCAGCGTCAGGCCGGGCGACGGATGGGTGATGATCGACTTCACCTCCATCGGAAACACGAATTGCCAGGCTTTTGCGTCCGGCAGCAGCACCGTGTATTTCGAGGTCTCGTCCTTGGCCATGACCGGCACCGCGGTCACCTTGAGGCGGCGCAGCCATTTCACATTCGTGTTGCCCTCGAAGCCGGGCAGCAGCAGCCGGATCGGATAGCCGTTCGAAGGGCGCACCCGCTCGCCGTTCTGGAACAGGCAGACGAGCGCATCATCCATGCACTTTGCGAGCGGCACGCTGCGACTCATGGAGGCGGCGTCGGCGCCCTCCGCGACCACCCACGCGGCGCTCGGGTCGACGCCGGCCTCGTCGAGCAGCGTCGCCAGCCGCACGCCGGTCCATTCCGCGCACGACAGCAGGCCGTGAATGGCCTGTGCGTTGCCGGGCTGCGGCTGCGCGCTGTTGAGCACGCTCGAATTGCCGGCGCATTCGATGAAGGCGATGCGCGACTCCATCGGATAGCGCGCCAGCGCCTCCAGGGTGAACACCAGCGGACGCTTCACCAGACCATGAATCAGGAGGCGGTGCTGATCGGGATCGATGTCGGGCGCGCCGGAATGGCTGCGGTCGAAATGCAGCCCGTTGGGCGTGATCATGCCGTTGAGAAACTGAAGCGGCGTGCGGGCGACGCCGATGCCCTGTGTCGCCGGATTGGGTGGCGGCGGAACGCTGCGCACCACCTTGCGCTCGAACGGCGACGGCTGGCCGTAGGCGCTGAGCGCTGCGCCCGGCTCCTTCATCCAGCGCGGCACGGCAAGCGGCTCCGCCCGCGCGGGGCTGATGCCCGAGCTCGTGCCCGCCGCGCCCGCCGCGGCGATAAACGCGCCTTCCAGGAAGAGGCGCCGGTCGAGTATGCCGTTGCCGGCCGCGGACTCGGAGGGCCGCTCTTTGTCCTCTGCATGCCTGCGCATGTCTCGCTCCCTTTCTCGTTTCCTCGGATGTCGGTCGTTATTCCGCGCGCTTGCCGTCGGGCATGATGGCGGCGTCGAACTTCGCGCCCTCCGTCCGGGCGTCGGTCAGGATGGCATTGGCGAGATTTGCGCCTTCGAAATTGGTCCCGCGCAGGTCCGCCGCGTTGAGCTTGGCGCCGAACAGATCGACGCCCGCGAGATTGGCGTCGCGCAGATCAGCACCGGTGAGATCGGCCTCGATCATGTCGCCCATGGTGAAGTCGATGCCGGAGAGATCCATCCCGCGCAGATTCTGATTGTCGAGCTTGACGAAGCGCATATCGGCGCCTTTGAGCTTGGCGCCGGCGAGGCGCGCGCCGCGCAGATCGGCGCCCGTGAGATTGGCACGCTGCAGATCGGCCTGGTTGAGCCGGGCACGTCCGAGCCGCGCGCGCTGCAGATTCGCCCGCGCGAGGTTGGCGCCGGCGAGATCGGCCTCGTAGAGCAGCGCGTCGGTGAGATCGGCGCCGGCGAGGTCGGCCCACTTGGCGTCGACCAGATTGAGATTGGCGTCCTTGAGCTTGGCCCCGGCGAGGTCGGCGCGCACCAGCGACGCGCGGAACAAACTCGCGCCCGAGAGATCGGCGTTGTTGAGCTTGGCGCGATCGAGCTTGGCGCGCTTGAGATCGCGCTCCTTGAGATCGCGCGCGAAGAGATCGCAGTCCGTGCAATTCCTGCTCGCGCCGGCGAGAAAGGCATCGCGATCCGCCGCCAGCGCCGAAGCGCACAGCAGCGCGGCGCCGACCGCGATCGGCAACCGCACGACCCGGTCGCGAATGGGCATGCTCCCACCTCGTCTCTGCACCCGCAGCATAGTCCCGTTGCGCGTGTGCAATCCATGGGCATCTGGTGCCGGCGAGGAGCGCGCGTCGCAAAAGGTGACGGCGTCGCAAACCGCGCACGCAATCACAGCTTCGCGCGCAGGCCGACATAGACCGAGAGCGGCTGCGCCGGGGTGATGGTGCGGTGGTCGGTGGGCGGATTGGAGACCGCGTTGGCGATAGCCTGCGGGTCGAAATAGGTGCCGAAGGTGGCGAACTTCCGATTGAACAGGTTGTTCACGATGCCGTAGACCTGCAGCTCCTTGGTGAGCTGATACGATCCGTGCAGGTTGGCGACCCAATAGTCCGCCAGCTTGACGTTCTGGTTGGCATCGTCGCCGACATACCACTGGCTGCTGACCCAGATGACGTCGGTGCCCAGCTTCAACAGCGGCGTGACCCAGTAATCGATGCCGCCCTTGATCTGGTGGAGCGGAATACCTGGAATCTGCTTGCCGGGCGTAACCAGGATGTCCCCGTTGGCGTCTGCCGACGGATTGTTCGGCGACGCGAGTAGGCCAGTGAACTGATACGTCGCATCCACCATGGCATAGTTGGCATATACGAGATACTGCCCGGTCTGGTAATTGACGCCGGCTTCCAGTCCCTGCCGGCGCGTGGCGGGGACGTTCTGGAACACGCCCCTGCCCTGGAGAACGCTCGCGACCTGGATGATGTCGCTTTCACTGTCGGTGCGGAATAGGCCGAGCTTCCAATCCCCGCGGCCACCGGCGCCGTTGATGTTGCCGCGCAGTCCGACCTCCTTCGTGCGCGCGACCACCTGGTTCAGCGGCGGGTCGGAGACCAGGAACCCTTCCAGCAGGCAGGGCCGCAACGGATTGGAACAGCCGAGCTCAAGCGGCGTCGGCGCGCGATTCGCCTCCGAATATCCAGCGTAGAACGTCATCTGCTCCGGCAGGATCTTGTAGGTGAAGCCGACCACCGGGTTGAACCGCTCGAAAGTGTACTGGGCGCTGAGGTCGGGACTCGTGCCGAGCAGATCGGCCATGGAGATTTGCGCGATGTTGTAGCGTCCGCCCGCAGTCACCGACAGCCGATTGGTGATATCGAAGGTGTCGTTGGCGTAGATGCCGTAATAGGTATTCCAGGCAGCGAGGCTGACCGGCGCAAAGCCGATGTTTCCGGCGGTGTGGACGATCTGTCCCGTCCCCGGCACAGCAGCGTTGGGACCGACGAAGAAATCGGGATAGATGTAGTCGAGCTCGCTGTTTCCTTGGAAACCGATCTTGCTGCGGTCGACGCTGCCACCGATTGTGAAGTAGTTGTCGTGGCCTAATATCTTGTCGTCGTTGATGCCCTGTAACGAGGCGCCTGTGGTGATCGCATTGGTCCAGGTGCGGTCGACGGTGCCCCATGGCGTGCTCGCGCAAGTATTTCCCGAGCCCGGCGGACAATTGATCGGCTGGTTGCTGGCGTTGAGAATCTGGAAATTCGCCTTCGGCTGGCTGGGGAATCCGTCATCTTGCAGGCACAGCGTGTTGAACAGCGGGTTGCCCGCACTGCCGCTGCAGCGCTCGACCTCGGCTGCGTTGCCGTCGACATGCGCCTGCTGGAACTTGCGATAGTAGAGATTGCTCTGGACCGTCCAGTGGTCGGTCACGGAGTAGCGGCCGTTGAGCGCGAGAAGCTGCGCCTGGTTGTCGGTGGTCTGCGGCCAGGTGTAGATCGCCCGATAGTCGTTGTTGATCAGTTCGAGCGGCGTCGGCCCGACCACGCCGAAGAAATTGTCGGCGACGCTGGTCACGAGATGCACCTCGGCGTCGCTGCCCTTCCAGCCGAGATCGCCGTAGAAACGGGCGAGCCGCGACGGTGACTGGTAGCGCCAGCCGTCGTCCTTGAGCCCCTGGGCGGCGAGATAGAGCGCCCATTCCCCCTTGCGCACGCCGTATTGGACCGAGCCGCCGACGCGGCCGTAGGACCCGCCCGATGTATCGGCCTCGAGACCTTGATAGGTGAAACCGTCCTTCATCTGGAAGCTCACCGCACCGCCGAGCGCATTGAGGCCGAAGGCCGGGTTGTTGGTCCAGACGTCGGCGCGGCCGATCGCGATGGTCGGGATCAAGTCCCAGTTGACGGTGTCGCCGAAGGCTTCGTTGACGCGCACGCCGTTCATGTAGACCGCCAGGCCCTGGGGGATGCCCTGCACCGGCGAGGCGATGAAGCCGCGATAGCGCAGATCCGGAGCGAAGCTGTTGCCCTGGGCGTCGCTCGAGACGATGCCGGGAATGCGCTGCACCAGCGCGTCGACCACGTTGGGCGAATTGGTGCGCGTGAAGTCGTCGGCGGTGAGCGTCTGCACCATCGCCGGCACCTTGTTGCGGTCGAAGCCGATTCCGGTCACCGGCGTGGGGGAGACCACCTGCAATGCGGGCGATTCGCGCACCGGCGTGGGCACCGGCCGGGCCGCATGCGAGGTGGCGGGTGTCGCAGCGCGGGCCGGCCGTCGTGTCGGCGCGGAGGGTGGACGGCTCGCGGTAACGGTCACCTCGGGCAGCGTCGCGGCTGCCTGGCCCCACGCCGCTTGCGGCAGCACCAGTGCCGCGAGCGCAACGGCTCCGCGCAGGCGTCGCTTGCCGGCGGCAAGCCGCGCCGCATCTCGATCACGTCCCCCCGCCCCACGCATGACACCGACCGATTTCCCCCTTGAATTCTGGAGCATTCGCCATCCGGGGTCCCATTACGTTTTGCCAATTCGCCGGGGAACATTTGGCAATGTGGCTGCGCGGACACACCGCCGCGGGCGCCGTCGTTGCCGGGCTCGACCCCGCAAACCGGATTTTGGGCGCTATCGAGGCCGAAGCCGCGCCTTCGACCCTCCCGCGACGACTGCATCGCCCGCTTTGCCGCCGATGACCGGGCGCTTGAGCCAGCGCCGATGGGCGTCAAGCCCGGCGGATTCGGCATCGATGCGCAAGCGCAGAAGCGATCCGGGCGGGTCCCGGGGCTCTACGATTCGGTCGCCACCAGCCGCACGGCGATGCGAATAAGCTCGGGCAGGTTCTTGACGTTGAGCTTCTGCTTGAGCTGCGAGCAGGCATTCACCACGGTCTTGTAGCTGACGTTGAGCTCCTCGGCGATGCGGCCATAGGGCTTGCCCTGCGCCAGCAGCGCGAGCGTCTGCAATTCGCGCGGCGTGAGGTCGGCGAGCGGATTTGCCCGCACGCCGGTGCGCACCAGGGCCACCTGCATGGCGAGATCGCTGCTCAGATACGGCGTGCCCGCGCGCACCTGGTCGAAGGCCTTCATCAGTTCGTCCGACGAGGTGTCCTTGAGCACGTAGCCGGTGGCACCCGCTTCCAGCGCGCGCGCGGCGATGATCGGGTCGCTGTGCATGCTGAACACGAGGATGCGCGTGCGTGGATCGTGCGAGCGCATGCGCCGGATCACGTCGAGGCCGCCGAGCCCGCTCCCTTGCATGGCGAGATCGACGATCACCACATCGGGATGATGACGGCGGTAGAGGCGATAGCCCGAGGTGGCGTCGCGCGCCTCGAGCACGGTCGCGACGCCCGCATCCTCCAGCATGCGGCGGCATCCCTGCAGCACGATCGGGTGATCGTCGATGATGAGGACGCTGGTCATGGCCTCCCGTCGCGCAGCGGGATCGCGATGCGCACGCAGGTGCCGTCGCCCCCCGCGCTCTCCACCTTATAGCTGCCGCCGAGCGCTTGCACGCGTTCCTGCATGCCGCGCATGCCGAAACCCGGCGGCGCCGCGGGATCGATTCCGCGACCGTCGTCGCGGACCGTGAGCGCCAGCGTCGAGGCGCCGCCATGCGGGCGGCCGTCGGCGTCGCCGCCGGTCGCAGCGAGCTCGACGCCGACGTGGCTCGCCTGCGCGTGCCGGATGGCGTTGGTCAGGCTTTCCTGCACGCAGCGATAGACCGTGAGGTCGACGGAATCGCCGTAGCTGCGCATGAGTTCGCGGGAGGAAAACGAGAACGCGATCTGCGGGTGCTGGCGCGCGCGCTCGCGCACCAGCTCGGCGAGGATATCCTGCAAGGGCACGTGGCCGAGCGCCATCGGGCGCAGCCGGTTGAGCATGCTGCGGTTGATACCTTGCAGGTGCTCGATGATCGCCAGCATGTCGCGCACGCGCTCGGTCAGCTTGCGTGCGGCCTGATCGGGCAGCGCCGCCGCAGCGGTCGCGATCGATCCCGCATTGGCCTTGAGCCCGAACAGGCTGGGACCGACCTCGTCGTGCAGCTCGAGCGCCGTGTGGCGCCGTTCGTCGTCCTGCGCCGTGATCAGCCGATGATTGAGCCGTTCGTTCTCGGCACGCGCGGCCTCGAGCGCCTGCGCCAGCGCGTTGAAGCGGTCGGTGATCGCGGCCAGCTCATGCGCCCGCGGTCGCGGCAGCCGCACCCGGTAATTGCGCTGCTCGAGATCGGCGAGGCCGCGGGCAATGCCGGTGAGCGGGTCGAGCACCCGCCCGAACAAAATATAGAGAATGCCGATGACGGCGATGTTCACGGCAAGCGCCACGGCGCCGAGCGCGACGGTGTTGCCCCAAGCTTCCGCGATCTCGTCGCGCGGCTCCGCCACGATCTCGACCGAGCCGATGCGGCCGCCATCGACGATCACCGGCACGTCGCGGCTTGCGCTCGGCGCGGCGATCAACGCCGCGAACCATTTCGGGGCGCGCCGGTCCTGCGTCCCGTCCGCCGCGCCGCCGGACGGAGGGAACGCCAGCCGGGCGCCGTCGGCGTTCTTCACCACGATGCGCACGTGGCGCACCAGCCGCAGTTGCGAGCTGAGGTCGGCAAGGAATTTTTCTGCCGGCACCTCCTGGTGCATGAGCGCGACCGCTTCGCTCACGAGCAATTGCGCGAGCTCCATCGAGGCGGCGATCTCGATCCGGGTGGACCTGCGCGCCTGCAGGATGGTCACGGCGCCCGCCACCAGCCCCGCGATCACATCGATCAGAATGAAAACGATCAGGAGCTGCGCCCGCACCGAGCGGCCGTACCACAGCGCGTGCGACAGCCCGCGCGCCGATGGCAGCGCCAGCGGTCGCGGCAATGGCGTCCGGCTTTCGGATCGGCTGGTGATGACGTCCTCCCGGTCGTGGCAGGGTTGCAGGATAAGCCCTGGGACGGGGCCGCCGGTAATGGTAATTTAGCGTCAGCCCCGGCGCCACGACGGGCGCGCGCACGCGTTTGCGAGCGTCTGCGCAAGCCCCGTTCCCGCCAACGCGGTGATCGACCGCAGATGTCGCCGGGCGGAAAGCCGACGCAGGACAACTGCGCGGGGGAAAGGGAGGCGCTCATGGTTGGAAAAGCTGCGCTTGCAGGCTTTGCGTTCGCGCTCGCTCTCGGCGCCTTGGGCGGTACCGTGGATCAAGCCCGCGCCGAGACCCTGGTCGAGCAGAATGCCGAATTTCGCATGCAGCTCGATTTCGTCGTGCCGGACGCGGCCCTGCGCAAGTTCCTGCCGGCAGGCTGGGAGCCGAACATCGCCACCCAAGGCCCGGCCAAGGACTGCAATCTTCGGCTGATCTTCATCGACCGTGTCGACATCACCGGCGCCGGCGGCGCGCCCATCGGATCGAGCCGGCTCGTCTATCTCGCCGCGCCGGTGAAGCAGAGCGGCAGCAACACCGTCGGCCAGATGATCATTGCCGGGCTCACCACCGACCCGAAAGACGCGCCGGGGCCGTTCGGCAATTACGAGCTCGCCACCACCCACCGCATGGAGCGCTCGGTCGTTTCCGGCGGCAAGGACACGTTGGGGGAGGAGCACTGGGAATTCGCCGCCGGATCGGGCGAGCGGCTCGAAGTGCATCTCAAATACGAGCGCGCGCCCGCGCGCAAAGGCGGGGCCGAGGTCAAGTTCTTCTCGCCCACCAATCCGAGCGCCTATCAGATCTTCAAGACCGAGCAGGGCCTCGACATCATGCGCAACGCCACCGTTCCCGTGCGCGACCGCGTGAAGGACTTTTCCTACAAAGCCAGCGGCGGCCGCCTCGGCCCCTTGTTTGACGGCAGCGAGCGCGTGGTCAGCATCGATTCCTTCCATTGGTACAATCGCGGCGTCTATCAGCCGTGACGGCTGATGCAGGAAGAAACGCAGTGATGCGTCATGATTTGCGCTGGTGGCCTAAGTAGCCGCAAACTCGCGGACAAGGCACCGCCAATTCGAAGAAAGCCGAAGCAAGAAGCACAAAAGGGAGGACCACCATGAATAACCGCATGCGCACAGTCCTGCTCGCCGGCGCCGCGGTGCTGGCGATATCGCCCGCGCTTGCCGGCGAGGTGACGGCGGATCGGCTGATCAATGCCGACAAGGAGCCGCAGAACTGGCTGATGAACCACCGCACCTACGATGCCCAGCGCTATTCGCCGCTCGACAAGATCAGCAAGGCGAACGTCAAGAGCCTCAAGCTCGCCTACGCGCTGGCGATCGGCGGAACCGCGGCCAACGAAAATCTGCAATCGACGCCGCTCGCCGAGGACGGTTTCCTCTACATCGTCGACCAGTGGGGCGTGGTGTACAAGGTCGACGTGCGCTCCGGCGACATGGCGCGCATCGTCTGGCGCATGGACCCCGGTCAGGAGAAGCTGCCGCTGTCGAACCGCGGCGCCGCCCTGTGGGGCAACTTGGTCATCTCCACCGCCAACTATCCCGCCCGCGTCATCGCCACCAACAAGGACAACGGCAAGGTGGTGTGGGAAACGAACCTGCACGATCAGCCCGACGTCCAGCTCACCGCCGCACCGCTCGCGGTCAAGGACAAGATCATCGTGGGCGCGGCGGGCGGCGACCGCGGCGTGCGCGACTGGATCGCGGCGCTTGATGGCGCCAGCGGCAAGCTCCTGTGGCGCAAATACGTCATTCCCGCGCCCGGCGAGCCCGGCAGCGAGACCTGGAAGGACAAGAACAACGCCTGGCAGGTCGGCGGCGGCGCCATGTGGATCACGGGGTCCTACGATCCCGCCACCAACCAGGTGATCTGGGGCACCGGCAACCCGGTGCCGATGTTCGATCCGACCTATCGCCCCGGCGACAATCTCTACACCGACAGCATGATCTCGTGGAATCCCGACAGCGGCAGCATGAACTGGCACTTCCAATATCTGCCCGGCGACATGTGGGATTACGACGAGGCGCACTCGCACATCCTCATCGACGGCGAGCTCAACGGCCAGGCGCGCAAGCTGATCACCCATTCCGGGCGCAACGGTTTTCTCTACACCTTCGAGCGCAGCAACGGGCAGCCGCTGCTGGCCAAGCCCTATGTCGAAAACGTCAACTGGACGAAGGGCATCGACCAGAAGACCGGCAAGCCCGTCGATTACGACCCCAACCGGGACCTCCAGGTCTATTCCGGCATGCAGAATCAGACACTCGCGGATCCGACCAAGAAGCTGTGCCCGTCCATGTCGGGCGGCAACAACTACTGGCCCGCCGCCTACAGCCGCAAGACCGGGCTGCTCTATATCCCGTCGATGTCGTCCTGCAACGAGGTGACGCTCGATCCGAAGCTCTCGAACAAGGCGGGAGACTGGAAGGGCGCCACGTTCAAGAACATCGAACGCAACGAAACCGACCTTGTCGTCGCCGATCCCTTGACCGGCGACGTCAAGAAGCGAGTGCGCATCCCCTACCCGAACAACAGCGGCGCGCTCGCGACCGGCGGCGGCCTGGTCTTCACCGGCTTCACCGACGGGACCTTCGCCGCCTACGACGACACCACCATGGAGCAGCTGTGGAAGATCAATGTCGGCACCGGCTTCAACGCGCCGCCGATGACATTCGAGGTGGGCGGCAAGCAATATGTCGCGATCCTCTCGGGGCTCAGTCCGATCTCCAAGCGCCGGCATTCGCATACGCCGGAGCTGCGGGAGATGCGCAACCAGACCATGCTGTTCGTGTTCGGGCTGTGAGGAACGGCTCTGTTTCGGCCCTCATGCCCAGGAGCATCGCAGCCGCAAGGCACGCACATCGCTTCCATGAGTACGGCCGCGCTGCGATGCGCACGCAAAATGCGCGCGCTCCTCAGGATGAGGCGCAACCAATCAATCGAGGAGGAGGACCGCCATGACCAGAAACATCCGCAAACTTCTGCTCGCCGGTGTCGCGGCAATCGCGGCAGCGCCGGCGCTTGCCGGCGAGGTGACGGCGGATCGGCTGATCAATGCGGACAAGGAACCGCAGAACTGGCTGATGAACCACCGCACCTATGATGCACAGCGATATTCGCCGCTCGCGAAGATCAACAAGGCGAACGTCAAGAGTCTCAAGCTCGCCTACGCCGTCGCCATCGGCGGGACCTCGGCCAACGAGAACCTGCAAGCGACGCCGCTGGCCGAGGACGGCTATCTCTACGTCGTCGACCAATGGGGCGTGGTCTACAAGATCGACGGCCGCTCCGGCGACATGGGCCGCATCGTCTGGCGCATGGATCCCGGCCAGGAGAAGCTGCCGCTGTCGAACCGCGGCGCCGCGCTGTGGGGCAATCTCGTCATCTCCAGCGCCAACTATCCGCCGCGCATCATCGCCACCAACAAGGACAACGGCAAAGTGGTCTGGGAGGCCAATCTCTCCGACGGCCAGGCCGATCTGCAGCTCACCGCGGCGCCGCTCGCGGTCAGGGACAAGATCATCGTCGGTGCCGCCGGCGGCGACCGCGGCGTGCGCGACTTCATCGCTGCGCTCGATGGCGCAACCGGCAAGCTCCTTTGGCGCAAATACACCGTTCCCGCGCCCGGCGAACCCGGAAGCGAGACCTGGAAGGACAAGAACCAGGTCGCCTGGCAGACCGGCGGCGGCGCCATGTGGATCACCGGCTCCTACGACGTGAAGACCAACCAGGTGATCTGGGGCACGGGAAATCCGGTGCCGATGTTCGACGCCACCTACCGGCCCGGCGACAATCTCTACACCAATAGCGTGATCTCCTGGGATCCCGACGCCGGCAAGATGAACTGGTACTTCCAGTACACGCCGGGCGATCACTGGGACTACGATGAAGCCGGCACGCACATCCTCATCGACGGCGTGGTCGCCGGCCAGTCGCGCGCGCTGATCACGCATTCCGGCCGCAACGGCTATCTCTACACCATGGAACGCAGCAACGGGCAGACGCTCCTGGCCAAGCCCTATCTCGGCAACGTCAACTGGACGGGCGGCATCGACCAGAAGACCGGCAAGCCGGTCGACTACGTGCCCAACGCCGACATGCAGCTCTATGCCGGCACCGCCACGCCGACGGCGCAGGACCCGTCCAAGAAAATGTGCCCCAATCCGGCCGGCGGCAACAATTTCTGGCCCTCTTCCTACAGCCAGAAAACCAAGCTGATCTATATCCCGGCGCTGTCGAACTGCGCGCTGCTCACGCGCAACCCGGCGCTCAGCAACAAGGCCGGCGACTGGAAGGGCGGCTCCTACAAACAGACCGAGCGCTATGAGACCGACCTGACCGTTGCCGACCCCCTCACCGGCGAGATCAAGGCGAGCGTGCACATCCCCTACCCGAACTACAGCGGCGCGCTGACCACGGCGGGCGGGCTCGTGTTCACCGGCTTCACCGACGGCACCTTCGCGTCCTACGACGACATCACCATGGAACAGCTCTGGAAGATCAATGTCGGCACCGGCTTCAACGCGCCGCCGATGACGTTCGAGGCCGGCGGCAAGCAATACGTCGCGATCCTCGCGGGGCTGAGCCCGATCGCGCGCAGCAAGCATCAGCTCATTCCCGAGCTCAAGGAGCAGCGCAACCAGACCATGCTGTTCGTGTTCGGGCTGTAGGCAGGTTCCGATCGACGCCGGCGCCGCGGTGCCGCGGCGATAGGTGTGGCAGTGGCGCACGCGTCCAACGCGTGCGCCGTGCCTCCGCCAACTTGCGCGGAATCAAAAAAACGACAACCTCATCAGCCAGCCGTCCTGCTTCGGTCGATCAATGCGCGGGCACGGCGCGTTCCGCGCCTTTGCCATCCTACCAGCCGCACCGGGCCGCGCTGCCCACACGGAGGCTTCCATGATCGATCACGTCGGCTTCCCCGTTTCCGACTATGCGCGTTCCAAGACCTTTTACGAAAGAGCACTGGCGCCGCTCGGCTACACGCTGATCATGGAGGTAACGGCCGACGACACCGAAAGCGGAAGCCCGGCCGCTGGGTTCGGCAAGCAGGGAAAGCCCGACTTCTGGATCGGCGGCGAAGGCGGGTTGCAAGGCGTTCTACACGTGGCAATTGCCGCCGATGATCGCCGCAGCGTCGACGCCTTCCACCGCGCGGCGCTGGCAGCCGGCGGCAGGGACAACGGCGCGCCGGGCCTGCGCCCGCACTATCACCCCAACTACTACGGCGCCTTCGTGCGCGATCCCGACGGCCACAACGTCGAGGCGGTGTGCCACGCCCCGGCATGACCGGGGGACGATGCGGATGGCGGCGGAACCCGCGGCCGCTTCCGGAGGTTGGTTTGCCATGAGCTGCAAAGACGCCCCCCAAGCCGGCATCGACCGCGTCTGGGACATCATCGACAAGGTCGGCATCGCCATGCTGACCACGCACTCGCGCGCGGGCCTGCGCGCGCGGCCGCTCGAGGCGCGGCCCGAGCGAGATGCCGGCCTCATCTGGTTCGTGACCGACATCCGCAGCGGCAAGGAGCACGAGATCGAGGCCGAGCACGACGTCGGGCTCGTTTTCATCGATGCCAAGGAGAAGGTCTATCTCTCGATCACCGCGCGCGCCGAGGTGCGGCGCGATCATGCCAAGGCGACGGAGATCTGGAAAAGTACCGATAACGCCTGGTGGGATGGGCCGGACGATCCGAACGTGTGCCTGCTGCGCGTGCGGCCCATCACCGCCGAACTCTGGGATGGACCGGCGAGCGCCGCGGTGGCGGCGTTCGAGTTCGCAAAGGCGCGGATCACCGGCGCCAAGCCCAATCTCGGCGAGAACCGCAAGGTGACGGTGAAGATGTAATGGCGAGAGCCGCGGCCGCGCGTGAACCCGATGTCGTCCCGCGCAAACGTCCTGCCGTTCGGCTCGCCCAGTTGCAGGGTGGGCAAAGGCGCGCGCGCGCAGATCTCTGGATGCAGGCGCGCCCGCTGCTTGATCGCGTGCGCCGTGCCCACGCGTCATATCGACCGCAGGTATACGGCATCCGTTGTGGTCGACAGGCCACGACGGCGGCAAGAGGTTCGCGTGGGCACGGCGCTACGCGCCTTTGCCCACCCTACTTGTCCTTTTCCAGCTTGAGCTTTTTTCGCCGCTGCCCGAGCGTGCGCAGCCGCAGCGCGTTCAGCCGGATGAAGCCCGCGGCGTCGCGATGGTCGTAGGCGACCTTGCCCTCCTCGAAGGTGACGAGCTCCTGGTCGTAGAGCGAATAGGGCGAGGAGCGGCCGATCACTGCGACGTTGCCCTTGTAGAGCTTGAGCCGCACCGTGCCGGTCACGAATTCCTGCGATTTGTCGATGGCGGCCTGCAGCATCTCGCGCTCGGGCGTGAACCAGAACCCGTTGTAGATGAGCTCGGCGTATTTCGGCATCAGCTCGTCCTTGAGATGCGCGGCGCCGCGATCGAGCGTGATCGATTCGATGCCGCGATGGGCGGCGAGAAGGATGGTGCCGCCGGGGGTCTCGTACATGCCGCGCGACTTCATGCCGACGAAGCGGTTCTCCACCAGATCGAGGCGGCCGATGCCGTTGGCGCGCCCGAGCGCGTTGAGCGCGGCAAGGAGAGCGGCCGGCGAGAGCCGCTTGCCGTCGAGCGCCACCGGGTCGCCGCGCTCGAACTCGAGCGCGATATGGACGACCTTGTCGGGCGCCGCTTCCGGGTCGAGCGTGCGCGAATAGACGTAGTCCGGCACCTCCCGCGCCGGGTCTTCCAGCACCTTGCCCTCCGAGGAGGCGTGCAGCAGATTGGCGTCGACCGAGAACGGCGCCTCGCCGCGCTTGTCCTTCGCGATCGGGATCTGGTGCTGCTCGGCAAACGCGATGAGCGCCTCGCGCGAGCGCAGGTCCCATTCCCGCCACGGCGCGATCACGGTGACGTCGGGCTTGAGCGCGTAATAGCCGAGCTCGAAGCGCACCTGATCGTTGCCCTTGCCGGTCGCGCCGTGCGCCACCGCGTCGGCGCCGACCTTCTCCGCGATCTCGATCTGCTTCTTGGCGATCAGCGGCCGCGCGATCGAGGTGCCGAGCAGGTACTGCCCCTCGTAGAGCGCGTTCGCCCGGAACATGGGGAAGACATAGTCGCGCACGAACTCTTCGCGCAAATCCTCGATGAAGATGTTGTCCGGCTTGATGCCCAGCAGCAGCGCCTTCTCGCGCGCGGGCGCCAGCTCCTCGCCCTGCCCGAGGTCGGCGGTAAAGGTGACGACCTCGCAGCCATAGGTGATCTGCAGCCATTTCAGGATGATCGAGGTGTCGAGCCCGCCGGAATAGGCGAGCACGACTTTCTTCACGTTGCGCGTGGCCATTGGATTCCCGCCCAGTCCTTCGTCATGGCCGGGCTGGTCCCGGCCATCCACGTCTTTCATCACCAACCAAGACGTGGATGCCCGGCACAAGGCCGGGCATGGCGGCGCGTGGTAAAACGGCGCGGACTATAGGGAGAAAGCGAAGCGGCGCAAGCGCGGTCGGCTTGCTAGAGCACGTCCCGTTCGACTTGATGCAGAACATGCAGCGTACTCGGTGCGCTCCCCTCCCCCTTGTGGGGAGGGGTTGGGGGTGGGGGTCGGGAGATTGACGCACTCGCGTTGCCATACGCGCTACCCCCCTCCCCGCCCTCCCCCACAAGGGGGGAGGGAGCAGACCGAGTTTGCCGCCCGATTGATTCCATCTGACCGGGATGCGCTCTACCTTTCCAGCTTCTCCTGCAGCCACCCCACGATCATGTTGCGGATCTCGTCCTCGGGCATGCCGGGGGTGCGGCCCATGTGATGACCCTGGGGATAGATGCGCGCCTCCTTCGGGTTGCCGTGCTCCATCAGGAGATAGATGTCCTCGACCGGCGCCTGGTCGTCGAGCTTGCCGTTGACGCCGAGAAGGGGCGCCGAGGGCCGATCGAGGAGCCCCATGTCCAGGAGCGAGAGCCTGGGCACCGCAGCGAGAAAATCCGCCATCGTCCTGGTGCCCATCGCCTCCCCGCGCGCCTCGAGCAGGCTTCCCGGGCCGAACAGATAGGTGGCGCCGCCGGTGGTGAAGGCCGGGCGGAGCCATTTCTCCTGGAAGCCGTAGTGCACGTTGCCGCCGTGGAAGACCGCGCCCCTGATTCGCTTCGCCTCGTGAAGGCAAGCCGCGCCGCCCAGTAGGCGCCGAAGCTGCCGCCCCAGACGCCGATGCGGCTGCCGTCGACCTCTTCGCGCTGCGTCAGGTGATCGATCCAGGCGGAATAGGTGCGCTCGGCCGCGGGGTCGCCGTAGCGCACGGGGTTCTCGCCCGTGCCCGGCATGTCCACCGTCAAGGTGGCGATGCCGGCGCGATGGAAGAAGGCGCTGGCGCGCTGGCGATTCTCCTTCCAGCCGTCGACGCCGCCCCAATGCACGACCACCGGCGGCCGGGCGATTCCGGGCGGGATTTGCAGACAGCCGACGAGCGTCTTGCCCTCGAACGGAATCTCCACGATCGCCAGCGGCGGCCGGTAATGCGGCGCCGCCTTGCGGAACAGGCGCAGCGAGTGCCGGTAGGCCTTCTGCTTCCCCGGCGTGTTGGCGACGGGATAGCGGCCGATATGGCAATATTCGAACGCGAGGGTGTAGAGCTCGGCAAGCTCTTCGCCGGATGCGCCCGCGTTCGCCCGCGCGTCGGCCTTGGCCTCGTAGGCGAGCCCGACCTCGCACCATGCGGCCGCCCAGTGGTCGCGGTCGAGGCTGGTGAGCGCATTGATGACCTGCTCGGCGTCATCGCGCCGGATGCCCTCGAACGGGTTGAAATGTCCGGCGCGCCGGAGAACCTCCTTCTTGATCTCGGCGAGCGAGCGCTCCTGCGCGGGCGGCGCGGCGATGCCGCCCGCAAGGCCCCCCGGGATGTTCATGTTGGTTGGTTCCCGACCCTGTTGCTATGCCGAGATGACGCTGATCGTGGCGGCACCAAATCCGACGCTCCAGTCCCGTCACGCCGCTGGCGCGGCCCAATCACCGGGCCGTCGATCCTCCGAGGCCCGCGCATCGCTTGCGGCGCGCCGGATCGGATGCTGGCCGCGCCTTACCCCACCGGCCGCGAGGCCGAACGCAGCGAATTGAAGCGCGCCTTCTGCTCGTCGCTGAGCCCGTCGTAGAACTTCACGAGCGGCGCCTGAACGGTCTGCACCGCGTCGAGCGTGGCTTGGAGCCGCTTCTCCATGGCCTCGACCCGACCCGTGGGTGTGAGCGCCTGATAGGTCGGGCAACTGGCCTTGAGCGCCTCCGCCGCCTTGGCCGACGCGTCCCGCACCTCGTCGAGCGCGGTCCGCTGCACCGCCGTCGGATGCACCGCCTGGGCGATGCGATCGATCGGCAGATCGGTTACCCCCGGCGTGCGCTCATCGCAGAACTTGGTGAGGTCGCGCTGGTCCTCTCCCGTGGCGGACTCAGTTCCCGGCGACACGGCGTTGAAGCGGGCCTTCTGCTCGTCGGTCAGCGACTGGTAGAAGCGATCGAGCGGCGGGCGCACGGTCTGCACCGCCTGCAGCATGACTTGCAGCCGGCTCGCCATCGCGGCGAGCCGCCCGGTCGGAGTGCTCGGCAGGTCCTTCGGGCAGCCGGCCTTGAGGATGTCGATGGCCTTGGCGTTCGCCGCCCGCAATTCGTCGAGCGCGGCGCGCTGGGCATCGGTGGGCTGCACGATCTCGGAAATGCGCTCGATCGGCCAGTCCGTGAGATCCGAGGCGTTCCCGCTGCAGACTTCGGGAGCACGCTGCTCGGCGCCGCCCGATCGCGCCACGCGGCGTCCCGCCGTGCTCGCGCCGCGGGTGGGGATGTTGACGCCGGAACCGGCAGCCGTGCTCACGCCGGGGCCGCCGTAAGCGTAAGGTCCATAGATGCCGTAGTAGACGTCGTCATAGGCATAGGGCCAGAAGTCGTCGTAGGCGTAGGGCCAGAACACGTAGTCGAAGAAGTCGTCATAGGCGTAGGGCCAGAACACCGGTCCGATCCAGCCCACGGCCAGACCGCCCCACCACCACGGCCAGCTCGACCCGAAGAAGCGGCCGTGGAACCGGGCAAATCCGAAGTGCGAGCGGAACGCCGTGTTGGCGATGGCGCGATTGCCGAACACGCCGCGACCCAGGTTGGCTGCGCGCACGTTCGCTCCCGCGCCCCGAACGCCGCCGGCAAATCGGCCGCCGTTGAGGCGCGCTGCCGCGACGCCAGCGCGCGGACCCGTGAACGCGCGCCCGGTGGCACGGCTGGCCCCGAGCGCACGTGCGCCCGTTCCCGTGGAGCGCAACGAACGCGCGCCGCCGAACGAGCCGATCCGCGAGCCACCGAACGAGCGAGCTCCCAGACTCCCCCCGCCCCGGCGCCCGATACCTGCTCCACCGATATGGCCACCAAAGCTGCCAATGTGCGCGCCCCCGATGCGACCACCGCCGAAGCCGCCGATGCGACCACCGCCGAAGCCGCCGATATGGCCGCCGCCGAAGCCGCCGATGTGACCGCCGCCGAAGCCGCCGATGTGACCGCCGCCGAAGCCACCGACGTGACCGCCACCGAAGCCGCCGACGTGACCGCCACCGAAACCCCCGCCGTGACCACCACCGCCGCCACCCCCGCGGGCATCCGCCCCGCTGGTCACGAGCGGAAGCGACACCAGCAACATCGCAGCAATGCTGATACCGGTCTTCCACAGGGTGCGCGGCTTGCCGAGCCTCGCCGCCCGCAGCGGCACGGTGAGCGGCGGTGCGTATCTGTCCGAACCAAAATCTTCTGACGCTGACATGAGAGTGTTCCCGGACGCTGGTCCCTGAACCGCGCTGCCCGCCGATTGTGGCACCATCGGCCACCGATCAGGGCTTCTGATGATGCCCCGGCGGCGCGGTCGCGATCTCCCGGCGCGGGGAGATGCAAGCAATCATACCAGGGAGAACGCCCGGCGGCACCGTCTATTCAATGCCCATTGCGAAAACAACGTCGTGATCGCCACCGCCGCAACCGGACACCGCTCAATGCGCCGCACGCACACCGCGCCGCACCAGGCGCGGCAGCACCTCGTCACGGAAATACGGCAGCTCGTCGATATAGTTGACGAAGGATAGCGCGATCCCGCGCACGCCGGCCTTGCTGATGCTGTCGAGCTCGTCGGCCACGCGCTCGGGCGTGCCGACGAACGGGTAACCGCCGATCGCGTTGGCCGCGAAATATTGCCGCTTCTTGGCGTATTCCTCCGGCGGAACGGTTTGCGGCGTGATGCTCTTGTTCGCGAGCATGCCGTCGATCGCGCCCCAGTCGGCGTTCTCGATGATGGCGTGGCGGTAGTAGTCCTCCGCCTCCTTCTGGCTCGGGCGACAGATCACCTGCCCGACGGTGTAGACCTCGATCTCGCGTCCGAAACTTTGCGCCGCGCGCTTGATCTCGGCGACCTTCTTGGCGTTGCCCTCGAGCGAGGTGCGCGAGCCCGCGGTCGCCACGAAGAACGCATCGCAATTGCGCAATGCAAAAGCCTGTCCGACTTGCGAGGAGCCGGCATTCATGATGATCGGCCGCGTCCCGCCATAGGGCTTGGGGTAGGCCCGCACGCCCTTGAGCTTGAGGAACTGTCCGCCGAAATCGAAATCCCCGGGTTCCGACCAGGCTCGTTTGACCGCATCGAGCCATTCCTGGGCGAAGTCGTAGCGCGCGTCGTGCTCGCGCTGGGTGACCCCGAACATCTCGAACTCGCCCTCGTTCCAGCCGACCACGAGATTGATGCCGAAGCGTCCTTCCCCGACATGGTCGGCGGTGACGAATTCCTTGGCGGCGATCAGCGGATGGAACAAGGGCGCGTGCACGGTACCGAACACGGTCATGCGCCGCGTCGCCGAGAGGAGGCCGACGGCCCAGGTGACGGTCTCGAGCGTGCTGCCGTGAAAATCGGTGTCGCCGCCGTAGCCCTTCCAGCGTCCGATCGGCAGCATGAAATCGATGCCGGCCTCGTCCGCCATGCGGGCGAGGCGCAGGCAATCCGGCCAGCTTGCCGACCAGCGCTCCGGCACCTTGGTGGCGGAACGGCCGGACGAGCAATTGGCGCCGAAGATGCCGATCTTCAGCGCGCTGGCGTTGTACATCGCGATGCGGTCGCGCATCGCACCGGTACGAGCCAACACGGCATTCTCCATCGGTTTACGAACGTGCGCGCTGCTGCCAACCGTCGGGCGCGCAACGACATGAGCCCCACCGCCTGTCCGACGCGAAGCGGAGAGCTCCGCCTCCGTCACCTGAACCCGGCGCGATAATACTTGGCAAGTCCCTCGATTTCGGCCGGCGTCAACTGAGCCGCGATGCTTCGCATGCGCCCATACACGTCATTTCGGCGTTCGCCGGAAGCGTACATCTTGAGCTGCCCAATCAGATAGTCGCGATCCTGCTCCGACAGGATCGGCGCCTCGATCGGGCCGCCGGCGCGCGGCCGATGGCATGCCGCGCAGGGCGGGATGTTGCGGGCGGGATCGCCGAGCTCGACCAGCCGCACGATCGCCGCGGGCGATTCCGCCAACGTCGCCGGATTGGGATTGCGCTTGGGCTGACCCGCGTAATAGGCCGCCACATCGGCGATCTGCGCGGGCTCCAACGCTTTGGCGATGCCGGTCATCTGTGGATGGGTGCGGCTGTCGGTGCGGTAGTCGTGCAGCTGCTTGTAGATCGCGGCGCCGGATTGTCCGGCGAGGTTGGGAACTTCGGGCACGACCGCCACTCCCTCTTCGCCGTGGCAGGCCACGCATACCTCCGCCACCTTGGCTCGACCCCGTTCGGGATCGGCGCGGGCAAGGACCTGCAGCACCTCCGGCGTCCACGTCACCTGCGAAACCGGCGTCGGCGGCGTGCGGTCGGACGGCTGCGGCTGCGCCGGTGAACCAGGCAGAATGCCGAGCGCGCGGCAGATCGCGGTGTAGGCGTCGAGCCCGGCGCTGCGGCCCTGCACGACCGGAATGATCACGACGCCGAGCACGATGCCGCTGAACACGATGGCAAGCACCGCCGCCGTAGCCCAGATGCGCCACGGCTGGTCGAGGACATGGGGCTCGGACATGCGCGGGTCCGACACGACGCGCTCCTACTCGATGCGGTGCACGATCGCGCTCGGCGACGGCGCGATTGCGAATTGCGCGATGGGATAGCCGTAGGCAAGCAGCATCAGGATGAGCACGAGCACGTTCCACAGCGCGAAACCGTTGAGCGCCGCCGGGAGCCGCTGCGGCGGATGGACCGCCAGCGCATAGAGGGGCCGCGCGATCGCCGCCAGCGGGCTTCGGTGCAGCGCCAGGAGGTTGCGCGCGAACAACAGCGCAGAGGCAAGCAGGACGAGCCCGGCGACGAACGACACGATCACCCAGGGCCCCCAGCCGGCAATGATCGGGTCGGCATAGTTGAAATTGGCGACGCGCCGCCATTGTCCCTGCAGGCCGAGCCAATGCCAGGGCAGTGTCATCACCATCATGCCGATGAACCACAGCCACAGCTGCGCCCGCAGCGGGGCGAGCGAGGGGTATTCGCGGCCGGTGAGGCGCGGCCAGATCTCGTAGGCGATGGCGAAATACATGATGACGACCGAGCCGCCGAAGATCAGGTGAAAATGCGCGGTGACCCAGGACGTGTTGTGGACCATCGCATTCATCCCGTAGCCCATATTGATGAGCCCGCCGAAGCCACCGAAGCCGAGCATCACGAACGAAAGGCCGGTCGCGAGCACCATGGGGCGCTCCCACGGCAGCGCCGCGATCCAGCCGAACAGGCCGTGTCCGCCACGCAGCCTGCCCGCGATCTCCAGGGAGGCGGCTATGGTGAAGATCGTGAGCAGCGTCGGCGCCGACACGAAAGCGGTCAGCAGCACCTGGATGAATTTCGTCGCGTTGCCGTGTTCCGGATCCATCAGCAGATGGTGCATGCCGACCGGGAGGCTGTAGATGAGAAACAGGATGAAGGTCAGCCGGCCCATGGTGTCGCTGTAGAGTCGTCCCCCGGCTGCGCGTGGCACCATCGTATAGAACGCGATGTAGGCCGGGATCAGCCAGAAATAGACGATCGCGTGCAGCGTCCACGAGAACAGCGTGCGCGCCAGCCCGACGTCGACGGTTTGGGTCAGGCCGAGCGCCGCTGGAATGACCTGGAACAGCAGTTCGGCGGCTACGCCGACCGTAGTCCACAGCCACATGACGGCGTTCGCCACGGTCGCGAACATCGCCAGCGGTACCGGACGTCCGGAATTCTCGCGCTTCCACCCCACCATCGCGACGATCATCAACAGACACCAGATCCAGGACCCGGCCACCACCAGGACGAGGCCGATATAGAACCAGGGGCTGCCGGTTAGCGGCGGATAGAACGTGAAGAGGACCGATGCAGTGCCGCTCGCGATCGGTGCCACGGCCATGACCACGCCGATGATCGCCATCCAGAACGCAAGCCAGGCCCATATGATCCCCGGCAGCGGACGGGCAAGCGCCGTCACCGCAACGAAATAGCCGAAGCCCATGATGAAGAACGTGGTCAGCACGTAGGCCATCGCCACGCCGTGCGCGGTGACCGATATGAAATATTGCCCGGGCGTACCAACGTCGGCGCCGAGCGGACTGCGCACCCACATCTGCCAGGCGCCCAGCACCGCGGCGGCAAGGAAGGCAGCAAACGCAACCCAAAAATGCGCAAGACAGAGCCGCTCAACGTTGCGCACAGGAAACCCTTCCCTCGGAATCCGGCCTGAACTCGCTCTCCGGCAGCACCTGCACGGTTGCCCACATCTCGCTGTGGCCGAGGCCGCAATACTCATGACAGGGCATCAGCAGATCACCGCTGCGGGTGAATACCGTGTGCACCTGCGCAACGTAGCCAGGCACCACCATGGTGTTCACGTTCGTGCCGGTAATGAGCAGGCCGTGGATCACGTCCGGTGTCGTGAACCGCAGCGTCACGGGCCGTCCCTGCGGCACCGCGATGCAGCGCGGGACGAACATGAACTGCGTCGCGACCGCGCGCGTCGTCACGCCGCCATCGGCGGTAACCGTGGTGCCGAGATTGTGCTCCGCGAACTCGCCAGATAGATGCAGTGTCTTAGGATCGAGGCGCTCGACATTGCTGGGCGGATTGATGTTGATGGTGAGGGCGGTGAACACGATCATGCTCAAGGTCGCGGCGATCAGCACGCCGACGCCGAAAGCCCACAGCAGCTCGGTCCCGAGGATGCGCCGCTCGTGCATTTCGGGATGAAGCTCGGTCATGCCATCATCCGATCGTGCCGCGCGGAATGAAGACCAGCAGATAAATCGCGAGGTAGCCGAGGACGAGCAGCGCGACCGCGGCGCCCGCCAATACGCCAGCGCCGAGCGGCACGATGCGCATCACGCGCGCAAGCGCCGCTTCATCTACCTCGTCGGCCACTTCGAAGGGAGAGTTGGATGCAGACGGCTGGTCTGAATGCACGATCGGCTCCGGAAACAGGCCTGGGAGCACAGCGAAAGCTCGAATGCGCCCTTGGTTTTTAGCGCTCAGCGGCGCGATCGGCAAGAAGATCGCGCTGGGTCATGCGCCCGTTTCCCGCGCCTACCGCCGGTAAGGGCCGAGTTCCTTGAGCGCCGCCTCGACGAAGGAACCATCGACCGCATCATCGAGATTGATTGCGGCCTTGACCAGGCCCTGCTCGGTGTAGAACGCGAGATCATAGGCGAGACTTGCCGTGTTCACGCGCCCGTCAGGATTCATTCCGGTCGGGGTGATCAGCTTGTAGATCTCGCGGCTCTTGATCGGCGTCGCCGCGGAGAGAATGGCAATGACCTCGTCCGCGTTCGGTCCGTCGAGCCTGCCGTTCTCGAGCGCCCCGTTGTAGAAGCGCACGGCACGGATGTAGGCGCGCATGAATTGCTTGGCGGCGGCGGGCTGCTTGGACGCGAACTCCTCCGCGTAGAGCAGGACTGCGATCTGATGGTTCGGCAGGATCTCGTCGTCGGATTTGATCACGACGGCGTCGCCGTTGCGCACCGCAAGCGCGGGCCCCGGCTCGACCGACGCCGACGCGTCGACCGACTTGTTCTTGAGCGCGGCGACATGATCGGGCAACGGCATGTCGACCGTGTCGACGTCCGAATATCTCAGCCCGGCGGATTTCAACAGCGTGTTGAGGGTGGAGGTGTTGCTCACTCCCGGGGCATTCATCGCGAACTTCATGCCCTTGAGGTCCTTGAGCTCTTTGTAGCGTCCGCTCTGGACGTGGTCCTTGCGAACGAGGATTTTGGTGCCGCCGTAGCCCGGCGGCGACGAGGCTTTGTCCGCCACAATCTTGATCTTGATGCCGCGTGCGACCGCATTATAGAGCCCCGCCGAAGCCGAGCCCGCGCCGGCTTCGAGCTGGCCGGCGCCGAGCGGCGCCACCATGTCCGCCGCCGAGCGAAAGTTGACCACTTTGACTTCCAGGCCTTCGTCGCGGAAGTAGCCCTTGCTGTCCGCGATATAGATCGGCGCGTCGCTGGTGCTGCTGGTTGCTCCGACCGTGATGGCCTGTGCCGCCGCCATGCCGGAGGGCGCCAAGGATGCGCACATGAAAAGCGCGAACAGCGTCCCATTTTTCACGCGCGGTTCCTCCCATTCCCTCTTGCTTCGCGGCCCATAATAGAAGGAGTGACGAAGAATTGACCAGCGACCCAGGCGAGCGCCGCGATAGATGCGGTTGTCGCGACCCGAAGCGGAGCAGGGCAACCGACGGAACGTAGTGGGAGCGAAATCACCGCAGCCCGGGTCCCCGCTGCTCCGATGCCGCGTCTTACAGCTCGGGCAGGCGCCGCGCCTCGCGTTCGGCGGCCCGCGGCTAGAGCGCATCCCGATTGGTCGAATCGTGATGCGCTCTAGAGTCTTACGATCTTGCGCATGTTCTGTTCGGAAAACCGGCTCCCACTTTTCCGGAACGTGCGCTAGCGCCAGAACGGCTTGGCCTTGGCCAAGGCCGCAAGCGCGCCGGTCGCGGCGTTTAGCACCGCCTCGAAGCGCGCATCTTCGCGACCGGCGAGCAATCCGGCCGCGAAGGCGCGCGTGGGGCCGGCGCGCCGGCGCGGCTTGCGGCTCGTCCATGCGATCGCCTTGATCCGATCTTCGTGCACGACGATGTCGTTGAGCTCGCCCAGGCAATCCTGCACCCGTTCGAGCGCGGAAAGGAACTTGCTCCGACGCTTGCAGGCGCTCTTGCCGGGGAACAGAGAGGCGAAGAACTCCGACGCGTAGCGCACCTTCTTGGCCTGGATGCGCAGCCTGTGACGGCGCCTGGGAGAAAGCTCGACGAGCATCTTGCCGCGCTTGCGGATCTTCTTGAAGCGCCGGGTCAGTTGCTCCGCCGCCGACAGCTCGATCGGGAGGACGCCGAGGTCACGCACCAGATCGTCACGCGGCCTCGTCCATTCTCCGCTCTCCAGCCAGGCCGCAAGCTCGATGGTCAGCATGCGGAAGCGCGACGACCGTACCACGTCCTGGGCGCGCGCCAGCGCGGCCGCGCGTTGCGCGGCAAGATCGTGCGAGAGACTCGATATGCCGTCCCATTGCGAGTTCTGCTGCTTGACCGGCTCGACGACCCGGGTCACCAGGACGTCGAGCTCGCGCGCACGCCCGAGCTCGCCGGTGAGCCACTTGAGCTCCTGCTTGATCGCCGCCGTCTGCGGATCGCGCAGAATGTCGCGGAACAGCGACATGGCCGCGCGCAGCCGCCGCAGGCCGACCCGCATCTGGTGCACGCCTTCAGGATCTCCCGCCAGCAGCGCCGGCTCGTTCCCGATCACCTGCTTGAGGCAGGCATGGCCGATGGCGCGAAATCCGGCGCGCGTGCTCGTCCCCGCCTGCAGATCGACAGGCACCGCTTTCACCGCGGCTGCGTCCCTGCCTTCGAGCAAATCGTATCCGCGCTCGGACTTGCTCTTGATCGCAAGCTGAGCCGGCAGCGCACGCGCGAGATCGCGGGCAACGTCGAAGAGCTCTCCTTCCTCGCCGCGCTTGAGCTCGAGCTCAAGCTCGCAGAGCGGCGCGGAGCGCCGGCCGACGACGATCTTGCCTTTGTCCAGCGTCAGCGCGATGTCGCTCTTGCCGTTGCCGATGGGGTAGGTCGTGCGGCGCACCCGGGTCTCGAACAGCGGTCTGAGCTCACGGCGCAATTTATGGCCGAGCAGCGGTTCGAGCGCGGTGCCTCGGGCCAGGCGCAGGTCAGGCATTTCGCCTGGTATCTCGCTTTCCCACTCGTCGCGCTCGAACAGGGCCGACGCCCTCGTCGCCTTGATGGTCTGGATGTAGCGGTCCCCGATGCGACGGACCCGCAACATCAGCCCCTTCTTGTAGAGCTTGTGCTTGTCGGTGTCGAAATAGACCGACACCTCCGTCTCGCTCTTGGCCGGCTGCGCCAGCGCGCGCAGCAGCGGAACTTGCTTGAGCCGAGGCACGCTGGCCGGCGGAATCGCAAGCTTGATTTCGATTTCCTTCGGAACTGGCATGGCGGCTCGCCTGATCCGCGTGGCGGACAATATCCGAGATCGGATTGTTAACTGCGAGCAGGCTTCGCGGTTCAACATCGCATGAGGGGAACGGGAACTGCTTGCGGTGGATCAAATTCGCCTGAAAAGATCCTCGGAATCGTCAGTGCCCGTCGTACCGAATCCGTGGACCGCCTCATGCGATTGTCGTCGCTGCGAAAAACGGGATTCGTGACCCCGGTTGTGGGACGCGTTCCTGCGGTCTGCACGAACGCGCGCAAACGAGTCCGAGCTGGCCAGCGATTGCCAGCCGGCCAGCCCTGGATTTGTTATTCCAGCTCCGCGTCCTCGCGCGCCGGGTAGGCCCAGCACAGCGCAGGCGGGAGAACGATATCGACGTCGCTGCCGATGGCATGGCGGGCGCTGGTGCCGAGCTCGAGCGCTTCGAGCCGCCCGCCGAGCACGGCGAGCTCGTAGACGGTCTGCGTACCCTGATAACGCTGCGCGGCGACGCGCGCGGTGAAGCGATTGCCGGATTCCGTAGCGCCGGCCGCGCCGAGCCGCACGTTCTCCGGCCGCACCGCGACCTTGACCGCCTCGCCCGCCTTCACGGCCGCCGGCATCAGCACCGTGAGGCGATGGCCGCCGGTATCGACGGTGCCGAATTCGCCGTTGCGGGCGAGCAGGCGGCCCGCGAGCAGATTGGAGGCCCCGGTGAAATTGGCGACGAACAGGTCGGCTGGGCGGTTGTAGACGTCGTCCGGCGGCGCCATTTGCAGCAACTTGCCGTCGCGCATGACGCCGATGCGGTCGCCGAGCACGACGGCCTCGGCCTGATCGTGGGTGACATAGACGGCGGTGACCCCGGCCCGCTTGATGATGCGGCGTAAATCGTCGCGCAGGCGCAGGCGCAGTTGGGCGTCGAGATTGCTGAGCGGTTCGTCGAGCAGGAGGAGTTGCGGCTCGTAGACCAGGCTGCGGGCGAGCGCCACCCGCTGCATCTGCCCGCCGGAGAGTGACACCACCGGGCGTTCCGCGAATTCCGACAGGCCGACCAGCTCCAGCATCTCGCCGGTCCTGCGCCCGACCTCGGCGCGCGCGACGCGGCGGTGGCGCAGCGGATAAGCCACGTTCTGCCTGACCGTCATGTGCGGCCACACCGCGTAGGACTGGAACACCATGCCGATATTGCGCCACCGCGCCGGCACCTGAACGCCATCCGCCGGCGCCGACACCAGCCGCCCGCCGATGCTGATCCGTCCGGCCGTGGCATGCTCGAGGCCCGCGACGCAGCGCAGCGTCGTGGTCTTGCCGCAGCCGGACGGGCCGAGCAGCACCACGATCTCGCCGCTCGGCACGTGAAAGCTGATGCCGTCAACGGCGGGCCGGCCGGTGGCGAACTCCTTGCGCAGATCGCGAACGTCGAGCGCGGCCGACATCTGGGTTTCTTCGGTTATCGTGGCCCGGACGAAGTCTTCAGGACGTTGACGCCTATCTTCGCCGGCTACTGCCGATAGCCGTATGTCTTGTTCCACTCCTCGATCCAGGACGCGTGCAGCTTCACGTATTGATCGAAGTTCGGGAGCCAGACCTTGACCACCTTGGGGTCGAAACCTTGCGGATAGACCGGTGCCTTCTTGAGCGAGGTGAGGTTGCCCAGCTCCTTGATCATGAAGGTCTGCCCTTCCTCGGACAGGCACCAGTTGAGGAACAGCTTCGCGGCGTTCGGGTTCTTCGCCGTCGTCGGCACGCCGCTGGCATAGGGATTGACCGGCGCACCCTCGGGCGCGAAGAAAATCTCGAGCGGGGCGCCGTCGCGCTTCTTCGGGTGGACGATGTTGTAGAGCAGCGGGCCCATCGCAATCTCGCCGCGCACGAGCGAGTCCGACATCGGCGCGCCGGATGGATAGAGGATCGGATTGGTTGCCGCCTGCTTCTTCCAGTAGTCCTCGCCGAGCACCTGCCGCTCGAACATGACGCGGGTCCAGGTCGTTCCGCCCGACGGCGCGATGACCTGGCCGATCTGCTTGTTGCCGTATTCCGGCTTGGTGAGATCCATCCAGGTCTTCGGCGGCTTCTTCACCAGCGCGGAATTGTAGGCGATCGACCATACCAGCGTGGCGCGCGGCCACAGCTTGGGTGAGATCATCGCTTCGGGCAGATAGTCCTTGCCGTTCGGCGGCGCGTAGTCCTGGAACATGTCGACGAGATCGGTCATGAGCGCGCGGTCGGAATGGTCGACCACATCGGCGGCGAGCTTGCCGGCCGCGGCCTCGGTCTTGATGCGAGTGATGAGCTGGCCGCCGGGCGCGCGCACCATCTCGACCTTGATCTCGGGGAAGCGCTTGTTGAAAGCCTTGATCACCTCCTGCTCCACCTCGGCGAAATTCGCGGTGTAGTAGACGAGCTTGCCTTCCTTCTTGGCGGCGGCGATCAACTCGGGCGGCCCGAAATTCTGGGCCAGTGCCGGCGTTGCGAGCGCGGCCGCGAGACCAAGCGCGGTCAGCATTTTCTTCATGGCGATAGTCCTCCCGTTATTATCACGCATTCCTCATCCGGAGCGGCCGACGCTGGTGTCGGTGGCGCCTCGGGACAGCCAGCTGGCAACGCCGATCACCAGCGCCAGAAGCACCGTCTGCACCAGGCTGAACGCCGCGGTCTTGCCGGTATTGCCGCCTTCATAATAGTCGAGCAGCAGCACCGCCATGACCATGGTGTCGCTGGTGTAGAGGAACAGCGAGGAGCCGAGCTCGCGGATCGCCAGGATGAACAGCAGCGTCATGGCGGCGACGGTGCCGGGCCGCGCCAGCGGCAGCACGATGGTGCGGATGGTACCGATGCGGCCCTTGCCGCAAACCCAGGCTGCTTCCTCGAGCTCGCGGTGGATCTGCAGAAACGACGTTGACAGCGACTTCATGGTGTCGGGCATGAAGCGCGCGATGAAGGCGAGCGCGAGAATCCAGATCGTGCCGTAGAGTCCGCCGGGCAGCCCGATCCAGGCCCACAGATAGGCAACGCCGATCACCAGGCCGGGAATCGCCACCGGCAAGGTGGCGATGAGGTCGATCGCGCGGCGTCCGGGCGTGCTGCCGCGGTGCACGGTGTAGCCGATCGCAAACGCCAGCACGCCTCCGAGGACCGCGGTGATCAGGCCGACCTCCATGGTGTTCCAGATCGAGCGCATGGTGAGCGGGTTGTCGAAGACGCTCTCGAAATGCATGAGCGAGTAATGCCGCGGGTCGAACAGGCTGGCGGCGTCCGGGATGAACAGGAAGCGGCGGAACGCCGCCACGATCAGGGCGAGCGTGGGCAGCACCACCACGACGAAGAGGTAGAGCAGCGCCAAGGCGAGCGTCAGCCAGCGCCACGGCCCGAGCGCAAGGGCGCGCGGCCGGAACGCCTTGCCGGCGACGGTCGTGAAGTTCTTGCCCGCCAGCACGCGCTGCTGGATGAGCACCAGCGCGCCGGTCACCACCATCAGAATGATCGCGACCGCGGCCGCCGTGCTGTAGAGCGGCGGGCTCCAGTTGGTCAGCTTGAAAATGTAGGTCGTCAGCACCGAGATATTGGCGGGCGCGCCGAGCACGGCCGGGATGCCGTAGATGCCGAGCATCACGATGAAGGACAGCAGCATGCCGGAGATGATGGCGGGCGCAATCAGCGGGAAGGTGATGGTGAGCAGCGTGCGCACGGGGCCGACGCCCGCGATCTCCGCCGCTTCTTCCAGGCTGGGATCCATGTTGCGCAGCGCCGATGCGGTGAACATGTACACATAGGGCGCGTAGTACATGCCGAACACCAGGATCAGCCCGGTCATGGAATAGAGGTCGATCCGCCAGTCGAGGCCGGCCCATTTCATCAGGGTGTTGAGGAGGCCGGATTTCGGCGATCCCAGGATCGACCAGGCGACGCCGGCGACCAGCGGCGGCACGAACAGCGGGATCAAGTTCGCCGCGGCGATGAAGCCTTTCCACGGGGTGTCCGTGCGCACCACGATCCACGAGAACACGAGGCCGATCGTGACCGCAACCGCGGTACCGCCGGTGCAGGCGATCAGCGAGTTCGCAAGGGCATTGTGGACGTTGGGATTGCCGAGCACGCTGACGAAGTTGTCGAGCGAGAGATCGAACACGCCGAACCCGTCCACCACCGGGTTGGTGTTGGTCAGCGCGCCCAGCAGCAGCATGGAAACGGGATAGAGAACGAGAAAGGTGAGCAGGACGAGGAGCGCGCCCGACCACAGCCAGCCGCCGACGACGCGCAACCGGGCCGCACGCTCGACCTTCGCAACCGGCGCGGCAAATGCAGCGACTTCTGCCGTCACGCCCTTCCCTCCGGGAGCACGCCGGCAAAAGTGGACTTCCGGTTTGTGTCCGAACGCGCTCCACTTCTCAAAGTGGGCGCGCTTTCCGGGCGGCCGACCGGTCCCCACTCAGCCTGCAAGCGCTCTACCTCGGCGTCCGTTTCCCCGGCGCCGCTGTTGTTGACCCTCTGGGTAGCACAAAACGCGGCGCGCTCGTACCGCTTTGGAGGGCCTTTTCGGGAGGTGCGGCACATCGTCCGCCCGCGACTGCGGCATGGATGGAGCCGCCGCCGTTTCCGGGCTACGCTCGGGCTCCGAGCGAACGCAGCAAACCTTTAAAGCCGAAGCAATGTCAGTTGTTGCTGCCACGTCGGCGGCCACCAGACCCGATGTTCCCGAGCTCCTGGCGCGGGCGCGCACGATCGCCGGGCTTGCGCGCGAGCGGGCGAAACGGACCGAAGCCGATCGTCGCGTCGGCGAAGACATGATCGCGCGCATGCGGCAGGCGGACCTGTTCCGCATCATGCAGCCGCAGGCCTATGGCGGGTTCGAGTACGGCTTCGACGCGTTCTCCGAAGTGGTCGCGACGATCGCGCGCGGTTGCGGCTCGACCGGCTGGGTCTATGGCCTGCTGGCCTCGCACCAGTGGCTCATCGCCTGTTTTCCGCGCGCGGCGCAGGACGAGGTCTGGCGCGACCGCGGTGCGCTCGCCGCCGGGACCTACGCCCCGGTCGGACAGACGGTCGCGGCGGACGGCGGCTACCGGCTGTCTGGCACCGGCAGCTTCTGCAGCGGCTGCGACAATGCGCAGTGGCAGTTCCTCGGCGGCATGATTCCCCAGCCGGACGGCGCGCCAAAGCCGGGATTCTTCCTTCTGCCCACCACCGACTGCATCATCGACGACAACTGGCACACCATGGGGCTCGCCGGCACCGGCAGCAAGAACATCATCGCCCGCGACGTGTTCGTCCCCGCCCATCGCACGCTCGCCTTCGCCGAGCTTGCCGATGCCACCGCGCCCGGCATGCGCGGCCATCCCAATCCGCTCTACCGGCAATCGTTCCTCGCCGTGCTGCCGATCACCATCGTGTCGCCGGTGCTCGGGATGGCGGAAGGAGCGCTCGCCGATTTCCTCGCCATGGCCGGCATGCGCACCACCCGCGGCGCGGTGGCGGGCGGCAACCGCCGCATGGCCGAGCTCACCACCGTGCAGATGCGCGTCGCCGAGGCGAGCGCCTTGATCGACGCGGCGCGGCTCATCATGGCGCGCGATCTGGCGGAGGCGTTCGCGACCGCCGCGCGCGGCGAGCCGATCGGCGTGGACGTGCGGCTGCGCAACCGCCGCGACCAGGCGTTTTGCGTGCGGCTCCTCGTGCAAGCCATCGATGCGCTGTTCCTGGCCGCCGGCGGACAGGGCCTGTTCCTGGACCAGCCGCTGCAGCGCAGCTGGCGCGACGCGCACGCCGCCGCCTCCCACATCAGCCTCAATTGGGATTCCACCGGCAGCATGTACGGGCAGCACATGCTCGGCCTGGAGCCCAAGGGGCAATATTGAGCAAGCTTGCTACCCCACGTACGTCCACAAGAACTCGAGCGTGCGGCCGAGCGCGACCTGCGCCGACGCCGGCTCGTAGTTCGCGCGGGCGTCGCAGTTGAACCCATGCCGACCGGGATAGACATGAATCGCCACATCCGGCCGTGCCCGCCGGATCTTTTCGACGTCGCCGAGGGGAATGCTGGCGTCGTTGTCGCCGAAATGCAGCATGGTCGGAACCCGCGGGACTTCGTGCGCACGCGCGACGATCTGGCTGCCGTAATAGCCGACCGCGCAGGTGAGATCGCGCAGCCGGGTGGCCGAGAAGAATGCCAGCGAACCTCCCCAGCAATATCCCGCCACGCCCACCTTGCCCAATGGCTTCACAAAATCGATTGCGGCCTGCACGTCGAGCAAGCTTGACTCGATGGGAATGCGGGCGCGCAAGGCGTGTCCCGCCGCAATGCCGGCGGCGTCGTAGCCGAACTCGGCGCCCGGCTCGGCGCGATCGGACAGTCCCGGCACAATCGCGTCGTATCCGAGCGCGGCGAACCGGTCGGCGACGCTGCGGATGTGATCGTTCAAACCGAAGAACTCCTGCAGCACCACGAGCTGGCCGCGCGCTCCGCCCGGCGCGGTGGTGCGATAGGCCGGCAGCTCGTGACCGTCGCCGGCCGTCAGGATGATTGTCTCTTTCATGGCATCCTCTACCGCGGCATGATGGCATCGAACGCCGGCGCTTCGCATCAAGAACCTCCGCGGGAGAACTGGAGATGGACTGCTTCCGAGAGTTGCGGCCGTTCGCATTTGCGGCAGCGCTGCTGATCGCATGGCTCCCGGCGGGCTGGTCGCGCGCCGAGACCGTCCGCGTCGGCATCATCGGCGCCAGCAGTGACGCACCCTTCTTCATCGCCGATGCCAAGGGCTATTTCGGCGAGGAAGGGCTGACGCTCGAGCTGATCTCGTTCGACTCCGGCGCGAAAATGGTCGCTCCGCTGGGCACCGGCGACCTCGATGCCGGCGGAGGCGCGGCCTCGGTGGGACTCTACAACGCGGTCAAACGCGGCGTCGGCGTCAAGATCGTTGCCGACAAGGTGCACTACGGTCCCGGCTACGGCTTCGCGTCGCTGCTGGTGCGAAAGGAGCTCATCGAGACCGGCAAGTTCAAGGGTTACGGCGATCTCAAGGGTCTGCGCGTGGCGATCTCGGGCGTGGGCATCGGCGATGAATCCGTCCTCAATGAAGCGCTCAAGCGCGGCGGTCTGAAGTGGGGGGATGCGACCCCGGTCTATATGGGCTTTGCGCAGCACGCGCCCGCGTTCGCCAATGGAGCAATCGATGCCAGCATCACTAACGAACCCACCTCCACGTTCATTCAGCGCCGAGGCAGCGCGGTGCGCTTCGCCGGCAACGACGAGTTCTATCCCAACCAGCAAACCGCCGTTCTGTTGTACGGCGAGCCGCTCATCAAGAACCGGCGCCCGGTCGCCCTGAAGTTCATGCGCGCCTACATCCGCGCGGTGCGGTTCTACAACGATGCGCTGGCCCACGGGCGCCTGGCGGGGCCGAACGGGCCGGAGGTGATTTCCATCTTGACCAGATATTCCGCGCTCAAGGACGCGGACATCTATCGCGTCATCACCCCGCCGGCGATCGATCCCAACGGCGTGGTGAATATCGAGAGCCTCACCAAGGACTGGCGGTTCTTCCGCGACACCGGGCAGCTCGACGGCAAGGTCGGGCCTGGCGACATCGTCGACACGAGCTTTGCAGCCGAGACCGTGGCGGCGCTCGGATCCTACGTTCCAGGCAGCACCGCAAGGTAGCGGTTAGGCGTCCCCGCGCTTGCCGCGATCATCGGAGGGGCCGGGCCGAAGCCGCCTCAGCGCGTCCTGCGGCAGCTTCGCCATCCGCTCCAGCGCCTCCTCCACCGCCGCGTCCGAAATCCGCGTGCGCCGCCAGCGGTAGAGCAAGCCGTGCACGAGCCAGATCACGAGAAAGCTGAATACGCCGGCGAAAACCACGTCGCTGAAGAAATGCGCGCCCGCCGCCATGCGCAGCACCCCCACCGCGGCACCGAAGGAAAGCGCCGCGCCGTAGGCGAGCACGCGCCATTGCGGCGGCACCACCGCCGCGGGCGCGAGCGTCCAGAACGCGCCCGAGGGCTCGCCGGCGACGAAGGAGCAGTTTTTGGGACAGTCGCCGCGCGGATCCCACCACGGACGGAAATGCTCGTCGCCGCCGAACTCGGTGACGTCGATGGGGCGCGGACGGCCCCAGTGCTCCTTGAATACGAGATTGGCGACCACGCCGGGCGCGAGCGCGAGCGTGAGGATCATCAGCACGACCGCGCGGCCGGGGATGAGCAGCGGCCGGCTCGGGCGCGCGAGCTTGACCGCGAGCGCGACGAAAGCGGGCATGGACACCAGCGTGATCAGCCAGGTGGCGATATCACGCAAGCGCAGAAACGGGGGATTGTAGGCGCGCCAGAATCCGCCGCGCTCGGGGTCGAAGAAAACTGCCGCGAGCTTGAGGTCGAGGTCGGGCCGCAGCCCGAACACGAGGCCGACCGTTGCGGCGACGGCGAGCGCGATCAGCAGTCCGGTTCGGTTCATGCGGTCGATCCCCGCGCGTGTCTAGCCGAGGCGCCGGGCGAGTTCAAATCGGCGGCCGCGGTGGAATGGCGCAAGGCGGGGCGCGCCGGGTCCGGCGGCGCGTAACGCGGCGTGCTTGCGGAAAGAGGAGCCCATTCGTGCAGCAACATCATTAGCTTGCAAGCAATTCCAAATTCATGCAGCGTCGCCAGACAACAGCCAGCTGCAAACCGAGACCACACCGGCAAGGCTCGATGGCGCAAATTTCCGAAGGCACGCTGCGGCAACAGCTCGCCGATTGCCACCGCATGATGGTGATGGCGGAGCTGCTCGACTACAGCGGCCACGTCAGCGCCCGCATCCCCGGCACCGATCGCGTGCTCATCCTGCCGCGCGACGCCAGCCGTGCCGGCGTGACCGCCGACGACATGCTGGTGGTCGATCTCGACGGCAAGGTGCTGGACGGTAACCGCCTGCCGCCGACCGAGACCGCGATCCATCTCGGCGTCTACCGCGCGCGCGAGGACGTCCGTGCGGTCGGCCACGGCCACCCGCCGATGGCGACGCTGTTCACCATGGTGGAGCGGCCGGTGATCGCCATGCGCAACTTCGGCTTCCGCTTCATCGGCATGCCGATCCATCCCGATCCGACCCACATCCGCACGCTCGAGCAGGGCGCCGCGGTGGCGCGCACGCTCGGCCAGCACAAATATTGCCTGCTGCGCGGCCACGGCAGCGTGGTTGCCGTCGGCGGCGTGCAGGAGGTGTTTCTGGACAGCCTCGAAATGGAGGAGAACGCGCGCAGCACCATCCAGGCGGCGAGCCTCGGAGCCGGGGTGGGACCGCTCAAGCCGATCACCCCGGAGGAGGTCGAGCTGCTCAAGGTCAGTTTCGGCCGGAACGAGTACCGGATTGCAAAGACCTGGGAGCACTATCGCGAAAAGGCCCGCCGAGCCGGGCTGCTGTGAGGTTCTGCCGCATTCATTCCCCGGCGACCGTCCGCGCCCGGGCCAACACGTCGGCCGGCGTCGCGTAGAGCTCCGCGATCGCGCGATCAACCTCGCTGCCGGTCATCGGCGAGACCGTGAGCCCGGATCTCTGCGCTTCGGCAAGAAACACCGAATCCGCGACCATGGCGTCGAACGCTGCGCGCATCGCCGCCACGCGATCGGCCGGGACCTTGGCCGGCACCATGAACGGCCGCCCGAGGCGCTCCGGTGCGATCAGGAGATTGAAGACCTTGCGGTCGCGTTCGTTGCCCACGAGATCGCCGGCGAACGGAACATTTCGATCCATTCCCGCCGTCAGGGTCGGCGACAGCCGAACCACGACGTCGATTTTGTGCTCGCGCAGCCAGTCCTGCGGGATCGAGGTCCAGCCGCCGCAATCGCCGTCGATCTCGCCCTTTTCGAGGGCCAGGCGCTTGTCCGCGCTGCCGGCGTAGCCCTGCACCTGCCTGAGCCGCACGCCGAACAGATTGCGCAGCATGGCGGTATCGATATTTCCCGACGTGCCCGGGGCGGTCGCTCCGAACACGACCTGCTCGCGCGCCAGCAGGTCGCTCCAATTGCGCACGCCGCTGGCGCTGCGGGTGTAGCAGACCCTGATATCCTCGCTGACATTGCCGAGGAAGGCGAAGCTCCGGAAGTCCACCTTGACGCGCTCCGGCGCCGATATCGCTTCCATGATCAGCGACGAGCTGAAGGTGCCGATGACGTCATCGGGCGAGTTGACGAGCGCCATCACCGATCGCAGGGAGCCGGCGCCCGGCATGTTCTGCACGACGATGGGCGGCGCGCCGGACAGAAAGCGCCCGAGATGGCGCTGCACCAGCCGAGCATAGGCATCCACCCCGCCGCCGGGAGGCATGCCCACGATGATCTTGATGGTCTTGCCACCGAACGATGCCGGTTCGGCCTGGATGGGCATTGGCGCCCACGCACACATCGCCGTGGCCAGCGCGAGCTCCGGCACGTGCGAGAGGCCGCGCAATCGTCGGGGGTCGGGCACGACCGGCTATTGCGGCCGCGGGGCCTGATCCCGGCAGCTCTGGGCTTGGCCGCGCAGCGGCGACCACCAGTCGCCGCACTTGTCGCAGCCGGCGAGCATGGCGCCGAGCAGGATCATCAGCGCAATCCGTCCGATCGTCATGGTGCACCGGTTCATACGCCGCTCGGTTTCTGCTGTTGCTGGCATCGGGGACTCGCTCTCGGCGCCCGGCTCTCGTCCCGTCGTGTCTCGCGACATACTATGGCAGATTTCCTAACGGATTTCCGGCGGATGTGAGGCGGCGTTCGCCGCCAGCGCTGCAGGCTCGAGGCGGCGGAACACCGGCTTCCAGAAACCGGCACTCCAGCCCGCAACCGCCCAATAGGCGAGCCCCCCGGCGAGCCCGGCGGCAATCACCGGAAGCGGCTGGTTGAGCGGGATGCGGGCATCGTCGAGGTAGCCGAACAGGCCCCAGCCGATCCAGGCCGAGACCGCCCCGTTGCCGGCGTGGAACATGAAGGAGCGGATGGCGAAGGCCTCCGAAATGAGAATGCCGATCGCCGCGGGAAGCCACATGACGCTCAGCAGCATGACCAGGAGAACCGGCGCCGCGAACACGAAGCCGAAGATCGCAAACGCCTGCGCGTCGGCATCGGCGGCGGCGGCTGCGAGCTTCCACGAGCCGAACACGATCACCAGCGTTCCCACCACCACCGCGACGAGATAGCCGAGCGGCACCAGCAGGACACGCAGCAGCAGCCGGCCGAGGCTGTCCATGCGCGGCTCAATCCGTCATCGCCATGGCCCGCAGCGCCAAGCGCTCGCGCGCGGAGAGCTTTTCGGTCGCGCTCTTGAGCTGGCCGCAGGCGGCGAGAATGTCGCGGCCGCGCGGCGTGCGCACCGGCGAGGCGTAGCCGGCGTTGAAGACGATCTCGGAGAATTTCTCGATTCTCTCCCAGTCCGAGCACTCGTAGCGGGTGCCGGGCCACGGGTTGAACGGAATGAGGTTGATCTTCGCCGGGATGCCCTTGAGCAGCCGGACCAGCGCCTTGGCGTCGGCGAGCGAATCGTTGACGCCTTTGAGCATCACGTATTCGAAGGTGATGCGGCGGGCATTGGAGAGGCCGGGATAGTTTCGGCAGGCCTCGAGCAGGGCCGCGATCGGATATTTGCGGTTGAGCGGAACGAGCTCGTTGCGCAATTCGTCGCGCACGGCGTGCAGCGACACCGCGAGCATGCAGCCGATCTCGGCCCCGGCGCGCGAAATATTCGGCACGACCCCGGAGGTCGAGAGCGTGATGCGGCGCTTGGAGATGGCGATCCCTTCCCCGTCGGCCACGACGAGGAGCGCGTCGCGCACCGCCTCGAAATTGTAGAGCGGCTCTCCCATGCCCATCATCACGATATTGGAGACCAGGCGCTCGCCGCCTCCGCCTTGCGGGCGCGGGCCCGTGAACTCGGGCGCGCCCGGGTCCCGATCGCCGGTGCGCAAGCCCGGCGTGCCCGGCTTCGAATCTTCTGAGGTGCGCAAGTCGGGCAGGCCCGGCTTCGAATCTTCTGAGGTGCGCAAGTCGGGCAAGCCCGGCTTCGAAATCTTCTGAGGTACGCAAGTCGGGCAAGCCAGACTTCGAATCTTCTGAGGTACGCAAGTCGGGCAAGCCCGACTTCGAATCTTCTGAGGTGCGCAAGTCGGGCAAGCCCGACTTGCGTTGCCAATCGCCGAGGCGGTCGCGCGCGACCATGACCTGGCCGACGATCTCGCCCGCCGTGAGGTTGCGCACCAGCCGCTGGGTGCCGGTGTGGCAGAACGAACAGGTGAGCGTGCAGCCGACCTGACTGGAAACGCAAAGCGTGCCGCGGTCGGCCTCGGGAATGTAGACGCATTCGACCTCGTGCGGCCGCTCGCCCGCATGCTCGCCCGGGAGCCGGAGCAGCCATTTGCGGGTGCCGTCGACCGAGGTCTGCTCTGCCACGACCTCGGGACGCGCGAGGGTGAAATGCGCATCGAGCGTCGCACGCAGCTCCTTCGACACGCTGGTCATCGCATCGAACCGCGCCGCGCCGCGCACGTAGAGCCAGTGCCAGATCTGCTGCGCGCGCATCTTGCGCTGCGCTGCGGGCACGCCGATGCGGCCCAGCGCCTCCGCCAGCTCACCGCGCGACAGGCCCACGAGCGAGGGCTTGGCCGGCGGCACGTAGCGCTCGAGCGGCGTCTTTTCGAGCGCGCCGGGGCTCGCCGCCTGCGGGGTCGAAGAGGGCGCGGTGATTTGGAACGGGTCTGTCATCGGATCGAAAGTGTCACGCTCGGCGAGTTTTAGCATAGATGGGGTGCCGGAGCCGGCCGCGGTAGGCGACGCGCTTGGCCGCCATCCTCACTTGAGCCGGTCGATCAGCGCCATCGCGGCGGCCGGCGCGCGCACCTTGGCGCCCGAGATCATGTAGATGAAGACATCGCGCTTGGCCGGCGTCGGCGGCGCCCCCGCGATGGTCGCAAGATCGTCCGGCGCGCCGCCGGCGGCCCAAGTCTGCGCGCGGCTGGCCCAGCCGTCGAGCGCGCGGGCGGGATAGCCGGTCGCCTCCGCCTCCGAGGTGCGCTGCAGCCGGGCATAGACGAAATCGCCGGTGACATCGGCGATCATCGGGTGCTTGTCGGAATCGGCGAGCACGGCGGCCACCGAAAACTTGCGCAGCAGCGCAATGAATTCCGGGACCGGAAAGCTCTCGTGCCGCACCTCGACCACATGGCGGATGGCGCGGCCCTCGACCTGCGGCGGCAGCAGCGCCAGAAAGGCCGCGAAATCGTCCGGCTCGAATTTCTTCCCCGGATGGAACTGCCAGAGGACCGGTCCGAGCTTGGCCTTCAATTCCAGCACGCCGCTGGCGAAGAACCGCTCGATCGATTCGCCGGCCTCCGCGAGCACGCGGCGATGAGTGGCATAGCGCGGCGCCTTGAGCGAGAACACGAAATCATCCGGCGTCTCGGCCGCCCATTTGCGAAAGCTTTCCGGCTTCTGCGTGCTGTAGAAGGTGCCGTTGATCTCGATCGTGGTCAGCTTGCGGCTGGCATATTCGAGCTCGCGGGCCTGCGACAGTTCCTTGGGATAGAACTCGCCGCGCCACGGCTTGAACACCCAGCCGCCGATGCCGACACGAATCATGGCGCATGAGCCTTCATCATCAGGTGATCGTCAGGCGATCGTCAGGCGATGGTTCATGGTACCGACTTGGAACTTGCCGACGCCTCCAGCTCGCTTTCAGGAACGACCCGTTCGTGCCGCTCGGCGGCGCTCTTGATGCAGTAGCGAGGATCATTCTCGTCGTCAGGCATGAGACGAATGATCTCGTAGCTGCCTGTAGCCGCCTGACGAACGACCCTCGGAATGAGAGCGACGGATTGTCCCACTCGAAATCGATGCATGAGATTTTCCTCAGTGGAATTTTGGATGCTTCTCGTCACGTGCGATCAAACCCATTCGCAGGCACGCAACCACCGGCGCAGAGATCGCTCCCGGCGGTTTCAATCGGTCACGCACGCGACGGAGCGGCGCTTTTTTACTGCGTATTGGCAGCCTTCATGCGCCAGAGCTGAAAACCAATCAGTTTGATAGCCTCCTCGATCTTCGCCCTGGAGAACCGATATGGCGGATGTTGATCAGACCTGAGCGAGCCTGCTGCACTCCAGGGACCATGGCCCTCGGGTAGCTTGCTTCCCGACGGATCACCGGCGAATGCGTGCAAGTTGGGGCTCGCTTCCGACGTGAACATGTAGATCTGCATGTGAAGATGCCTTTCGTCGTGTCGTGAGTGGAGCAATCGCAAGTGGAGCAATCGCGGACTTCGTCAAAGACGTACGCTGCCACCGGAGAACGGCGTCACACTCGCGACGGCAGCACGCCGGTGCGCGCTTCGGCGGGTCAGCGGGAGAACGCGCGCCGTTCTCCGCGGTCGATGCCCGGGCTTTTGCAAATCGACATAATAATAATAAATTCTACGCCCGTCGGGTCGACAGATAAAGGCTAAATAACCGTCAGAAATATTTTTGCCAGCGCTGGTTTTCTTTCTGTTTTGGTACTATATTTCGTTTTGACTGTTCCAGAGGTCGACAGCCGGTTGTTACGACCCAAATGTGCTTGGCCTATGATCCTCTGCGCAGGAGTGGCCTCAAATCCGCTCCGAAGTATCGAGGCCGACCGCTAAGCCACCTTAATTCTTCCTTGATGATCGCGCTGCCGTCGATGATTGCGTTCGTCGCGCTCTGCGGGATCGAGGGGCGTGCGGCCGTGTTCGGCCATAGGACTTCGTACCATGGTTTGGATATCGATTTTCGCAATCGCCATCGCAGGCGCCATGTGCCTGAGCGTGGCAGCGTTCATGATGCAGCAAGCAAGAGCAGCGTGAACGGGTGATCGATAAAGGACGGCCTCGAAGCGGCGCTGACCTTAGTCTTGTGTCGGCGCGAGCGTTTGCGTCGGTCGACCTCACAAATCCCGCACCCGAAGGACACTGTTTCATCTGCCTTGAGTCAGCATCTCACCGTCACGGCCGGGCGTGCCGCAAGGAAAGCTGAATCAGACCATCGGCAAACATCTTAATTCCAAATTGCAACCCTCGAGGAGAACGATGCATGGCGGCACGACAAGGCACGAAGACCATAACCAAGACGATGGAAATGGAAGAGCCTCCGCGACAGAATCCCGCTGGGCAGGGAAAGCGGCCGGAAAGCGGCCAATTCCGGCTGCAAGTCGACAGGCAGACAAAATCGTCATACGCGACCTATGATGCCGCCGAAGCGGCCGGGTTGGCGATCAAGCGGGAACACCCAATCGTTCAGGTGGCGGTGTATGACGCTAGAGGAGGGGAGAACAAAATCCTCGAACTGCCAAAAGATTGACGCGCAGGCGGTGCCGGTTCACGTCTTGCCGCATCGCCGTGAGACGCACGCTGTTCGCCGTTCGTCTGGCGGGCGAGCATCAAGGCGCTGGGCGCAAGCTCATGCTCGAAAGCTGCTGCAGGGCTCGCACGGGTAAACTTCCTCTCTCGGCTTTGATGGCGAGTTCGTCGAAACATCCGAGCTCCCAGATCTTGCATAGCCAGATCTTGCATAGCCAGAGACGTTCAGCGCGCATCCTTCGGGCGCCTGGGCACACAAATGGTCTTGCTGTCAGTCAGACGGCATTCGCTGCTGCGGTTCGCAGAACCGGCATCGTCCCTCCGATCGCGCCGAGGCGCTGACAGGGATGTGGCGGCGGCAGCTTTTCGCTCCCGTTCGAAGGCGCCGCGACCCTTACCCGCTCGTCACATCACGGTCCGCATATCGTAAAGGGATGAACGGACGGGGCGTGGCCGCGCCGTCCGCACAATACTTCGCAACCGCCCCCGTCTCCAAAGAAAAGCGATAGAATTCGCTGTGCCACCCGAAATATTTGTGGGGTGCGCAGTAGTTTTAGTGCGCATAAGTATTATATCATCTTTGTCTCTTGAATGATGACCATTCAAAGGATTTTTTGTCTCTATTTTAGAGGTACTTACATGACCAATATGGCTTCGAACCCATCCGCTGCGAAACCCGAGACCGCTGCCGAAACCAGGCGGATCGTTCTCAAGGAAGTCGGGGCGAAGTGGAGCAAGTTCTCCGAACAGGATCTGTCCGCGCTCAAGGGCAAGGACGATCTCGTGACCCAGGTCGTGGCCAAATACAGCCTCGAGAAGGGTCAGGCTCAGCGCGACGTCGATGCCCTGTTGCGGGGTCGCCAGATCTGACGCGGGTCCTAATCCTGAAACCCGAGATCGCCCTCGGCGGCGGTCTCGGCCTTCACCTCGTAACGCAAGCTCGATACTGCCGTGACAGAGACCTCAATGGCTGCGTTCGATTACCGCACCGCGGCTGCACTAACTCCCACCAGGAGCACGGCGGAGCCGTTTCCGGCCCGACGCCGAAAGTTCAGGCGAGAGCCCGTTGGGTACGGACGATTTGCCCGCGCCGCGGATGCCATCCGTTTCGCGATCGAAGAACTTCCACCCGAACTTCTTCGGGACGCCCGTCTGGAAGTCGATGAGGAGACATTCGACCGCGAAGGAATTCGCCGATTGTACGAAAGCAGGGAATATCCGCTGGCGCGACGCGCCACGACCAGTACGCGCACGAGATAAAGTCAAATGATTCGACAGAGCTCAAGGAGATAACAATGAAATTCCGTCCATTGCACGATCGTGTTGTCGTCAAGCGTATCGATGCCGAGGCGAAGTCGGCGGGCGGCATCATCATCCCCGATACCGCCCAGGAAAAGCCGTCGCAGGGCGAGGTCACCGCAGTAGGCCCGGGCGGCCGCGACGAGGCGGGCAAGCTCATCCCCATCGACCTCGAGGTCGGCGACCGCGTGCTGTTCGGCAAATGGTCGGGCACCGAGGTCAAGATCGACGACGTCGAACTCCTGATCATGAAGGAGAGCGACATCATGGGCGTTCTTGATCAGCCCATGGCCAAGAAGAAGGCCGCCTAACTGGCGAACATCCTCGTCCTGAGAAGCCGCGCACCCGATCTCGGGTTTACCCGAGATCGGCCGCTTCAAGAGGCGCAAGTCGGATAAACCGGACTTGCGTGCGCGGCATCTCGAAGGACGAGGCCCTGAAATTCATCGGCCTCATCCTTCGAGACGCGGGCTTGCCCGCTCCTCCGGGTCAGGGTCACAAACGGAGTGAACGGAAATGACTGCCAAGGAAGTCAAATTCTCGGTCGACGCTCGCGACAGCATGCTGCGCGGCATCGATACTCTCGCCCACGCGGTGCGCGTGACGCTCGGTCCCAAAGGACGCAACGTCGTGCTCGACAAGTCGTTCGGCGCTCCCCGCATCACCAAGGACGGGGTGACCGTCGCCAAGGAGATCGAGCTCGAGGACAAGTTCGAGAACATGGGCGCGCAGATGGTGCGCGAGGTCGCCTCGAAGACCTCCGACCAGGCCGGCGACGGCACCACCACCGCGACCGTGCTCGCGCACGCGATCGTCAGGGAAGGGGCCAAGGCTGTTGCCGCCGGAATGAACCCGATGGACCTCAAACGCGGCGTCGACCTCGCGGTCGAGGCCATTGTCGCGGACCTCCAGAAGAACTCCAAGAATGTCACCTCGAACGAGGAGATCGCCCAGGTCGGCACGATCTCGGCCAACGGCGATGCGGAGATCGGCCGTTTCATCGCCGATGCGATGAAGAGGGTCGGCAACGAGGGCGTGATCACGGTCGAGGAAGCAAAGTCGCTCGAGACCGAGCTCGAAGTGGTCGAGGGCATGCAGTTCGACCGCGGCTACGTCTCGCCCTACTTCATCACCAACGCCGACAAGATGCGGGTCGAGATGGAGGACCCTTACCTCCTGATTTACGAAAAGAAGCTCTCCGGACTGCAGGAGATGCTGCCGCTGCTGGAAGCGGTGGTGCAGACGAGCAAGCCGCTGGTCATCATTGCCGAGGACATCGAGGGCGAGGCGCTCGCGACGCTGGTGGTCAACAAGCTGCGCGGCGGCCTCAAGGTCGCGGCGGTCAAGGCTCCCGGCTTCGGCGATCGCCGCAAGGCGATGCTCGAGGACATCGCCGTCCTCACCGGCGGCACCCTGGTCTCGGCCGACCTCGGCATCAAGCTCGAGAACGTGACGATCAACATGCTCGGCCGCGCCAAGAAGGTGATGATCGACAAGGAGAACACCACGATCGTCGGCGGCGCCGGCAAGAAGGCCGACATCCAGGCGCGTATCGCCCAGATCAAGGCGCAGATCGAGGAGACCACTTCGGACTACGATCGCGAGAAGCTGCAGGAGCGGCTTGCCAAGCTCGCGGGCGGAGTGGCCGTGCTGCGCGTGGGCGGCGCGACCGAGATCGAGGTGAAGGAGCGCAAGGACCGCGTGGATGACGCCATGCACGCGACCCGCGCCGCGGTCGAGGAAGGCATCCTGCCGGGCGGCGGCGTTGCGCTGTTGCGCGCAGGCGAGGCGCTCAGAAAGGTCCGCACCCACAACGACGACCAGAAGACCGGCGTCGAGATCGTGCGCAAGGCGATCTCCTGGCCGGCACGCCAGATCGCCATCAATGCCGGCGAGGACGGCTCGATCGTGGTCGGCAAGATCCTTGAGAAGGACGCCTACTCCTACGGCTACGACGCCCAGGCGGGCGAGTACGGCAATCTCATCTCCAAGGGCATCATCGATCCGACCAAGGTGGTGCGCGCGGCACTGCAGGGCGCGGCATCGGTCGCCGGCCTGCTCATCACCACCGAGGCGATGGTCGCCGAGGTGCCGAAGAAGCAGGGCCCGGCGATGCCGGGCGGCGGCGGCATGGGTGGCATGGGCGGCATGGGCGGCATGGACTTCTGACCGTTTGATTTGAAGGGAAACGCCAAATGGGTGCCCTGATGATGTGCTGCCCGGTAACGGGCAGCACAATTCCGCTTGGGGTCGAAATCGATTCGGTCAGCTTTGATCGAACTCCCGACTTCGTCGCGACGATCTATTGTGCGTTATGCGCCATCGGCCATCCGTGGTCCAAGGCCGATGCATGGATCGCGGCGGCGGACTTCAGGCGATCGAACCGAAAGAAAATGCGCGCACGGGCTCCATCGCGGGTGCCATCGCGCGGAGAGACACGGGCATTCGCGCCATCCGCCCTGGCGGGATGAGAATCTCGGTCGCCGCCATCTGAGGAGCCATTGTGCGACCGCCCTCTCGCGTGAGCGGTTGGACAATGCCTCGCCGGGCAACCTATTTGGGAAATGCCGCCGCCAGATCCCTGGCGCCCTGCAATTTGACCTCCTCGTCCATTTTTGCGTTGGTCGCAGCCAACAGCTTGGAAACGACGTTGTTGCGAATGACGACCGGATTGCGCGCGTAGCCTCCCGGCTGGAAAAAATTCGAGGTGGGGACACGCTCGCGCCATGCCGCGGGCATCGCGACCATGTCGAGGCCGTTGCCATCGCCGGTCAGGTTCATCATCTCCAACTCGGCCGCACTCAATGTCGCGTCGTAGCCCCGCTTGCGCGCGAACAGGATCGAATCGAGAAGCTTCTGGGTTTGCAGCAGCGGGCCGAGATCGAGATCGAGATTCACCGCGTGGATGCCAAGGCCTTTTTGCGTGTTGGCCAACCGGTCATGCGCGCCCCAGCTATCCGGCACGCTGCGGCTGAAGGCGACCATGGCCTTGAGCACCGCGAGCTTTCGCGTCGATGCATCCCGCGCCTCGCCGGTCGATGCCGCAGCCTTGGCCTGCAGGACGTTGATGAACTGGTGGCCCTTCTCCGCCAGCAGCTCGACGCTGTTGGTCGCCAGCAGCTGGTTGTAGCCGAGCGCGCTGGAAATGGCCCGCGCCCCCGGCGTCGGGTATTCCAGCCCCGCCTGCACGTCGTATTTGCCGTTCCCGCTGGACTCGAAGGCGTAGATTCGCACGGCCTGGTCACGGGTGAGCCCGACGGACCATGCGACCCTGGCGTAGGCGCGTTTGTATTCGATCTCGCTCTGCGGCTGCCGGGGAACGAACCTGAATTCCCGCGCCGCCGCCTGCAGGAAGTCGGCCACCACCGGAACGTATTTCCGAGCCGGCGGCTCCTCGGCCGGCGCCGAGGGATCGATCGGCAGCGGCGGCCCCGAATAGACCGGCGGCTGGGTCAGCACGTAATCCTGGATCACGATGTCCTGGTTGTTGCGCCGCTTGGCATGTCGCGTCCGCCGCTTCTCCGCGATCGCACTCCAGTAGGCCTCGGCGGCGGCGTCGTATTGTTGACGCGCGGCGATGTACTCCTGCAATTTGCGCCGGTATTCGAGCAGGTCGCCAAACGTCGCTTGCGCGGTCACTTGGGCGACGGTCACCGCGGCCGCCGGGCGCGCGGCGACGGGCTCGGCCGCAAATCCTTGAAAGGGCGATATCAGCAACGCCGCGAGCAAGCAGCCGCGGCCGCCGCGAATTGAATGGAGCCGCATTCCCCCTCCGAACGATGGCCGGCCCTTTTTGCGGGTATCTGCTGGAGTTCAATCTCCAGTCCGACGCAACCCAAAGAACGCAATCACCCCGTGCCGAAGCACGACGCCGAGAGTTGAGCGGCAGGCTCGGAGCGAACAACCCGCCCGGGCCCGCGCTACTTGCACTCCTGCTCGATCTTGTCGAGCGCCTGGGCGAGCCCCTTGAGCGAATACTGGTCGGTCGATGTCGTGCCGCGGCCCGAGGTGCCCTTCACCGTCAGGTCGGCGCCCTTGCGCATGGCGTCGACCATGCGCGCCTCATCGGCGACGTTCTTGATCCAGGCGCCGTCGTTCTGCGTGTACATCGCGAACTTGGCGCTGCCGACCTCGGCAGTGGCGTCGGAGCTGGTCTTGAACGGATAGCCGATGATGACCGACACCTCGTTCTTCACGTTCTCGGCAGGGCGGGTGGAGACGAAGACATAGGATGGATCGCGTTTGCGGCCGGCCGGCTCGGTCTTGGTCGTCTTCGGCTTGGCGAGCGCGAAGCACACCTTGTTGCCGCTGGGCGAGGCGGTATAGGCGCCCCAGTCGCCGTATTGGCCGAGCAGGGTGGGCTGGGCGTCGCCCGCGCGCGCCGCGGCAGTCGCCGCGGGTTTCGCAGGCTGCGCAGCGGCGGGCTTGGCCGGCTGCGGGGCGGGTTTCGGCGGCTGCTGCGCGAAGGCAACCGGCGTCAGCGTGGCAAGGATGAATGCTGTCGCGGCAAATCGAATCCCGGTCATCGGCCCACCTCCGTGACGCCTGCAGCAAGCTGAAACAACGAGGCCCCTGAACAGCATGGACTGCGTGGGGAATTCGGCAATGTGAAGGCGATTGGGCCCATGGGGCGGGATGCTTCCCACAATACACATGCCAAGCATGTAATATCGACTCGGCCGCCGGCTTCGGCGGCCGTGGTATAGCAGCCCACCGCCATCATGCGAGCAGTGCGCCCGTGAAAGCCATTCTCTGCCACCACTTCGGCCCGCCCGACGATCTCGTGCTCGCGGACATCCCCGACCCGGTCGCGGGCCCCGGCGAGGTCGTCGCCCAGGTCGCGGCGGTAGGGCTCAATTTCTTCGACACGCTGATCATCGCCGGCAAGTACCAAACCAAGCCGCCGTTTCCGTTCTCGCCCGGCGGCGAGTTCGCGGGCGTGGTCGAAAGCGTGGGTCCCGGGGTCACGGCGTTCGCGCCCGGCGACCGCGTCATGGGCTACACCAATTTCAACGCCGCGCGCGAGCGCACGGCGGTCGCGGCGGACCAGATCGTCAAGCTTTCCGTCGATCTCGATTTCGAGCGCGCCGCCGCGCTCACCATCACCTACGGCACCGCCTATCATGCGCTCAAGCACCGCGCCCTGATGCGACCGCGGGAGATCCTGGCCGTGCTCGGCGCCTCGGGCGGGGTCGGGCTCGCGGCGGTCGAACTGGGCCGCGCCATGGGCGCGCGGGTGATCGCCTGCGCCTCCACCGACGACAAGGTCGCCTTCGCCCGCGCCCATGGCGCGCATGAAGGGGTGAATTACGACCGCGAGGACTTGCGCGAAGCGCTCAAGCGGCTGGGCGGCGAGCATGGCATCGATGTCGTGTTCGATCCGGTGGGAGGCCCCTACAGCGAGCCCGCGCTGCGCTCGCTGGCCTGGGAGGGCCGCCATCTCGTGGTCGGTTTTGCCGCCGGCGAGATTCCAAAACTGCCGCTCAACCTCGTGCTGCTCAAGGGTTGCGCCGTGCTCGGCGTGTTCTGGGGGCAGTGGGTTCGGCGCGCCAAGAGCGAGTACAAGGCCGCCATCGGTGAGCTCGCGCATTGGTGCGCCGAGGGCAAGCTGTCGTGCCACGTTCAGGAGGTTTATCCCCTCGCCGAGACCCCACGCGCGCTCAAGGCCCTCGCCGATCGCCAGGTCATGGGCAAGCTGGTGGTGCGGATGTGAGGCAATCCGGCGCGGGTATCTCTTGGCCGGTGCAGGCCTCAGCTCACGCCACGTTCTTCCCCGCCTTGATCCGTGCGAGCGCGGCGCGCGCAGCGTCGCGGTGCTCGGGGCGCATGTGTCCAGCGACCATGCGCAATGCCGTGAGCAGCACGGCGGCATCGTCGGTGAAGCCGACGAGCGGCAGGACATCCGGCATGAGGTCGAACGGCAACACGAAGTAGGCGAGCGCGCCGACGAGCGCGGCCTTCACCTGCAAGGGCGTCGTGTGGTCGAAGGCGCAGTAATAGGCCGCCAGCAGGTCCTCCGCGAACGGCAGGCCCGCCGCCACGCGCGACGCCTTGCGCCAGAAGTCGCGGCGCACGCGCTCCTCGTCGCGCGCCTCGCGTTCATCAAAGCCGCCCTGCCCCCAATGCGCGGCGTGCTCCAACGGCATCTTGTGCTCCAGTCATCGATACGCTTTAGCCCGGATCGATCGAGCCTCGAGGGCATTTATGCCCCTGACGCGGACGATGCGAAATCCGGCCTCGGATCCCGCATCGGCTTGCGCCTTGTGCGGGCTGCGCGATCACGTAGATGGCGCCCGCGCCGGCGCGCTGCAAGACGCCCCAGTGCGACGCCTCAATGCGACGCCTCGGCCAGCCGATCCATGGCCTCGGCCAGCTCGACGTCGCGCTCGGTCACGCCGCCGGCGTCGTGGGTGGCGAGCGTGACCTCGACCTTGTCGTAGACGTTGAACCATTCCGGATGATGGTCGAGCTTCTCCGCAATCAGCGCGGCGCGGGTCATGAAGCCGAAGGCCTCGTTGAAGTCCTTGAAGGTGAATGTCCTGGTGATGGCGTCACGGCCCTTCACCTCGCTCCAGCCGTCGAGCTTGGCGAGCGCGCTCTTGCGCGCGCCGCCGATCAATTTGTCAGCCATGGTCGGCACCTCGTGATCGGGCGAATTCTGCCATGGCCGCAGCCCCGCGGCCACTCGCAAACCGGTTCCGAGCGCCTACTTAAGCCTGAGTAACAGGCGGTATCGTTCGCCCGGAGGCCCTCATGTCGTGGTCGCTCAATATCGGCAGGATCGCTGGCACGGCGATCCGCGTCCACATCACGTTCCTGCTGTTCCTGGGCTGGATTTTCGTAGCGAGCTGGGTGACGGGCGGACCGGAGACCGCCTGGCAGGCGCTCGCCTTCCTGGTGCTGCTGTTCGCCTGCGTGGTCGCGCACGAGTTCGGCCACATCTTCACGGCGCGCGCGTTCGGCGTCTCGACGCCGGACGTGGTGCTGCTGCCGATCGGCGGCGTCGCCCGCCTCGAGCGCATCCCGGAGGAGCCGTGGGAGGAATTCCTGGTTGCCATCGCCGGCCCGCTGGTCAATGTCGCGATCGCCGGCGCCCTGATCCTGATCGCCGGCGCCCGCGTGAACATGGCCGCGCTCTACGCGGTCGAAAGTCCGTACGCTTCGATGATCGATCGGCTCGCGGCGGTGAACCTGTTCCTCGCCGTGTTCAACATGATCCCGGCCTTTCCCATGGACGGCGGACGGGTGTTGCGCGCGCTCCTCGCCGCGCGCATGGGCTACGTGCGCGCGACCGAGGTCGCCGCGTTCGTCGGCCAGGGCGTCGCCTTCGCGCTCGGCTTCATCGGGCTGTTCTCCAATCCGATGCTGATCTTCATCGCGATCTTCGTCTACCTCGCGGCCTCCTCGGAAGCGCATCTGGTCGCCATCCGCGCGATGTCGCGCGGCGTGCCCGTCAGCGCGGCGATGATGACGCAATTCGCCACTCTCACGCCCGAGGCCCATGTGGAAGAGGCGGTGCAGACGCTGCTGCGCACCAGCCAGACCGAGTTCCCCGTGGTCGACGCGGCGGGCAAGCCGGTCGGTCTCCTCGGCCGCAACGATCTCATTCGCTCGCTCAAGCAGCTCGGCCCCGACGCCCGGGTCGCCGACGCGATGACGACGACGGTGCCGACCATCGGTCAGCGCCGCTGCCTCGACGAGGCGTTTCGCATGCTGCAGGAAAAATCGGCGCCGGCGGTCGCCGTGGTCGATGGCGCCGGGCGCCTCGTCGGTCTCGTCACCCCCGAGACGATCGGCGAGATGCTGATGCTGCATGAAGCATTGCCGGCGGGCGTACGGCTCGGGCCATGGACGCGCCCGACCGGCGCCTGACCCCATTTATCCACTGTCACGAACTTGTCGCACGACCGTCCGCATGCTGTGAGAATTCGCCGCCATGGTCGCCGCCTTCCCGATTGGAGGCTTTCCATGACCGTGCACATCCCGGTGTCGCGTCGGCGGTTTCTGGCGACGGCGACAGCTTCGACTGCGATCTCCGCCGCCGGCGGTGTCGCCAGACCCTATCTCAGCCGCGCCGCCGATCGCCCGCTCATCACCCACGGCACCCAGTCCGGCGACGTCTCGCTCGATTCCGCGGTGATCTGGGCGCGCGCCGACCGTCCGGCGCGCATGCTGGCCGAGATCGCGACCACCGACAGCTTCAAGAGCATTCATCGGGCGGTCTTTGTCGATGCGCTGCCGGAAACCGATTTCATCGCCAACGCGCTCGTCGACGGCCTGCCTGCCGGTCAGGACGTTTTCTACCGCATCCGCTTCCAGGACCTGGCTTCGCCGACCATCGTCGGCGAACCGGCCATCGGCCGCTTCCGCACCGCGCCCAGCGACCGGCGCTCGATCTCGTTCGTGTGGTCGGGCGATACCGCCGGCCAGGGCTGGGGCATCGACGAGAGCCGCGGCGGCATGCGCACCTATGCCACCATGCTGCGCAACCGCCCGGATTTCTTCATCCACAGCGGCGATACCATCTACGCCGACGGTCCCATCATGGCCGAGCAGAAGATGCCGAATGACCAGATCTGGAAAAACCTGGTGAGCGAAGACAAAGCCAAGCCGGCGGAAACGCTCGCCGAGTTTCGCGGCAACTACAAATACAATCTCACCGACAAGAACGTGCTCGCGTTCAATGCCGAGGTGCCGATCTTCGCGCAGTGGGACGATCACGAAGTGACCAACAATTGGTGGCCGGGCGAGCCGCTGACCCGCGCCGAGCACGCGCGCAAGAAATACGTCGAGCGCAATGCCATGCTGCTGGCCGCGCGCGCGAGCCGGGCGTTCCACGAATATATGCCGCTGCGTTTCACCCAGGCCGAGGCCGGACGCGTCTATCGCAGGATTTCCTATGGGCCGCTGCTCGACGTGTTCATGCTCGACATGCGCAGCTATCGCGGACCCAACGGCGAAGGGCGGCAAGAAACCTACCGGCCGGAGAGCTACTTTCTCGGCCCCGCGCAGGTCGCCTGGCTCAAGCGCGAGCTCATGAACTCGCGGGCGACCTGGAAGGTGATCGCCGCCGACATGCCGATCGGCCTGGTCGTGGTCTACGACACGGATCGCAAATGGGGCGTCGAGGCGGTGGCCCAGGGCGATGGACCGGCGCGCGGCCGCGAGCTCGAAATCGCCGACCTCATCTCCTTCATCAAGCACGCCGGCATTCGTAACACGCTATGGCTCACCGCCGACGTGCACTACACCGCGGCACACTATTACGATCCGGACAAGGCGGTGTTCCAGGATTTCGATCCGTTCTGGGAATTCGTGTCGGGCCCGCTCCATGCCGGCAGCTTCCCGCAGAACGCGCTCGACAATACTTTCGGGCCGCAGCTCGTCTACGTGAACGCGCCGACCACTGCGAACCGGCCGCCGAGCGAGGGCTTGCAGTTCTTCGGCCATGTCGCGATCGACGGCGCCACCGAGGTCATGACGGTGACGCTCAAGGACGTCGACGACCGGGCGCTGTGGTCGACCACGCTCGAGCCGAAGCCGGAGTGAGGCTCTCCTCTACACGCGGCGCCCTATTGGCTCAGCTGAGGAGCCGCGCGCCGTTGGCAATTTTTCATGTAGCCCGAGCAAGCTTGGATGCGGCGTGCGGCGTCTCGAAGCATGTGGCCCGCCCCATCCTTCGAGACGGCTGCTTCGCAGCCTCCTCAGGATGAGGCCGGAGCGAGCGAAGGGATTTGGGGTTACGCCGACTTGCGCAGCGCCGCCAATTCCGGCGCACGCGCGGGCTCGTTCTTGCGCATCTTGGTCGAATAATACGACGCGTTCTGCTCGCCGCGCAGCGCCTCGCGCGTGAACTGGATGAGATGGTGGGCGATGAACCCCATGCCGAGGACGGCGTCGATCTGGCCGCGGCGCAGCGCGTGGCGCGCGGCGCGCCAGAACGGCTTGCGGTAATCCGACAGGATGCCGATGTGCAGCAGCAGCCGGAAGGCCAGCACCAATGCGCCCGACAGGTTTCCGAAGGTGAGCTTGCCGCGCGCGGGCAGGACCATCCGGTTGACATAGGTGGAGTCGACCTGGTGCCGGAAGCGCGCGAACAGCCGCTCCGGATCGTTGGCATAGGCGATGCAGCGCCGCCACGTCGACACCACCTCATCATAGGGCCGCAGGAAGCGCACGTTGCTTTCCAGCGTCGGATCGTCCACCAGCCGTCCGGCGAGCTTGAGGCGGTCCCACAACGGCGTCTTCGGCAACGCCTGCAGCAGGTTGATCGTGAGCATCGGGATTTGCGAGACCTCGATGAAGTCCTTCAGCCGCGCCTCGGTGTCGTCGGAATCGGTATCGAGCCCGAGGATGATGCCGGAGGTGACCTCCAGTCCATAGTCGTTGAGCGTCTTGATCGACGCCATCATCGGCACGGCGACGTTCTGGTTCTTGCGCATCGCCTTGAGCGCATCGGCCTCCGGCGTCTCGATGCCGACGAAGATGCCGATGAACGACGTCTCCCGCATGAGCGCCAGAATTTCCGGCTGCTTGGCGACGTTCAGCGTCGCCTCACAGGCGAAGTTCAGGGGATAGCCGTGCTGCTTCTGCCAGGCCAGCAGGTGGGGCAGCATCTCCTTGGCGGCCTTGCGGTTGCCGATGAAATTGTCGTCGACGAAATAGACCACCGGCGGATGCCCCTTCTGCCGGCGCATGGCATCGAGCTCGGCGGTGATCTGAGCGGGCGTCTTGAGCCGCGGCTGCCGGCCGTAGAGATTGGGGATGTCGCAGAACTCGCAGACATAGGGACAACCGCTCGAGAACTGCAGGGTCAGCATCAGATAGTTCTTGAGCGGGACGAGGTGGTAGGCCGGAATCGGAAAATCCTGCAGCGGCAGCCGTTCCTTGGTTTCGAAGCGCGTCTGCTCGGCCGGGCGCGCCACGCTCTCGTCGAGGCGCGCGATCAGCCGGTCGGTGGCGTCCCCGATCTCGCCGATGTGGAGATAGTCGATGTCGGGATACATTTCGGGCGAGGCGGACGGCGACGGTCCACCCAGGAGCACCACCTTGCCGGCGGCATGCGCGCGCTCGGCGATATGGTGAATCTGCGGGGCCTGGACGTGCATGCCGCTGATCACCACGGCGTCGGCCCACTCGAATTCGGCGGCGGTCGCGGCGCGGATGTTCTCGTCGATGAAGCGGACCGGCCACTCCTGCGGCATGTAGGCGGCGATCAGGAGCAGGCCCTGCGGCGGCATGAACGCGCGCACGCCCTTCATCAAGCGGTAGGCATGGTTGAAGGTGCCGAACGCGGGCGTGTAGTGCGGGAACACGCACAGGATCCGGCGCTTATTCTTGATTGGGATCGAGCAGCGCACGCGACCTCCCAGCTCTCCTTCCCCATGCTCGCCTTCCCGGCGGCGGGACGCAAGGGGTGACGCCGGCGATTCCCGCCTCCCGCCGAGAATACCGCCGCGCGATGCCTCATTGCGTCTTGCGTCGTCGTGACTATATTCCCGGCGACAGCGGGCCCTTGCGGCCCGCAATTGGTTTTTGACGCACCCATGAAACTCCGCAATGTCGCCATCATCGCCCACGTCGACCACGGCAAGACCACCCTGGTCGACCGCCTGCTGCAGCAGTCGGGCGCCTTCCGCGAGAACCAGCGGGTGGCGGAGCGCGCGATGGATTCAAACGACCTCGAGCGCGAGCGCGGCATCACCATTCTCGCCAAGGTGACCTCGATCCTCTGGCGCGACACCCGCATCAACATCGTCGACACCCCGGGCCATGCCGATTTCGGCGGCGAGGTGGAGCGCATCCTCAATATGGTGGACGGCGCGCTGGTGCTGGTGGACGCCGCCGAAGGCCCGCTGCCGCAGACCAAGTTCGTGGTGTCGAAGGCGCTCAAGGTCGGCCTCAAGCCGATCGTCGTCATCAACAAGGTCGACCGCCCGGATGCGCGGCCCGCCACGGTCGTGAACGAGGTGTTCGACCTATTCGCCGCGCTCGACGCCAGCGAGGAGCAGCTCGATTTTCCGATTCTCTACGGCTCGGCCAAGGAAGGCTGGATGGCGGCATCGCCCGACGGGCCGAAGGATGCGGGCATGGTGCCGCTGTTCAACTTGGTGATCCGCCATGTCGCGGAACCGGCCATCGAGGACGGGCCGTTCCGGATGCTCGGCACCATCCTCGAGGCCAATCCCTATCTCGGCCGCATCGTCACCGGGCGCATCAGCTCAGGCGCGGTGAAGCCCAATCAGAGCGTCAAGGTGCTCGACCGCAACGGCCGGTTGATCGAGGAGGGCCGCCTGACCAAGGTGCTCGCCTTCCGCGGCCTCGACCGCACCGGCGTCGAGGAGGCCTCGGCCGGCGACATCGTCGCGATCGCCGGGCTGCCGGAGGCGATCGTGTCGCACACCATCTGCGCCCCGGAGGTGACGGAGCCGTTGCCCGCGCAGCCGATCGATCCGCCGACGCTCGCCATGACCTTCCGCATCAACGATTCCCCGCTCGCCGGCACCGAGGGCGACAAGGTGCAGAGCCGGGTCATCCGCGAACGGCTGCTGCGCGAGGCCGAAGGCAACGTCGCGCTTAGGATCAGCGAATCGACCGAGAAGGATTCCATGGAGGTTGCCGGCCGCGGCGAATTGCAGCTCGGCATCCTGATCGAGACCATGCGGCGCGAGGGCTTCGAGCTTTCGGTGTCGCGGCCGAAAGTGCTGCTCGAGCGCGATGCCAATGGCGATCTGCTGGAGCCGATCGAAGAGGTCGTGATCGACGTCGACGAGGAGCATGCCGGCATCGTCGTGCAGAAGCTCTCCGAGCGCAAAGCCGAGCTGACCGAGATGCGGCCCTCCGGCGGCGGCCGCGTGCGGCTCGTCTTTCACGCGCCCACGCGCGGCCTGCTCGGCTACCAGGGAGAACTCCTGACCGACACCCGCGGCACCGCGGTGATGAACCGACTGTTCCACGCCTACGGCCCCTATCGCGGCGAGATCGTGGGGCGTCGCAACGGCGTGCTGATCTCCAACGACCAGGGCGAGGCGGTCGCCTACGCGCTGTGGAACCTGGAGGACCGCGGACCGATGATGATCGAGCCGGGATGGAAGGTCTATCGCGGGATGATCGTCGGCGAGCACACCCGCGGCAACGACCTCGAAGTCAACGTCCTCAAGGGCAAGAAGCTCACCAATATTCGCACGCACTCCAAGGATGAGGCGGTGCGGCTCATCCCGCCGATCCAGATGACGCTGGAGAAGGCGCTCGCCTATATCACCGACGACGAGCTGGTCGAGGTGACGCCGAAGGCGATCAGGCTGCGCAAGAAGCTGCTCGATCCCAACGAGCGCAAGAAGGACGAGCGGCGCAAGGAGGCGGAGCGGGTGTGATCTCGGGGCGGCGGCGTCTCGACCTCGCGCCGTTGCGCCACGGATACGAGTGGGCGAGTTGCCGCGCCTGATGTGATACCCGTCGCTCCCTCGCGAGGCCAAGCACCGGTCATGCACATCGATGCCGCGGCGATGTACCGCAGCGAGGCCATGTCCGGCCACCTCCTGCCGGTGATCTTCAGCTGGCATCCGGGCATCGCGCTCAGCGACCTCGCCGGCGCCGCTACGGGCGCCCTCGATCCGCAGGAATTCTGGCACGCCTGGGCGCGCGGCGAGCAGATGAAGGTCGATTTGTTCGGGCCGTCCCGGGATTTCTGGGCTGCAACGCGCGAACCGATCGAGACGGTTCGGGCACGCATCGGTCTCGAACCCTGACTGATTCGTCGCGGCGGCGGACGTCATGGTGCGGTGCGCACGCGCCTCGCCAGCGTTGCGGGCCTGCTCCGGACGCCTCCAAGCCGGTTTTTGCCCCGCGCGCGTGTCGCCGCTGCAACATTTCGCTACACCTCGAACATGTCTGGATTTTTCGTGCTGCTGCGAGGATTGCGCGTCGTCGCAGTGTGGCAAATCCACATCAATCGCCGACATCGTTAACCCAGCATTAAACATAGCTCTTGAAGCGCGCGCGAGTGCTTGCTTGTATTCACGTCATGAGCACGACCCTTATCGAAGTCCGTCGCGCAAAGCCGTCCGATGCAACGGGGATTGCAGCGACCCATGACGAGGCCTGGAGGGGCGCCTATCAAGGCGTCATTCCGGGACCCGAGCTCGACAAGCTGATCAACCGGCGCGGCCCGCAATGGTGGGACAGCGCCATCCGCAAAGGCAGCCGAATCGCCGTGCTCGCGTTCGGCGACTGCGTCGCCGGCTACGCCAATTATGGCCGCAATCGTGCGCGCAGCTTGTATTACGACGGCGAAGTCTACGAGCTTTATCTGCGACCGGAATTCCAGGGGCTCGGCTTCGGCCGCAAGCTGTTCTCCGCGGTCCGTCGCGACCTGGTGCAGAGCGGGTTGCAAAGCCTGGTGGTCTGGGCGCTGTCGGACAATGAGCCGGCGGTCGGCTTCTACCGCACGCTCGGCGGCAAGGCGGTGGCCCGCTCCTCGGAACGGTTCGGCAGCCGCGTCCTCGACAAGATCGCCTTCGCCTGGAACAGCTGACCACCGAGAGCACGCGACCAAGCAAATGCTTGGAGCGAAATCGCGCTTCGATGTGAAGCGATTTCGGTCGAGGACAGACGGCGAACAAGTCTGTCGCCCGTCCCGCGCGCGCGGCCCGTATTCCGTCGTCGGTTATTCCCTGTCGGCAGTAGGCCGTTGGCTGAGCGCCGGCTCCGGAACGCCCGCCAGCCCACACGCCGCCCGCACCGTATTGGCCAGCAGGCAGGCAATGGTCATGGGCCCGACGCCGCCCGGCACCGGCGTGATGGCGCCGGCGACGGCGGAGACTTCGGCGAAGGCCACGTCGCCGACGATGCGCGACTTCCCGGCTTCGTCCGTCACCCGGTTGATGCCGACGTCGATCACGGTGGCGCCGGGCTTGACCCAATCGCGCCGCACCATTTCGGGGCGTCCCACCGCGGCAAACAGCAGGTCGGCGCGGCGGCAGACCGCCGGCAGATCCCGCGTTTTCGAATGCGCGAGCGTCACCGTCGCGTTCTCCGCCAGCAGCAGTTGGGCCAGCGGCTTGCCGACGATGTTGGAGCGGCCGACCACGACCGCTTCGAGCCCGGCGAGCGAAGGCTGCACGGTCTTGGCGAGCAGGACGCAGCCGATCGGCGTGCAGGGCGCCAGCGCCGGCAGGCCGGCGCACAGGCGGCCGGCGTTTACGGGGTGAAAGCCATCGACGTCCTTGGCCGGATCGATCGCGGCGATGACCTTCTGCGGGTCGATCTGCGGCGGCAAGGGAAGCTGCACCAGGATGCCGTGGACGGCGGGATCGGCATTGAGCCGCGCGATCAGCGCCAGGAGCTCGGCTTCGCCCGTGGTCAGGGCCAGCCGGTGGTCGAACGACCGCATGCCGCTGCCGGCGGTCATCTTCATCTTGCTGCCGACATAGCTCTCGCTCGCCGGATTGTTGCCGACGAGCACGACCGCGAGCCCCGGCGTGATGCCGCGGTCGCGCGCGAGGCGGTGCACCGCGTCGCGCACCCGGCCGCGCAAGTCGGCCGCGATCGCTTTGCCGTCGATGATCTTTGCGGTCATGGCGCGTCTCGTGTTGCCTTCGTCAGCCGCATGCGGCTCGGCGCGTCGGGCGCCGGAGGAGCGGAACAACCGCCTTACCCGACCGCGCAGATTTTCTCCAGCGCGGCGGCGAGCGTCGCGCCGGCGCCGGCGACCCGGACGCGCTTTAACCGCGCGGTTGCGCCCGCGACGAGATGGACGTCGCGCTGCGCGATGCCGAGCGCCCGCGCGATCAGCTTGACGAGCGCCGCATTGGCCTCACCTTCGCTCGCCGCCGCACGCACCCGCGCCTTCAGCACGCTGCGTCCGTCCGACAGTTGCTCGATCCCGTCGATGGCGTCGCGGCCGCCGCGCGGGGTCAACCGCACCACCAGCACGAGGCCGCCCGCCTCGATCCGCCACGGGCGGCCGGGCGCGCTCACTCAGCCGAACGCCGAGAGGTAGAGCCAGATGATGAGTTGGTCGAGGAACATGAGCCCGATGATGAGAATCACCGGCGAAATGTCGATGCCGCCGAGATTGGGGAGGATGGCGCGGATCGGCCGCAGTCCCGGCTCCGTCACGCGATAGAGAAAGTCCCAGATGGTGCGGACGGTGGAATTGTAGCTGTTGACGACGTTGAACGCGATCAGCCACGACATCACCGCTGCCGCGATGAGCACGTAGATATACAGCCAGATCAGGGTATGGATGAGCCAGATAAACGGATTCATTGGAATTGATCCCGAATGACCCGACCGCTGGATGGGCGGACCGCAGGACGCTTGATAAGCGCGTTGGCGCGTCGACGTCAACGCAAACGGGATCGCGGGAACGACCGTGCGCTCCGCTGCTGATCCTTGACTCCTCGGACCCCGGGCCGTAAATGCCGGCTCTCGCAAGCACCGCACGCGGTGGCATTTTGGCGGGGCCGTAGCTCAGTTGGGAGAGCGCCTCGTTCGCAATGAGGAGGTCAGGGGTTCGACCCCCCTCGGCTCCACCACGCCAAAACGCAAATCTTTCCGAGTCTTGGCGCAACATCTCCGCCGGCGGCAGGAAGTCAGCCCACGCCGATGAACCCGCCCGATGCCGTGCCCGGGTCCATCCTGCGCCACCGCCCGTTCGTGTTCTACTGGAGCGCGCGCACCTGCGCCGCCATGGGCTTCCAGATGCTGGGGGTGGCGGTGGCCTGGCAGATGTATGCGCTCACCGGCAGCGCGTTCGACCTGGGGCTCGTCGGCCTCACCCAATTCCTGCCGGCGGCCGCCTTCATGCTGGTTGCCGGCCAGATCGCCGATCGCTACGACCGGCGCCGCCTGCTGCAGATCTGCCAGACGGTCGAGGGCTTGGCCGCCGCGGCTTTGGCCGTCGGCTCGGCCCTGGGCTGGGTGAGCAAGGAATTCATCCTGGCGGCGGTGTTCGTGTTCGGCGTCGGCCGCGCCTTCGAGGCGCCGACGCAGCAAACCCTGCTTCCGGCGGTGGTGCCGGCGTCGTTGTTTCCGCGCACGGTTGCGGCGTCGGCGTCGACCACCCAGCTCGCCACCATCACCGGTCCCGCGCTCGGCGGCATCCTCTATGCCTTCGGCCCGATCGTCCCCTACACGACCTGCTGCGGGCTTTTTGGCGCATCGGTCGTGCTGCTGGGCTTCGTGCACATCGAACGCTTCGTCTCGACGCGGTCGCCCGTCAACCTCGCGGCATTTTTCGCCGGCGTCTCCTATATCCGCCACAATCCGATCGTGCTCGGCGTCATCTCGCTCGATCTGTTCGCGGTCCTGCTCGGCGGCACCACCGCGCTGCTGCCGATTTTCGCCGACGAAATCTTTCATATCGGCCCCCAGGGGCTCGGCCTGCTGCGCGCGGCACCGGCCATCGGCGCGCTCGCGATCACGGCCGTGCTGACGACGCGGCCGCTCACGCGCCGCGTCGGCCGCATCATGTTCGTGAGCGTGGCCTGCTTCGGGCTCGCGACCATCGTGTTCGCGCTCTCGAGGTCGTTCACGCTGTCGATGGTCGCGCTGGCGGTGCTGGGCGCATCCGACGCCGTCAGCGTGGTGATCCGCATGACGCTCGTCCAGATCGAGACCCCCGACGAGATGCGCGGCCGCGTGAACGCGGTGAATTCGCTTTTCGCCGGCACCTCCAATCAGCTCGGTGATTTCCGCGCCGGCACCATGGCGGCCTGGCTCGGCGCCATTCCAGCCGTCCTGGTCGGCGGCATCGGAATCCTGCTGGTGGTGCTCATTTGGACGCGCGCCTTTCCGGCGCTCCGTCACGTCGACAGCTTCTACGCGAACAAGGCCTGATCCGGGTCGGCTCGACCAACCGTTTTCGCGATCAGCCGGCCGACGCCTGCTCCCGCGGGACATCCGGCTTCCCCAGCCAGTGATTGAGGAACGCCGCGAGCCAGGCGCGGCCGGCGGGATCGTAGACCGCGCGATCGGCGAAATGCGCGACCCGCGGCTTGGCGTTGGGCAGCAGCGTGCGTTCGTGCCCGCGCGTGGTCCAACGGCACATCATGGCGTGGGTCACGTCCGGATGAAATTGCAGGGCGAAGGCGGCGCCGCCGTAGCGGAAGGCCTGCACCGGGAAGGAGTCGCCCTCCGCCAGCAATTCGGCCGCAAGCGGCAGGTCGAAACCCTCGCGATGCCACTGGTAGACCTGCTCCGGCCAGGGATCGCAGACCATGCGCCCGATGTCGGTCGGCCGGATCGGGTAATAGCCGACCTCGGCATGGCCATCGGGATGCTTGTAGACCCGGCTGCCGAGATGGTGCGCCAGCATCTGGGCGCCGAGACAGATGCCGAGAAACGGCTTCTTCTCCCTGAGCGGCACCTCGAGCCAGTCGATCTCCCGTCGGATGAAATCGTCGGGATCGTTCGCGCTCATGGGGCCGCCGAATATGATGGCGCCGGCATGCCCCGACATGCTCTGCGGCAGCGGGTCGCCGAGGCGCGGGCGGCGCACATCGAGCGGGTAGCCGCGCTGGCGAAGCGCATGACCCACGCGCCCGGGGGTCGATGTCTCCTGGTGCAGGACGATCAGAATCGGCTGACGCATGGACCGTTCATTGCGGGCGGAATTTGTCAGAATCTTAATGGTCCGCGCGACGGCGCTTTTCAAGGCTCGATCTCGGACAGGCCGGCATGCCACCGGCGCGACGCCGGGCCACGCGTCAGCGGCGCTCCTTGCGGTACCCGTCCATGGCCCGGAACAGCACGCTGCGCGGAACGAACGGCGCCAGCAGCGTCACCACCTTGTTGGCGGAGCCCGGAACCACCACCCGGCGGCCCTCCTTGAGCGCGCGGTAGCCCTCCCTCGCCACCCGCTCGGCAGAGCGGCTGAGCAGCGGCGAAAACATGTCGCCGACGACCCCGGCGCGCTTCTGAAATTCGGTCGGCACGGGTCCCGGGCACAGCGCGGTCACCCGCACGCCCGCGTCCTTGAGCTCGTGGTGCAGCGCCTCGCTGAACGAGAGTACGTAGGCTTTGGTCGCGTAGTAGACGGCCATGCCCGGACCCGGGAGGAAGCCGGCGACCGAGGCCACGTTGAGAAGACCGCCCCGGCGGCGTCGGAGGCCGGGGATGAAGGCGAGCGACAGATCGGTGAGCGCGCGCACATTGAGGTCGATCATGGCAAGCTGCTCGGCGCGGTCGAGCCCCGCCGCGGCTCCCAGCAGGCCGAAACCCGCATTGTTGACGACGACGTCCGGCTCGAGCCCGAAGCGCTCAAGCGCGTCGGCGATGTCTTGTGCCGCATCGGGACGCGCGACGTCCGCCGGCAGGACCGTCGGCCGCGGCGCGCCCTTGGCGGCAAGGGCATCAGCCAGCGCCGTGAGCGCCTGCTCGCGCCTGGCAACCAGAACAAGCTCGTGGCCGTTGGCGGCAAATTCGCGGGCGAGCGCCGCCCCGATCCCCGCCGACGCGCCCGTGATCAGCGTGATCGGGCGTTTCTCCTGCGTCACGTCCAGCGTCCCGATTCCGAAGTTCGCAAACCCTCGCGGCGCCCTCTGATGCGAACTTCGGAATCAAAGGGACACTGGCAAATTAATGATTCTAGTGCGGTTTTTGGATTTGAAGTTCCTAAGCGAGCTTGCGGCTACAATGATAAGGAACTTCCAATCCACCGCGCTAGAGCGCATCCCGATTGGGTCGAATCGTGATGCGCTCTAGATTCTTTGATTTTGCGCATGTTCTGTTCGGAAAACCGGTTCCCACTTTTCCGGAACATGCGCTAGTGCCCTGAACCCGAAGTTCGCGCACATCGTGCGGCAAATGCGATCGCGAACTTCGGGTTCAAAAGGGGCACTAGAATCATAGAGTTGCTAGTGGTCCTCAATTCCGAAGTTCGCATCTGAGTGTGCCGCAAGGGCTGGCGAACTTCGGAATCGGACCACTAATTTAGTCGGTCTCCCGCCGGTCCGCCACGCGCTGCCCGAGCTCGATGCGCTCCCGGGAGGAAATGCCGAGCAGGTCGGCGGCGCGCCAGATCAGGTTGCGCTCGAACTCGCTCACGTGGCCGTCGGCGTAGACGATTTCCCACATCATCTCGACGACGCGCCGGCGACCGTCCTCGTCGAGCGAGCGATTGATCAGGCTGGTGAAATGATAGAGATCGATCGCCGCATTCTCGGCCTCGGTCGCCTCGGCGACGAGTTCGTCCGTGGTCGCCTCGTCCAGCCCGAACTGCCGCTTGATGACGGCGTGCAGCTTGTCGCGCGCGACATCGCCAATGTCGCCGTCGATCGCGGCGGCATGGACCAGCAGCGCCGCCGCCGCAAGGCGGTAGTCATCGTGCTGGAAGCGGGTCGGATGCTTGTCGCCGTCCGCGTCCGCGACGTCGGACAGAAATTTGCGAAAGTTTTCGAACATGACGCAGGCCGTGACCGGTTGGCACCGCGCCACGTTGCACGCCGTTTCTGCAAAGTCTAGGCCGGCTAATTTAGTGGGTTGCCTTGCCCTTGTGGAGGCTGGCCTCGAGCAACTCGAGATTGTTCTTGATGTAGGAATTGCCGGGGTCCTTGGCCTGCGCCTCCAGCAGCGTTTCGCGGGCGCGCCGGTAATCGCCGCGCAGCATGTAGGAGTAGCCCCGGTTGTTGAGGATCTCCGCCGTGGACCCGGCGATCTTCGCCGCCTGCTCGTAGGCGCGGTCGGCGCGGTCGAACCGGCGCAGCCGGTCGTAGGAGGCCGCTAGCCCGAGCCAGGACTCGAGGTCGAGCGGCTGCCGCTCGAGGGCACGGCGGAAGTGACGCTCCGCAACGCTGAAATTGCCGGCGCGGAAGGATTTCTTGCCGAGGCTGAGTTCGGCCTCATAGTCCTTGCCGGACGATGCCTTGGCCACGGTATCGGGCTGCGCATCGGACGAAGGCTGGCGCACACTGCCGGTCGTGCCCGGATCCTGCTCGGCTGCGGGGCTTGGGGTGGCATCGGCCTTCGACGGGAACAGGTCGCCGAGCTTGGCTGAACTCCCGCAGCCGTTGAGCCACAGAAGGCACGCGGCGGTCGCGACGACAATTCGACTGGCTTTCGCTCGCATGGGCGCGTTCCCCCGACGGCCAAGCGTCGGTTTCAGCCCGCCCCAGGCGAAAACATGCGACGCTCCGGCACGACCGTCACCACGGCCGGCAGGGTCCAGGTTAGGCGATGATGGTTAAGAATCCGTCGCCGCGGTCGGCGCGGGCCACGCATCTGACGTGCGAGACGCGTGGAATTGCGTGTGAGACGCGTCAAACGACCCGGAAATGGGCCAAGTGGGCATCGGCCCTACCATTTACGCACGGGATGGCGCACGTCGGTAGAACAACACGTCGGTAAACAATTCGTCACCGCCGTTGATCGCGGTGTGCCCATGCGGCAACATGCGGCCTCGCTCGTGCGACATGGTGAACGAAAAGTAACCGCCGGTCTTGGACACGAGGCGGCAGAGGAAACGGTAGGAGAGATTGTCGATGTCGAAGCCGTGGATCAGTTACGTCGACCCCGCGACGGTCAAGGACCAGGCCATGCTCGCCGAGTTCGACCGCTGCGCGCGCGAAGGCACGCCGCGCCCGGAGAGCCAGGCGATCCGAGCCCATGTGCCGGCCGTGTTCTGGTCGTTCGCCAATTCGTGGCGCGACGTGTTCAAGCACGGAGTCGCCGACCACGCCATTAAGGAGCTCTGCCGCATCTATGTCTCGCGCTCGGTGCAGTGCGAGTTCTGCGGCAACCAGCGCTCGATGAAGGCGGCGAAGCAGGGCATCGTCGAGGACGACTACCGCGACCTGATCAATTTCGAAAGCTCGAGCCGCTACGACGAGCGGCAGAAGGCGGCGCTGTCCTATGCCGAGGCGATAACCTGGGATCTGCCGGTTGACGGCACGTTCTGGGCGCGGCTGCACAGGCACTTCAGCGAGCCGGAGCTGGTCGAGATCGGCTACTTCGTCGCCTTGACCATGGGGCAGCAGCGCTGGCTGCGCACGCTCAATATCGAGCACCACCAGATTCTCGCCGGCACCGATGCCTCGATGGCACCGGGTTTCGAGAGCGAGGATGCGCTCAAGCGCTCGAAGCAGTCCGCCGACTATTGGGCGAAGACCAAGGTCAAGACGCAAGCGGCCGAGTAGCTCATCGGCCGCATCGCAAGCCCGTCGGTCGGGTGAGCGCGGCCCGCGCCTTGCCGTTCCGGCTCAGCCTCGCTCCCCGATAGCCCGACGTTGCGCATGAGACCTCGGGTTACGCGCGGCTCGATGCCCGATACAATCGCCGATGCCCGCGGCCGCGCGCAGCCGGCCCGCGGCGCTCCTCCTCGGCATGAGAGCCGACGCAAGGTCCGATCGTCATGGGTGACGTCTATCCGGTCGTGAAGGTGGCGGCGGTCCAGGCCGCGTCGGTGTTTCTCGATCGCGAGGGCTCGACCGAGAAGGCCTGCCGCCTGATCCGCGAAGCCGGCAGGAACGGCGCGCGCGTGATCGGATTTCCGGAAGGCTTCATTCCCGCGCACCCGGTCTGGTACCACCACCATTCCGCCACCGGCGCGCTCTCCAACCGGCTGGCGACCGAGCTGTTCAAGAACTCGGTCGAAATCCCGGGACCCGAGATCGACGCGCTGTGCGCGGCCGCGCGCGACGCCCAGGCCTATGTCGTGGTGGGCGTGTGCGAAAAGCGCGCGCACACCATCGGCACCATGTTCAACAGCCAAGTCTACATCGCGCCCGACGGCACGCTCATCGGCAAGCACCAGAAGATCATGCCGACGGTGGGCGAGCGGCTGGTGCATATGGGCGGATTCGGCGACACGTTCGGCGCGTTCCAAACCGAGTTCGGGCCGATGAGCGGGCTCATCTGCGGGGAGAACTCCAATCCGCTCGCCGTGTTCGCGCTCACCGCCGAAGGCACGCGCATTCACGTCATGAGCTGGCCGAACCACTTCCCCACGAGCGGGGATCCCTTGCGCAATCGCGTCGCAGTGGACTCCCAGGCCTTCGCGCAGATGAGCAAGGCCTTCGTGATCTCGGCCTGCGGCACCGTCGACGAGCGCATGATCGCGATGCTCGCGCCGAGCGCGGAGGCGGAGAAATTCCTGCGCAGCCCGGATTGCAGCGGCGGCAGCGTCATTGTCGCGCCCAACAGCCGCATCCTCGCCGGCCCCATGGGCGCCGAGGAAGGCATCCTCTATGCGCAGTGCGATCTCGAGCTCGGCATCCAGATGAAGCTCCGGCACGATTTCGCCGGCCACTACAATCGCCCCGATATTTTTCACCTCCAGATCAATCGCGCCGCGCCGCAGCTCTATTCCGTGCACGGCGCCGACACCGATGCGGCCCTCACCGCGGCCCACGCCGCCGCCGCCAAGCTCGGCATGACGGCAGGACCGAGCGCGCTGCTGACGTCGTCCGATCGCGAAGATGCGGACGCGGAGCAGCGCCGCGGCGGATAACTCGGGTGAGAGATTGTCTCTGCGCCGCCATGCCGCCGGTGGTCGCATCCGCCCCGCGCTTTCGCGCACCGATGGGGAGACTTCGCGCTAAACCCGCGCGAAGCCGCGCGGGAATGAATGCAGCCGCTCGATGCCGGCATTGGTGATCAGCACCAGCTCGCCGGTCTGCACGCCGGCCTTGCCGTCGCGCGTGACCACGTTGGGCTGAATGACCACGGTCATCCCCGCCTCGAACGGCTCGGCCGGGATAGGTCCGGCGGGCCGGCTCCTGCTGCCGAGGATCGGCGGGAAATAGCCGCCGCCATAGCCGTGCAGAAGATCGTCGATGATGGTGAAGCCCGCATCCTCGATGACGCCCGCGGCCTCGACCACCGCCCCCGGTGTTGCGCCGTGCCCGAGCACGGCGGCGACCGCGTCGAAGGCGGCGTCGGCCGTGGCATGCAGCGCGCGGTAGAGCGGCGGCGGATCCTCGCCGACGGCGAAGCTGCGCAGCACCTGGCCGGAATGATCCCAGAACGCCGCGCTGATCTCAGCGAACACGATGTCGCCTTTGGCGACGCGGCGCGTGGAGGGAAACTGCGCCGGCACGCCCAGTTGCGGATCATGCATGGAGGTGGCGCCGATGAAATGGATGACGTTGGTGCCGCCCTCGCGCAGATAGGCGCGCTCGACCAGGTCGCCGAGCGCGCGCTCGTTGAACCCGGCCTCGAGCCCGTCGCGCAGCCCCGCCATGCCGCGGTCGCTCAGCCAGGCGCCGATGCGCAGCCAGTCGATCTCCTCCTGCGACTTCACGCGTCGCAGCCCCACATAGGCGCGGTTGAGGTTGACGATCTTGCCGAAGCGCGCGGTGAGCGCCGCGTGCTGCTCGAAATTCATCGCCCCGATGACGCCCACGCGATTTGCGCGCGCGCCGCGCTTCTCCAGTACCGTGATGGCGGCGCGGATCGATGATTCGCCGCCCCACGCGACCTCGGCGTCATCGGCCAGCCGCCTCGCAAGCGGCGCGTGGTTGATCCATTGCACGAACAGCGCGTCGCGTTCGCGCGGCGTCAGCACGCCGACCGCCTCCACCGTCACCGGCCATTGCGTGAGCCACTGCACCGCGGAACCGGCGCGGTTCGCACCGTGGAATACGAGATGGTCGCACTCGGCTTGCGCGAGCGCGGCCTCGACCGCGGCGCGGCGGCGCGCCATCTCGGCAGCGCTGTAGCGCGGGTATTCGGCCTCCACGATCCGCCGCAGGTGCGGCGGCAGCGGCGGCGCCGTGTCCGCCCAGCGCGTCATCCCGTCGCGCGCGCCATGACGTCCGGCTTGCCTTCCGGCTGGACGGCGAGGCGCTCGTGTACGAGCTTCGCGGCAGCCATCACGTCGACCTTGCCGGAGCCGAGCAGCGGCAGCTTGTCGAGCACCCAGACCTCGGACGGAATCATCAGATCGGAGGCGTGCCTGGCCTTGGCGTAGGCCTGGATACTCGGCGCGGGTCGCGTCCTTTCTGCTGCGTGACCAGGATCAGCCGCTCGCCCTTGCGCGGGTCGGGCACCGCCACCACGGCCGAGGGCGCGTTCGGCCACAGGTCGGCGGCCAGCGCCTCGACCGCGGCGAGCGAGATCATCTCGCCGCCGATCTTGGCGAAGCGCTTGGCGCGGCCCTTGATGGTGACGAAAGCCCTGCTCGTCGATGGTGACGATGTCGCCGGTGTCGTGCCAGCCTTCCGCCGGCGGCTCGAGCACGCCGGGGTTTTCGACCTTGAGATAGCCGAGCATCACGTTCGGCCCGCGCACGAACAGCCGCCCGCCTTCGTCGACGCCTTCGACCTTTTCCAGCCGCGCTTCCATGCCCGGCAGCACGCGCCCGACGGTGCCGAACTTGTTGAACATCGGCGTGTTGAGCGCGAGCGCCGGCGCGGTCTCGGTGACGCCGTAGCCTTCGAGAATGCGCAGCCCGAATTTCTCCATGTAGGTCCGGCGGGTCGATTCCTTCACCGGCTCGGCGCCGGCCAGGATGTAGCGCAGCGAGCGGAAGTCGTAAGGGTGCGCGACCCGCGCGTAGCCGTTGAGGAACGTGTCGGTGCCGAACATGATGGTGGCGTTCACGCCGTAGATCAGCTCCGCCACGGTGCGGTAGTGCAGCGGCGACGGATAGAGATAGATGCGCACGCCCGGAAACCAGCGGCAGCACGACGCCGACCGTCAGCCCGAACGAATGGAACACCGGCAGCACGTTGAACACCTTGTCCTGGCGGCCGAAATCGATGCGGGCGGCGGCCTGCGCGGCGTTCGCCAGCATGTTGCGGTGGGAGAGCACGACGCCCTTCGGCACGCCCTCGGAGCCCGACGTGAACAGGATCGCCGCCCAGTCGTCGGGCTTGCGCGCCGACCAGCGGCTTGTTGGCGTTGAGCAGGCCGCGAATCTTGTCGCCGAGCCGTGACGCTCGGCGCGGATGTCCTCGAGATAGACGATCTTGACCTCGTTCTCGATCGCCGCGACCAGGTTGGTCGAGCCTGGCCTTCTCGATGAACGTGCGCGAGGTGACGATGGTGTCGATCTGCGCGGCCTTGCAGGCGGCGAGGATGTTGGCCGCGCCGGCGGTGAAATTGATCATGGCCGGCACGCGGCCCGCCGACATCAGGCCGAGGATGGTGACGACCGCGCCGTTGGCATTGGGCAGCATGACGCCGACCGCGCGCCCCTCTGCCGCCAGCGGCATGAGCTTGGTGCCGAGGATGGCGGCGCCGACCAGCAGCCGCTTGTAGGTGAGCGCGCCGGTCACGGGATCCTCGATGGCGACGCGACTGCGGCCGTGCGTGGCCGCGGCTTGCGATCACCGCTTCGACCACGGTGCGGTCGGTCGAGGTGGTGCGGAACACGAGATCGGACATGATGCCGTAGAGCGCCGCGCCCGCCGCCAGCCGGCGCTTGCGGCCCTTGAGCTCGGGATCGACCGTGAGCTTGACCGGCTCCAGGATCGTGACCTTGACCTTGGGAAACCAGCGCCGGCGCACCTGCGCCTTGGACAGCCGGCTGAACGGCGTCTGCTCCAGGCCTTCGATGCGCACCGGCACGATCTCGGCATTGGACTTGTCGGCGATCATGGCGGCGCCGTCATAGACCTTCATCAGGCTGCCGGTGACGGTGATGCGCCCCTCGGGAAAGATGATCAGCGCATTGCCGGCCTTGACCGCGTCGATCAGGGTGCGGACCGCCATCGGCTTCATCGGATCGAGCGGCATGCGCATTGGTCAGCTTCACGAACGGCCGCACCCACCATCTCCGCGCGATGCCGATGTCGATGGCGAAGACCGGCTTGCGGTTGCGCAGCGACAGCGCCAGGCCGGCGTCGAGGAAGCTCACGTGATTGAGCGCGATGATGACGTTGGGTCCGGCATTGTTGAGATTGTCGATGCCCTTCACCTCGATCCGGAACAGCGCGCGATAGATGATCGAGAGCGCATCGCTGAGCGCGCTCGCCGGCATGGTGCGGCCGATGGCGACCGCGACCAGGAGGCTGGCCGCGCCGAGCAGGAGGAACAGCTGCGAGGTCGTCATTCCGGCCTTCTGCAGCATGGCCACGATCACCGTGCTGCCCGCCATGAAGGCGGCGTTGAGCACGTTGACGGCGGCCACCACGCGCGCGCGCCGATCGGCGCCGGCCCAGGCCTGCACCGCCGCGAAGGTCGGCACGATGAACAGGCCGCCGGCGATGGCGAGCCCGGCGAGGTCGAGCGCAAATCGGATGCCGCGACCGGCGCCGAATATGGCGAAATAGCCGGCAAGACCGGGAATCGGCGGAGGCGCCGAGAGTCGACCAGCCGAGATCGAGCGCGAACAGGCCGAGCAGCACAGCGCCGATCAGGGTCGGCAGCAGGATGATGCGGCCGGCTGCGAGCCAGGCCGCAAGGCCCGAGCCGATCGCGATCGAGATCGAGAAGATCGCGAGGCAGGCGGTGACCACCTCCTCGTTGCCGCCGAGCACGTTCTTCACCAGCGGCGGCATCAGCGAGAGCGCGACCGCGCCGACGAGCCAGAACCAGCTCGTCACCACCGCGCCCCACCACAGCCGCGGATCCTCGCGCAGGAACTTGAGCAGTCCCATGGTCGACGCGAGCACGTTCTTCTGCACCACGAGATCGGGCGCCGCCTGTCCCGTGCGCGGGATGAGCAGGCTCGCGCCCCAGCACAGCAGCGAGAACACGATCATCAGGAACGCGAAATGGAAGGGATCGCCGCCATCCTTGGCGGCGATGCCGCCGACGATGGTGCCGAGCAGGATGGCGATGAAGGTCGCGCCTTCGACCAGCGCATTGCCGGCGGGAAGTTCCGAGCGGGCGAGGTGGTCGGGCAGGATGCCGTATTTGATCGGACCGAACAGCGAGGCGATGACGCCGAACAGGAACAGGGCGACGAACAGCAACGGCACCGAATGCAGGCCGAAGCCGAAGACGGCGATGACGGCGATGCCGATCTCCGCGAACTTGAGCCGCTGCGCCACCACCGCCTTGTCGTAGCGGTCGGCGAGTTGGCCGCCGAGCGCGGAAAGGAAGAAGTAGGGCGCGATGAAGACCGCGGCGGCGAGCGTGATCAGCGCGTCTGCGTCCGCGCCGCCGACATGAAACAGAATCAGGAAAACCAGCGCGTTCTTGAGGAAATTGTCGCTGAACGCCGAGAAAAACTGGGTCCAGAACAGGGGCGCGAAGCGCCGCGTCATGAGCAGGGATGTGGACATGACCTTTTCCGGTGGTTCGCTCGGGCCGGGGCGGCCCAAGTGCCAAAATCTACCGGCACAAATCGACAGACGCCGACAGGCCCTTCAGGGGCGCGGGCGTAAAAGACGATATTTTGGGCAAAAGAACAATCACCCCGGGCAAAGCGGGGAACCACGCCGCCCGCGCTCGACAGCGAACCCGCGCCGCGCGCTGCGAATCGTTTCGCAAAGGTCGCGGCGACCTCGATGCCGCGCGCTGCTGGCGACCCCCGACCGAGCCCCCCTCGTTCCTGCTACCCGCGCAGGGTCCGCCACCCCGCCGGCTGCATCATCACCGCCGCGACGCTCAGACAAATGGCAGCGCCCGACGCAAACGCAAAGAGCGAGATCCACATGGCCCGATTTCCCCTCGTGCTGTTCGATGCCGCCTGATCGTCCCCTTGAGCGGGCAGTCAACGCCGAACCCGGCCGTCCGTTCCTGGAACTCGGCTGAGTTTTCCGGTGAAATAATACCTTTGCGCCAAAAAGGTCGTCCTGTGGTGGCCGAGCCACAACCATCGCTGCATCGGACCGCGACGGCGGCAACCCCTGCGGGGCCCGCGTCCGCCGCCGTCGTTGCTACTTTTGACGGCATCTGATCTATGCGCGACTATTCTCCCTCGCGGTCCGCAACTCTTCTTCTCCTTTCCGCGGGCGGCTCTGCCGGGGCTCATTCACGTGCAAGAGAGTTCGCCAGACCTGAAAACAGGCCCGCGCGCGGCGCCCGCCATGACGGCTGTGACACGCGACGGGACCCGGCTCGCCTATACGCTGCACGGTAGCGGCGCGAACGGGATCGCGCTCATCCATTCGCTGGCCATGGATCGCCTGTTCTGGCAGCCGGTCGTCGAGCGCCTCGCCGACCGTCTGCCGGTGCTCAGCTACGATTGTCGCGGCCACGGCCAGTCCGACAAGCCGAACGGATCGGACAACACACCCTACACGGTCGAGCTTTTCGCTCGCGACCTTGCCGATCTGCTCGATCATGTCGGCTGGAGCTCGGCACTCATCGCCGGCGCCTCCATGGGCGGCTGTGTCGCGCTCGCCTTCGCCGCGGCTTATCCCGCGCGTACGGCCGCGCTTGGTCTGATCGATACCACCGCGTGGTATGGCGCCGAGGCGCCCAAGCAGTGGGCCGAACGCGCCAACCGCGCCGCAGAGGGCGGAATGGGCGCCCTGGTCGAGTTCCAGACCACCCGCTGGTTCGGCGACGGGTTTCGCGCGCAGAGGCCGGATATCGTCGAGCAATGCGTCGACGTGTTCCTGCGCAACGACGTCGCGGCCTATGTCGCAACCTGCAAGATGCTGGGCGCCGCCGACCTGCGCGCCGCCTTGCCGGGCATGACCATGCCGACCGCGATCCTCGTCGGCGAAGAGGATTATGCGACCCCGGTCGCCATGGCGGAAGCAATGCAGCGCGCCATCGCGGGCTCGACCTTGACGGTGCTCAACGGCGCGCGCCACCTCACCCCGCTCGAAGCGCCGGATGCGGTCGCGGATGAATTGCGGGCACTCGCGCAGCGACGGCATCGGGGCGCGTGACGGGACCATGAAATTTGCCGGCGATATCTCGATCGACGCCCCGCGCACAGCGGTCTACGCCAAGGTACGCGATGCGCGCTTCTTCGCGTCCTGCGTCGAGGGCGTGCAGGAACTCAACGAAATCGACTCCGACCACTACGCGGCGGTGCTGGAGACCAAGGTCGCGTATCTCAAATTCAAGTTCAAAGTCGCGGTCGAGGTGGTGCGGGCCGATCCGCCGCGCGAGATCGAGGCCAAGATCGAAGGTACGCCGCTCGGAATCGTCGGGCGGCTGACCGCGAGTTCGCGCACCATGCTGGCGGAGGACAACGGTGGAACCAAGGTGAGCTATGAGATCGAGGCGGCGCTGACCGGCAGGCTGGGCAGCCTGGGCCAGCCGGTGCTGCGCGCCAAGGCCAAGGAGATGGAACGCATATTCGCCGAGCGCATGCGTGCGGCATTCTCCGATTCGAAGCCCGCATCCGGGACCGCGCCATGACTCCCTTCGAGCTCCTTGAACCTACTTCCCTGCACGAGGCCATCGCGCTGCTCGATCCCGACGATTCCTCGGTGCGGCCGATTGCCGGCGGCACCGCGCTGATGCTGATGATGAAGGCCGGCGTGTTCCGGCCGACGCGGCTGGTGAGCCTGCGCAAGCTCGGCGAGCGGTTCTCGCGCATCGTCGTCGGTCCGGACGGCCACCTCACCATCGGCGCCATGACGCCGCTCGCACTGGTCGAGCGCTCGCCGGAGGTGGCGCGTGCCGCGCCGGTGATCCCACGCGCCATGCGGCGCCTGTCCAACATCCGCGTGCGCAACGTCGCCACCATCGGCGGCAATCTCGCCCACGGCGACCCGCATATGGACTTGCCGCCGGTGCTCATCGCGCTCGGCGCAGAACTCTCGGTCACGGGTCCGAAAGGCGAACGCAACATCGCGGTCGAGGACCTCTTCGTCGGCTATTTCGAGACGGTGCTGGCGAAGAACGAGCTGATCGCGGCCCTGCGCATCCCGGCGCAGGGCAAGACGCGCGCGGCCTACATGAAGGTCACCACCGGGTCGGCGGAGGACTGGCCGGCGCTCGGCGTCGCGGTGGCGATCGAAGCGGAAGGCGCGGCGGTCAAGTCCGCGCGCGTCGTGGTCAGCGCCGCGACCGAGAAGGCTGTCCGTCTCGCCGGCGCCGAGAAGGCGCTCGCGGGGGCGACCATCGACGTCAAGACCCTCGCGCGCGCCGGCGACGCCGCGGCCGCTGAAGCCGAGTGCATTTCGGACGTGCGCGGCTCGGCCGCGTACAAGCGTGAACTGCTTCGCGTCTGCGTCGGCCGTGCCGTACGCCAGGCCCTCGACAATCCGGCGCGCAACGACGGAGCGACCCACTGATGGCAACGACCCCGATGCAGGACGGCAAGGTCGGCGCGCAAGTGGGCGCTCGAGTCGGTGCGCAAATCGGGCGGTCGCTGCCGCGGCTCGAGGCGCGCGAAAAGGTCACCGGGCGCGCCGAATACACCCACACCATGCGGCTACCCGGCATGCTGTACGGAAAGATCTTCCGCAGCACGGTCGCCCACGGGCGCATCAAGTCGATCGACGTGAGCGCGGCGCAGACGGTGCCCGGCGTGCATCGCGTGGTCACCTCCGAGGACGTGCGCAAGGTCATCCCCGAGCCCTATTACGGGCCGGCCTTCCACGACCAGCCGATCCTGGCGATCAACAAGGTGCACTATGTCGGCGAGCCGGTGGCGGTCGTGCTCGCCGCCGATCCGCACGTTGCCGAGGAGGCGGCGCAGCTGATCGTGGCCGAATACGAGGAACTCCCGGCGGTGTTCGACGAGGTCGCGGCCGCCGACAACAAGATCCTGGTGCACCAGGAGCTCAAGCCCGCGGGCACGTTCGCAGACCTCAAGCACCTCAAGGGCCGCAAGGGCACCAATACCGCGCTCGACTACCGGCTCCGCCGCGGCGACGTCGACAAGGCCTTTGCCGAGGCCGCGCACGTATTCGAGCACACCTTTCGCACGCAGAAATGCTTGCACGTCGCGCTCGAGCCCTACGCGTCGATCGGCGATTGGAAGGAGTCCGGCCTCACCATCTACAGCGCCGCCCAGGGTCCGTCATTCGTGCGCACCGAGATCGCGCGCCTGCTCGGCTGGCCGGAGAACCGCGTCCGCATCAAGGTGCCCTATCTCGGCGGCGGCTTCGGCGGCAAGCTCTACATCAAGCTCGAAGCGCTGGTGACCGCGCTCTCCATGATCGCGCGGCGGCCGGTCAAGGTCGCGCTCACCATGGAGGAGCAGTTCTATACCATCACCAAGCACCCCAGCACGTTCCGCATCAAGACCGGCGTCGACGCGAGCGGCCGCATCACCGCCCGCAAATGCGAGGTGTACTGGAACGGCGGCGCCTACGCCGATATCGGCCCGCGCGTGACGCAGAAATCGGGCTTTACCGCATCGGGCCCTTACGACATCCCCAACGTCTGGATCGATTCCTACGCGCTCTATACCAATCTGCCGCCGGCGGGAGCGCTGCGCGGCTTCGGCATTCCGCAACTGGTGTGGGCCTATGAGAGCCACACCGACATGATCGCGCGCGCGCTAAAGCTCGATCCGGTCGAATTCCGCCGCAAGAATATTCTTCGGGAAGGCCGGCCGCATCCCACCGGGCAGATCCTGGAGAACGCCAAGCACGGCGCCGCGCTCGAGCGCGTGGTCGAGCGGCTGAACTGGGGAAAGCCGCTCGATCGCGGCACCGGCGCGCGCCGCCGCGGCCGCGGGGTGGCGATGGCGATCAAGGCGGTGATCTCGCCGACGACCTCGGTCGCCAATGTCAGCATCGCCGCCGACGGCAGCACCACGCTCTATTGCGGAACGGTCGACATGGGCCAGGGCTCCGACACCGCCATGGCGCAGATGGTCGGCGAGGTGCTGAACATTCCGGCCGAAAGCGTGAAGGTCGTGCCGCGCGACACCGACGTCACGCCCTACGACATGGGCACGCTCGGCTCGCGCTCGCTGTTTCACATGGGGCACGCCGTGCGGCTCGCGGCCGAGGAGGCGCGCGAGAAGATCAAGGCGCTGGCGCGCGACGTCGGCGAACCGGAGGGCAGCAACATTCCGCTGCGCGACCTGTTCCAGAAGAAATACGGCATGCAGGCCGGCAACATCGTCGCCACCGGCATCTACAAGCCCGACTACGTGCCGCCGGATCCGGCGACCGGGCTCACGCCCAACGCCACGCCGTTCTGGATGTGCGCCGCCGCAGGCGCGGAGGTCGAGGTCGACACCGAGACCGGCCAGGTGAGCATCCTGCGCCTGATCAACGTGGTCGACTGCGGCCGGCCGGTGAACCCGAAGATCGTCGAGACGCAGATTTCCGGCGCCGCGCTGATGCAGCTCGGCTTCACCATGTTCGAGAAGATGCACATCGACGCCGGCCAGGTGACGAACGCCTCGCTGGCCGACTACAAGATCCCGGGGATTCTCGACGTGCCGGCGGTGATGGAGAACGAGGCGGTTGCCGCCCAGCAATCGAACGGCCCCTTCGGCGCCAAGGGCGTGGGCGAGACCGCGACCTTCTGCGTATCGCCGGCCATTGCCAACGCCATCGACGACGCCTGCGGCGTGCGCCTCACCGAGCTCCCGCTCAACGCCGAGGCGGTGTTCCGCGCGCTGCGCGCCAAGGCCGACAAGCCGCTCGGTGACGAGTCATGATCAGGCCACGGGCCCCAGCCCGTCATGCCCGGCCATGACGTGGACAGGGTGTCGAGCATCAGGAAAGCGGGAATGACGCGCACGATCAATTTCACCCTCAACGGCGACAAGGTCGCGGCCGAAATCATGCCGCACCACAACCTGGTCGAACTGCTGCAGCGCGAATTCAATCTGATGGGTGCGCGCGAGAGCTGCGGCCAAGGCATGTGCGGCTGCTGCACCGTGGTGGTGAACGGCGCCGCCGTCTCCGGCTGCCTCTACCTGGCCGCCTTCGTCGACGGCGCCGAGGTGACCACGATCGAAGCGCTCTCGGCCGGGCAACCCGACGGTCTCAGTCCGGTGCAGGAGGCCTTCATCGAGGCCGGCGCCTTCCAGTGCGGCTATTGCACGCCCGGCTTCATACTCATGACGACCCAGCTGCTCGAACGCTATTCCGACCCGGACGACGACCAGATCCGGCATTACCTCTCGGGCAATCTCTGCCGCTGTGCCGCCTATCCGCAGATCGTGGACGCGGTGAAGCTTGCCGCGCGCAAGCGCAAGGGCCGTTCGCAGGCCTGAGCGCCGGCCGACGTCGGCATCGGCGTCACGCAGCATTGGTTTCCCGCCGCGCTGCGCCGCCCTCGGAACACGCCTGAGAAGTGACCGGCCTTGGTATGAAAGCTTGCCGCCGTGGTTATACTGCCCGACATGGCTAGCACCGGCATGCGCGCCGACCCCATGCACGTCGAAACCGACGTCCTGATCATCGGATCGGGCGGCGCCGGCATGTATGCGGCGATCGAGGCCGCGCGCGCGGGTTGCAGCGTCTTGCTCGCCGAGCGCAGCCTGATCGGGCGCGGCGGCGCCACGGTGATGGCGCAAATGACGGTGGCGGTCGCGCTCGGCTCCGAGACGCCGGATCACTGGAGCTTCCACTGCAACGACACGCTCGAAGCCGGCCGCGGCCTGTGCGACGAGCGCCTCGCGCGGCTGCTGTGCGAGGACGGCCCCGCGCGCATTCGCGAGATGGAGGAATGGGGCATCGGCTGGGCGCGCAAGGACGGGCGCATCGCGCAAGCCTTCGCCCCCGGCCACGACCGCCCGCGCTGCGTCTATGTCGATTTTCTCAACACCGGCCCGGCGGTATCGAAGACGCTGCGCGGCGTGGTCACCCGCAGCAAAGCCATCCGCAAGGCCGGCGACCTCCTGATCGTCGATCTCGTGCGCGCCGGCGCCGGAGATGCGGGCGGGGACGTTGCCGGCGCGGTGGCGTGGCACATTCCGACCGGCGCGCCGGTGACCATCGCGGCAAAGGCGACCGTCATCGCCACCGGCGGCCTCACCCGGCTCTATCGCCGCAACAGCGCCTCCGCCAACATGGGCGGCGACGGCTATGCGCTCGCGCTGCGCGCGGGCGCTCCGCTCGTCGACATGGAGTTCGTGCAGTTCTTTCCGATCGGCCACCTGGCGCCGCGGCTGATCGGCATGGACCCGATCATGTGGGATCCGTTCCGCTACAAGCTCGGCGGGCGGCTGCTCAACGGCGCGGGCGAGGAATTCACCGCCCGCTACGGCGTGAGCGAGGACGGGCGTTACGTCATCACCCGCGACCTCGCAACCTACGCCATCGTCAAGGAGGTGGAGGCCGGGCGCGGCTCGCCGCACGGCGGCGCCTATCTGAGCTTCCAGCACCGCTCGGAGGCCGAGCTGCGCGCGGCCTTCGGCCCGGTCATCGATCGGCTCGCCAGAAACGGGATCGACCTCACCCGGATGCCGGTCGAGGTCGCTCCCATGGCGCATTACCACATGGGCGGCGTGGTCGCGGACGAGCGGATGGCCACCGAGGTGCCGGGCCTGTTGGTGGCCGGCGAGGCGGTCGGCGGCGCCAACGGCGCCAACCGGCTGTCCGGCAATGCCATCACCGAGGCGCTGGTGTTCGGCGCCCGCGCCGGCCGAAGCGCCGCCGAGCGGGTCCGGCGCATGCCGGCGCATGCGTTCCGGCCGGAAGCCGCGCGGACGGCGCTCGATCTCGTCGCCGGCGGCGGCGCTGGCAACGACATCAACACCGCCGCGATGATTTCGCGCCTGCAGGCGACCATGTCGGACGACGTCGGCCCGTTCCGCACCGCGGCCAGGCTCGAGCGCGCGCTCGCCACCATCGAGGACATGACCCGCGCGCTCGGCCAGCGTCCGGTCGGCGACAACAAGCCGTTCGACCTGCGCCGGCTCGAATGGTTCGATCTGCGCAACATGCTGCTGGTCGCGCGCGCGGTGACGATGTCGGCGCTGGCGCGCGAGGAGAGCCGCGGCGCCCACCAGCGCGAGGATTTTCCGGGCATGCTGCCGCATTGGCGCCTCAACCAGGTCGCGCGGCTCGGCGCGGGCGGCGTCACGCTCACGCCGCTGCCCGCGCTCGCTGCGGCCGCGGCGCAATGACCGAGATCGCGACGCTCAAGGTGTGGCGCGGGGAGAGCGCCGATGCCGGACGGTGGGAACGCTACGAGGTCCCGTTCGAGCCCGGCCAGTCCGTGCTCGACGCCGTGCGCTGGATCCGGACGAACCGCGATCCCTCGCTCGCCATCCGCTTCTCCTGTATCAACGCCAACGCCTGCAAGGAATGCATGATCGAGCTCGACGGCAGGACGGTCTATGCCTGCACCGCGCGGCTGGCGGCGCGCGACATGACGCTCGCGCCCTTGTCCAACAAGCGGCTCGTGCGCGACCTCGTCACCGAGATCGCCCCGCCGGCGGAACGGTTCGTGAAATGAGCCCCAATGCTGGTCGTCATACGCACAAAGAGAGCCTGACCATGTTCCAAACCCGGAAAGAACACATGTCCGTCGAACGCAAGCCGACCGCCTTCGGCGATCTGCGCGGCTGGATCGAGGCGCTGCGGGCGCAAGGCGAGCTCAAGGAGATCGACGCCGAGGTCGATTGGAACATCGAGCTCGGCACCGTCATGCGGCTGGCGCAGGGGCCGGGGACCGGCAAGGCGCTCCTGTTCAACAACATCAAGGACTACAACACGCCGACGAGCCGCTGCCGCCGCATTTTCGGCTCCGCACTCAACAATTACCGCCGCATCGCGATGATGCTGGGACTGCCGCCCGACACCCATCCGCGCGAGCTGGTCAAGATCGGCCGCACCATCCTCGCCGGCAGCGTCCCGCCGAAGATCGTCGCCACCGGGCCGGTGAAGCAGAACATCCTCAAAGGCGCCGACGTCGACCTCTACGAATTTCCTTCGCCGCACTGGAACCGGCTCGACGGCGGCCGCTATCTCCTCACCTACGGCGGCTGCGTCACCAAGGACCCCGAGACCGGGATCATGAACGTCGGCATCTACCGCGGCATGGTCGCCGGCCACGACCGGATTCCCATTCTGATGTGGCGCGCGCAGCACATCGGCCACCATTTCACCGCCTGGCAGAACGGCGGCAGCGCGGAGATGCCGATCGCGGTGGCGATCGGCTGGGAGCCCTCGCTCGGCTTCACCGGCGGATCGCCGGTGCCCAAGGGCATGTGCGAGTACGACGTCATGGGCGCCATCCGCGGCGCGCCGGTCGAGCTGGTGAAATGCGAAACCGTCGATCTCTACGTGCCGGCCGCCGCCGAGATCGTGATCGAAGGCTATCTCGGACTCGATCCCAAGACCTATATGATGGAAGGTCCCTATGCCGAGTTCACCGGCTACCTCGCCGGCGACCGCTCGCCCAAGCCGACCATCCGCGTCACCGCCATCACCCACCGCGACGACCCGATCCTGCGCGGCACCATCGAGGGATCGATGCCCGGCAGCTATTCGGAGAACGGCGTGTGCTCGTCGATCATGCGCGCGGCCACCGCGTGGAACGTGCTCGACCGCGCCGGCGTGCCGGGCATTACCGACGTCTGGTGCCCGCCGGTGCAGACCGGCATCAACGTCCTGATCCGCATGAAGCAGAGCTACCGCGGGCAGGCCAAGCAGGCCGCCAACGCGCTCTGGGGCTCTTCCGCCGCCCACGTGCGCTACAAGCACGTCACCGTGGTCGACGACGACATCGACATCCACGACTACGCCGCGGTCGACTGGGCGATCGCCCATCGCGTCAACGCCGGCGAGAACGACGTCGTCATCATGCCGGCGACCTTCGGCGCCGGGCTCGATCCGTCCACGCGCCGGCGCGACCGTAATCCCGACCTGTTCGGCACCGGCAAATGGAACCGGATGCTGATCGATGCCACCATCAATCTGGATTACGACCCCGATCCGGAGCTGGGCGGCGCGCGCTTCCCGCCGACGGTCTGGCCGGAGAAGGACGACATCGCGAAGGCCTATGCCCGCTGGAGCGAGCTCGGTCTCGGCAAGCCGACGGGCGCGAGCGGGTAGCCCCAGCTCGTTCGCCGTGGTTCATCGATGGCCGCCGCCCCGGCGGATGCATCTGCTCATGTGCCGTGCGCCACGCAGATTCGAAACGCGAGCCCCGCACCCCGTGTGACAGTTTCACGACCGGCAACCTGCGGGCTTCGGAAAGGACCTGTGGCGGTGCGTTCCCGCGGTTGTGAACGCGCGCCATGAGAGTAAAATCGCCGCGCTGAGTGTGAGCCATTTCACTGGTGTGAGGTCGCTCGCACGCTACTGATGGAGAAGCTCGAGGGAATTTCCACGGCTTGTCGAGTGAGCCCAGGCGCCGCGTCTGGACGGCGCCGGGGTGCGAGGTGCCGCCACAGCAGGGCCAGTGCTTGCGCGGGGAATTCCACCATGGACGGCCAGGGCGACGACCGGCAAGAACGGCGCAACGACACCGCGGAGGATGCATTCGCGCGGCTCAATCTGCTCGGCAAGTCACCGGTCTTCCGCGCGGCCCTGCGGGTGATCGGCCGCATCGCCGCGGTCGACGCCACGGTCTTGATCCAGGGCGAGACCGGAACCGGCAAGGAGCTCGCCGCCCGCGCCCTGCACTACCTGAGCCGGCGGCGGGATTTCCCCTTCGTCCCGGTCAATTGCGGCGCCCTGCCCGACAACCTGCTCGAAAGTGAATTCTTCGGCCACGAGCGCGGCGCGTTCACCGACGCCCGCCAGGCCCGGCGCGGGCTGGTGGCGCAGGCCGAAGGCGGCACGTTGCTCCTCGACGAGATCGAGGCCATGACGCCGCGCGCCCAGGGCGTGCTGCTGCGCTTCCTGCAGGACCACAAGTATCGGCCGGTGGGCGCACGCACGATGTCGGATGGCGACCTGCGGATCATCGCCTCGACCAACGTCGACCTCGAGGAGCTGGTGCGGCAGAACCAGTTCCGCCGCGACCTGCTGTTCCGCTTCAGCATATTGTCGGTCACCATGCCGCCCTTGCGTGAGCGCGAGCGCGACGTCGTGCTGCTCGCCGAGCATTTCCTCTCTCGTTTCGCGATCCAATACGGGCGAGCGCCCAAGCGCCTGCAGGCGGATACCGTAGCCCGCCTGATCGCGCACGACTGGCCGGGAAACGTGCGCGAGCTCGAGAACCTGATGCTGCGCGAGTTCCTGCTCACCGACGGCGATACGATCGTGATCGGATCGAGCGACACGGCAGCGAGCCGCGTCGGCGACGCATCCGGCTCCGAACAGACGTTCAAGGCGGCGAAGGCCCGCGCGGTGGCGCAGTTCGAGCGCGATTACCTGGGGCAACTGCTCGCCAAGACCTGCGGAAATATTTCTCAGGCCGCGCGCATCTCGCACAAGGACCGCAGCGCGCTGAACAAGCTCGTCAAGAAGCACGGGCTCGCCTGCGAGCGATTCCGTACGCTGTCGGACTGATTTCACGCAATCGCATCGTGCCCGGTCACGCGTTCGAGCGAACGCGGCGCGTGAACGCGGGTCGAATTCTCCACAGCCGGGTCGACAAGGCCTCATGTCGCTTTCCCGCGCGATTGCCGCCACTTGGCGCCCGCTCGCCGCGCCGGCCTGAGCAATCATCGCCTCAGCGGCCGGCGATGGCGGCGCGAAAACATCCGCGATGCCGGCGCTGACGGCGTTGGCACGCCACGTGCAAAGAGCTGCAACGAGCGCCGCAATTATCGAACGAGGCTCTCGTGGTGGCAGCCTATGGCGGGCGGACCATCGTGATCGCGCAAATCATCGAGCGCTATGTGGCGAACCATCCCCGAGCAGCAGACACGGCCGAAGGGGTTCGCGCCTGGTGGGTCGGCGGGGAGCGCCATGGCGCTTCGCTCGCCGATGTGCAGAAGGCGCTCGATTCCCTCGTCGAGTCCGGCCGTTTGTGCCGCAGCATTCTTCCCGACGGCGTGGCGATCTACGGCCGTCCGCCGCGCGGCGGCGATGACACGCAATAGTGCCCCGAACCCGAAGTTCGCGCACACCGTGCGGCAAATGCGATCGCGAACTTCGGGTTCAAAAAGGGCACTAGAATCATGGAGTTGCTAGTGGTCCTTGGATTCCGAAGTTCGCATCGTAACGTGCCGCGAGCGTTGGCGAACTTCGGAATCGGACCACTAGGGACGGCCGCCGCGCCGCGGCGGCCGTCGTCCGCTTCGATTGTCGTCAAGCGAGAGGAACGTCGATGCCCGTCTCCCTGACCTATCCCGGCGTCTATATCGAAGAGCTTCCCAGCGGCGTGCGCACCATCACCGGGGTCGCAACCTCGGTCGCCGCCTTCGTCGGACGCGCCTGGCGCGGTCCGGTCGACCAGCCCGCAACCCTGTTCAGCTATGCCGACTACGAGCGGATCTTCGGCGGGCTGTGGCGCGACAGCGCCATGAGCTACGCCGTGCAGCAGTTCTTCCAGAACGGCGGCAGCCAGGCCGTGGTGGTGCGCGTCATGACGCGCAACGCCCAGCACCAGATCGATCCGACGGCATTCGCCACGACGGTGGACCTCGGGAACGGCTTTCAACTGGTCGCCGCCGGCCCCGGCAGCTGGGCCGACAACCTGACCGCCACCATCGACCTGAACACCAAAGACGCGCAGGACGCATCCCCGCAACTGTTCAATCTCACGCTGTTCGACGACCCCGACAAGAAGGCCGACCTGCGCAAGCTGGGCGGAAGCGGCCTGCGCGAGACGTTCCTGAACGTGTCGATGGACGCCAGCAATCCGCGTTTCGTCAGCCAGGTGCTGAAGCAGCAATCGGTGCTGGCGCGTGTGCTCCATCCCGCCAGTCCCGCGGCGCGCCCCAGCGCGACTGCGGTGACGTTCGGCACCGGCGCCGGCAGCGTGGCCGGCAGCGACGGGATCGCCCTCGTCGACTCCGACGTCGTCGGCCAGTCGGATCCCAAGACCGGCATCTACGCGCTGAAGAAGACCGACATCTTCAATCTGCTCTGCCTGCCGCCGCTGACGCCGGGCGCGACCGGCAACGATATCGCCACGCCGACCTGGGCCACGGCCTCGCAGTTCTGCCGGGATCGCCGCGCCTTCCTGATCGTCGACGCGCCGCAGGCCTGGGACGTCACCGCCGCGATCGACACCGCTCCGGGCGGCAGCGGCATCGGCGCTTACGGCGCGCTCGACCGCAATCACAGCGCGATCTACTTTCCCCGCCTGCTCGTCCCCGATCCGCTGCAGGAGAACAGGCTCGACGTGTTCGCGCCGTGCGGGGTCGTCGCCGGCATCTACAGCCGTACCGACACGGCGCGCGGCGTGTGGAAGGCCCCCGCCGGCATCGACACCAATCTGCAGGGCGTGCTCGGCACCGCCATCAAGGGCCAGCCCGCCAATCTCACCGACGGCGAAGTGGGCCAGCTCAATCCGCTCGGCATCAACAGCCTGCGCGGGCTCCCCGTCATCGGCAACGTGGTGTGGGGGGCGCGCACGATCGAAGGCGCCGACGTCCTCGCCTCGCAATGGAAATACGTGCCGGTGCGACGCCTTGCGCTCTACATCGAGGAAAGCCTGTTCCGCGGCACGCAATGGGTCGTGTTCGAGCCCAATGACGAGCCGCTGTGGGCGCAGATCCGGCTCAACGTCGGCGCCTTCATGCAGACGTTGTTCCGACAGGGCGCGTTCCAGGGCGCATCCCCCAAGGACGCCTACTTCGTCAAGTGCAGCAGCGAGACCACGACGCAGACCGACATCGACAACGGCGTCGTCAACATCATCGTCGGATTCGCGCCGCTCAAGCCGGCCGAGTTCGTCGTCATCAAGATCCAGCAGATCGCCCAACAGGCCTGAGCCACGGAGCACGGCATGGCACAGTTCACCGTCAACACGGCGCGCCTCGATCCGTACAAGAATTTCAAGTTCCGCGTGAAATGGGACGGCAAATACGTCGCCGGCCTCTCCAAGTGCAGCGCGCTCAAGCGCACCACCGAGGTGGTCGAGCACCGCGAGGGCGGCGATCCCTCGACCTCGCACAAGTCGCCGGGTCGAAGCAAGTACGAGGCGATCACGCTCGAACGCGGCGTCACCCACGATCTCGAATTCGAGCAATGGGCCAACAAGGTGTGGAACTTCGGCGCCGGCGCCGAGCAAGGAGGTCTCGCTCAAGGATTTCCGCAAGGACCTGATCATCGAGCTCTACAACGAGGCCGGCCAGCTCGTGATCGCCTACAAGGTATTCCGCGCCTGGGTGTCCGAGTTCCAGGCGCTGCCCGATCTCGACGCCAACGCCAACGCCGTCGCCATCCAGCACCTCAAGCTGGAGAACGAGGGCTGGGAGCGCGACGCCGAGGTGACCGAGCCGAGCGAGCCGGTCATCGCATCGTAGCCGCGCGGGACAAGCGATGATGCAGGCATTGACCAACGCGGCGATGCTCGCGCTCTGGGAGCGCGGACGCCATCGCGGCCCGGCCGAGCGCGCGCTCATCCTGCTCGGCGCGGCGTTTCCGGCCACGGCCGAGGACGATTGCGCGCAGATCACCGTCGGCGAGCGCGATGCCGCCGTGCTGGCGCTGCGGCGGGCGACGTTCGGGAGCAGGCTCGCGAGCTACGGTCGACTGCCCGCGCTGCGGCGAGCCGCTCGAATTCGAGCTCGATGCCGCGCGTCTGCCCGCGCCCACGGCAGCGCCGCGCGAAATCATGCTCGCGGACGGCTTGCGCTTGCGCCTCCCCAACAGCCGCGACCTGATCGCGGCCGGGCGCTGCGCGACCACCGAGGAAGCCGCGCAGATGCTGTTGCGGCTGTGCTGCCTCGATGCCGCGCGTGCGCCGCAAGGGCCGGCTGCGATCCTCGCCGAGGCCGAGCGGGAGATGGCGGCGGTGCAGGACGCGGCCGATATCGAGCTCAGCCTCACCTGCGCTGCCTGCAGCCACGTGTGGCGCGCGCATTTCGACATCTGCGGCTACTTCTGGGAGGAGATCGAGCAGCGGGCGGCCGGCCTGCTCGACGACGTGCATCGCCTCGCCCGTCTCTACGGCTGGGACGAGCAGCGCATTCTCGCGATGAGCGACGTGCGCCGCGCCGCCTATCTCGAGCGGTGCGAGGCATGAGCGGTTACCTGCATACGCTCGCGGCGCGCGCGCGCGGCCTCCCCGCCGCGATCCGGCCACCGCCGCAACCATGGTCGGCGGCGCGCAGCCTCGCTGTTGCGCCGGCGGCAGCGGCAACCGTCGAAGGGCTCCATACGTCGGCTGCGGCAAGCCGGCGATCCCGCGAGGCCGAACCGCCGCCGGTCGACGCGGCCGCCGACGCGGCCGCCGAACCGCATGCGGCGCAGCCGGCAGCGCCGGCGCGATCCGCCGCCGGGCGCAACGCACCGGCGCGTGAAGTCGCCGCCGAGCGCCCGCAGCCGCCCGCGCGCAATGCCGAACCGCCGCCGCCACCACCGCAACGCGCCCGGCCGCCGGCGCGCGAGGAGGTCGCCGCGCCCGCCTCGGCGCGGGCCGCCCGCGACGCCCCGCCTGATGAGCATGTCGACGAGCATCGTCCCCCGCAGCAGCCGGAATATTCGATCCCGACCGCGCTGCGGCCGCCCGCGACCGCGATGGCGCTCGCGGCCGCCGGCGCTCCCGCCATCCGTCCGGCGCCGCCACCGACGCATGCCGCGCCGCGCCGCGCCGCGGAGGGCGGGCATGTGCCCGACGTGCACATCCACATCGGGCGCATCGAGCTGGCCGCGCTCGCGCCGGCGCCGCAGCGGCGCGAGCCGGCCGCCGTCGCCGACCGGCGGACGTCCCTCGACGACTATCTGCGGCGCAGCACCAGGAAGCGCTCGTGAGCAACGCCCTCGCCATTGCGGCCGTCTCGGCGGTGATCAAGACCGTGCTCGACAACGGGCTGATCGCCGACAATGCCAGCGACGCGCTCGGCCAGGATGTCACCGTCTCCGTGCTCGCGCCCGATGCGATCGCGCTCGCCAACGACGCGCAGCCGCGGCTCAACCTGTTCATGCATCAGGCGACGCCGAACGCCGCCTGGCGCAACGTCAACCTGCCCTCCATGGACGGCGCCGGCCGCCGCATCGCCAACCCGCCGCTGGCGCTCGACCTGCATTATCTTCTCACCGCCTATGGCAGCGCGGACCTCCAGGCCGAGTTCCTGCTCGGCCATGCAATGCAGCTCCTGCATGAGACGCCGGTGCTGGCGCGCGAGGCCATCCGCAACGCGCTCAATCCGGCGACCCCCTCGCCCAACAGCATCTATCAGGCGCTGCGCGCGTCCGATCTCGCCGATCAGTTCGAGCAGATCAAGATCTCGCCGGAGAAGATGGACACCGAGGAGCTGTCCAAGCTGTGGACCGCGCTGCAGGCGCATTACCGGCCGACCGCGCCCTATCTGGTCACCGTGGTGCTGATCGAGGCGGCGAAGCCCGCGCGCGCGCCGTTGCCGGTGCTCTCGCGCGGATACATCGACCCCGTCACCAATGTCGAGCCGGGCGTCAAGGTGCAGGCGAGCCTGGTGCCGCCCTTGCCGGAGATCGAAACGGTCACGCTTGCGCCCGGGCGCATCGCGGTGCTGCCGCTCGACACCATCGAGCTCGACGGCCACGATCTCGACGGCGCCGGCCAGACGCTGGTGTTGACGAACTACAAGCTCGCCATCACCCGGACAATTTCGCCGCCGAGCAGCGCGACCGCCGCGGCGGTCACCTTCGTGCTGCCCGACGACCCCGGCACCTATCCCGCCGGCGTCTACGGCGCGCGGCTCCAGGTGCAGCGTCCGGGCGAGCCCGCTCCGCGCCTGACCAACGAGGTGGCGCTCGCGCTCGCGCCGCAGATCACCGCCGTCGCCAAGGCGGTGGACGCCGACGGCAACCTGGTGGTGACGCCGACCTGCAAACCCGCCGTGCAGCCGCACCAGCAGGTCTCGCTGATTCTCGGCAGCATCGAAGTCCCGGCGCGGCCGTTCAACGCGGCGACGCCGAACCCGAGCTTCGTCTTCAGCCCCCTGCCGAACGGGACCTACCGGGCGCGCCTGCGCGTCGACGGCGTCGAAAGCTCGATCGTGCGCCGCACGCCCGAGCCTCCGGGGTTCGAGGGCCCGACGGTGAGCGTGCCATGAACGACGTCCGCGCCGATGCGAGCTGGCTCGACGCCAACCAGGCCTTGCTCGCGGCCGAGCTCGCGAGGCTGAAGCGGCGCCTGGCCGATGACCCGGATCGCGACACGGACGATCTCGACCGCCGCGTAGCCGCCGCCTCCGCCGCCCTGCCGGCGCCGGCGGCGATCGACGTGGTGACCGAGGCGTTCGGCCTCTCGGCGTTCGAGCGCGCTATCCTCCTCATGTGCGCCGGCGTGGAGATGGACGCCCAATTCGCCGATGTTTGCGCGCGCGCGAGCGCCCACGCCGGGGCGACCTTCGGCCTTGCTTTGGCCTCCCTGGAAGCGCCGCACTGGAGCGCGTTGACGCTCGCCCGTCCGTTGCGCCGCTGGCGGCTTGTCGAGATCGAGCCGGGGACGACGCTGAGCACGGCGCCGCTGCGCATCGACGAACGCGTGCTGCATTTCCTCGCCGGCATCAATTTGATCGATGCACGGCTCGCGCCGCTGCTGACGCGACGACCGCCGCCGCGGCTGATGGCGGCCGAGCAGCGGGCGCTGGCGGAAAAAATCGCCGCGGCCTGGGGGCGTCCGTACGCTTCGCCGCCCGTCATCCATCTCGCCGGCGACGATCCGGCGGGCGCGGAGGACGTCGCGGTCGCGGCGTCGCTGCGCGTCGGCCTCGAGCTCCACCTCGTGCGCGCCGAGGATATTCCCGCGAGCGCGGCCGAGCTCGACAGCTTCGTCTGCCTATGGGAACGCGAGGCGGCCCTGGCGTCGGCCGCATTGCTGGTGCAATGCGCAGACGCGGGGATCGCGCCGCATGTCGGCGGCCTCGGGGAGCGGCTGGCGGCGCCGCTCATGGTGGCGGCGCGCGAGCCGCTGCGCCTGCGCCGGCCGCTTCTGAGCTACGACGTGCGCAAGCCCGACGCCGGCGAGCAGAAGCGGCTGTGGCAGGCCGCGCTCGGGGCGACTGCCGGCGCGATGAACGGCGCGCTCGACGGGGTGGCGTCGCATTTCCGCCTGAGCGCGCAGACCATCGCGGCCGCGGGCGCCGCCGTCGGCGAACGCGTCGCCGCCGGCGAGACCGCGGAGACGGCGGTTTGGAGCGCCTGTCGCGTCGGCGGACGCCGGCGGCTCGACGATCTGGCGCAGCGCATCCCGCAGCACGCGCGCTGGGACGACCTCGTGCTGCCGGCGCAGCAGCTTGCCGCGCTGCGGCAGATCGCGGCGCAGGTGCGCCGGCGCGCGCGCGTCTACGAAGACTGGGGTTTCGGCCGGCGCAACCCGCGCGGGCTCGGCGTGACCGCCCTGTTCAGCGGCGGCAGCGGCACCGGCAAGACGCTGGCCGCCGAGGTGCTCGCCGCGGAGCTCGCGCTCGACCTCTACCGCATCGACCTCTCCTCGGTGGTCAGCAAGTATATCGGCGAGACCGAGAAGAACCTGCGGCGCGTGTTCGACGCCGCCGAGGACACGGGCGCCATCCTGCTGTTCGACGAGGCCGACGCGCTGTTCGGCAAGCGCAGCGAGGTCAAGGACAGCCACGACCGCTACGCCAATATCGAGGTCAGCTATCTGCTGCAGCGGATGGAGGCGTATCGCGGCCTCGCCATCCTGACGACCAACCTCAAGACCGCGCTCGATCCCGCGTTCCAGCGCCGCCTGCGCTTCATCGTGCATTTCCCCTTCCCCGACGCCGGGCAGCGCGAGGCGATCTGGCGCCGCAGCATCCCGCCGGCGGCGCCGACCGCCGATCTCGACTACCGCAAGCTGGCGCGGCTCAACGTCGCCGGCGGCAACATGCGCAACATCGCGCTCAACGCCGCCTTTCTCGCCGCCGACGCCGGCGAGCCGCTCGCCATGCGGCACCTGCTGGCGGCGGCGCAGGTGGAGAGCGCCAAGCTCGAGCGCCCGCTCGCCGAGACCGAAACGCGAGGCTGGACATGAGGCGCCCGCCGCGCATCACGCTAACCATCGACCGCCTGGTGCTGCGCGGATTCTCGCCGCGGCAGCGCGACGCCATCGCGGGCGCGCTGCAAGCCGAGCTGCAGCGGCAATTGGCCGACCCGGCGCAGGCGGAAATGCTCACGCGCAGCCGCGCCACGCCCGCGCTGAAGGCCGGGACCATAGGCCCGCAATCCGACTGGCGCGGTATCGGCACGCAGGCAGCGGGAAAGATTCTCGCAACCGTCGGCAGGTCAAGAACCGAGATGAAGCGATCATGAGCGCGCAAGCGCGAGCAAAGGCGGCGGCACCGTCGCACAAGCAGGCACTTTCGTCCGCGCCGCAGCGGCGCGGCTTTACCTCGATCGACGCCGCCGAAGACATATTCGCGTTGGATGCCGACAGCGCCGTTGACCGCCGGCCCGCTGAACGCTCCGCGCGCGCGAACGAGCCCACGGCAAGGACGGCGCTATCCGCCGCCGCGGGCGCCGCACCGCATCGGCCGATGGTGGTGAGAAAGCGGCGCGACGAGCCCGACACCGCGGCGGACGGCGCGCCCGCGCACGTCCGCGACGTCATGGATGCGCCCGGGGAGACGTTGGAGCCGGCGACGCGCCGTCTCATGGAGAGCCGCTTCGGCCACGACTTCGGCCGCGTTCGCGTCCACACCGATGCGCGCGCCGCCGCCTCGGTGCAGGCGGTGAACGCGACCGCCTACACGGTCGGCCGGCACATCGCATTCGCGAGCGGCCGGTACTCGCCGCGAACCCGGCTGGGCCGGTATCTTCTCGCCCACGAGCTCACGCATGTCGCGCAGCAATCGAGTGGTCGCGAGGCGGACGCCGAGCGGTCGCCGCACGCAGAGAACGACCGCGGCGAAGAGGAGGCAAACCGGAACGCCGCCGCGATCCTCGGCGCCACTTCGGCGCGGGGCATTTCGATCTCGCCGCAGCCGGTGTCGTTGCAGCGCTCCTCAACGGCATTCCGATCCGCTCGGGCCGATCATCGATTGGTTGGGCAAAGCGCTGTTCGAGGGAACGTTCAGCGACGAGACGCTGCTGGAATATCTCAAGGGCATCACCGCCAGCAACCGCATCGAAGACAGGATCGACAGCGACAACAAGGCGCGCGCAGTCGTCCTGCGTTGGAAAGCCGCCAATGCGAAGTTCGACCTCTCCGCGTCGCAAAAAACGCTGCTGGTGCTGGAGATGCTGTCCGGCGACACGCAAGAGGACGATCAGGAGCGCATCCTGGACCTCCTCGAGCTGAGCAACAATCCCGACCTCAAGCAGATGTTCCTCGGCGGCGGTCTCAGCGTCAAGCGCCTGGAAGAGAAGCTCGATGACCCGCGGAGAGAACGGCTGGAAGCATTCTTCTCCACTCGCTTCGAAGGCGGACGGAAGGCGTTGCTCGATGGCGATGTCGAATTGCGTGGGGAGCGGGAAAGGGTGCCCCTCGTTTCCCGGGTTCGCTCAAGGCGAAGCTGGAAACCTATTCCGTGGACGAGTTGATCGAGGAAATTTCCGGGTTCGATCCGGCCAACCGCGACAGGGCGCTCCACGATCTGGGTCTCGTGCGCACCGAGCTGAGCCGCCGGGTGGATGAGCTCGCCGACCAGCTCGAAGGCGCAGCCCCTGACAAACAGGCCGGGTTGACGAAGCAAAAGGACGCGCTTTCGAAGCAGCAAACGAAGCTCGAGCTCGTGATGGAGCACGTTTCGCGGACATCGCGAGGGCAGAGTTCGGCGTCTAAGTTGCCGGCAAAGACGGTCGAGCCCGGGGTTCGAGAAAAGGCAGAAATTCTCGAAGCGATCGCGCCGGAGGTGGGAAAAGACAAGTCAGGCAAATCACTCGAGTTCCAGAATACGCTGGTCGGCGAGAAAATGAGCTATAAGGCGGAACTGCGTGCCGCCCTGCCTAGAACAGTTCAGGACGTCCTACGCCAGCTGGTGGTCGGCAGAGGCAAGAAGGAGCACTCCGATGCGAGCAAGCTCTACTCGCCGACAGAGATCGAGAACATAGGTAAGGCCAGCAGGGACGAAACGAATAAGGTTTTCGGGGCGTACCAGACGGGTCCGGAACTGACGGTCGATCAGGACCCGGCACCAAGGGCGTCATCCACGATTTATTCGTCCGCGCGGAAGAGGAACAGGCGAGCGAAGAATTTCGACAGACGCAAGAGAGAAGCTGAAGAGCTGAGTCTTCTGTATTTTTCAAACTCGCCCGGACATACGCAAGCTCAATCGTCGTCACAATGCTTCGCCAGAGTTCGACAAAGAGGACCATCCGCACAACGCCGAGGCGAGGCGCAGGAGAGGGTGGCGAAGCAGTACTTGAGGGACGACGGAAACATTCGCCGTCTCAACGAGATCGATCGCGGACTGGCCTGCATGCCGAGAAGCCGACCATCGAAGGAACGGGTGTACCGCCCGCGTGACGGTGGATGTCAGGGTCCAATTTTTCAAGCCGGTCGGCGCCGACTGCCGAAATCGATCGCAAGTTCCGGTGGCAAACTTTCCAGACCCTAGTCCACGAATATCTGCACACGCTGGTCCACCCTGACTACTTCGATTATGCGAGGACGTTCGGCGACAACTCACCGCCGTTCAACACGCTCATGGAGGGCGTCGATTCTCTCCTGACGGAGACCGTCTGGTCCAACGTCTATGGCCGGATCAACGACCGCGCGCTGCGGCTGCGCGTAGAAGGACCGAAGTATTCACGGGAATTGCCGGCGCCGTCGCTGGAACCGCTGGCATGGAAACGCTACCCGTCGTTGACCGAGGCCGTAAAGCTGGTGAACGTCGTCGGGGTTCGCAATCTCTACGCCGCCTACTTCCTTGGCGACCTGAAGAAGATCGGCGCGGAGCCGCCGAGAAAGCAGGTCGGCGCGGACGGCGGCGCGCGGGCGCCGGTGATCATCCATGACGTCATGCAAACGCCGGGGCAGCCGCTCGATGGCGCGACGCGCAAGGTCATGGAGGCGCGCCTGGGCCGCAGCTTCGGAGACGTGCGCGTGCATGCTGACACGGCGGCGGCACGGTCGGCCACGGACGCGCGTGCGCAGGCCTATACGGTCGCGCCGCACGTCGTGTTCGGGGCGGGCCGTTATGCCCCGGACACCGTGGAGGGTCGGCGGCTGCTGGCGCACGAGCTGACGCACGTCGTGCAGCAGTCGGCGGCGACGGGGCGCAATGACCCCGACCGCGCGACCGAGGACGAGGCCGAACGGATCGGCGCGGCCGTGGCGGCCGGCGGCTCGTCCACGGTCCGGCTGGCCAAGGCGCGCGGCGCGCTGCAGCGGCAGGAGGAACCCGATCCTGCCCCCGCGGGCAATCGAGACACCGCCAAGATTTTGCGCGCAGCGACGCGCGCCCGACAAGGGCCGCAGGACGCCACCTCGCTCACCATCCGCGGCTCGGAGATCGTCTACCGCCTGGTCGACATGTACCTCCCCGGCTACGCGGGCCTGCTGAGCGGCGTCGGCTTCGATCCGCGCGTGCGAGGCGTGCGCGCCCGCGTCGAAGGCCGGAACATCAGCATTTCGGTCGGCAGCGACTTCATCATGAACACGACCGAACGGACCATGCTCAGCCGCGCCATCGAGCTGCGGGACGCGCTCGCGCGCACCGGAATGGCGCCGGTGCCGCAGGCAAAGTCTGCGCCCAAGCAAGCGATGACCCGCGCCGAATTCGATCTGATCATGGCCGATCGCTATCGCGTCGAACGCGTTCGCACCGGCGTGTCCGAAGACCAATACCTCGGCAAGGAAAAACGCACGGACTGGAAGGAGTGGGACCCCGGCGCTTCCTCCGAAGTCTACAACTGGATCGTCCAGGCCTTCGTGGATCTCGAGAAGACCTTCGGCGGCGTGCCGGCCGTCAAGGAGATCGTGTTCTTCCGCATGGACTACAGGAAGGAGGGCGACAAGGCGGTCGAGGACACCCGCACCGGCGCGAGCTATTCCGCCGGAACGTTGAGGATTTACCGCGCCGTTCAGACCAGCAACAAGATGTTCGACCTGCATGAGGCGTTCGAGCCCCCGACGCCGGAGCAAGCGGTCAGGCGCAACATCACCCACGAGCTCGGGCACGGCATCATCGAAACGACCAAGACGCAAACAACCGATCAGCCTCCCGGCGCTGATCCGCAAATGCTCGAGGAATATTCAAAGACGGTCGGCTGGGTAAAGGTCGGCGGTGTCGACCAGCTCTACGACATCCAGCAACCCGCGGTGCAGCAGGCGCTGCGGCAGGGCAAGACTCCGCCCGATCAATTCCACATCACGCCCAAGAGCCTCGATTTCAAATCATGGAAGGAGCTTCCGCTCACCAAATACATGGCGGATTCGCCGCAGGAGGATTTTGCCGAAGCCATCATGGCCTACGTCAACGAGCCGGAGCGCCTCAAGCTCCATTCGCCGGCGCGCTACGCGTTTATAGACCGGCGCAAGGAAAAGTGGATCGCATCGGGCCAGCCGAAAATGAACATCTGGGAGCGGGCGAGTCGAGGCATCCCTGCGCCGCGCACGCTGCAACCAAGCCGCGGGGCGAGTGAACGATGAGCATCTCGCGTCGAGACACCCGATCGATGCGGCCCCCTCGCGGCACCGGCTCCGCCGCTGTGCCCGCGGCCATGGACAAGAAGCCGCGAACGGCGCGCCAGAGCCAGCTCGCGGACACGCTCGGCAACAGGACGGGCCCCGTTCCCCTCGGCGTGGCGCGCCCCGCCGGCGCGGCGCTGGACGCGGCCACGCGCACCTCGATGGAGCCGCGCTTCGGCCACGACTTCGGCGCCGTGCGCGTGCACGCCGACGCGCGCGCGGCCGAGGCCGCCGACCGCGCCGGGGCGCGCGCCTACACCATCGGCTCCGATGTCGTATTCGGCGCCGGCGAGTATCAGCCGCAGAGCGAGCCGGGGCGCCGCCTGATCGCCCACGAGCTCGCGCATGTCGTGCAGCAGGCGCGCGGCGGAGACACGCCCGATGCGGAACGCCGCGCGGAGACGGCGGCCGGGCGGATCGCGCACGGCGGCGACATTTCGCCCGCCGCGCTCGGCGGCGCGCCGGTCTCGCTGCAGGCCCAGAGCAAGCCGGCTTCGCAGCCGAAGGAGCCGGCCTCCGAGCCGAAGGAGCCCGCCTCCCAGCCGGCAGAGCCTTCGTCGCAAACGAAAGATGCCGGCGCCGGCAAGCCGCCCGACATTGGCCACAAGGAAACCATCGGCAAGACGCTCGACAGTTTCGCCCTCGACAGCGCCGCGTTGACGGAGACCCACACGAAGGACATCGATGCGCTTGCCTTCAGCATCGCGCTGCATGCCGGCATGCTCGCCAACCCGCGGGTGACCATCGCGATCTCCGGACACACCGATACGTCCGGCCCGGACAAGCACAACTTGGGTCTCGGCCAGGACCGCGCGGACGCCGTCAAGGGCGCGCTCGACAAGGCGCTCGCCGGCCAGAAGCTCAAGGCCGGAACCATCGCAGGCGAGACGTCGACGTCCTTCGGCGAGACCAAGCTGCGCATTCCCACCAAGGACGGCGTCAAGGAACCGCGCAATCGCCGCGTCGAGATCGAGGTGACCATCGAGGCGCTGCTGCCGCCGCCGCCCACGCCGAAGATCGATCTGACGGTTCCGCCCGACATCGTGGACAGGCCGCCTCCGGGGCCGCGGCGCGATCCCAAGGACGAAGACCTGTGGAAGAAGATGGAGGAGAACCAGCGCAAGAGCGACGAGTACGACCGCACGCATCCGAAGGAATCCAAGAGTCCCCTCGACAAGTTGATCGACGGCGTGATCGACGGACTCGGTCCGATCCTCAACAAGCTTCCCAAGAGTCTGCGCGACCTTGCCAAGAAGGGCATCCGCAGCGGGATCGAGGCCGGCAGCGAGAAGGCGTGCGAAGCGGCGATCGACGGCGCGGGCGTCACCGGAGCGGAAGCCGAGGCGCTGAAATCAGCCTGCAAGGCGGCGATCAAGACCAAGCCCGGCGAATCGAAATGACATGAGGGCGCGATGACCAGCACGTTCCCCGGTTCTCCCAAGCTGCTCAAGGGCGGCCTCGTGCTGGTCGATCCCGCCTCGGGCGCGATCCAGCGCGTGATCACGCTGCAATACAATCCGGATTCGATCTCGCGCAGCCTGCAGGCGAAGTCGGTCGGCACCGAGACCGGCGATCGCTCCGAGGCGCTGCGGCTCAAGGGGCCGGCGGTCGAGACCATCAAGCTCGAGGCCGAGATCGACGCCACCGACCAGCTCGATTCCGACGGCGACGCGCAGACGGCGCAGGTCGGCATCCATCCCCAGCTCGCCGCGCTCGAGACCGTCATCCATCCCAGCAGCCGCGAGCTTCTCGCCAACGACCAGCTGGCGCAGTCGGGCACGCTGGAGATCATCCCGATGGAGGCGCCGCTGACGCTGTTCGTGTGGAGCAAGAACCGCGTCGTGCCGGTGCGCGTGACCGAGTTCAGCATCACCGAGGAGGCCTTCGACGTCGCCCTCAATCCGATCCGCGCCAAGGTGAGCCTCGGCCTGCGGGTGCTCAGCGTCGACGACTTCGGCTTCGACCAGCAGGGCGGCAGCCTGTTCATGACGCTATCTGCAGCAGAAGGAGCGGCTGGCCGCGCTCAATCCGGCCGGCGGCGCTGAGCGCCCTCGGCATCGGAGGCATCCGATGATCGATCCCAATGCGGCGATGCAAGGATTGATGCAGCAGATCGGGCTCAAGCCGAGCCTGTTCGCCCAGAACAGCCGCTACTACGGCCTCGACACCGCCACGCTCCAGAGCCCCGACGGCAGCACCATCGTCTACCTGCGCCGCCGTTTCGTGCCGCCGCCGGAACGCCTGCGCTGCAGGCGGGCATCACGTGGTCGCGCAGGGCGACCGCCTCGACAACATCGCCGCGAAATATCTCGGCGATCCCGAGCAGTACTGGCGCATCTGCGACGCCAACGGCGCGATGCGGCCCGACGAGCTGATCGAGACCATCGGCCGGCAGCTGCGCATCACGCTGCCGGAAGGCGTACCGGGAGTGCCCAGTGCTTAACGGCATCAACCTCACGCTGATGATCGGGCCGGGGGTGCCGGTGCCGGTGCCGCAGGCCGTGCTCGACGCGCTCACCGGCGTGACCGTCACCACCACGTCCGGCACCAGCACCAGCGTGTTCCAGCTGTCGTTCAAGCTCGACAACCGCTCGCCCCTGCACACGCTGTTCCTGCTCGCCGGCGGCGCGATGCCGCCGATCCTGCGCGTTCTGATCATCGCGACGATGAACGGCGCGCCCAACGTGCTGATGGACGGGGTGGCGCTGGAGACCACGGTGGCGCCCGGCGCCGACACCGCGCATTCCACCTTGACGGTGCGCGGCAAGGACCTGACCGCGATCATGAACCTGATCGACTTCAGCGGGATCCCCTTCCCGACGCTGCCCTGCTTCGCGCGCGTCGCGGCGCTGCTCGCGAAGTACGCCTTCCTCGGCATCGTGCCGCTGCCGATCCCCGAGCTGTTTCCCGACGTCTCGATCCCGATCGACCGCATCCCGCGCCAGCAGGGCACGGATCTCGAATACATGCAGAGCCTCGCGCACGACTGCGGCTACGTCTTTTACCTCGAGCCGGGTCCGGTGCCGGGCATGAGCATCGCCTATTGGGGACCGGAGATCAAAGTCGGCGTGCCGCAGCCGGCGCTCAACATCAACATGGACGCGCACACCAACGTCGAGTCGCTGCAGTTCACGTTCGACAAGGAGAAGAAGAAGCTCCCGATCATCTTCATCCAGGAGCAGATCAGCAAGGCGGTGCTGCCGATCCCGATTCCCGACATCACGCCGCTCAACCCGCCGCTCGGCGCGATCCCGCCGCTGCCGCCGAACATCGAGCCGCTGTGGGACTCGATCTTCGCGACGCCGATGCAGGCGGTGATGATGGGGCTCGCCGAAGCCGCGCGCAGCTCGGACGCGGTGAGCGCCAGCGGTTCGCTCGACGTGGTGCGCTACGGCCGCATTCTGCAAGGCGCGGCGTCTGGTCGGCGTGCGCGGCGCCGGTCCCGCCTTCGACGGGCTCTACTACGTGAGCAGCGTCACCCACGCGATCAAGCGCGGCGAATACAAGCAGCAGTTCCAGCTCGCGCGCAACGGTCTGGTCTCGACGGTCTCGCAGGTGGCAGCATGAGCGCGGTGCAGAAATTCTACGGAAAATATCGCGGCACCGTGATCAACAACATCGATCCGGAGCAGATCGGCCGCATCATGGCGATCGTGCCGGCCGTCTCCAACGTGGTGCCGACCAGCTGGGCGATGCCCTGCGTGCCGTTCGCCGGAAAGGCGGAGGGCTTCTTCGCGGTCCCGCAGATCGGCTCGGGCGTGTGGATCGAGTTCGAGGACGGCGATCCCGACTAGCCGATCTGGGTCGGCGGCTTCTGGGGCACCTTCGCCGAAGTCCCCACGCTGGCGCTGGTGCCGCCGCCGATTCCGCCCGGACAGAACGTCTGCATCCAGACCACGCTGCAGAACATGATGATGGTCAGCGACGCGCCGCCGACGCCGCTGACCGGCGGCATCGTGCTCAAGAGCACGACCGGCGCGATGATCGTGGTCAACGACACCGGCATCTACATCCAGAACGGCAAGGGCGCCGCGATCACCATGATCGGCCCGGCGGTCGACATCAACATGGGCGCGCTGACGGTGATCTACCGCGGGCGCGAGCAGCGCGAGGAGAGAGAGCACATGCCCGGACCCATCCTGCATCTCGGCGCGACCGTGCTGTGCGCCCACGGCGGCCAGGCGATGCCGACGGCGCCGGTGCCGCGCGTGCTGGTGAGCGGGCAGCCGGTCGCGACCATGACCGCGCCCTACGCCGTCGCCGGCTGTCCGTTCGTTCCGCCGGCGGCGGGCCCGTGCGTCACCGGCCAATGGATCGTCGGGGCGCTGCGCGTGCTGGCGCTCGGCCAGCCGGTGGCGATCCAGACCGGCGCCTCGGTCTGCGCGCCGACCGGAACGCCGCTCCTCCCGGTCGTCGTGCAGCCGCGCGTGATCGCGACGTGAGGACGCCATGAACCTCGGCTATTCCTATCGCTTCGACGCGCAGGGCCGCACCGCGCAGAGCAGCGACCCCGCGCACGTGCGCGACCTCATCGAGCAGGTGCTGTTCACTGCGCCAGGCGAGCGCGTCATGCATCCGGATTTCGGCAGCGGGGTCGCGCAACTGGTGTTCGCGCCGAATCGGTCGAGCTCGCGAGCGCCACGCAGATGCTGGTGCAGGGCGCGCTGCAGCAATGGCTGGCGGGCGTGATCGTCGTGCGCGGCGTCGACGTCGAGGCGAGCGACGCGACGCTCGCGGTGACGGTTTCCTACAGCCTCCCCGGCAGCGACCAGCTGCAGGTGCAGACGTTCCAGCGTCCGGCGGGAGGCGGCCCGTGATCTACCGTTGCTGCGACCAGCTCCGGCGCGATGCGGTCGCCGCCCACGCGACCCTCAACGGAATCGACTACGTCGAGGTCATCGACCGCGACCTGCCGAATGCCGATCCGCTGCGCCAGCGCACGCTGCTCGTCCATTGCCTCAAGCCCATCCCGGCGGCTTTCTCGCGCCACAACCTCGCGCTCCGCGGCGGCGAGCGCATCAAGAACATCGCCGTCGACTGGGCGCATCCTGCCTCGCCCCTGCCGAGCGAGCTGACCCAGCCGGGAGAGGCGAAAACCGCCGCGCTCGTCTCCGCCGCGGACGCGCCGCAGGCGGTGCTGGTCGTGCGCGTCGCCGAGCCCGGCGACTACTCCACTTACACGTTGGCGCTGGTGCGGTCGGAAACCGACCCGAACCCGCCGCCCGATTTCGACCCGCAGCTCGCGGCGATCGAGTTTTCATTCAAGGTCGAATGTCCCTCCGATTTCGACTGCCGTCCGATCCGCCTATGCCCGCCGCCGGAGCGAACGGCCCCGGACATCAACTACCTCGCCAAGGACTACGCGAGCTTCCGCCGCCTCATGCTCGACCGCCTGACGCAGCTCGCGCCGCAGTGGCAGCAAAGCAGCGTCGCCGACTACGGCATCGCCCTGGTCGAGCTCCTGGCCTATGTCGGCGATCAGCTCAGCTACCAGCAGGACGCGGTCGCGACCGAAGCCTATCTCGGGACCGCGCGGCGCCGCGTCTCGCTGCGCCGCCACGCGCTGCTCGTCGACTATCCGATGCACGACGGCTGCAACGCGCGCGCCTGGGTGCAGCTCGAGATCGAAGGGCCGCCGTTCGCGCTGCCGACCGACGGCACCCGCTTTCTCACCCGCTGTCCCGGCTTCACGGCCGGCATGACGACCGGCTCGCACGACGTGGACGAGGCGATGCTGCTGTCGCCGACCGTGTTCGAGCCGCTGCACGCCCGGGCGCTCAATGCCGCGCACAATGCCATGTCCTTCTACACCTGGGGCGACAAGCGGTGCTGCCTGCCCAAGGGCGCCACCAGCGCAACCCTCAAGGGGCACTTCGACGCGCTCGCGGTGAACGACGCGCTGCTGTTCGAGGAGGTGCTCGGACCGCAGACCGGTGTGCCCGGGGATGCCGATGTGACCCATCGCCATATCGTGCGGCTGACCGGCGTGCGCTGCATCGATCCAGAAAGTCCGCCGAACCAGCCGGCGCCGCTCGCGGATCCGCTCACCGGCGAACCCATCACCGAGATCGCCTGGGCGCCCGAGGACGCCCTGCCTTTCGCCCTTTGCCTCTCCGCCGTGACCGACGAGGCGCACGGATCGGCCTACCTCGCCGACATCAGCGTCGCCCGCGGCAATCTCGTCCTGGTCGATCACGGGCAGACGCTGGCGGACGAGCCGCTGGCAACGGTGCCGGCGCCGATCCTGTTCCAGGCTCGCGACTGCAATGCCGATCCCTGCGCGCCGCCGGCGCCGTTGCCGATTCCACCGCGCTACCGCCCGCGCCTCACGCAGGCGCCGCTGACGCAGGCGGCCCACGTCCCCGCGCAAGGAGCCGCCACGCCCCCGCCGTTCGATGCGACCGCGCCGGCCGCCGACGCCGTGAGCTGGAGCATGGCGGATGTCCTGCCTGCGATCCGCCTGCAGAGCACGCTGAAAGCGGACACCCGATCGTGGCAGCCGCGCCGCACGCTGCTCAGCAGCGGGCCCGCGGCCACGGATTTCGTCGTCGAGGTGGAAGACGACGGCGGCGCCAGCCTTCGCTTCGGCGACGACGATCACGGGCTGCGGCCGCAAACCGGCACGGCGTTTCGCGCAACGTACCGCATCGGCAACGGCAGCGCCGGCAATGTCGGCGCGGAAGCGATCGCGCATGTCGTCGCCACGGCGAGCGCCAGCCAGGTGGTGCGCGTGCGCAATCCGCTGCCGGCACGCGGCGGCGTCGATCCGGAAACCGCCGAAAGCGTGCGCCGCCACGCGCCGGAGGCGTTCCGCACCCAGGAGCGCGCGGTGACGCCCGAGGACTACGCGGCGGTGACCGAGCGCCGCCGCGGCGTGCAGCGCGCGGCGGCGACGCTGCGATGGACCGGCAGCTGGTACACGGTATTCATCACCGTCGATCCCGAGGCCGGCGCCGATCCGGCGGCGCTCAAGGCCGAGCTGCCCGATTTCGTCGATCAATACCGCATGGCCGGCCACGATCTCGAATTCAACGATCCGCGCTATGTGTCGCTCGAGATCGAGCTGCACGTCTGCGTGCAGCCCGATTACTTCCGCAGCGACGTCAAGGCCGGTCTGCTCGACGTGTTGAGCAGCCGGGCGCTGCCGGACGGCCGCCGCGGCCTGTTCCATCCCGACAATCTCACCTTCGGCCAGACCGTCTACCTGAGCGCGATCTATGCGGCTGCCCATGCCGGTGCCCGGCGTGGCCTCGGTGCAGATCGACAAGTTCCAGCGCCAGGGCACCGACGACCCGGCCTATCTGCTCGCCGGCGAGCTTGCCGCTCGGCCGGCTGGAGATCGCGCGGCTCGACAACAATCCGAACTTCCCCGAGCACGGCGTGCTGCAGGCTCGACCTCAACGGCGGCAAATAGCGGGCGGTCATGAGCGAGACCAACGACTGCGGCTGCTGCACCGGAACGGCGATCGACACGCCGGCGGCGAAGTTCAACCGTCCCGGCCTGCCCGCGATCGCCTATCGCGTCGGCACGCATCAGGAGTTCAAGGCGACGCTGCTGGCGCGGCTGTCGAGCACCGACTATCCGGCGCTGGCCGGGCTCGGCACGCGCGATGACAGCGACTACACGATCGCGCTACTCGATGCGGCCGCGACCTTGGCCGACGTGCTCACCTTCTACCAGGAGCGCATCGCCAACGAGGCCTATCTGCGCACGGCGACCGAGCGGCGCTCGGTGCTCGAGCTGGCGCGCCTGATCGGCTATCGGCTCGCGCCCGGGGTCGCGGCGACGACGGCGCTCGCCTTCACCCTGCAGGAGGCACCCGGACAACCCTCGCTGGCCCCGCAGCCGGTCACCATTCCCGCCGGGACGCGGGTGCAGAGCGTGCCCGATCCCGGGCAGGACGCGCAGACCTTCGAGACCGTCGCGGAGATCGTCGCGCAGGTCGAATGGAACGCGATCCCGGCGCAGCAAACGCAGCCGATCAGAGATTGGGCCCGCCGCAGCGAGCTCAATCTCGCCGGCACCGCCACGCAGCTGCAGCCCGGCGATGCCATCCTGTTCGTCGGCGCCGAGAACGCGACCGACCGACGCTGGGCCATACGTTCGGTCGAGAGCGTGCAGGTCGACGCCGCCCGCGGCACGACCCGGATGAGGTGGCTGCTGCCGCTCGACGACGGCTGGTCAAAGCATCCGGAATTCGGGGTCAGCGTTCACGCCTTGCGCCAGCGCGCAACGCCGTTCGGCAGCAACGCCCCGGATCCCCGGCTCATCTTCAGAGATGCAAACGCGGATAAGCAGGGGTTGACCGTTGGCGGGGCCGGCGTCGAGTGGGTAAACTTCTCCATCTCATCGGCCGTTTTCGACCTCGATCTCGACGCCGCCTATCCGAAAATCCTTCCCGGCAGCTGGATCGTCCTCACCGGTACCGGCGACCCGGCGCTGTTCCAGGTTTCCTTCGTCACGCAGATCGCGCGCGCAGACTTCGGCCTCAGCGCCAAGGTGACGAGCCTGCAGGTGACGCCTGCAGGCGACCTCGCGAACTTCACCGATCTACGCACCACCGCCGTGCTGTCGCAGAGCGAGGAGCTCGCGATTGCCGACGATCTGTTGTCCTATCCGGTCTACGGCGGCACGCTTGCTCTCGATCGTCGCGAGCCTGGCCTCGTGCCGGGCCAGCTGCTCGGCCTGAGCGGCAAGCGCCAGCGGGTCGCGGTCGGCCTCGACACCGAGAATATCCTCTTTTCGGACGACAAGGCGCGCAAGGCAGTGCCGGGCGAATCCTTCCTGATGACGGCCCCGCCCGAGCAGCTGTTCCCGCTGCAGGTCTTGAGCGCGGACCGTCTCGCGCCAGGTGCGTTCCCGAGCCTGGAAGGAAAGCTGCTGTGGCACGTCGAGGATGAAGCGGGACGGAAAATCATCATCACGGCGTTCGCCGGCCGCCTGAAATTGCAGCCGGCCGCCAAGGACGATCCGGTGGTCAGCGAAATCTGCGCCGTCGCCGATGCGGCGGACGCGGTCGTGAGCGATGCCGAGCGCACCACCGTGACGCTGCAGGCGGCGCCGGCCTATTGCTACGACCGCGCGACCGTCACGGTGAACGCCAACGTCGCGCCGGCCACCCACGGCGAGACCGTCGGCGAGATCGCCGGCAATGGCGACGCCAGCCGCGCCAACCAGAGCTTCCGTCTCAAGCAAAAGCCGCTCACTTATGTCTCGACGGCGAGCGACCCGAGCGGCCGCGCGGCGACGCTCCAGGTGCGCGTGAATGATCTGCTCTGGAGCGAGACGCCGACGCTCTACGGGCGCGGCTCGCGCGAGCGCGTTTACGCACTGCGCCAGGACGACGACGGCAACACCAATGTGCAGTTCGGCGACGGCGTCGAAGGGCGCGCGCCTGCCCAGCGGACAGAACAATATCCGCGTCAGCTACCGCAAGGGCATCGGCAGCGGCGGCAATCTGCGCAGCGGGCAATTGACGACGCTGCTGACGCGGCCGCTCGGCGTGCAGGGCGCCAGCAATCCCGCCCCGTCGTCGGGCGGCCAGGATCCGGAAACCCTGACCGACGCCCGCAAGAACGCGCCGCTGCGCGTGCTCACTCTCGATCGCGCCGTGTCGGTAGAAGACTACGCCGATTTCGCCCGCACGTTCGCCGGCATCGCCAAGGCCTACGCGCTATGGATCGGTGACGGACGCGCGCGCGGCATTCATCTCACGGTCGCGGGCCCGGACGGCGCGGCCGTCGCCAGCGATACCATTGCGACGCTGACTGAGGCGTTGCGTCGCTACGGGGACACGTTGCTGGCGCTGTCGGTGGCGTCGTACGCGGCGAAGACCTTCCGGCTCGGCGCGAAGGTAAAGACCGCGCCCGACGCGGACCGCGACAAGGTGCTGGCCGCCGTCGAGGCCGCGCTGCGCGCCGCCTATTCGTTCGAGGCGCGCGATTTCGGCCAGCCGGTCACGATCGACGAGGCCTACGCGGTCATCCAGGACGTGCCGGGCGTCGCCGCCGCCGACATCCGGCTGCTCCACCGCAGCGACACCGGCGCGCTCCCGCCACAGCCGTCGCCGCGCCTCATCGCTGCGCTGCCGGCGGTCGGGGCGGACGGCAGCGTTTCGGCGGCCGAGTTGCTCACCCTCGCTCCCGCGCCGCTCGATCTCGGAGTGATGACATGAGCTTCGACGCGCATGGTCTGTTCGATCTGCTGCCCGCGATCGTGCGCATTCGCGACAGCGCGCGCGCTGCGGTCACGCCGGGCTGGCTCGCCACGGCCGACCGCGTGACGCTGGCCGACCTCGCGGCCAAGGTCGCCGCCGGGACCCCGCTGACGTCGGGCGAGCAGCAGCAGCTGATGCTGCTGCAGCAGGGCGCCATGGCGGGGCCGCTCGCGAGCCTGCTGGCGGTCATGGCCGAGCAGATCGCGGTGCTGCAGGAGGACATCGAGCAGCTCTACGACGACGCCTTCATCGAAACCTGCGCCGACTGGGTCGTCCCCTATATCGGCGACCTCATCAGCTACCGCGCGCTCCACGGCGTCACCGCCAAGGTCGCCAGCCCGCGCGCCGAGGTTGCCCATACGATCGCCTATCGCCGGCGCAAGGGCACGGTGTCGGTGCTGGAGCAGCTCGCGCGCGACGTCACCGGCTGGGATGCGAAGGCGGTCGAGTTCTTCCAGCATCTGGCAATGACGCAGTACATGAACCACTTGCGCCCGCGCTCCGTGGTTGCGCCCGATCTGCGGGCGTTCGAGCCGCTGGAGCGGCTCGGCACCGCTTTCGATTCGATCGCCCGCACCATCGACGTGCGGCGCATCGCCAGCGGGCGGGGACGCTACAATATCCCGAACGTCGGCGCGTTCCTCTGGCGCCTCGCCGCCTGTCCGCTGACGCGGTCGCCGGCGGCGCGGATCGATGCGCTGCGCTGGCGCTTCCATCCGCTCGGCATCGACCAGCAGCTCTATACGCTGCCGCAAACCGAGGACCGGATCACGCAGCTCGCCACGGCGCTCAATGTGCCGTCGCCGATCAGCCGCCGCGTGCTCGCCGCGCATTTTGCCGACTACTACACCGGTGCCGACGGCGTGACGAAGAGCTTGCGCATCTACGAGAATTCGAGCGGTAGCTTCATGCCGATCGATCCCAAGGCGATCGCGGTCTGTAATCTCGCCGATGCCGGCGCCGGCTGGGCGCATATGCCGGGGAACGGCATCTACGCGATCGATCCGGTGCTCGGCCGCATCGTACTGCCCGCGGACGCGCCGGCGGGGACCGCAGTAGAGGTCGATTTCCACTACGCTTTCAGCGCCGACATCGGCGGCGGCGAATACGAGCGCGCGGCCTCCTACGAGAGCGCGCAGACGCCCCCGCAGCTGCTGCAGGTGCCGGGCGACCATCCGACCATCCAGGCGGCGCTTAGCGCGCTCGCCGGCGCCGGCGTGGTGGAGATCACCGACAGCGGCCGCTACGAGGAAACACTGAGCATCAACGCCGCCGCCGGCCAGCGGGTGGAATTGCGGGCGGCGAACGGGCATCGGCCGACGCTGGTGCTGGGCGGCGAGCTTACCCTCACCGGCGGCGCGGATTCGGAGATCCGGCTGAACGGACTCCTGATCGCGGGCCATCGCCTGCACGCGCCGGCGTCGGGACATGCCCTGCACGCGCTGCACCTGAGCCATTGCACGCTGGTGCCAGGCTTGACCCTGAACAATGACCTCACGCCCGTCTCCGCCGACCAGCCCGGCCTGGTGGTCGAGCGGGCCGAGGTCGCGATCACGATCGCGCGCTGCATTCTCGGCGGCCTGCGCATCGATCCCGCGGCCACCGTCGACGCCGGCGACAGCATCATCGACGCGACCGCGCCGGTGGGGGTCGCTTACGCCGCGCCGGACGGCATCGGCGCCGGCGGACCGCTGCGGCTCGACGCCTGCACCGTGATCGGCAAGGTGCACGCGCTCACGCTCCCGCTGGTGAGCAATTCCATCCTGCTGGCCGAGCTCGCGAGCGGTGATACATGGGGCGCACCGATCCTCGCGGCGCGCCGGCAGGAAGGATGCGTGCGCTTCAGCCATGTGCCGGCGAACGCGCGGGTGCCGCGCCGCTACCAGTGCCTGCCCGAGGCCGCGCCGTCGCCGGAGCAGGCGGCGCTGCGCTTCACGTCGCTGCGCTACGGCTTCCCGGCCTACGCCCAGCTTGCGCTGAGCGCGGGCGCCAAGCTCTTGACCGGCGCCGACGACGAAGGCCAGCCGGGCGCCTTCCATTTGCTCTACCAGCCGCAGCGCGAGACGAATTTGCGCGTGCGACTCGACGAGTACCTGCGCGTGGGCCTCGAGGCCGGGATCTTCTACGACAGCTGAACGGACGTCGATCCACGGAGGGTGACATGAGCGGAGACTACAGTCGGATCGATTACGACCCGTTACGCGACTACAACGGCGTGCTGCTGCAGCAGGGCCGGCCGCTGACCGATCGCGATTGGAACGATCTCGTCGCGCTGCTCGACCGGCGCATACAGGCCGGCGCACTCGATGCATCCGGGCAAACGTTCGTATCGGGCGCGACCCCGGACGCGTTCAAGATCGCGAGCGACGGCAAGGGCGGCCTCCTGATCGGGCGCGGCCGGCTCTACGTGGACGGGCTGCTGGCGGAGAATCACGGCACCGGCACGCCGCGATGGGACCAGGAGCTCGCCGAGCTCTACGGCGCCGACGCCGTTCCCTACGACAAGCAGCCGAACCTGCCGAACCCGCCCGCCCTGCCCAAGACCGGCGGGCCATACGTCGTCTATCTCGACGTGTGGGAGCGCGAGGTCACCCGGTACGAGGATTCGGGCATCGTCGAGCAGGCGCTCGGGGTCGACACCACGACGCGCGTGCAGACGGTATGGCAGGTCAAGCTGCTCGATCCCGGCGCGAGCGTGGATTGCGCCACTCCGCTCGACAAGAACAAGGCGTGGATCGCGGCAACCGCGCCGTCGGCCGGGCGGCTGAGCATCGCCACCGGCGACGTGCCGGGCGACGTGAATCCCTGCATCATCCCGCCGGCCGGCGGATACAAGGGGCTGGAGAACCAGCTCTACCGCGTCGAGATCCACAAGAAGGGCCCGCTCGGCACGGCGACGTTCAAATGGTCGCGCGACAACGCCTCGGTTGCGACCCAGGTGACGCAGATCACCGATCCCCTGCACATCGTGGTCGAGAGCGTCGGAAAGGACGCGGTGCTGAATTTCGCCGGCGACATGTGGATCGAGATCACCGACGACTGGCTGGAAAAGCGCGGATTGCCGGGCGAGCTGCACAAGATCAAGGTGGTGGAAACGGCGACGCGCACGATCACGCTGGAGAAGGCGCTGACCGCCGGACTGTTCCCGACCGACGCGCTGGGCAACGTCGATGCAAGCCGCCATACGCGCATCCGCCGCTGGGACCAGAAGAACAAGATTCTCGACAACAACGGCAAGGTCTACTGGGACCTCGACGCCGCCGGCAGCGACGGAGCGATCCCGGTGCCTACCGGCGGGCTGCAGCTGCTGCTCGAGAGCGGCATCCTGGTCAGCTTCGACGCCGATCCCGGCGGCGGCGAGTTCCACGTCGGCGACTATTGGGTTTCGGCCGCGCGGACCACCGACGCGTCGATCGAGACGTTCACCAAGGCGCCGCCACGCGGCATCCATCATCACTATGCGAAGCTCGCCGTGTTCACGCCGCCGGGCGGCATCGAGGACTGTCGTCCCACTGCGGAGGCATGCTGCTGCTCGGTCACGGTACGGCCGGGCGAGGACATCCAGGCGGCGATCAACGCCCTGCCGGACGCCGGCGGCTGCGTCTGCCTCAAGACCGGCACCCACCTGATCAAATCGGCGATCACCATTACCCGCAGCAGCGTGAAGCTCGCCGGCGAAAGCATCGGCGCGATCGTGCGGCTGCAGGGCGACGGGCTCGTGCTCGGCATCGGCGCCGCCGACGGCGTCTGGATCGAGGGGATCGAAATCTCCGACATCCATTTCGACCGGGCGGGCAAGGCGGCCGGCAGCCCCGTCATCGGCGCGACGCGCACAAAATTCAGCGTGATCCAAGCCTGCCGCATCGACGACGTGCCGCAGCAGTCGATCGGCATCCAGCTCGTGGATTGCGACGCGTTCCGGATCGCCCGCTGCGCGATCGCATCGGCATCGATCGGGATCGCCGCCAGCGGCAAACTGGGCAGGATGCTGTCGTTCGATCAGAACGTCATCGGCGGCGCTGCGGCGCGCGACGCCGCGCCGCCGCAATGCGGGATCGTCGTTCAAGAGATCACCGGTCCCTGCCGCATCTCCGCGAATGCGATTTCCGACGCACTCGCCGGGATCATCGTCAATGACGACGTCACAATGCCGCTATCTCACGCGGCGGGGAGCGCGGTGACCGCAAACACGGTGTCATGCGGTGCGCTTGCGGCCGGCGCCAAGCCGGACAAGAGCACTGCGCTCATCGGCATCGACATGGCCGCGTCGCACAGCATCGTCGCCGGCAACACGATCACGTTCTCGATCGCCAACACCGCGGGCCATACCGGCATCCGCGCCACCGGCCACGACGTCGTCGTGGCCGACAACGCGATTGCCGGCCGAGGCGAACGACCGCTCACCAAGCCGATCGGGATCGCGATCGGGTTCATCAGCGACGACAACAAGGCGGTCGCCACCGGCGCGGTACGCGCCGGCGGCAACGCCATCGCCGGCCTGCCGGCCGGAATCGCGGCGACCGATGCCGCCAATGTCATCGCCGATCGCAACGTCATCGAGGGCAGCGGCGACGTGACGGATCCGACGACCGGCGTCGGCATCAGCCTGACGCGAATCCTCGGCGGCCAAGTGCGCAACAATACCGTCGCCGGCACGGCCATCGGCATCGCCTGCCTGAGCGGGGCGATGAACGCGATCACCGGCAACATCCTGGCAAACGGCGGCTATGGCATCGGCATCACGCAGGAGCTCGAGCCGACCGTCGCGCAAAACCGCATCACCAACATGACCAATTGGGGCCTGACCCTGCTCGGAACCGCAGGGCGCTGCGAGGCGACCGACAACCGCCTGGCCTCATGCGGCTACGGGATGCCGCTCGGAGCCGCCATCGCCGCCTACGTGGTGCTGGGAGAGCTCAATATCGCGGGCAACGAGATCGCGAACACCGGCCTCTCGCTCGATGCGGCGACGATGGCGACGACCGCGCTGGGCATCGCCGGCGCGCTCGTGCTCGAGGCTCGGGTCGCGGGCAATCTCGTCACCTACGCCGACGTCAACAAACGTCCCGCCACCGGCAATGACCGCGCGCTCCTCATGATGGGTTACCTCGAGGCGTCGAGCGTGTGGGCCGCAGGCGTCGTGACGGTCGGCTATCCGATCAACATCACGGACAACACGTTTGCCGGGCCCGGCGCCGGCGCCCTGGTCCAGCTCGTGCAGGTGGCATGGGGCAACAACGTCTTCAGCCGGTTCGAGCGCGTGTTCTTCTCGGACAATCACTGCACGCACGTGACAGCGACGGGCAACGGCGCCACCGTGCTCCTGGTCGGTCGCGCCGCCATTGCGATAGGAAATCACATCAAGGCGACCATGCCCAAGTTCCCGTCGATCGACTTCGGCAATCAGCCGGGACCGTGCATCGGCAACGTCCTTGCCGGTCCCGTGCTCAACCACGCGACGGCGCCGCCCCTCGACGCCGGCTTCAACCTGACCATGTAAGCGCAGGAGCCAACAATGAGCATCGACAGCGTCTTGAGCGAACACAAAGCCTGGCTCGACAAGGCCGCGAAGGTTCTGGCCTCGAACCAGCCTCCGGCCGCCGATCTGGCGGCGCCGATTGCGGTCAAGCAGCAGCTCATCCAGACGCTGGCGAGCCGCATCGACGAGCTGACCGGCCAGAAGGAAGCCGCGATCAAACATTACGATACGGCCATCGCCGACGCGAAAACCCAGCAGGCCAAGCTGCAGCAGGAATTGGCAGCCAACAAGACGCTGCTTCAGCCGGTCACCGGGACCGTGCGGCAACCCGCGGGCGTCGCGGCACCCGCGAAGGCGGAGCGGCCGCGCAAGAAACGCAAGAAGGCGAAATAGCCGGGTTCCGCCGATGCTGCTTGCGCGATTGTAGGGCGCTTCGCTCACACGCGGATGCGCGTGGTCCGGCAGGGCTCCGGCCGGCCGGCGATCCACCTTCCATCCCCCCACCGTTCCGATAAAGTCGGTCCCATGACGCCATCATGGAGACCATGCCGATGACCGAAGAAGCCGTCACCTTTCCGTCCGCGGGACTCAAGCTCTCGGGCGTCGTGCATGTCCCGACCGGGATGCGGCCGGGAGAGCGGCGCGCCGCCTTTCTGGTGCTGCACGGCTTCGGCAGCAACAAGACCTCCTCGAACACCATGCAGCCGACCAAGGTGCTGAGCGAGCTCGGCTACGTCGTGCTGCGCTTCGACATGCGCGGCTGCGGCGAGAGCGAGGGCGAATTCGGTCGCGTGATCTGCCTCGACCAGGTCGAGGACACCCGCAGCGCGCTCACCTTCCTCGCCAGGCATCCCGCGGTCGATCCCGCGCGCATCGGCGTGATCGGATCGAGCTTCGGCGGCGCGGTTGCCGTCTATACCGGCGGCGTCGACGAGCGCGTCGCGGCGGTCGTCTCCAACGGCGGCTGGGGCGACGGCGAGCGCAAGTTCCGCGGCCAGCACAAGAGTCCCGAGGAATGGGCGCGCTTCACCAATATGCTCAAAGAGGGCCGCGAGCATCGCGCGCAGGACCGGCAAATCGCTGATGGTCCCGCGCTACGACATCGTCCCGATCCCACCGCATCTGCGCAACAACCTGGCCAGCAATTCGATCCACTCCTTCCCGGCGGAGACCGCGCAGAGCATGTTCGATTTCCGCGCCGACGACGTGGTCGGCAAGATTGCGCCGCGGCCGCTGCTGCTGCTGCATGCCGCCAATGATTCGGTCACCCCCACCGAACAGTCGATCGAGCTGTTCAAGCGCGCGGGCCAGCCGACGGAGCTGCATCTCATCAGCGACGCCGATCATTTCATGTTCGCGGAAGGCAATGTGCGGATTTGGGATCTCTTGCGCGGCTGGCTCGGCGCTTACTTCCCGGCGGCCGCGGCGGCGCGAAAGGTGGCCGCGGGAATGGGCCATTGACGCGGCGGGGACGGGTGCTTTCGTTGATCTCGACGCGTCGTCGAAGCGGCACAAGGAGACGCTAGCCATGCAACGCAACGGGCGGGTGAATTCCGGCGACGTGTCGATCTTCTACCGCGCCTTCGGCGCCGCCGGCGGCACGCCCATCCTGCTCATGCACGGCGCCAATTATTTCGACTCCTACGACTGGATCGGCGTCGCCGAAGCGCTCGCCACCGACCGCGAAGTGGCCACCTTCGACAAGCGCGGCTTCGGCCAATCCGGCTGGAGCCCGAGCAAGGACTATTCCGTCGATGCCAACATGGGCGATATCCTCGCGGTCATCGGCGAGTTGAAGTGGCAGCGCCCGATCGTGGTCGGGCATTCCGCCTCCGGCCGGCTGGCGATCGCGTTTGCCGCCAACTTCCCGGACAAGACCGCGCGGCTGATCGTCCTCGACAGCGGGCTGGCGCGCGAGGAAGGTGGCGGCGGCCGGCCCACGGTCGGCAATCCGCCGCTGGTGTTCGAATTGGTCGACGCCGCCATGGCGCATTTCGCCAAGCTCGCCAATCCTCCGCGCATCTCGCACGATCGCGAGCGCGCGCAAGCGGCCCTGATCAAGGTCGAGAAGGGCTACATGCTCAGACGCGACCCGGACTTCCAGAACAGCAAGCCGCAAGGCGAAGGCGCGAATCTGCCGCAGCGGGCGAGCCGCGACGTCTGGCAGGAGCTGGCGGCGGTCAAATGCCCGACCATGATCGTGCGCGGACTGCGCTCGGACCGCTACACGCCGGATATCGTCGCGCGCATCTCGCGCGACTATCCGAAGATCGAATGGGCGTCGGTCGATTCCCAGCACGACGTCGCCGATCAGGCGCCGCAGGAACTCGTGCAGGCGATCCGCAAATTCTGCGCGAGCGCCTGAACCGGCGCGCCCGCCGTCTCCGGGCCGAAGTCGGATGGACCCGCGGTCGGCCGCTCAAATTCCGAAGTCGGGCAAGCCCGACTTGGGGCAGGACAAGGGAGCGCGCCGATCCCGCGGCTGCGCCATCGGTTCGAAACTCAGGTGATGATCGCGCCCGCGCAGGACAAGCAGAAAGAGATCGCGTTCTTCGACGCTCATGCCGCCGCGGACGACTACGACGTCTTCGCGCCGGAGGCGAGCGCGCGCCTGGTCGATGCCTTCGTGCGGCTGACCGGGCTGCGGCCCCCCGCGCGCGTCGCCGATCTCGGCTGCGGGTCCGGCGCCTTCACTGCGCTCCTCGCGCGCGCGGGCTACCAGTGCGTCGGGCTCGACATCAGCGCGCAATTGGTCGCGGTCGGCCGGCGCAAATATCCCGACATCGCGTTCGTGGAGGGCGACATCGAACACCTGCCGTTTGCCGACGCCGGCTTCGACGGCGTGCTGTTGAGCGGCGTCGTGCATCATTTTCCCGATCCTTCGCGCTGCGCGGCCGAGGTGTTCCGCGTGCTGCGCCCGCAGGGCCGCTTCCTCGCCTTCGATCCCAACCGCCGCAATCCGTTCATGTGGCTCTACCGCGATCATGCCTCGCCGTTCTACAGTCCGGTCGGGGTGACCGAGAACGAGCGCCCGGTCGTCGCGCGCGAGGTCGCCGCGGTGTTCGAGCGCGCCGGCTTTACCGTGTCGTCGCACTATCTCGCCGGGCTCGCCTATCGCTACGTGGCCTCGCCGCGCGCGCGACTGGTGCTGCCGGTCTACAACTTCATCGACGCCGCCGTGTTCGGCCTTCCTTTCATGGAACGGCTGCGCCCGTTCGTGCTGACCGTCGGCGCGAAGACATCGTGAGCGATGACGCCCGAGCTCGACATCGTCATTCCGGTCTACAACGAGGGCCGCAACATCACGGCGACGCTCGCCGCGCTGGCGCGCTCGGTGGCGACGCCGGCGCGCGTGCTGATCTGCTACGATCATGACGAGGACGACACCCTGCCGGCGATCCGCGACAATCCACAGGCCCATGCCGGCCTTGCCGTCGCGTTGGTGCGCAATGCCGGCCGGGGCGCCCACGCCGCGATCATGACCGGTTTTGCCTCGAGCACGGCGCCGTTCGTCCTGATGTATCCCGCCGACGACGACACCAACGCGCCGATGCTCGACCGCATGGTCGCGCTGGCGCAGGGGGGATGCGACATCGTCTGCGCCAGCCGCTTCATTCCGGGCGGCGCGATGGTGGGCTGCCCGCTGATCAAGGCGGTGCTGGTGCGCAGCGCCAATTTCACGTTGCGGCATCTGGCGCGGCTGCCGACCACCGATGCCACCAACGGCTTCCGGCTGTTCTCGCGCCGCGTGATCGAGCGCATCCCGGTCGAGTCCGACCAGGGATTCTGCTACAGCATCGAGCTCCTGGTGAAAGCCCATCGCCTGGGCTGGAGGATCGCGGAGGTGCCGGTGCGCTGGTTCGAGCGCCGGCACGGCGCGAGCCGGTTCCGCGTGCTGGCGTGGCTTCCGGCCTATCTGCGCTGGTATCGCTACGCCTTCGCCACCACCTTTCTACGGCGGCCGCCGCGCACGGTCGCGCTCAAGGACGCGCGGACATGAGGATCGGACGACAGCCATGAAATGGCCGCGCATACGCTCGCGCCGCACCACCACCGTGTCGCCGTGGATGAGCATCATCGCGCGCGAAGTGGAATTTTCGCGCGGATCGCCGCCGCAGACCTATCACGCCATCGACCAGGCCGATTACATCTCCATCGTCGCGCTCACCAGCGGCGGAAAGATTCCGATCGTGCGGCAGTACCGCCCGGCGATCGAAGGGTTCTCGTGGGAGCTGCCGGCCGGCCTCGTCGATCCCGGAGAAACGCCGGCCGACGGCTGCCGGCGCGAACTCATGGAAGAGACCGGGTTTACCGCGCACGCCGTGCACGACCTGGGCGAGAACCGCGCCTGCACCGGACGGCTCAACAATCGCATTCACAATTTCTTCGTCGCGGCCGGCGAGCGCGTCGCCGGCTTCGAGCCGGAGCCGGGCATCAGCGTGAAACTGGTGACGCCGGCGGAGATCGCGCGCCTGATCACGCACGGTAATTTCGTCTCGCAGCTCCACATCGGCGCGCTGCTGCTCGCGGAGTTGCACGGGTTCATCGCCTTGCCGAGAAAGGCGCCGAGACGGCGCGCGGCGCGGAAAGCAAAGACGAGATGACCCCCGCGGCGAACTGCGAGTGATCCACCGACGGTGCCGCGATCTCCGTGCGCTCCCTCTCCCAATTTGGGGAGAGGAAGCCCACCGAATCCGCGCCGCTGTCAGCATCACTCCAACATCCGCGCCATGCGGTCGAGCCCGCGGGCGAGCGCGGCACTCGCGGGATGACCGGCGACGCGCTTGGTGAACTCCGGAAACCGTCGGCGCAGAATCTCGATCCCTTCGCCGTGCACCCAGACCATCACGACCAGCAGCGTGAGCAGCCAAGTCAGATAATAGTAGCGGCCGGCGGTGGCATAGAACATGCCGACGCATTGCTGCACCAGCGTCGCCGATGCGGTAAGCCGCAGCCAGGGATCGACCTGTCCCCACACCGCGACCCGCACCAGCACCACGATCGCCGCCGCATGGAGCGGCGCCATGAGCACGGATTCGGAGGGGCCGGCAAGCCAGCCCGCGAGTTGCCGCAGCGCGCGCATGACGTGCTCGCCGGCGACATCGGCATGCGCGAGCTCCGCGAACGCGGCGAGATAGGCCGAGGGCGGCATCACCAGCGCGCCGGGATGCGCGGCAGTCGAAGTGAACAGCACGAATGCGCCGCCATAGACCCAGTTGTGCAGCGCCATGCCCAGCACCGGCGCAAAGCCGAGGCAGAGCCCGGCCAAGCGCCGGTATTGTCCCTGCCAAAGCGCGGCGAGCCCGCCGCCGGCGAGCAGGATGCCCGCCGCCGGCGCGATGTTAGGCCGCACGAACAGCGCGAGCGCGAACAGCAGGCCGGCGCCGACGGCCACGCCAAATCGATCGCACGGCCGCCGGCCTCCTTGCGCTTGACGCGTCTCCTGCGGCGAAGCGGTTGCGCCTTGGCCGGAAAACGCCGCGGCGCCAGCGCCGGCGCCGCCGACCAGCCGCACGAAGCCGGCCAGGAAGAAGGTATAGGCCGCCGGATCGGCAAAGCCGCGTGCCGCCCATTTGACGTATTGCACCAGGCTGGTGCCGAACAGAACGCCGATCGGGACGGCCGCGAACACGAGCGTGAGCGCCAGCGCCCAGCGTAGCGGAAGGAAGCGCCGGAACATGGCGAAGACCAGAAACGGCAGCAGCAGCACGAGCGAGAGATAACCGAGATAGCTCTCGCCGAAGACGAGATGCTCGGCCACGCGCAGGTAGCGCAGGCCCGGCGTGAAGTAGAATACCGGCTCGCCGCCTTCGAGCGCACCCGCGACGTCGCCGGCCACGAACTGCCGCAGCATCGTGCGCGCATAGCCGTCATAGACCAGCCCATCGTCGCCGCTGTCGAACGGGCGCACGCCGCCGATGAAGCTCGCATCGTTGAAGAAGACGACCGCGAGCGCGAGCGCGACCAGCGCGAACGGCAGCACCATGCGGCGGGCGCGAAGCCTCACCAGAAGTCCGAGCACCGCGGCGGCGGCAATCAAGGCGAGGCCAGGCTCGACCAGTTGCCGAAGCCTGACGGCGAGCGTCGGCGCGAGACGCATCGCCAGCGGCTGCCCGATCGCGACGCCGAAGATGCGACGCCCGACGTCGGCGGGAACGAGGGTTCGGCATTGCATCGCAGTCGTGCGCAATCGCCTCGAAACGCTCGTCCGCGCCTTCCCACAGCACCTCGCCCCGCCAGCACAGCGCGCTGCCGACGAAGTCGGCGGGGAAGCGGTACATGACGAACCACGGCATTTCCAGCTTCCAGCGATGCAGCAGCGCCAACGAGCGGCGTTCGCGCGACGCGCGGTCGAGGTCGCTCACCCGGGAATTCCAGTTGTAGCCCTGCTCGTTGATGAACCCGAGCCGCAGCCACACCGGATCGGAGAAATCGATCCCCGTGACGCGCCGCGAATACGCCGGGTGGTCGTAGAGCCCGTCGGCGGAGAAGGCGAAGGCTTGCGCGGGGAAAGCCTGGCCGCGCCAGCAGCCGTCCTGCGCGGGATCGCAGCGGCGCTCGCGCGGATATCTGGCATCGAACTCGGCCGCCATGAAGCGGAATGCGGCGGCCGGCAGCCCTGCTGCCAGCGCGCCGCCCGGCGCGTCCACGAGAAAGACGTTGTGGCCTTCCTCGATGCGCGGCGCCGCGAGCCAGGTTTGCCCGAGCACGCACAGCGCGACCGCCGCCAGCGCGGCGAGCCATGGCCTGCCTCGCACCGACACTCGCCCCACCGCGACGACGAGGGTGGCGATGACGAGGAGCGCGTAGCGGAAGAGGTCGTTGATGGGAAGCCCGAGCGCCGCGATCACCAGCGCCAGCGCGGCGAGCTTCAGCCAAGACTGATGTTTGCCGGCTTGGTTGTCGGGAGAGTGTGCGACGTTCAACGCTCAGGGTCCGGGCAGTGCGACGGCTCAGATGATGCTTGTCGCATTTAGCACGCAGGGTGGGCAACGGCTGCTTTCGCCGTTGCCACGCGTAGAATTGCGGGTGGGTGAATTGCCCGCGGGTGAAATAAGGGGCTTGCAAAAAACGGAAACGCGATAATCTCGTCCCGCCACGTCGCGATGTCGTCGTGGAACGGCGACGAACATCCGCGTGGGCACCGGCGCACGCAACCGGACTTGCGCGGACTGCGTGAGCCTGGCTGCCCGTGACGCCGTTCCCACCCCCTGCAAGAAAGGTTTCGCATGCCGCCCGTGCTCGCGCTCTACGAAGACATCTTCTCCGACGACGCCGCGCTCGCGCTGCCGGCATTGCCGCGCATGATGTTCGTCGTGCACGGCGGCGTCACCATCGCGCAGCGCGCGCTCGGCGACGGCGAGGCCTGGCACGGCGAGGGCGCGGTCACGCTGCGTGCCGGCAAGACGGGCGCGACCTGCTGGCGCTTCGAGCTCGCGGCAGCGGCGAATGACGCGGGCGTGGCGGACGCCGCCGCAGGCGTGACCTCGCGCGCAAAGCTGTCCGCGCGGCTCGACACTTTGCCCGCCGGCGAGCTGCTGCTGCGCGGCGACAGCGTCGGCTTCCCGCCGGGCGGCTGCGCCTATCTGCACCGGCATCAGGGGCCGGGCATCCGCTGCCTCCTCGAAGGCGGCATCCGCATCGACACCCACGGCCGCTCGACCTCGTACGGACCGGGCGGCGCCTGGTACGAGAGCGGGCCCGACGCCGTGTTTGCGCAGGCCGCGGCCGATCGGCCGTCCCGCTTCATCCGCGTGATGGTCCTGCCGCGCGCGCTCATGGGCAAGAGCTCGATCCAATACGTGAACGAGGACGACAAGGCAAAGCCGCGCGCGCAGCAATACAAGATCTTCGCCGACGCACCGATCGCGCGTCCGAAGGGGTAGAGCGGATGGTGGTCGACGCAAGCAGCGGATGATCGGCTCTTGCGTTGGAGAGAAGCGAACGTCTCTCGGTTCCCCTCCCCCTTGTGGGGAGGGGATAGGGGTGGGGGTGGCACGACGTGGCAACGCTGTGCCCCATGGCATCACCCTCCTCCCCAGCAATAAGGGGAGCGAGCACAGCGAATCCGCGGCACGACAATCGCTATACTCGGCTGCGTTGGGCCACCCGAGGGCATCCGGCATGTACAGCGCGACGATCGGCACGAGCCGTCACGTCTTCCCCGACCTCAAGACGCTGCTGGCCAAGGCCTCGCCGCTGCGCAGCGGCGATCGGCTCGCCGGCGTCGCCGCGGCCTCTGGAGAAGAGCGGGTCGCCGCGCAGTACGCGCTCGCGGACCTGCCGCTCGCGACCTTCCTCGCGGAGCACGTGATCCCCTACGAGAGCGACGAGGTGACGCGCCTCATCGTCGATACCCACGATGCGGCCGCCTTTGCTCCGGTTGCGCACCTGACGGTCGGTGGCCTGCGCGACTGGCTGCTGTCCGATGCGGCGACCTCGGAGTGGATCGCCGCGCTCGCGCCCGGCCTCACGCCGGAGATGGCGGCAGCGGTGAGCAAGATCAGCCGGCTGCAGGATCTCATGCTGGTGGCGGCGAAGTGTTCGGTCGTCACCCGCTTCCGCAACACCATCGGGCTTCCGGGCCGGCTGTCGGTGCGCCTGCAGCCCAACCATCCGACCGACGATCCCGCCGGCATTGCCGCCAGCATCGTCGACGGCCTGCTGCTCGGCGCCGGCGACGCCGTGATCGGCATCAATCCCGCGACCGACAGCCCCGAGCGCGCGCACGCGCTGCTCTCGATGCTCGACGAGGTGCGCGTGAAGCTCGATATCCCGACCCAGATGTGCGTGCTGGCGCACGTGACCACGACGCTTGCCCTCATCGCCGGGGGCTCGCCGGTCGATCTGGTGTTCCAGTCGATCGCGGGAACGCAGGCGGCGAACCGGAGCTTCGGCATCGACCTCGCGCTGCTGGGCGAGGCGCAGGCCGCGGCACTGGCGCTCGGCCGCGGCAGCATCGGTGACAACGTGATGTATTTCGAGACCGGGCAAGGCAGCGCGCTCTCCGCCAACGCCCACCACGGCGTCGATCAGCAGACGCTCGAGGCGCGCGCCTATGCGGTGGCGCGCCGCTTCAGGCCGTTGCTGATCAATACCGTGGTCGGTTTCATCGGGCCGGAATATCTCTACGACGGCAAGGAGATCATCCGCGCCGGGCTGGAGGATCATTTCTGCGGCAAGCTCCTGGGCCTGCCGATGGGGGTCGACGTCTGCTACACCAACCACGCCGAGGCCGACCAGGACGACATGGACGCGCTGCTCGCCCTGCTCGCCGCCGCGGGCGTCAATTTCGTGATGGGCGTGCCGGGCGCCGACGACATCATGCTGGGCTATCAGAGCACCTCGTTCCACGACGCGCTCGCCATGCGCGATCTCTTCGGGCGGCGCCCGGCGCCGGAATTCGAGGCCTGGCTCGCGCGCCAGGGCCTGATCGACGCGAGCGCGCGCATCCGCCCGCGCAGCATGCCGGCGCGCTTCCGCGCGCTGTTGCCGGCATCGGGTTAGTCGACGCCGGCTCAGCATCCCGGGTGTCGCGCCCGCGGAGGCGGGGGCCATATTCCAGAGGCCACGGAGTGTGGCACGATGGGTCCCCGCTTTCGCGGGGACGACAGACTGAGCAAGCATGGCTAGCGAGCAACGGCCGCCAGCTCACACTGGCGCACGATCCATGCCGCAGGACGAGCCCTGGGCCGACCTGCGCCGCTTCACCGCGGCGCGCATCGCGCTGCCGCGCAGCGGCGCCTCGCTCGCCACCGCAGCGCTGCTCGAGTTTCGCCTTGCCCACGCGCGCGCACGCGACGCCGTGCAGGCGCCGCTCGACGCGGCCCGGCTGTGCGAAGAGCTGGCGCGGCTCGGTCTGCCCGTGCTCGCGGTGGCGAGCATGGCGCATGACCACCAGAATTACCTCATGCGGCCGGACCTCGGCCGGCGGCTCGCGGCCGATGCCGCGGCCCTGCTCGCCGCACACGCCGGGGCTGGCTACGACGTCGTCTTCATCGTTGCCGACGGCCTGTCCGCGCGGGCGGTCGAGGCGCACGCGCAGCCGCTCCTCGTCGAGGTGCTGCCCCGCCTGAAGGACTGGCGCATCGCCCCGCTCGTGGTCGCCCGCCACGGCCGAGTCGCAATCGGCGACGCGGTCGCGCGCGCGCTCGCTGCCGAGATCGCGGTCGTGTTGATCGGCGAGCGGCCGGGCCTGTCCGCTCCCGACAGCATGGGCGCCTACCTGACGTTCGCGCCGACGCCGCAAACCACCGACGCGGAGCGCAATTGCATCTCCAACATCCGGCCCGAGGGCTTGAGCTACGGCGACGCCGCCTTCAGGCTCGTGCACCTCCTGCGCGCCATGCGCGCGCGCCGGCTCTCCGGCGTAAAGCTCAAGGACGACGCCGAGCGCTTGTCGATCGCGGGGCGATGACTGCCGCGCTCATGATGAACCGGAATTAATTCGATGGACGCGAATTAACTCGGCCGCCCCCGCCGCCGGGCTACAATCGCGGCGCACGTACGTTGCGCCATGGCGTCGGGCCTGCCGTTGCTGCCAAGTCCGACAGGAGGAGACGATGCGCTGCATGTCGGCTGCTTTGCTGGTGGCGTCGGCGATCGGCGGCGCGACCCTCGCCGCCACGCTCCCCGCGCCCCCGGCGTTCGCCGCTTCCGACGCCGAGGTGGAGCAGCTCGTCACCCGCCACGTCGCGCCGCTCCTGATCCCGGCCGGCGGCATGGCGGTCGCGGTCCACATCGACGGCCGCACGCTGTTCTACAATTTCGGCCTCGCCGACGTTGCGCGCAAGCAGCCGATCACGTCGGACTCGCTGTTCAACCTCGCCTCGGTCGGCAAGGTCTTTGCCTCCACCCTGCTGGCGCAAGCGGTCAAGCGCGGCGAAGTCGCGCTCGATGATCCCGTGGCCAAATACGTGACCGAGCTCAAGCGCGGCGGCGACATCGGGCGGGTCACGCTCGGCCAGCTCGCCAGCCACACCTCCGGGCTGCACCGCACGCCGCAGCAATACGAGCCCTGGCACCGCGGCCAGTATACGTTGGCGGACTTCATCCGCTATCTCAATGGCTGGAAGGCGGATGACGCCCACCAGCCGGGCAAGCAGGACATCTATTCCAACACCGCCTTCGTGCTCCTGCAGCTCGCCTTGCAGCGCCGGTTCGACACCCCGATCGCCAAGCTGATGAATGAGCGCCTGCTGGCGCCGCTCGGCATGAGCTCGACGGTGATGCCGGTGCCGCGCGGCAATGCGCGCGGGCAGATCGCGCCGGAGTTTCGCCGCCGCGCGGTGCAGGGCTATGCCTCGGACGGGCGTCCCGTGGGCGCGCCCGGCAACGAGCAGGGCACCTTCAACTGGCCCGGCACCGGACAGATGTTCTCCTCCGCCCGCGACATGGCGGTGTTCCTCGCCGCCAATCTCGGCGCGCTGCCGGAGCATCGCGCGCTGCAGGAGGCGATGGCGTTCGCGCAGCAGGGCGTGTTCACGGTGCGCCCGCGCTTCACCCAGGCGCTCGCCTGGCAACTCGTGCGCAGCGACGACCTCGCCGTCGTCGACAAGAACGGCGGCCTCAACAACACCTCGACCTATATCGGCATGATCCCGGACAAGCGGCTGGGCATCGTCATTCTCTCCAACTGCGGCAATGAGCCCGCCACCCGCATCGGCCGCCAGATCATGCTCGCGCTCGCGCGCAGCAACGCCACCGCCAGCAGCGGCGCCGGTCGGGCGAATTGAGCACCTAGAGCGCATCCCGATTGGGTCGAAATCGTGATGCGCTCTCAATTCTTCGATTTTGCGCATGTTCTGTTCGGAAAACCGGTTCCCACTTTTCCGGAACATGCGCCAGTGGAATCTCCGCTGTCATGCCCGCGCAAGCGGGCATCCAGTAAACACCGACCGTGCGCTCTTGCAGAGCCCGTCAACGAACTGGATTCTGTGTCTACTGGATTCCGGCTCTCGCTCGCTTTGCTGGCGCGGCCGGAATGCGCCACGGATCCATAGCCCCTAACTATAGATTTAGCGTATTCCAAAATACGCCTTATACGTGTATGATGGCTCCATCAGGTCAACCCTGCCGGAGGAAGCGATGCGCCAGACAACGCGTGCAGTGCTGCGTCACGGAGCCATCTGGGCGCTGGTCGCCGCCGCGCTGGCCGCCGATCTCTCCGCCCTGGCACAGATGCCGCCGACCCCGCCCGGCGATCCCAATCAGCGGCAGGTCTATCTCGTGCGCAAGGACCAATCCAACTGCACCAACAGCGACGTGCCGAACGTCAATTCCCCGCTGGTCGGCGGCAATGTCTGGGTGACGCGGCTGCACGACGGCAATACCAGCGTGAAGGTGGCGATGACGGCGAAGCCGAGCACGACCTACCACTTCTTTCTCAAATGCGTTCGCCAGCTCACCGACATCACCACCGACGACGAGGGCGTGGCCAACGTGTCGTTCGCCTTCCCGACCAACCTGGTCGGCCCGGTCTATGCGTTCGACATGTATCCGGAAGGCGCGCCGCCCGGAAACAAGTATCAGAGCGCGCAGGTTTCGTTTCAGTGATCATTGGCTCAAGAGTGCGTCCCGGGCGCAGCGCAGCATGAAGCGGAGCGGAATGATGCGCTGCAGACCCGGGACCGTGACGGACACCGCCTTTGCTGCGGTCCCGGATCAGCGGTGCACCGCTACACTTCGTTTCGCGCTGCACCGCATCCGGGACACACGATAAGTACACCCATTCCGGAGGATCCCATGCGTAGGACTTCGCTGTCGCTCGCCTTCGCCGCAACCTCGCTCGCGCTGCTGCTGCAGGCCGTGCCCGCTCACGCCCAGGCCACGCGCACCTGGGTGTCGGGCGTGGGCGACGACGCCAATCCGTGCAGCCGCACCGCGCCGTGCAAGACCTTCGCCGGCGCCATCTCCAAGACCGCGCTCAACGGCGAGATCAACTGCCTCGACCCCGGCGGCTTCGGCGCCGTCACCATCACCAAGTCGATCACCATCGACTGCCACGAGGTGTTCGCGTCCATCCTCAACAGCGGCACCAACGGCGTGAACATCCCGTTCAACTCCTTCAACGCCGACGACATCAGGAAGACCGTTCGCCTGCGCAACATCAATTTCAACGGCGCCGACAGCGGCGTGAACGGAATCCGCATCACCGGCGGCGCCGTCATCGCCGCCGGCGTGGTGCTGATCGAGGACTGCCTGATCGACGGCAATTTCGGCGGCGCTGCGCGCGGCGTTTCCGATGAGCGCATCGCCGGCGGCGAGCTCTATATCTCCAACACGACCGTGCGCAATGTCGGGTCGATCGGCATCTTCGTCAGCCCGGCGAGCGGCCCGGGACAACGCCTCGACGTCGCGCTCGACAATGTGCGGGCGCAGAATTCCTTCATCGGGATCGCCATCGGCAGCAGTGGCCGCGCCATGATCAATCGCGCCGTGGCTTCCGGCAACAGCCTGATCGGCATCGCCGTCGGCAGCCCGCAGGCGGCGGTCGAAGCCAACATCAGCAACAGCGAGGTCAGCAACAACGCCACCGGCGTGCAGAACACCGGCGGCGCCACCACCATCCGGCTCACCAACAACGACATCTCCTTCAACGGCACCGGCGTGAACGGGCCTACGCAATCCCACGCCACTAATCGCATCCAGGGCAATGGCTCGCCCGGCAACGCCCCCAGCCCGATCGGCCTGCAGTAGCGATCTCCCGCCTTCGGGTGCGCGCCTAGCATGGCCGCATGATTATAAAAGTCTCCTGAGTATTTATTCGGTCGCATGACCTTATCCGAAAAGTCTGCAACTTTTCGGGATCATGCTCAGCTCGCGCCGTTGCGCAGCACCAAGCAGGCGCCGCCGGCGCGGCGGATGCTGCCGCACAGGCTGTCCGCGGCTTGGCGGGTGTCGGCGCCGACCCGCACCTGATAGAGCGGCCGGGTGCCGCGGCTGCGCAGCAACGTGCTCAGCAGCGAGGGATCGCGTCCGGCCAGAATCTCCGCATAGCGCCGCGCCAGCATCGCGTAGTTGGAGAGCGCGTGCTCGCGCGAGAACGAGGCGGCAAGCTGCACGCCCCAGGGGCTGGCGGCGACCAGGTTCACGCGCTCCTCGAGCTTCGCCACGAACGGGTTGGGCGCGCGGTGCAGCAGCGCCATCAGCTGCGTGCAGTTGGGCGCCGCCGGCGCCGGCTCGCGCTTGCCGCTGCCCGCCCAGCTGTCGACCGCAATCCCGGTGATGGCGAGGACGTAGTGGCGCGTCTCCGCCGGCAGCGGGCGGCGCCCCGCCATCCAGTCGCGCACGCGCTGCGGGCCGGCATTGTAGGCGGCGGCGGCGAGCCCGAGATTGCCGAACTGGTTGGCGAGCTCGCGCAGGAACTCGGCCGACTTCGGCAGCGCCTGCACCGGATCGAACGGATCGAGCAGGCCGCGCTCGGCCGCGGTGCGCGGCATGAACTGGGCGATGCCCTGGGCGCGGTCGCCGCTCCTCGTGCGCGGGCCGACCACGCCGGGCTGGAAGCGGCTCTCCTGCCAGATCACCCGCGCGAAGAACTCGAGCGGCAGGTTGTGCGCCCGCGCCGCCAACTCGATCATCAGGCAGACCGAATCGCGCAGGTCGGCGGTGCCGCGCGGGCCGGGCTGGGCGGCGGAAGGCGCATCGGCCGCCGGGGGCATCGGCCGAAGGCGAAGCGGCGGCGGGCGGTGGCGCGTTGCGCTCCGCCGGAGCGGCAGCGGGTGGCTCTACCGCATTGCCGTCGGCGGGCGTGGGCGGCGGCGCGTTCGCGTTGCCGTCGGCCGGTGCGGTGGGTGCCGGAACCGGCGCGTCGGTCTGCGCCGGCTGCGCGAGCGCCGGCGTGGTCGCGAAGAGCATCAGCGCGATGATCGCAATGCGGGCCATGCGCGGCAACGAAGGAGACGGCGTTCGGGTTCGGCCGCAGGATAGCAGCGCCGGCGCGGCGGGCGAAGCTTGCTCTCGTGTCCCGGGCGCGGCGCAGCAACGCAGATAAGTTTACGCAATCTGCGTACGCTTGATTGCGTAGCGGTGCGCTGCAGACACCGATCTCGGGCTTGCCCGAGATCGGCGCTCAAATGCGCGCAAGTCGGGTAAACCCGACTTGCGTGGACCGTCACGGACACCGAATGCGGGGCGGTCCCGGATCAGCGGCGCACCGTTCCGCGCTAAAGCGCTCCACGCTGCACCGCGTCCGGGACACGTGGCACAGCCACAGGCCATTCCAAGCCGCTCGGCAGCCTGCTAGCCCTGGCACATCTCCGGTTCCAAACTCGCGCCGCTGGATACACCCATGCCCCTTCCCCTTTCAGGCCTGCTCGTCGTCGCGCTGGAGCAGGCGGTGGCGGCGCCGATGTGCACCTGCCGGCTCGCCGACGCCGGCGCGCGCGTGATCAAGGTCGAGCGGCCGGAGGGCGATTTCGCCCGCGGCTACGACAAGCTCGCGAAACCTCGCGCGGACGGGCGTGAACGCCCGATGCGGCTCGCGAGACGGGGTGAACGCACTTCCTCACGAACGACGCGCATCAACGCGTTGAACCTGCGCCGGCATCCACGCATGCCGGCGAGAGCGCCTATTTCGTCTGGCTCAACCGCGGCAAGGAATCGGTCGTGCTCGACCTCGCGCGCGATAACGACAAGGCGCTGCTCGCGGCCATGCTGGCGCGCGCCGACGTGTTCGTGCAGAACCTCAAGCCCGGCGCCGTCGCCAAGCTCGGCTTCCCGCTCGATCAGTTGCGGCGCGCGCATCCGCGCCTGGTGATCTGCTCGATCTCGGGCTACGGCGAGGACGGCCCCTACCATGCGCGCAAGGCCTACGACATGCTGATCCAGGCCGAGTCCGGGCTCGCCTCCGTCACCGGCTCGCCCGACGCGCCCGCGCGCGTCGGCGTTTCGGTCTGCGACATCGCCGCCGGGATGAACGCCTACGAGGCCATCCTCGAGGCGCTCATCGCGCGCGAGCGCACCGGAGACGGCGCCGCGATCTCGATCTCCATGTTCGACGCCATGGCGGACTGGATGGCGGTGCCGCTCATGCAATACGAGGGCGGCGCGCCGCCCCGGCGCATGGGCCTCGCGCACACCTCGATCGCGCCCTACGGCGCGTTCAAGACCAGGGACGGCGCCGATATCCTCATCTCGATCCAGAGCGACCGCGAGTGGCGCGTACTGGCGGAGAAGGTGCTGGGCGATCCCGCGCTCGCCGCCGATCCCGCCTTCGCCACCAACGTCGCGCGCGTTGCGCGCCGCGCCGAGACCGACGGCCGCGTGCAGGCGATGTTCGGCGCGACCGACGAGGCGGCGCTGACGGCAAAGCTCGCGGCCGCCGACATCGCCTTTGCCCGCGTCAACGCCACCGCCGACCTCGCCCGCCATCCGCAGCTCACGCGCATCGCGGTCGCCACGCCGTCGGGGACCGTGTCCTACCCCGCGCCCGCTGCCCGCCGCGACGGCGAGGCGCGCCGCTACGGCGCGGTGCCCGCGCTCGGGGAGCACACCGCCGCGATCCGTGCCGAGTTCATGCCGCGGCGCTAGCGCATGTTCCGGAAAAGTGGGAACCGGTTTTCCGAACAGAACATGCGCAAAATCAAAGAATCTAGAGCGCATCACGATTCGACCCAATCGGGATGCGCTCTAGATTTGGCTGGACGGCACTCTCCCGGCCTCATGCTGAGGAGCATCGCAGCGCAGGCAAGTCCGAGGACACGCTGCAGGCTCGGCCGCGCTGCGATGCGTCTCGAAGCAATGAGGCCGCCCCATCCTTCGAGACGCGCGCACGCCAGTCCGGTTTGCCGCACCTGGCGCGGATACGCGCTCCTCAGGATGAGGGCGGAAAGCAGCCGCAGCGATACTCTAAAGTCCGCGACGGCCCCGGGAGCGCAGTGCCGCTGTCGCCTTGCGCGCCCACGTCCCTGGAGGGCATCCCTCGTTTCCGTCTCTCACCGAAGGGGTGCTGTCCGCGCCACCGCCATTGTAAACAACAATGAAAATACAACGGCCCTGCGCGCTCTGCGCCCGAGGCACGGCCGCTTTCGCCCCGCGGCCCGCGCAAATAACAATGCATAACAATGAACCGGCGGGTAAAACCGCGGCGCAGCCTGCCTTGACCCGCGAGCCACGGCGGCGCTGCCGCCTATGGCCTTGCAAGGTGCCGCTTGCCCGCTGATGCCGCATTGGCCCTCTCCCACCCGAACTCGGGCTTGCCCGAGCTCGGGCACTCTTGAGGTTGGCCGAAGTCGGATGAATCCGACTTCGGCTGCGGGCGAGGGCACTATGACGACGACCGCACTCGAGGCCTCAGCGCATGAAGCATCGCCGGGCCGTTGGTGTCCTCGCACTTCACGATGTCAAACAGCGTACGTTTCTTCTTCCCGCGGCGCGTTGTTGCGCCCGGGTTGCTTCTTCTCTTTCGCACCCGACCCCCGAACCGAGGGGCGGGCGGAGCGCCGGGAGGCGCACTATGTCGTTTGTCGCGCCTGCGAGGCGCGACCGTCCGCGCTGGTGAGGCGCGGCGCGTCCCGTGACGCGGGACGCTCGCATCTCGGCGCTCTGATGTCCCGTGTCAAGCCTCGGGGCGCAGCCTCTCGTCCTCCACCAATTCCGTTAGAGGTTATCGAAGCGATGATCGTGCAACGGTGGGAGCGGAACCTTGAGACGTCGGTGATCAAGCTCTGATGCGCGTATTGTGACCGCATGTCCGTTTGTTCGTCTGGGGCTGTCTCTGTCTAACGCGGGCGTCGATCGCAGGCGATCGGCCACGTAGTGTTTGCGGGGGTTCCCCTGCCGTGGCTTCGCCCCCGCCGCTGCACGAGATTAGCGGTTCAGCCGGATCGATCGCCGGCCGCGGGATCCCTGGAATGGCTTGATGATACCGTCTTGCTTACTCGAACGGCCCGCAGATCTGGCCGCCGCGACCGTCTGTGTCACCTCGCGAGTGATGGCCCAGATGAAGGCCGCCAGCTCGCGCGCGATCGCGGTGGCGACCACCGTCTTGATTTCTTGCCCTTCCGCGATAGCGCCCGGTACCGCGCGCAGAGCCGGACACTGCGCCTTCCAGGCGATCTCGCGAACGCGCACGCGGGGCGGCCGCAACCTTCGCCTGCTTCTCCTAGCCGACACGAGGCGGATGGCGATAGCCCACGCGGCCTCGACCAGCAGTGCGGCGCGCCCGGCCGTTGCCGGCCTTGGTGATCGACCCGCGCTTGACGCTTTCGCCGGTCGATCGCTCCGAAGGCACGAGGCCCAGATATGCCATCAGCTGGCGCGGGCTCTCGAAGCGCGACAGATCGCCGATCTCCGCCAGGATCGTGACGGCCGAGACGAGATCGATGCCGCGCATCGCCATGAGCGCCGGCACTACCTCGGCCAGCGACCAGTCCGGCACCGCCGCACGGATCGCCTGCTCCAGCCGCTCGATGCGCTCGCCGCGCCTGGCGCTCCGCCAGCAGCAACTCCTCGATCGCGAGGCGCTGCTCCGGATGCTCGAACTTCTGATTGGCAAGCCAAGTCCATGTGCGCCTTGGTCCACGTCGTTCTTGTCCCCGGATAATGCCGCCCCAGCCGCAACAGCAACGACGAAATCTGCTGGCGTTTGCGCGTGAGATCCTGCCCCGCTGCGTCGCGCGCCCGGGTGAGATCGCGCATCGCCTCGTGTCGTGCGTCGGGGACCCAGACCGCCGTCAACTCGCCCGCCCGCAGTAGCTTGGCCAAGCCCGGCGTCGCGCCGATTGGTCTTCACCCGGTCGCCGGCCTTCTTCGGGATCAGCGACGGCGCCACCACCATGCACTCGTGACCGAGGCTCTCGATCGGCTTCCTCGGTCCAGCAGCATCCTAAAGCCATCGGTCTCTTTGTCGCTCAATGCCCAGTCCCGGAGCGTCTGAACAACTCCCACCCGCGCGATCTTCTGACGCGTCCGGCTCAACCTTGTCGTCCTCTCGCGTTCGTCTGTAAGTATGTATTCGAACGCGTGGATCGTCTGCCAGAAGTCATGCTCCACTGTGCCCGGACGTTCCGAGGGAACGAGGGAAATAAGCTTTCTAAATGCCGCATCGGCAAGCGCCAATTCACCGCGATCGCGCGCGTTCTTCAAAAGCGATTTGAGTTTTCCGACATCGTCGCATTGAGCAACAAAAGCGAGCATTTTCGAGGGATCGACCATTCCTGATCACCAGTCTTTGGTGCGAAAGGCGGGCTACGCGCTTGATGAGGTCGTACTGCTGGATGCCTTTGGGCCATAACCATATTGCTTGAGTCGACTGTTCGCTGTCGCCAGTTCCTCTCTTGTGAAGAGCTCATGCCATCTGGTGTTCTCAACGACCATCGCCTCAACAGTGAGATCGAGCCGTGCTCGTTCATAAAGGTGCGTATAGCCATCGGACGGTATTGGTGAGTTGATTAGATATTTCGCGGTTGCTAGGCCGCCTCTGTCGCTGAGCATTCGCAGAAAGATCGTTGCATTGTAGCCAGCCTCCAGCTTGGCGCGCCGGTAAATCTCAAACATGGCCGCGTCGAATTGCTTTGAGAGGTCGTGCACGCCCTTGCCCTCCAGCGAGGACTATCTTAGGGCCGCATCATGGATGGCCGCAACCGCGGTATTCGCGTCGGTTCCGAGATGTCCGCGATATGTCCGCGTGGCGGGTAATTTCGGAATTCCGCTCACTTTTGACTGTGGGACCGTGGATGTGATTCAGGCTCCTCAACTCATCCCCGCAAACCGCACCTTCTTCCCCTGATCCAAGGCCTCGTAGAACTGCACCAGCGCGGGGCGGATCGCGGCCGTCGCCGCGCGCGCGGCGGCGAGGCGCTTGCGCAGCGTCGCAATGCGGCCGGGCGGGGTGAGCGCGGTCTCGGCGGGGCAGGCGCCGGCGATCGCGTCGGCGACCTGTTCCGCGCGCGCAGTGTCCGCGACGGTCCCGGGTCTGCAGCGCACCGCTGCGCGCTGCGCTGCGCCCGGGACACGAGCCTGTTCGGTCGCATGATCTTATTCGAAAAGTCTGCAACTTTTCGGGATCATGCTCTGAGCGAGGAGGCGACGAGATCGCAGAAGGAGACGGGCTGCGGCTCGGAGAGGCGGGCGTCGCTCGACCTCGCGGACCGGCCAGCGGCCCAAGGGACCCCTCACCCGATCGCGACTGTTGCAACAATCTTGAGCCCTCTCCCGTGGCCGAAGTCGGGTAAACCCGGCTTCGGCTGGGTGAGGGCACAATTACGAGACACGCGGTCGGCTGCGCGGCAACTGTCGAGGGCCGCCTTGCCGCAGGCCACCCCCCTGAAGTACATATGTACCTGAACGCCGTTCCACCGGAGCCGTCGCCGTGAAAGACCAGGTCCACATCCGCAACGCCGAAGCGGCGCAGCTGGCGCGGACGCTGGCGCGCCAAACCGGCAAGACGATCAGCGAGGTCGTGCTCGAGGCCCTGCGGAGCTACCGTCCGCGCCGGCGCAGACCGGCGCCGCACAAGCAGGCGGAGCGCTGGCACCGGCTCCTGCAGGAGGACCGCAAGCGCGGCCTGGCGCGGCCGGAACGCCCGCTCGAGACGCTCTACGACGACACGACCGGGCTACCGATATGATCGTGCTCGACAGCTCCGTCCTCGTCGCCATCATCAAGGGAGAGCCCGAGGCCGAGCGGTTGCTCGAGCTGCTCGCTGCGGAGGAATGCGCGCTGGGCACGCCTACGCTGGTCGAGACGCGCGCGTGGTGTGCGATCAACCTGGCGCGACGCACATCGCGGTGGCTGGAGCACGTCATCGACGCCGGGCCGGTCTCGGTCATTCCGTTCGGCCGGGAGATGGCGGACGCGGCATCCCGCGCGTTCGCGACCTTCGGCCGCGCGAGCGGGCATCCCGCGAAGCTCAACTTCGGCGACTGCATGGCATATGCCGTTGCGGCCGTCCTGGGCGCGCCGCTCCTGTTCAAGGGACGCCACTTCGCACTGACCGACGTGATGGCGCATCCGGCCTCGATCCGAGCATGAACGGCGGCGGCGCTGTGGGGGCATCAATTGCCGTTCCGCACGCGGTGCTCGGTAACGATCGCGTAGCGGCGACGCGCCGCGGCTCGCAGAGGCGCACGTTTTGCCCTCGATCTCGGCGCTCGATCTCGCGGATCGGCCAGCCGCGCAGCGCCGCGAGATGCGCGCAGATGGGGGCGGTCAGCGCCGGCGTCGCGATTGCCGCATCCGCCCGTCGGGCCGCCCTGGGTCCCGGCTCTCGCTCGCGCGCGCAGGACGATGAGCCGGGCGGCAGCGGGGCGCTCGCTCGGCCGGGACACGCGAGCGGAGCGGAGTCCGACGCGGCGGCGATGGCGGCGGCTAGAGCGCATCCCGATTGGATCGAATCGTGATGCGCTCTAGATTCTTCGATTTTGCGCATGTTCTATTCGGAAAACCGGTTCCCACCCCGGATCACGTCCGGGGCAGGCTTTTTCCGGAACATGCGCTAACAACGCGTGTCCCGGGCGCAGCGCAGCATGAAGCCTTAAGGGCGTTTACGCCCGTCTTCGCGGGCTATGGCGAAATGACGCGCTGCAGACCCGGGACCGTTACGCACACCGCCTTCGCGACGATCCCGGGTCTGCAGCGCACCACTTCGTGCTGCGCTGCGCCCGGGACACGCGAGCAGGGCTGGAGCCTCAGGCGAGGGCGGATCACGCGCCCTTGCGGCGGGCGCGTGGCTTGCGCGCCTTGGGAGCGAGCCGCGCCAGCGCGCGGTTCATCTCGGCGACATCGAAGGCACCGGGGTCGAACGCGCCGCCGATCCATTCGGTGAGCTCGGCATGGCGCGCGTGCGTGCGATCGGCGATCGCTTCGAGGAAGTCGCTATAGCCCCAGGGACCGCCGACATCCTCGGGCGGACCGCACCGGGCGCCCTCGACCAGCCGCGGACAGGCGACGCCGGGGGGCGCGGCGGAGAACGCTTCGAGCACGAGCGCGCAATGCCAATCGTCGCCGTAATCGTAGACATATTCGAAGGCGCGCAGGCCGGTCTCGGCGAGGCGGGCGAGCGTGAGCTTGCGCTCGTCCGCGAGCTCGGGATCCTCGGGCGCGGCTCGCCCATACCTCGTGCCGCCGATCTCGAAGTGATGCAGGTGATAGTCCTGCCACCCCACGACCACCTGAATGACGTCGTGCAGGAGCGCGAGGGTCGCGCCGGCCGGAAGCTCGATCCGGCGCCAGATCGCGGGATCGGTCTCGAGCAGCGTCACGTAGACCCGAGCGATGGTGTCCTTCATGCCGCCAGCTTGGCGCGATCCGGTTGGCGGCGCCAGTGCGGACGCGGGCAATTCGCGCGGCTGTGGATGAGCGCGTGTCCCGGGCGCAGCGCAGCACGTAGTGGTGCGCTGCAGACCCGGGACCGTTACGCACACGGCCTTCGCGACGATCCCGGACCAGCGGCGCACCACTCGCGCAAGAGCGCTCGCGCTGCACCGCATCCGGGACACGAGAGGCTTCAACTTGGGGCTGGAGCCCGCGGGTGACGCAGGCAGGTGTTGAAATTCCTGTGCGTGACGAGGGCGGCGACCGCGACCGCACAGCGGCTATGTCGTTGAAATCGGAATCGATTTCGATTCGCATGAGGCGGCGATGGCGCGGGGGGCGGCTTTGACGATGCGGTGGCAATGTCGGTATATCGATCGCACCACCCCCACCCCCAACCCCTCCCCACAAGGGGGAGGGGAGCACACCGAGTCTGCTGCACTGTTCTGCGTCAGGCCGAACGAGACGCGCTCCAGATTCTTCGATTTTGCGCATGTTCTATTCGGAAAACCGGTTCCCACTTTTCCGGAACATGCGCCAGCCTTCGCGAATGCAAGAGCGGACCGACATGAGCCTCACAGACCACCGGCGCCAGCGATGAGCAAACCGAGCGACGGGCGCGACGAGATGTACAAGGAGAGCGGCGTCGACACCGCCGAGGCGGATGCCGGGCTCGACCGCATCATCGCGCGGGTGCAGAAGACCTGGCCGCCGGCCGGGCCGGGGCGGGTGCTGCTGCCGATCGGCTACTTCGCCAACGTGATCGAGATGGACGGGGTCGGGCTCGCGCTCTGCACCGACGGCGTCGGCTCGAAGACCATCGTCGCCGACATGATGAAGAAGTACGACACCATCGGCATCGACTGCGTCGCCATGAACGTCAACGACATGATCTGCGTGGGGGCACGGCCGCTCTCGCTGGTCGACTACATCGCGGTGTCGCACACCGACGCCGCCATGCTCGACGCCATCGGCGCGGGGCTGTGCGAGGGCGCGCGCATGGCTGACGTCTCGATCTCGGGCGGCGAGACCGCGCAGCTCAAGGACGTGGTGACCGGCTTCGACCTGGTGGGGATGGCGGTGGGGCGCGTCCCCCTCGACCGGATCATCGACGGGCGCAACGTGCGCGCGGGCGACGTCGTGATCGGGGTGCGCAGCAACGGCATCCACAGCAACGGGCTCTCGCTCGCGCGCAGGGCGCTGTTCGAGACCCACCGCTACGCCATCGACCGCCGGTTCGACGAGCTCGGCACGACCATCGGCGAGGAGCTCCTGCGCCCGACCGACATCTACGTGCCGGAGGCGCTGGAGATCCTCGCGAAGATCAAGGGCGTCAAGGCGCTCGCCAACATCACCAGCGACGGCCTCCTCAACCTCACGCGCGTCGCCGCGCCGGTGGGCTACGTGATCGACCAATTGATCGAGCCGCACCCGATCTTTGCGCTCATCCAGCGGCACGCGAAGGTCGACGACAGCGAGATGTTCGAGGTGTTCAACATGGGCATCGGCTTCTGCTACGTGGTCGATCCCGCCGACGCCGAGGCGACGCTCGCGATCCTGAAGAAGCACGGGCGCAGCGCGCAGCGCATCGGCACCGCCGTCGCGGATGCGGAGAAGATGGTGCGCATCCCGCAGCGCGGCCTCGTCGGCCGGCACAAGCGGTTCCGCAAGGACGCCCACGGCGCGCGGCAGACGGGGTGATGGGGGGCCGGACCGGGAGCCCTTGAGCGGGAATCTCCTAGTGCAACGGCGCCAATCAGTGACCGTCATCCTGAGGCGCGAGCACCGCAGGCAAGCGCGAGCTTGGCTGCGTGCGAGCCTCGAAGGATGAACGGCCCCCGACTTGCGGCGACATACGGGCCGTCGCCCTTCGAGGCTCGCCGCGCAAGTCGGCATAGCCGACTTGCGCACTTAATGCCGATCTCGGGTAGACCCGAGATCGGTGGGCGAGCACCTCAGGGTGACGGTCACTGGTTGGTGCCGTTGGCGTCCAGGCCCTGCACGCCGTTGCCCCGCCACCCCCATCACTTGCGCGTCTTGCGCCACTTCTTGGCGGCCTCGTAGGCGGCCTGCTGGGAAATGTCGAACTGCTCGCCGATCTGGCGCCAATAGGCGCCGGCGCCGAATGCCCGCCACATGGCCTTGCCGCGCGGCATGCCGCCCGCCACCGCCTTGAGCATGTCGGCGATCACCTTCTTCTGCAGCACGGCGCGCACCGCCGCGCGCTTGTGCGCCTCGGCCGAGCGGCGGGCATTGGCCCTCGTCCAGCTGTCGATGTCGGACTGGTAGACCACCCCGCGCAGGCGCCGCGCGCGGCCGATCACGGCGTTGCGCGAGGTGCCGAGCTTCCTGGCGATCTGGGCGGCGCTGTGCCCGCTCGCCTGCAGTGCCAACAGCCGCTTGTCGCGCGCCGGCGTCCAGCTCGATTCCATGTCTGCTCCCCAAGCATTTGTCTGGTCGCATGATCTTGTCCGAAAAGTCTGCAACTTTCCGGCATCATGCCCGGCACCCGCCGGGCGGCCCGGATACTAGCACAGTCCGCGCAACCTTTGAAACACGTTACCCGAATCATGGGAGAAAAGCGCATTCTCCACAGCTGGCCAAGGCGAGGTCAGGCCGCGCGGGCGCTCGGCGCTGGCTCGGGGGTGTTGGCGGCGCGTGGCGGTGCCGGCTTTGCTGCCGCGAGCTCGGTGCGCTCCCCTCCGCCCCGCCCATCACATAGGCCACGGATGGCGCCCCTTTTCGGCGATGCCGCATTTGCCCTCCCCACAAGGGGTCGTTCGATATGGCAAGGCCGCGGTCTATCGCATCACCCTCCCCAGCCCTCCCCCAGGGCGCGGGGCAGCCCGTTGCGGGAACTAGACTACCAAACCGGAGACCAGGGTGCGGTCAGGATGGGACCCCGAATGCGTGGGGAGGGTAGCGCACCGAACGCAGGGATGAGGCCGACGGGCGCGCACCCCGGTAGGCCGCTCAGTCGCGGGGAGGATGAGCCAGAGCCGGCGGAAAGGCCATCACTCTGTCGTGAAAACGGCCGCCAGTGGTCCGATTTCAGGGTTTTGCGGCCGCTCGACCGGCCGCAAAAGCCGCCGGCGCGCATTGCCGGAAGCGGCCGGCATCCCTATTTTTATGCGACGTTGATCTCAGGGACATCCGCCAGGATACCGTCATGCCGCTGTTGCCGCGATTCGCCCTGAGCAGGACCCGGGCGCACCAAGCCGAGCTGGAGCAGAAGGTCACCGCCCTGCAGGCGGCGCTCAACCAGTGCAAGGGCGTGGCCAAGCGCTACCAGGGCACGCGCTACGAGATGATCGCGGTGGTCGCCGCGATCGCGCTGGCGCTGGGCTTTGCCGCGGGCGTCTACCGCAAGCCGTTGATGACGCCGTTCGTGTCGCTCGCCCGCAGCGTGGGCATCGTCCCGACGCCGCCGAGCGCCGAGGCCGCCGAGGCCGCCTATCAGAAGAACGACTACCCGGCCGCGCTCAAGCTCGCGCGCCCGCTCGCCGAGCAGGGCGACGCGCGCGCGCAGTCGATCCTCGGCGTCCTCTATTATCGCGGCCGCGGCGTGCCGACGGACGACCGCGAAGCGGAGAAGTGGTTCCGCCTCGCCGCCGACCAGGGCAATACCTCGGCGCAGTTCTACCTCGGCGGCATGTACAGCGAAGGCCGCGGCGTGCCGCAGGACTTCGCGGAATCGGCGCGCTGGTATCAGCGCGCGGCCGACCAGGGCGACGGCCAGGCGCAGTACAATCTCGGCGTCGCCTATGCCAGGGGCGAGGGCGTGACCCCCGACAGCGTCAAGGCGCACATGTGGTTCAACCTCTCGGCGTCGCGGCTGACCGACCCGCGCGGCCGCGTCGCCGCCACCAAGAACCGCGACCAGGTGGCGAGCGAGATGACCGCCGAGCAGCTCGCGCAGGCGCAGAAGCTCGCGCTCGACTGGAAGCCGAAGTGACGGCACGCAGCGAGTAGCGAGTAGGGTGCGCAACGGCGGCTTCGCCGTTGGCTGCAGGACGATCACGGCGGCGAGTGCGGTGAGTTCGCGCGTGGGCGCGGCGTACGCGATCGTGGTCGGGGCCCGCTGCGTTCGTCCGCGTGCGCCTTCGCCCACTAGGCTGCGTGATGGATTCGGGTGGGGGGGGAGAGAGAGCGTGCTGCCCTGGGTCCCGGCTCTGCGCTCGCGGGCGAAGTCGATTTCAAGCCTCGCACATCGGGGGCGCTCGCTCGGCCGGGACACGAAAGCTGCGCAAGAAACGAGCGGAAAGTGGTGCCGCAGAAGGGATTCGAACCCCTGACCCCCGCTTTACGAAAGCGGTGCTCTACCGGCTGAGCTACTGCGGCCCGCTATTGTTGGAGCATGATCGTTTCCGAAAACCGGTATCCACCCCGGATCAAGCCCGGGGCAGGCTTTTTCGGGATCATGCTCTCGGCCGCTCTGATATCGGCTGCGCCTGTCCTTGGCAAGGAAGGCAGCCGCCGGTGCTAGAGCGCATCCCGATTGGGT
>CAWGEH010000017.1:0-43844 GCA_963821505.1 uncultured Alphaproteobacteria bacterium
ATGTTCACCAGCAATCCATTCGCCGAGCTTTCGGCGTTCGTACCGCCCGCAATCATGCAGACGTACGTCGTCGCAATGATACTCATGGTCGCGGGTGGCACGCTGCTCGACATCATGCACAAGAAGAGCGCCAGGTATTTTTTTGACCATTGGCGCAATGCAAAGAACAAAGGGACGCGGCAGGTCGGCGGGGGGGAAATGATGTCCCTGGCGATGCAGACCGCTGTCGTGGAGGTCCTGACGTCGAGTGAATTCTGCAGAGCTCAGCGCAGAATAGCCCATCTGCTGACAATGTACGGTTTCCTGATTTATGTCGTCACGACCGTCATCATGGTTTTCGCCTACCCGACGCCCGCCACCCCTACGCCGGCTGTGCTACCTGCACTGTGGTACATCGGGGCGCTGATGGTTTGCCTCGGCGGCTACTGGTTCTGGTTCTTCATCCGGGTCGACGTCGCCGCAGAAGGCAACTCGCCGTTCCGCATGGTGCGCGCTGACCTCTTCATCGTTTTGCTTCTGGCGAGCGTGACGCTGGGCCTGATCTGGGCGTTCCTGCAGACTGCAGGCAGCACCGACTCGGCGAAGGTGTTGCTGGCTCTGTACCTCCTCGCCACGACGGCGTTATTTGGATCAATTCCCTGGTCCAAGTTCTCTCATATGTTCTTCAAGCCCGCGGCGGCCTTCCAGAAGCGAGTGGAAGAGGCGAACGGCTGGAGGAGGAACCTGCCTGCGCCCGCCGAACGCCCCAAAATCTATCCCAGCGATCGCCGACAACCGCAAAACTATTAGTATCGCCCAATACCGGTGTTCATGCAGAGGACAAGGTAACGCCATGCCCACATTTGTCTATATGACGAGCTGCGACGGCTGCGGACATTGCGTGGATATCTGCCCGTCCGACATCATGCACATCGATTCGATCTATCGTCGTGCCTATAACATCGAGCCCAACATGTGCTGGGAGTGCTACTCATGCGTGAAGGCGTGTCCGCAGAATGCGATAGACTGCCGCGGCTACGCAGATTTCGCCCCCTTGGGGCACAGTGTTCGGGTTCTCAGGGAAGCTGAGAAGGGAACCATTTCATGGAAGGTCAAATTCCGGGACGGCCGCGAAAAGAATTTCGTTTCCCCGATCAGGACCACGCCATGGGGGTCGATCAAGTCACCGTCTGATTATGAGCCGCCCACGGCGGATGCGATGAATTCCCAGGAGCTCGCGCACGAGCCTGACGCGCTCCACATCGTTGCGCTGCCGGCGCTAACCCCGGGTCAACTCAAGCGAGGAGTGCTGTAATGGGCCTGTTCAGACGCCGAAAAACCGTGATCGTGGATTCGGATATCCTCGTCATCGGTGGCGGCATGGGCGGGTGCGGGGCCACCTACAAATCCCGATACTGGGGGCGTGACCTGAAGATCGTCTGCGTCGAGAAAGCAAACATCGAGCGCAGCGGCGCCGTCGCACAAGGCCTTTATGCGATCAACTGCTACATGGGCATGCAGTGGAACGAGAACCGACCCGAAGACCATGTCCGCTACGCACGCAATGATCTCATGGGTCTGGTGCGGGAGGATCTGGGTTACGATATCGCTCGGCATGTCGACTCCACGGTGCACAAGTTCGAGGAGTGGGGCCTCCCCATCATGAGGGACCCGGAAACCGGGAGATACCAGCGCGAAGGCAAATGGCAGATTATGATCCACGGCGAGAGCTACAAGCCGATCGTCGCCGAAGCCGCGCGCAAGGCCGCCACCGAAGTCTACAATCGGATCATGGTGACCCATCTGCTGATGGACACGACGCGACCCAACAGGGTCGCCGGGGCCGTCGGGTTCAACGTCCGGGACGGGAATTTCTACGTGTTGCGCGCCAAGGCGGTCATCGTAGCTGCCGGCGGCGCGTCGCACATCTTCAAGCCCCGCTCGGTCGGAGAAGGCATGGGACGGACCTGGTACGCGCCGTGGAGCAGCGCCTCTGCCTACGCGCTGCCGATCCTTGCCGGCGCCAAGATGACGCAGATGGAGAACCGGATCGTCCTTACCCGATTCAAGGACGGCTATGGTCCGGTCGGCGCCTACTTCCTGCATCTCAAGACCTACACTGAAAACGCGTATGGGCAAGATTACGAATCCACTTGGTTCAAATCGCTCAAGGAGAGGGTCGGGGATTACGTTGACCGGCACCCGGTGCCGACCTGCCTGCGCAACCACGCCCTTCTCGAGGAGGTCAAGGCCGGCAGGGGCCCCATCCGCATGGTGACGAAGGAGGCCTTCAAAGACCCGCACAAGGAGACCGTTGGCTGGGAGAACTTCCTCGGCATGACAATCGGGCAGGCGGTCGTCTGGGCGTCGCAGAATATCGATCCCAAGGAAACCAACCCCGAGCTGACCACGTCTGAGCCTTACGTCATGGGCTCCCACGCGACCTGTTCAGGCGCCTGGGCGAGCGGTCCGGAGGATTGCGCACCATCGGAATATCAATGGGGCTACAATCGCATGATGACCGTCGAGGGACTCTTCGGGGCCGGCGACGCCATCGGCGGCAGCGCCCACAAGTTCTCGTCGGGATCCTTCACGGAAGGCCGTATCGCCGGCAAGGCGGCGGTCAAGTACGTGAAGGACTTGGGTAAAGAACGGCCTCAGGTCAGTGAGGCCGAGTACGAAGACCTCAAGAAGATCGTCTACAAGCCCCTGGAAAACTACGAAGTCGGCCGCAACGAAATCGTCGCCGGGACCGTTTCGCCGAGCTACATCCTGCCAATTCATGGACTTCAGCGTCTCGAGAAGATCATGGATGAATATGTCGGCGGCATCGGCGCCCACTACACGACCAACGAGCCGTTACTCACCCGCGGGATCGAGTTGCTCGGCATGCTGAAGGAAGATCTCGCCCACCTCGGGGCCGAAGATCTTCACCAGCTTCAGCGGGCCTGGGAGCTTGAACACCGAGTCCTGGCGTCGGAAAGTGTGGCGCAGCACACCTTGTTCCGGACGGAAACGCGGTGGCCGGGGTATTACTATCGGGCGGATCATCCGAAGCTGGACGACGAAGATTGGCATTGCTTCACCCTATCCCGCTACGACCGGGATTCCGGGAAGTGGGAGATGGAGAAAGCTCCGGTGTATCACATCATAGACTGATCGCTCGGCTGCTCAGAACGCCGCGTCTCGCGGATCCCGCATGCCCTGGACTTTCAATGAGCGACGGCCCCGGCGCAGAGATCATCCTATCCGAGACAGTTTGGTTCCACGAAAGAATCGGAATGCCACAACTCGTACCGCCGCACGGCTCGGAGAAAGTCAAGCCACTGCTGCTGCCCGAGGACGAGGGGGTCGAGGAACGCAAGCGGGCGGAGAAGCTCAGGAAGATTCCACTCGACTCACGAGCGATCTCCGACGTGTTCATGCTGGCAATGGGGGCCTATACGCCGCTCGACGGGTTTATGGGGCATGACGACTGGCGCGGTTCGTGCCTGGATATGAAACTGACCAGCGGCATCTTCTGGCCAATCCCGATCACACTTCCCGTGAACCAAGACCTTGCCGGTAGCATCCATGCCGGTGAGGAGGTCACGCTCGTCGACGCGGCGACCGGTGACATGCTCGCCGTCATGCAGGTTCACGAGAAGTATTCAATCGACAAGCAACTAGAAGCCGAGCACGTTTATCGCACCGTCGATCCGAAGCATCCAGGCGTAGCGAAGGTGCTGGACCAGGGAGATGTCAACCTGGCCGGGCGCGTCAAGGTGCTGAGCGAAGGCGAGTATCCTGTCAAATACGCCAACCTCTATATCCGCCCTGCCGAGTCGCGGGCCATGTTTCTTGAAAGGGGCTGGTCGCGTGTCGCAGCCTTCCAGACCCGAAATCCCATGCACCGCAGCCACGAGCACCTGGTGAAAATCGCGGTGGAGGTATCAGACGGCGCTTTCATCCATCAGGTGCTTGGGAAGTTGAAAGCAGGCGACATTCCAGCCGAGGTTCGCACCCGGGCGATCCAGGCGATGATCGACAACTATTTCCGCGCGGGAACGGTAATTCAGGCAGGCTATCCCATCGAGATGCGCTATGCGGGTCCGCGCGAGGCGCTGTTTCATGCTCTCATTCGCCAGAATTTCGGCTGCTCGCACCTTATCATCGGGCGCGACCATGCCGGCGTTGGCAACTACTACGGTCCCTTCGATGCGCACCACGCCTTCGATGAGCTGTGGGACGGCGCACTTCACACTCGAGCGCTGAAGATCGACATCACTTTCTACTGCCGGAAGTGTGATGGAATGGCGACAGCCAAGACCTGTCCGCACGATCCGGAAAATCATATTTCGATCTCCGGCACGCAACAACGTGAAATGCTCTCGACCGATGCGGACATACCGCCCGAGTTCAGCCGGCCGGAGGTCGTGGCGATCCTCAAGGAGTATTACGCAAGCCTGCGAGCGACAGGCCGGGATTCGGCGTCATGATCATCGCGCAAATCTCCGATACCCATATTGCGTTGGATACACCCGACGCAGATCGGAGGATACGGGATTTCGCACTCACCGTGGCGGACATAAACGCACTCGATCCGGCCCCCGATGTCATCGTCCACACCGGGGATATCGCTCATAACGGACGGCAGGACGAATACGCTCAGGCAGTGGCCACACTCGCGAATGCGCGTGCGCCGGTCTATGTGCTGAGCGGAAACAAGGATAACAGGGCGAAACTGTGCGAGGCGTTTTCCGACCGCGGATATCTCATGCCCGATTCAGACTTCGTCCACTATGCGATTGACGACTATCCGGTCAGACTGATCGCGCTGGATACCCTCAGTTCAGGCAGCAACAAGGGTGGCTTTTGCCAACAGCGGGTCAGCCATTTGATCGATATGATCGACAGCGAAACCACCAAGCCGATCGCGGTGTTCACGCACCATCCGCCATTTGAGGTTATGGTGGGGCCGGATTCGCTCCACTTCGAAACACCGGAAATAATGTCGAGGCTGCGGCGGGCCTTGCAGCACTCCGGGCGAGTTGTCGCTGTTTTCAGCGGTCATGTTCACCGTGCGGCTGCGGGCTATGTCGAGAGCATCCCGGCGACCGTGATGCCGTGCATCGCGACGACACTGCGCAAAGGGGAGTATCCCCCTGATATGGAGACACGCCCGGTCTATCAGGTCCACCGGTTTGATCCAATTTGGGGTTTTGTTACCGAAACACGGATTGTCGGAACGGGGCCATCGGCGGCATAGACTTGCGATTGCTGTTCAGCTGCTCTTCGGCAAAGCCAAGCACGGCGTGACGCTCGACAATGGGCGCGGCCTGGGGGCGGCGGCCTGAATGAAGTCCCGCGATCGCGACCCGCTCGTGCTGCACCGCGAACGCGGGTCCTCACCGCCGCCGGGCATTAGGCTAGGTCGATTATGTCATAGACGTAATGAGAGAGATTTATTCTCCATTTGGCGTAACGTAGGAAGAAAATAATTCACTAAACTGCGTTCCCGGGCAACGCAGCGGCCAAGCTGCCGAATGCTTGCCCTCCAGGGAGGGAATCATGGGCGCCCCAGCCTTCGTTCACTACGACGAAAAAGCGCGGCGAACAGCCGACGCCATGATCGCTACGGAAGCGCGGCACATCGCGCAGCGCAAGGCGCAGGAGCAGGCGTGTAAGTGCAAGGACGGGATGTTCCCCGGGGCCGGCCTGACCGATCGGCGGACATTCCTCTTTGCTTCGGGCTCGCTGGCCGGAGTGATGAGCTCGCCGGCGCTGGCCCAGCCGGCGGGGCAGAAAGCGCCGCCGGGCGCCATCCATTTCGACGTGCCGGCGGATCCAACCAGGGAGCAGGGCCGCGCGGTCGCGGCCGACGGCGGCTACGGCTCGCGCTCGCAATTCGAGTCGGAGGTGCGCTGGCGCTTTCCGACAGCGAACGAATTCACCTCCTGGAGCATGACGCCGCTAGACAAGATGCTCGGCAATCTCACGGCGTCGGGGCTGCATTTCGAACGCCATCACGGCGGCATCCCGACCATCGATCCCGCCAGGCACACCCTCGTCGTGCACGGCATGGTCGATGCGCCGAAGAAGTTTTCGATGGCCGACATCAAGCGTTTCCCGTCGGTTACCCGCAAGCATTTCATCGAATGCTCGGGCAACGGGCTGACCGAGTGGAACAAACCGACCTTGAAGACGGTGCAGGGCACGCACGGTCTGCTGAGCACGTCCGAATGGACGGGCGTACAGTTCGCCACGATCGCGCGCGAGATTGGCCTCAAGGACGGCGCGGCGTGGGTCCTGGCCGAGGGCTCGGACGCCGCCGTGATGACGCGCAGCATCCCGATGGAGAAGATGTTGAAGGACGCGCTCCTCGTCTATGGACAGAACGGCGAGGCGCTTCGGCCCGAGCAGGGCTACCCGTTGCGGTTGCTGTTGCCCGGCTTCGAAGGCAACACGCACATCAAATGGCTGCGCCGCCTGGACGTCAGCGACAAGCCGTTCATGACCCGCGAGGAGACGTCGAAATACACCGACCTGCTGGGCGACGGAAAGGCGCGCCAGTTCAGCATGGAAATGGAGGCGAAGTCGGTCATCACCTTCCCGTCCGGCGAGATGAAACTTCCGGGCCCGGGTTTCTACAACATCCAAGGCCTGGCGTGGTCCGGCCGCGGGCGCGTGCAGTCGGTCAGCGTGTCGGTCGACGGCGGCAAGACCTGGTATCCCGCTCAGCTCGAACTCGGTGCCGGAACCGATCTGCACGGTTCGCTTCAGCTTCCCGTGGATCTGGGACGGCAAGCCGGCGATCCTGCAGAGCCGCGCTACCGACGAGACGGGTTACATTCAGCCGACCCTGAAGCAATTGATCGCCATTCGCGGATCAAACGGTCCGTTCGGATCGATCTACCACCTCAACGCCATCCAGAGCTGGGCCGTCAACGAAGCCGGGGGTGTATCCAATGTTCACGCCTGACAGCATCGTGAAGGCGGCCGGGATGCTGATCGCGCTCTCGGTGTCTTCCGCCGCCTATGGACAAGCCGCGCCGGGTCATTACGGCTTCGGCACGGATGCCACGCCACAGGAACTGGCGAAGTTCCTCTCAATCCCGGCGGATGGCCGCGGCCTGCCGCCGGGCAGCGGCAACGCCACCGCCGGCGCGCAGGTCTACGCCGTCAGTTGCGGCGCCTGTCACGGCGACAAGCTCCAGGGCAATCCGGCGAAGGGCATCGGCGGCGATCGCCTGATCGGCGGCCGCGACACACTCGCGACCAAGGCGCCGATCAAGACGATCGAGAGCTATTGGCCGTATTCCACGACATTGTTCGACTATGTGAAACGGGCGATGCCGTTCAATGCCCCAGGTTCGCTCAGCGACGACGATGTGTACGCCGTCGTGGCGTACATCCTGTCGGAAGCCAAGATTATCAAGGCGACCGATACGATGAATGCAATGACGTTGCCGAAGGTGACGATGCCGAATCGCGACGGTTTCATTCCCGACTCGCGCCCCGAGTTGAAACTGTATCGCTAGCGCGTGTCCCGGAAAAGTGGGAACCGGTTTTCCGATAAGGACATGCGCAAGACCAAAAAATCTAGAGCGCATCCCGATTCGAGCCAATCGGGATGCGCTCTAGAGCGAAGTCGCTTCACGTTGATCGCGATTTCGCTCTCAGCCTTCGTTTGGTCGCATAGCCGAAAGGTCTGCAACTTTTCGGGATCATGCTCTCGCCTGGTGGACTGCCGATGGGTGGTCGAGGTCCAGTGCCGATCTGGCATTGGGCGATTGCAGGTCCGCCGGGTCATGCTCCAAAGCGGTTCGACCTCGAGTTAGGGACCTCGCAGCAAGCATCAATTCATGGATACGGCAATCTTCGTATCCGGGGTCACGGCCGGTTGGGCGTCGGCCTGCGTCGTTCAACCTTAACAGCGGTTCACGTTGCGCGACCGAAGAATAATTCGCGGGCAGGGACAAACGGGTGTGGCGCGGTGTTCGAAAGCTTGTCAGGGGCGTGTCCGCGCCATTCGGCCTTGCCCTCGGCGTCGTCATGTTCTTTTCTCATCGTCTCAGCCACGAATGCGGCCGGGTGAGGCGGGAGCCGAAGGTCTGTAGAGGGAGTACGGCAGCCCATGGGCCTCCTCAATCTCACACGGATAGGCCGATCCGCCTATCTGCTCGCGGCAGCGTTCGCGCTCGTCGCTGGTTGGCCCGCCGCTGCGCAAACCACCATCAAATTCTCGCTCGACGGGCGCCTGGAAGGACCGGAAGCGCTGCTCCTTCTCCCCCAGGACAAGGGCTACTTCAAGAACGAGGGGCTGGACCTGACCGTCGACGATGCCGCCGCTCCGCTCGAACCGATCACCCGCGTCGCAAACGGCAGCCATGAGATGGCCTTTGCCGATCTCAACGCGCTCATCAAGTATCGCGACCAGCATCCGTCGGCGCCGGTCAAGGCGATATTCATGGTCTACAACAAGCCGCCTTACGCCGTCGTTGCGCGCAAGAGCCGCGGCATCACCGAACCCAGGCAGCTCGAGAACAAGAAGATCGGCGCGGCGCCTACGAGCGCCACGTTTGCGCAGTGGCCGCTGTTCTCCAAGCTCAACAACATCGATGTGTCGAAGGTGACGATCGAGAACATCGGCATTCCGGTGCAGGCGCCGATGCTCGCCGCCGGCCAGATCGACGCGGCCCTCGGCTTTTCCTTCAGGCTCTATGTCAACCTCAAGGACCGCGGGGTTCCGGTCGACGACATCGTGCTGATGCCGATGGCGAACTACGGGCTCAAGCTCTATGGCAACGCCATCATCGTGAATTCGAAATTCGCCGCCGAGAAGCCGGAAGCGGTCATGGCGTTCCTGCGCGCGTTCCTGAAGGGCCTCAAGGAGACGATCAGGCACCCGGCGCAGACCGTGGATCTCGTCGTCAAACGCGACGACGGGGCGAAAAAAGACGTCGAGCTCGAGCGCCTGCGCATGGCCATCAGGGACAATATCGTCACGCCGGAGGTGAGGGCCAACGGCCTCGGCGCCATCGAGGTCGCACGGCTCGAAGAATCCATCGAGCAGATCGGCTTGGTCTACGCTTTCAAGGCCAAACCCAAGCCCGAGGATGTCTTCGACGCCTCGTTCCTGCCGCCGGCCGGCGAGCGCAGCGTGAATTGAGCGGGAGCGCGGCGCCGCCATCGATCAAGAGCGAGGTGGGGACGGAGCCCAGCGCCGCGCAGCGTCGGATGCAGTCATCCCTCATTCCGTCCACAGGCGCTGCAACGCCGTGCGTCGTTCGCTTCTCCGCGAGGATGAAGGCAGGGCCGGCGCCGAGGCGGAGAGGGACGCCGCGATTGGCGCAGCCGAGTGAGGTGACCGGAGCATCACCTTGTCCTGCGAGGCACTGTCGAGGCCGGCCGCCACGTAGACCCGCTCCGAGATCGCAAACGGCTTGCCGGAGGCGGCGGCGGCCTTGCGCAGCTCCTGCGCCACGTCCACGGCCTCGCCGATCGCCATCATCGCCGGCGGATCGGCGGAGCCGACCTCGCCGACCACGGCGCGGCCGGCATGGATGCTGACCGCGATCTTGACCTTGCAGTCCCACTGCCGTCCGAGGCGCTCGTTGAGCTCCGAGATCACCCTCTCGATCGCGGCTGCCGCCTGCAGCGCTTGCCGGGCGGCGTGCGCCGACCCGCGCTCGACCCCGAACAGGGCACAAAGGCTGTCGGGCTCGACGTAGCTCAGCATGCCGCGAGCGGAGCGGATGGCATTGCCGAGCGCCTCGATGTAAAGCGTCAGCACGTAGAGCAGATCCTGCGGCAGGTGATCGCTGGCAAGCTCGCCGCGGTTGAGAAAGTCGCAGAACAGCACGACGATCTCGCGCTCGGCGCTGCGCTGTGGCGCCGTCGACCGGTAAATCGGCCGCTCGGTGCGCACCAGCGGGATGACGGATATGTCGCCCCGCGGACGCAACTGACAGCCGAGGCGCACGTCCGGCGGAGCGTCGATCCGTGCGAGAGTCGTGCGTTCGTCCGGTTCCGTCGGCGGGCAGACCTCCGCGCCTGCGACCACGCGCACCCGGCAGGTCGAGCAGCGCGCTCTGCCGCCGCACATCGAGGCATGGGGGAGGTGGAAGCTGCGGCTCGCTTCCAGCACCGACCAGCCCCGCGGCACCCGCACGGTCCGCCCCGGATATGAAATCGAGACCAGACGCTTGCGGCCGCGCTCGACCGCATTGCGGATGGCGCGCGCACCGAACGTCGCGCCGATGATGACGAAATAGCCGATGAGCAGCCCGTTGCGCCATTGCGCGAGCGCGATGCGTTGCGCGGCATTGGCCGGGCCCAGATAGTCGAGGGCGGCCGCGGCGGCGGCGGCGTTGGTGGAGAGCTCCTTCCCCATGGCGATGAAGCCGAACGCCGAGAACACCGGCACCAGCAGGGCGAACGCGAACAGGCCGTAGCGCAGTTGACGGTAGAGCGGCCGCCGGTTGAAGATGAAGTGCAGCCCGAGGCAGCCATGCAGCCATCCCGGCGCCAACAGGCCGAGCTGCATCCCCTGCGAGTCCGACAGCCAGAGATTGGCGACGACGCGCGTATAGTCCGAAGGCAACCCGAACAGCTCATAGCCGAGCCGCGTATTGGCGGCGTGACCGATCAGCAGGATCGGCAGCGTGAAGCCGAGCGCAATGCGAAGGAGCTCGAGCGGCGGCAGGCGGAAGGTGCGCCGCTCGTAGACCGACCAGAGCGCAAGCAGGAAATGGATCGCGAATGCGCCGTAGAGCAGCACCGTGCCCGGCCAGCTTCCCCAGACTTCGATCGCGATCTCGAGGCCGCCTTCCGCCGCATCGAGCGAGACCAGGCCGAGCGCGTGGTTCACCAGATGCGCCGTGATATAGGTGAAAAGCACCAGTCCGGACGCCAGCCGCAGGTTCCGGCGGATCGAGCTCAAGGCCAGTTCCGACAACAATCTCGCGCTCCCCGTTTCGGCGCACACGGGCTTGCCCAGGGCCGTCGATCCTACCACCCAATCGACGTTTCCGGCCCAGGGAGTTGCTCGATCGAGGTCGAGCCATGCAAGGGTCGGGCGGGCGCTCGAACCGTGCAGTCGGCCGCGTTGCGATATGCAAGGCTTGTCGGCCGACAAACGTGCGCAGCCCACCCATCACCCGAGCAGCGCGGCTTCGAACGCGCTGGCGATCGCCTCTTTGCTCTTGCCGGCGCGCACCGCGTCGCCGATGGCGATGACGGTCTGCCCGGGCCTCGCCAATGGCCGCAGGCGCTGGGCCGTTCCCCGACGGCCTTGGTAATAGAACCAGTGGCGAAACGCCGGAGTCGAAAACAGCCGGGAGAAGCCGGGCCAGCGCGCCGCGCCGCGATCGAGCATTCGGGTCGCGATCGGGCCGAGGCCGAACCGATACGACGCGCCCGACGCGATTACGAGGCGGTCGAACGGCGCAAGCACATCGGGCCGGTCGACGACATCGGTCTCGAAGCGGAATTTGACGCCCTTTTGAATGCATGCCGCGACGAGATCGGCAATGTAGCGCTCGAAACTGCGTTCGCTTGCCGCGACCTCCTGGAACAGCGGCGCCTTGCCGGCGTAGCGAAATGCGCCGCCCGGGCGGTCGGCTTTTTCGAACACCGTGACCGCGCTTCCCGCGGCGACCAGCGCCGCATAGGTCAGGCCGGCGGGGCCGGCGCCGATCACCGCGATGCGCTCGCCGCGCGGCGGCTTGGGCTCGGCGAACATCGTCTCGCGGCCGGCGGCGCCGTTGACCACGCATCCGATGCGCGCGCCGCCGCGCATCTCGTTGATGCAGGTGTTGCAGGCGAGGCAGCGCCGGATCGGCTCGCCGCGGCGGAGCTTGTCGACCCATTGCGGATCGGCGATCAGGGTGCGGCCCAACGCGACGAAATCGGTCTTCCCCGCCGCCACCGCTTGCGCCGCGGTGGCGGGATCGCCGAGGCGCCCGACCGCGATCACCGGAACGCGCACGGTTTTCTTCACCTCGGCGGCGAAGTCGAGAAAGGTTGCGTCGGGAAACGTCATCGGCGGGAGCACGACTTGCGCCGACGGCAGCGAGCGGTAGTGCCCGGCGGTGACGTGCAGCGCGTCCGCCCCGGCATCTGCCGCCCAGACCGCGATCTGGCGCCCCTCGTCGAAGCGGCAATCCGCCGGGAAAGAAATCCTCGACCGAGAGTCGATAGATGACCGGCATTCCCGGCACCGCGGCCTTGACCGCGCGCAGCACCTCGAGCCCGAAGCGCGCGCGATTCTCCAGGCTGCCGCCGTAGGCGTCGCTGCGCCGGTTCTCGAACGGCGCGTGAAATTGCGAGATCAGGTAGCCGTGGGCGGCGTGGACTTCGACGCAGTCGAAGCCGGCGGCGCGGGCCCGCACGGCGGCGGCGGCATGAGCGGCGATCGTGACGTCGATGCGCGCCTTCGTCATTTCCTCCGGAACGATGGTTTCGAACGTCGTCTCGTAGACCGGATGTGGAATCGCCGACGGTGCGATCGGGGTCTCGCCGCAAATGTCCATGCGGGTATGCCCGCCGCCGTGGCCAAGCTGGATCGACGCCTTCGCGCCGGCGCGATGAATGTCATCCGACCAGCCGTGTCAGTCCCGGCAGGAAGCGGTCGTCGTAGATTCCCACCTCGCGGCGGCGATGGCGCCCGGCCTTTTCCGGCGACGCCATCTCGACGGTGATGAGGCCGACGCCGCCGCGCGCCCGCGCCAGGTAGTAGGCGACGGTATCGTCGGTGACGTAGCCGTCCTCGTCCGCCGTCCGCGTCGTCATGGGCGGCATGACGATGCGGTTGGGGATGTCGACCGAACCGATGCGGGCGGGGGTGAGCAGGATGTTCATCGCAGGCGGCGTCACCGACGTGAGCTCGGAAGCGAGGACTCATCGTCACGTCGACGGGCATAGACAGTGTGAAGGCCCACGCCGCGCGCCGCAGCACCCTCTCCCCTCGCGGGAGAGGGTGGCGAGCGCGCCGGAGCGGAGCGGAGGCACGCGAGCGGGGTGAGGGGGTCATTCAGGGAATCCCGCACCCGCCCTCGCTTCGCTCGGGCACCCTCTCCCGCAAGGGGAGCGGGTTTCGGACTCGTGGCTCCAGCCGAGAACATGCTTCCGGACTCCGGCATCACAGCACGGGGATCTCGCCGCCGTCGAGGTCCATGGTCGCGCCCTGCAACCAGCTTGCCCGCGAGGAAACGATGAAGGTGACGAAATCCGCCACGTCCTCCACCGTACCGTAGCGCGTGATGCCCATCTCGTGACAGAACCGTTCGCGAATCTTGGCCTCCGGCTCGCCGGTGCGCTCGACCTCGGCGCGGATGCGCCGCCATTGCCGCTCGGTCTCGACCAGACTGGGGTGGACGCAGTTGACCCGCACGCCGTCCTCCTTGCCGAGATCCGCGAGGCACTTGGTGAAGGCGGCGACGGCGGCGTTGACCGAACTGCCGATGGTGAACCTCTTCTCCGGCTTGCGTCCGCTGGTGCCGCCGATCGCGACCAGCGAGCCGTGACGCTCCTTGAGCAGCGGCCAGGCCGCGCGCGCAAGCCGCACATGGGCGAAGAATTTCAGCGCGTAGCCCTCCTCCCAGTCGGCATCGGTCAGCGCGAAGAAATCGCCGCGCTTGGTCGTGCCGGCATTGTTCACGAGGATGTCGAGGCCGCCGAACTCGCGCCGCGCCGTTGCGACGAGCGCCTCCGGCGCGCCCGGGTGGCGCAGGTCGAGCACGCTGACGGCGGCCTTGCACCGCTTGCCGCGGACCGCCGTCGCGACGTCTTCGAGCGCCGCCTGATCGCGTCCGGTCAACAGGAGATCGCAGCCCGCGTCGGCGAACGCCAAGGCGATGCCGCGGCCGATGCCGCGGCTCGATCCCGTCACCAGCGCGACTTTCCCCTCGAGCCCGAGCTCCATGCATCACTCCTGCGGCGCGCGGGCGCGTGGACGGCCCGCATTGACGTTGACCTTATCGCATTGACCGGGGAGGGGATGAAGACAGATCAGGCTTGGCGCGGGCGAGACACGAATCGAGCGCTTCGAGCACAGGCGGAACCCACGGAAGCGGCCTGGCGGCCGCTGAGGCGGTCAAGCGCCGCCCGCGCTCGAGCGAAATCGCTTCACATTGAATCGCGATTTCGCTCCAAGCACTGGTTTGGTCGCATGATCTTATCCGAAACGTCCGCAGCTTTTTGGGATCATGCTCTAGATCCGGTCCGGATAGGGGAGGATGAAGTTGTCCCGGTTGGGCATCTTCACCTGCGGCAGGGTCTTCGCGTCGATCACGTCGTTCTCGCCGATGAGCTTGTTGAGGGCGAGGATATAGGCGGTCAGCGCGTACACCTCGTTGTCGGTCAGCGAGCGAGGCGACTGAAATGGCATGCCGCGGCGGATGTAGTCGAAGACCGTCGTGGCGTAAGGGTAGTAGTTGGCGATGGTTTTTGGCGTATCGATGCCGTTGGTCAGCGGTGCACCACCGACCAGTGGTCCGGCCCCGGGTACGGCCCCGCCCTTGCCGCCCTCGCCGTGGCAGGCAAGGCACTGCTGTGCATAGACGGTGGCGCCCTGCGCGGGCGTCCCGCTGCCGGGCGGCAGATTGGAGCCGTCCGGCAGGATCGCAATGTCCCAGGCCTTGATGTCCGGCTCCGAGATCGGTGTTCCGAGCCCGGGCGTCTCGGCGACAGCCGTACCCGAACCGAGGGCGAGCAGCAGCGAAAGCGCGAACAGCGGCTTATGCGTAGACATGTTTGATCTCCCCTTTGCCGTCGACGCTCCAGCTCGTGATGCTGTTGTAGTGCTGATTGGGGAATGCCAGGGGAGTCTTCAACGGTGCCTTGGTCTGACCGCGCGCCGCCACGAATTCCGCGCGCAGCGGCTGCGCGTTGCCGCCCTCGTCCCAGGCGCGGCTCTGCAGGATCGCCGGCTGCCCGTCCCAGCGCCAGGGCATGACGAAGCGTGTGAACGCCTTGCTGTAGATCGGCCCCTGCAGTGCGGCTTCGCCCCAGCTCTTGCCGCCGTCGGCCGAGACCATGACCTTGGCGATGCGCCCGGTACCGGAATAGGCGACACCGGAGATGGCGTAGAAGCCGGGTTCCTTCAGGTGCTGGCCGAACGACGGCTGGGTGATGAAGCTCTTCACCTCCATGAGGAAGTGGAACCGCCACGTTTTCCCGCCCGGCAGGATCTGGGAATAGGTCTTGCTCTCGAACATGCTGTACGCCGGCTGCTCCACCGCCTTGATGCGGCGGAGGAACTTGACGTTCATGTTGCCCTGGTAGCCGGGCAGCAGCAGGCGCATCGGATAGCCGTTGCCGGGCATCAGGTGCTCGCCATTCTGGTAGATCGCGACGAGCGCATCGTCGTACGCTTTCTTGACCGGTACGCTGCGATCCAGCATCTGCGCATCGGCGCCCTCGGCGACCAGCCATTTGGCTTTCGGATCGATCCCGGCCTCGTCGAGCAGCGTCGACAGCGGTACGCCACTCCATTCGGAGCAGGAACACAGGCCGTGCAGCGCCTGAGCAGTGACCTGCATCGGTTCACTTGAGAACATGGGCGCCGAATTGCCGGCGCACTCCACGAAGTTCATGCGCGTAACCAACGGGTAGCGCGACAGCTTCTCCAGCGTGAACTCGAGCGGCTGGCGCACCATCCCGTGGATCACCAGCTTGTGCTTGGCCGGATCGATGTTCGGGATGCCGCAATGGTTGATCGAGAAATGCAGGCTGTTCGGCGTAATCGTCCCGCCCAGCAAGTGATGCGGGGTCCGCGCGTGCGAATTGCGAAACTCGCCGTTGGGATTGCTCAGCGACCGCACCACGTCCTTCTCGAACGGTGACGGCGTCTGGAGCGGCGGCGTGACCGCGCCGAATTCCAAGCTCCACTTCTCGTCCTTGAGCGGTTCGGCGGCCGCGCTGGTGAGCGAGGCGCCAGTCGTCATGGCGCCCGCAAAGGCGATGCCGCGTCCGAGCAGCGCGCGGCGGTCGAGCAGGCCATTGCCGGCAACAGGCTCCAGCGGCGGAGACTTGGTGCGACGTCTGCGAAAGCTCATGGATCCTCTCCCTAGTCGATCAGCGGCTCGTTGTTGCTGCGCCGTTTTTTGTCGGAGCCCTTATCCGCGCCGCGGACAACTTTCCCGTCCGCGCGCGTTGTTGTTTCCTTTCTTGTGTCGGCTGCGGCAAAACCGGCGTGTGGATGAAAGGCGCAAAAGATTGCGCCTTTTCTAATCGGGGCGCAACGAATGGGGCAGTCACGTTGACCTAATTGGCCCCGCCGTTCACCCCGGGCCGTTGCCCTCGAGCAGCCAGCCGAATTTCTCGCGCGCCTTGCGGGCAACCTCCGGGCTCGGCGCATTGGTGGCGGGAAACTTGTCGCGCCAGTGCCAAGGCTTGCAGGCGTTAATCAGCGCCACCGAATGCGTCATGTTGCCGGCGGCGCGCCGTTCCGGCGGCAGCGCCGGGTCGGCGCTCGAATCCCATGATCCGGTGATGAACTGGATCAACTCCTTGGGATCGGTGCGGGTCAACATGGCCCACAGCAGATGGTCGAGATTGGTCACGTCGACATCCTCGTCGACCACCACGACATATTTGGAGGCATAGGCGGAGGCGCCGCATTGGGCGGCGACGTGCGCCGCCTGCACCGCGTGGCCGGGATAGCGCTGCGTGATCGAGAGAGCGTGCAGCATGCGCGCGCCGCCGACCTCATGGCACCATACCGTCTGCACGCCGGGAACGCCGGCATTGGCGACGTTCTGCTTGATCGTGGCCGAGCGCATCACGGCGCGGTAGCGCGCCATCTCGTCCGGCCCGCCGCCCATCGGCGGGACGCCCAGCACGATCGGATCGTTGCGGTAATAGATCGCCTTGATGTCGAGCACCGGGATCTGACGCATGCCGCCGGCGTAGTGCCCGGTCCACTCGCCGAACGGGCCTTCCGCGTGGGTGCGGTCGGGCGGCACGTAGCCTTCGAGCACGATCTCGGCATTGGCAGGGAAGGGCAGCCCGGTGACCTTGCCGCGCACCATCTTCACCGGCCGGCCGCGCAGGCCGCCGACAAGGTCGAGCTCGAACACCCCGTAGGGCGCCTCCAGGCCGCCGAAGAAGAAGGCGAGCGGATCGCCGCCCAGCACCATCGCGACCGGAAGCGGCTCGCCGCGCTTGAACGACTTGTCGCGGTGGATGCGTCCGTGATGGCCCGCGGCCATGACGATGCCGACCGTTTTCTTGTCGTGCACCTGGGCGCGGTAGGCGCCGGCATTGAGCCAGTGCTCCTCGGGGTCGCGGGTGATGCTGTAGGTGCCGGTGCCGATATAGCGGCCGCCGTCCTTCTCGTGCCATTTCGGCGCCGGGAATTTGGTGACGTCGACGTCCTCGCCCAGCATGATGTTCTCGAACACCGGGCCGTCGTCGACGATGACGTGCGGCACGATACGCTGCTCCTGCAGATAGGCCTCGCGGTAGGCGTCGCTCAGCTCCCATTTGCTCAAGTGATCGGGAAAGCCGAGCGTCATGTTGCGGCGCGTGCCGGCGAACATGTTGAGAAGCAGACGGAAGCCTTTCGGGGAGCCCGGGATATCCTCGAACAGCACACAGGGGCCGTGTTCCGCCCGCAGCACCGCCTCGGCGGCAAGCCCGATATCCTCCTCGCAGTTGGCGCCCTTGACGGTACGGACCTCGCCCAGGCGGTCGGCCATCGCGAGCCATTCGCGCAGATCGTCGTAGGCGATATTGCCGGCGAAATTCCTTTGATCGACCATGGGATCGTCAACCTTTCCTTGCATCGCGCGCGGGCGACCGTGCTTCGGTCGGCGCATCATAAAGCGTTCTCACCGCGACGTCGCCTCTGCAATGAGCGCGCGCAACCGCGCGGGCGTCACCGGCAACTCCCGGATGCGCACGTCGAGCGGCCGCAACGCGTCTTCGATGGCCGAGACGATGGCGGCCGGCGCGCCGATGGTGCCGCTCTCGGCCGCGCCTTTGACGCCGAGCGGGTTGAGCGGGGTCGGCGACTCCATGTGGTGGATTTCGATCGGCGGCACCACGTCGACGGTGGGCAGCAAATAGTCGGCGAAGGTGACGGTAAGCGGCTGTCCGCCCACGTCGTAACGCATCCATTCGAACAGCGTCGCGCCGATGCCATGCGCCACGGCGCCGTGCACCTGGCCCTCGACCATCATCGGATTGATCATCCGCCCGCAGTCGTGGACCACCACGTAACGCGTCAGCCGCACGCCGCCGGTCTCGCCGTCGACTTCGGCTTCCACCACGTGGGTTCCGTTGGTGTAGGTCAGCGCGGCCGGCTGGAAATCGGTCGCCGCCGCCAGCCCCGGAGCGATATCGCCGGGGAGTGCAAATCCGGGCACGCCGCTGAGCGCATGCGCCACTTCGCCCAGCGTGCGCTTGAGTTGCGGAACGCCTTTGACGCGAATCTCGCCCTCCAGCAGCTCGAGGTCGTCGGCTGCGACTTCCAGCATGGTCGATGCGGCTTTGCGCGCTTTGTCCGCGACCATCAGCGCGGCCAGATGGGCGGCGTTGCCGGCGGTCACCGCCTGCCGGCTGGCATAGGCCCCGAGGCCGAGCGGGCTGGCCGCGGTGTCGCCGTCGGTGACGTGGATGCGCTGCGGGCTCACCCCGAGGACGCCGGCGACGAGCTGCGCCAGCATGGTCTTCGTTCCCTGGCCCTGCGCCGCGGCGCCGGTGGTGACGAATATCTTGCCCGAAGGTCCGACGCGGACGGCGGCGCTTTCGAACGGGCCGCGGCCGGTCCCCTCGAGGTAGTTGGCGAGCCCGATGCCGAGCCAGCGGCCTTGCCTCAGCGCCGCTGCGCGCCGCGTGGGGAAATCGGTCCAGCCGGCCGCTGCGAGCGCGCGGCGCTGGCATTCCGGATAGTCGCCGCTGTCATAGGTCATGGGCAGGCCGTCGCGTGTGAGCACCGGCGTGACGTAGGGCATCTGCTGCGGCGAAATGAGATTGCGACGGCGCACCTCGTCGCGGGCAAGACCAAGCTCGTCGGCGACGCGGTCCAGCAGCCGCTCCATGACGAAGGTGCCTTGCGTCCGCCCGGCGCCGCGCGTCGAGGTCGCCGCTGCCAGATTGGTCAGGCAAAGCGAGACTTCGAGCTGATAGGCCGGCAAGACATACGGCCCGATGAGATTGGTGGCGGAATTCTGCGGAAGCGAAAGCCCGGACGGGGTATAGGCGCCGTGATCGTGACGCAGATGCCCGCGAATCGCGATGAGCTTGCCGTCGGGATCGACCGCCGCCTCGACCTCCCAATCCTGCTCGCGCTCATGGTTGGTGGCGGTGAAGCTCTCGCGCCGATCCTCGATCCATTTGATCGGGCGCCCCAACACGAGCGCGGCCGCGGGGATTGCCAGCTCCTCCGGATAGAACGGGTTCTTGGGCCCGAAGCCGCCGCCGACGTCGGGCGCGATCACGCGCAGCTGGTGCTCCGACAATCCCAGCGCCTCGACCAGGACCCGCTTGGTCTTGTGCGGCATCTGGGTCGAGTCCCAGACCGTGAGCAAGTCATCGGCCGGGTCATGGCGCGCAACGACGCCGCGCGCCTCGATCGAATGGCCGCCGCCCTTGTGGATGCGAAGGCGCTCGGAAATGCGATGCGCGGCGCCGGCAAATGCCCGCTCGATGTCGCCGTATTTCACCACCCATCGCGCGACCAGATTGTCCGGGCAGTCGCGCCGCGCCTTGGGCGCGTCGCGTTCGAGCCCCGCGCGCGGATCGACGATCGCGGGCAGGGGCTGCAAGTCGAGCTCGACCAGCGCGGCGGCGTCCTCGGCGAGCCGCCTGCTCTCGGCCACCACCAGCGCGACGGGCTCGCCGACGTAACACACCTCGTGCAGGGCAAGCACGCATGGATCGACGTGAAAGCGGATCGCAGGCAGCGGCAATGCGAGCGGAATGCGATCGCAGGCGAGCACGGGCCGCAGATCGGCATAGGTCAGAACCGCCCTGACGCCCGGCAGCGCCCGCGCCTTTGCGGCGTCCACCCGCTGGACGAGCCCATGGGCGATCGGGCTCCGGACGAATGTCGCGTGCAGCAGGCCCGGGAGATCGATATCGTCGACGAAGCGTCCCGCGCCGCGCAACAGCCTCGCATCCTCCAGCCGCGGGACCGATCGGCCCATCAGAGCCGAAGCCAGATCACTCTGCATCGTCGCGCTTGCCGAAGGACACCGGACTTATCCGCATACGCTCATTGCGATCGGCTTCCAACCTTTTGGACGATGGGCGTCCAGCGGGCGATTTCCTGTTGGAGATAGGCATCCGCCTTGTCGGGTCCGAAGCCGAGCATCGGCTCGAAGCCCGACGCGATGAGCCGCTGCTGAAAGTCCGTATCGCTCCAGGCAGCCTGGGTCACCTGATCGATCTTTTCAAGCGCCGCCTTCGACGTGCCCGCCGGCGCGAACAGACCGAAGAATGTTTGCGACACGAAATTCGGCACTCCCGCTTCGATCGCGGTCGGGATGTCCGGCGTGGCCGCGAGGCGCACGGGCGCATTGACCGCAAGGATGCGGATTTTCCCGCTGCGATGGAGTGCGATCACCTGCGCCGTGATGTTGACGAAACCGACCGCGATCTGCCCGCTGATGAGATCGTTCATGGCCGGCGCCATGCCCTTGTAGGGGCTTTGGATCGGAGGCTCGGTTTGCGGAATATGCTGCATTTTCAGTAGGTTGAAAGTTCCGAATAGGGCGAGTGTCCCGGTGGTGTCCCGGACCGCTTTTTGCCTCCAAATGACGACGGACGATCACTGGTCCCAGCGGCGGTTGCAAGCTCTGTAGAGCCCTATAGACAATGCCGCATACCGCCGCCGTTTCCGCGAGAGGGCTCAGTGCAATGACAACTCCGTCGGAGTATGAGGGAGTCCCCGTCTCCCGCCTTATAGACTTGCGTCACGAGTTGACGGCGCTGATCAAGCAGAATCTTTATGGCGGGGGCTCAAAGCCCGAAGGGCAAGCGGCTCTCTTCGCTCGCAATCGTTTAGATGATTTTGTTTTCGATATGACGGCCGACAAGCTTGTGAAAGGCGATGTAGCTGATCTCGCCCCCCTAAAGCGGGCGATAATTCTCGAAACGTATACAGAATTGCTGGACATTCTGGACGACTATTCGCGCCGCTTTGGTCGCGGCGGAAAAGCAGTAAAACAGGGAATGTCAACTATCCTCTCCGATCCGGGCGTGTTCGGTCGATTCAATGAGGACCACCAGACCAAGATTCAAGCAATAGCTGCTGGCTGGTTCGGTGTGATGTCGTGTGAGGATGAGCGCCGCGCTAATCCCCTTCGGGACACTCAACCTGTTCAGCCTAGAGAGCATCAACGGCTTTTCGAAGGTCTCCGAACTGCTCGCCTCAGTTACCGGCAAAGCCAAAGCTCCCTGATGCTCGCACTCCACCGTCGCGCAGATGGGAGGGATTGTGATGCTTGATTGCACGAAGCGTCTCGTGGACCTTACGCCCTACGAGGCCTATCAATGTTTCCTGCAAGCCGACATTTGGCAGCAGATTGGCAAGAACACGCGCCGGATGTGGGCCGCCTTCACCGGCACTACGATCGGCGACTGGGGAGCCATCATCTTTGCTTTCGCGCTGGTTCCAGCGCAACTGGCGAGCTACATACTGCCGTTTATTTTTTGCGGCGTCGTCATGAAGCGATACGGCGGCGCAAAGCACGCGTTCATATTTGACAGCGGAGAGCAGCGCCGAAAAAAACTTCTGGGGCGCGTACCTCCTCTTGAGCGGTCTTATCCTTGTCGCACTCTATTGGAACGACCGCTTCATGCTCATACAAGGCAGTTGGGAGATCGTGTGCGGCGTGGCGATATTCTTGCTTGGCCCCTCTTGGTGGGCCAAGGCACAGAAGAAGAGCGTGGCGTCACCCTGACTACCATTAACATCGCACGCCAACGCACGGCTATGAGCCGACGCGCGAGGCGGCGATGGCGGCGTTCGCGAAGTCATGGCGGCGGGAAATGCCGTAGTTAACGGCTCGTTAATGGCATCAAAGTGTAATGCTCTCACCGGCCGGGCGCTTCTACGTCCCCAAGAGCCGTGGTCATTCCCGATCACGGAAAGCTTGTGGCCGGTCCGCTCCTTTGCGGGCTTGGCGTTGGATGTGGGCGACGGGGTGACCGCCATGGCAGACAACATCCCTCAGTGGCCCACCAGCGAGGCCGTGGACCGCCTGCGGGTCGCGATCGAGAGACACCAAGCGGCCACTGAACGGCAAACAGCCACAACGCGCTGGCTGAACGTGGTCATGACAGCTCTAACGATCCTGATGGCAGTCCCCGCCGTCGTCCAGTTTTGGCGCTTTGCTCACTCGGAAATTTGGCCCGTCGTTCGTCTTTGGCGTCCTTGGTAGTTGCCCGAGCGGCGAGCGGCAGCTATTGCCTGCGCAGCGGCAGCGGCGGCCGATGACGCCGCGCCGATCGGCTCGTGCCCGCCGGATGACGTCGGCGCTCCATCTGCAGCATCGGGGCGGGCTGGCTGTTAACCCCGCAGCAACCATACGGTGTCACCCTTGCGTTTCGCCCCAAAGGTCGACGAGGGAGCCCCCCAACGCGACGGATCACGAGGACATCAACGCGCGCCTGCGCTCGGGTCGCGCTTGTTCTAGTGGCCGTGTCCGCAACACTGGGCCTCGCGGGGTGCGCTGCGATTGATGAGCTAAAAGAGGCCTTTTTTCGCTGGGTCGAGTCCGAGAAGCTCCCGAGCGGACGCGGAGTGTTTGCCGACGACTTGCCAGACGCGACCCCTGTGATTCCGCTGGAGAAACCGTCGAAAAAGGAGGCAAGCAAGCTGTCGAAGAAACAGGTCAAATCAGCGCGCAAACTGCAACGGCCGCAGACCGTTGTGCTACCTCCAAAGAAACCACCGATCTCGGATTCCACCGAGGCGGTGAGGCCGGAAGGCACTGAGGGGCAATCCGTGCCGTCTCAGCCTACGCCGTCGCGATTGCGCACCCTCTGGCCCGAAGCACCACCAGCCGGCACTTTTTCTCGCTAAGATCGGCCACCGGAGCACGGACCTGCCGCGCAAGCGATGACACACCCTGGCGAAGTCGTATTCCGCCACGCTCGCCAATATGCGCCTCGCACAACGGCGACCTGCGCCGCGCGGCGCACGGCTACGAGTTCGACGCGCGAGGCGGCAATGGCGGCGTTCGCGAAAAGCTGGCGGAGGAAACCATAAGTGCGCCGGTGCGGAGGAAAACATGGAAGAGCAAGACCGGAAAAGGAAATTGTTCGAGGAGCACTTGCCGTACGAACTCGATATGTTCGAAGAGGCGGCAAAATTTCTCATGTCAGAAGAGTTTGCAAAGCTCGATCGAGAGAACAACAAGGACGATTGGTTCCGGGCGAACGCGGCCATCGAAGCTTTCTGAACTCATGCTCGGACGTTACGGGAGTTCTTTAAACAGCCCAAAAATCGCGAACCCGTGCTAGGTGCGCATCATGCCTCGGCAAGAGACTTTGCTTCTGATTACTGGCCCGATCTCGATCTCCAAACAGTCGTGGACAAGATCAACAATCAGGTGAGCCATCTAAATTATGGGCGAGAGTCATTGCCGCCTGGAGAAACTCGGTCACGAGATGCAATACGTTAAGGCCAAGATCGACAAGCAGGTGAGGCGATTCCAAGAGACACTTGCTGCCGCAGCCACCAAGAAAAAGCATGCAGATCAAGTATGGGTGGTTAGGCCACCACGTCAACCTGTCGAGTTTATTCCGGTCTCCGGCGATCCATCCAGCACGAGCACATTTACTACTGCGAGTTTCACGTCATTTCCGGCGCGAGGGATGACGAAGGGGAAACCTTCATGAAACCTATTGCTATCGTCGCAGCCGTCGTGGCGCTGTCCGCTACCGCCGCGCTCGCCAAACCGTTGCCGCAGCCGAAGCCGCCAGGACCGGGCGGCTCATGCCCGCACGGATGGACATCGTCGGGTTCGTATTGCGTCCCGGCGCAGGGCGCGCAGGATGCCATCGCCAAGCCACCGAACGGGACCTGCCCCTTCGGATGGACGGCGAGCGGGAGCTACTGCTTGCGCAGCGGGAGCGGCGGCCGATGACGTTGTCGCGTCGCCCAGCGCGGAAGCCCAAGACCGCCGCGAAGCCGAAGGCGTGGCACGTCTCGATCATGCGAGCACGCGCACATTATCTCGGCATCGTCTACGCGCCGGATCAGCAGGCGGCCGAAGTTGCCGCCGTCGCGGAATTCAAGATCGACCCGCAGCAGCGCAGGCGCCTTGTCGTGCGAGGGGATGAATGATCGAGGCCGTGATGATCTGCGCCCGTTGCCGGGACACGTATTGGCTCTGCGAGGCTCACGATGACCACCCGTGGGACGGCCCGCACGCGTGCGGATGCGGCGGCGCGGGCATGCCGTGCCCGTCATGCAATCCATCGGACAGGGATCATCCGCCGAGTCCGCCGAAGGGCTTCCAGCGCGACGACAACCTGGACGACTGATGATGACCGATGAGCAATTCCGGGTCATCCGGGGCCGGCTGGTGACAATGGTCATCTTGTTGGGCTTGATCACCGGCATCCTGCTGGCGCTTGCATGGGAATATCTTTGAACCGCCTCCGACGGGACGAGAGCTTGGACGACTGACATGACGGATCAACTCGAACGCTTCCCTTATGTGTGGTGCGATACCTGCGAGAAAATTCAGCCGATGACCTTCGACGTGATGCCGGCGGGCGACGAGAACGATCACGACGCCGCTGACATCGTCTGCAACGAATGCAAGTCGGTCATCGCCACGCTGCACGCTGCGAGAGATCGGTGAGCGGGCTCATCCTTAAACGTGTGTCGATCGGCTCCAGCCGGGAAGGCTACGACGTGCTCTCCGGGCACTCGAAGCGATGAAATTTTGGGAGCTTCCTTTCGGAGTCGAAGTCGAAGCCCCCAATTCGGCCATGCGGGAGTTAGAAGAATTGGCCACACTTGCCGCCGGGGCGGATTGGGGAATGGAATTTGCGGGCACAGCGATGCACTTTCGCTTCGACCGCCAAGAAGACGCAATCAAATTCATTCTGGCCTGCAAGCATCGCGTTTTCATTCCAGGATCGAGGCGGTACCTTTGTCGCTGATCCTCAAACGCGCATCCGCGTCGCGCAGGTCGGGCGAGTGGCGCGATGACGACTTCGACGTGATCGAGAACGGCGTGATCGTCGGGCGCATATTCAAGGTACCAGTCGCACCGCCGGATCGGCCATGGATGTGGGCGGGCGGGCACAACGGCTACATTCGCCGCGCTGCGCACGGCTACGAAGCGACGCGCGAGGCGGCGATGGCGGCGTTCGCGAAGTCGTGGAGGCGGGAGTGAAGGCATGGAGCCCACTACTACAATCTACCACTTCGATCTTGGTCCCGAAATCGCGAAGCTGAAACTACAGTCCCAGGCCGGGACTGTGCTTGTATCGGCAGCGGCGTTGGATGGGAGCCTTCGAAACGTTCTGCTTGTGATCATGAATTTATCCAATAACAAGGCCATGCAAATGTTCGGCAGCGCCCTCGGACCGCTGTACCACTTCTCTCCGAAGATCGAGATTGCCTACGCCTTCAAGGTAATTGATAGAGACCTGTACAATGATCTACGGATCATCAAGGACATTCGGAACAAGTTCGCACATCCCGAAGGCCCAACGGCTTTCCAAACGCCCAAAATCACGGACCTTGTTCGAAAATTCAAATCGTGGACCCCAGGCAGTGATGGGTACGAGTTGTTCATTCAACGGGTCGAGCATTGCTCGTCCGAATTGAATGGGCTCGCGGATCGGGGGCTATTCGTGCAGGCGCTAGCCCCTGCGGAGGCAAAGCGATGACGACATCGCGATCACTGGAAAGGCCCCGGTCGATTGCCGGGGCCTTTCCTATCGGAGCGCGGAGTTGAAATTTGCAATCACTTTGTTGACCACCTGCACACAAGCGCAAGCATCATGCATAGTTCTTGCGCCTCGCAGTACAACCGCTTCATCGTGAAAAATCTGCCACGCAGTGACACCGGTCACACCCGCGCGCTTCGCAACAAGTCTAACCTCCCGACGCGATACGGATGGAGGGACACATGAAAATGCTCATGATCGCCCTGGTCGCTGTCGGCATGATCGGCTCTGCACGCGCGGACGACGATGTCGTCGAGGCACCGAAGACTTACGTCAACAATCCGAAGCTCGGCGAACATACCAACGCCACCATCAACGGCGGCTTGTTCGATCGCGAGACATTGCGCCGCTATTTCTTCTTCAACGAGCGTCCGCTCGGCTGGCGCTAGTCACGGCGAGCGCGCGGGGCGCTTTTACTGTCGCCCGCCCCAGTCGGTCCACGGCTTCGGATATCCTGCACCCTTCGCGCCCGCGTAGGCCGCATCGGCGCGGGCGTAGCGGCTGAGCTTCGTCAGCCGCAGCTTCGTCGAGAGGCTGACAATGCGATCGGTCTGATAGCCGTGCGCACGCAACGTCTGCCGCAACGCGTTCGCTAGACGCCGCTGCTGCTGGTCGCTCTTCGGCTCTCCGGTCGCCAACTCTTCGCGCTGCCGCGCGATGTCCTGCGACAACTCGTCGGCGAAGCGGATGTGCCTGTATAGCTGCCGCAGCAACGGCATGTTCGCGGTGTTGAACCAGTCGGGCGGCAATGCCCCGGTGATCGCGGTCCAATGGGCCTGCTCGGCGGGCAGCAGATCGGCGGGCGGCGGCGGGGGTCGGGCGGCACCGGGGATGATGGGGCCTAGCTGCTCGGCGGCGCTCTTCGGGCCGGGTTTGGCCATGGTTCCCTCCCTGTAGTCAGGGGATGGAGGGGGGACAGCGTAACACGCTGGCCGGGCTGCGGCCCCGTCATGGCCCCAGCTACACTCCGGCCCGATTAGCCCAAAAGTACGCGCAATGAATGTTCGAGGCGCCGCCGCGCCCGACTTATTGCCCGACTACAAATTGCAGACCCTCCCCCCTCCCCATCTTGTTATCAACGCAAATTCTTCAATGATTTAAGTTGCTTGTGAGGTGGCGAAACGGACCCATCACCCGATACCCTTCGCGCTTGCGTGATCGTGCGCAAGCGTAGCCATGACCACCGACCACAACCGACGCAGGTTGTAGCCCCAGACGCACAGCCAGGGCAGCAGCAGGTTGGATGTTCTGATTGTATTATCTTTATATTGCAACCAGGAGATTAGTGGGCTATTGTTCTCTTGAGAATTCCAGCCAAGATGGAGAGAACCATGTGGACGAAGCTCAGTCCGCGATTGTTCGCGATTGCTTTGGTCGGCTCAACTCTTGGGTTAATCGGTCTCGATGTGCGTGCAGCTCAAGCTGAAGAGGCCCAGGTTTGCATCGCTTTTGAGGATGCGAATTACAAGGGTGCAGGGAGGGGCTTGAGGGCTAACGAAAGTACCCCAATGACCACCATGAATGATAAAATTTCATCTTTCAAAATCAGGAAGGCGGGATGCTACGTTGAGGTGTACCAGGACCGGGATTTTAAAGGCGCAAGGTCGTCATGGTCACAAGACGTCGCATTTGTCGGCAACAATTGGAACGACAGAATTTCGTCATGGAAGTGCGTGTGCCCTTCCATGGATTGAAACACAGCGTGAACGGCGGCATTTTTCTGCATCAATAGGGCGCTTGCTTTGCTAGACGGCGCGGCATGCGATCAGCTCCTGCACCGTGCGCGCCGGCAGCGACGGATTGACGGTGATCGACGTCGAGGTGGTGGCGAAGATCGAGGCCGCGACCAGGTCCTTGGCCGCGTCGTAGACGCGATTGCCGAGGCCCTCGCGCAGCACCAGGTTGCTGGTGCTTCCCAGCAAGAACATGTGGCCGTCGGGCGGTGATTGGGCGACCGCGTTGAGTGCGATCGAGGCGCCGCCGCCGCTGCGATTTTCGACGATGATCGACCCGAGCGAGGACTTGACCCGGTCGGCCCAGATGCGCGCGATGACGTCGTGCACCCCGCCCGCCGAGGACGGCACGATGAGGTGGATCGCGCGGTTGGGATAGGGGGAATTCGAATCCGTCCGCTGGGCGAAAGCCGCACCTGACATCAGCGCGGCCGCGGCGGCGGCACCCATCACCACAACATCGCGCCGTCGCATCTGCCCTCCAGGTCGCGGTGTACATGGCGGTCGCGCTCGAGCCGCGATTTCGGTCTGCTCCCTCTCCCATCGGGAGAAGGGTGGGGTGAGGGTTTAGGTCTCTCGTTGGCCGGTAACCCCCTCATCCCGACCCTCTCCCCCAAGGGGGAGAGGGAGCGCACCGAATTCGCCTCTTCGCCGTCGGATTACCCATGAGAGCTTCTATTATGTGAGCCGCAATCATTCCGCGGCGATGGCGTAGTGCGCCGGCGTTTCGAGCTTGGGCAGCCCGAAAGCGAGAATCTCGGTCGGCGTTTCGGCCTCGAACGCGGTTTCCTCGTCGCGCTCGCAGAACACCGACGTGTAGTGACGATAGACCTGGCCGCCGACGCGTCCGTCGCCCGTGAGCACGAAATAGATCTTGCGGCCGGATGCGCGCAGGCGGGCCTGCGGTGCAAGACGCAGAAAGCGCGCCTCGCAGCTGCGCTCGGTAAACACCCCCATCAGCTTCTCGCACACGCCCGGAGCCCCCTCGACCGGCACCCAGTCGAAATGCTCGGGCGTCATCATGACGGGGTCCTGGTAGCGCTGGGCCGGATACGTCATCGGCCGCTTGTTCACGTGTTCCCACACCGCCTGATAGCCGTCGACGTTGCGTTTGCCTTCCTCGCCCTCGTTGCGGCGAAAGACGCCCTTCTCGAACGTGCCGTGCTTCTTGAGCTCGGCGGTTCCGGCCTCCATCTGTTCCTGGGTCATGTACCCGTTGCCGCTGGCGCCGCCGAATTGCAGCACCAGCGTCAGCGAGCTCACGCTCGAGCTCTGCGGGCCATAGGGCGTGCCTTCCGGAAAGTATCCGAGGATCCCCGGTGTCATCTTCCCGTTCCGGTCGAAGTCGAACTCGCCTTCCAGCTGATAGCGGAACTGATCGAAATTGTGCTTGTGGCGAGGAGAAAAGAAATCGTCGGTCGTCCGGACCATTTCGAGGATGAAATTGCCGGGGGTGCCCGGCTCGCCGGCGGCCACCGTGCGGTGGCGGAACATGCCCTGGCGATGCTGATGGATGCGGATCTTCTCCTCGACCTGATCTCCGTGCACGATTTTCATGGCGTTCCTCCGGTCTGTCTTCTGGCGCCTTTGAACGACCTTGCGGGCGGCTGAAAGCCTAATGTACAAGGCTTGCATACACAACGTGCGATCAACGCACGCGTAAACGGGAGGGCGGACCATGCGGTTCCACGCCGTGCTCGCAAGCGCCGTGATGACGTTGGCCGTGACGCCTGCCTTCGCCGCGAAGATCACGGTGAGCCAGTATGGACGCCTGGTGGCGACGCTGCCGTGGGCGGTGGCGCTGGAAAAAGGCATGTTCAAGGAGGCCGGCCTCGACATCGACGGCATCACCGCCGGCGCGGGCGGGGGAACGTCGTTGCGCAACATGCTGGCCGGCGAACTGCCCTACGCCGAAATAGCGACCTCGGCGGCGATCGCAGGCTCGCTCGCGGGCGTCGAGCTCAAGGCGCTGGCGTCGTCCTCGAACCACATCGGCGAGCTGACCTGGGCGGCAAAGCCCGACGCCGGCATCAATTCGATCCAGGATCTCGTCGGCAAGAAAGTCGCCTATACCAGCCCGAAGTCGATCACCGAAATGGTGATCCGCACCGCGCTCAAGCGCGAGGGGCTCGCCGGCAAGGTCGAGATATTGCCGCTCGGCGGTCTTGGACCGGCTCTGACGGCGCTGGCGCAGGGTGCGGTCGCGGCTGCGCCCTGGAACGACCCGGCGCTGACCGTCACGCCGAACAAATACAAGGTGCTGTTCTACGGCCACCAATATTATCCCAAATTCACCTGGCAGGTTGCCGTGACCACCAGGGAGTTCGCCGCGAAGAACGCGCAGATGCTGCGCAAGATCCTCGGGGTCCATCGCCGGGCGGTCGAATTCGTCTACGGCAGCCGCGAGGAGACCGCGCGCATCTACGCCAAGGTGTGGGAGGTGTCGCTCGCGGAAGCGAACGCCATCCTGCCGAAATACTACGAGTGGCAGCATTGGAGCCGCGGCGATTTCTCCAAGGAGGGGTTGGCCGCGGTGGTCGACGGCCTCATCTCGGTCGGCGAGCTCAAGGAACCGTTCGATTGGGGCAAGCTGATCGATCAGAGCCTGCTCGATGAAGACCTGCGTCGCCCGCTGTGATGGCGAAAGCCGCGCGCAGCCTCGAGACGGCGGCTCAGATGCCCGGCAGCGCGGCGGCCCTCGCTGATCCGCACGTCGCGTTGCGCGGCATTTCGCATACCTATCCCGCCCGCACCGGCCAGGGTCCGGTGCCTGCGCTCGGGCCGCTCGATTTCGAGTTCGGGCGCGGCGAGTTCGTCGCCGTGGTCGGACCGTCCGGCTGCGGCAAGAGCACGCTCCTTGAAATCATCGCCGGGCTGGTGAGACCGACTGCCGGAGCGGTCGAGATGGATGGGCGCGCGATCACCGGCACCGTGGCGGACGAAATCGGCGTCGTGTTCCAGGAAGATGCAACCTTCGCCTGGCTCAACGTGTGGGACAATGTCGCATTCGGGCTGCGCCGCGCCGGCGTCGCGCGGGCGGAAATCGTCCGCCGCGTGGACTATGCGCTCGCCTTCATGGGGCTCACCGAGTTTCGCGGCGCCTATCCCGCGCAATTGTCCGGCGGCATGCGTCAGCGGGTCTGCATCGCGCGCACGCTGGTGCTGCGGCCGCGCCTCATTCTCCTCGACGAGCCGTTCGGCGCGCTCGATCAGCAGACGCGGCTGCTGATGGGCGAGGAGCTCTTGCGGTTGTGGCGCGAGACCGGGGCGACGGTGATGCTGATCACGCATGCGCTCGACGAGGCGGCGTTGCTGTCGGACCGCGTGGCGGTGATGTCCGCGCGTCCGGGCCGCCTGATCGAAGTGGTGGCGACCGGTTGGCCGCGCGAACGCGACAGCGCGCTGGTCGCCGACCCCGCTTTCGGCGCGCTGACCGGCCGCCTCTGGGCGCTGCTGCGCGATGAATCGAAGAAGGCGCTCGGCGTGCGATGATCCGCGTGCGCATGCTTCAGCTCGGCCTGATTTGCGGGGCGATCGCCGCGCTCGAACTGCTCTGCCGCCTGGGGATCATCGATCGCTTCACCATGATCCCGCCGTCGGAGATGGCGCTGGCGCTGGTCCACGTCATCGCGACGGCACCCTGGTTCTGGCGCGACATCTCCTACACGCTCGGCAATCTCGCAGCGGCGATCGGCCTGTCGGTATTCGGCGGCTTTCTGATCGGGCTTGCGGTGCACGCCGTTCCGCGGCTCCGCCGCGCGCTCGATCCGGTCTTCACGTCCTACTATTCGGTGCCGACATTCGTGCTCTACCCGCTGCTGATCGTGTTCTTCGGCATCGGCCCGGCTTCGCTCATCGTGCTGGGAGCATTGTTCGGGATCGTCGCCATGATCGTCGCCACCGTGACGGCAATCGACCGCATTCCGCAAGTTCTGCTGAAGGTCGCCCGCGTCTCGCGGCTGGGACCGGTCCGCACCGCATTGCTGATGAAGTTGCCGGCCGCGTCACCGCATCTCATGAGCGGGCTGCGGCTCGCGGTCGCCTATAGCGTGATCGGCATCATCGCCGGAGAATTCATTCTCTCGACCGAGGGCATCGGACGGCGCGTCGCGCTCGCGTACAACAATTTCGACAATCGAACCATGTACGCGCTGCTGGTGTTGATCCTCGTTCTTGCCATCGCGGTCAACGCCGGGCTCGCCGCGTTCGAGCAGGCGCTGCACCGGCGCTGGTACCGGTCATGACCGCGCGCGCCCGCCTGCTCGACCACGTCCTGCTCGCCGCTGTCCTGTGGCTTGCCTGGATCTGGCTGTTCCAGTGGGCGGGACCGGAGGCGCTGTCGCCGCCGGGCGCCACGTTCCGGCGCATCGGAGCGCTCCTCGGCAGCGCGCAGTTCTGGCCGCACGCCGCGGCGACCGGCCTTGCCTTTTTCTATGGCTGCGTCATCGCGCTCATCGGCGGGCTCGCACTCGGACTGGCGCTCGGCGCCCACCGCCTGGCCGGGCAGGTGGGCGAGCCGATCCTGTCGTCGCTTTATTCCATTCCCAAGATCACGCTTTATCCCGTCATCCTGCTGGTGTTCGGGCTCGGCATTTCCGCCAAGGTCGCATTCGGCGCGTTGCATGGAATTTTCCCGGTCGCGCTCTTCACCATCGGCGCGATCAAGAACACCAGCCCGGTTCTGATCAAGACGGCGCGCGTTCTCGGCCTCGCGCCTTTTGAGACCGCGCGCACCGTGCTGTTGCCCGCCGCGCTGCCGGAGATCGTGACCGGGCTTCGCATCGGCTTTTCCGCCACGCTGCTGGGAACCCTGATCGGGGAGCTTTTTGCCTCCGATCAGGGCATCGGCTTCATGCTGATCCGCGCCATGGAGGCCCACAAGGTGCTTGATATCACGGCGCTGACGTTGCTGCTGTTCGCGTTCGCGGCGGTCGCGAATGCGTTGTTGCTGGCCGTCGAGCGACGCGTGCATCCGCACTGAGCGCGATCAATCGAGGCAGGCGGCGACTTCGATTGATGATGCAGTGAAATGGAGGTAGGGTTGCCTTGTTCACCGCGTGCGCGAATGATTGGGTACCCATCGCCGCGAGACATCAATGGATCAGCGCAACTTCTCCAACGACTACGACGTTCTGCTCGATCTGGTGAAATCGCGCGCGAGCGTGCGCAAGCTCAAGCCCGATGCGATCCCCGACGATCACGTCACGCAGATCCTCGAAGTCGGGCGCTGGGCGATGTCGGGCGCCAACGGCCAGCCATGGGACTTCATCGTCGTCAAGAATTCCGAAACCAAGCAAGCCTTGTTCCGCGCCTATATCGAGGAAAACAACGACTTCATCTATTGGATGGAGCAGCAGCGCGACTTCAAGCTGCGTCATCCGTCCTTCCAGATGACCCATGACGAGGCGCTGCAGAAGCATCGCAACGAGGTCGGATGGTCGGTGGCGCCGGTGCTGATCGCGATCGTGGGTGACGGACGCCGGCAATGGGCAACGGTACAGGGCGCCCACACCTTCGGCCGCGACCAGTCCCATCTCACCGACGGGCTCGCGAACACGGCAATGATGATGCATCTCGCGGCAGCCGCGCTCGGGCTCGGCAGCCAGCACGTGACCATTCACATCCAGGAGCCGTTCAAGCGTATTCTGGGCGTGCCGGATCTGCTCACTTTCTCGCTGATCATGCCGATCGGCTATCCGGCGGTGCCGCCGAAGGAAGGCGTGCGCCGCCCGCTCGCGGACATGGTCCATCACGGGCGCTTCGACATGTCGAAATATATGAGCAATCAAGAGGTCATCGAATATCTTCGCAAGTTGCGGGAAAAGACGGTGCCGGTCTACAGCCATTCCTATGCCGGTCGTCCGCCGGTCGCCGACAAGACCAAGGATTGAAGAGAAAACAATGCTCGACATGCTCAGACGCGGTGCGCTGGCCGGCGCAGTCACTGTGCTCGCCCTGTGGTCGTGCGGCGCGGCGTTCGCGCTCGACCAGGTCAAGCTCGGCAAGGCGGTTCCCAACTCCTTCGCCTTCGGCGCGACCGAAGTTGGGATCGAGGCGGGGATTTTCGAACAGGAAGGGATCGCGCTCGAAGTCACGAGCTTTCGCGGCGACGCGCAGCTGCAGCAGGCGCTTGCCGCCGGCAGCCTCGATGTGGGGCTGGGCTCCGGACCGAGCCTCGGCTTCCGCGCCAAGGGCGCGCCCGCGATCGGGGTGGCCGCGATGTACGGTCCGCCGGCCAATCTCGCGCTGGTCCTTCCCGTCGACACTCCCATCAAGGCCATCGGCGATCTCAAGGGCAAGCGCATCGGGGTGACCACGGCGGGCTCGCTCACCGATTGGCTGGTGCGCGAGCTATCGCGCCAGCAGGGCTGGGGCAACGACGGCATCCAGATTCTGGCGCTCGGCCAGATGCAGGCGCGCCTCGCGGCTATCCAGCGCGGCGAGCTCGACGGCATGGTGATCGAGGCGGCGACCGGCTACGAGCTGGAGGAAGCGGGCAAGGCGAAGAACTTCATCCTGTTCGGGGATATCGCCAAGGATTTCTACACCCACGTGATCTTCGCGACCGACGAGATGATCGACAAGCGGCCTGACTTGCTACGGCGCTTCCTGCGCGGGTGGTTCAAGACCATCGCCTTCATGAAGGCGAACAAGGATTTCGTCGTGGCGTCCGAGGCCAGGACCATCGCGGTCCATCCCGGCATCGCCGCCAGGATCTACGACGCACAGATGGCGGGCTTCTCGGTCGACGGCGCCTGGAGCCCCGCGGCTATCGACGTGATCAGGCATTCGCTCAAGGAGCTCGGAATCCTCCCCGCCGTGCCGGACGCGAAGGCGATCTATAACGACAAGTTCGTTCCGGTGAAGTTCTGACGAGAGCGTCTTGAGCATCGTCGGCATCGACATCGGCGGCACGTTCACCGACCTCGTCGGCTATCAGCAGGGCGCGATCGTCGCATCGAAGTGCTCGACCGTGCCCGCCGACCCGACCGCAGGCGCTGCGCAGGCGCTGCGGATTGCGGGCTGCGATGTCGCGGCCCTGGACGAGCTGCTCCATGGCTCGACCATCGCCATCAATACGGTGCTGGAGAAGAGCGGCGCCAAGACCGCGCTGATCACGACCGAGGGTTTCCGCGACGTCTATGCCATCGGGCGCGGCAACCGGCCTGACGCCTTCAATCTCTTCTTCCACCGCCCGCGGCCTCTCGTGCCGCGGGAACTCACGTTCGAGGTAGCCGAGCGGATGAGCGCAGCAGGCGAGGTGCTCGTTGCGCTCGACCCCGTCGCCGTCGAAGATTTGGGACGCCGGCTCACGGCGCTCGGGGTTGAGGCGATTGCGGTCTGCTTTCTTCATGCCTATGCCAATCCGGCGCACGAAGCCGCGACCGGGGCGGTGCTGCGTCACCATTTCCCCGACCTGTTCGTGACGCTGAGCCACGAGATCCTGCGCGAATTCCGCGAATACGAGCGCACCTCCACGACCGTGCTCAACGCCTTCGTCGGTCCGCGCGTCAGCCGCTATCTCGCGCGTTTCGAAGGCTTCGCGCGGGAGGCGGGCTTTGCCGGCCAGATCGCGATCATGCGCTCCAACGGCGGCACCATGTCGATTGCTCAGGCGCGACGCGAACCGGTGGCGATGATGGAGTCGGGCCCGGTCGCCGGCATGATCGGCGCCGGGCGGCTCGCCGGTCTGCTCGGCATCGAGCGCGCCATCGGCTTCGACATGGGCGGCACCACCGCCAAATGCGCGCTGATCACCGGCGGCATTGCGCCGATCGCGGAGGGCTATTTGATCGGCGATCAGTTCACCGGCCAGCCCATGCAATTGCCGGTGGTCGACATCGTCGAGGTCGGCGCCGGCGGCGGCTCGCTCGCATGGTGCGACACGAGCGGCGGCCTGCATGTCGGTCCGGTGAGCGCGGGCGCCGAGCCGGGCCCCGCCTGCTACGGCCGCGGCGGCGCGGCGGCGGCCGTGACCGATGCCGACCTTCTGCTCGGCCGCCTCAACGGCGAGCGATTTCTCGGGGGCAAGATGACGCTCGATCGCGCGCTGGCGGATGTCGCCATCGGCAAGCTGGGGCCAACCCTCGGGCTCGACAACGTCGCCACGGCATTGGGCATCACCACCATTGCGGACGGTGCCATGTCATTGGCAGTGCGCGCGGTCTCGGTCGAGCGCGGCATCGACCCGCGCGATACCGCGCTGATCGCCTTCGGCGGCGCCGGCCCGCTTCACGCCGCCGCCATCGCGCGCGAAATTTCGATTCCCCGCGTGGTCGTTCCCAAGCTTCCCGGCAATTTCTCGGCGCTCGGCATGCTGATGGCGCAATGGCGCCATGATTTCGTACGCACCCTGGTCGGCCAGTTCGGCGAGATCAACGCGACCGACGCCGCCCGCGCCTTTGCGGAGCTGCGGACCGCCGGCGAGGCGGCGCTGTCGCGCGATTATCCATCGCGCGATCAGTTCGCGCGCGCGCGCTTCGACTTCGCCGCCGACCTGCGTTATCGCGGACAGGAGCACACGATCGCCATCGCCGTCGCCGGCGCGGACGATCTGACCGGCGACACCGAGACCACGCGGCTGAAATTCAACCAACAGCACGACCGCCGCTATGGTCATGCCGCGCCCGACCAGTCGATCGAGATCGTCAACCTGCGCCTCACCGTCACGCTGCCGCGGATGGAGGACGTCATCGGCCGCTGGCTGTCGCAGCCGTGGACGCCGGGCGAACCCGCGGCCGAACAGCGCCGGCCGGTCATATTCGACGATCCGGCGCGGGCGGTCGAGGCGCGCATCCTGTGGCGGCCCGCGCTGGCGGGAGGAGCCGAGATCGCCGGGCCGGCGGTGATCGAGGAGCCGAACTCGACCACGCTCATCGGTCCCGGCGACCACGCCGTGGTGGACGCGAGCGGGCATATCATCGTGACGCTGGGGGAGCGCGAATGATGCCGGAGTTCGTCATGCCCGGCCTTGTGCCCATCCACGTCTTGCTTCAATGCTGCTCGAAAGATGTGGATGGCACCGGAACTCGGGCTTGCCCGAGTTCCGCAGCATAAGCGGCTGCAAGTCGGGTAAACCCGACTTGCAGTGACAAGCCCGGCCATGACGGCGGAATGGGTCGTCAGTAGGGGACGAGAAAACGTCGATGAAAATCAACCCCATCACTGTCGAGGTCGTACGCAACGCCATCAATGCCTATGCCGACGAAATGGCGACGGCGTTGTGCAAGTCCGCCTACAACATGATGATCTACGAGGTGCGCGACTTCTGCTGCGGCCTGATCGACGCCGAAGGCCGCATGATCTCGCAGAACAAGGGCGGCTTGCCGATCTTCCTCGCCGACCTTGGCATCGCCGTGAAGGACGGCATCGAGCGCTACGGCCTTCGCGGCTTCGCGCCGGGCGATGCGATCATCATGAATCATGGTCGCGTGTGCGGGCAGCATCTCAACAATGTCGTGATCTACGCGCCCTGCTTCCACGGCGGCCAGGTGGTGGCGTTTGCCGCCAGCCGCGCCCACTGGGTCGACATCGGCGGCATGAGGGTCGGATTCGGTTCGGTCGAGACCACGGAGATCTATCAGGAGGGTCTCCAATTCCGCTCGCTCAAGATCTACGACGGCGGCAACCGCAACGACACTCTCTGGCAGATCATCAACGACAATCTACGTTTTCCCGAGGCTGCTTTAGGTGATCTGCGCGCCCAGGTCGCCTGTTGCCAGCTCGGTGTGCGCCGCCTCGGCGAGCTCATCGCGCGCTACGGACGCGACACGGTGGACGCCTGCATTCAGACGGTCTGGGATGCGACCGACCGCGAGGTGCGGGCCTTCGTCGCTAAAATTCCGGATGGAACCTACGAGGCGGAAAGCTTTCTCGACAATGACGGCCGTACGCTCGACGTGAAGCTGCGCATCAAGGTCAAGGTGGTGATCGACGGCGAGCGGATGGTCGTCGACTTCTCGGAGATGAACGACCAGGTGCCGGGCCCGACCAATTCCGGCTATTCCGGCGGGCTGGCGGCAGCGCGGGTGGCGTTCAAGAACTTGACCCAGGGCGAGGCGCCGGTGAACGAAGGCTGCTTTCGCGCGCTCGAGCTCGTCCTGCCCGAAGGCAAGATTCTCAATGCCAGGTGGCCGGCGGCGCTCGGGCTCTGGAGCATTCCGCTGCCGACCGTGATCGACACCATCCTCAAGGCGCTGGCGCCGGCGCTGCCCGCGCGCATCCCGGCCGCGCACAAGGGCGACATGGGCGGCTGCTCGATCGGCGGCTTCCGGCCGGGCGGCCGGCGCTTCCTGCTGATGAACATTTTCGGCGGCGGTTGGGGCGGACGGCCGCACGAGGACGGCGAATCCGCCGCGGTCTCGATCTGTCAGGGCGACGTGCGCAGCGCTCCGATCGAGCTGCAGGAGATGCAATATCCTTTCCTGATCGAGCGCTTCGCGCTGCGCACGGATTCCGGCGGCGCCGGCCAACACCGCGGCGGGCTCGGCGTCGATCTGACTTACCGGGCGCTGCAAGAATGCGTTGCAAACGTGAATTGCGACCGCACCGCGGATCCGCCCTGGGGACTGCGCGGCGGCAGGCCCGGCGCGGTCAACGAAGCCGTCCTGCTGCGCGGCGACGGCAGCACGCGCAAGCTCCTCAAGGCAACCGGCGTCACGCTCAAAGCCGGCGACCGGCTCACCTTCCGTACCGCCGGCGGCGGCGGGTGGGGCGATCCGCTTCGGCGCGATCGCAACGAGATCGAGCAGGACATCGTCGCTGGTTACGTTTCACCGGAAGCGGCGCGGCGCGACTACGGCTACGCGCCGGCGCGCGCGAGCGCGGCGGAGTAGGGGATGCTGCTGGCCGAGGAGAGGCGCCGACGCATGCTCGCCGCCATGGCGGAGGCGGGCATCGAGCACATGGTGCTCTACGGCAATGCCTGGCAGGGCGATTATCTGCGCTATGCCGCCGATTTCGGCATCCTGGAAGGCCACGGCATCGTGATGGTGTCGTCCGACGGCGCCACCGAGCTTTTTCTCGACAGCGCAACCGAAGCCGAGCGCGCCGAGGCGGAGACAACGGGGATAGCCATCCATTTCGCCGCCGACATCGCCCGCGCCACGGGCGCGCGGCTCGAGCGGGTGGCCAATCATCGCCTCGCGGCCGCGCCGCGTCGCCTGCTGCCGAACTGGCTCGCCGACCAAGGCCGCAGCTTCGCACTCGAGGACGGCACGGCAGTGGTCGACCGGCTGCTGATGCACAAGCTGCCGGCGGAGATCGCGGCGCTCAGGCGCGCGGCGCAGTTGGCGGACGAAGCCTATGTGGTCTTTCGCGATGCCGTTAGGCCCGGCCGCCGGCAATACGAGGTGGTGGCGGATATCGAGGCCTATCTGCGAAGCCGCGGCTGTCCGGACAATTTCATGATCATCGGCTCCGGCGGCAAGGAGGTTCTCGGCATGACGCCGCCGTCGGAACGACGCATCGCTACGGGCGATCTGGTGACGACGGAGCTCACGCCCGCGGTCGCGGGCTATTTCGTGCAGATCTGTCGCACGCTGGTCGTGGGCAAGGCGAGCGACGCGCAGCGGCGCGCCTTCGACGTCTTCCGTGAAGCGCTGGACGCGGGCATCGCGGCGGTGCGCCCCGGCGCCACCGCGGCCGATGTCGCGCGCGCCGAGAACGACGTCTTTCGCGAATACGGGCTCAGCGATTACGTCACCAGCAAGTGGACGCGGGTGCGCGGCCACGGCCTCGGCTTGTTCTGCGATTTCGAAGCCGCATCTTCTCGAAGATGTCGACACCCCGCTCACGCCGGGCATGGCGCTGATCGTGCATCCCAACACCTACCATCCCGAGGTCGGCTATATCGTGCTGGGCGACGCCGTGGTGGTCACGGAACAAGGCGCCGACGTGCTCTGCAAGACCCCGCGGGAGCTATTCGAGGTGACGGCGTGAGAACTGTAGGGTGGGCGAAATCACCGGCTGTAACGTTCCCGCGCGGGCAAGGCGCTCGCGCGCTCTTGCCCGCGCCCGAAAGCCTGGCCCTGCGCCTTGCCCACCCTGCAGGCGTCACGCGCGGATCGATCAGGGTGATGGCGTGAGGCCAGCATGCGCCGCGGCCTGATCTCCCGTTCAAAAGCCGAGCTGCCCGACGCGGTGCTCGAGGCGCGCCTCGAGCGCGTGCGCGCCGCGATGGGCGAGGCAGGCCTCGATGCGCTCCTCATCTATACAAACAATACCCGGCCGGCGGGCGTATCCTGGCTCACGGGCTTCGTGCCGTATTGGTCGGAGGCTCTGCTGGTGATGGCGCGCGGGCGGCCGCCGGTACTCGTGGTCGCGCTCACCTACCGCGTCAAGAGCTGGATCGAGCGCACCAGCCGCGTCGCCGACGTGATCCACACCCCGCGCATCGGGCTCGAAGCCGCGCGCATGATCGCGACGTGGAAAGCCGATGCCGTGGTGGGGATCACCGATCTCGACGGCCTGTCCGCCGGCATCGTCGACGATCTGCGCGACGGCGGTCCGCGCCTGCGCTTGGGGAACGCGACCAACCTGTTCGCCGCGCTACGCGCCGCGGCCGATCCGGCGGAGATCGCGCTCGCGATGAAGGCGGCTTCGATCGCGCAGGGGGCGCTCGCACGGGCGTCCGGGCAAGGTGGCGGGATGGGAGACATCATCGCCGCGGTCGAGGCGCAGGCGCGCACGCGCGGGGTGGAGGAGATCTATGTCGCCGCAGCTCCCGATCTCGCGCGCGACCGTCATCTCAGGCGCATCGAAGGCGAGGCGGCGCTCGGCGAATCCTTCGCGCTGCGTGCCACTGTTGCCTACAAGGGCGTCTGGATCCGCGTGCTGCGGACCTTCCTCCGTGACGTCGCCGACACGTTCGCCGATGAGGCGGCCGCGCGGTTTGCCGCCGCAGTCGCGGAGCTCCCGGGCGCGCACGGCTTTGGCGGGTTTTCATCCTGGCTGGTCGAGGGCTGCCGGATCGCGCAGCCGCTCGAGGCGTTGATGGGATCACGCGTGAGCGTCCCCAACCCCCCTGTGGCGAGGGCGCTTGTCTCGGTGCAGGCGGGTTTCGAGATCGACGGCCGGCCGGTTCTCCTCGGCGCGCCCGCCTTGATCGGCGAGCGCGGCGAGGCCGCCAGCCTGCTCGTTCAACCGGTCTAGGCGGCCTTGGGTGCCTGCGGCGTGGCGGTGTCGGGCGTGCGCGCGTGCAAGGCCATCGCGATCAGCGCGCAACCGCCGAACAGCATGTTGATGCCGACCAGCAGTCCGAGCGCCCACGCCGCCGTGCCCGGCAATCCGGCCAGGATGATGGCGGCCAGGATGAGATCGATGATGCCACTCACCAGCATCCAGGCCCATCGGCCCGACAGCTCCTTCTTGTGCTCGAACGCGTACAGGATCGATAGCACGCCCTCGAAGATGAAGAACGCGATCAGCAGCACCGTGAGCGTAAAGGCACCGCGGAACGGCGATACTAGCAGGACGATACCGGCGGCTATGGCGAGCACCGCGGATAGCAGCGACCACCAGAATCCCGGGGCGTGCCGCGCCCAGAACGTGGTGACCAGGCCGACGATTCCGCTGATGAGGAACAGCCAGCCAATGATAATTGTGAAGCCGATCGTGGCGAGCGGCGGGACCACGATCGCCAACAGGCCGAGCACGACGAGGACAATGCCCTCCGCCAAGAACAAACCCCAATGCTCGCGAACAGATTGCGCGAGCGCGCGCTGTAGTTGATTGCCGTCACCCGGATTCATTGACATGTCAGACCTCCTAGCTGTTGTTGCGCCTACGCCGGAAATTCCAACATGAACGCGCGACGGCAATATAACTGCTCGCACGCACCAGCGCCATGTCGCAAATCCGCGTAAACGGAGCTCGGCGGCGGGCGTTGGCACTTGAAGATCGTCGACCCTTGTGACGTGCGAAGGCGACGCTGCGGGAGATCGCCGCCGGCTGTTCCGAACCCGTACGCATCGGCGGCACGCGCGGGACAGATCGGGGGCCCGGCATTGGACAACGGCCGGGGGACGTGGCTGGTGGCAAGCACGCATGCGCAGGGACGCGCGCATGGGACGCAGCTCGCGTGTCAATCGGTTAATCCGGGTCACAACGGGGGAATCGAACGGCGGAATTGATGGCTTACGTGTTTTCTTTATCTAAATCCCGCCTAAACACGCGGGCGGCCGGCGCAACGCCTGAAAGTCTTTTCTGCCGTCGTGAGAGCCGGCAACGCGGAAGAGGGGCGCACCATTGGCAAAGCGCGGCAGTAGCGGGAGAGGAGGGATCGCGTTCCAGAGGCGGAACGATCCGGGCCTCACCAGCCCTCCAGCCAATGGGCGATGTCATAGGCCAGCGCGCCAATGACACAGGCAGCCAGGGCGCCCCATAAAATGCTGAGCAGCAGCACGGTATTCGCGCGCTGCACAAATTGCTTGTCAACCAGATGGGCCATGGTCGCCCTCTTCGAGTCGCCCCCAAGCATGCCAGTCTTTTAACGCGCGGCATCGCCGGGCCAAAGCCCGCAACCGCAAACCAGGGTTGCAGGTCGCGCGTAGCTCATCCGCTCGTTTATGCTGGTTTTACGCGCGGGCCCTTGCTGCCTGCCGCCACGCGCGCGCGCCGCCGGAGCTCGCGTCATGAGGAAAACGGCGCCAACCGGACTAACCGAGCTGCCGGTCCCGCTCCGCGAGATATGCGCCGCTAGCCCGCCCCCCCGCCATCACTGAAACGACGAGGAAGGAAAACGCCGGCAGCGTGAGCATGCCAGCCACTCCGGCGGCCCGCTCCGGCACGGCCCACTAATCCCGCGCTGTCGCGACGGGCGATGCGTGCGCCATCGCTGCCGCGGCTGCTTTGCATAGCGCGCATTTGGTCCCGCGTCCGTGACAGCCTCGTTCGCGGTTGCTAGGAAACGTCGTCCAACCATCCAGCGGGGGAAATACGTCATGCTGCCAAGGCTCAAATGTCCGGTCATCGCCCTGGAGGAACACTACTGGGACAAGGAACTGGCGGCGCAGTTCGTCGGCGCCGAAGGCGTGCGCGATCCGGAGATGCTCAAGCGCCTCTACGATCTCGGCGAACTGCGCCTCAAGGAAATGGACGAGGCCGGGATCGACGTACAGATCCTCTCTCATGGCGCGCCGTCGGCGCAGAAGCTCACCGGCACCGACGCGGTCGATCTGACGCGGCGCGTCAATGACCGACTCCACGCCGTCGTCGCCGCCAATCCGAAGCGCTTCGCCGCCTTTGCGGCACTGCCAACGAGCGAGCCCAAGGCGGCCGCCGACGAGCTCGAACGTACCGCCAAGCTCGGCTTCAAGGGCGCAATGATCCATGGGCTCGCCAACGGCGTCTTTCTCGACGACAAGCGCTTTTGGCCGATCTTCGAGCGCGCGCAGTCGCTCGACGTTCCAATCTATCTGCATCCGTCGGTGCCGCTGCCGGCGGTCATGGACGCCTACTACAAGGACTACGCCAAGGACTTCCCGATGGTCGTGCGCGCCGCGTGGGGCTACACGGTCGAAACCGCGACCCAGGCGATCCGGCTCGTGCTCGGCGGGCTGTTCGACGCCTATCCCCGGCTCAAGATCGTGCTCGGTCATCTCGGCGAGACGCTGCCCTTCCTGGTGTGGCGCGTCGACCACGCGCTCGCCCGCCCGGGAGCGAAGACACTGAGCTTCCGCGAGGCCTTCTGCGAGCACTTCTACATCACGACCAGCGGCAACTTCTCCAATCCGGCGCTGCTGTGCTGCGTGATGGAGATGGGCATCGATCGCATCCTGTTCGCGGTCGACTGGCCGTTCGTCGCCAACAAGCCGGCGGTGCAATGGATGGAAACCGTGCCGCTGTGCGATGAGGACAAGGCCAAGATCCTCAGCGGCAACGCCAAGCGGCTGTTTCGGCTGTAATTCGCGATGAGCTCGCGTGGCGGGCCGCGAGTCGGTCGCGGGCCGCGCGCGCTTCGCTTTTCCCGTTCGCGGCCGATTTGCGCAGCGGGCGCAAGAGGATCGCGGTCCGAGCCCGCCGCCCGATCGGCGGGCAACGCTCGTCAGCCTGCGCATGGTGTCGGCCGCGGCCGCGGCCGCGTCGCGATTGCCGCCCGGGACCTGGCATTGTATGGGGGGTGCGCGGCTATCGCCGCTTGCGCCCGCGCGCCTCGGGCCCGTAGCTCAATGGTCAGAGCCGACCGCTCATAACGGTCTGGTTGGAGGTTCGAGTCCTCCCGGGCCC
>CAWGEH010000018.1:0-117624 GCA_963821505.1 uncultured Alphaproteobacteria bacterium
GGTCGAAGGCCGGACGATCGGCACGGCGCTGGAGGAGGGGCGGCGCACGCCGATCCTCATTCGCGGGAGCGAGCAGACCCGCCAGGCGCCCACCTTGCTGGCCAATCTGCCGCTGACGCTCGCCTCGGGCCGGCACGTGGCCCTGTCGCAGGTGGCGGTCATCCACCGGATCGACGGACCAGTGAAAATCGATCGCGAGGACGGGAGCCGGATGGCCGTGGTGCGGGCGAATGTCCGCGGCCGCGACATGGTCGGCTTCGTCGAGGCCGCACGGCAGAAGGTGGCGGCTGACCTGCCGTTGCCCGGAGGCTACCGGCTGACCTGGGGAGGGCAGTTCGAGAACCAGCAACGCGCCGCAGCGCGCCTATCGGTCGTCGTGCCGGTCGCGCTCGGGCTCATCTTCGTCCTTTTGTTCACGACGTTCGGCTCGATCCGCCAAGCGCTGCTGGTAATCGTGAACATCCCATTCGCCCTTATCGGCGGCGTGTTTGCGCTGGTCTTGACGGGCGAGTACCTGTCGGTGCCGGCGTCGGTCGGGTTCATCGCGCTGCTCGGCATCGCCGTGCTGAACGGGGTGGTGCTCGTCTCGTACTTCAACCAGCTGCGCTCGCGCGGCGTTCCCGAGGATCGCATTGTCGTCGAGGGCTCGATGCGCCGTCTACGGCCGGTCCTGATGACCGCCAGCATTACCGCGTTCGGCCTCATCCCGCTGCTATTCGCCTCCGGGCCCGGCTCGGAAATCCAGCGGCCGTTGGCGATCGTGGTGATCGGCGGCCTCCTGTCCTCGACCGTGCTGACCTTGATCCTGCTGCCCATCCTTTATCGTCGCTTCGGCGGCGTCGGCGTCGCGAAGGCGATACCGTGACCGCCGCCCGGGTGTGCCTGACGCTGGTCGCGGGCCGGGAGCTCCGGCAGGAACTGTTCGACTATCTCAGCGAGCAGACGGATCTCGTTTCCGGCTTCACCGCTTCCGAGGGTGCGGGACACGGGCCGACCATAAGGCTTCACAGTGCCTCCGAGCGGGTCAAGGGGCGTGCCGATCGCGTCCTGGTCCGAATTATTCTGGAAGACGAGGCAGCGGGTCGATTGATCGAACGTCTCAGGACAGTGTTCACGGGCACGCATCTGGTGCATTGGACGACCCCGGTTGCGAGGTTTGGTGTGATCGACTGACCCGCCTGCCACGTCTCGCGGACACGACGCCGCTCTTGACCAAGGAACGCCCCGCTGAAGTCGGCATGGCTCCTACGATTCTTGGGGATCCGGGCGGCGAACAACGCGCCGCCCGCGCAAGGCGGGACCTGGACCAGCGCGCAGGGCTGGAGTTCCGTTCCACTCTGCGTACAACGCCATGAGCGTGAGATGCGGATATGGCGTCCGCGCGCCGATCATGGGAAGCGATTTTTTCGTGACCAAGACTTCCGGCGGTGTCATCATCACGCTTGATACGTGCCTTTTGGTCGTGCGCCGAACGCGGACGTGTCGAAGAGATCGGACCATCGAGCCGAGCCATGGGCACTCATCACGATCCGCACGACCACCCACCGGATCATTCGGCCGGCCATGGCCACACCCACGGCATCGTTGATCCCTCGATCGCGACCAGCGACCGGGGACTATGGGCGATCAAGTGGTCGTTTGTCGGCCTCGCCGCCACCGCCGTGTTGCAGCTCTTGGTCGTCTTCGCTTCCGGCAGCGTGGCGCTGCTCGCCGATACCATTCACAACTTCGGCGACGCCGCGACCGCCGTCCCGCTCGCGATCGCATTCTGGTTTGCACGCCAGAAGCCGAGCGAACGCTTCACCTTCGGCTATGGCCGGGTCGAGGACCTGGCCGGGGTGGCGATCGTGCTGACGATTCTCGCAAGCGCGATCCTCGCGGGATATGAAAGCATCCACCGGCTCCTGCATCCCCAGGGCATATCGCATCTGTGGGCGGTAATGGCCGCCTCGATCGTTGGCTTTCTCGGCAATGAGGCGGTCGCGCTGTTCCGGATTCGCGTCGGCCGCGAGATCAATAGCGCGGCTTTGATCGCAGACGGATACCACGCCCGCGTCGACGGATGGACGAGCCTGGCGGTGCTCTTCGGGGTGGCTGGCGTATGGCTCGGCTACCCGCTGGCGGATCCGATCATTGGACTGCTCATTACCGCCGCGATCTTCGGCGTCGTCATTCAGAGCGGGAAGGCAATTTTTTTCCGAATGCTCGACGGCGCCGAACCGAAAGTCATCGACGAACTTCGCCACGCCGCCGAGCATGTACCCGAGGTGAGGGGGGTCACCGAAGTGCGGGTGCGTTGGCTTGGCCACCGCCTGCATGCCGAGTTGAACATCGCTGTCGATCCCCGGCTGACGATCGCGCAGGCCCATGCGGTCGCCGCCGAGGTTCGCCATCGGCTCCTCCACCAAATGGATTGTCTGTCGCTTGTCGTCATCCACGTCGATCCGGCGGATCAGTCAGGGGAGGGATATCATCGCATCGGGCAACATGCGCACGACGGGCTGCCGGTTCATTCGCATGGCTAAGACTGCGCCGATTGGGCGGCTGGCTTCCTGAAATGTCAGGCGCGGGCCTCGTTCATGGTCCCGGCACCGACGGACCTGGTTGCGGCGCCCATTGCGTCCGTCCCGCGCAGTCGCTACATCCACAGCTCGCCAACGCCCCTGAACTGAAGCTGCCCCGGACGGAAGGCCCATGCGCGCGGAAGTGCAGAATATCGTCGAAGAGATCAAGCAGTCGGTCGGACTGCTGAGGAGGCATCTTTGACTTCGACACGGCGCGCGTACGGCTCGCGGAGCTCAACAAGCTAGCCGAAGACCCGACGTTGTGGGACGACCAGCAGCGGGCGCAACGCCTGATGCAGGAACGCACCGCGCTCGAGGATCAACTCGGTGCCATCGGCCGCATCGAGCAGGAGCTCGACGATCAGCTCACCATGATCGAGCTGGGCGAGGCCGAGAAGGACCGCAAGGCCATCACCGACGCTGAAGAGGCGCTCAAGAAGCTCAAGGCCGAGGTGGCGCGGCGCGAGCTGGAGGCGCTGCTTTCGGGCGAGGCCGATGCAAACGATTCCTATCTCGAGGTCCATGCCGGCGCGGGCGGCACCGAGAGCCAGGACTGGGCCAACATGCTGCTGCGCATGTACACGCGCTGGGCCGAGCAGCACGGCTACAAGGTCGAATATCTCGAAGAAACGCCCGGCGAGGAGGCCGGCATCAAGTCGGCGACCATCGAGGTCAAGGGCCGCAACGCCTTCGGCTGGCTCAAGGCCGAGGACGGCGTGCATCGACTGGTTCGCATCTCGCCGTTCGACTCCAACGCGCGCCGTCATACCTCGTTCGCGCGCGTCAACGTCTATCCGGTGATCGACGACCGCATCGTCGTGGACATCAAGGAAGCGGACGTGCGCACCGACACCTTGCGCTCGAGCGGGGCGGGGGGCCAGCACGTCAACAAGACGGAATCGGCGGTCCGCCTCACCCATATCCCAACCAACATCGTCGTGTTCTGCCAGAACGACCGCTCGCAGCATAGAAACCGGGCCCAGGCCTGGCAGATGTTGCGCGCGCGGATCTTTGAAATGGAATTGAAGAAGCGCGAAGCGCAGGCCGCCGCCGATCAGGCCGCCAAGACCGACATCGGCTGGGGTCACCAGATCCGTTCCTATGTGCTGCAGCCCTATCAGATGGTGAAGGATCTGCGCACCGGCGTGTCCACCTCCGCGACCGGGGCCGTGCTGGACGGCGATCTCGATCGGTTCATGGAAGCCGCGCTCGCGCAGAAGGCCTTCGGCACCGCGCCGAAGGAGGTCGAGGACGTGGAGTAGATCGCGTGACGGGTCGATCGGAGAATCCGCGCTGCCGTGCACGCGCGGCGGGCCGTCCGGCTGCGCAGACGCCACGTCAGATGCTGCCGTCGAGCCGCTCTCCCGCGCGCAAGAATTTCTGCGGGTCGACCGCCGCGCCCCGCAGCCGCGTCTCGTAATGAAGATGCGGGCCGGTCGAGCGTCCGGTCGAGCCGACCTTGCCGATGATCTGCCCGGTCCTGACGAACTGGCCGACGCGAACGTCGATCGCGGAGAGGTGACCATAGCGGGTGGATAATCCGTTGCCATGGTCGATGTCGACCACCCGGCCGTAGCCGCCGCTCCAGCCCGCGGTGGTCACTTTGCCGCTGGCGGTCGCGTGCACCGGATCGCCGGTCTCGCCATGGAGATCGAGCCCGGTATGCATCGCCGGCGAGCCGTTGAACGGGTCCACACGGACGCCGAAGGCGGAGGCGAGATCGATCTCGCCGTCGATGGGCTTGCGCACGGGTACGGCGCCGAGCGTGCGCGTGAGCCGAGTGATTTGAGCGCGTGCGACCGTGATGCGATGCAGCTGCCGCTCGAAGCCGAGCGCCTCCCTGGGGACTCGCGCGGGGACAAATGGACCTCCCATGGCGACGGCGCCGTCGAGGCCCGCGGCCTTGCCGACATCGAGCCCGAGCTCCGCGAGCACGCCGCGCATGCGCCGCGCCTTCAAATCGTAACTTTCCGCGATCGAATTGACCGTTGCCGCCTGGCGCTGCTCGACCCGGTCGAGCGACGCCTCCAGACGGGCAATCGCTGCGCCGATGCCACCTGCGCCCTTGGCGAAAATGCTGCGAGGATCGATTGGCGCTCCCCGCTCGGGCGCGAGGAAGGCGCCCTTGTCGTTGAATAAGGACGATTTGCGCAGGATCGGTCGCGGCTCGCCGGCCGCAGAGCCACGCGCGGCCGGTTTGATCGAGCCGGTTGCGTCGCCGAGGCTGCTGAGGGCGCCCGCGCGCAATTCCAGCACCGATTGCCGGCGGAGAATCTGATCGAGCTTTTGCTCATACTGCTCCTGGTCAAGCAACTGGCGGCCCGAGATGCGGTCGACCTGCGCGCGCAACTCGGCAATGCGATCCTCGTAGCCGAATTGCATGTCCGCCTGCCGGGCGATGAGGCGCGTGAGTATGTCCTCGCGGAAGGCGAAATAGGTAGCGGTCGTGATGCTCCATACCGCCATGATCACCAGCGTGCCGACCACCACCCAAAAGGCGATGGGTCCGAGCCGCAGCCGGTGCCCGGCATGCACGAGGGTGTAGCCCGCGGCCCACCGCCCGCCGGCGGCGTGGTGCATCCGGCCATTGCCGGAATGGCCGGACTCATGGTGGAGGTGGTGGTGGTGGTGTGAAGACGACCGTCGAGACATTACGCATCCCCGCCGGTCACCTACGCCATACCACCTTACGTGCACGCTAACTCGCCGCACTTCGCGCGATTACGGTTAATTTTCCGCGAATCATCGCGTGGCCGGCGCCCGCGCCGGGCGGCCGCGGTCGTCGGCTCAGCGGCCAAGCGCTCGCGCCGCCGCCAGCACTTCGGCGGCGTGACCGTCGACCTTGACCTTCGGCCAGATGCGGGCGATGCGTCCGTCCGGGCCGATCAGGAAGGTCGCCCGGGTGATCCCCATGAAAGTCCTGCCGTACATCGATTTTTTGCCCCAGACGTCATAGTCCTCGAGCATCTTGTGGGTTTCGTCGGAGCCAAGCGCGATCCCAAGATCGTGCTTCTTCTTGAACTTGTCCTGCGCCGCGACCGGGTCGGCGGATACCCCCAGGACGTCCGCGCCGGCTTTCTGGAAGTCAGCGTGAAGCTTAGAAAAATCAATGGCTTCGCGGGTGCAGCCGGGGGTGTCGGCCTTGGGATAGAAGTAGATGACCAGCTTGCGCCCGTTGAAATCGGCGAGCGAAATCGTGCCGCCGCCGTCGCGGGGCAGCTTGAAGGCGGGGGCCTTCGACCCCTCCGCCAGTTCCGTCGGCATGCGCCTTCCTTTCGTCCCTTTTTCGCGGTCAATGAAGGACCAAACGATACGCTGGTGGGCGTGGCCAAGTCGATGCCAGGTCGATCGTTTTGCCGGGAACTTGTCGACCGCGGCAAGGGGGGCCGGTTCGCCACAAAACGCGGGTCGGAAACAGACACTGTTTCGACACGTATGTCAGGTTGATAGACCTGTGGCGGAATCGGTGGTCGAGGGGCGCCAAGTCGGGGAATGGCGGTTCAACAATCTCATCGGAATCTCGAGGCTCTCCGCAAGCTGGAGGCGAGCCTCAAAGCGCATCTGTGCAAGCAAGACGCACGGATGCCAGACGGCGATGAGGATCATCGTGCGTGCGCGCCGCGGCTGATCTCGCTGATCGCCTCGACGGCACATCTGGGCTCCCGGGTCCGCGACATGCGGCTGCGTCTGTGGTGGCCGCGTCTGCGCAAGTTCGTCTTTGCCGGCGGCGCGCTCGGCGGCCTCGTCATGCTCGCGCTGGTCGCCCTTTGGTGGCGACTGTCGAACGGTCCGATCGAGCTCGATATCGCCACGCCATGGCTGACCGCGGCGATCGGGGAAAACTTCGGCAGCGGCCATGAGGTCGAGATCGGGGGCACCCAGCTCGAGCGTGATGCGAGCGGACGCACGTCGTTGCGCATTCGCGACATCGTGGTGCGCGACGCCGAAGGCACCGTCGTGGCGAGCGCCCCCAAGGCCGAGGTCGGCATCTCCGGTTCGAGCCTGTTCGCCGGCCGCATCCGCGCCGAACGGCTGAGCCTGGTCGGCGCCGAGATGGCGGTGCGGATCGAATCGGACAGCAGGGTCACGGTCTTCGCCGGCAGCAACAAGCGTCCATTCGTCACCGCTTCGGCAGCATCCGCTCCGCTCGCGGCGCAAGCCCTGCGGGCGGCGGCAAGGGTCGAGCAAGCCGCTGCCGGCGCAGCCGTCGCCCCAGCCTCCGCGCCCGCCGCTGCGGCCTTGCCCGTCGGCAACGGCGTTCCCGACCTTGCCGCGCTGCTCGCCTGGATCGAAAGTCTCGACGCGGCCGGTCTGGACGGCCGCGACCTTACCGAGATCGGTCTCAAAGGCGGCAATCTCACCGTCGACGACCAGCGCAACGGCAAGCAGTGGACGTTCACCAACATCGATTTGAGCGTGACGCGGCCCAAGGACGGCGGCATCGCCATCACGCTGGGTTCAGAAAGCGTCGAGCGGCCCTGGCAGATGCGCGCGGCCATGACGCCGGGCCCGCAGGGGCACCGCGTGATCGATGTCGAGACGCAGAAGGTCTCTGCCAAGGACGTGCTGCTCGCCATGCGATTGGGCGAAGGCCTCTACGAGCCCGATCTCGCGCTGTCGGGGCGCATCCGTGCCGATATCGGACCCGACGGCATGCCGCATACGCTCGACGGCCGGATCCTGGTGGAGAAGGGGGTGATCGTCGATCTCGACGATCCGCTGGTACGAATTCCGATCGATCGCGCCGAAATCAGCCTGGATTGGGATGCCACGCGCCAAGCGCTGGTGATGCCGTTCCAGGTGCTGTCCGGCGGCAATCGCATCACCCTGTTCGCGCAATTCGACGCGCCGCACGAAGGCAGCAATGTTTGGGGGCTGCAAGTTTCCGGTGGCACCGTCATGCTGGCCTCGGCGGCGCCGGTCGATCCTGACCCGCTCGTCCTCAACCGCGTCCTGCTGCGGTTGCGGATCGACCCCGACAAGCAGCGCATCGATCTCGAGCCCAGCGAGTTGGGCAACTCGGATATTGGCGTCGCGCTCACCGGCAGCCTCGATTTTTCGGGCGACGATCCCCGGCTGGCGCTGGGAATTGCCAGCACCCGCATGTCGGTTGCGGCCATGAAGCGGCTCTGGCCGGTCACGACCGCGCCGAAGGTGCGCGCTTGGGTCGAAGAGCACGTTCAGGCCGGCACCGTCGAACGGCTCGACATCTCGACCAACGCCCCGTGGTCGACCCTCAAGTCGAGCGGACCGCCCGTACCCGACGACGGCCTGCTGGTCCAGATCGTCGGCCACGGCGCCGAGATCCGGCCGGTCGAAGGCCTGCCGGCAATCCGCGACGCCGACGTCAACGTGCGCATCTCCGGCCGCACCGCGACCATCAATCTCGGCCGTGGCAATGTGGAGATATCCCCCGGCCGCAAGCTCTCGATCACCAACGGCGTGTTCGAGGTCCCCGACACTTTCCCGAAGTCGCCGCCGGCCAAGGCCCGCTTCCGCCTCGACGGCTCGGTGCCGGCCGCGGCCGAACTGCTGGGGCTGGAGCGGCTGCGCGAATATTCGGGCGCACCGCTGGACCCGGCGACCAGTCGCGGAACGCTGACCGCGCAGGTGGCGCTCGCGCTGCCGCTCAAGGAGGATCTGGCGCCCGGATCTTCGATCTACATGATCAATCTCGACATCGCGAATTTCGCCGCCGAACACATGGTCATGGGCCAGAAGGTCGAGGCGGCGATGCTCAAGGTGAGTGCCAACAACCAAGGCCATTGGATCAGGGGCGACGTCAAGCTCAACGGCGTTCCGGCCGCGCTCGACTACCGCAAGCCGCGCGACGGCGATGCCGACGTCCGCATCCAGGCCACGCTCGACGAGAACGCGCGCAGCAAGCTCGGTTTCGATCTCAGCGGCTTTCTCACCGGGCCGGTGCCGGTCAAGCTCAACGGACGCGTGCCGGCCCAAGAGGGCGACAGCCGCTTTGCGATCGAGGCCGATCTGACCCAGGCCAAGGTCGACAATCTGCTCCCGGGATGGTCGAAGGCCCCGGGCCGGGCTGGTCGCGCAACCTTCACGCTCGTGAGCAAGCCCACGGGGAGCCGGTTCGAGGATCTGGTCGTCGACGCGTCCGGGGTTTCGGTCAAAGGCATGGTCGAGGTCGATTCCTCCGGTGAAGTCCTGTCGGCGAATTTTCCCGTCTTCGGCCTTTCGGACGGGGACAGGACCACGCTCAAGGCGGAGCGCGGTTCCGACGGCACGCTGCGCGTGACCGTGCGCGGCGACGTCTATGACGGACGCACCTTTGTCAAATCGACCCTGACCGGCCCCGCCAGCAGCAAGCAAAAGCACGACAAGGACGTCGATCTCGATGTCAAGATCGGCACCGTCGTCGGCTTCCACGGCGAGACCTTGCGCGGTCTCGATCTGCGGGCGTCGCGGCGCGGCGGCGTCATCACCAGCCTGGCGCTGAACGCCAAACTGGGGCGCGATACGCCGCTCGTCGGCGACGTGCGCGGACGCGGCAACAACGGACGCCAGGTCATTTTCATCGAGACCAAGGACGCCGGCGCGTTCTTCCGCTTCAACGACATCTACCCCAAGATCGTCGGCGGCGAGATGTGGGTGGCGCTCGATCCGCAAAGCACCGATCTGGCGCCGCAGGAAGGTATCCTCAACATCCGCGACTTCGTGGTGCGGGGAGAAGCGGCGCTCGATCGCGTCGCGGCCGCCCCGCAACAACCCGGCGGGCCGTCGCCGGGCGTGGAGTTCTCGCGCCTGCGGGTCGACTTCACCCGTTCGCTCGGGCGGTTCACCGTCCGCGACGGGCTCGTGAAAGGGCCCACGATCGGCGCCACGGTCGATGGCTACATCGACTACCATCGCGACGACGTGCGCATGCGCGGCACCTTCGTCCCGCTCTATGGCCTCAACAACATGTTCGGCCAGATTCCCATCGTGGGGCTGTTTCTCGGCGGCAGCGACGAGGGCCTGCTCGGCCTGACCTATGAAGTGGTCGGGCCGCCGGGTGCGCCGGTGCTGCGCGTCAATCCGATTTCCGCGGTGGCGCCCGGCTTGCTGCGCAAGTTCTTCGAGTTCCCGAGCGGCAACGCCGCGATGGCGCCGCAGAGCTACGCCGAGCCCAACCGGTAGACGGAGGACAGGGGATTGGCGTTCTGCGTCTGTCGTCCGTTCTCCACCCTCCCACTCATACCGGCTTCAGCAATACGTGCCGCTTCCTGCCGAGCGAGAGCTTGATGACGCCTTCCGGCGTGAGGTCGCGCGGCGTGAGCGCCAGCTTCTCGTCGGTGACCGTGACGTCGTTGACCTTGAGCCCGCCGCCCCTGATGTGCCTGCGCGCTTCACCGTTCGACGACGCAAAGCCAACGTCCACGCAGGCGGCGAGCACGCCGAGACCGGCCTCGAGTTTGGCGCGCGGGATTTCAATCGTCGGCAGCGATTCGGCGAGCGCTCCTTCCTCGAAGGTGCGGCGCGCGGTTTCGGCAGCCTGGTCGGCCAGCGTGCGGCCGTGCGACAGGGCGGTCGCCTCGGTTGCCAGAATCTTCTTGGCTTCGTTCAGCTCCTGCCCCTTCAGCAAGGCGAGGCGTGCGATCTCGTCGAGCGGTAACTCGGTGAACAGCTTGAGCAGGCGGCCGACGTCGCCGTCCTCGCAATTGCGCCAGAACTGCCAATAGTCATACGGGACTCGTCATGTCGGCGTTGAGCCAAACCGCCCCGGTCTCGGTCTTGCCCATCTTGGCGCCCGAGGAGGTCGTCAGGAGCGGCGTGGTCAGTGCGAACAGCTCGGCGTTGAGCAGGCGGCGGCCGAGGTCGATGCCGTTGACGATATTTCCCCACTGGTCCGATCCGCCCATCTGCAGAATGCAGCCGTGGCGCCTGTGGAGTTCCACGAAATCGTAGGCCTGCAGGATCATGTAGTTGAATTCGAGAAAGGTCAGCGGCTGCTCGCGGTCGAGGCGAAGCTTCACCGAATCGAATGTCAGCATCTTGTTGATGGTGAAGTGGCGCCCGACGTCGCGCAGGAAGGGGATATAATGAAGCTGGTCGAGCCAATCGGCATTGTTCGCCATCACCGCGCCGGCGTCGAAATCGAGCAAGCGCGAAAACACCGCGCGGATCGAGGCGATATTGGCGTCGATCTGGTCGGCGGTCAGCAGCGTGCGGCTGGTATCCTTGCCCGAAGGATCGCCTATCTTGCTGGTGCCGCCGCCCATCAGCGCGATCGGACGATGACCGGTCTTCTGCAGCCAGCGCAACATCATGATCGTCAGCAGATTGCCGATATGGAGGCTGGGTGCGGTGGCATCGAAGCCGACATAGGCGGTGATCGGACCCGCCGCCGCCTTGGCATCGAGGCCCTCGGCATCCGAAAGCTGATGAATAAAGCCTCGGCTGGCGAGAACCTGCAGGAAATCGGACTTGTAGGCGCTCATGCCGTCTCGCCTGTTCTTGTCGCCTCTTTGGGGGCGGTGGTGTAACAGGTCCGGCGTTGGATTTAAACCGAGGACGTTTCATGCCGCGCGTGACTGCCATCGGCCTGATGAGCGGCACTTCCTACGACGGGGCGGACGTGGCGCTGATCGATACCGACGGCGAAGAGATCAGCCGCCTTGGTCCGACCGGCTACCGGCCCTACAGCGACCCGGAAAGGGACCTGCTGCGGCGCGCCATCGCGGCCGCCGCCACTCTCACGGACCGTAGCGCGCGGCCGAAAATTCTTGCCGAGGCGGAAGAGCTGGTGACCGACATGCACGCCGAGGCGGTCGAAGCCTTCCTGGCCGCAAACGCAATGGTGCCGGGCGCGGTGGCGGTGGTGGGCTTCCATGGCCAGACCGTGCTGCACCGGCCCGACCGCCGGCTCACCATCCAGCTCGGCAATGGGCCGGTGCTCGCCCGCAGGCTCGGCATTCCCGTGGTCTACGACTTTCGTGCCGCCGATGTGGCCGCCGGCGGCCAGGGCGCGCCGGTGGTGCCGGTGTTTCATCGCGCCATGGTGCACAAGCTCAAGCGCGCGCATCCGGTCGCGGTGCTCAATCTCGGCGGCGTGGCCAACGTGACCATCGTCGATGGCAAAGCCGACCTCATTGCCTTCGATACCGGGCCGGGCAATGCGTTGATCGACGATTTCGTCCGCCTGCGCACCGGGCAGCCGCAGGATGACCAGGGACGTGCCGCGGCGGTGGGCCGAGTCGACGAGACCGCGGTCGCGCGCGTGCTGGCGCATCCCTTTTTCGCCAAGCCGCCGCCCAAGTCGCTCGATCGGAACGCCTTCCGCCAGTGGGTGGCGGAGGAAGCACGACTGGCGGACAAGAGCACCGAGGATGGCGCCGCGACCCTCACCGCGATCACGGCGGCGGCGGTCGCTCGCGCCACCGCGGTTCTGCCGCGGCCACCGGCCGGTTGGATCGTTGCCGGCGGCGGCACGCGCAATCCGACCTTGATGCGGATGCTGGCCGCGCGGCTGGCTCCCGCCGGCATCGAGACCGCTGGCGCCGTCGGATGGTCGGCCGAGGCGCTCGAGGCGCAGGCCTTTGCCTATCTTGCCGTGCGAACGCTCCGGGGGCTTCCGCTCACGTTTCCCACGACGACCGGAGTGCCACAGCCGATGATCGGCGGTGTCCTCGCGCGGTGATGCGGCGGATGGCTTTTGCGGCGTCCGATCCCGGCATCACGCTCGTATGAGATCGCGGATGACGCGCTCCATGCCTTTCACCACCCGCGCCAGATTGTCGGCGTCGACCTTGTCCGGCGTATCGCTCGGGCGGTGGTAGTGAGGATAACGAAACGGCGCGGTGTCGGTGACCATCAGGGCCTGATAGCCTTGCGCCGCGAATGCCCAGTGGTCGGACCAGGCGATGCCCGGCACGAAGCTTGGTGCGACGCCGCCGATTGTCGGGAAGCGGGTGTGCGAGCGGAATGAACGCATCGTCTTCTGCAACAGCGCACGCGAGCCCAGGAGACCGACGAACGCGACGAAGTCGCCGCGATCGGGAAACAGAAAGCCGAACGGTGCAGGATAAAGCTGGCTTCCCGGCGCACTCGAGTAAAACCCGATGGTCTCGAGCGAATACATCGCCACGACCCGCTCCCCGCGTCGGGCGAGGGCGCGCGCGTAGTTGAGGCTCCCCATGGCCTCCGTCCCGAAATACGGCGGCTCCTCGTTGACGAAGAGCGCAAAACGGATGCGCTTGCCGCCCGCGGCGCCCGCATCGCGCAGCAGCCGCGCGAGTTCGATGACCGCGGCGCTGCCGCTCGCATTGTCGTTGGCGCCGGGCGTGCCGCGCGCACTGTCGTAGTGGGCCCCGATCACGATCACCTCCGGATCGGACGTTCCGGCCGGCTCGATCATGGCGTCGATGTTGCGCACCGGCTTGCCATCGGCCGAAAATTCCTGCCGCCCGACGGCATATCCGAAGGAGGCGAGCATCGCCTCGATGTAGCGGGCGACGGCCTCGAGCTGGGCGTAGTGCACCACGTTGTGCTCGCGTGCGGCGATGGTCGCGATGTGCCGCCGGAGCGCCTGCGCCAGCGCCGTCTCCTCCGCCGTGAGCGGCGGCAGCGCCCCGCGATGGGGCTTGCCGGGCACTGCCGTCATGTAATGCAGCGCGCCGTAACCGGCGGCCAGGACGATGAGAACGACAACAAGGAGTGCGAGCAATGACATCCTTCGCGCCATCGCCGTATGCGGCGGGGGGCGCCGACTAGCGCATGTTCCGGAAAAGTGGGAACCGGTTTTCCGAACAGAACATGCGCAAAATCGAAAAATCTAGAGCGCATCACGATTCGATCCAATCGGGATGCGGCTCCAGTGGTCCGATTCCGAAGTTCGCCAGCGCTCACGGTACGTTACGATGCGAACTTCGGATTCGGGGTACTAGGCGGCGCTCGGCTTGCGCTCGATCTTGAGACGCTTGTCGAGATAGGCGCTGATCGCCTGCATCAGCGGCTCGACCTTGCCGTCGAAGAAATGGTTGGCGCCCGGGATCACCTTCTGCTCGATGACGATGCCCTTCTGGGTCTTGAGCTTGTCGACGAGGCTGGTGACGTCCTTGTGCGGCACCACGGCGTCCTTGTCGCCGTGAACGATCATGCCCGACGACGGGCAGGGGGCGAGAAACGAAAAATCGTAGAGGTTGGCGGGTGGCGCAATCGAGATGAAGCCCTCGATTTCAGGCCGGCGCATGAGCAGCTGCATGCCGATCCAGGCGCCGAACGAGAAGCCCGCGATCCAGCAGCTCCTGGCCTCCGGATTGATCGACTGCGCCCAATCGAGCGCCGAAGCCGCGTCCGACAATTCCCCTTGCCCGTGGTCGAATGAGCCCTGGCTGCGGCCGACCCCGCGGAAGTTGAAGCGCAGCACGGAAAAGTTCCGGTGCACGAAGGCATAATAGAGCTGATAGATGATTTGATGGTTCATCGTGCCCCCGAATTGCGGGTGGGGATGAAGCACGATTCCAATCGGAGCGTTCTTTTGCCGGGCCGGGTGATACCGCCCCTCGATACGTCCGGCGGCGCCGGTGAAGATGACCTCAGGCATGAAATTTTCCAACCTCGCTTGGCGGGCTTTGTCCGTAACTCGTGCCTAGCTGGCGGCCGCGCCTCCCGTCACAGCGCGCTTGACGGCGGCGGCGAGCGCACGTAAGTATTTGGAACCATTCCAGATTTGGCAGCAGCGCGGCCGACGGCAGCGGCGGTCGCAGGCGGGCGTTTTCTAGCACGGGGGCGGGGGCAAAAAGCAAGTGTTTCGAAGGATGTTGGACGTCCCCTCGGCATTGAGTACAAGAGTGCCGGACCCCGTGCCAAAGCCATGACCGATAGGATCTATCTCGATTGGAACGCGACCGCTCCCCTGCGGCCGCAGGCTTATGCCGCGGTGCTTGCGGCGCTCGATGCGGCCGGGAACCCGTCCTCGGTCCATGCCGAGGGCAGGGCTGCACGCCGCCTGATCGAGGAAGCGCGGGAGATGGTGGCGGCGCTGGTGGGAGCCGAGCCGCGCAACGTGGTGTTCACCTCGGGCGGCACGGAAGCCAATACGCTGGCGCTCACGCCCACGACCGGACGGGACGGGACGGAGCGCGAAAAACTTCTGGTTTCCGCCATCGAACATCCCTCGGTGCTCGCCGGTGGCTGTTTTCCCGGCGGGGCCGCCGAGACGCTGCCGGTGACCGGGAGCGGGCAGATCGACCTTTCCGCGCTCGAACGTCGGCTCGCGCCGCTGCGGGGCCGGGTTCTCGTTTCGCTCATGCTCGCCAACAATGAGACCGGGGTTGTTCAACCGGTTGCTCAAGCAGCTCGCCTGATACATGAAGCGGGCGGGATCCTGCACGTCGACGCGGTCCAGGCCGCGGGTCGAATTCCGTGTGATATCAAAGCGCTCGGCGCCGATCTTATGACCGTTTCGGGACACAAGATGGGCGCCCCCAAAGGCGTCGGCGCGCTGATCCGGCGTGATCCGAGGCTGCCGCTCCCCCCTCCGCTTATAAGGGGCGGCGGTCAGGAGCGCGGCGCACGGGCGGGGACGGAGAACGTGGCCGGCATTGCCGGTTTCGGCGCCGCGGCAGCCGCGGCCCTCCGCGAGCTTGCCGCCGACCGCGCCCATATGGCGGCGCTTCGCGACCGGCTCGAAGCCGGTCTCAAGGCCGCGTCCCCGGGGATCGTCATTTTCGGAGCCGGGGCCGAGCGGCTGCCCAACACCACGCTGTTTGCGGCGCCCGGCATGAAGGCGGAGACCGCCGTCATCGCCTTCGATCTCGAAGGGGTGGCGGTGTCGTCGGGCGCGGCCTGTTCCTCCGGCAAGGTCCAGCCCTCGCACGTGCTGGCCGCCATGGGAGTTCCGCCGCTGCTTGCGCGCGCCGCCGTGCGCGTGAGCCTCGGCCCGACCACCACCGAATCCGACATTGATCGCCTGATCCAAGCTTGGATTAAGGTATCGGGAGCATTACTTAAGTCACAAGGCATCGCCGCCTGAAGCAACAGCGAGGGTGAAGGCAGGCCAGAACATCACCATAACCGACTGATCCAACCCGCGGTCCTTGAAACCGCAGCGGAGGGAAGAATGCCGGCCGTACAAGAGACCGTCGAGCGCGTCCGCCGTCTCGACGTGGATCAATACAAGTATGGGTTCGTCACGGACATCGAGTCCGACAAGGCTCCCAAGGGCCTGTCCGAGGACATTGTCCGCTTCATTTCAGCCAAGAAGAGTGAGCCCGAGTGGATGCTGGCCTGGCGGCTCGACGCCTATCGGCGCTGGCTCACCATGCGCGAGCCGCTGTGGGCGCGGGTGAGCTACGGCCCCATCGATTATCAGGACCTCTATTACTATTCCGCTCCCAAGAAGAAGGATGGCCCGAAGTCGCTCGACGAGATCGATCCCGAGATCCTTGCGACCTATGAGAAGCTCGGTATTCCGCTGCGCGAGCGGGAAGCGCTGCTGGGCATCCAAAAGGGCGAGGATGAGAGCGAGGAGGCGGGCGGCAACGGCTACGGCCGGGTAGCGGTCGACGCGGTGTTCGATTCGGTGTCGGTCGCGACCACTTTCCAGGCCGAGCTGGCCAAGGCCGGCGTGATCTTCTGCCCGATCTCCGAGGCGCTGCAGAAGCATCCCGACCTGGTGAAGAAATACCTCGGCACCGTGGTGCCGGTTTCCGACAATTTCTTCGCCACGCTCAACTCGGCGGTATTCTCCGACGGCTCCTTCGTCTACGTGCCGCCGGGCGTGCGCTGCCCGATGGAGCTCTCGACCTACTTCCGCATCAACGAGCGCAACACCGGCCAATTCGAACGCACGCTCATCATCGCCGACAAGGGCGCCTATGTGAGCTACCTCGAAGGCTGCACCGCGCCGATGCGCGACGAGAACCAGCTCCACGCCGCCGTGGTCGAGCTGATCGCGCTCGACGACGCCGAGATCAAGTATTCGACCATCCAGAACTGGTATCCGGGCGACGCCAACGGCCGCGGCGGCGTCTACAATTTCGTCACCAAGCGCGGCGATTGCCGCGGCAAGAACGCGAAGATTTCCTGGACCCAGCTCGAGACCGGCTCGGCCATCACCTGGAAATATCCGAGCTGCATCCTGCGCGGCGACAATTCCCGCGGCGAATTCTATTCCATCGCCATCTCCAACGGTCACCAGCAGGTCGATTCCGGAACCAAGATGCTGCATCTCGGCAAGAACACGACGAGCCGGATCATCTCCAAGGGCATCGCGGCGGGCCGTTCCAACAACACTTATCGCGGCCTGGTGACGGCCCACCGCAGGGCAAGCGGCGCGCGCAATTTCACCAATTGCGATTCGCTCCTCATCGGCGACAAGTGCGGCGCCCATACCGTGCCCTACATCGAGGCGAAGAATTCCTCCGCCGTGTTCGAGCACGAGGCCACCACCTCGAAAATCTCCGAGGACACGCTGTTCTACTGCCGCCAGCGCGGGCTCTCGGCGGAGGATGCGGTGGCGCTGGTGGTCAACGGCTTCGTCAAGGACGTGCTGCAGCAGCTTCCCATGGAATTCGCCGTCGAGGCGCAGAAGCTGATCTCGATCAGCCTGGAGGGCAGCGTGGGCTAAGACGCACAGCCTTCATCCCCAGGGGCCCGCCGCGGGACGCTCTCGGACGGATGGCGGCGAAGGTCAAACTCGGTGCACTCGTCCTTCGAGACGTCGCCCTCGGCGGCTCCTCGGGACCAAGATCATGGCAAGGAATTCGTCCGAATGCATCTGTTGGAAGTGAAGAACCTGCACGTCGAAGTCGACGGCAAGCAAATCCTCAACGGGCTCGAGCTCTCCGTGGGGAAGGGCAGCGTACACGCCATCATGGGGCCGAACGGCTCCGGCAAGTCGACGCTCGCGCACGTGCTCGCCGGCAAGGCGGATTACGTCGTCACGCAGGGCGAGGTCCTGCTCGACGGCGAGGACATTCTCGCCCTTGCGCCCGATGAGCGTGCCGCCAAAGGTCTCTTTCTCGCCTTTCAATATCCACTCGAAATCCCCGGCGTCGCCACCATGACCTTCCTGCGCACGGCGCTCAACGCGCAACGCAAGAAGCGGGGCGAGCCCGAGCTCCTGGTACCCGCGTTCGTCAAGCGGGTGAACGAGGCGGCGGGCAAGCTCGGCATCGACAAGGACATGCTGCGCCGCGGCGTCAATGTCGGCTTCTCCGGCGGCGAGAAGAAGCGCAACGAGATCCTGCAGATGGCACTGCTGGAGCCGCGGCTCTGCGTGCTCGACGAAACCGATTCCGGCCTCGACATCGACGCACTCAAGGTCGTGTCCGAGGGGGTCAACCGGCTGCGTTCGCCCGAGCGCGCATTCGTGGTGATCACGCATTATCAGCGCCTGCTCGATTACATCGTGCCAGACGTGGTGCATGTGCTCTCGAAGGGCCGCATCGTGAAGACCGGGGGCAAGGAGCTGGCGTTCGAGCTCGAGGCCACCGGTTATGCGCAGTACCAAGACGAGGCGGCGTGATGGTCACTTGCTTTGTCATTGCGGGCGAGCGGCTGAAGGCCGCGAGAGCCGGAATCCATGGTCGCCGTCAGTGGATATGGATTGCAGCTCGCTCGCTCCGCCGGAATGACGGAAAAGGATGACCGGCGATGAACGTCGAGGTCCGCCCGATCAAGACTGCGGCCGAGACCGCGCTGGCGGCGAGCTTCGCCATGGCGAAGCGCGCGCTTCCGGGCGCAGCGGCGGTCGCCGCGCTGCGCGAGGAGGCTTTCCGGCGCTTCGAGACCGAAGGTCTGCCGCACCGGCGGGTCGAGGAGTGGAAATATACCGACCTGCGCGCTCTCATGCGCGACGCCAAGCCGCTCGCAGGCGTACCCGACGCCGCCGCCAAGGCGCGCGCCGGCGGCGCCGGCGCCATGCTGATCGAGGCGCGGCGCATCGTATTCGTGGACGGCGCTTTCGTGCCGGAACTTTCCGACCTTGCCGAACTCGATGCGGGCCTCACCGTCCGCTCGATGGCGGAGATGCTGGCGGCCGGCGACCCGCAGCTCGTTGCGCATCTGGGCAAGGTGGTGCCGACCGACGACGTCGCGGTCGCGCTCAACACCGCCTTCATGGGCGACGGCGTGGTGATCCACGTCGCGGCCGACGCAGCGCTGGCGCGGCCGATCCATCTCGTCTTCGTGAATGCGGGCGGCGAGCCCGCCGCCGTATTCGTGCGCTCTCTTGTCGTGATCGAGAAAGGCGCACGCGCGATGCTGGTCGAAAGCCATGTCGGTTCGGCCGGCTGCGAGCACCAGGTGAACACGGTGCTCGAGCTCGAGGCCGGCGACGGGGCGCATGTCGATCACGTCAAGATCACCGGGGAGGGCGCCGGCGCCCTGCATGTCTCCACCCTGATGGCCGCGATCGGCGCGCACGCCCGGTTCAACGAATTCCTGTTCACGACCGGCGCTACGGTGGCGCGCAACCAGATGTTCGTGCGTTTCAGCGGCGAAGGCACGATCGCCGGCATCCGCGGTGCGACCTTGCTCAGGGGCCGCCAGCACGCCGACACCACATTGGTCGCCGACCATGCAGTGGCCGACTGCACCAGCCGTGAAGTGTTCAAATCGGTGCTCGACGAGGAGGGCCGCAGCGTCTTCCAGGGCAAGATCATCGTGCGGCCGCGCGCGCAAAAGACCGACGCGAAGATGGCGACGCACGCGCTACTGCTGTCGGACACCGCCGAGGCCGATAACAAGCCCGAGCTCGAAATTTTCGCCGACGACGTGCAATGCGGGCACGGCGCCACCTCCGGCGATCTCGACGAGGACCTGCTGTTCTATCTCAGGGCGCGCGGCATTCCGGCAAAGGAGGCCGAGGCGCTGCTGATCCAGGCCTTCGTCGGCGAGGCGGTCGAGGGAATCGAGCACGCAGGGCTGCGCGACGCGCTGATGGATCAGGTCGTCGCCTGGCTCGAGGCGCGAGGATGACGAGATGTCCTGGCCAGTAGACTTTCACGGCGTCATCGCCGGGCTTGACCCGGCGATCCATCTTGTTCGCAAGACGATGGATGCGCGGGTCAAGCCCGCGCATGACGAAGGAGAGAGAATCGCGAGCTGAACATGCACCCGGCGGTGACCAACGGCGCCTATGACGTCACCCGCATCCGCGAGGATTTTCCCGCACTCGCCATGCAGGTCTACGGCAAGCCGCTCGTCTATCTCGACAACGCCGCCTCGGCGCAGAAGCCGACGGCGGTGCTGGAGCGGCTCCAGCGCGCCTATACCGCGGAATACGCCAACGTGCATCGCGGGCTGCACTACCTCGCCAATGCCGCGACCGAAGCCTACGAGGATGCGCGCGAGAAGGTGCGCGCCTTCCTCAACGCGGCCCGCAAGGAAGAGATCATCTTCACCCGCAACGCCACCGAGGCCATCAACCTGGTCGCCTACACCTTCGGCCGCGAGCGCATCAAGGCCGGCGATGAGATCGTGCTCTCGATCATGGAGCACCATTCCAACATCGTGCCGTGGCATTTCCTGCGCGAACGCCAGGGCGCGGTCATCAAGTGGGCGCCGGTCGATGACGACGGCAATTTCCTCGTCGAGGAGTTCGAGAAGCTGCTTTCGCCGCGCACCAAGATGGTCGCGATCACCCATATGTCGAACATGCTCGGCACCCTGGTGCCGGTGAAAGAGGTGGTGCGCCGCGCCCATGCGCACGGCATTCCGGTGCTGCTGGACGGCGCCCAGGCCGCCGTCCACGTCGACATCGACGTGCAGGACATCGGCTGCGACTTCTACGCCGTCACCGGTCACAAGCTCTACGGACCGACAGGCATCGGCGTTCTCTACGGCAGGTACGAACACCTCGAGGCCATGCCGCCGTTCAACGGCGGCGGCGAGATGATCCGCGAAGTGTTCGAGGATCGCATCAGCTACGGCGAGCCCCCGCACAAATTCGAAGCCGGCACGCCGCCGATCGTGCAGGCGATCGGGCTCGGCGCCGCCATCGATTACGTCAACTCCGTGGGCAAGGCGCGGATCAGGGCGCACGAGACCGGCCTCCTCGATTATGCCCACGAACGGCTGCGCGAAATCAATTCGCTGCGCATCTTCGGCGCCAGCAAGACCAAGGGCCCGATCGTCTCCTTCGAGATCAAGGGCGCGCATCCCCACGATGTCGCCACCATCATCGACCGCGCGGGCGTCGCGGTGCGGGCCGGCACCCATTGCGTGATGCCGCTGTTGGCCCGCTTCGGGGTGAGCGCCACCTGCCGGGCCTCGTTCGGCCTTTACAATACCCGCGCGGAGGTGGACGGTCTTGCGCAAGCCCTGATCAAGGCACAGGGATTCTTTGCATGACTGATGATCCCAAGTTCCCCCCGGAGGCCGCGGCCGCATCGGCCGAGGCTCCGCTCGCGCCCAGCACCGAGCCCGCGACGCCTGCCACGCTGCCGGAGGATGAGCTGGCGCGCCTGACCGACGGGATCATTGCGGCGCTCAAGACCGTCTACGACCCGGAAATCCCTTCCGACATCTACGAGCTCGGCCTGATCTACAAGATCGATATTGCCGACGACCGCGCGGTGGCGATCGACATGACGCTCACCACCCCCAATTGTCCTTCGGCGCAGGAGCTGCCGACCATGGTGGAGAACGCGGTCGCCAGCGTTCCCGGCGTCGGCGCGGTCAAGGTCGAGATCGTGTGGGATTCCGCCGTGGGACCCGAGCCGGATGTCGGACGAGGCCCGCGCCGTGCTCAACATGTGGTGAGGCGTGAAGCTCGACCGCGTCATCGAAACCTCTCTCTATGTCGATGACCTCGACCGTGCGGCGAACTTCTACGAGCGGGTGCTGGGGTTGTCCGCATTGACCAGCGACGCGCGCTTTCGCGCCTATGACGTCGGCGGCCACAGCGTGCTCCTGCTGTTTCGCCGCGGCGCCACGCTCGAGACGGTGCGCATGCCCGGCGGCACCATTCCTCCGCACGACGGCCACGGACCGCTGCACATGGCGTTCGCGGTCGCGCTCGATGCGTTGCCGCAGTGGGAACAAAGGCTCCGCGACCAAGGCATCGCCATCGAAGGCCATACCGACTGGTCGCGCGGCGGCCACAGCATCTATTTCCGCGACCCCGACGGCCACCTCCTGGAACTGGCAACGCCGGGCCTTTGGGCGATCTATTAGCGCCGGAAACGACTGGAATTGATGCAATGCTTCTTCGCGTGCCCGCACTTGGCCTTCACAAGACCAAATTCGTTGTTATTTTAAGGGCGTAGAGGATTCCGCTGCCGGGCCTTGAACCCGGCGAGAGGAGAGACCCGAAATGGCCACACCCCGGCCCAGACTGCAGGCGATCCGTCTTACCGACGCCGCCGCCGAGCGCATCAAATACGTCATGGCGAACGCGGCCCAGCCGATCGTCGGCGTGCGCGTCGGCGTCAAGAACGGCGGTTGCGCCGGCATGGCTTACACCATGGAATATGCCGAACGGGTCGAGGCGGCGGACGAGGTGGTCGAGGACAAGGGCGTGCGCGTCCTGATCGATCCCAAGGCCGTGCTGTTCCTGATCGGCACCGAAATGGATTACAAGACCGAGAAGCTCTCCGCGCAATTCGTGTTCAACAATCCGAACCAGACTTCCGCCTGCGGCTGCGGCGAATCGGTCGAGCTCAAGCCCGCGGCCGACGCGCATTAGGTCGCACCCGCGGCGAGGCCACGGCCGTGGCTCCCGACGACATTCGCGAATTGTTTTCCGCTTTCGGCCCGGTTGAGGTGCGCCGCCTGTTCGGCGGCGCCGGCATCTACGCCGATGGTCTGATGTTTGCGCTGGTTTCCGGCGGCGTCATCTACCTCAAGGCGGATGAGCACAGCGCAGCCGCCTTCGAGCGCGAGCAGCTCGAGCCTTTCAGCTATGCGACCAAGGCGGGCCGGCGCGGGATCATGTCGTATCGGCGCATGCCGGACCGGCTCTATGACGATCCCGACGAGCTCGCCGCCTGGGCGCGCGATGCGCTTGCGGCGGCCGGTCGAAGCGGGACGGAAAGATCAGCCAAGGCCGGCAAGAGACGAAAGTCGCGCCTCAGGCCTTGACGCGCACCGGTCGCAGCAGGAAAGCCGGCAAATGCCCGCTGGCGCCGTCGTCGGCATCGGCGGCTTGGGGCGCCGGCTTGGACGCACGACGTGGCCGCGCCTCATCGAGACGGGCAACGGAGGCCGGAACGCTGTCGCGCCGGGGCGGCGATCCGCGTCCGTGCCGGCGACCGCCGCCTTCGCGGTGCTCGCCGCCGCGTTGCTCGCCGTTGCGGCGCTCGCCATCGCGCTGTCGGCCGTTGCGGTATTCACCCGGCTCCGTGCGCCCCTCGTCGGCGGCTGCGCGCGGCTCACCGCCCATCCAGGGAATGGTCTGGCCGATGAGCTTCTCGATCGCGGCGACGCTCTTCTGGTCGGAGGGCGCTACCACGGTAATGGCGGTGCCGCTCCTTCCGGCGCGGCCGGTGCGGCCGATGCGGTGGACGTAATCGTCGGGATGGTGCGGAACGTCGAAGTTGAAGATGTGGCTCACCGCGGGAATATCGAGCCCGCGCGCGGCGACGTCGGAAGCGACGAGCAAGGTCACTTCGTTCTTGCGGAACTGATCGAGCGCGGCCGTGCGTGCCGACTGGTCCATGTCGCCGTGCAGCGCAATCGCGGAAAAGCCGTGGCGCACCAGCGAACGATGCAGCGCTGCGACCTCGCGTTTGCGATTGCAGAAGATGATCGCATTGGTCAAACCTTCGGCCGAGCGGATGAGGCGGCGCAGCGTATCGCGCTTGTCGGACGGTTCGCGGCCGGTCTTCACCAGCAGTTGGGTGGTGGTGGCGACCGTGGTCGCCGGGCGCGAGACCTCCACCTTCACCGGATTGTGCAGGAACTGCTCGGTGATGCGCCGGATCTCCGGCGGCATGGTGGCAGTGAAGAACAGCGTCTGACGCGTGAAGGGCACGAGCTTGCAAATGCGCTCGATGTCAGGGATGAAGCCCATGTCGAGCATGCGGTCGGCCTCGTCGATCACGAGCAGCTCCACGCCGGTCAGGAGGAGCCGTCCGCGCTCGAAATGGTCGAGCAGGCGGCCGGGTGTCGCAATGAGAACGTCGACGCCGCGGGTCAGTTTGGTATCTTGATCGTCGAACGACACCCCGCCGATGATCAGCGCCACGTTGAGCTTTTGACCGGCGCCGTATCGTTCGAAGCTTTCCTGAACCTGGGCGGCAAGCTCGCGCGTCGGCTCGAGGATGAGAGTGCGCGGCATTCTGGCGCGCGCGCGGCCATTCTCGAGCATGGTGAGCATCGGCAATGTGAAGGCCGCGGTCTTGCCGGTGCCGGTCTGGGCGATGCCGAGCACGTCGCGGCGCGCGAGCACGTGCGGTATTGCTTGTTCCTGGATGGGCGTGGGAGTGGTGTAGCCGGCCGCTTGCACTGCGGCGAGAACTTTGTCGGACAAGCCGAGCGTGGAAAAGGACATGAAACCTCGAGTCGGGACCGTCCGGAGCCTAGCCGCGCCGGATGACGGAACAACGACTAAAGTTGCGCGGGGACGGACGGTCGAATGTTACGGATCGAACCGCTCGCGCGGAACATAGTCTTTCGCGGCCCAAAGTCAATCCTGCTGCAGTGCAATAAGTCGAGTTGAAGCCTGATTTTTTCAGCCTGGCAGCGGGAATGGAGCCTGCCCATGCGCGAGCCTCTGCCCGTCGTCCTCGTCCCCGGCTTGAACTGCTCCCCGCGGCTTTACGCCGATCAGCTTCCGGCGCTCTGGCAATTCGGACCGGTCCAGATCGCCGACCACACCCGCGACGACCGTATGGAGGCGATCGCCGCGCGTATCCTCGCCGCCGCGCCGCCACGCTTCGCGCTCGCGGGGCTCTCGATGGGGGGCTACATCGCCCTGACGATCGTGCGCCAAGCGCCCGAGCGCGTGCAAAAGCTTGCCCTCCTCGACACCTCGGCGCGGCCCGAAACGCCCGAGCAGACCGAGCGCCGCAGGCCCCAGATCGCGCTCGCCCAAGCCGGGCGCTTCGCCGAGGTTCCGGCGCTGCAGTTCCCGGTGTTCGTGCACGCCGCGCGGCAAGGTGACGACGAACTCAGGCAGCGCGTGCGCGCCATGGCCGAAGAGACGGGAGCACAAGCCTTCCTGCGCCAGCAGAGGGCGATCATCGCGCGCGCCGACGCGCGTCCTTGGTTGGCGTCGATCCGTTGTCCGACCCTCGTGCTGGTCGGCGACGGCGACGCGCTGACCCCGCCGTCGCTGTCCGAGGAAATCGCCGCAGGCATCGCCGGGTCACGGCTCGTCGTCGTTGCCGACTGCGGACACCTCTCGACCATGGAGCAGCCCGAGGTGGTCAACAGGGCGCTAATTGACTGGCTTGACGCCTCAATTTCGTAGCGACTTGGTCCTATCCAAATCGGGTAAAGCCCCTTGGTAACAGCAATCGCATCCACGGCCTACGCTCGGGCGGCGCGGGACCTCCTGCGGTCGAGCGAGGCTCGGAGCGGATGGCTGGCCTCGGAGTGTCGCTGCCCGCTTTGCCGATGATCAGTTCTTGGGAAGCCCAGGCCCCGGAATAACGTCACGTCATCGTGCGGAGCCTGGATAGCATTGCCCGTTGCGTGTGGCACAGAATTGGCGTGGAATGCCGACACGTGTGCAGTCGGAGGGGTCACTATCGGGAGACCGCCATGACGACTTTCCGCGCCGCGTTTGCCTTGCTCGCCCTTTGTTGCTTGCTCACGGCGCTCGATGCACGCCCGAGCTTCGCCGAAACCTATCGTCCGTGGTGCGTGCAGTACCAAGGTTCGCGGGACGGCGCCAGGAGCTGCGCTTTCACCTCTTTCGAGCAATGCATGATGACGGGGGGCCCGGGCACCGGCGGCTCGTGCGTGCGGAACCCGTGGTACCTGCAATATGGACCGCATCCGAGCGCCACGGGGCAGAGCGGTCGGGCCCACAGGCGAATTTTGTAACTGCCGCGCGACCGCTTTCCGGTGAGGCCGTCGATCCCGGCGGGCGATCTCCATTCAAAGTGGAGGCGACTCGGCAGGCAGCGTAATTACGATGGGGGCGGGCGATGATGACCGCGCTCGCTATCGCCGGCCGACCCCTCCTTGGCATCGCCGCCCTGTCGTGCCCGGTGTTGTCGCCGAGGCGTGGCAGGTCGAGCGGCGACACCGAGGGCGTCGCGTAGCCCGGCACGAACTCGCCCGCGGTCGAAACGTCCGCAAGCTCGTCGGAGCGTGTGGCGGGGCCAAAGCATTGTTGACCCGCAGCACTCAAATCCGATTGTTCGTTCCTAGAGCGCATCCCGATTGGATCGAATCGTGATGCACTCTAGATTTTTCGATTTTGCGCATGTTCTGTTCGGAAAACCGGTTCCCACTTTTCCGGAACATGCGCTAGGTTGTAGGGGTGTATGCCCATTGGATGGCCCCGTAATTCAGGGTAATTGCTTCTTTCGGGGCAGCTGCTTCTTTCGGGGCCGCACTTGGCTTTCCGCCCGAGACGAGTTCGAGTTCGTCCGGGGTCAGTTCGTTCGCTTGGTTCGTGAGTTCGCGCATGGGGTTGCTCATAGTAAAGTGACCCAGTCTTTGTGATAACTGTCAGTCGATTCACCCTTGATGTCCGGAAATTTCATGGGCTGTTTGGGTGCGCCGCCGGTCACGACATCCAAATCGGTATCCTCGAGCATATCCTTCGTGCTGTAGTCGTGATTAGGAGTGTGCTTGGTCTTGCGCATGATCTTCTCCATCACGCTGAGTGGACCCGTTCAATCGCAGGCGCCTGCCACACTGGCTCGCCGCGCTGGGCGCCGCTGTGACGGCCATCACAACTTTTCGGTTTCGCCCGAGCCGCCCGGCGCTGCGGGCGGCTTTCCCAACGGGCGCTAGCCCGCGCTGCAGAATGGCAACGGTCCTCGATCTCATCGGCGAGACGCCTCTCATCGAGGTCACGCGCATCGACTGCGGGCCCTGCCGGCTGTTTCTCAAGCTTGAGAGCGCGAACCCTTCGGGCTCGCTCAAGGACCGCCCGGCGCGCACCATGATCGAAGCGGCCGAGGCCGACGGCGATCTCAAGCCGGGCGGGACCATCGTCGAAGCCACTGCCGGCAATACCGGCCTTGGTCTTGCGTTGGTCGGCGGCCGCAAGGGTTACCGCACCCTGCTCGTCGTTCCCGACAAAATGGTGCGGGAGAAGGTGCTGCACGCCAAGGCGATGGGCGCCGAGGTCGTGGTCACCCGCTCGGACGTGGGCAAGGGGCATCCCGATTATTATCAGGACCTCGCCGAGGCGATCGCCCAGCGCACGCCCGGCGCCTTCTTCATCAATCAGTTCGCCAATCCGGCCAATCCGCGCGCGCACGAGACGACGACCGGTCCGGAAATTCTCCGCCAGATGGACGGCGACGTGGACGCCATCGTGGTCGGCGTCGGCTCCGGCGGCACCTTGACCGGGATCGGCCGCTTCATGCGGCAGGCGTCGCCCAAGACCGAGATGATTCTCGCCGATCCCGCGGGTTCGGTGCTCGCGACCTACGTCGAGACCGGCCGCATGACCGCGGCGGGAAGCTGGGCGGTCGAAGGCATCGGCGAAGACTTCGTGCCGCCGAATGCCGATCTGACGCTTGTCTCCCAGGCCTTCACGATTCCCGATGCCGAGAGCTTTGCCTCCGCGCGCGACCTCCTGCGCGCGGAGGGCGTTCTCGCCGGCTCCTCCTCGGGCACGCTGCTGGCCGCGGCGCTGCGCTATTGCCGCGCGCAGCGGGAGCCGAAGCGGGTCGTCAGCCTGGTCTGCGATTCCGGCGCCAAATATCTCTCCAAAGTGTTCAATCCCACGTTCCTGGCGCAGGAAGGCTGGATCCATCCGCACGGACACGGCACCGTGCGCGACGTCGTCGTCAGCCGCTACAGCGAGGGCACCGCCGTCGTAGTGCGCCCGCAGGACAATCTGCGCACGGTGTTCGCGCGCATGCGCTCGGCCGACGTCTCGCAGCTGCCGGTGATGGACGAGCGTGGGCAGGTGGTCGGCCTCGTCGACGAGAGCGACGTGCTCGCCGCGCTGCTCACGGCGGGGGATGATCCGAACAAGGTCTTTGCCCGGTCGGTCGAGGAGGTGATGGTGACACGGCTCGAGACGATCTCCGCCGATGCGCCGATCGCCGACCTGGTGCCGCTGTTCCGCAAGGACTACATCGCCATCGTGATGGACGGCGATCGCTTCCTCGGCGTGGCGACGCGTCTCGACCTCATCAACCATTTCAGGATTGCGGTGTGAATCCAGGAAACGTCATGCCTTCGAGGGCGCAGATCCAGCAGTCAGCCCGGGTGCGACGCATGCACGGTGTTCCAAGCAGGCTGACTCTGCGGTTTCACGATCGTCTGCCTGCGCCGATGATGACGGCGGAATGCGAGGCCTGAATGTCGCAGAAAAACCAACTCGACTTCTCCACCCGCTGCGTGCATGCGGGGCAGGAGCCCGATCCGACCACCGGCGCCGTCATGATGCCGATCTACACCACCTCCACCTACGTGCAGCAGAGCCCGGGCGTGCACAAGGGCTACGATTATGCCCGCACGAAGAATCCCACGCGCATGGCATTCGAGCGCTGCATCGCCGATCTGGAAGGCGGCAGCGTCGCCTTCGCCTTCGCCTCCGGGCTGGCGGCGATCTCGACCACACTCGAATGTCTCGACCATGGCTCCCACATCGTCGCCGTCGATGACCTCTATGGCGGATCGCGGCGCCTGTTCGAGCGCGTGCGCAAGCGCTCGATGGGACTGGAGGCGAGCTATCTCGACCTCACCGACGCCGGCGCGCTGGAAGCCGCGATCCGGCCGAACACGCGTCTGGTCTGGGTCGAGACGCCGACCAATCCGCTGCTCAAGCTCGTCGATCTCGAGCGCGTTGCGGCGATCGCGCGGAAGCGCGGCATCTGGACGGCGGCCGACAACACCTTCGCCAGTCCCTATGTCCAACGCCCGCTCGAATACGGCTTCGATCTGGTCGTGCATTCGACCACGAAATATCTCAACGGCCATTCGGACATGGTCGGCGGCGTGGCGGTCGGCGGCGGCAATGCCGATTTGAACGACCGCCTCAAATTCCTGCAGAACGCAGTCGGCGCCATCCAGGGCCCGTTCAATTCGTTCCTGGCGCTGCGCGGCCTCAAGACGCTGGCGCTGCGCATGCAGCGCCACTGCGCCTCGGCGCTGAAGATCGCCGCCTGGCTCGAGCGCCATCCCAAGGTGCGGCGGGTGTTCTACCCGGGGCTCGCGAGCCACCCCCAGCACGCGCTCGCCAAGAAGCAGATGCGCGCGTTCGGCGGCATGATCTCGGCCGAGCTCGCAGGCACGCTCGACGACGCACGCCGCTTCCTCGAACGGTGCCGGCTGTTCGCGCTGGCCGAAAGCCTCGGCGGGGTGGAAAGCCTGATCGAGCATCCCGGGCTGATGACCCACGGCTCGGTGCCGGCGGACGTGCGCGCGAGCCTCGGCATCGGCGATACCCTGGTGCGGCTCTCGGTCGGTATCGAGGATCCGGACGATCTCATCGCCGATCTCGCGTCCGCCCTCAGGTGAGCGCGACCGGCGCAACGGCCACGAAAATGTGCTGCCCAATCCGGGAGGCATCCCTTCCGGCGGACCGGCGTTGTTTCTATAGGCTCGCTTCGATCAGATGCCGGGAGTAGAGCAAATGCGCACGCAGGTCGGTATCGTCGGCGCCGGGCCGGCCGGGTTGATGCTGTCGCATCTCCTGCACCTCGAGGGCATCAACTCCGTCATCGTCGAAAACCGCAGCCGCAGCTACATCGAGAGCCGCATCCGCGCCGGTCTGCTCGAGCAATGGGCGAGCGACCTCCTCGTCGAAGTCGGTGTCGGCGCGCGCATGCAGCGCGAGGGCATGTTCCACAACGGCGTCTATTTCAGCTTCGGCGGCGCCTTGCACTACATCGATTTCCGCGCCCTCGTCGGCAAGGGCGTGACAATCTACGGCCAGCAGGAGCTGGTGAAGGATCTCATCGACCGGCGCTTGGCCGACGGCGGCCGGATCCTGTTCGAGGCGAGCGACGTCAGCATCCATGACTTCGCCGGCAATGCACCCAAGATCCGATTCCGGCACGACAGCAAGGACCAGGAGCTCGCCTGCGACTTCATCGGCGGTTGCGACGGCTTTCATGGCATCTGCCGGCCGAGCATGCCCGCCGCCGCGCTCACCGCCTATGATCGCGAATATCCATTCGGCTGGGTCGGAATCCTGTCCGAGTCTGCGCCACCCGAAGACGAGCTGATCTATGCCTATCACGACCGCGGCTTTGCGCTTTACACCATGCGCTCGCCGACCCTGGCGCGGCTTTATCTCCAATGCGCCCCCGATGACGACATCGAGAACTGGCCGGATGCGCGCATCTGGCAGGAACTGCACGCGCGGCTCAGCGGCACGCGGCCGCTGGCGGAGGGTGCCATGCTGCAGAAGGGCATCACCCCCATGCGCAGCTTCGTGGTCGAGCCGATGCAATACGGTCGGCTCTTCCTTGCCGGCAATTCCGCGCATATCCAGCCGCCGACCGGCGCCAAGGGCATGAACCTCGCGCTCGCCGACGTGATGGTGCTCGCGCGCGCCGTCGCCGCGTTCTACCGCAGCGGGCGCAGCGACCTGCTCGAGCGCTATTCCGCGACCTGCCTGCGGCGGGTCTGGAAGGCGCAGCGCTTCTCGTCCTGGATGACGCAGCTGTTTCATCTCGACCCCAGCTACAACGCCTTCGATCGCAAGCGCCAGCTCGCCGAGCTCGACTATGTCACCAGCTCGGAGGCGGCCGGCCGCTCGCTGGCCGAGAACTATGCCGGTCTTCCGGTCGAGGTGTGAGCATGGCAGTCTCATGCCGATGCAGGTCCTCGTGGTCGGAGCAGGCGTGGTCGGGCTTGCGGTCGCGCGCGCGGCCGCCCTTGCCGGGCACGAGGTGGTCGTAGCGGAAGCCGCTTCGACCATCGGCACCGGCATTTCCTCGCGCAACAGCGAGGTCATCCACGCCGGCCTCTATTACCCGACCGGCTCGTCCCGCGCCCATCACTGCACGCGGGCGCGGCGGCTCCTCTATGAGTATTGCGCCTCCCACGGCGTCCCGCACCGCAAGTGCGGCAAGCTCGTCGTCGCCACCGACGAGCGGGAGTTGGAGCGGCTCGCGGCGGTGCACAAGCAGGCGCAGATCAACGGGGTCGAAGGCGTCGAGATCATCGACGCCGCGGCGGCCAGGCGGCTCGAGCCGGAGCTCGCCTGCGTCGCCGCCATGCGCTCGCCGGAAACCGGCATCATCGACAGCCACCGCTTCATGCTGGCGCTGCGCGGCGACCTCGAAGACCGCGGCGGAATGGTCGCGTTCGCGAGCCCGATCGAGCGCCTCAGGCCGGGGGCCGGCGGCTGGGAGGCCGCCGTCGGCGGCAGCGAGCCGCAATGGCTTGCCTTCGAGGCGGTCGTCAACTGCGCCGGGCTCGGCGCCCAGCGCCTCGCGCGGATGACCGAGGGCTACCCGTCCGCGCGCGTGCCGCGGCTCGTTCTCGCCAAAGGCAATTACTTCGGCTTCGCCGGCCGGCCGGCGTTCTCGCGCCTGATCTATCCGGTGCCGGTCCCGGGCGGGCTCGGCGTGCACGTGACCCTCGACCTCGCCGGCCGCATGCGCTTCGGGCCCGACGTCGAGTGGATCGAGGACGAGAACTACGACGTCGATCCCGCCCGGGCGCAGGCGTTCTATGCCCGCATCCGTGACTACTGGCCGAAACTGCCGGATGATTCGCTCACCGCGGATTACGCCGGCATCCGGCCGAAGCTGACCGGCCCGGGCGAGGCGGCGGCGGATTTTCTGATCGACAGCCCGCGCCAGCACGGGCTTCCCCGGCTCGTCCACCTGTTCGGGATCGAATCGCCGGGGCTTACCTCCGCGCTCTCGCTCGCCGAGGAAGTCGCAGGCTATGTCTCGAGCTGAACGCGCTTGTTCCTGCGCATTGAGACCGTATCGCCTTGCTTGACCCGCGCCGCAGCCGGCGGCCGGCGGATCGCCGGGTTCTGCTCAGAAGTACCGCCACCATACATAGACGTGGCAGATCGCGACCGAGACCACCATCATCGGCATGCCGTAGATCAGGTAGGTCATGAAGCGGAAGGGAACGCCGTTGCGCTCGGCGATGCCGGCGACCGTGAGGTTCGCCGAGGCGCCGATCAGCGTGCCGTTGCCGCCGAGGCAGGCCCCGAGCGAAAGGCACCACCACAATGGCTCGATCTGGTCCGCGCCGCCAAAGGCGGGGGCCATGCTCTTGATCAGCGGAATCATGGTGGCCACGAACGGGATGTTGTCGACGATTGCGGAGAGGAAGGCCGAGGCCCACAGGATGGCGTAGCCGGCGGTCGCCATGTCGCCGCCGGTCGCCGCCACCAGGCCATTGGCCAGGAGGGCGAGCAGACCACCGACCTCGACACCGTGCACCACGATGAACAGGCCGATGAAGAAGAAGATCGTGATCCATTCGACGTCGCCGAAGGTCTTGTGCACGTTGGCGGACTGCTTCTCGTTGTGGTGCTGCCAGTTGTCGAGAAACATCAGCACCGCCGCGCCCGCCATCGCAATGGTCGCGGGTTCGAGATGCAGCGGGCGCGCGAGCACGAAGCAGACGATCACGACGGTCAGCACCGCCAGCGACTGCCTGAGCAGCGTCCAGTCGAGGATCGCTTCTTTCGCGCTCATGCCCATGACCAAGGCGCGGCGCGCCGGGGTCGAAGCGAGCGAGCGGCCCCACACGAGGTGGATCATCAGCGCCTGGGCCGCCATGACCACGATGATCACCGGCGTGAGGTGGATGATGAAGGCATTGAAGTCGAGGCCGGCGAGCGAGCCGATGAGGATGTTGGGCGGATCGCCGATCAACGTCGCGGTGCCGCCGATATTGGAGGCGAACACTTCGGCGAACAGGAACGGATAGGGCGGGACGTCGAGCTCCCGGGTGATGGCGAGCGTCACCGGCACGACCAGCAGCACCGTCGTGACGTTGTCGAGCAGCGCGGAGACGACGGCGGTGGTAATCTGCAGCAGCAGAAGAATGCCGGCGGGACTGGCCTTCGCCTTCTGCGCCGACCAGATCGCGAGATACTCGAACATCCCGGAGCGGCGCGAGATCGACACCAGGATCATCATCCCGGTCAGAAGCCCGATGGTGTTCCAGTCGATGCCCCTGAGCGCCTCGTTCTGGTCGAGGGCGCCGATCATCACCATCACCGACGCGCCGAGCAGCGCGACGATCGCGCGGTTGAGCTTGTCCCAGATGATGACGCCGTAGGTGGCGCACAGGATGATGGTCGACACCATCATCGGGTCGAGGCCGAAAAAGATGTGCGGAACGAAGTGTTGCGAAGGCACGCGAGCTTCCCAAAGCGCGACCGGCAGGCTCGGGGAAGTGCCGGGGACTGTCAAGACGAGGCTGCGCCGCAGCCATCCGGTCCCACCCCCGGCTTGGACTTTCGGCGCCAGCGGCCGCATGATCGGGCGGTGACCGAGAGGGAGGAAGACGCCGTGAGCCAGACCCGTTTCATCAATCCCGACGCGTTGTCCAAGCCGCCCGGCTATACCCATGTGGTCGAGGCGAGCGCGCCGGCGCGCATCGTCTACGTCGCCGGCCAGCTCGGCGTCGACCGCGACGGCAAGGTGGTCGGCGACTTCCGCCGGCAGGCGGTGCAGACGTTCGAAAACCTGAAGAGCGCGCTCGCCGCCGTCGGGGCCGAGTTCCGTCACGTGGTGAAGTTCAACAATTATCTCGTCGACGTCGCGCACCTGCCGATCTTCCGCGAGGTGCGCGACAGCTACCTGCCCGAGAAGGACCGCCCGGCGAGCACGACCATCGCGATCTCGGGGCTGGCGCGCCCGGGGGCGTTGCTCGAGATCGAGGCGGTCGCGGTGCTTCCGGCGGCCGGATCCAAGGCTGCATCCAAGGCCAGCTCCAAGCGCGCCGTTGCCGGCCGCAAGCCTCGCGCAGCTACCAGAGCCTTGCGATCGCGACCAAAGTGAGGAGCGCGAAGACCGGCAGCAGCACGAGCGCCGACCACAGCATGTAGCCGAAGAAGCTCGGCATCTTCACGCCGCGCTCGACCGCGATGGCGTAGACCATGAAGTTCGGCGCGTTGCCGATATAGGTCAGCGCGCCCATATAGACCGCTCCCATGGAGATCGCCGCGAGCGTCGAGGCCAGCGGCCCCATCAGCTCGCGGGCATCGCCGCCGGCGAGCTCGAAAGAACACGAGATAGGTCGGCGCGTTGTCGAGAAAGGCCGAGAGCGCGCCGGTGAGCCAGAAATAGGCGAGGTCGTGCGGCTTGCCGCCGTTAGCGGTGACGGCGGCCAAGAGCCAGTACAGGGAGCCGTCCTTGCCGGCGTGAAGCGCGGCGAGCACGGGGATGATGCAGATGAAGATGCCGGCGAACAGGATCGCCACTTCCGCGATCGGCTCCCAGGTGAATCCGTTTGCTTCGCGGTGCTCGTTCGGGGTGAGCACGAGCGAGAGGATGACGATCAGCACGAGGGCGGTGTCGCGCGCGATGTTCTGCAGCTCGACCGCTGTGCCGTACACCTCGAAACCGATGCCGGGCTGCCAGGTCGCCGAGGCGAGAATGGCGGCGATGATGCCCGCAATCAGCAGCAGGTTGATGCCGCCGCTGACGCCGAGCTTCGCCGCCGGCTTGCCTTCGCCGACGGTCGTGACCAGCCGGTCCTTGCGATAATGCCAGAGGTCGAGCACGAGGAAAGCCGCCAGCACCAGTCCGGCGACGAGCGCGGTTTGCGACCACAGGTTCCGCGCCGGTCCAGAAGAAGTCGACGCCGTGCAGGAAGCCGACGAACAGCGGCGGGTCGCCGAGCGGGGAGAGCGCGCCGCCGATATTGGCGACCAGGAAGATGAAGAACACGACCACATGGACATTGTGGAGCCGTCGCCGCGTTGGCGCGGATGAGCGGGCGGATCGAGGATCATGGCCGCGCCGGTGGTGCCGACGACGCTGGCGATCAGCGTGCCGAAGGCCAGGATCGCGGTGTTGACCAGCGGCGTGCCGCGCAGGTTGCCGGTGACCAGAATGCCGCCGGCGACCACGTAGAGCGCGAACAGCAGCACGATGAAGCTCAGATATTCCGCGAGCATGGCGTGCACGAAGGCCGCGACCGCGCCGGTGGTGCCGTAGAACGCGGCAAGCGGCGCCAGCGTCAGCACGCTCCAGGCGAAGGCGAGCTTGCCGTAGTGGTGGTGCCAGAGCCGCGGAAACAGCAGCGGGCCGGTCGCGATCGTGAGCAGGATGCCGACGAAGGGCAGCGCCCACGGCCAGCGCATCGCGGCGCCGTCGAGGGCAGGGGCGGCGTAGGCAGGGTGCGGCGCAAGCATCGCAAGCAGCGTGACTGGCGCCAGGACGGTTCGCCGCATGATCGCGTATGTCATGCCCACGCACGCGGGCATCCAGGAGGCGCCGAACCGGGTTCTGGCGCACTCCGCACCGCAACCTCTATCGGCCTCATGCTGAGGAGCATCGCAACGCAGGGAAGTCTATGAGTATTCGTATTGTTGCGGGCGTTGCGATGCGTCTCGAAGCAGGAGGCCGCCCCCGTCCTTCGAGACGCGCGCACGCGAGGGCGAGGGCGCGTGGCCCCTACGTGCGCGCTCCTCAGGACGAGGGGCGCAGAGCCGGCGAGCGTGGGAATGCATGACCGTCTCAATGCGCCTCGTCCCAGTTGTGCGCGGCGCGGGCCTCGACCGCGAGCGGGACGGAGAGCGAGAGCGCCGGCATCGGGGCGTCTTCCATCGCTTTCTGTACGACCGGCAGCGTCCGCTCGACCTCGGCGTCCGGCACCTCGAACACCAGCTCGTCGTGCACCTGCAGCAGCATCTGCGCGGAAAGCTTCGCCTTCGCCAGCGCCGCGTCCATGCGCACCATGGCGCGGCGGATGATGTCGGCGGCCGTGCCCTGCAGCCGCGCGTTGATCGCGGCGCGCTCGTTGAACGCGCGGATCGAGGCGTTCGAATGGGCGATCTCGGGATAGTGGCACTTGCGCTTGAACAAGGTGAGCACGTAGCCGTTCTTCTTGGCGAACGACTTGGTTTCGTCCATGTAGTCGCGGATGCCGGGAAAGCGCTCGAAATATTTCTTGATGTAGGCGCCGGCCTCCTCGCGCCCGATGCCGAGCTGATTGGCGAGCCCGAAGGCCGAGATGCCGTAGATGATGCCGAAGTTGATCGCCTTGGCGCGGCGGCGAACTTCTCCCGGCATACCTTTCACCGGCACGCCGAACATTTCGGACGCGGTCATGGCGTGAATGTCGAGGCCCTCGCGAAAGGCTTTCTTGAGCTGCGCGATGTCGGCGATCTCGGCCAGCAGCCGCAGCTCGATCTGCGAGTAGTCGGCGGAGACGAGCTTGTGGCCCGCGGTCGCGATGAAGGCGCGCCGGATCTTGCGGCCCTCCTCGTTGCGGATCGGAATGTTCTGCAGGTTGGGCTCGGAGGAGGACAGGCGGCCGGTCGGGGTGGCCGCGAGCGCGTAGCTGGTGTGGACGCGGTGGGTCTGGGCATGGACATAGCCCGGCAACGCGTCGGTATAGGTCGATTTGAGCTTCGAAACCTGTCGCCAGTCGAGAATTTTCCGGGGCAGCGGGTGACCCTGCTCGGCGAGCTCGTCGAGGACGCGCGCGCCGGTCGACCACTGGCCGGTCTTGGTCTTGGTGCCGCCGGGAAGCCCGAACTTGCCGAACAGGATGTCGCCGAGCTGTTTCGGGCTGCCCGGGTTGAGCGGCTCACCGGCAAGTTCCTGGATTTCGGCCTCGAGCGCGGCGGCGCGCTGGGCGAACTCGCCGGACAGGCGCGAGAGCACCTGCCGATCGATCGAGATGCCGCGCCGCTCCATGCGCGCGAGCACCGGCACCAAGGGGCGCTCCAGCGTCTCGTAGACCGTGGCGGTGTGCTCGGCCGCCATCCGCGGCTTGAGCACATGCCACAGCCGCAACGCCAGGTCGGCACGCTCGGCGGCGTATTGCGCGGCCTTGTCGATCTGGACGCAGTCGAAGGCGATGCGCGATTTTCCCGATCCCGTGACCTCGCTGAACTCGATGGTGGCGTGATCAAGATAGCGTTTCGAAAGCGCATCGATCCCGTGATTGGCGCGCCCAGCATCGAGCACGTAGGACATCAGCATGGTGTCGTCGAAGGACGCGAGCTCGATGTCGCGGAGCGCAAAAATCTGCAGGTCGTATTTCAGGTCGTTGCCGATCTTGAGCGCGCCGGGGTCCTCCAGCAGCGGCTTCATTGCCGCGAGCGCCGCGCGCTCCTCGATCTGATCGGGCGCGATGGGCCCCGCGAACAGCCCGCCGCTGCCGCCGTCGCCGCCCTGGCGATGGGCCAGCGGGACGTAGCAGGCCTCGTTCGGGGCGACCGCGAGCGAGAAGCCGCACAACGCGGCCTGCATGGGGTCGAGGCTAGTGGTCTGGGCATCGAGCGCGACCTGGCCCCGTTCGCGCGCGCGGGCGATCCAGGCGTTGAGCCGCTCGAGGCTGCGCACGATCTCGTAGCGCGAGCGATCGACCTTGGCGTTGCGGGCCGCGTCGAGGCGCGCGGCTGCGAGCGCCTGCGGCGTCAACGGAATGTCCGCGATGGCGGCGCCGGCCGCGCGCATGCGCGCCGCGCCCTGCGCGCTCGGTCTCACGCCTTCGCTGTCGAGGGGCAGGCTCGGGGTAGGGAACAAATCGAGCGTGTCGGCTTTGCCGCCAGCGGCCGACCTCGCAGCCGCGGGGGATGCTGACGACAGCGCGCTGTCGGGCTCGATCTGCGCGGCCTCGATGCCGGAGAACTCCGCCACCCGGCGCGTGAGGGTGGTGAACTCCATCGCCTTGAGGAACGCGATCAGGCGCTTGTAGTCGGGCTCATGCACCGCAAGCCCGGCGAGCGGCACGTCGAGCGCCACGTGGGCGTCGAGGGTGACCAGCTTTTTCGACAGCCGCGCCCGGTCGGCATTGTCGATCAGCGACTGGCGCCGCTTCTCCTGCTTGATTTCGGCGGCGCGCGACAGCAGGGTTTCGAGGTCGCCGTATTCGCCGATGAGCTGCGCCGCGGTCTTGACGCCGATTCCCGGCACGCCCGGCACGTTGTCGGTCGAAATCCCCGATCAGGGCCTGCACCTCGATCACCTTCTCCGGCGGCACGCCGAATTTCTCGACCACCTCGGGGATGCCGATCCTACGGTCCTTCATGGTGTCGTACATCACCACGCAGTCGTTCACGAGCTGCATCAGGTCCTTGTCGGAGGCCACGATGGTCGCGTTGGCGCCCGCCTCGCAGGCGAGGCGCACATAGGTTGCGATCAGGTCGTCGGCCTCGAAACCGGCCTGCTCCAGGCAGGGCAGGTCGAAGGCGCGTACCGCTTCCCGGATGAAGGCAAATTGCGGGCGCAGGTCGTCGGGCGGCTCCGTCCGGTTCGCCTTGTACTCGGCATACATGTCGTTGCGGAACGTCCTCTCCGACTTGTCGAATACGACCGCGAGGTGGGTCGGCCGCTCCTCCGGCTTCATGTCGCGCAGCAGCTTCCACAGCATGTTGCAAAAGCCGAGCACGGCATTGACCTGCAAGCCGTCCGACTTGCGGTGGAGCGGCGGCAGTGCGTGATAGGCGCGGAAGATGTAGGAGGAGCCGTCGACCAGGAAGACGTGGTCGCCCTTCTGCGGCGCCCGGGCCTGAAGGGTGGACTCGAGAGCTTTGGCGCTGTCGGCGCGCTTTTCCGCTTTGGCTGGCATGGCCCGGACTTAACACTTGAACGGCGATTTCGCCACCGGCTTGACCGCGCTGTGCACTTGTCTTGGATGCGTGTTCCCGCGAAGGGAAGGGGTCGTCAGAGTGCCCTGATGAGCGAGCGCGCACAGCCGCTTCCGATCGACGCCGCGCTGCCGGATTTGACCGGCGCACTGCGCACGCACAACGCCGCGGTGCTGGTCGCCCCGCCCGGCGCCGGCAAGACCACGCGGGTGCCGCTCGTGCTGGCCCGGGAACCGTGGGCGAATGGCAAGAAGATCCTCGTGCTCGAGCCGCGCCGGCTCGCCGCGCGCGCCGCCGCGGCGCGCATGGCGGCGACGCTCGGCGAGGCGGTGGGCGCGACCGTGGGTTACCGCGTTCGTTTCGGCTCCAAAATCTCGCGCGCAACGCGCATCGAAGTCGTGACCGAGGGCGTGTTCACCCGTCTTGTGCTTGACGATCCCTCGCTCGCCGGCGTCGCCGCGGTTCTGTTCGACGAATTCCACGAGCGCTCGCTTGATGCCGACCTCGGCTTGGCGCTCGCGCGCGACGCGCAGCAGGGGCTGCGCGAGGACCTCAAGCTTCTGGTCATGTCGGCGACGCTCGATGGCGCCCGGGTCGGCAAGCTCCTCGGCGGCGCGCCCGTGATCGAGAGCTTGGGCCGCGCCTTTCCGGTCGAGACCCGCTATCTCGGGCGCGACGTGCGCGTGCCGGTCGAACGACAGGCCGGCGATGCCGTCGTGCGTGCCTTACGGGCCGAAACCGGATCGCTGCTGGTCTTTCTTCCGGGCGCGGCTGAGATCCGGCGCACCGAGACCGTTTTGCGCGAGCGCGTGGCCGATCCGACCGTCGACATCGTGGCGCTTTACGGTGCGCTCGATGCCGACATCCAGGACCGGGCGATCGCGCCGGCGCCGCCGGGCCGGCGCAAGGTCGTGCTCGCGACCTCGATCGCGGAGACGTCGCTCACGCTCGAAGGCGTGCGCGTGGTGATCGACTGCGGGCTCGCGCGCGTGCCGCGTTACGAGCCCGACGTGGGCCTGACCAGGCTGGAGACCGTGCGCGTGTCGCGCGCCTCCGCCGACCAACGGCGCGGCCGCGCCGGACGCACCGAGCCCGGCGTCTGTTATCGGCTGTGGGACGAGCCGCAGACCGGCGCGCTCGAGCCGGCCAACCAGCCCGAGATTCTCGCGGCCGATCTGTCCGGTTTCGCGCTCGACCTTGCCCAGTGGGGGGTCGCCGATCCCGCATCGCTTGCCTTCCTCGATCCGCCGCCGGCGCCGGCACTGACGGAAGCAAAGGCGCTGCTGCGCGAGCTCGCCGCGATCGACCGCGAGGGACGCATCACCGAAGCGGGGCGAAGGCTGCGCGAGCTGCCGCTGCCGCCGCGTCTGGCGCGCATGGTGATGGACGCGGCGGCCGTTGGCGCGGCCGAGCTTGCCGCCGAGGTCGCCGTCGTTCTCACCGAGCGCGGTCTCGGCGGCAACGACGTCGATCTCGGCCACCGTGTCGATGAGCTGCGCCGCGAGCGTTCGCGCCGGGCGGTGGATGCGAGAGGGATGGCGAAGAGGTGGGTGGACGTTGCAGTGGGCGCGTCCTCTCCGCGGGCTCGGCCTGCTCCCTCCCCGCAAGGGGGAGGGGAGCGGAGAGAGCCTTCGCGGGCAGCGACTCCATCGGTCGGTTCGCTGCTTGCGCTCGGCTATCCCGACCGCGTCGCGAAGAATCGCGGCATGGACGGCGCTTTCCTGCTGGCCAACGGCCGCGGAGCGAATGTCGACCCGGCGTCGGCGCTCGCGCGCGAGCCGTTCCTCGCCGTCGCCGAGATCACCGGCACCGCCGCCCAGGGCCGAATCGTGCTGGCGGCGCCGCTCTCCCTCGGTGAGATCGAAGCGCAATTCTCCGATCGCATCGAAAGCCGCGACGAGATCGCCTTCGATGACACGAGCGCCAGCCTGCGCGCACGCCGCCTGCGGCGTCTCGGTGCAATCACGCTTGCCGAGGCGGCCTTGAAGGTCGTGCCGAACGATGACACGGCGCGCATGCTCGCCGAAGGCATCGGTCGGCTCGGCATCTTTCGGCTGCCATGGACGAGCGCGCTGCGGCAGTGGCGCGACCGCGTCATGTTTCTGCGCGGCACCGATCCCGGTTCCCGCCGAGATCGGGAGGCCCGGGCGCCCAAGACGGCCGAGACCGGCGCGGACGGCGACGAATGGCCGGATCTCACGGATGCCGCGCTGGCGGCGACCGCTGGCGAGTGGCTCGCGCCCGCGCTGGCCGGCAAGGGCGCGCTCGCGAGCCTGGGTAGCGGGGAGTTCGCGCAGGCACTGCACGCCCTGCTGCCGTGGTCCCTGCGGCGTCGGCTCGAAAGCGATGCTCCCACCCACTTCATCGCCCCATCGGGCTCGTCGCTGCCGATCGATTACGCCGCGGAGGAGGGGCCCAAGCTTGCGATCCGCGTGCAGGAGCTGTTCGGCCTCGACCGCCATCCCAGCATTGCCGCGGGACGGGTGCCGCTCGTGGTGGAGCTGTTGTCGCCGGCGCATCGGCCGGTGCAGGTGACGCGCGATCTGCCCGGCTTCTGGCGCGGCAGCTACGCCGCGGTCAAAGCGGAGATGAAGGGCCGCTATCCGCGCCATCCCTGGCCCGACGATCCTCTGGCCGCGGCGCCGACCCGCCGCGCCAAGCCGCGCCGTGTGTAAAACGCATGTCGCCCGCGCCGCGGCGTCGAAGCGATTGCGACTGCCGCCAGGAAAGGCGCTCCATGTTCGTTTGCCCTGCCGGCTTTCCCGCGCGCGTGGGCTGGGCTATGTGCTCGGAACAATCGCCGCCGTCCATGGTTGGGAGTTCTCGATGTTCCCCAAGCCGAAGCCCGCGCTCACGCCCAATACCTATGGCTATGAATCCGAGCCGCTGGTGAAGCCCACCGGCTTTCGCGAATATGACGCGCGCTGGCTGCTGGGGACGGAAATCAATCTGATGGGCGTGCAGGCGCTGGGCCTCGGTCTCGGCACGCTCATCCGCGAGCTCGGGGTCAAGCCCGAGATCGTGACCGGCCACGATTTTCGCGCCTATTCGGCCTCGGTGAAGACCGCCCTGGTGTCGGGACTGATGGCGGCGGGATGCAAGGTGCATGACATCGGCCTTGCGGTCACGCCGATGGCCTATTTCGCCCAGTTCGCCCTCGATGTCCCCTGCGTGGCGATGGTCACTGCCTCGCACAACGACAACGGTTGGACCGGGGTGAAGATGGGCGCGCATCGCCCGCTCACCTTCGGCCCGGACGAGATGACCCGGCTCAAGGAGATCGTGCTCGAGGCCCGCTTCGACATGCGCGGCGGCGGCTCCTACGAGTTCGTCGAGAACTTTCCCGCCCGTTACATCGCCGACCTCACCCAGCGGCCGAAGCTCAAGCGCCGCCTCAAGGTCGTTTGCGCCTGCGGCAACGGCACCGCCGGGGCGTTCGCGCCGCAGGTCCTGGCGGCGGTCGGCTGCGAGGTCGTCGCGCTCGACTGCGAGCTCGACCACACCTTCCCGAACTACAATCCCAACACCGAGGACATGAAGATGCTGCACGCCATGCGCGACGAGGTGCTGCGCGTGAAGGCGGACGTGGCGCTCGGCTTCGACGGCGACGGCGACCGCTGCGGCGTGGTCGACAACGAGGGCGAGGAGATTTTCGCCGACAAGGTAGGGGTGATGCTCGCGCGCGACATCTCGGCGCAGCACAAGGGCGCGATCTTCGTTGCCGACGTGAAGTCGACCGGCCTGTTCATGACCGATCCGGTGCTGCGCGCCAATGGTGCCAAGACCTATTACTGGAAGACCGGGCATTCCTACATGAAGCGCCGCGTCAACGAGATCGGCGCGGTCGCGGGCTTCGAGAAATCCGGTCACTTCTTCTTCAACAAGCCGCTCGGCCGCGGCTATGACGACGGGCTGATCTTCGCGCTCGCGGTCTGCGACATGCTCGACCGCAATCCGACAAAGAGCATGGCCGACCTCAAGAACGCGTTGCCCAAGACCTGGTCGTCGCCGACGATGGCGCCGCATTGCGCCGACGAGGTCAAATACCGCGTGGTCGACGAGGTCGTGAAGCACTTCGAGCAGGCGAAAGCCAAGGGGGAAGCGGTCGCCGGGCAGCCGATCCGCGACCTTGTGACGGTGAACGGCGTGCGCCTCACCGTTGCAGACGGCACCTGGGGTCTCGTTCGCGCCTCCTCCAACAAGCCGGAGCTGGTGGTGGTGGTGGAGAGTCCGGTGTCGGAGGCGCGCATGCGCGACATGTTCAAGGCGATCGACGGCGTGCTCCGCACGCATCCCGAGGTCGGCGAATACAATCAGACGATCTGAGAGCGCGGGCGAGCCGCGGGTTTTCTTCGGAAGACCGGCTCTCAATTCCCCGAACAGCGCTAGCGCGAGCGCCCGTTGGCCGAGGCTCGCGCGGCGGCGCGGCCGTTCTTGCGCGCCGCACGCGGCGTCTCCTGCAGGTCGGAATGCGCGAGCAAGACCTCCATCAGGGCGCGCACCTTCGGCGACAACGTCCCTTTGCGCCAGATCAGCACGGTTTGAGCCCGGTCGAGCACCGGCGGCAGCGAATGCACGCTCAAGAGCTTGGCGTCCGGGAACGTCGTCAGGACATTGCGCGGCAAGAGCGAAATTCCCATCCCGGCAACCGCGCATCCGAGCATGGCGTGGTAGGAGCTGATTTCGACGATGCGGTCGGGCATCTGTCCGTGATGCGCAAACCAGTCCTCGAGCCGCTGGCGGTAGGCGCAGCCGGATTCGAAGGCCAGCACCGTTCGCGTCCTGGCATCCCGCGGTGACTTGATCGGCGGATGATTGACGGCGGCGACGATGACCATCTCCTCGTCGTAGATCGGCACTTTCTCGAACGGCGCCTCCGCGACCGGCTCGGCCGCGAGCGCGGCATCCAAATCGCCCGCCAGAACGGCGGTTGTGAGCGTCTTGGTATTTCCGGTCCGCAGCTCGAGCGTCACGTCCGGATAGCGGCCGAGATATTCGTTCATGGGGACGGGCAATCGCATGGCGGCGGTGCTCTCCCCCGTGCCGAGCCGCAACAGCCCGCGCGGCGTGGCGTCGTGTACGGCCTCGCGCGCCTCCTGCGCGAGACCGAGGAGCCGGTCGGCATAGTCGAGCAGCAGCGTCCCGGCCGGGGAGAGGTGCAGCTTCTTGCCGTTGCGGATGAAGAGCTCGACGCCGAGGTCGGTCTCGAGCTGGCGTACCCGCGTGGTTACGTTGGACTGGACGCGGTTGAGCTTTTCGGCCGCCCGGGTGACGCCGCCGGCTTGCACCACCGAGCGGAAGATATGGAGATCGGCGAGGTCCATCGTCTTCATCCATCGTTCTCAAAGTGAGATCATTACCATCATAATTATTCATTTTATGAGATATTTGGATTGAGGTAAAGCTTTTCCTGAAGGGCTGGGATTTGATGGAGATGGCTATGCGCGAGAGCAACGAACTCGATTTTGGCGCATTCGACGGCCGCGACCTGACTCCCGAGCAGTGGGAACGCTTGTTGCGACGGGTGCACGAGGCCCGCGCGCAGGCGCTGCGCGAGTTGCCTGATGCGATGTTGCGGTTTTGGCGGGCCGCCGCACGGGGCGGGCGGGACACGATCCGCATGCTCGCCGGGCGCGCCGCGACGACCGCGGGCAAATGGTGGAACGCCTACGCCATCCGGCGCGAACGCCGGGCGGCGCTGCGCGAGCTTGCCGCGCTCGATGACCGCTCGCTCAGGGACATCGGCCTCTCCCGCTCGGAGATTGAATTCGCGGTCTACAATCCTTCAAGCCGATCGATGGAGCGAGAATTCGCGCTCGTCCGTTGTCACAAATCGGATGCATCGTCGGCGCCGGACAAGTCATCCGCGCTCAAACAATTGGGCAATGCGCCGTTGATCGACAAGAGCGCCGCCTAAAGCATGATCGGCGAAAAGTTGCAGACTTTTCGGATAAGATCATGCGACCAAGCGAGTGCTTAGAGCGAAATCGCTTCGCCCTGATCCGGCGATTTCGTTCCCGGACCCCGCTGGTCGCGTGATCACGTTTGGGATCATGTTCCGGCGGCCGCGCCGGAAGGACGCCTATCCAACCGCTTCCTCGAAGGTCGCGCGGAAAGGGTGCGCGGGATAGACGCCGAGAATCTTCATCTCCTTGGAATAGAAGGCGAGCTCCTCGAACGCAAAGACCAGGTTGCGGTCTTCGGGATGGCCCTCGACGTCGGCATAGAACTGGGTCGCGAAGAAATTGCCTTCGATCATGTAGCTTTCGAGCTTGGTCATGTTGACGCCGTTGGTGGCAAAACCGCCCAGCGCCTTGTAGAGCGCCGCCGGCACGTTGCGCACCCGAAACAGGAAGGTAGTGATGACCGGCCCGTCGTTGTTCTTCGCCCATTTGGCGTCGCGCGAAAGCACGATGAAGCGGGTGGTGTTGTGGTCCTCGTCCTCGATATCCGCAGCCAGGATGTCGAGGCCGTAGATGTCCGCAGCCAGCCGCGTGGCGATGGCGGCGCGGGTCTTGTCGCCGGCTTCGGCGACCTCGCGCGCGGAGCCCGCGGTATCGGCGGTGACGATCGCCTTCACGCCGAGCTTGCGGATCACCTTGCGGCACTGGCCCAGCGCGTGGACGTGGCTTTCGACCGTCTTGATGTCCGCGAGCCTCGCCCCCTTCGGCGCCAGCAGCTGATGCCGCACCGGCATGAAATGCTCGGCGATGATGTGCAGCCCGGAGTGCGGCATGAGATGATGGATGTCGGCGACGCGGCCGGCGACCGAGTTTTCGATCGGGATCATGCCGAGCGCGGCCTCGCCCGTGCTGATGGCGGCAAAGGCATCCTCGAAGGTGGCGCACGGCACCGGCTCGTAGTCGGGATAGACCTCGCGCGAGGCGAGGTGGGAATTCGCTCCCGGCTCGCCCTGAAATACGATCCTCTTGACCGCGGTCATGGCCGTTCCGGTACGCACACAGTCGCGACCGAGTCAACGGTCTCGAAGCCGCTCTGCCGGAGGGCGTCCGTGTCCTGCCGTGAGTCGGCCCGCGCTAGCGCGCCATCGCGCCACCCGCGCCGGGCCTGGGGGTGGTTTCCCGCCTCAGCGGGACGACGTCCGCGGAAAGCGCTCCGTCAGGATGAGGAAGACGCCAGGATTTCGCGCGCGCGCTGCAGGTCTTCCGGCGTGTCGACGCCCAGGGGAACGCTGTCGACGATGGCGACGTCGATGCGCATTCCGGCTTCCAGCGCGCGCAGCTGCTCGAGCCTTTCGCGCTGCTCGAGCGGCGAGGGGGGAAGGCTGACGAAGCGCGCGAGCGCCGCGCGGCGAAAGGCATAAAGGCCGATGTGATGATAGAGCGGGCCATCGCCGGCCGGGGCTGCCGCGCGCGTGAAATAGAGCGCCCGCAGCCTTCGCTCGGCGACCGGGGTGCCCACGACCTTCACCACATTGGGATTGGTGCGTTCGTCCGGTCGGCGGATTTCGGCGGCGAGCGTGCCGATGTCGACGGCCGGATCGGCGAGCGGCGAGATCGCGGCGGCAAGGTCGGACGGCGCAAGCGTGGGGAGATCGCCCTGGACGTTGACGATGATGCCGGCGCGCTGCTGCGGGTCTGCGCTCGCCAATGCCTCGAAAATGCGGTCGGATCCCGAGGCGTGGTCGGCCCGCGTCATCACGGCGCGCCCGCCCGCCTTCTCGACGCAGGCCGCGATCACCTCGGAATCGGTCGCGACCACCACCGGGCCGACGTCCGCGCTCTGCGCCCGGCGCATGACGTGAACGATCATGGGCTCGCCGGCAATGTCCACCAGCGGCTTGCCGGGAAGCCGGACCGACCCCATGCGCGCCGGAATGACAATGAGAACGTCGGCCATCGGGTCTGCCTCGGCCGGCTCGGGCCCGCACCAAAATGTATCGTGGGTTCGCGGTTATACGGGTTGCCAGCGAGGAGGCAAACCGGCTATTTGTGCGCCGCCGCAACCCTGCGGGCCGCCTTGATCCCCCTTCCTTCCGCGTGAGCCTTGAGGCGATGGACTCCTTCGAACTGAACAAAATCCTTGGTGCGATTCTCGGCACCTGTCTCGGCGTGCTGTCGATCAACATCGCCGCCGGCGCCATCTTTGCGCCCGTCAAGCCGGCCAAGCCTGGCTACGAGATCGTGGTGCCGGAGCAGAAGCCGGAGGGCGGTGCCAAGCCGGCGGAGCAGGAGAAGCAGGTGCCCATCGAGCAGCTGCTCGCCAAGGCCGATATCAGCCACGGGCAGAGCTCGGCCAAGAAATGCGCGGCCTGCCATACCTTCGACAAGGGCGGGCACCCGCTGGTCGGGCCCAATCTGTGGGGGGTCGTCGGCCGCCCGAAGGCCTCGGAGGCCGGGTTCAAGTATTCGGCTGCGCTGAAAGCGAAGGGCGGCAACTGGACGGTCGACGACCTCAACCAGTTCATCTCCAATCCGAGAGGCTATATCCCGGGCACCGCCATGACCTTTGCCGGCATTCCGCGCGAGAGCGAGCGGGCGGACGTCATCGTCTATCTCAACAGCCTGTCCGATAATCCTGCGCCGCTCCCGAAGGCGGCGGAGGCCTCGGAGCCGCCGAAGGCGCAGTGACAGGCCTCCTCGCTGGATTTTCGCAGCGGCGCCTCGGTGTGCTGCAGGGCGCGGGGCAAAGCGGTCGGCGGGCCCACGCGCGTTCGCTTTAAAGTTTGGTAATGAGCGCCCGCAAGCCGGCCCGCTGCGTGGTGCAGGCCTTATCGCGGCCCTACTTGTAAAGTGATGGTCTGGTCGCGGACATGTCAGTGCCGGGCCATCCGAAATGGGACATAATCCCGCAAAACCGTGCGTCGTGTGGCATTGTCGCCTCCGGAGGTTCCCTTGCGCCTGACCCGTCGGTCCGTCATTCGCGCCGGTGTGCTTGCAACCTTATCTCCCATCCTCGACGGATTTGGAGTTCCGTTCCTCGGCACCGCGGCGCGCGCCCAGGCCCCCGTCGTCGAACCCAACTCCGAGCGCAACTGGCGGCACGGACTGTCGTTGTTCGGCGAGCTCAAATATCCGCCCGGGTTCAAGCATTTCGACTACGTCAATCCGCAGGCGCCGAAGGGCGGCACCGTACGCATGATCGCGTTCGGCACCTTCGACAATTTCAACGAAGTGGTCGCCGGGCTGAAGGGCTCGGTTGCAATGGGCGCGGGGACGATCTCCGACACCTTGACGTCGCCCTCGCTCGACGAGGTGTCGACCGATTACGGGCTCATCGCCGAGGCCGTCAGCCACCCGCCCGATTTCTCGTCCGCCACCTTCCGCTTGCGCGCCGCCGCGCGCCACCACGACGGCAAGCCGCTCACGGTCGAGGACGTGATCTACTCCTTCGAAGCGTTCAAGAAGTACAACCCGTTCAGCGCGGCCTACTACCGGCACGTCGTCAAGGTGCAGCAGACGGGAGAGCGCGAGGTCACCTTCACCTTCGACAGTCCCGGCAATCGGGAAATGCCGGTCATCCTGGGCCAGCTCAATGTCCTGCCGAAGCATTGGTGGGAGGGAACGGATGCGTCCGGCAAGAAGCGCGACATCGGCGCCACCACGCTCGAGCCGCCGCTCGGCAACGGCGCCTACCGCATCAAGGAGTTCGTGGCCGGCCGCACCGTCGTCTACGAGCGGGTGAAGGACTATTGGGCCAAGGATCTCAACGTCAATATCGGACGCGACAATTTCGACGAGCTGCGCTTTGAATATTTCCGCGACTCCACGGTCGCCATCGAGGCATTCAAGGCCGACAGTATCGACTGGCGCACGGAAAACAGCGCCAAGAACTGGGCCACGGCCTACGATTTTCCCGCCGTCAGGGACAAGCGCGTCATCCTCGAGGAGTTCCCCCAGCGCAATCGGGGAGTCATGCAGGCCTTCGCGTTCAACACCCGCCGGGACAAATTCAAGGATGCGCGGCTGCGACGCGCGTTCAATTTCGCCTTCGATTTCGAGGAAATGAACAAGCAGCTCTTTTTCGCCCAATACAAGCGGATCAACAGCTATTTCGACGGCACCGAGCTCGCGTCCTCCGGCCTGCCCCAAGGCCAGGAGCTCGAAATCCTGGAGAAGGTCCGCGACCAGGTTCCGCCTGAGGTGTTCACCACGCCCTTCACCAATCCGGTCAACGGCAGCCCGGAGAATGTGCGCGCCAATCTGCGCGAGGCGATGCGGCTCTTGAAACAGGCCGGCTACGAGGTGCGCAACCAGAAGCAGGCCAACGTGAAGACTGGAGAGCCGCTGAGCGTCGAGATTCTCACCCAGACGACCGATCCAGCCTCGGAACGCATCATCCTGTTCTACCGGCCGTCGCTCGAGCGCCTTGGTGTCACGGTCTCGGTGCGGCCGGTGGACGATGCGCAATACGAGAACCGGCTGCGCAACTGGGATTTCGACATGATCATCGCGTCATGGCCCGAATCGCTCTCGCCCGGCAACGAGCAGCGCGACTTCTGGAGCTCGCAGGCCGCCGACACGGCGGGCTCGCGCAACTACGTCGGCATCAAGAATCCCGCGGTCGACGCGCTGATCGACCGGATTATCTTCGCCAAGGACCGGGCCGAACTCGTCGCCGCCACCCATGCGCTCGACCGGGTTCTCCTGTGGAATCACTACGTCGTGCCGCAATTCAACTATGACAAGAGCCGCACCGCCCGCTGGGACCGGTTCGGTCGGCCAGAACCGCTGCCGAAATACGGCGCGTCGGCATTTCCGACGGTGTGGTGGTGGGATGCCGAAAAGGCGGCCAAGACGGGGATGCGGCAGTGATCGATATCTGCGACGTGACACGCCGCGACACGCTCGTCCTCGGCGCCGGCGCGCTCGCATCGCTCGTCGCGCCGCCGGCAAAGGCGCAGGAGAGCGCCGAGCGCCACGGCATGTCGGCGTTCGGCGATCTCAAGTATCCGGCCGACTTCAAGCATTTCGATTACGTCGATCCGAACGCGCCGAAGGGCGGCCTGTTTTCCCATGTCGGATCGACCCGCGCCTTCAACCAGAATTTTCTCACCTTCAATTCGCTCAACACCTTCATCCTCAAGGGTGACGGTGCGCAGGGCATGGAGCTCACGTTCGCGAGCCTGATGGCGCGCGCCGAGGACGAGCCGGACGCCATGTACGGGCTTGCCGCGCGCGCTGTGCAGATATCGGCGGACGGGCTCACCTACCGCTTTCTGATGCGGCCCGGCATCACCTTCCATGACGGCAGCGCGCTCACCGCCCAGGATGTCGCGTTCTCCCTGACGATTCTCAAGGACAAGGGACATCCGATCGCGCAGCAATTGCTGCGCGACTTCGCCGGCGCGGAGGCGCCTGACGACGCCAGCGTGGTGGTTCGCTTTGCCGCGAAACGGGCCCGCGACGTGCCGCTGTTCGTCGCGTCGCTGCCGATATTTTCGCGCGCGTACTATTCGACCCGCCCGTTCGACGAGACCACGCTCGAAGCGCCGCTCGGCTGCGGCCCCTACAAGGTCGGACGCTTCGAGGCCGGCCGCTACATCGAATACGACCGGGTCAAGGATTGGTGGGGCGCTGACTTGCCGGTCGCTCGCGGGACCAACAATTTCGACACCGTGCGCTACGAGTATTACCGCGATCGCGACGTCGCCTTCGAAGGGTTCACCGCCAAGAGCTATCTCTTCCGCGAGGAATTCACCTCGCGCATCTGGGCGACGCGCTACGACTTTCCGGCGATCCGCGACGGTCGCGTCAAGCGCGACGTCATCCCCGACGATACGCCCTCGGGCGCGCAGGGCTGGTTCTTCAACACGCGGCGGGAGAAGTTCAAGGATAAGCGCCTGCGCGAGGCCTTGATCTACGCCTTCGATTTCGAATGGACCAACAAGACCATCATGTACGGGTCGTACGATCGCACCCATTCGGTGTTCCAGAATTCCGACATGATGGCGGTCGGCAAGCCGGCCGCGGACGAACTCGCGCTGCTCGAGCCGTTCCGCGGCAAGGTCGCCGACGAGGTGTTCGGCGAGCCGTTCGTGCCGCCGGTCTCCGACGGTTCGGGGCAGGACCGCGCGCTGCTGCGCAAGGCGAGCGTCATGCTGCAGGGGGCCGGGTTTCCCGTCAAGGACGGCAAGCGGGTGACGCCGCAGGGGGAGCCGATCAGCGTCGAATTCCTGCTCGACGAGCCGTCGTTCCAGCCGCATCACATGCCATTCATCAAGAATCTCGCGACACTGGGCATCGAAGCGAACGTGCGCATCGTCGACCCCGTGCAATATCGCAAGCGCGTCGACGATTTCGACTTCGACCTGACGATCCAGCGGTTCAGCTTCTCGAGCACGCCGGGCGATTCGCTGCGCAGCTATTTTTCCTCCCAGGCAGCCGCCCTGAAGGGTTCGCAGAATCTCGCCGGCATTGCGGATCCGGTCATCGACGCGCTGATCGAGCGCATCATCGCGGCCGATAACCGGGCGAGCCTGGTGACCGCCTGCAAGGTGCTCGACCGGGTAATCCGCAGCCGGCCGCTATTGGGTTCCGCACTGGTACAAGGCCTCGCACTGGATCGCCTATTGGGACGTGTTCGGCCGGCCCGCGACAAAACCGCGCTATGCGCGCGGCATCCCGGAGACCTGGTGGTACGATCGCGACAAGGCGGCGAAGCTCGAGCAGCGGGGATAACGCGTGGACGGACCGCACGACATGACCGCCTACATCATCCGGCGCCTGCTGTTCATGGTCCCGACGCTGTTCGGGATCATGCTGGTCTCGTTCGTGGTGGTGCAGTTCGCGCCCGGCGGGCCGGTCGAGCGCGTGATCGCCCAGCTCTCCGGCACCGATACCGGCGCGACCTCGCGCATCTCGGGCTCGCCCGGCGGCGACTTCGGCGCGCGCGGACAACCGGGAGGCGCTTCCGGCATGGACGCGGTGAGCTCGAAATATCGCGGCGCCCAGGGCCTCGACCCCGAGTTCATCAAGAGCCTGGAGAAGCAGTTCGGCTTCGACAAGCCGGCCTACGAGCGCTTCTTCCTGATGCTGTGGAACTACCTGCGGTTCGATTTCGGCAAGAGCTATTTCCGCGACACCAGCGTGCTGCAGCTCATCAAGGAGAAGCTGCCGGTCTCGATCTCGCTCGGCATCTGGCTGACGCTGCTGACCTATCTGATCTCGATCCCGCTCGGCATCCGCAAGGCGATCAAGGACGGCACCGCAGTTCGACGTGTGGACGTCGGGCGCCATCATCGTGGGCTACGCGATCCCAGGATTTCTGTTCGCGATTCTGCTCATCATCCTGTTCGCCGGCGGCTCCTTCTTCAATATTTTCCCGCTGCGCGGGCTGACCTCCGACAATTGGGCGCAGCTCTCGCTGCCGGGAAAGATTCTCGACTATTTCTGGCATCTGGTGCTGCCGATCATCTCCATGGGGCTCGCGGCATTCGCCACCATGACGCTGCTCACCAAGAACTCGTTTCTCGACGAAATCCGCAAGCAATACGTGCTCACGGCCCGCGCCAAGGGCTGCACCGAGCGCCAGGTGCTCTACGGGCACGTCTTCCGCAACGCCATGCTGATCGTCATCGCCGGCTTTCCCGGGGCGTTCGTGCACGCCTTCTTTTCCGGCTCGCTGCTGATCGAGACGATCTTCTCGCTCGACGGCCTCGGCTTGCTCGGCTTCGAAAGCGTGCTCAACCGCGACTATCCGGTGGTGTTCGCCACGCTCTACATCTTGTCGCTGGTCGGTTTGCTGGTGAACCTGATCTCCGACCTCACCTACACCTGGGTTGATCCGCGCATCGACTTCGAGACGCGGGAGGTGTGAGGTGGACGATCGCACCACCATCGTGGTCCCGGAGACGACGGCGCAGACCCCGATGGGGCTCGGCGTGCTGCCGGAACGCCATCGCCTGGCGCTGTCCCCGCTCAATCGCCGGCGCTGGCAGAGCTTCAAGGCCAACCGGCGCGGCTACTGGGCTTTCTGGGTCTTCATGGTCTTGTTCGTGGTCTCGCTGTTCGCCGAGTTCATCGCCAACGACAAGCCGTTCTACGTGAGCTACGAGGGGAAGTCGTATTTCCCGGTCTTCGTCACCTATCCGGAAACCGCGTTCGGCGGCGACTTCGAAACCGCGGCCGATTATCGCGATCCGTACCTGCAGAAGCTGATCGCCGACAAGGGCGGCTACATGCTGTGGCCGCCGATCCGCTACTCCTACAACACCCATAATCTTGACCTGCCGACGCCGGCGCCCTCGAAGCCGACCTGGCTGCTGACCGAGGAGCAATGCAAGGCCGTGGTCGAGCGCAAGGGCCTCTCCGGCTGCAGCGATCTTGAATACAACTGGCTCGGGACCGACGACCAGGGCCGCGACGTGCTGGCGCGTCTGCTCTACGGCTTCCGCCTGTCGGTGCTGTTCGGGCTGGCGCTGACCATCGTCTCCTCCGTCATCGGCGTCGCCGCCGGCGCGGTGCAGGGCTATTTCGGCGGCTGGACCGATCTGCTGTTCCAGCGCTTCATCGAAATCTGGACCTCGATCCCGTCGCTCTACCTGCTGCTGATCATCTCGTCCGTGTTGGTTCCGGGCTTCTTCGTGCTGCTCGGGATTCTCCTGCTGTTCTCCTGGGTGTCGCTGGTCGGCCTGGTGCGCGCCGAGTTCCTGCGCGGGCGCAATTTCGAATATATCCAGGCCGCGCGCGCGCTCGGCGTGTCGAACCGCACCATCATGTTCCGCCACCTCTTGCCCAACGCCATGGTCGCGACCATGACGTTCCTGCCGTTCATTCTCTCGTCATCGGTGATGACGCTCACCGCGCTCGATTTCCTTGGCTTCGGGCTGCCGCCGGGCTCGCCTTCGCTCGGCGAAATGCTGTCGCAGGCCAAAGCCAACATCCAGGCTCCCTGGCTCGGCATCGCCGGCTTCCTGACGGTCGCGACGATGCTCTCCCTGCTGATTTTCATCGGCGAGGGCGTGCGCGACGCCTTCGACCCGAGAAAGACGTTCGGGTGAGCGCGATGGATGCAAGTTACGACCGGCTGCTCGAGGTGAAGGACCTCTCGGTCGCCTTTCGTCACGGCCAGCACGAGACGCTGGCCGTCGACCGCATCTCGTTCGGGATCAAGAAGGGTGAAACCGTCGCGCTGGTCGGCGAGTCGGGCTCGGGCAAGTCGGTGACCGCGCTGTCGGTGTTGAAGCTTTTGCCTTATCCCGCCGCGCACCATCCCTCGGGCTCGATCCGCTTCAAGGGCCAGGAGCTGCTCACCCTGCCGGAAGCGAAGATTCGCCACGTGCGCGGCAACGACATCACCATCATTTTCCAGGAGCCGATGACCTCGCTCAATCCGCTGCATACGATCGAGAAGCAGATCGGCGAGGTTCTGCTGTTGCATCAGGGCCTGACCGGAGAACCCGCGCGGGCGCGCACGCTCGAGCTATTGAGCCAGGTCGGCATCCCCGAGCCGGAGACGCGGCTCAGGAGCTATCCGCACCAGCTGTCCGGCGGCCAGCGCCAGCGCGTGATGATCGCCATGTCGCTCGCCAACGAGCCCGATCTGCTGATCGCCGACGAGCCGACCACCGCGCTCGACGTCACCGTGCAGGCGCAGATTCTGAGCCTGCTCAAGGAACTGCAGACGCGTCTCGGCATGGCGATGCTCTTCATCACCCATGATCTCGGCATCGTGCGCAAGCTGGCCGACACGGTCTGCGTCATGAAGGAAGGCAAGATCGTCGAAACCGGTGCGGTCGAGCGGGTCTTCACTGCGCCGGAACACGCCTATACCCGCGCGCTCCTGGCCGCCGAGCCCAAACCCGATCCGGCGCCGGTCAATTCCGATGCCCCGGTCGTGGTCGAGACCAAGGACCTCAAGGTCTGGTTCCCGGTCAAGCGCGGCGTGATGCGCCGGGTGGTCGGCCATATCAAGGCGGTCGACGGGGTCAGCATCGCGGTGCGCCAGGGCGAGACGCTGGGTGTCGTCGGCGAATCGGGCTCCGGCAAGACCACGCTGGGCTTGGCCATTCTGCGGCTGGTGTCGTCGCAGGGTCCGATCGTTTTTCTCGGCAGCACGATCGCCGGATTGACGTTCCGGAAGATGCGGCCGTTCCGCCTCCACATGCAGATCGTGTTCCAGGACCCCTATGGCTCGCTCTCTCCGCGCATGTCGGTGTCGGACATCATCGAGGAAGGACTGTGGGTGCATCACCCGAAACTGACCAGGGCGCAGCGCGCAGAGCGCGTGGTGCAGGCGCTGCGCGATGTCGGCCTCGATCCCGAGACGGCTTTTCGCTACCCGCATGAATTCTCCGGCGGGCAGCGCCAGCGCATCGCGGTCGCCCGCGCCATCGTGCTGGAGCCGACCTTCGTCGTGCTCGACGAGCCGACGAGCGCACTCGACATGCTCATCCAGGCGCAGATCGTCGAGCTTTTGCGCGCGCTGCAGAAGCGGCGCAACCTCACCTACATGTTCATCTCCCACGATCTCAGGGTGGTTGCCGCCCTCGCGAGCAGTCTTGTTGTCATGCGGCACGGCAAGGTGGTGGAGGAGGGGCCCGCCGCCGAGCTTTTCGCGCGTCCCCGCAGCGAATATACGCGCGCGCTGCTGGCCGCCGCCTTCAATCTGGAGACGGCGCCCGAGGACGTGGTCGCGCAGTAGGGATGCCGCCATGGGCCGGTCCGTGAAACCGGTGGACGGTCCGCTCGGCGATACTGGTGCCGACGTCGTGATCTCGCATCGGGAAATCCTCGGCGTGGGCTTCCGTCGCTATGAACGGTGGCGCGTGGCTCCCGCGGACGCGCCCGCGGCCGTTCGGTCGTATGATATCCTGCGCTCCGGACCGGCGGCCGCGGTCCTGCCGGTCGACATCGGCCGCGGCCAGCTCGTCCTCATTCGGCAGTTCCGCCTGGCCGCCCAGCTTGCCAACGGCAAGGGATGTCTTGTCGAGATCGTGGCCGGTCACGTCGAGGCGGATGAGACCCCGGTGGAGACCGCCCGCCGCGAATGCGTCGAGGAAATCGGCCTGACGCCGGACCCCCTGATCGAATTGTTCACCTATTTGGCCTCGCCTGGGATATGCGACGAGGAGATCACGGTGTTCCTCGGCGTGGTCGACGCCGAGGATGTGCCGGAGCGGGCGGGCGCTGCGGCCGAGCACGAGGAGATCGCGCCGCTGCGCCTTCCGATCGACGCGGCGCTCGAGGCGCTGGCCGCCGGCACGGTCCGCAACGGACCGCTGATCGTCGCGCTGCAGTGGCTGGCGCTCAATCGCGGGCGACTGCGCGAGATCGTGCGGAAGGGCTCCGCCGCGCGCTGATGGCCGGGCGCGCCGGGCTTACCGGGGCATCGACTCGTTCCGTGAGCGTGGCCGGACCTGAAAACCTGCGAGCCTGGGGAGCGCGGGCTCGCAGGCTGGCCTCCTGGCCGCCGGGCCGTTGGCTCACGGCTGCTGCTCTGCATGACAGCAAGACTCCGATGCCGCGGCGGCTTCCTCCGTTCGAGCGGCGGGGCGGCGATCTTCGTACCGGTCGTGATGCCGCACCCAGTCCATGGTGCTCGCTTCGTTGCGGCCTTTCGGCGTGAGGTCGAGATAGTTATGCGCGCCGATCAATATGTCGCCCCCGCGCGCGTAGGACGAATAGGTGTGGAAGACTTCGGCGGCGGCGTCCTTGTAGAACACGCTGATGCCTGGAAGCTCTCCATCCGCGCCCGCGATCGTCTCGTAATTATAGCTGCGCTTGCCGGCGGCGTTTTCCGCGTCGGTGGGCGACACGTGATAGTCGCAGTTGAAGTCGCTGCCGTAGGACGAGATCCACTTAAATCGCCAGCCCATGCGCCGCTTGAACGCTGCAAATTCGGGCCAGGGCGCGCGCGACACCGCGACCAGCGAAACGTCGTGGTGCGACAGGTGCAAGTCGGCGCCGTCGATATGGTCGGCGAGGAACGAGCAGCCGGGGCAGCCCTCCTTCCAGCCCGGGCCGAACATGAAATGATAGATGATCAATTGGCTGCGTCCGCCGAAGAGGTCGGCGAGCGTCTCCTTGCCGTTTGGCCCGTCGAAGACGTACTCCTTTTCGACCTTGACCCACGGCAGCTCGCGCCGTTCGGCGCTGAGCTGGTCGCGTAGGCGCGTCAGCTCCTTTTCTCTCGCCAGATGCGCCTTGCGCGCCACCAGCCATTGTTCCCGGGAAACCACTTTGTGCGGTTGCATGCGATCCTCCAGTTCAGACGAGATAGCGTTCGAGCTTGTCCAGGGTGCCGCTCCAGCCGCTGCGATGGCGGTCGCGCGCGCCCTCGTCGAAGAACTGCTCGTGCAGGAGCGTGAGCAGGGTGCCGTCGCCGTCGCGCTTGAGCGCGACCGTGACCAGCGACTCGCGTTCCGGCATGGTGCGCCACATCCAGGTGAATACGAGCTTCTCGTTCGGGATGACCTCGCGATAGGCGCCGCTGACATTGTGCTCTTCGCCGTCCGGCGTGCGGAATACCATGCGGTAGCGTCCGCCGACGCGGACGTCCGCCTCGGCGCTGAGCATCTGTGCCCGTTCCGGACCGAACCAGCGCATTATTTTCGCCGGCTCCGTCCAGGCGCCGTAGACCTTCTCCGGTGGCGCATTGAGCCGGCGCTTGATGGTGAGGCTGGGTTTGGCGAGCATGAATCCTCCTCGACGAAGGCCGCCAGGCGATCGAGCTGTTCAGACCAGAAGCGCTGATAACGATTGAGCCAGTTCACGGCCTCCTCCATGGGCGCCGCGGTCAAGGCACAGGCCACGGTGCGGCCGGTTTTCGTCCGTGTGATCAGCTCGGCGTCGGACAAGACGTCGAGATGCTTCATGATGGCGGGCAGCGAGATCGCAAACGGGCCGGCAAGCTCGCTGACCGACAGGCTCGCCTGCTCTCCCAGCCGCGCCAGAAGCGCGCGTCGCGTCGGATCGGCGAGCGCTGCGAACGTACGGTCCAAGCCGGGACGACTATACTTAACCATGCGGTTAAGTATTAGATTGTTGGGCCGGGCCTGTCAACCCCAGGCGCGCGGCGAACCGCAGGCGCCTGGAAGTCACCCTCTCGGATATGGGGCTGAACCCAGGGCGTGGCCTGCAGGATCATCGATTTGCACCATGCGTCGTACATGCGCGAAGCCGGCCTCTCACAAGGCATCCGGCAGGAACAGCCGTCAAAGCGATGAGCGATGGCAGAGCCGGCGGGAAGGTGGCGCCGTGAAATTGTGAACCAGCGTCCTGATTGTGACCGAGAGAGGAAGGCGGGAGTTCGGAAAGGTTTTCAGTGTCGACGACCCGGTTTCACTGCGACGCGGTCGTGATTTCGCCCGGGCTGGGTGCGCCCCAGCGCAAAGAACGTTGCCCATAATCAGATGATGCGAGTCGACTTCGAAGCCGTCGCGCCAGCACATGACGAGCGCATGACGGCGGCCATGGGGGTGAGCTGCGGCGCCGATCAGCGGTCCTGGCGGAAATAGGGCTTGTCCTTGATCAGGAGCAGGACCACCGGGCTTGCCATCAATAGGGCGCCGAGAACGAACGAGCCCACCAGCGCTGTCGTGCTCAGCGTCCCGTCGGCGGCCGCGCGCCAATAGCAGGCTATCCCCACCGGGTAGAACAGCACGACGGCGGTGAAGAGGCCGGGAGAGAAACGGCCGCCCATGCGCACGACCGGCAACACATGAAAGAAGGTGGCGTTGATCAACATCAGGGCCGGAAAGGCAAGCGCGATCGCCGGCCGCGCTGCCAGATTGGCGGCGGCGATGCCGAGCACGATCACCAACGCGTTGACGACGTAGAAGTCGCTCCACTCGACCGGCAGCTTGAGCGCGGTGCGCGCCCAATCGCGCCAATTGAGTTGGTATTCCTCCAGGATATGCATGCCGTAGCACGCAGTGGCGAGCCAAAGCAGAGCGGTCAGTGTCACGCGTGCCTCCGTTGCTTGTCGTGGTGGGGATGATCGGCATAGGTAACGCGTCCCGCGCCCGATCGGGCATGTTGCAATTGTTGCGCAGCCCGCCGTCACGCGATGTTGGTCGGCAGTTCGAGCCGTCGCACGCTGGTCACCTCGCTTCCCGCCGCGCCAGTGCGGGCAATCGCCTCCGCGATCGGCTCGAACGTGACCGCCATGTGGAAGGCACTGGCGTGGACGAGCGTCGCGTGGTCCCGAACGATGGCGACGTGGCCTTTCCAGAACAGCAGATCGCCGCGCTGCAGCTTGGAGAGCGGGATCGACGGCGCGAGCGATGTACCGAGTACCCTCTCCTGCATGTCGCTGTCGCATGGGCAAGCGAGCCTGCCGGCGGTGAGCGGGTTCGCAAGCCGGTCCCCCCGCTTGCGATCGCATTGGCGTCACGCGCGGGTCGGGGCCCGTCGCATCTTGCCGCGACGCGACGCCCACGGTAGCGAGCGCTGCGTTGATGGCGGTGTCTCCTGTTCAGCCATAGCGTGATACCAGCAGCGCGTAGAGCGCGCGCGCCGCCTGGCATTCACCGCCCTCGGGTCGGCCGGGCTTGGTCGCCTGGTTCCAGGCAAAGATATCGCAATGGAGCCACGCCTTGGCCGCTTCGACGAAGCGCCGGAGGAACAGCGCGGCGGTAATGGAACCGCCGAAGTTGCCGGACGAGACGTTGTTGACGTCGGCTACCTTGGAATCCAGCAATTGGTCGTAGGGCCGCCAGAGCGGCATTCGCCACAGCGGATCGTTCTCGCTCATCGCGCAGTCCGCGAGCGCCGCGGCCAGCGCATCGTCCTCGGTATAGAACGGCGGGATGTCCGTCCCGAGCGCGACACGGGCGGCGCCGGTCAGCGTCGCCAAATCCGCTATCAATTCCGGTTGCTCCTCGTCGGCCAGCGCTATCGCGTCAGCGAGGATCAGGCGGCCCTCGGCGTCGGTGTTGCCGATCTCGACCGTGAGTCCCTTGCGCGAGCGGTAGATGTCGCGCGGGCGAAAGGCCGAGCCGGAGATCGCGTTTTCGACCGCAGGGATGAGCACGCGCAGGCGGAGCTTCGTGCCGCGGTCCATCAGCATGTGCGCAAGCGCGAGCATGCAGGCCGCGCCGCCCATGTCCTTCTTCATGTTGAGCATGCCGCTTTCGGGCTTGATGTCGAGGCCGCCGGTATCGAAGCACACGCCCTTGCCGATCAGCGTGACCTTGGGATGGCTCGGATCGCCCCAGTTGATATCGATCAGGCGCGGCGCGCGCGCGGCCGCGCGGCCGACCGCGTGGATGAGCGGGAAATTCTGCGCGATGAGGTCGTCGCCGACGACCGAGCGCACCTGCGCATCGTGGCGGCCCGCCAGTGTGCGCGCGGCCTCCTCGAGCTCGGGCGGGCCCATGTCGTTGGCGGGCGTGTTGATGAGGTCGCGCGCGAGGCAGACGCCGTCGACGATGCGGGAGAGCTCCTCGCCGTCGACATTGCCGGGCAATTCCAACTTCAGCTCTTTGGCGTCCTGCTTGCGATAGCGGGTGAAACGGTAGTTGCCGAGCGCGAAAGCGAGCGCCGCGAGCTTCGAATCGGGCGGCGCGTTGGCGAAGCGATAGGCGCCGGCCGGCAGCAGGCCGGGCAGCGCTCCCGGCCGGAACACATCCTTGGCGGGGTCGTCGCCGGCCTCGAGCGCGAACAGGACGCCGGCGAGGCCGCCCTCCGTGGCCGGCAGCAGGAGGTGACGGCCCGGCTTCGGTTCGAAGCCGGCGGCGTCGGCGAATGCGCGCTCGCGCGCACCGAGACTCGCGCGCAGTTCCCGCCACGTCGCCGCGTTAACAAAGGTTACAGGAACCGTGGTGTTAGATTGGCCGCGGGAAAGAAAGACCGGATGCATCGCGGAACCGTCCATGAAGGCGCCCTGCTAGCACGCAACACGGCGGCGGTGAAGGCGAGGCCGGCCGGCCAGGACCGAAGCTTCGTTAACGGCGAGGTTCCGCGATTAACTTCTCGTTAAGGTTAACGCTTTATTGCCAAACCCAGGTAGGGGGCGGAGCGGGGCCGCAATGACTTGCTCAAGGGATACGAGGACGTTCGTCTCCGTCCGGTGCTTCGCTCCGGTTGTGGTTGCAGCAGCGCTGGGCCTTGCGCTTGCGGGTTGCACGACCACTCAACCCGGGGAGGCGACCGGCTCGCTTGGCATTGCGACCGCGACCGCGACCGTGACCGACGGCCATGGGCGGGGCTCGGCGCGAGCGTGGGCCTATCGCTATCGCGTCAACCCGAGCGATCCCGAAGCAGCGATCCACTATGCGCGGGCGCTGCGTCGGCAGGGCCAGCGGGCGCAGGCCGTTGCCGTGCTCGAGCAGGCCTCGCTCCAAAATCCGAAGCATAGAGGCGTGCTCGCGGCCTATGGGCGCGCACTGGCCGACCTCGGGCACTACAAGCAGGCGCTCGACGTGCTCGACCGCGCCCATACACCCGGCCAACCCGACTGGCGCATCCTCTCGGTGCAGGGCGCGGCTCTCGATCAGATGGGGCGCCACGAGGAGGCTCAACGTTATTACGGCACCGCGCTGCGGATTGCGCCGGACGAACCCTCGGTCTTGTCGAATCTCGGTTTGTCCTACGCGCTCTCCAAGGATCTCGTGCGGGCGGAGACCACGCTGCGGCGGGCAGCCGGGCAGGCACCCGTCAATTCGCGGGTGCGGCAGAACCTCGCGCTGGTTGTCGGGTTGCAAGGACGGTTCTCCGAGGCGGAGAGCATCGCGCGATCGGACCTGCCGTCCGCCCAAGCGGCTGGCAATGTCGCTTATCTGCAGCAGATGCTGGCGCGGCAAAATGGCTGGAAGCAGCCCGTTGAGGCCGGCAATCCCGCCATCAGAGCCGAGGGAAGCTGATCTCACCGGCAACCGCGTTCGGTTCGGCGGCGGGTGCGCGGCCGGTAGCGGCCAACCCGAAGGCGGCGATCAAGGCGACAAGCAGTGCGGCGCGAATCAGCGATGCGTCCCCCATATTCGATCCCCTTTCACGTTTGACACTCGCACCGCCGCCGGCACGCGGGCGGCAGCTGCCAAACGACGCGTCGAGCGATGCGTACAGGCTGATTTCAACAGCAAAACGTCAAGAGATGGTTAATAGAGCGTATCGAAATCGCGTTAATAATCGGTAGCTCTCCGAGGCGCGCATCACGTCGCGCGCAGCGCGCGGGCTGCCGATCGCGCTCGGGCGATCACGTTGCGATCGCCATCCAGGGCGTGTCTGGATAGACGGCCAGAGCCGCTGCGGCCAGCGCGATGCCATACGGCACACCGGCGTTGTGCGCGTGCAGGCGCTGCATCCACTCGAGCCTCGCCAGCCAGTCCGGCAGCGGTGCCATGCGGAATTCGAGCAGCGCCAGGGTCAACGCTCCGCCGCATAGTGACGCGTAGATGAAATAGGGCAGGAGATGATCGAATCCGAGCCACAACGCCGTGGCGGCTGCGAGCTTGGCGTCGCCGCCACCGATCAAGCCGCGGGCGAACAGGCCAAACGCTGCGGCGAGAACGACACTCGCGGCGCCCAGATGCCAGACAATGTCCACCGGGTCCATGCCGGTGACCAAAGCCAGCGCAAAAAACCCGCCGACGAGGATCAGCGATACCCGGTTGGAGATGGTCATGGTCAGGAGATCGCTCGAAGCCGCGAACGCCATCACGGCCGGAAACAGCAACAGCCTGACAGCGTCGGCAACCATGATCTCGTGCAAGACGTCGCGGCCGAGCGCTTATTTGAACGCGCTCTGGACGCTGGCGAAGGTCGTGTTGAGCTTCGAGCCGAGGCCCTGCACGACGGCAATGATCGCGACGGAGATACCGGCCGCGACCAGACCGTACTCAACGGCGGTGGCACCCAATTCATCCTTCGCAAAACGCCTCACCAAATTCGTCATAGTTGCCTCCGTAGGTCCACATGGCTGTCTGAGCGTGGTCCCGGGAGCCGTTGTGTCCGACCGCTCCGGAACCATGGCCGACGGTAGACGGCGCTACCTTGCAGCGAGGTTAATATCCGGGACGAAGCCAACAGTTATGATGCTGAAATACAGTGTCGTTAACGATATATTTTTCCAGTTATTCCTTGGTTAACAAGGGATTTTTCTCAAATATCTACTTGTCTATCAGTATTGTTAATCCATTAAAGCATGAATGACGCCAACATATACACAATCTAGTCACCGCATCACAAGAATATGCTTCAATTATTCAAACTACAGTGGCAGCTATATTGAAACTCGCCTGAATTTGTGCTGTTTTCACGGCTCGACACCGAGCCTAACAGCCCGCGCGGCAACGCTGCCTTGGTCAGCCGCGCCATCCGCCGCCGCACGAACATGTCCGACTCGACCTGTCGGCGTCGGGCGAGGGCGCGCAAATCGCGCGTAGTCAGCGTTTCCTGATCGGGGCCGAATGGTCTGAAAGTTCACGCCTGAGGGATCGGCAGCGCCGTCGTCGCCTTGATCTTCTCCATGGCGAAGCGGGAGGTGACGTTCTTCAGCGGCACCACCGTGATCAGTCGCTTGTAAAAGCTGTCGTAGCCCTGAATGTCGGGCACGACCACACGCAGCATGTAATCGACGTCGCCCGCCATGCGGTAGAACTCCATCACCTCGGGCATGGCGCCGACCTCGGCGGCAAACCGGTCGAGCCATTGCTGCGAGTGGTCGCCGGTTTCGATGGAGACAAAGACGGTGACGCCGAGGCCAAGCTTGTCCTGATCGACCAGCGCAACGCGTTTCTGGATCACTCCATCGGCTTCCAGCCGTTGGATGCGCTTCCAGCACGGCGTCGAGGACAAGCCGACCAGGTTGCCGATCTCGGCCACCGAATGGGAGGCGTCCTGCTGGAGGATAGCGAGAATCTTGCGGTCGATGGCGTCCATGGGCGCAATACCGCGGAGGGAAATAAATGTACTATTCCCCATTTTAGTAGAATTATTTCATCTCATTTCCGGCTATTTGAACGTTTATCGAGAAGGCTATTCTACCGCAAGCAAAATCTTCGGCTCATCGAAAAGGTACCTCGCCTGAGACATCCGAACGGAATCGGCGCACGCGCTCCATCCCGGATCAAGTGCCGGGCCGCTTTTCCCCTGAAAACGCGTTGGCTGCGAGCAGGGCTTCGACCTCGGCGCGGTACGGCGCCGCCGCGCTGCCGCCGAGGCGTGTGCATTTGAGCCCCGCCGCCGCGGCGGCAAAACGCATCGCCGCGACTTCGTCTCGGCCCTCGGCGAGCGCGAGCGTGAAGGCGCCGTGAAAGACATCGCCGGCGCCCAGCGTGTCGACGGTCTCGACCGCGAAAACCGGGCTCCTGCGCAGGGTCGGTCCTGCGCGCCAGAGCACATCCTGCGGGCCATCCGTGACGGCGAGAAAGGCTCCGGTCGTGTCGGCGATGCGCGCGAGCGCGGCGCCGAGATCGTCGAGACCCGTCGTTGCGCGCAGGCACTGGCTGGAGAACACCACGTGCGTGGCGATCGTGAAGAGGTCGTCGGTCATTTGCGTCGGCCGATCGGCATCGAGCACGACGCTCAGGCCGCGTGCGCGCGCCGCCGCGCAGATCGGCCGCACGAATTCGGGAAAGACATTGTCGGCGAGCACGGCGTCGGCGGATGCGACCAAACCGGCCGGATCGGTCGGCGCCGCCGCCGCGAGCCGCTCGTCGCGATAGGTCACGACCATCCGTTCGCCGCGCGCGTCGATGAAGATCGCGGAAAGCGCCGTGGATACGCCGGCAAGCCGCGGGCAACCGGCGCAGTCGACGTGCTCGCGTGCGAGCGCGACAAGGACACGGTCGCCACTCGCGTCCTCGCCGGCCGGGCCGCCGAGCGGGCCGGCAAGTGCCGCCCGCCCGCCGAGCCGCGCCACCGCGACCGCAGCATTGGCGGCGCAGCCGCCATTGACCACGAAGAAGCTCTGCGCCTGGGTTTTTGCGTCCGGCGGCGGAAAGCGCTCGACCCTGAAGACCTCGTCGAGCACGACGATTCCGGCGCATAGAATGGCGGGGGCGCGCACGCTGCCGCCGGCGCTAGCGGAACTCAACCTCGTCCTCCACCCAGGCGCGGATGATGTGATAGGCGATGGCCACGGTCGGCGGCGTGGTCAAGCCGTCGGGGTGGCGCCGCAGCAGCATGGTCGCGACCTCCTCGCGGTCGAACCAGCGGGCATCGTCGAGTTCGGCGCGATCGACGACGATCTCGCGCGACAGCGCCTCGGCATGGCAACCGATCATCAGCGAGGTGGGAAAGGGCCAGGGCTGGGAGGCGAAATAGCGCACGCGCCCGCAGACGACGCCGGCCTCCTCGCGGGTTTCCCGCCGCACGGCCTCTTCGATCGCCTCGCCCGGCTCCACGAAGCCCGCGAGGCACGACCACATGTCGGGCTGGAAGCGATGCGAGCGGCCGAGCACGCAGCGCTCGCCCGCGACCGCAAGCATGATCACGACCGGATCGGTGCGGGGGAAATGCGGGGTGCGGCAGGATGGGCAATCGCGCCGCCAGCCGCCCTCGACCGCATCGGTGGCAGCGCCGCAATTGGGGCAAAAGTGATGGCGCGCGTGCCAGCCTAGGAGCGCTTTGCCTTCGGCGAGAGGCGGCAGATGGTCAGCCGCGACGAGACCCCGCACCGCGATCGAGCGCAGATCGGTCACGACAAGTTCGTCCCGCGCCTTGAGCGCCTCGGCGGCCGCCGGATCGAGCGCAACCGCAAAGCGCGGCGCGCCCTCGAGCAGGCCGAGAAAAACCAGCTCCGCCGTACGGCCCAGTGCGCGCGCTTGCGCCAGCGTGAACAGCGGATCGGCCAGCCCGCCGGCCTTGTTCAGCACCACGAGCTCGCCGGCGATCACATAGGCGCGGGCACGCTCATCCTTCTCCAGCGCCGCGAGCGCGGCCGCATCCGTGCGGCGCTCGGCCGCGCGCTCGATCAAGCTCGCAGTATAACCGAGACGCGGCTTGGGGCCGAGATCGGGGCGAGGGGACATGAAACTGCTCCGGGAGGCGGCGACGCTCGCAGCGGGGAACGTGCTGTGCCATGTCGATGGTTCTCAACGCAAGCTCGTCCGGACTTCGTCTCGTCCGGGGGCACGCTGCGCCGCGCTGGACCATGTAACGCGCTGGACCATGTAACATGAGACATGCCAGTCCGGCCTAGCACTGGAGGCTGCGGAAACGAGGAGCTACTCATGAGCGCGAATGTGGGCGAGAATGCATCGCCATTCGTCGACCGGCTCGCCGACGGGCCGGGCGTCTCGCGAATAGATCCGAGAGACCCCGCCGCGCCGATGTATCGGCTCCTCGCCAGGATGCGGTCGCCGGTGACGCTGCGCGACCTCATGATCCATCCGGTTCGCACCGGCTATATCGGCCAGGAGAAGGCGATCGATCCTGCGGAGCTTCCCAAGAGCGCCGCCGAGCTCTATCCCGATATCCGGGTTTCCGAGCTCGATGTTCCTTCGCCGCTGGGCCGCATTCGCTGCCAGGTCTTCAATCCGCCTGACGCGGCTGCCGGGCGGGCGATGATGCTCTACGCGCATGGTGGCGGGTTTACGCTCGGGCAGTCCGAGGATACCGCCTACATCACGAGCAGGATCGCGGCGGAAAACTCGATGGTGGTGGTCAGCGTGAACTACCGCCTCGCACCGGAGTGGCCGTTCCCGGCGTGCCTCGACGATTGCCTCGAAGTATTGCAGTGGATGCAGAGGCACGGCGCGACGCTTGGCGGCGACGCAGCGCGCATCGCGGTGGCGGGCAATTCGGCGGGCGGCAATATCGCCGCGGCGCTTCCCCTCAAGGCGCGCGACGCAGGGCTGCCGGTGCCGCGGGCGGCGGTGCTGCTCGCCCCGATCACCGACTTCTTCTTCGAAGAATACCAATCGTTCGAACGCCTGGCGCCGCTCGGGATCGTCTACGATACCGCATTCATCGGGTTCATCCGCGGCGCCTATCTGGTCCATGGCAAGAATTGGGCGCATCCGCATGCCAGCCCGATGCGGGCGGATCTGCGCGGATATCTCGCCACGTTCATTGCCACCGGCACGGCTGATCCGCTCGTCGACGACAACCGCGCCTTCGCTCGGAAGCTGCGCGCGGCCGGCGGCATGGAAGTCGAGCATCTGGTCCGCGATGGGATGCCGCACGGTTTCTATTTCTTTCCCGGGATGTTCAAGCAAGGCGACGAAGCTTTCGCGGCGGTCGCGACATTTCTCGGGCGGACGGGCCTGGCATGACGGGTCCGCGCGGCCGGGAAATTCGAGCGGTCGGGAGCGGTGGACCGTCGCGCGCGCCCGCTTGCATTCTCGTTGCGTTCCGCCGATATAGAGGCGGGAGGTTGGCGGTGGACGAGCCACTCGCCAACCGGGTCAGGTCCGGAAGGAAGCAGCCCTAACGAGCGCGGTTCGGGTCGCTCGTCAGCCTCCCACTACACCTTCATGCGAAGTGCGAATTCATGCGAAGTGCGAAGACCCGCGTCGGGGTGGCGCACCGGATGGCGTTATGAGCGACGGCACGAATCTGTCCGAGCCCGGCCTTGTCCTGCGTGATCAGTCCTCGAGCGATGCCTCCTACCGCGTGCTCGCACGCAAGTATCGCCCCGCGACCTTCGATGATCTGATCGGGCAGGACGCCATGGTGCGCACGGTCTCGAACGCGTTCGAGACCGCCCGCATCCCGCAGGCCTGGATTCTCACTGGAGTGCGCGGCGTCGGCAAGACCACGACCGCGCGTATTCTCGCCCGCGCGCTCAATTACGAGCTCTCCGACGGCTCGGTCGCTGGGCCGACGGTCAAGATGCCGACGCTCGGCGTGCACTGCCGAGCGATCATGGAGAGCCGGCACATCGACGTCATCGAGATGGATGCCGCCTCTCACAACAGCGTCGACGACGTGCGCCAGATCAACGATGCGATCCGCTACGCGCCGGTCAGCGCGCGCTACAAGGTGTACATCCTCGACGAAGTTCATATGCTCTCGACGCAGGCCTTCAACGCCCTGCTCAAGACGCTGGAGGAGCCGCCGCCGCACGCCAAGTTCGTCTTCGCCACGACGGAAATCCGCAAAGTCCCCATCACCGTCCTGTCGCGCTGCCAGCGCTTCGATCTCCGCCGCGTCGATGCCGGCCTCCTGGTCAAGCATCTGGCGGGGATTGCGGGCAAGGAGGCGATCGAGGTCGAGCCCGAGGCGCTCGCGCTGATCGCGCGCGCGGCGGAGGGGTCGGTGCGCGACTCGCTCTCGCTCTTGGATCAAGCCATCGCGCATGCGGCCGGGCCGGTGCGCGCCGAGCACGTGCGGCAGATGTTGGGACTGGCTGACCGCGCGCGGGTGATCGACCTGTTCGAGGCGCTAATGCGCGGCGACGTCGCTTGCGCGCTGACGGAGCTGCGCGCGCAATACGACACCGGCGCCGATCCCGCGGTGGTGCTGACCGATCTTGCCGAATTCACGCATTTCGTGACGCGCGTGAAGATCGTGCCCGCGGTGGCGGACGACCCGGCGCTGGTCGAGGTCGAGCGCACGCGCGCGCGCACCTGTGCCGAGAAGCTGTCCATGCGCGTGCTCTCGCGCGCCTGGCAGATGCTGCTCAAGGGCATTGCCGAGGTCGGCGCCGCCGGCCGTCCGCTCGCGGCGGCGGAGATGGTTTTGGTGCGCATCGCCTATGCCGCCGATCTGCCGACGCCGGACGAAGTGGTGCGCTCGCTCGAGGCAAGCGGAACCCGGCCGCCTGGTCCGGCGGCCGCGTCCACCGCCGCGGTGTCCGCGCCCCGGTTGGAGCTGCCGCGGGTGGAGACCTCGCGCGCCGCGCCGCGCGCCGCTCTGGCGCCGTCCAGTGATCCGATCACCCGTCTGCCCGAGCCGGAGCCGAGCCCACCTGCGCTCGTCATCGGTCGTTTCGAGGATCTGATCGCGCTCGCCGCACAGAAGCGCGACCTCGGCGTCAAGCTTGCGCTCGAGCGCGACGTGCGGCTCGTGCGCTGCGAGGACGGTCGCCTCGAGATCGGGCTGGAAGGAAGCGCTGCGAAGGCGCTGGTCAACGATCTCGCGCGCAAGCTTTCGCAATGGACCAACCGGCGCTGGATCGTGGTGGTGTCGGCCGAAGAGGGTCAGCCGACCGTCAAATCGCAGAACGAGGCGCGGCAGGCCGAACTCAAGACCGGCGTGCGTGCCGATCCGCTGGTGCAGGCCGTGCTGGCGCGCTTTCCCGGCGCCGAGATCGTGGACGTGCGCAAGGGCGAGCCGGTCATGCCGGAGGGATCGCCGCCGCCCGCGGACGCGGACGAGGCCGTGCCGGAACTTCTGGCCGATGACGATGGTTCTGCCTTCGGCGCCCAATTTCCGCACATCGGGCGCTCCGACGAGGCGAGCAACGATCTTTGAGGCCAGATTTTTGCCGCCGGCGTGCGGCGCGGGAGACATGAACGATGGCGGATTTCCTGGGCCTGATGAAGCAGGCCGCTGAACTCAAGTCCAAGATGGAGGCGATGCAGGCCGAGCTCGACCAGATCGAGGTCGAGGGCACGTCGGGCGGCGGCCTCGTCACCATCAAACTTTCCGGCAAGGGCGAGATGAAAGGCGTCAAGATCGACGCAACCCTGCTCAAGCCGTCGGAGAAGGAGATCGTGGAGGATCTCATCGTCGCCGCCCATGCCGATGCGCGGCGCAAGGCTGAAGGGCTGCTGCAGGAAAAGATGAAGACCGTCGCCGGCGGCCTGCCGTTGCCGCCGGGCTTGAAATTGTTTTGAACGCCCCTGACCGCTGGCAGATCCGGCGGAAACACCGTCGGATGGAGATCGCCCGTGGAAAAAGACATCGATATGCAGGCTTTGTCGGCCGCGATCGCGGGATTCCTGGCGTGTCACATTTTGACGTGCCGGTTCCTGGTAGAGGAGGGAATTGTCGACAGGGAACGCTTCTCGTCGTATCTCGAAACCGCGATGGCGGAGATGGCGCCCGGCATCGAGGACCAGCGTAGCTTGTTCAGCTTGCGTCAATTGATCGCCGCGCTGCGCACGCCGTTGCCATCCAAAGCCGTGCAATAGGCGCTCGCACAGCCCCGCCCGCCCGTCACTCCATGCCCGCCGCCGCCGGACCCGAGATCGAGCGTCTGATTGCGCTGCTCGCCCGCCTGCCGGGACTCGGTCCCCGCTCGGCGCGGCGCGCGGCGCTGTTCCTCATCAAGAAGCGCGAACAGATCATGGCGCCGCTTGCCGCCGCCATGCAGACGGCGCTCGAGAAAATCGAGGTCTGCCGGCTGTGCGGCAATATCGACAGCCAGAATCCATGCGTGGTCTGCACCGATCCGCGGCGCGATCCCGCGATCATCGTCGTGGTCGCCGACGTCGCGGACCTCTGGGCGCTCGAGCGCGCGCACGCGGTCAATGCGCGCTACCACGTCCTCGGGGGCACGCTCTCGCCGCTCGACGGCGTCGGCCCGCAGGACCTTTCGATCGATGCGCTGGTGTCGCGCGCGCACGATCCGGCGGTGACGGAGGTGATCCTCGCCCTCAATGCGACGGTGGACGGCCAGACCACGGCGCACTACGTCACCGATCTTCTGCACGACGCAAATGTCAAGGTGACACGTCTCGCCCACGGCGTTCCGGTCGGCGGCGAGCTCGACTATCTCGACGAGGGCACGTTGGCGGCGGCGATCCGGCAGAGGACGACGTTCTAGCGCATGATCCCGAAAGGTGGACAGGTTTTTCGGAAGAGATCGTGTTTTAACTCTAGCGCATGTTCCGGAAAAGTGGGAACCGGTTTTCCGAACAGAACATGCGCAAAATCGAAGAATCTAGAGCGCATCACGATTCGACCCAATCGGGATGCGCTCTAATCGTCCATCACGAAGTGCGTCGGCTTGATCAGCTTGGCGAAGTGTCCGCGCTGTTGCAGCCAAACCAAGAGCACGATTCCCGGGAGCGCGGTCAGCGCGCTGATGACGAAGAACATCGCCCAACCCGTGCGCTCGGCGATGAAACCCGCGCCGGCCGAGAGATAGGTGCGGCCGACGGCGGCGAGTGCGGTGAGCAGCGCGTACTGCGTCGCGGTGTGCAGCGGGTTGTAGCACAAGGCGGACAGGTAGGCGACGAAGATCACCGTCCCGATCGCGCCGGTGAAATTCTCGACGATGATCGTGAGCGTCAGCGCCCACAGGTTGACGCCGACCCAAGCCTGCCAAGTGAAGATCAGGTTCGAGGCCATCTGCAGGAAGGCGCCGATCCACAGGCTCGTCGCCAGCGGATAAGCGCGCGCTACTGCTCCGCCGGCGAAGCCGCCGATCAGGGTGGCCGCAAGCCCGACACCCTTGACGATGGCGGCGTAATCGTTGCGGGAAAACCCGATGTCGATCACGAACGGCGCGGTCATCGCCCCGGCGAATGCGTCGCACAGCTTGTAGAGCACGACGAAGGCGAGCACCACGAACGCCAGATCGCGGGAGAGGAATTCGGAGAAGCTTCCGTACGCAGCCGTGGCGACCCGCACGAGTGGATTCTCGCGCGCATGCGCGCTGTGCTCGGCCTCGGCGGCGGCGGATTTTTCGGGCTCGGTCGCAACGAGCGCGGTCGCGATCCCGATCACGACCAGCGCCGCCATGGCGAGGTAGCCCGCGCTCCAGGCCGCGCCCCTGCCGAGGCCGAGGCCTTCGAATCCGCTCACCAGGAACAGCGCTCCCGCGGTTGAGGCCAGCATGCCGATCCGGTAGGCCGCCACATAAGCGGCCATGCCGGCAGCCTGTTCACTCTCGGACAGGCTTTCGATGCGGAAAGCGTCGATGACGATGTCCTGCGTGGCGGAGGCAGTGGCCACGAGCATCGCGCTGAGCGCGACCAGCCAAGGCGAGTGCACCGGATCGCAGACGGCCAGCAATGCGATCGCCGCGATCAGCAGCAGCTGCGAGAACACCAGCCAGCCGCGCCGGCGTCCGAGCAGCAGCGAAAGCACCGGCACATCGAGGGCGTCGACGACCGGGGCCCACAGGAACTTGATGGTGTAAGGCGTGCCGACGAGCGCGAACAAGCCGATGGTTCCGAGATCGACGCCGGCTTCGCGCATCCAGATCAAGAGCGTCGAGCCCGAGAGCGCCAGCGGCAGCCCGGCCGAGAAGCCGAGGAACAGCACGATGAGCACGCGCGGCTTGAGATAGACCGCGAGCGTGTCGGCGACGCTCGGGCGGGCGGCTGCGGTATCGGGCGTCGCGGTCATCACTGCAGCTATGATTAAATCGGCGCGGGCACACAAGCCTGCGATTGCGGCAAAAAGTGATCGGCGTGGCTGGCCGCTTCATCGCCGGCTGAACCCGGCATTCGGCCTACGGCGGCGTAGAAAACGCCATCACGTCATCATTCTCCCGCCTGCAGCCGGCGCGGCAGCGGGGCGGGGATGACGACCGGACCGGCGGCGGGTGCGTCCTCGCCGTCGAACTCGACCTCCTGGATGCGTGCTCCCCGCTTTTCGATCTTTTCCGCCGAAACGAGGATTTGCCGCACGTCCTCGTTGGCCTGGCCGAAATGCTGCTGCAGCTTCAAGACGCGCTCGTGCAGGCGCCTGAGGTCGCCCATGAGATGGCCGACCTCGGCATGAATCTGGTCGGCGGCCTCGCGCATGCGGGCATCTTTTTGAATCTGCTGGATGACCTGGATGGCGAGCATCAGCAGCGACGGTGACACGATGACGACTTTGGCGCGGTACGCCTTTTGCACGATGTCATCGAAGCCGTCGTGCAATTCGGCATAGACCGACTCCGACGGTACGAACATCAGTGCCAGATCCTGGGTCTCGCCGGGGATCAGGTACTTGCCGGCGATGTCGCCGACGTGCTTGCCAAGGTCCTGGCGCAGCCGCGCCGCGGCCTGCTTGCGCTCGTCTTCGCTCTTGGCGTCGCGAAACGCCGTCACCGCCTCGAGCGGGAACTTGGCATCGATCACCAGCGGACGCTTGTCCGGCAGGAACACGGCGCAGTCGGGACGACTCCTGTTCGAGAGCGTGAACTGGAACTCGTAGCAGCCTTTCGGCAGCCCGTCGCGAACGATGAGCTCCATGCGTCCCTGTCCGAACGCGCCGCGCAGCTGCTTGTTGGCGAGCACGCTTTGCAGCGACGTCACCTGCGACGCCAGGTCGGTGATGTTCTTCTGCGCGTTGTCGATGACCGCGAGCCGCTCGTTGAGCTTCTGCAGGCTCTCGACCGTGTGCTGGCGCGTGGTGGTCATGGACTGGTTGAGATGATGCGTCACCGAGTCGAGCCGCTCGTTGACCGCGCGCTGCAATTCGGCTTGGCGCCCGGCGAGCATCTCGCGCATCCCCTCGATGCGCAGAGCGGTCTCTGCCTGCAGCCGCGCGAGTTCGACCAGCTGCGGGTCCGCGGCCGGCTGGTCGCGCCGCCGCAGCGCGCGCATGGCGCACACGCCGAGCGCAGCCGACGCCGCAACGCCGGCGAGCATGATCGCGACCGCAACGGCAAGGGTGGGAAGATCGGTCATCGCCGGCAACTCTATATCGATTCGCCCGATAGGAACAAAAAGCGAACGACAAATCAATGCCTCACCGCCGGTACCGTCCCTTGCTCGCACCGCGCTGCGCATTGACCGAATTGTGGCGACCGCTTACATCGCGGCCATGGCGCGGCGCGACATTCTCATTCTCCCGGACAAGCGATTGCGGCAGGTATCCGAACCGGTGAAGAAGATCGACGCCGGCATCCGCAAGCTCATCGAGGACATGTTCGAGACCATGTACGACGCGCCCGGGATCGGGCTCGCCGCCATCCAGGTCGGCACGCCCAAGCGGGTTGTCACCATGGATCTGGCCAAGAAGGACGAGCCCAAGAACCCGCAGGTCTTCATCAATCCCGAGATCCTTTGGGCCTCGGACGAAAAGGCGGTGTACGAGGAGGGCTGCCTGTCGATTCCGGAATACTACGGCGACGTCGAGCGGCCGGCGCAGGTCAAGGTGAGATATCTCGATCCGGACGGACAGCCGCACGAGATGGAGGCCAACGGACTGCTCGCCACCTGCCTGCAGCACGAGGTCGATCATCTCAACGGCGTGTTGTTCATCGACCACCTGTCCAAGCTCAAGCGCGACCGCGTGCTCAAGAAGTTCACCAAGCAGGCGAAGCGCGCCGCGGAGTGAGCGCCGGCTGCCAGGTTGCCCGTCGGGCGCGGGCAACGGCGCCGAAGAATGAGCAAGCGGTCGCCCGTGCGCCGTGATCCCGGCGCGCGCTTTTCGGTTGCGCCAGTCACGCCGGCTTTGGCCGGCGGCCCCTCGAGACCAGCAAATGTCCCTTCGAATCGTCTTCATGGGCACGCCGGACTTCGCGGTGCCGACATTGCTCGAGATCGTCGGCCGCGGGCACGAGATCGTGGCGGTCTATACGCGGGCCGCCAAGCCCGCCGGCCGGCGCGGGCTGGACCTCACGCCCAGCCCAGTCGAACACGCGGCGCGCCGCTTCGGTTTGCCCGTGTTCACGCCGGCGACGTTGCGGACGGCGGAGGCGGAACGCGCCATGCGCGAATATGGCGCGGATGCGGCGATCGTCGTTGCCTATGGGCTCATCCTGCCCAGGGCGATCCTCGACGCCTTTCCACTCGGCGCATTCAATCTGCATGCCTCTCTGCTGCCGCGCTGGCGCGGGGCCGCGCCCATCAACCGCGCCATCATGGCGGGCGATGCCGAGACCGGCGTCATGGTGATGAGAATGGAAGAGGGGCTCGACACCGGCCCGATTGCCAGGACTGAGCGGATCATGGCCGAGCGCGTGCCCATCGCCCCGGACGCGACCGCCGGCGATCTGCACGATCGGCTCGCGGGCCTCGGCGCCGAGCTCGTGGTGCGCGCGCTCGCCGCGCTCGAGCGCGGCGCGCTCACGCTCACGCCACAGCCCGCGGCCGGGATCACCTATGCGCGCAAGATCGACAAGGATGAAACTCGAATCGCCTGGGAGCAGCCGTGGCTGGAGGTGCACAACCACATCCGCGGCTTGTCGCCGTTTCCGGGTGCCTGGTGCGAGTTGGCGGGCGAGGGTGGCCGCATCAAGGTGTTGCGCACGACCAAAGGCGCGGGCACCGGCGTGCCGGGCACCGTGCTGGACGATGAGCTCACGGTGGCCTGCGGGCAGGGCGCGGTTCGCATCCTCGAATTGCAGCGCGCCGGCCGCCAGGCCATGACGGCGGAGGCGTTCCTGCGCGGTACGCGTGTTGCCGCCGGCGCCCGCTTTGGCTAAGTGGCGCCATGCCGCGTTACAAGCTGACCATCGAATACGACGGCAGGCCGTTCGTCGGCTGGCAGAGCCAGGACAACGGTCCTTCGGTGCAAGGCGTGTTGGCGGCCGCGGTCGAGGCATTCTGCGGGCAGAAGGCGAGCGTACACGGCGCCGGGCGCACCGACGCGGGCGTGCATGCGCTCGGCCAGGTCGGCCATGTCGATCTCGCCAAGGATTGGGACGACGACACGGTGCGCGACGCCTTGAATGCCCATTTGCGCCCGCATCCGGTCGCCATCATCACGGCCGAGCAGGTCGAGGATACCTTCGACGCCCGCTTCTCCGCTCGCAAGCGCCACTATCTCTACCGCATCGTCAACCGCAGGGCCGATCTCACCTTCGAGCGCGGCCTCGCCTGGCGCATCGCCAAGCCGCTCGACAGCGAGGAGATGCGTAACGCGGCGCAGCGCCTGGTCGGCCGGCACGACTTCACCACCTTCCGCAATGTCGAGTGCCAGGCCAAATCGCCGGTGAAGACGCTCGACCAGCTCGACGTGCAGCGCCGCGGTGACGACATCCAGGTCGCGGCCGCGGCGCGCTCGTTTCTGCACAGCCAGGTGCGCTCGATGGTCGGCGCGCTCGCGCTGGTGGGCGAGGGCAGGTGGACGGCCGACGACGTTTCCAGCGCGCTCGACATGCGCGACCGCACCGCCTGCGCCCCGGTCGCGCCCCCCGACGGGCTTTACCTGGCGCGGGTCGACTATGAGTGAAGCGGAAGGGAGAAGTCCACCGTGCTGAGACATGCGTCGTTCTTGCTGGCGTCGGGCCTGCTGGCGTCTGGCCTGCTGGAGTGTGCGCCGGCGGCGCATGCGGAAGACTTTCCCAGCGGTCAGGTTCGCATCATCGTGCCGTTTCCGCCCGGTGGAGCGACGGACGTACTCGGCCGTGTGCTCAGCGTGCACCTGCAGAACCTCTGGGGTCCGCCGGTCATCACCGAATACCGTCCGGGTGCCGCCGGACTGATCGGTGCGCGGCAGGTGGCGAGCTCGCCCGCCGACGGGCACACGCTGCTGATGGCCTCGACCGGCGCCATCCTGGCGCTGGCAGCCGACCGTGCCGGCGGCGAAGCCTACGACATCGCGCGCGAGCTCGCGCCGATCTCTCTCGTCGCGGCGCCACCCTACATCCTGGTGGTCAATCCGTCGCTGCCGGTGAAGACGACCGCCGAGCTGATCGCCTATGCCAAGCAGAACCCGGGCAAGGTCTCGTTCGGTTCGTCCGGGGTCGGCTCGGCGTCGCATCTGTCCGGCGCGCTATTCCAGCAGATGGCGGGCATCGACATGCTGCACGTCCCCTATCGCGGCACCGGACCCGCCGTCACCGATCTCCTCGGCGGGCGCATCGGCGCGATGTTCTCGCCGGCACTGACCGTCGCGCCGCATATCGCCGCCGGCACGTTGCGCGTGATCGGCACCACCGGATCGGCGCGCTCGGCGCTGTTCCCTGATGTCCCGACCGTGGCCGAGACCGGACTTCCCGGCTACGCGTCGCTTGGCTGGTTCGGCCTGTTCGCGCCGGCGAGCACGCCGCGCGCCATCGTGGCGAAGGTCAGTGCCGATACCAAGACCGTGCTGAGCCTGCCCGAGTCCAGGCAACGGCTCGCGGAGCAGGGGGCCGAGCCCGAGCCGAGCACGCCCGAGGCCTTCGCCGCCTTCGTCAATTCCGATATCGCCAAATGGCTCGACCTCGCGCGGAAAGCCGGCATCAAGCTGACCCCGTGACGAATGGTTCGCCGCGCCTTTGGCGGACAAGGTTCCCGCATCTGCGCGCGCCCGACCGCCGCGCCGGAGTGGCAAGAATCGGCCGCAAACCCGGCACGCTCGTGGAGCGAGCGGGGAGCAGCCCTGCCGAGCTAGCCGGAGAATAGTTTGCGGTCGTGCTCGCGCTGGCTGCCGGGCTTGTAGAAGTCCGCAAACCAGGCGGGCTTGCCGCTGATGGCGGTCGGCTTTTTCAAGGTCAGCGCCGCCACGGCGGCGGCTTTGCTCGGCGGGGCGGCGGTGTCCGGTTCCGGCGCCGCCGGGGCAGCCTTGCTTTTCTTGGCGGACTTCGTCGCGGTCTTCACCTTGGCGCTTCTCTTTCCGGTCTTGGCCGCCGCGGTCTTGGCCGCCGCGGTCTTGCCGCGCGTGGTCTTGCCGCGCGTCGTCTTGGCGCCATCCTTGTCGGCGGCGAAGGCGTCGCTCATCACGCTGCGGAAATGCAGGTGGTCGAACACGCGCAGCGCCTCGATGGCGTAGGCAGTCGCGACGCGGGGGTCCTCGATCATCACCAGATTGTCGCCGTTGCCCGCCTCGCCGCTCGGCGACAAGTTGGAGGAGCCGGTGAACACCTTGGCGCTCGGTAGGCTGAAATCGGTGACCACGAATTTGTGGTGCTCGTGGATGCCCTTGCCGCCGGACCACTCGGCCTTGAACGGCATCGGCGTGATCCCGGCGAGGTAGTTGAAGTCGACGATGCCGAACGTGCCGTCGGGCTTCTTCACCGCGAGCCCGCCCCGCTTGTCGGAAATGCCGTAGCTGAACACGTTCTTGTTCATCAGCCGGTCGATCGCCTCCCGGGTCGCCCCCGACTTGGTTTGATAGAGAAAGGCGATGGAGAAGAACACCGACGACGTCGCCTGGTCGATGGCGGCGCCGAGCGGGCTCAGCGACAGGCCGGTATCTTGATGCGGCGAGAAGCAGAAATGCACCGGCGGCCGGCCGGGTACCTGCACCAGATGCCACTGGGTCGAGATCGGATCCTTGACGAAGCCGGCGGGGTTCTGGAAGGCGAGTTCGAAAGCGCGCTCGAACAGCGCGGCGGCCTCCGGCGCATGGAACACGAGCGCGTTATTGGCCTGGACGTAGATGCCGCGGAAACTGAAATTGGTCGAGCCGAACAGCACCTTGATCGGCTGGCCGTTCTTCTTCGCGATCAACACCTTGTTGTGCTGCAGATTCTTGAAATGCATGCGCTTGACGTTGTTGGCGCCGGCGCTGGCGGAAAGCCGCTTGGCGGCCTGCGACTCGGCGCTGGCGGCTCCCGCATGCGTGCCGGAATCGTCGACGATGGCGCGCAGCCTGCCGCCGGTCTGCTCGAGCAGCGCAACGATGTCGGGCTCGTTGAGATCATAGGCGAAGAAGTCGAGTGTGAGCGTCTTGTCGGCGGCGACCTCCTTGAGGAAATTCATGATCAGGTCGTACGCCTCGAAGCCGAGCCACTGGTAGACATCGCCCGGCACCTTCTTGAAGGTGAGGCCGTCGTCGGCATTCGTGGGAATGATGTCCGGATTGCCGCCGTATTTCTCGTCGTAGGCCTGGGATGACGCGAAATTGCGCGCAAAACCCACTTCGAGAAAGCCGTCGTAGATGACCAGGTCGAGCGGGATGTCGAGCGTGATCGCGGTGCCGGCCTTGAGCACGCCGTCGGTCGGCATGTGCTGCTTGGTGACCCGATAGCTGTAGGTGCCGCCCTTCGGCTCGAAGGGGAAATGCACCCAGCGGAATTTCTGGAACGGCGCCTCGAGCGAGGAATAGTTGCGATAACCGTCCACCGCCTGGTCGACCGGCTTGTCGTAGGAGAAGGCGAGGCGGTTTCGCAACGGCTCGAAATCGGCAGTGCCGGGGCTTTTCACCTCGATCGAGAAGCCGACCAGATCGGGCTCGGGCTCGTCCACGTCCATGCCGACGAGGCACATGCGCTCACCGCGCCACAGTTTTACGCTCAGGCCGCTCGCTTGTTTCGCATTGATGAAATCGCTCATCGTGCCCTCCCAGGCATGGGCGTGGCTCGGGACGCGAAAGGGCCGCATCTGGCAATCGGTCGTGCAGCCGTTCGCCGCGCCGCGCAGCTTACCAGCGAGCGCGCGCACGCTGTGTGACAAATCTCACAAAGCGCAAGGCTGCCGAGAGGGTGGATGCTTCGGGTTCGCTCAGCCGAAGTAGCGGTCGAGTATCCTGCGATAGACCGCCGTCAGCGTCGCGAGATCGGCGACGGCGGTGCGCTCGTCGACCTGGTGCATGGTCTGCCCGACCAGGCCGAATTCGAGCACGGGGCAGTAATCCTTGATGAAACGTGCGTCCGATGTCCCGCCCGTGGTCGAGAGCTGCGGCTCGTTGCCGGTCACGTCCTTGATCGCGCCGGAAACGAGATCGACGAACGGGCCCGGCGTGGTCACGAAGGCGTGGGCGTTCGATGGCTCCCAGTCGATGTGCCAGCGCACGCGCTCGCCCGCCGCCTCGGCTGCGCGTCGCTCGACGAGCATCTTGAGCGAGGTGTGGCTGTGGCAGTCGTTGAAGCGAATGTTGAAACGGGCGCGCGCTTCGCCCGGAATGAGGTTGACGACGGTGTTGCCGATATCGATCGAGGTGAATTCGAGGTTGGAAGCGTCGAACTGCGCGCTGCCGTGGTCGAGCGGCGTCGTCATGAGCGCGCCCATCAGCGTGACCAGCCCGCGCACGGGATTGTCGGCACGGTCGGGGTAGGCGACGTGGCCCTGCTTGCCGGTAACGACGAGCGTGCCGGTGAGCGAGCCGCGCCGGCCGATCTTGATGGTGTCGCCGACGGCGTGCGCGTTGCTCGGCTCGCCCAGGATGCAATGGTCGAAGCTCTCGCCGCGCTCGCTCGCCCATTTGAGCAGCTTGATCGTCCCGTTCACGGCGATGCCTTCCTCGTCGCCCGTGATCAGAAACGAGATCGAACCTTTCGGCTCGCCGCCGCGCGCGGCGAGGTAATCGAGGGTTGCCGCCAGCGCGCAGGCGATCGCCCCCTTCATGTCGACCGCGCCGCGGCCGTAGAGCGTGCCATCGGCCACCGCGCCGGCAAACGGCGGATGGGTCCATTTCGCCTGTTCGCCGGGCGGCACCACGTCGGTGTGGCCGGCGAAAACGAGATGCGGGCCGGCGTTGCCGATGCGGGCATAGAGGTTTTCGACCGGCGCCGTGCCGGGCTCGGCAAAGATGACGCGATGGACCTCGAAGCCGGCCGCCTGCAGCACGCGTTCGATGACGCCGAGCGCGCCGCCCTCGGCGGGCGTCACCGACCGGCAACGCAGAAGCTCGCGCGCGAGCGCGGCGGGATCGGCGGTCGGCGTGCTCATCGTGGCGGCTTTAGCCGGCGCCGCTCGGTCGCGTCAACGCGCATGTCCCGGGATACCGGTCGCAGCCTGGCCGACTGGCTCCAAGGGGTCCGGGCCATAGGCGTTGGGCCCGACCGTGCCGCGCAGGCAGCCGAGCTCGACGAAGGCCCAAACCGTAATGGCGAAGCTGATGAGATGCAGGACCAGTCCGGGGGTTCCGAGTTCGCTCGCCGCTGCGCCCAGAAGTCCCGGTACTACGTAGAACAGGACGAGCCACCACGCCGACTTGTTGCGATCGTGCAGACGCTTGGCGCCGAGCGCCAGACTGATCCAGAACAGCAGGATACCGATGACCGCCGCGGCCACGAAGACCGCGGGCAATGTCGAAGTCTCCAAGTCCGAACCCGATGCCCAAGGCCACTGCAAGCAAGGCGCAGACGAATACGAGTACGGAGATCGCGATGTTGGTCAACCAATAGGGCTTTCGGTTCAGGCGACCCTGGAATGAAAACAGCAGTTGGCTCATCGACATGGCTAAAGCCCCTTCGTTCGTTTCGCATACTGCTCGCCGGTTGGTTGACGGTCGGCCGCGCCGATGGTGACGAGGTCGGGCGGCTATCCGGCGCCCCAGAGCATGATCCCGAAAAGTTGCACCGCAGACTTCTCGGATAAGATCATGCGACCCAACAAATGCGGAGCGAAATCGCTTCAATATGAAGCAATTTCGCTCTACGCGCCGAGCTGCGCGGCCAGAAGATTGTTCTGATTTCGCACCCAGCCCGGGATCAGGAACGCATCGACCAGGACCCAGATGAGGGTGATCAGCATCCCCACGACGGTAAGCGTCAGGATGAGCTGCGCGACGGCAACGCCGGTGCGTTTGAGATAAAAATTGTGTGCTCCGAACAGCCCCAGGAAAAACCAGAGTATGTAGGCGACGAGGGCGGTCTTCTTGTTGGCCTCGAACAGCATCATCGCGCGGGTGTCGCTCGACAGCCCGCCCTGCTGCTGAATGGCCTGCCGCGTGCCGGTGGGAAGGTCGGCTTGCATGACGATCTCCTGGCCCTGTTCGAACGCGATTATGTGCCGCCCCGCCGATGCGCTCAATCCCGCAACAACTCGTTGATCGAGGTCTTCGCGCGCGTCTTCTCGTCGACGCGCTTGACGATCACCGCGCAATAGAGGCTCGGGCCCGGTCCGCCGTTGGTCGTCGCCTTGCCCGGCAGCGAGCCGGGAACGACGACCGAATAGGCCGGCACCTCGCCTTGAAAGGTCTCGCCGGTGTGGCGATCGACGATCCGGGTCGAGGCGCCGATGAAGACGCCCATGGACAGCACCGAGCCCTCGCGCACGATCACGCCCTCCGCGACCTCCGAGCGCGCGCCGATGAAGCAGTTGTCCTCGACGATCACCGGTCCCGCCTGCAGCGGCTCGAGCACGCCGCCGATGCCGGCGCCGCCGGAGATGTGGCAGTTCTTGCCGATCTGCGCGCAGGAGCCGACCGTGGCCCAGGTGTCGATCATGGTACCGGAATCCACGTAGGCGCCCAGATTGACGAAGCTCGGCATCAGCACCACCCCGGGCGCGATATAGGCCGAGCGCCGCACCACGCAGTTCGGCACCGCGCGAAAGCCCGCGTCCCGGAAGCGCGTGTCGTTCCAGCCGTCGAACTTGGAGGCGACCTTGTCCCACCAGACCGCCTTGCCGGGCCCGCCGGCGATCACGCCCATGTCGTTGAGGCGGAACGAGAGCAGCACCGCTTTCTTGAGCCACTGGTTGACCCGCCAATCGCCGTTGGATGTTCGCTCGGCGACCCGCGCCACCCCGCGGTCGAGCAGGTCGAGGGCGGCCTCGACCGCCTCGCGCACCGGACCCGTGGTCGCGGGACTGATGCTGTCGCGTTGCTCGAAGGCGGCGTCGATGGTCTTGGCCAGTTCGGCATGGGACATGTGGGAAAAACCCTCGGCATCATCCTTGCAGGCGTGACGGGTTGTCGAGAATAGGGCGGGGCAAGTCAACCGTCGTCCCGGGCCGCTCGCGAATGCGCCGCAATGCGCTGCAGAAACCCGACGAGATCGTCGGTCACGTGATCGACGTGGGGCGCGTCGCGGCCTTCGAGCTCCCAGCCCTCGCGAAACACCTCGCGGATATGTTCCGGCACCACCAGCACCGTTGTCATGCCGAGCGCATGCGGCACCGCCAGGTTGCGCGCGAGATCCTCGAACATCGCGGCCTTTGCGGCGTCGACGTCGTGCGCCGCGAGGAAGCGATCGTAGGTCCGCGGCGACGGCTTGGGCTCGAGTTCGGCCGCGACGATGTCGAACACATCCTCGAAATGCCGGTCGAGCTCGAGCCGCGCCAGCACGGCGTCGGCGTGCCGGCGCGTGCCGTTGGTCAGGATCAGCTTGCGCCCCGGCAGGCTCTCGATTGCCGTCCCAAGCGCCGCATTGGGCGTGAGCGGCGAATGGTCGATCTGGTGCACGAAATCGAGGAAGTCGTCGGGCTTCATCCCGTGCACGGTCATCAAGCCGCGCATCGATGTGCCGTAGCGCTTGTAGTAATCCTTTTGCAGCCGGAACGCCTCCTCGTGCGTGACCTCGAGAAAGCCCGCGATGTAGTCGCGGATGCGCTCGTCCACCTGCTGCCACAGATTGAGATGGTGCGGATAGAGAGTGTTGTCGAGATCGAACACCCAGGTCTCGACGTGGCCGAATGCGCGCGGCGCCGGGCGGGTTGAGGAATTCATGACGCGGCGCCGGCCCGTTCCTCGATCACGCCCCTGAGCGGCCGATCGAACGCCAGGATGACGGCGCCGGCGATCATGGCGATGCCGGCGATCATCAGGAAGAACATGGGCTTGTCCATTCCGCTCCAGAAGCTGCCGAGCCAGCCGGCCATGAAGTTGCCGGTGAAGCTGGTCGCGAGCCACAGTCCCATCAGCATCGAGACCATGCGCGCGGGCGCGACTTTCGACACCAGCGACAGCCCGATCGGGGAGAGGTAGAGCTCGCCGATGGTGATGACGACGAAATAGCCGAGCAGCCACAACCAGCTGGCCTCGTCGCCCGCGGCCTGCCAAGCGGCGGCGACCATGATCAGGTTCGCCAGCGCCACGCCGAGGCAGCCGATCGCCATCTTGGTGACGGTCGATGGCTCGGCGCCGCGCTTGGCCTGCCGCGTCCACAGCGCGATGATGAGGGGAGTAAAGGCGAAGATCATGAACGGGTTGAAGGCCTGAAACCAGGTGACCGGGATTTCGCCGTGCCAGACGATGAGATCGATGGTGCGGTTGGTGTGGTCGTCAGCCCACAACACGATGGTGTTGCCTTGCTGCTCGTAGGTGGCCCAGAACAATGTCGTCGGCACGAACAGCGCGATCAGCGCCAGGATGCCGCGCCATTCGTTGCGGTCGAGCGGCTTTCTTTCGGTGCCCGCGGCCATGGCCTTGTGCAGCTCGTCGGGCGGCAGTCCGGGCATGGCATAGACATAGATCGCGAGCGCGATCGTCATGCCCACGCCGGCGGCGGTGAAGCCGTAGTGCCAGCCGAGTTCTTCGCCCAGCGTTCCGCAGACGAGCGGCGCGAGAAACGCGCCGAGATTGATGCCGACGTAGAAGATCGAATAGGCGCGGTCGCGGCGGCGGTCGCCGGGCGCATAGAGGCCGCCCACCTGCGCCGACATGTTGGGCTTGAATGCACCGTTGCCGAGAATGAGCATGGTCAGGGCGAACAGGAACAGCGGCTCGAACGCCATCATGAAATGGCCGATCGCCATCAGCGTGGCGCCGAGGATGATGGTGCGGTGCTGGCCGAGCACGCGGTCGGCGAGAATGCCGCCGAGCAGCGGCGTCAAATAGACGAGCCCGGTATAGAGACCGTAGAGCTGCGATGAGAACGGCTGCACGCCGAGCGGCCCGAACATCGATTCGAACAGGTGCCTCAGCGCCCCGAGCCCGATGACGGCGTCGGCATGCCCGGGCAGCAGCAGATATTTCACCATGTAGAGGACGAGGAGCGCGCGCATTCCGTAATAGGAGAAGCGCTCCCACATCTCTGTCGCGAACAGAAAGGTCAGGCCGCGCGGGTGCCCGAACAGGTCGCCGCGGTCGTGGCGGCGGCTTTTGTCGGCGGGTGAGACGGTCGTCGCCATGGTTCGTTCCGCGTGCAGGGGGCGTCGGCATCGAGGGCAGCGCATGATCGGCAGGCCCGGCCGATCGGGCCGTGCGACCGTAGAACGCGGCTCGCTTTCCCGTCAAACCGCGGGCGTGCGCGGCGGCTGTCGACGGTCGCGCAGAATAGCGGCGTTGTGCGCACTTGACGCAGGCCGCCATTTGCGAAAAACGCTGTGGCCACAAATCCGGACGGAGGAATCCCCATGAACGGTTTCAACCGTGCTGTGCTGGAAGCGGGGCTCGCGCTCGCTGTTGCGGTCGCCGCGCAACCGGCCGCAGCGCAGGCCGATGCCGCGGCCGGCTATCCCAGCAAACCGGTCCACCTGGTCGTCGGCTTCGCCGCCGGCGGCGGCAACGATCTGTTCGCGCGGCTGGTCGGCCAGAAGCTTTCGGAGAACATCGGACAGCCGGTGATCGTCGAGAACAAGCCGGGCGCCGGCGGGCGGATCGCGGTCGAATACGTCAAGAACCAGCCCGCCGACGGCTACACCATCATGGTCGCCGCGAGCGGCCAGATGGCGATCGCCGCCGCGATCTACCCGAAGCTGCCCTATCATCCGACCCGCGATTTCGTGCCGCTCACCATGATCGCGTCGTTTCCGCTGATCCTGGCCGGCCCCGCCAACGACAGCATCAAGTCGGTCAAGGATCTCGTGGCCTACGGCAAGGCCAATCCCGACAAATCCAACTACGCGACCTCCTCGCCGGCCTTCACCATCACCACCGAGCTGTTCAAGCTCAAGACCGGGATGCCGGCGGTGGCGGTGCCCTACAAGAGCAGCAACGAGATGATGCTCAGCGTCGCCGGCGACAACACCTTGTTCGCCATCGCCGACGGCCCGCCCACGGTGCCGCTGGTGCAGGGCCACAAGGTCCGCGCGCTGGCGGTGACCGGCGCGGAGCGCTCCTCCGAGCTCCCGGACGTTCCGAGCATGGCGGAAGCGGGCTATCCGGAGGTGAATATCGGCCTCTGGAGCGGCGTGTTTGCTTCGGTCAACACGCCGCCCGCGATCGTCAAGAAGCTCGAAGCGGAGCTGCGGCGGGCGATGGCCGATCCCGGAGTGCGCGAGAAGCTCAAGGCCATGGCGGTCAATCCCGGCGGCGGCCCGGGCGAGGAGTTCCGCAAGAAGATCGACACCGACATCAAGGTCTTTGCCGACGTCGTCAAGTCCGCCAATCTCAAGTTCGAGGAATGACCGGCGCGCCCGACGGATCGCATCCGAGCCTCGGCAAGTCGAACACCGTCGGCGCGCGAACAACGGTTTCGTCCCGGGCCCGGCATGCTTTCGGAGGGCATCGTGCAGCTCATCTTCTATTGCGTCGGCTTCATGGCCGCCGGCGACGTCGCCGACTATCTCATCGGACTTGTGGTCGAGCGCATCTGGCCGCAGGCGAGCCTGGTGATTTTTCTGGCGCTCTACTTTCTCTTCCTCTGGTTTGCCTGGCTGCTGGCGGTGAAGCTGACCGAGCCGAAGGACAGCAAGCGGCTCGTGGGCCGACGATGGGAAAGGCTGGCTGACCGGGCAAGGGGGCTTCGCCATTCTTCGTGCCTGGCGTCAAGCTTGGCCGCGGCCCGGGCGCGTGAATGACGGGCGCGCGAGCCACGAATTGTCGAGTGAATGGAATGACGGCGCCGCCAGCGCGCATCATATCCGTTTTGGGTAACCTTCTGCCGGTCATGCGGGCAAGACGACCAGCTTGGCCAATCGGATCGGCTCGTGGGCGGCCATTGTCGGGATGAATTTGAATTTCAAGCGCGCGGCTCCGCGCAGCATGGGCCGGGCGAGCCCGCCGATCGGCTTGGCCCAGCCGAACGGCTCCTCGGTGGCCCGTTGACACTTGGCGCGTCTTGGCTCCCCCAGGGGCTGCTCTGCATGCCTGAAACTCTTTGGCCTGTGTGAGCCAACTCACGTTCAGTGCTCGCCGTTGGTAGTACGAGGGGGTGGCGATCATCGGCCGGACGGAGGTAATCATGCCAACCGTCAAGCAATTGGTTGGAATCGCAATTGCTTTCGTTATGGCGATTGTGGGCGCAGGCGCGTTCGGTATTAGCGCTGTTGAACACAGCGCCACACAGGTCCCCACCCACCGCTTCACGCCTTCGAAGGCTGATTTCCGGCTCAGTGATCATCAGCGCTTCAGAAAGATGCTGCTGGGTCCGGAAGGCGCCGGGCTGCCCCTGCGCTAACGGCGGGACGCGCGACCGCCAGCGCGGCCCACGCGCAAACCCCTTCGCCATTTCCCTGCAGCGCGCGCGCGTGTTCAACGCCGCGCATCCCGATCCGGCGCGCTCGTGTCGACGGGCTCGGCGTCCGGCGCATTGCGCGTGACCTTGGCGCAGGCGTCGGGACCGTGCTTGGGGTGACGTCTCCCCCAGGTGACCGGAAATCCCCTTGTCCGTTCCTCCAAGTTGTCAGATGATGTTCTTGCGGCTTGGGGAAAACGTGCCTTGCGTACATTCTTCTTGGCGGCGGCGCTTATCCAGATGGAGATGGTAAGTCGATCGCGCATTTATCAGCGCTCGTCGGCGGGCGGTCCAACCAAAATCGGACATGACCCGGCTCGAACTCAGCGCCTGGCTTCCCGGAGGTTTCCCTTGCGCCTGACCCGTCGCTCTATCCTTCGCACCGGCACGCTTGCCGCCGTCTCCCCCTTGTTTGACCAAATGCCATGGCCGGCAACACCGGCGCGCGCGCAAAACTCCGATCCGCAGTGGCGGCACGGTCTGTCGCTGTTCGGCGACCTCAGATATCCGCCCGGCTTCAGGCATTTCGACTACGTCAATCCGCAGGCGCCGAAAGCTGGGACGGTACGCTTGGTGGCGCTCGGCACGTTCGACAACTTCAACCAGGTCATGGCCGGGCTCAAGGGCTTGCTGGCTGCGGCTGCCGGCACGATTTGCGACACGTTGATGGCGCCGTCGCTCGACGAAGCGTCGACCCATTACGGGCTGATCGCGGAAGCGGTCAGTCACCCCCCGAACTTTGCGTCCGCCTCCTTTCGCTTGCGCGCCGCCGCCCGCCACCACGACGGCAAGCCGATTACGGTCGAGGACGTGATCTACTCCTTCGAGGCCTACAAGAAACACAACCCCTACATCGGCGCCTTTTACCGGGACGTCGCGAGGGCTGAGCAGAGCGGCGAGCGCGAGGTCACTTTCACGCTCAATTCCCCCGGCAATCGGGAAATGCCGATCATCCTCGGGCAACTCAGGGTTCTGCCCAAGCACTGGTGGGAAGGAAGCGACGCGTCGGGCAAGAAGCGCGACATCGGCGCAACCACGCTCGAGCCGCCGCTCGGCAATGGCGCCTACCGCATTAAGGAATTCGTCCCCGGCCGGACGGTGGTTTACGGGCGGGTGAAGGACTATTGGGCCAAGGACCTGAACATCAATATCGGGCGCGACAACTTCGACGAGATCCGCTTCGAGTATTTTCGTGATCCAACAGTCGCACTGGAAACGTTCAAGGCCGACCATGCGGACTGGCGCATCGAGAACAGTGCCAAGAACTGGGCCATGGCTTACGATTTTCCCGCGGTCAAGGAGAAGCGGGTCATCCTCGAGCGATTCCCCCAGCGCGACCGGGGGATCATGCGGGCCTTCGCCTTCAACACGCGGCGCGACAAGTTCAAGGATGCGAGGGTGCGACGCGCGTTCAATTTCGCCTTCGACTTTGAGGAGATGAACAAGCAGTTCTTCTTCGGTCAATACAAGCGGATCAACAGCTACTTCGAGGGCACCGAGCTGGCCTGTTCCGGGCTGCCGCAGGGGGAGGAGCTCAAGATCCTCGAACCGCTGCGCGACAAGGTGCCGCCCGAGGTCTTCACCACCCCGTATGCCAATCCGGTCGCCGGCACACCCGAGAACGTGCGCGCCAATCTGCGCGAGGGGACGCGGCTCATGGCGGCGGCAGGCTACGAGCTGCGCGATCACAAGCAGGTCCACGTCCGGACCGGCGATGTGCTGAGCGCCGAGATTCTCAGCTTAACGAGCGATCCGTCGGGAGCGGAACGCTTCAGCCTGTTCTACCAGTCTGCCCTTGCTCGTCTCGGTATCGACGTCACCGTGCGAAGTGTCGACGATGTCCAATATGAGAATCGATTACGTGACTTCGACTTCGATATCATCGTAGCCACATGGCCGCAGTCCCTGTCGCCCGGTAACGAGCAACGCGACTTCTGGAGCTCTCGGGCGGCCGATACGCATGGCTCGCACAACTACGTCGGCATCAAAAATCCCGCGGTCGATGCCCTGACCGAGCGCGTGATTTTCGCCAAGAGCCGTGGCGAGCTGGTGGCGGCCACCAGGGCGCTCGACCGTGTCCTGCTGTGGAACCACTACGTCGTGCCGCAATTCACCGACGACAAGGTGTCCGCGGCACGCTGGGATCGCTTCGGCCGGCCCGATCCGCTGCCCGAGTATGGCGGCGCGGCATTTCCAACCGTCTGGTGGTGGGATGCCGAAAGGGCCGCCAAGATATAGATTCTCGCCGCGGATCAATGATCATTTGCGAAAAGTCGCCTCGGTAAGGCGTGCCAAAGTAGTGATAGACTTAGTCCATCGGCTCCAGCTTGATGATGGAGGCGCCGTGATTGCTGCCGACCCAGAAGGTCACCGGCGTCGTTGAATTGTCGACGTGCACGCGGCGGATGTTGGTCGGGCGCGGCAACAGATATTCGGTGGCGTCACCGGTCCTGGTATCGAGCCGCACCACGCGGTCATTGAGCATGGAGCCGGTCCAGGCTTCCTCGTTCTTGTCGAGGGTGACGTCGTAGGGATTGGTCCAGCGTGTCGGCATGGGCCATTCGGTGAATGTTTCGGTCTTGGTATCGAACATGCCGATCTTGTCGCCGCGATACTCGCCGAACCAGAGCCGGTCCTGCGCATCCATCTGCCCGCGGCGCAGCGCCGGGCTCGGCGTGAGGATCGCGTAGAGTTTGACCTCGCCGGTCTTGGCGTCGATCCGGCCGATGTGCTTCTGGCGGAAATCGGTGAAATAGACGTTGTTCTTGGAGTCGGGAACAACGTCGTAGATGTTGTGCGGCTCGCCCTTGGGCGCGTTCTTGAACGGTTGCCAGGTCTCGATCGTGCCGGTCGCGAGGTCGAGGCGGTGCACGCCGGCAAAGCCGTTGTTCTGCGCCCAGACCTTGCCGTCCACGTGTGCGCTTTGCGGGCTCACCATGTTCACTTGCGCGGCGTCGATGTTCTGCTCCGGCGGCAGCGGCCAGAACTTGAACGTTTCGGTCTTGCGCTCGAACCTCACGATCGTGGCCTGGTACATGTTGCCGAGCCAGAGGTCGCCGGCCTTGTCGGTGCGCAGGCCGAGGAAGCCGGTCGGGAATCCCGGCTTGTGCATGGGGACGGGATACTCCGTGACCGCGCCGGTCTTGGGATCGAGCCGGCCGAGGAACTGCTCGCCGAAGCTCGAATACCAGGCGATGCCGTCGCCATCGACGATCACGTCGTGCGGCTCGATGGTTTCGCGCGGCAGGTCGTATTCGGTGATGACGACGCGCGTGCTGCGGCCCTTGGGGCGCGGCAGCGTCCGCAGCGCATAGTTCCACCGCGGACTGGAGCTCTGGTTGATGCTCGCCAGGAATTCGGCCATCGCCCGATAGACCTGCACGCGCTGGTCGCCGCGCTCCTCCATCAGCCGCTCGCCGCGGCGAAGCTGCGGATGCGCCGGGATGCTCTGGTTCACGTAGCCCTGCATGCGCGGCAGCGTGACCTGGATGAATTCGTCGGCCGTGTGCGTCGACCTCGCCACGCGCTCGAGCGTATGGCAGCCGACGCAGCCCAGCATCGCGTTCTTCTGCTGGTCGGTGCCGCGAAAGCTCGCGAGCCATTCCCCGTTCGAGAGCTGGGAGGCGAGATCTTCGGTCTTGCGAAGCTTGAGATCGTGTCTTGCGGGCTCGCTCACGGCGACGTCCACATCCGCCGCGCGCTCGAGATCGTATCCGATGGCGCGGATGCGCAATGAGTATCGGCCGGGCTCAAGCTTGGCGGCCGGGAAACGGTAGTTGCCTTGGGCGTCGCTGGCGACGGTGACGGTGATCGTGGAGCCGGCCTTCCTGGCGCTGACCAGCACGCCCTCCATCGCTCCTTCCTCCGCCGACGTGACCTGTCCGGTCAACGCCGCCGGCGACTGCGCCCGCGCGGCGAGGACACCGCCGCCGGCAAGCGCGAGGGCGAGAGCAGCGGACATCAGCGCGTGGTTCATGGGCATTGATCGTTCCTTCCCGAAACGTGGTGCTGCGCCGGCGACACGCACCCCTCTTTTTTTGCAGGGGCATTTCACCCTTTATTGTTGGCGGGTTCAATCCGCCCGGGTTCGATCCGGCTGGCCGCCGCTTCAGCGTGTCAGGCGCGCTTTCGCATGGCCGCCAGGCCGCCCAAGGCCGCCCGGCGCGGACTGCGATGCGACAGCGCAACCGCGGCGGGACCTGTGGATTCCGGGCATTGCCAGGGCTTCGGCCGTGCAAAACCGCAGATGAGCGGTCGGCGGCAGTGGGATTGACCCGTGAACGGTGCTAACGTTTGACCGCTCGGGTGGCCCCGCGGGCAAAGAGCAGGGTACAGAGCGCAAGCCCTGCCGCGCCGCCCTACGACGCGCCTCTGATTGGTGGCACCCGAGCGCCCGACATTCTCGCGGCACTGTCCAGCGCCGCTACCCTCCAGCGCCGCTATTGCCACGCACCACTGCGGCCACAGCCGGCACGGGTGCCGATCGCGCTAGACGTCCAGCATCTCCTCGTCGGCGAATTCCGCCCGCTCCTGGATGAACTCGAAGCGCGCCTCCGGCTTGTTGCCCATGAGGCGTTCGACCGAGCTGTCGGTCCGCTCGCGCTCGTCCTCGACCACCATGACCCGCAACAGCGTGCGCTTCCTCGGATCCATGGTGGTCTCCTTGAGCTGGCTCGCCATCATCTCGCCGAGCCCCTTGAAGCGGCCGATCTCCACCTTGGCGTTGGCGTGGAATTCTTTCTTCAGCAATTCGTCGCGGTGCTTCTCGTTGCGCGCATAGATGATCTTGCCGCCATGGCTCAGCCGGTAGAGCGGCGGGACGGCGAGATAGAGGTGGCCGTTGTCGATCAGCTTGGGCGTCTGCCGATAGAAGAACGTGATGAGCAACGAGGCGATGTGCGCGCCGTCGACGTCGGCGTCCGTCATCACGATCACCTTGTCGTAGCGCAGATCCTCTTCGCGATAGTGCACCCCGCTGCCGCTGCCGAGCGCCTGCATGAGATCGGCGAGCTGCTGGTTCTGGGCGAGCTTGTCCTTGCCTGCCGACGCCACGTTGAGAATTTTTCCGCGTAACGGCAAGACCGCCTGCGAGGCGCGATCGCGGGCCTGTTTCGCCGAGCCGCCGGCCGAATCGCCCTCGACGATGAAAATCTCGGAGCCCTGGGCGGCGGTGTTGGTGCAGTCGGCGAGCTTGCCAGGGAGGCGCAGCTTGCGCACCGCGGTCTTGCGCGAGATCTCCTTTTCCTGGCGGCGGCGGATGCGCTCCTCGGCGCGCTCGACGACGAAGTCGAGCAGCTTGTTCGCCTGGGTCGGATTGCCGGCGAGCCAATGGTCGAACGGGTCCCTGATCGCGTTCTCGACGATGCGCGTCGCCTCCGCGGTCGCGAGCCGGTCCTTGGTCTGGCCCTGGAATTCCGGCTCGCGGATGAATACCGAGACCATGCAGGCGGCGCCGTTCATGACGTCGTCGCCGGTCACCGCCGCGGCGCGCTTGCCCTGGCCCACGCGTTCGGCATGGTCCTTGATGCCCTTCAACAGCGCACCGCGCAGGCCGGACTCGTGCGTGCCGCCGTCCGGCGTCGGGATCGTGTTGCAATAGGAGGACAGGAAGCCGTCGCTGTCGCCGGTCCACGCCACCGCCCATTGCGCGGCGCCGTGGACGCCGACCTTGCCCGCGCTGCCGGCGAAAATATCGGGGTGGACCAGGGTCGCGCCGTTGATGGCCGCGGACAGGTATTCCTTGAGCCCGTCGGCGAAATGGAAAGTGGCCTCCTCCGGCACGCCCTCGACACCGTGCAGAAGTTCCTTCGCGCACGACCAGCGAATCTCGACGCCGCCGAACAAATAGGCCTTGGAGCGCGCCATCTTGAAGACGCGCTCCGGCTTGAAATGCGCCTTTGCGCCGAAAATGTCGGGATCGGGCCGGAAGCGCACCTTGGTGCCGCGCCGGTTGGGCGCGCGGCCGAGCTTTTCCAGCTTGCCCTTCGGCTTGCCGCGCTCGAACACCATGCGGTAGAGCGTCTGCTCGCGCGCGACCTCCACCTCCATGCGCTCGGAGAGCGCGTTGGCGACCGAGACCCCGACGCCGTGCAGGCCGCCCGAGGTGCCGTACACCTTCGAATCGAACTTTCCGCCCGCGTGCAACGTGCACATGATCACTTCGAGCGCAGACTTGTTCTTGAACTTCGGGTGCGGATCGACCGGAATGCCGCGACCGTTGTCGGTCACGGTCACGAAGCCGTCGGCCTCGAGCTCGACCTCGATGAAGGTGGCATGCCCCTCGAGCGCCTCGTCCATGGAATTGTCGATCACCTCGGCGAACAGATGATGCAGCGCCTTCTCGTCGGTGCCGCCGATATACATGCCGGGGCGCCGGCGCACCGGCTCGAGCCCTTCCAGCACCTCGATGTCGCGCGCGGTGTAGCCGCCTTCCGCCCCGCCCGCGGGCTTGGCCGCGCGTCTGGCCCTGCCGGCGAGACGGCGCGGCGCGGCCTCGGGCAAGTCCGAGAACAGGTCCTTGTCCAATTTTTGGGCGGTCTTGGCTGCTGCTTTGGCGATCTTGGCCATGCGGGTCATGGATGAGAGGGGTCGAACGAATCAGCCGTGACTATGCCACGGCCGCAGGGCGCCGGCAGCGGTGAAAGCCGCGCGGCGGCGCGGCGCTATATACGGCACGCCTCCATATATGGTCGCACCATACCATCACTTCAATTTGATGCCGTAGGATGGCCGCCGGCCCGCCAGATATTCGCCAAAACGCGTTGCCAAAACGTTGCATCAAAGTCGAGAGGAGCCCGCGGCCATGTTCGATCTCACCCGCCTGCTGAACGCGTTGTCATCCCGCACCGGCGCACCCGCCGACCTTCAGCGGATGCTCGAGTGGAAGCTGCTGCGCGGCAGCCACGAATTCCCCGGACCGGACGGCGGAACCTGCATCAACGAGGCGGCGATGGTCGCCGCCGGGTATCCCTACCGCGCAATCTACCGCGTCAAGGATTTGCCCGGCTCGTTCTCGCGTCCGATCGCGATGCTCGCGCTGTGCCTCAACGACACGCTCGACGACGAGCTGCGCCAGGAGCTGCTCCTTGCGTTCGTCACGCGCCTTGCCGGCTCGGCCGATACGCCCAAGATCGAGATGATGCGGGCGGAGCTCATGCTCAAGCGGACCGCGGCGGAAATCCTCGCGCCCGCGCTCGCGCGCGCGGGATATGTCGAGCTCGCGGAGCGCTGCCGCTCGCTGCGCACGCCGACCGAGCTGGTTGCCATCGCGCGACGCCTGCGCCATTGCGATCATCCGGTGCCCCACCGATCTCTGATCTGTGCGCTCGAGCACGCAGCCGACGGTGGTCGGCAGTGGCTCTCGGGCCTGCCGACCGAGGTGGCGTTCTGCGCGTTTTCGGCACTGCGGGAAATCGCCGCGACCGACGGCGATCGCTGCGCGGAGAGAGTTCTATCGACGCGCAGCCGCCATTCTCGACGCGGCGATCGGGATCGGAACCCAGGCGGACGCGGACGACCGGGAAGCGGTCGCCAGGCGGATGGATGCCGCCAAGCGCGCGTCCCGGGCTGCGCCCGGCCGAGAAACGCTCGCGGCCTGATCATCGCGATAATGCTGCAGGCGGTCCTGGTCTTCCTGACCAAGGCAAGCTAAACCCGGGCGGGATCACTAGTGTCCCGATTCCGAAGTTCGCAAACCCTCGCGGGATCCTCATGCGAACCTCGGAAGCAAGGGGCCACTAGCAAATTCATGATGCTAGCCTGCCCGTATGTTCGAGAGCCTCGAAGCTCACGCCCAGCAATTGGTGGAATTCGTGCGTGTCCACGAGGCGTGGGCGGCGCCGATCGTGTTTGCGCTCGCCTTCGGCGAGTCGCTCGCGTTCATTTCGTTGCTCATTCCGGCCTGGGCGGCGCTGGTCGGGATCGGCGTGCTGATCGCCTCGGGCAATCTCAATTTCTGGCCGGTCTGGGTCGCAGGCGCGCTCGGGGCCGCGCTCGGCGACTGGCTGTCCTACTGGATCGGCCTCAAGCTCGGGCCGCCGGTCGCTCATATCTGGCCGCTGTCGCGCCATCCCGCGCTGTTGCCGAAGGGCGAAGCCTTCATGAAGCGCTGGGGCGTATTGGGGATCTTCATCGGCCGCTTCTTCGGACCGTTGCGTGCGTCGGTCCCGCTGGTCGCCGGGATTTTCCGAATGCCGTTTTGGGAGTTCCAGATCGCCAACTTCGCCTCGGCCTTCGTCTGGGCCGCCGTCCTGCTCAGGGTGGGCGACGTCGCCACGAAAATCGTCAGATGGATATGGGCCTGATCAGGTGGAGGAGGCTTCATCAATGAAGCCTCGTCATGGCCGGCTTTATGCCGGCCATGACGTAGAAAGCGGTCAATCATCATGGCTCCCGTCACTCCTCGAGCTTGCGGATCACCGCCCCGACGAGGTTGGAATAGTCGTCGGTCCACACCCATTGGCCCGGATCGGGCGCCTTGAGCTCCCAATCCGGCGACCGCGCGAGCGCGCCGAAATCCGCTTCGCTGCGCGCAACCGCGGCGACGGTACCGGCGAATTTGTAGGGATTGCTCGCTTCGTCGATGTCGTCGCTGTCGTCGACGCGGGTGAGCAGGCCGTTCGCCGCCGCGATGCCGGCGACCACCGAGGCGAGCTCGAGGTGCCGGTTCGATATGTGCATCACCACCATGCCGTGCGGGCTGAGCTTTTTCAGGTAGATCGCCATGGCCTCGCGCGTGAGCAGATGGATGGGAATCGCGTCGGAGGAGAAGGCATCGACGATGATGAGGTCGTAGGCGCCGTCGGGGGCGTCGGCGAGCGTGAGCCGCGCATCGCCGAGCGTGATCGGCACATCCGGCCGGCACACCCACAGGAAGCTGAACAGAAGCGGGTCGCGCGCGATGCGGACGATGGCCGGGTCGATCTCGTAATAATGCACGGTGTCATCGGGTTCGGCGCGGCAAGCGAGCGAGCCCGTGCCCAGCCCGATGACCGCGAAGTGGAGCGGGCCGCCGACGCGCGCCCGTACCGCATCCAGGGCCTGGGCGATGGCGGAGCCATCCCAGTAATAGAGCAGCAGCTCGGGCGGATCGATCGACGCCGGACGGCCGTCGGCCTCGCGGATGCGCTGGCCGCCGTGCAGCGTGGTCCCGTGCTGCAGCAGGCGGAACTGGCGGTCGCTGGTCTCGGAAATCTTCGCGACGCCGAAGAAGTTGCGAACCGAAAACTCGTTCGATTGCTCGACGGCGCCGTGGTTGACGAAGAGCACCAATGCAACGATCGCGGCGAACGGCAACGGCGTGCGCCAAAAGAGCAGGCTCGTGCCGAGGAGCCCGCCCACCAGCCAGTTCAAGACGGTGTCGCCGATCGCGATCGGAAATAGCGCCCAGCCGACCAGGACAAGCAGCGCCGCTGCGAGGCCCCCCAGCAGGAGGTAGCGCCAGCGGCGATCGCTCGGCAGGGCGCGGCCCGGCCGGCACAGGACCGCAAGCGCGATCAGGATCGGATATTCCGCCACCCAGTTGAACACATAAGGCGCAATCAATCCCGTGGCGATGCCGCCGATCATGCCGCCCGCCGACATCCAGAGGTAGAACGCGGTGAGGTATTTCGGCGCCGGTCGCGTGCGCGCCAGCTCGCCGTGGCACATCAGGACGTTGACGAAGAAGACTCCGACGTGCACCGCGACGATCCCGACGATGGTCGTGAGCGGGTCGAAGATGAGCACGGCCACGAGGCCGACGATGAACAGCGGCTGGACCGCGACCACCAGCCGGTGCGGAATGATCGGGCGGCGGGCAAAAACGATGACGAAGGTCAGGAGATAGAGCGCGAGGGGAAGCACCCAGAGCAGCGGCACCGCCGCCACGTCGGTCGAAATGTGCGCGGTTACCGCGACCAGGAGACCCGAGGGCACCGCCGCGAGCGCGACCCAGAACGCCGCGTCACGCCACGTCGGCGGCGCGGGGGCCGCGCCGTCGGTTGCGATGTCCGCCGGCCGGTGCGGGGAGCGCCACAGCAGAGCGCCGCAGGCGGCAAGGAGCGCGATCAGCAGATAAAAGCCGAGCGACCAGAACCTTGCTTGATCGCCCAGCCGCACGAACGGTTCGACCGCGATCGGATAGGAGAGGAGCGCAAGGAAGCTTCCGACATTGCTGGCGGCATAAAGGAAGTAGGGGTCTTTCGCGTCCGGGTGATCGGTACGCGCGAACCAGGCCTGCAGCAGCGGGCCGTTGGCGGCAAGCGCGAAGAACGGCAGGCCGATCGAGGCCGCGAACAGTCCGATCAGCCAGAGCGCTTCCCCGGCGGCTGGTGGCCGGCCCCAGCCCTCGGCGATCGACAGCGGCAGCGCAAACGCGGCCGCGCTCATGACCGTCAGATGGATCACGACCGACGCCCGGCTTCCCGCATAGCGCGTGAGCCAATGGGCGTAGGCGTAGCCCGCCAGCAGGGCGGCCTGGAAGAACACCATCGCAACCGACCACACCGACGGCGCACCGCCGAAGCGCGGCAGGACCATCTTGGTGAACATCGGCTGCACCATGAACAGCAGCGCCGCGCTCACGAAAATGGCGGCGGTGAACGTCGCAAGCAGCGGTGCGCGCGCGGAGGTCGCGCCTTGCGTCTGTTCGCTCGCTGGCAGGTCGGTGGTCCCCATGGCCTCGGCTTGTCCGGTTGTCACGCCGCGCGAAAAATAGCGCGGTCGCTTGCCTGTTCCGCCGACCCGGGCCCATCGTTGCGCCCCCGCCGTGGCAAAATGAGGGAGCGTCGTGCCCCGCCTAGCGCATGTTCCGGAAAAGTGGGAACCGGTTTTCCGAACAGAACATGCGCAAAATCGAAAAATCTAGAGCGCATCACAATTCGACCCAATCGGGATGCGCTCTAGTGCACCGTGCGGCAAATGCGATCGCGAACTTCGGGTTCAAAGGGGCACTAGAATCATAGAGTTGCCAGTGGTCCTTGGATTCCGAAGTTCGTATCCGGCCGTGCCGCGAGTGCTCACGAACTTCGGAATCGGACCACTGGTTGCTGCGCATCGTCGCATGACGCGTCCCGGCGACGCCACGGGCCGCCGGGTGCGGGTGCCGTGCTCCCCCCGTTCTCACGGTGGCCGATCCGGGCTAGCATCGTGCCGTCCGGTCAACGGATCCGCGTCCACGGAACAATGACGCACGAGGGAGAACGCCAATGACGGAACTCAATCGCCGCACCCTGCTGACCGGTGTTGCTGCCGCAGCGCTCGCTCCGCTCGCCGGCCGATCGGCAGCCATTGCCGCGGCTCCCGCGGCCGGCACGCAGGCGCCGGGCTGGTACCGCTACAAGGTCGGCAGCTTCGAGATCACCGTCGTGACCGACGGCGTGAACCGCTTCAAATTGCCGGACGACTTCGTCGCCAACGCCAGGAAGGAGGAGGTCAACGCCGCGCTCGCGGCCGCTCACATGGAGCAGAACGTCTTCGTCGGGCCCTACAATCCGATCGTGGTCAATACCGGGCAGAAGCTCGTCGTCATCGACACCGGCACGGGCGAGGCGGCGCACAACGCCAGCAAGGGCGCGAGCGGCCAGTTTTTGATCAATCTCGCGGCGGCCGGCATCGACGCCAAGGCGGTCGACACCGTCATCATCTCGCACTACCACGGCGACCATGTGAATGGCCTGTTGAAGGCCGACAATTCGCTCGCCTTCCCCAATGCCGAGATTCTGGTGCCGGCCGCAGAGCACAAGTTCTGGATGGACGACGGCGAGATGAGCCGCGCCCCCAAGGGCCGCATGGAGGGCCTGTTCAAGAACAATCGCCGGGTGTTTGCCGGCGAGGTGATGAAGCGGCTGCGCACCTACGAGGAGGGGAGCGAAGTCGTCTCCGGCATCACGGCGGTCGGCACGCACGGTCATTCCGCCGGCCACAACTCGCACGTCGTGGCATCCGGCTCGGGCAAGGTCTACGTCCAGGCCGACGTCACCCACGTGCCGTTCCTGTTCGCCCGCAATCCCGGCTGGCACGCGCTCTACGATCAGGACCCGGTGATGGCGGAGGCGACCCGTCGCAGGGTCTACGACATGCTGGCGGCGGAAAAGATGCTGGTGCAGGGCTTCCACTATCCCTTCCCCTCGGTCGCCTACGTCGAGAAGAGCGGATCGGGCTATCGCGAGATAGCGGTGCCGTGGAATCCGACGATCTGACGCGCGGCCCACGGCCGCGCACGCTGTTGGAGCGCGCAGCGTAGGGTGGGCAAAATCGCGTGCTCGGCGCTGGCGAGACGCAGGGGCAGAGAGCGATTTTGCCCACGCGGATGAAACGCGTGGGTATTGCGCGCAAGATCGTGCGAGTGCGACCGCCGAGAACGCGCAATGTCCACCCTGCGCGTGATTGCAATCCATCGGATCCGCTTCAGAGCGGGCCTGAGCGTCGAGAGCCGCCGCTTGACGGACGCCGCCTTGACGTCTATAGCGCCCGCCCCATGACGAAGATCGCGACCCATATGTTTCACCGCCGCCGCCGCACCGACGCGGCACGGGCGCGCGATCGCGTGTGATCGTCCCTCGTGCCGCCGGAGACGGCTCCGCGGCACATCTTCCGATCCTCCGCGACGTGACCGAGCTCCGGCGACCTCTTGCACCGGAGCATAGCCATGTACGTCCATCCTGCCTCCAAGGTTCATTGCGCCGTCGGTCTCGCCTTTGCGGCGGCGCGCGGTTTCGGCCTCGTGATCGCTTGCGATGGCGGGCGCCCGATCGCCTCGCTGCTGCCGTTCAACGTGTCGGAAGCGGACGGCAGGCTGCCGCGCGTCCAGTTCCATGTGGCGCGGCCCAATCCGCTCGCCCGCCTGGCGGCCAAAGGCGGACCGTGGCTGATCGCCGTCGCCGGCGACGATGCCTATGTATCGCCCGACTGGTACGCCACACCCGAACAGGTGCCGACTTGGCTCTACGAGGCCGTGCATCTGTCCGGACCGGTTCATGTCGTCCCGTGCGATCACGCGCTCGATCATCTCGATCGTGTCGCGGGGCAATTCGAGTCATGGCTGGCGCCGAAGCCGCCCTGGACCGCGGATCGCGTGTCGCCGCAGCGGCGCGACACGCTGGCGCAGGCGATCGTCGTCATCGAGATGACGGTCGAGACCGTCGAAGGCAATTTCAAGCTCGGCCAGCACAAGGTTGACGCCGACCATGTTGCCGTCGCCCGTGCTCTGCGCGCGCAGGACACGCCGTCGGCACGGGCGATTGCGGCGCGCATGGTCGCGTTGCGGCCGAACTTGGCGTACGAATGAGAACCGACGGGAAGGACTTGAGCCATGGCTGACAAGGCTAGGGTCGGCGTGCTCGGCGCGTCCGGATATACCGGCGCGGAGCTCGTGCGGCTCCTCATCGGCCATCCGCAGGCCGAGATCGCGCTCCTCACCGCCGACCGCCGCGCCGGGCAGGCGATGCGCCAGGTCTTCCCGCAGTTCGCGCCGTTCGATCTGCCGAAGCTGCAATCGATCGAGGGCATGGACTGGGTCGGGGCTGGGGTCGATCTGATCTTCTGCGCCTTGCCGCACGCCACCACCCAGAAGGTCATTGCGCAGGTGTTCGCGGCGCTGCCCGCCATCAAGGTCGTCGATCTCTCGGCCGATTTCCGGCTCGCCGATCCGGCCGCCTATGCGCGCTGGTACGGCCACGCGCATCACGCGCCCGAGCTGCAGCGGCAGGCCGTCTATGGGCTGGTCGAGATCTATCGCGAGCGCATCAGGCACGCCCATCTCGTCGCCAATCCCGGCTGCTACACGACCTGCGCGCAGCTTCCGCTCATCCCGCTGCTGCGGGCAAAGGCCATCGATCCCGACGAGATCGTCATCGACGCCAAATCGGGCATGACCGGCGCGGGCAGGGCGGCCAAGGAGGAGATGCTGTTCTCGGAGGTCTCGGAAGGCTTTCACGCCTACGGCGTCGGCCACCACCGGCACATGGCCGAGCTCGACCAGGAATTTTCCAAGGCCGCGGGGCGCGACGTCGTCGCCAGCTTCACCCCGCATCTGGTGCCGATGAATCGCGGGATTTTCTCGACCATCTACGTGCGCGCGCTGGCGGCCTCGCCCGAAGACCTGCACGCGCTCCTGTCGAGAACCTACGCGAGCGAGCCGTTCGTGCACGTGCTGCCGTTCGGCGCGATGCCGCAGACCCGCCACGTGCGCGGCTCCAACATGACGTTCATCGGCGTGGCGAAGGACCGCATCGAGCGCCGCGCCATCATCTGCTCGGCGCTCGACAACCTGACCAAGGGCGCCTCCGGCCAGGCCGTGCAGAACATGAACGTCATGCTCGGCTTTCCCGAGACCCTGGGTCTCGAGCAGGTGGCGCTGTTTCCGTGAGGCGTGGATGGCGCGCGCCCATGTCTCCGCCTCATCCTGAGGAGGCGGCGAAGCCGCCTGTCTCCGCCTCATCCTGAGGAGGCGGCGAAGCCGCCTGTCTCCGCCTCATCCTGAGGAGGCGGCGAAGCCGCCGTCTCGAAGGATGGGGCGGCCGCCGGCAGATCGACGCGGCCTGCGCAAGCCTGATTGCGTGGCCCTCATGCTTCGAGACGCGCCTTGCAGGCGCTCCTCAGCATGAGGGTGAGAGATCAACCGGTATATTCACGTATCGAGGTACTAACCGATCGGCTCCATCTTGCCGCCCACCGGAATCATCGGCGCGGTCTTGTTGTCGGTGATGACGATCTCGTACTTGGAGCCGTCGCGCAGCCGCCATTGCCCGCCCACCAGCGGCGTCTTGGCGATGTTCTTGCGCGCAAACGGCGGCAGCTCCTTGCCGTCCCACGCGATGTGCCCGACGACGGTGTCGAGCCTGGTCGCCGCGATCGCCGCCACCACCGCCTTGGGATCGTTCTTGTCGGCGGAGCGCTTGAGCACGTCGACCGCGACCTCGAACAGCGCGTGCACGAAGCCGATCGGCTGCGTCCATTGCTTCTTCGTGGCCTGCTCGTAGGCGGCGGCGAGCTCGCGCGCCGATTGACCCGTCAGCGACGACTTGAACGGATGGTTCGGCGACCACCAGACCTCGGAGGAGAGATTGTTGCCGTTCCTCCCCAGCGCCTCGACCGCCACGGGAAACAGCAGCGCCTTGCCGACGGAGGCGATCTTGGGGCGGAAGCCCTGCTGGCTCGCCTGGTTCCAGAACGTGGTGAAGTCCGGCGGCAGCACCACCCCGGTCACGATCTCGCAGCCGTCGCGCTTGAACGCCGTGATCTGGGCGGTGAAATTGTCGGTGAGGTTCTGGTAGCGGCCGGGATCGGTGAGCTTGTAGCCGAGCTTGTCGAGCACCGGCGGGAACCCCACCTGCTTGTCGCCCCAGGCATTGCCGTCGCCGTCGTTGGGAAACAGGCCGCCGACCGATTTGTTGGTCGGGAGCTGGCCCCACATGTTGGTGAATACGGCGATGACGTCCTCGAGACCCCAGAAGAAGTGGAAGGTCGAGTTGAACGGCTTCCAGGAGGCGGGATTGCCCGGGTTCTGCTGGCGTCCGATGAAGTAGGGCTGCCACGGCGCCACGCTGGAGACGCAGGGCATCTCCTCCACCTCGCACATGGTGGCCACCGGATTGGTCGTCTCCGGCGTCGAGGCCACCAGCATCAGGTCGATCTTGTTGGCGACGATCAGCTCGCGCGCCACGTCGGCGGCGCGGCTGGGATTGGACTGGCTGTCCTTGACCGCGACCTCGACCGGATAGCTGTCGCTGCCGATCTTGATGCCGCCTTTCACCGTGTTGAGGAAATTCGAGATCACGAAGTTGTCGGCCTCGGCAAAGGCGGCGAGCGGTCCGGTCTGCGGGCTGACATAGCCGAGCTTGAGGGTCTTGGCGGCGCGGACCGCCGGCGCGAAGACGGCGCTGGCGGCAAGTCCCGCGCCGCTCGCGAGTGCGCCTTTGACCAGCGCGCGCCGGTCGAGCTTGAAGTATCCGTGAGCATGCTGGCGCCGACCCGAGCCGCGAGCCATGGCAAGACCTCCCCTGTTTCCCGCCCGGCGTCCCGGCCTCATGGGCCGATGTTCTGATTTGAATTGACCAGCCGGGCTGAGTTCGATTATCGAACAGTAGTTCGTTATGCGTACATCTTAGATGGCGCCTGGACCGAGTCAATCGCACCCGCACCGGCCTGCCGTATGCTCACGCGCGCAAAGATGTCCTCCGGCCCCGACGACAAGGAGTTCATGGCGACCCTCGCCAAGGGGCTCGCCGTGCTCGGCTGTTTCGGCCGGCAGCGGCCGGCCATGACGCTCTCGGAGGCGGCGCTCGCCGCCAACGTCTCGCGCGCGACCGCGCGGCGCATCCTGCGCACGCTCGCCGAGCTCGGCTATGTCGAGCAGCACGGTCGCCAGTTCTCGCTCTCGCCCAACATCCTGCAGCTCGGCTTTGCCTATCTCGCGACCCAGAGCTGGATCGACCGCGCCGTCCCGCTGATGAAGGAGCTGAGCGAGCGCGTGCACGAATCCTGTTCCGCCGCGATCCTGCAGGGGATCGAGATCGTCTATGTGGCGCGGGTGCCGACCAGGCGGATCATGTCGGTCGCGGCGTCGGTGGGGAGCCGCCTGCCGGCCTTCCACACCGCCATGGGTCGCGTCCAGCTCGGCTTCCTCGACGAGGCCGAGGTCTGGCGCCGGCTCAAATCGGTCCGCATCGAGCCGCTCACCCCGAGCACCATCACCGACCTGCAGGCGCTGTTCGAGCGCATCCGCGACGACCACGCCCAGGGGTTCTCGATCGTGGACGAGGAGCTCGAGCGCGGCTTGCGCGCGATCGCCGTGCCGATCGTGGACCGCCACAACCAGGTCGTGGCCGCGCTCAATCTCAGCACCCATTCGACGCGAACGACGCGCAACGAGATGCGCGACAGGTTCCTGCCGGAGCTGCGCGCCGTCGCCGCGCAGATCGCGCCATTCGTCACCTGATCGTGTCCCGGACGCGGTGCAGCGCGAGCCTTAAGGGCGTTTACGCCCGTCTTCGCGGGCTATGGCGAAGCGGTGCACCGCTGATCCGGGACCGTTCCAGCGGCGGTGCGCGTAACGGTCCCGGTTCTGCAGCGCATCACTGCGTGCTGCGCTGCGCCCGGGACACACAGCCGCGTCTGATGCCCGCACCGCGTCGCATGTCGATCTTGTTTTCATTCGAGCGCGAACCTATCCTCGTTCGAGCATCGTACAAGAGTTCGATAATCGAACAAATCCCCGGGGGAGGAAAATCGATGGCCAAAGCTGCCGCGAAAGGTGCTGCCAAGACCGCCGCCAAGACCGCCACCAAGACCGCCACCAAGACCGCTGCCAAGGATGACAGGGAAGCGTTCGCGGCCAGACCCGAGACCACCGGCAAGGTCAAGGTCGCCGCCCCGCAGACCGCCGCCGACTACCTCGCCTCGCTCAGCGACGGCCGCGAGGTCTACATCTACGGCGAGCGCGTTAAGGACGTCACCAAGCACCAGGCGTTCCGCAACACCGCGCGGATGGTGGCGCGGCTCTACGAGGCGCTGCACGATCCCAAGCGCAAGGACAAGATCCTGTTGCCGACCGAGACCGGCAACGGCGGCATGACGCACGCCTTCTTCAAGGCGCCGAAGACGCTCGAGGAGATGATCGCCGGCCGCAATGCGATCGCCGAATGGGCGAAGCTCACTTATGGCTGGATGGGCCGCGCGCCCGACTACAAGGCCGCCTTTCTCGCCACGCTCGGCGCCAATGCCGAGTTCTACGAGCCGTACCAGGAGAACGCCCGGCGCTGGTACAAGTACAGCCAGGAGCGCGTGCCCTTCATCAACCACGCCATCATCCATCCGCCGGTCGACCGCGACCGGCCGCCGAACGAGGTCGGCGACATCTGCTGCCATGTGGAGAAGGAGACCGACGCCGGCATCGTGGTCTCCGGCGCCAAGGTGGTCGCCACCGGATCGGTGCTGACCAACTACACCTTCGTCGCCCACCACGGGCTCATCCCGGTGCAGGACAAGAAGTTCGCGGTCGTGTTCATGGTCCCGACCAACACGCCGGGGGTCAAGTTCATCTGCCGCACCTCCTACGAGATGTCGGCGACCGCGATGGGGAGCCCGTTCGACTACCCGCTGTCGAGCCGGCTCGACGAGAACGACGCGGTCTTCATCCTCGACAAGGTGCTGGTGCCCTGGGAGAACGTCTTCGTCTACGGCGACGTGGAGAAGGCCAACAATTTCTTCCCGCGCACCGGCTTCTTGCCGCGCTTCGTGGTGCATGGCTGCACGCGGCTCGCGGTCAAGCTCGATTTCATCGCCGGCCTGCTGCTCAAGGCGGTCGAGGCCGCCGGCACCAAGGATTATCGCGGCGTGCAGGCCAATGTCGGCGAGGTGATCGCCTGGCGCAACCTGTTCTGGGCGCTGTCCGACGCCATGGTGCGCGATCCGCGGCCGTGGATCGGCGACTATCTCCTGCCCAACATGGACCCCGGCAACGCCTACGCGATCATCGCGACCATCGCCTATACCAAGATCAAGTACATCATCGAGCAGACCGTGGCCTCCGGCCTGATCTATCTCAACTCGCACGCCAGCGACTTCAAGAACCCGGAGATACGTCCGTACTTGGACCGCTACCTGCGCGGCTCCAACGGCTACAAGGCCGAGGAGCGCGTGAAGCTGCTCAAGCTTTTGTGGGATTGCATGGCGACCGAGTTCGGCGGCCGCCACGAGCTCTACGAGATCAACTACGGCGGCTCGACCGAGGAGATCCGCCGCTACTGCCTGTTCGGCGCGCAGGCCTCGGGCAACGCCGACCGCTTCAAGGGCTTCGCCGAGGAGTGCATGGCCGAATACGACCTCGACGGCTGGAAGGTACCCGACCTCACCGATCCCGGCGAGCTGAGCTATCACGTGATGCGGGGGGCGAAGTAGGCGTCACGCCACACTATCCGTCACGGCTGCGCCTCAGACTTCACCCGGACGGACCTGCGCGGTCAGAACGAAGCGAACGCGGCGAACAGTCCTCGCACCAAGTTGACATTTGAGGTTTTGATCTTAGAGTTTGGAATGCTGAACCGTGCTCTGGCCGAAAGCCGTAGCACTTGACGGGTGAAACCGTCGCCTCTTGCAGTCGCATGAACTCGGAAAGGAGCGCAAAATGGAATCGTATTCTCCCTTTTTCCAAACGCTGCATGACGAGCGGTCCCCCACTGGGCATCTCGGTAACGGAACGCACGCGTCAATCTTGCGTGCCGTCGTCTTCCACGGCCCGACGCTTGTGCCGCTCTCGATCGGTGCATTCGCCAACTTCGCGGTCATCTGGGACGAGGACCACGATACGCGTGTAATCAAAGCTGTTGAGAACATCTACCGAGCCGGCTTCTTAGGCTCAATACTTATGATTGGTGAGCGGCAGGGAACCCTCAACGCTGTCGTCTCTGAACGTGTTCAAGACCCGAAGGTCCTGCTTGTTCTTGAAGACAAACTACGCGCCGTTGCTGAAAAATTAGAGGGCGACCCATGGTCATCGTCTCTTCACAGGCTCGACAGTCCGGATCATGAAATCATCGAGGATGAGAATGCCAAAGTTTCCTTATATCTGGCAAATCTCAATATGCTCTGGAGGCTGGGCGCGCAGGTCAGCGCGGCAGACAGGATACGAGCTAAGAGGGCGGCAAGTCGCAAGTCCACTCTGTCACATTTGACGGACGAGCAGATGGTCGCAATCTTAAGGAGTATTCCGGGCGCAGGCGACGACGTAGAGGTGGCGCGCGTCGAAGCGTTGCTGAATGCTGCAGAACAGATGAAGGCCAAGAAAGAAAAAGAACCGGTCACGGGTGAGAAATCCGAAGACAAACCAAGGCTCAGCATGAGAGAAGCGGCCCTCCGGGCACAAAACAAGATTCGTCTTGTTGACAGCTAAGGCTCTGTGACCTCGGAGCCGAACGCGCGGGGGTCTTACGGGCCCCCGTCTTGTGCTGCTGCGGGCTCTTTGCCAACCACGTCCACGGCGCGCTCGAAGCGCGCCATGCGTCGGGGTGCAATGCCAAATCTTTCGCTGGATCGGATTTCTTGGACGTGGACAAGCCTACCTACACTTCTCCAGCCGATGAAATGTATTTTGCCTCCATCGGCCGCCTGACCATATCATGGGCGATGTTAGAGATGGCACTGGATTGCGGAATAATCCTTTTGCACGACTACCTAGGCGGGAAAACCCTAAATCCAGTAAGGCCCTGGGCATTAACCCGAAAGCTCGACTACATCCGCAGATGCTTCAAAAAAATTGGAATCCTCAGACATCATCAAATAACAGCTTGCGATTTAATGGATGAGATAAAAATTGCATCGGAAATGCGACACGACATCATTCACGGAGTAGCCACCTTTCACCCCGAAGGTGCCACGCAGATAGAAATGGTTCGTATCCTTCGCGACGCCGAGCGTGGCAGTGCCAAGCATTTCACTGTAACGGCCATTCAGGTTCTAGAAAGCGCTGTTTCAGTCAACAAACTTGCCGGACGAATGTTTGAGCTGTTCAACTTGCTCAACTCGATTACTAAGGCGCAAAAAACGGATTAACGCACCGCAATTCATCCCGCGCTCCCGTTCGGAAACATGAGGCTACCTGCTTCACTAAGCCAACGTCGTTGTCGGGCGCGCCAGCCCTGCGTGTTTCACGCGGAACGGCTGGGCAAACCCGCAGGATAGAGTTGCCCTTGTCAATATAATCCGCCAGGAACGAAAAGAGAACGAAGAATCAACAACTTAGCCACAACCCATTGACAGGTCTTGCAACTTCGCCTGGCAATTACCACATCTAGGGTTTGGAACTTTCATCAGGGGCTACACATGGCCAAAACCGCAAATAAGGCGGGCGGCACCTCCCTCCGCTTCGTAATGGTTGATGCTGAAATCGCCGAAGGCGACATCGGTCCAATCACCCAGGCAATCCAAAACGCGCTAAGGGCACCCGCGCCTGTTCAGCGTCTGGCGGCGCCGCCCGCGTCGAAACCGGTCGTGGTAGACGCCAATGGCGAGCACATTCCTGAGTCTGACCCGGACGTTGAGGAGGATGTAGAGGTTGTCGATGCTGCTCCGGAAACGCCGCGTCAGCGAGCACCGCGTAAGCCTGCGCCAACTCCGAACATCATCGAAATCGAGATGAACAATGGGGTGTCTTTGGCCGCCTTCGTCCAAGGTAAGGATTCCAAGAGCCACCATAAGCGCTTCCTGATTGCGGCTGCGTGGTTAAAGGAACACCGCAATACAGACGTTGTGTCTGATGACCACATCTATACCTGCTACCGCTCGCTAGGCTGGCCGACGAACATTCCAGACTTCGCCCAGCCGCTCCGAGACCTCAAGGCTAAGAAGTTTTTCAACCTGCCGGAGCGAGCGCGGTACGCGATCAATCACATCGGCCTTGCCTACGTGCAGAAACTCGGCGGCAGTACCGACTGATGGAGCTGAGCGAACTGGTACAGCAGGTCGAGGGATTCGACGCGCTTCCGCCACGCGAGAAGATTCGCCTTTTCGCGTGGTTCCTTCATACGCATAAGAGGAAGGACTCGTTCGACAACGCCGCCGTCAGAGCGTGTTACGACGAGCTTCATCTCACCGATCCTAATGTCGCCAAGTACCTACCCCGGCTGGCGGACTCTAAGCCGCCTGACCTTGTGAAGGTACGGGGCGGTTACAAGCTTGAGCGCTCCGTTCGCACAGCGCTCGACGCCAGGTACGGCGTGCATCACAGCGTGGTGCACGTGACCAGGCTGCTATCAGCGTTGCCCAACAAGGTGCCGGACTTGGCCGAGAAGGTGTTCCTGGTCGAGGCGATGAAATGTTACCGGGTTGAGGCCTATCGTGCCTGTATCGTCATGACATGGAATCTGGCCTTCGACCATCTTCTACGCTGGATTCTCAACGATGCGCAGCGGCTCGCTGACTTCAACGCCGCGCTTCCCAAGCGCTACCCAAAGAAGCCTCCCTTGATGATTTCCATCCAAGACCACTTCGAGGACCTGAAAGAATCCGAGGTCATCGAGGTCTGCAATACCGCCGGATTGATGTCCGACAACATTATCAAAATTTTGAGGGAAAAGCTGACGAAGCGTAACATCGCGGCTCATCCCTCATCGGTCGTCGTGGTGCAATCCCAGGCTGACGATGTGGTCACCGACTTGGTGAACAACGTCGTTCTGGCGTTACACTGATCACGAGTGCAGCCGCATTTTCACGTCGATAAAGCCGATTCAATCCGGGTCGCAGCTCAATCCGCCTCGAGATCAACTACGGCGGCTCGACCGAGGAGATCCGCCGCTACTGCCTGTTCGGCGCGCAGGCCTCGGGCAACGCGGACCGCTTCAAGGGCTTCGCCGAGGAGTGCATGGCCGAATACGACCTCGACGGCTGGAAGGTGCCCGACCTCACCGATCCCGGCGAGCTGAGCTACCACGTGATGCGCGGGGCGGGGCGGTAGGACGGATCGCTGACCGCCGCGGTCTCTTGTTGGGTCAATACTCGCCGCCGATAGGCAGTGAGCGAACGCGAATCCGCGCCTCTTCGAGCACCACGATCGCGCCGCGGAGCAGCGCCTCTTCCAATGCCGGCAGGTTCGCCAATAGAAGGGCGAGTTGCCGCGGCGGCCTTCGGGAGGTCGCGCCCCGGAACAGGATGACCGACGGTGCGCGTTCCGCCGTCAACACCAGCAGCGTACCGAAGTCGGTGTCTGCCGAGACGATGATCCGACCCTCCTGCCGGCCGCGCGCAAAGATCGTCTCGTCGTCTGCTCGTTGCAAGCCGTAGTCACGCACGTGCACGGCATCATGCCCGTTGTGCCGCAGCCCTTCGGCAATGAGCGGCGACAGCGCGTTGTCGACGAGAAACCTCAAGGCGCCGTCAGCGGCAGCTCGCGCTCGCGCACGGCATCAGCCGCATACTGCAACGCCTCTTGAATGTCGTCGGGTTCGAGGTCCGGATAGGCCGCGAGGATGTCTTTCACCGTCATTCCATCGGCCATCATACCCACGACGGTGGCCACAGGGATGCGCAGCCCGCGGATGCAAGGGACGCCCCCCATTTGCTTGGGATCGACGGTAATCCGCCTAAATTTCATGGGTTCATCTCTCCAATCCAGCGAATGATAGCACAATATGCAGCGCGCCGCCCGTGCGTCGCGTGAAAGTACGGGCACCGGCCCCAAATGATGCCGTGTGATTTTCTCGGTCTGTGGCTGAAGAGTCACAGTCGCCCCCGTCCGGTTTGGTTATAAATGAATTGGGCACGAGAAGGGGGGCAAGCATGGGGCCGGTACGCGGGTCTCTCGGTTGCGTCGTGTTGGGTGGCTTGGCAGCGCTGCTCTATGCTGCTGGCCTCGCGAATCCCGAGCGTGATTTCAAAGCAGCGCTTGCTCGCCTGGATGCAAGAGCGACGATCGCTCCGGCACGCGCTGCGCTCGTCGTCCCGGACTTGAGAGCTGTGCTCTCTCACTCGGATGCTGCGATCGCTGCCCCGGACTTGAAAGCTGCACTCTCTCATTCGGATGCTGCGCTCGCTGGTCCAGACCTAAGCGCCGCGCGCCATGACCCGGACGCAAGCGACGTGCTCGCTGATCCAGTTGAACAAGTTGCGCTCGCCACGCCAGAGATCGATGCGAGCTCACTCAAAGCTTCGGACGAGTGCCTCCTGGCGCAAGACTGCGTCGACCAATATCTCTGGTCGGTGTACGAGCGCGCGCGCAAGGTCGACACCATCAAGTGAAGGAACGGATCAAGGTGACGGTCAAGAACAAGGGCAAGAAGCGGACTGTCACGAAAACTGTTACCAAGCTCGTGGATGAGGATTTCACCTGGAAGGATCCGCAGGCCGCAGAAAAAGCCGGCATGTCGATGATGCAATACGTGATCGGAGGCATGGACCGCGGCTTCAAAGAGCGGCTGTATCGTCTCTTTCGCGCGCTGGACGACGCCGGGCTTGCTCCCGGCATGACAAGCGGCTTCCGCGATGACTACCGGCAATCGATCGCAAGCGGCAATAAGGCCGCGACCAACCGCTCCTACCATGGCGGAAGCTTGCGCGGCGGCTATGGCCACGGGCTTGCAGCTGATGTCGTGAGCATCAGGGGCGAGACCCGTTCCGAGCGATGGATTTCAACCGAAATCCTGTGGAAGTGGATCGACGCGCACGGCAACGAATTCGGGATCGGGAGACCCTATCTCGATAGAGATCCACCGCACATTGCGCCCATCGACGGCAAAGAATATGCCGATAAGCGCGGGGTGAAAGCGAAACACGCGGGACTGTGAACAAAGAGGCGCCCCAGCAAGCCCCATGGCCGCGCGTCAGTGAGTCTAAACCCGCGAGAATGATGCGGACTTCTGAACCGCCACACTAGTGGGCTCACAAGGCCGATTCCGCCAACCCCGAAAACCAGGCGCTTGGTCTCGATGTGCCGCCGACGGTACCATCGCAGCCGTGGGGAGCTGCTGCTCATGGCCGCCGGCATCAGAGCATGATCCCGAAAAGTGTGCAGCGGTTTTCGGAAAAGATCATGCTCTAGCAACGCACGACGCCTGGCCCTTCTGTTTCCGGACCTGCTGCGATACCAACTCGCTTGGCACAGAGGAGCTTCCGCGATGACTGATCATCGATTCCCAGGTCCATGCCTATGAGGCGAACACCCCGAAGCGACCCTGGCACAGCGTGCCGAACTGGCCCGATCACGTCACGGGTGACGAGATGGTGGCGGCAATGGACAAGGTCGGCGTCGACGGCGCGATCTTCATCTCCGCCTTTTCCATGTACCGCTACGACGCCAGCTATGCGGTGGAGGTGCAACGGGCCCATCCCGGCCGGTTCGCCATTGTCAAGCCGGTCGACCCGGACGATCCGGCGGTGGCCGATGTCGTCGCCGACTGGAAGAATACCCCGGGCGCGGTCGGCATCCGGATCATCCTGACGAAGGAGGCGCAGCGCGAGCCAGATGACCCCGGCCTCGGCCGGATCCTGGCCGCAGCCGTTCGCCACGACCTCCCGGTCAACATCCTGTGCTGGGGCAACCCGGACGCGGGCACCGCGCTGGTCGATCGCCATCCCGACACGCGATTTATCATCGACCATCTCGGCATCCTGCAGCCGCGCATGCCGCCTGCGCCGTTGCAGCCCTGGGCCGATCTGCCGAAGGTGCTGGACCTCGCCAGGCGCCCGAACGCGGTGATCAAGGTCAGCGGCGCCTGCACGCTGTCCCGGGAACCGTATCCCTTCGCGGACATCTGGGATCCGCTCGCCCGCGTGTTCGATGCCTGGGGTTTCGAGCGCTGCCTGTGGGGCACGGACTGGACCCGCGCGTTCGCAGTCGTGAACTACGAGCAGGCCGTCGAGCCGTTCCTCAACACTGCTCGCCTGAGCGACAGCGAGCGGGCCATGCTGATGGGCGGCGCCTGCGCCAAGGCTTATGGCTGGTCGCCGAAGAAAGTTGGTGCGGTTTAGCGCATGGTCATTCGTCGGGATTCTGCTCGGCCTTCGGGCGTGCCGAAAAGCGACTAGCGCGCGATCCGTCGACACCATGCCTTTTCCGCGCAATTCGAGGTGCTTGAGGCCTGAAAGATTGTAAGATTACATGATCCTCCAGCTTCGGACGACCTGCGAGGGGCCGGCGATGCGTCACCGTCTCGATATTGGGGTTCTCTGCGCGCTTTTTGTCGCATTCGCTCCCGCAACTTCGGCCCTCGCCCAGCCCGCCGATCTGGTGCTGCGCGGCGGCAGGGTCATCACGGTCGACAAGGACTGGCGCATCGCGCGAGCCATCGCCATCAAGGATGGGCGCTTTCTCGCAGTCGGCGACGACGCCGCGATCGCCGGCCACATCGGTGCCGAGCACGCAGGTGATCGAGCTTGCGGGCAAGACCGTCGTGCCCGGCTTGATCGATTCCCACCTGCATCAGCTGTTCGCGGCGCTGAACGGCCCGGCGGTGCAGCTCCTCGGCTCGCGCACCATCGCGGACGTGCAGAAGGCCATTTCCGAGCGCGTCGCGCGCACCGAGCCGGGCAAGTGGGTGATGGCCTCGTCCGGCTGGCACGAGAGCATCCTGGAAGAGGGGCGGATGCCGACCCGCCACGAGCTCGATCGGGTCTCGCCCGACAATCCGGTGTTCGTCCCGCGCGGCGGCCACGTCATCACGGTGAACTCGAAGGCGCTGGAGCTTGCCGGCATCACGAAGGACACGCCGAACCCGGACGGCGGCGTCATCGTGCGCGACGCAAACGGCGAGGCGACCGGCGTGCTGCTCGAGACCGCCGCCTATCTGGTGCGCAAGATTCTCCCGCCGCCTCCTTCCAACATGGCGGAGCTCCTCAAGATTGCGATGCGCGATCTCAATTCCTACGGCATCGTCGGCGTCATCGAGCCTGGCATCGACGAGCGGCAGATGGCGCTCTATCGCGCGGTGCACGACGCGGGCGAGATGACGGTGCGCACCGACGTGCTCTATCGCGCATTGCGCAAGGCCGACGTCGAGAAGGGCATCGCGGCGATCAAGGCGCAGAAGAACGACGACATGCTGCGCTTCGTCGGCATCAAGTTCCCGCTCGACGGCGGGGTCGAGGGCGGGCGTATGAGCTGGCCTTATCGTATCGTGCCGGGCGAGCAGACGGATGCGGCCTATCGCGGCGTCCTGCTGCTGCCGCCCGGCGGCGAGGACGAGTATGTCGCCGGCCTGAAGCTGATCGCCGCGGCGGGGTTGCAGGCGCAGACCCACGCGGTGGGCGACGAGACGATCGACGTGATCGTGCGCGCCTACGAGCGCGTCAACAGCGAGCGGCCGATCCGCGATCTGCGCTGGACCATCATGCACCTGTTCCATCCTTCGGACGCGGCGCTGAAGAAGATGGCGGCGATCGGCATCATGGCGACCATGCAGGATCATCCTGTCCTCCTGGGCCACAACCAGCGCCGCTGGTGGGGCGACGAGCATGCGGCCTATGCGATCCCGATCCGCAAGACGATCGACGCCGGCGTGCTGGTCGGCGGCGGCACCGACGGACCGGTGGTGCCGGTCGATCCGTTCCTGTCGATGTGGTGGATGACGACGCGGCAGGTGCTCAAGGGTTACGCGCTCGGCAAGGAGCACGCGATCACCGCGAAGGAGGCGCTGACGCTCTACACCATCAACAATGCACGCATCATGGGCGTGGAGAAGGAGCGCGGCTCGGTGGAGCCGGGCAAGCTCGCGGACCTCGCGGTGCTGTCGCAGGACGTCCTGTCGGTGCCCGCGGATGCGATCCGCGAGACCAAGGCGCTGATGACGGTGGTTGGAGGCAAGGTGGTTTATCGGAATGGGATTTGAGGCGCACGCGTCGAGGCGATCTCCGGCACGACCGTCGAGGTTTTGGCGATCGTGGCCAAATCAGAGGCCGAACTCATGGCTCGCACGGTTCGCAGATCCGGAATGAAGGAAGTTCCATTGTCCGAGATCAAGGACGATTGTCTCGCTTTCTTCGAGAGGCGGAAACGCAGGAGATCGTCATCACCCGCCATGGAAAACCGGCGGGCGTGCTGATCGGCTTCGAGTTGGAAGAGGATTGGTTCGAATACCGTCTCGAACGTGACCCGCGTTTCTTGCGCCGCATCGAACAGGCACGGCGCAGCCTGCGTGCGGGACGTGGGATCAGACTCGAAGACCTCGAGACCGAATAGCATACGCTTGCACCGCGTCAACCGTGTCCGCAGCAGCTCGACAATCCGACGCGCATCGCACGAAGAGGAGACGGTTGCGACGCATTTGCGCGTCCTCTATACGAAGGCATGTCCGAGCACAAAGTGACTTTGAAATGGGAACGCGGCGGAGCCGAATTTTCGTATCAGAAGTATCCGCGCGATCATACCTGGTCCTTCGACGGCGGCCATACGATGACCGCGACGGCGGCGCCGGCCTATCTCGGCAATCCCGCGAATGTCGATCCGGAGGAGGCTTTCGTAGCCGCGCTCTCGAGCTGCCACATGCTCACGTTCCTGGCGATCGCCTGTAAGCAGAAATTCGTGCTCGATTCGTACGAGGACGAGGCGGTCGGCCATATGGAGAAGAACGCCGACGGCAGGCTGGCGATCACGCGCGTCGAGTTGCGCCCGAAGATCACGTGGAGCGGGGATCGAAGACCCGGTGCGGAGGAGCTCGAGAAAATGCACCACTCCGCTCACGAGAACTGTTTCATCGCCAACTCGGTCAAGACCGACGTGACGGTGACGAAACCGTAGCGGGGGCGGATGACCGCCCAAAGCTGCGCGTTGAGGGCGGTCGGAAGCCGCCATTGACTCTTAGTTCTCATTTTGTTCTCATCGTCCAGATCCTGCCTTTAGGTCCGCGGCAGCTCCATCCGCGGCTTGCGACCGCGACCGCTCATTTCAATCGCAGCGCAACTGTCGATGGAAACAACAGCCACCATCCTGCATGCGGACCTCGATGCTTTCTATGCATCGGTCGAGCAACTCCTCGACCCGTCCTTGCGCGGCAAGCCGATCGCGGTCGGCGGCGGGGTCGTGCTCGCCGCTTCATACGAAGCCAAGGCCTTCGGGATCAGCGGCGGCATGTCGGGACGGCGGGCGCGCGAGCTTTGTCCGCAACTGATCTTTGTCGCCGGTCATTTCAAGGATTACCGGCGGCTCGGCGACGCAGCCATCGACGTGCTCAATGATTTCACGCCGCTCGTCGAGCGCATTTCCATCGACGAGGCGTTCGCCGACGTCGCGGGGTGCACCCATCTGTTCGGCTCGCCGGCTGAAATTGCAGGCGCGGTCAGGCGCCGTGTGCGGACAGAGCTCGGCCTTGCCATCTCGATCGGCGTGGCGCGCACCAAGCACCTGGCAAAAATTGCCTCGCAGGTCGCCAAGCCCGACGGATTGGTGGTTGTCGATCCGCAGACGGAACTGGACTTTCTTCACAAGTTGCCAGTCGATCTGATGTGGGGAGTAGGCCCGGTCACCAGGGCGCGGCTGGCCGGGGTGGGCGTCCATACCATTGGGCAGTTGGCAAAGATGCCGGGATGGTCGCTCGCGCGGGTGCTCGGCCGCGCGGCGGGAGAGAAGCTGACGGCGCTGGCGTGGAATCGCGATCTGCGGGAGATCAAGACGCATTCGCGCGCGCGATCGGCCGGAGCCCAGTCGGCGCTCGGCAGGAAGCCTGTGCAGGAGGACGTTTTCCGGCCGACCCTGCGTCATCTTGCCGACAGGGTCGCCACCCGGCTGCGGGCGAAATCACGACCGGGCCGGACGGTGACGGCGCGCGTTCGTTTCGCCAATCTTCGCTCGGTCACTCGCTCGATAACGCTCGACGCGCCGATTTCGGCGACCGCGAGCCTTGCCGAAATCGGCGAGGAGCTCGTTCGGGCGGCGCTCGCGGACCACCCGGACGAGGAGACCATCTCGCTCCTGGCGATCTCAGTTTCGCATCTCGAGCAGCACTGGGACCTGCAGCTGGAGCTCCCGCTGGGGCTTGCAGACGAAAGGCGCCGGCCCGGCACCAAGACAGGCATGGCGCGTTGGACGGCCGACCGCGCCGTCGACCTGATCCGCGGTCGCTTCGGATGGGAGGCGGTCGGATATGGGTCGGTGGCCTTGGGACTTTCCCGTTCCGTCCCCGACGAGTTCCGCGAGCTCGCCGAAAGGGAACTCTAGGCGCGTGGCCTTTTCACGAAATTCAATTTTGCCATGGCCGGCAGCGGCTCTACCTCGGGTGGCCAGGAGACCAATCCCGCCTGCCTCGAGACGGACGAGCGCCCTGCTGCGGCGGGGCTCGCCTTTTTTTCTCCCAGGTTGTCGGGAATCGACGCGTCCGCCCGTCCTTTGGAGCGAGCGTGTTGCGGGATTGGCGCATGCGCCGGAAAAATGGGAACCGGTTTTCCGATGAGGACATGCGCCCAAGTTGGTCGAGCGCATGCGGGGCTAAATTAGTCCGAACGGAGCACCAGCGATGGCCAAGGTCGTGTTCACGCCCAACGTGCAGCGCCACGTCGCCTGCCCCGAAGCCGAGGCTCCCGGCTGCACGGTCCGCGAAGTGCTGGACAACGTCTTCGCCGCCAACCCGCAGGCGCGCGGATACGTGCTCGACGACCAATCGGCGCTGCGCCGGCACATGACGATCTTCGTGGACGGGCGGATGATCCGCGACCGTGCCCACCTCGCCGATCCCGTGCGCGCGTCGAGCCGCATCTACGTGTTCCAGGCGCTGTCAGGAGGCTGATTCGATGAGCGACAAGCTGCTCATTTCCACCCGCAAAGGCCTGTTCACCGTCGCGCGCGGACGCGCAGGGCAGTGGGAGATCGCGGGCGTCGATTTCCTCGGCGACAATGTCAGCCTCACGCTCACCGACCCTCGCGACGGGCGCACCTACGCCGCGCTCGACCACGGGCATTTTGGCGTCAAGCTGCACCGCTCGACCGCCAACGGCTGGGAGGAGATTTCGACGCCCGCATATCCGCCCAAGCCCGAGGGCCATGACGAGCACGACATGTGGGGCCGTCCGATCAACTGGAGCACCGCGCGCATCTGGGCGCTGGCGGCGGGCGGCGCCGATGAGCCCGGGGTGGTCTGGTGCGGCACCCTGCCGGGCGGCCTGTTCCGCTCGACCGACCAAGGGCAGAGCTGGCAGATGCTGCGCGCGCTGTGGGACCATCCCAAGCGCAAGCAATGGATGGGCGGCGGCGCCGATCTGCCCGGGATCCATTCGATTTGCGTCGATCCGCGCGATTCCAAGAGGGTGTGGATCGCGGTATCGACCGGCGGCATCTGGTTCACCGAGGATGCCGGCGAGAGTTGGACGCTGCGCGGCGAGGGAATGCGCGCCGAATATGCTCCGCCCGAGCAGACGCACGACCCCGTCGCTCAGGACGTGCATTGCCTAGTGCAGTGCCCCGCGGCGCCGGAGCGCATGTGGGTGCAGCACCACAACGGCATCTTTGCCTCCTCGGACGAGAGCCGGACCTTCACCGAGATCACCGGAGTCAAGCCGTCGACGTTCGGCTTCGCGGTGGCCGTGCATCCGCGCGACCCGGAGACCGCCTGGTTCGTGCCCGAGATCAAGGACGAGAAGCGCATCCCGCGCGAGGGCAAGCTGGTGGTCACGCGCACCCGCGACGGCGGCAAGACTTTCGAGGTCCTGAGCAACGGCTTGCCGCAGTCGCATGCCTATGACGTGGTCTACCGCCATGCGCTGGCGCTCGACGAGAGGGGCGAGCGCCTCGCCTTCGGCTCGACCACGGGCGGGCTGTGGGTGAGCGAGGATGAGGGCGACAGCTGGGCCTGCGTGACGCACACCTTGCCGCCGGTCTATGCGGTGCGGTTCGGCTGACGAGGCGCACGCAGCAGCGCATGCGCGGCATTCCGCTCGACGGGCGGAGCTCGTCGCTCGATCATTCACGATCGGAGGTTTCTTTTGATGGCTCGCGGGAGCGGCGTGCGGGCGAGCCCGCTCCAGGGGGCGGCCGGCTTCCGGCTCGGGGGTCCTCGCGGCTCCGCCGGCCCCGCACCGCCAGCGCTTGATTAACCTGTGAGACTGAATGATCGCGGTCAATCCGATGCTCGGACCAAAGCGGTTCGCCGACCTGGCATTAGTCACCGTCATTCCGCGGCGCCGCGAAGCGGCGAACCCGGAATCCAGATTGGTGCAAATCGATCGGGACCCGCTTTAGTGTGGTTTTGGATTTGACGTTCCTAT